>NZ_APKE01000003.1 GCF_009835145.1 Profundibacterium mesophilum KAUST100406-0324 | reverse complement strand
GGGGATGGCGCCGTCGAAGCTCATCACCCACGGCGCATCGTTGCGCTTGTAGGCCGCCCGCGCGGCGTTGGCGGTGCCTGTGTCGATCTCGAGGAGGATACCGACCCTGTCCCCCGCCGACAGGGCACCGGGCGGAACGACCGAGATGTTGTGGATGTTGCCCCCCTCGCGCGCGAGACGCTGAACGCTGACGCTGCCGTCGGTCTTGTAGATCACCCGCATGTCGCCGTTGAACAGGTCGATGAAGCTGGCGTTGGACGTCGGCAGGGTGGGGAGCGAAATGTTCGCGTGGTAGAGCAGGTTCGTCGACGTCGAGAATGGCCAGACCTTTTTCAAGAAGGTGCCGGCGGCGAGCGTGACCGCAGGCTGAACAGCCGCGACGACCTCTTGCTGCGCCACGATGCTTCGCTCTTCGGTCCCCGCAACATTCGCCGCGATCTCGACATAGCGCAGCTCGAGGCCGTCATCCTCCGGCGGCAGGGTGTAGGTGCTGCCGGAGGCGCGCGCGACCGTGTCGGTGCCCACGAACCATTGCCGGGTGATCTCGGGCGGGTCATCGGACGGCGCGATGACGAGCCCGGCATCGACGACATGGTCGGGTCCCGTGCCCCGGCTCACCGGCGCCCGCAGGAAGACCGGCCAACCTTCGGCAAGCGCGGCCTTCGCCACGAGGTAATCGCCGTCATACTGCGCGACGGGATGCCCGGTGAGCCTGAAGGAGAGATGGTCGGACTGCTCCTCGATCCGGGTGACGGTGCCGCCGCTGGCAGTGATGGCATAGGCCGGCGCCGCCTGTGCAAGAAGCTCGGCCACGGGCTGCGGCGCGCCGATGGCGATCGCGAGACCGACCTCCATCACGCCAGTCCCGTGATACCTGTCGCATCCGTGCCGGTCGCATGGATGCGGCGCGCGCGCACCGGGAACGCCATTCCCGCCGCGACATGGATCGTGCCCGTCGTCCCGTCGATGGTGGTCAGGGTGACCGCGCCGCCCTGTGCCACGTTGATGGCGCGTGTCGCCTGCGCCAGATCGGCCCCGTCATCGGGGACGATCGCGAAAATCTGGCTCGCTGGCCCGGTGAGGCCCGATGTGAATTCCGAAAAACGATCGCTCATCTGCGTGATTCCCCTCGTTGCCATCCGTCACGCCGCCGCCGGTGCGCCCGTCCGAGACGCCCCACGGCGAGCATGCCGCAATGGTATGTGATGAGAGGCGAACCCTGCCGGTCAGGTCTTGAGGAAAGCCGATCGTACCGGCCGCCCTGCCCGCACCTCACGCAACGCGATGAGGCAGACCGGTCGGTCCTGAAAGGCACGGCAGGGGATGAGGGATGCAAGGCTGGTGGGTGGTGAGGGGCTCGAACCCCCGACATTTTCGGTGTAAACGAAACGCTCTACCAACTGAGCTAACCACCCGGCCCGGCCGGCGCCATCATCGCGGCGAAAGACTGCCGCGTGACGGGAAAATGGTGGGTGATAAGGGATTTGAACCCCTGACATCTTCGATGTGAACGAAGCGCTCTACCACTGAGCTAATCACCCGTTGGCGCGCTCATTACCTTGGGCACATTCCGCGTGCAAGCCTTGATTGCCCCGCCCCGCCAGCGTGCGCCCTGCAGATGCCGCGCCCGAATGCGGCGGGGCCGGCCCCTTTCAAAGTCTCGGGATCGAGCCGGCCAGGATCGGCGCCATCCTGAAGAAAATCGACCCCGGGCGCGCGCCCGATGATGACTACGGCCCGCGCCGCACCGCACGATAGGCGCTGGGCGTCATGGATGTCTGCTCCTTGAAGACCCTCGAGAAATGGCTCTGGCTAGAAAAGCCGCAGGCATGCGCGATCTCGATGAGGGGGGATGATCCTTCGAGCATTTTCTTCGCCCGCGTGATCCGCCGGTTCGTCACCCAGCCATGCAACGCAATCCCGCGCGTCATCCGGAACATCCGATGCAGGTGGAACGGGGAGAGATCGGCCAGGTGCGCGATATCGGCAAGGCGGATCCGATCCTCGAGATGGGCATCGATCCATTCGTCGATCCGTCGCAACTGACGCACGGGAAGCCCGCCCTTCACGGCAATCGCGCGCTTGCCCAACCGCCCCACCAGGTCCGAGAGCGCGGCATCCGCCAGCAGGATGTCCTGGCACCGGGCCGCCTGCGACAACTGCACGAGGGGCAAGGCGAGTTCTCGCCCTTCGTCGAAGGTCAGCTCCGGCAGGTCCATCCGGCGTGCATCGCAATCATGCACCTGCGCGAATGCAGCTCTCAACCGGTTATCCGGTATGTAGAGGTGCACGAATCGGAAAGGTGTCGTGATTTCCCATTCCGAGGTCTGGCCCTCGGGCATGATGCAGACCACGCCGGGCCGCCCCGTTCTCGGGCTCACATCAAGCCGGCGCGTGCCCGTGCCGCCTTCGAGATAATAGCTGAAGGCGTGACCGCGCGGGGCGGTATAGCTGATCCGATCATGGCTGTTCTCCCATATCGCGGCACTGGTCTCCGCGCCCATGGCGAGTGAGGCCGTGGCCCGGGCAGCGGGAGAAGACCCGAGAAAGTCGCGAATGGTCCTAGTCATGCCATCCCGTAGCCTGCGCCGGGAAGCCGCGCCATGCCGCCGCACAATTTCACCGCAAGATCCTGCAATGGCCTTCATGGGACGTCGGCTACAAGGTCCCAGAGGGAGCTATCGCATGAATACGCCGTTCTTGTTCGTCGCCACCGTCCTGATCTGGGGAACGACCTGGATCGCCATTGCCGCACAGGTTGGAGAGGTGGCCGTTACCGTCTCGATCTTCTACCGCTTCGCTCTTGCCAGTGTTGTCATGCTGGCAGGATTGGCGGCTCTCGGCCGGCTGCGGTGGCCCGCCCGCTGGCGGTTCGTCGTCGTGCAGGCGCTATGCCTTTTCTGCTTCAACTTCATCGGCATCTACATGGCCACGTCGTTGATCCCGTCAGGCCTGGTCTCGGTCATCTTCTCCCTGGCCTCGATCTTGAACGCCATCAACGCACGGCTCTTCTTCGGCGATCCCGTCGATGGACGGACTATCCTGGCGGGGAGCCTGGGTGTCGGCGGCCTGGTCCTGCTCTTCTGGAACGATGTCGCGGTGGCGGTCGACCCTGCCACCCTGCGCGGCATCGCCTGGGCGTTTCTGGGGACCATGCTGTTCTCCCTTGGCAACATGGCATCGCGGCGCAACAGCATGCTGGGCGTTGCGCCCGTCACGGCCAATGCGTGGGGTATGGCGATCGGCGCGCTGTGCCTGCTGCTCATCGTCACGATGACAGGGCAGCCTCTCGGCTTGCCAATGCGGGAGAGCTACTGGATCGCGCTCGCATATCTTGGCGTGATCGGGTCGGTCATCGGCTTCACGACCTACCTGATGCTCATAAGCCGAATCGGATCGGCAAGGGCCGGCTATGCGACGGTCCTCTTCCCCATCGTCGCGCTTACCGCTTCGACCATGCTCGAGGATTACCAATGGACGGCGCCGGCGATCCTCGGCGTGGCGCTCGCCTGCGCCGGCAACGTCGTCATGTTCCGAAAGGGGTGACGCCCCCGATAGCAGAGCCGGCCCAGAGCGGACGCCGCCCTTGCTTCTCCCGGGCCCTAGGGACCGTGGATCGGTCTTCTCCGCAGACGGCAATCGAAATGCCAGCGCGGCAATGGCAATCCTCGCAATCCTGCGCCGGGCCCGCATCAAGGCCGCGCAAACGGCAAGGGGCCGGCCATGGCGGCCGGCCCCTTCGATCACATGCTCAAGAGGGCTCAGTGCGCGGTTGCGCCGGTGCCCGCCTCCGACGACTTGGCCGCCGCGGCCGCCGCGGCCTCTTCCGCCTCGGCATCCCACTCGATCGGCTCGGGCTTGCGCACCAGCGCATGCTCGAGAACCTCCGAGACGTGCTTGACCGGGATGATCGTCATGCCCTTCTTCACGTTGTCAGGAATGTCCGCGAGGTCCTTCTCGTTCTCCACCGGGATGAGCACCGTCTTGATGCCGCCCCTCAGGGCCGCGAGCAGCTTCTCCTTGAGGCCGCCGATCGGCATCGCATTGCCGCGCAAGCTGACCTCGCCCGTCATCGCGATATCCTTGCGAACCGGGATCTGCGTGAGCACCGAAACGATCGACGTCACCATGGCCAGACCGGCGCTGGGGCCGTCTTTCGGGGTTGCCCCGTCGGGAACGTGCACATGGATGTCGAGCTTGTCGAAGCGCGGCGGCTTAACCCCGATCTTGGGGCTGATCGAACGGACGTAGCTCGATGCCGCGTCGATCGATTCCTTCATCACGTCCCCGAGCTTGCCGGTCGTCTTCATCCGGCCCTTGCCCGGCAGCCTGAGCGCCTCGATGGACAGCAACTCGCCGCCAACGCTCGTATAGGCCAGCCCCGTGACGACACCGATCTGGTCCTCCTCCTCGGCAAGACCGTAGCGATGCTTGGGCACCCCGAGGAAGTCACCCAGGTTCTCGGGCGTCACCTCGACCTTGTCGGTCTGCTTGCGCACGATCTGCGTCACCGCCTTGCGGGCGATCTTCGCGATCTCGCGCTCGAGGTTCCGCACACCCGCCTCGCGCGTGTAGGTCCGGATCACTTCCTGAAGCGCCGTCTCGCTCAGCTCGAACTCGCCCTTCTTGAGGCCGTGGTTCTTGACCTGCTTTCCGATCAGGTGCTGCCTGGCGATCTCGCGCTTCTCGTCCTCGGTGTAGCCGGCGAGCGGGATGATCTCCATCCGGTCCAGAAGCGGGCCGGGCATATTGTAGGAGTTCGCCGTCGTCAGGAACATCACGTTCGACAGGTCGTATTCCACCTCGAGATAGTGATCGACGAAAGTGCCGTTCTGCTCGGGATCGAGCACCTCCAGCATCGCGGAAGCCGGATCACCGCGGAAGTCCTGCCCCATCTTGTCGATCTCGTCGAGCAGGATGAGCGGGTTGGTGGTCTTGGCCTTCTTCAGCGCCTGGATGATCTTGCCAGGCATCGAGCCGATATAGGTCCGGCGGTGCCCCCGGATCTCGCTCTCGTCGCGCACGCCGCCGAGCGAGATGCGGATGAACTCGCGCCCCGTGGACTTGGCTACCGACTTGCCCAGCGACGTCTTGCCGACACCCGGAGGTCCGACAAGGCACAGGATCGGCCCCTTGAGCTTCTTGCTGCGCTGCTGCACGGCGAGATACTCGACAATCCGCTCCTTGACCTTCTCAAGCCCGTAATGATCGTCATCGAGGATCTTCTCGGCCTTCGCCAGGTCCTTGCTGACGCGGGACTTCTCGCCCCACGGAATCCCGAGCAGCCAGTCGAGATAGTTGCGCACGACGGTGGCTTCGGCGCTCATCGGGCTCATGTTCTTGAGCTTCTTGAGCTCGGCCTCGGCCTTCTCGCGCGCCTCCTTTGAAAGCTTGGTCTCGGCGATGCGCTTCTCGAGCTCGGCGACTTCGCCGGCCCCCTCCTCGCCATCACCCAGCTCCTTCTGGATCGCCTTCATCTGTTCGTTGAGGTAGTATTCGCGCTGGGTGCGCTCCATCTGGCTCTTGACGCGGGTCTTGATCTTCTTCTCGACCTGCAGGACGCTCATCTCGCCCTGCATCAGGCCATAGACCTTCTCGAGCCGCTCGGCGACGGAAAGGGTCTCGAGCAGCTGTTGCTTCTGCTCGACCTCGACGCCAAGGTGCCCGGCCACCAGGTCGGCAAGCTTCGCCGGCTCGCGGGTCTCCCCGACGGCCGCGAGCGCCTCTTCGGGGATGTTCTTCTTGATCTTGGCGTAGCGCTCGAACTCGCCGGCCACCGAACGGACCAGCGCGTCGACGGTTTCCTGCTCGCCCGCTTCTTCATCAAGGCTCTCGGCACGGGCCTCGAAGTAGCTGTCATTCTCGATGAACTCGGCGATGCGTACACGCTCGCGCCCTTCCACGAGAACCTTCACGGTTCCGTCGGGAAGCTTGAGCAGCTGCAGGACGTTGGCCAGCACACCGGTGCGATAGATGCCATCGGCATCCGGGTCATCGACGCCCGCATCGATCTGGCTCGACAGCAGGATCTGCTTGTCGTCGGCCATGACCTCCTCAAGCGCGCGCACCGATTTCTCGCGGCCCACGAAAAGCGGAACGATCATGTGCGGAAACACCACGATGTCGCGCAAGGGCAGCACCGGATAGGAGGGTCGTGTTTGCTCGGTCATGTATTTTCCTTCTTGGCAAAAGGGCCCCGTCCCGATCACGGCGACCTGTGGCCCTTTCCGATATCTTGCTATTTGGGGGCGCGAAGCTGCCTGTTCAAGCATGTGCGACTGTGTTCGCGGCACCCTGCCCGTGCGTTCCGCGCGATACAATAGACGCCGCTCGATGCCCGGTTTGCCGGGGAGACAAACGCGCCTTCGCAATCGAAAATTCGGCGGGTTTGTGGTATTGTCGCATCATTGTGTACAGCCGCCCACCCCGTCGCGCGGCTTTTCAGAGTGATTCAACACAGCGCAATCCAACCAGGAGAAATGCCATGAGGGGTCTTCTCACTTTCGCCTCCGCACTGGTCATCGGTTTCACGACCGCCGCCGGGGCCGTCACATATACCGACCGCACCACCTTCCTGAACGCCATTACCCTGAGCTTCACGGAGGATTTCGAAACGCTGCCCGCTCCGCTCAATCCGCCCTTCACGTTGGGCACCGGACTGACCGTCTCGTCTGATGCAAATGATCTCTACACCGCGTCGCCGGGCCAATCGTCCAATCCCACCCAGGCCATCGGCAGCAACTTCCCACTGTCGGACTGGCTCGATTTCGATCTCGGCGGCACTTTCACTGCCTTCGGAACCGACATTTTTCAGAATCTCGGGGGCGGAGCGCAAGGCTCTGCACCGGTGGCATACAGCCTTCATGCCTATGCCGGAACGTCCCTGGTCGCCTCCGTGATGGGCGACATCGCACCGAACAGTGGGGGTTTCCTGGGCCTGACGGCCGCCGGCTTCGACCGGGTCCGCCTTATCGGCGAGCCGGTGGACGTGTACGAGGTCGCCGATAACGTCTCGGTCGGCTTTTCCGACAATGTCATTCCAGCCCCGATCCCGCTGCCAGCCGGATTCCCGCTGCTGATCGCCGGCGTGGCGATGCTCGGACTGCTGACCCGCAAACGCGCCTGAAACGGCGGCCGCCGCCACGAAAAAAGGGCGGCACGCCCGTTGCGTGCCGCCCCCTTGAAACCCCCGGTCGATCCAGGCTGGACCGGACGCCTGGGTCAGGCCGCGTCGCGGACGCTGCCATCCATGAACGGATAGTCGACATACCCTTCGGCGCCGCCACCGTAGAAGGTGCTCTGATCTCCCTCGTTGAGCTCGGCATTCTTCTCGAGCCGCTCGGCGAGATCGGGATTGGCGATGTAGGGACGCCCGAACGCCACCAGATCGGCCTCGCCGGCATCGACCGTGGCGATCGCATCCTCGCGACCGTAGCAGTTGTTTGCCATGTAGGCGCCGTTGAAGAGCTTGCGCATCGCCGCGACGCTCTGCCCGGTCTCGAGCGTGCGCCCGGCCCCGGTATCGCCCTCGATGACATGCAGATAGGCAAGCCCGAACCGATCCAACCCCTTCACCAGGTGCTCGAAGAGCGGCTGCGGGTCGCTGTCCTCGAGGTTGTTGAACCCGGAGAACGGCGAGATGCGGATGCCGACGCGATCGCCGCCCCAGACGGAGCAGACGGCCTCGGTCACTTCGAGCACCAGACGCGCGCGGTTCTCGATGCTGCCGCCATACTGGTCATCGCGCTTGTTCGCACCATCGCGCAGGAACTGGTCCAGAAGGTAGCCATTGCCCGCATGGATCTCGACGCCGTCGAACCCGGCGGCCTTCGCATTCTCGGCGGCCTTGCGGTAATCCTCGATGAGGCGCGGGATCTCGGAGGTTTCGAGCGCGCGCGGATCGGAGGTGTCGACGAAGCCATCCTGCGTCACCGTCTGGCCGCCGGCATTGATCGCCGAAGGGGCGACGGGGGCCTGGCCACCGGGTTGCAGGGAGACATGCGAGATGCGTCCGACGTGCCAAAGCTGCAGGATGATCTTGCCGCCCTTGGCATGGACCGCCTCGGTCACCTTCTTCCAACCGGCGATCTGCTCGTCCGTGTAGATGCCCGGCGTCTGGACGTAGCCCTTGCCCTCGGGGCTGATCTGCGTCGCCTCGGTGATGATGAGGCCGGCGCCGGCACGCTGCGTGTAATAGGTGACGTGCAGGTCATGGGGCGCATCGCCCTCGGCGCTGGCACGGTTGCGGGTGAGCGGGGCCATCACGATCCGGTTCTTGAGATCGAGCGCGCCGATCGTGACGGGGGTGAAGAGTTTCTCGGTCATGAAGTTAACCTTCCATTATGCTGAACTGTCGATCTAAAGGCTCGCCGCCCTCGATCAAGCCCCCGCCCGGCGCAGCCTCTGTGCGCCAGAGCGCGAAACGGCACTGCGGATATGCCTCCGAGTCCGGATCGCCCTCCGCCCGGGCCGAGCGCGGCGTCAGGGTCCGCCCGCACCGGTTGTCGGGGCAAGCCCGGACTCGCCCGTTAACCTTAACTTACCCCCTCAACCCATTAACCTTAAAGGTTATTACAAGTTGAAATGACACGGCGGCGCGTTAACGCTTCGGTAACCTTTACTCGAGAGGAGACTTTGCCGAATGTCCCGTATCGCCTTCCCCGCCCTACTCGCCGCGGCGCTCTTCGGGGCCTTCCCCCATGTCGCCGGGGCCGCCACCACGGATTATGCCGGCGATGCGCCCGAGCATGTGTGGAATTGCATTCCCTTCTCCTGCCCCGGACGGTTCGGCGATCACATGGGCTTCGTCTACTCCGATATCCTGCCGCTCGATCTGCGCGCCGGGGATGTGATCGCCTTCGACATGGCGCGGGTGAACGACATGCCGATCGACCTCATCCTGTCGCTGGGATCGGGCGACGACTTCGTCACCGTGGCCCGCACCGACAAGGGTATTCTCGGCGATACCGTGATCGGCAATTACGACGTCACATTCACCCTGACCGAATCCTTCTCCTTCGCGGGCGGTGAGCTCATCGTCGATTTCGCGACCACCGCCCTGAGCGCGACGGATACCAACTACGAGGCCGGCCTGGTCGGGTCCGCCTCCAATCCGCACGCCGTGCGCCGCTATTTCTCGGGAATGCGCCCCGGCGACATGACCCATAGCGACACGGCGGCCAACGCCAACATGCGCATCGATCAGGCCGCCCCCCTGGCCGGCATCGCGCCGGTTCCGCTGCCAGCCGGTCTCCCGTTGCTCGGCGGCGGGCTCTTCGCGCTTTCGTTTCTGCGCCGCCTCGCGCGCCGGGGCTGAAGGCCGGCGCGCGCCGCCCGGACCGCAGACGCGCGCGCCATGTCAGAGCCTCGGGATATCACCTTCGGCACGGGCAGTGTGGAAATCGGCCTCGAAGGCATCGAACTGCCCGACCGCGATCGCCCCGCGCAAGCCTTCCATCAGGTCCTGATAGTATCGCAGGTTGTGCCATGTCAGCAGCATGCCGGAGATCATCTCCTGCGCGCGGAAGACATGATGCAGGTAGGCGCGCGAGTAATTCCGGCAGGCGGGGCAGTCGCAGTTCTCGTCGAGCGGGCGCGGATCGTCCTGGTGGCGCGCGTTCTTGATATTCACCACCCCGTTGCGCGTGAATGCCTGTCCGGTGCGCCCCGAGCGCGACGGCAGGACACAATCCATCATGTCGATCCCACGCTTGACCGCCCCCACGATATCGTCGGGCTTGCCCACCCCCATGAGATAGCGCGGCTTGTCCTCGGGAAGCATGTCCGGCGCGTAGTCGAGCACGTCGAACATCGCCTCCTGGCCCTCGCCGACGGCGAGACCGCCCACCGCGTAGCCGTCGAAGCCGATCTTGCGCAGCGCCTCGGCGCTCTCCTCGCGCTGGCCTCGAAAGACGCTGCCCTGCTGGATGCCGAAAAGCGCATGACCCGGACGATCCCCGAACGCCTCCTTCGACCGCTGCGCCCAGCGCATCGACATGCGCATGCTCTCCAGCGACACCCCCTCCTCCGCCGGGAAGGGTGTGCATTCGTCGAAGCACATCACGATATCGGAGCCCAGCATCCTCTGGATCTCCATCGAACGCTCTGGCGTCAGCTCGTGCAGCGAGCCGTCGACATGGCTCTTGAAGGTCACGCCCTGCTCGCTCATCTTGCGCAGCCCCGACAGGCTCATTACCTGGAACCCCCCCGAATCGGTCAGGATGGGACGCTCCCAGTTCATGAAACGGTGCAGCCCGCCCCGTCGCTCGATCCGCTCCGCCGTCGGCCGCAGCATCAGGTGATAGGTGTTGCCGAGAAGGATATCGGCACCCGTCTCGCGTACGCTTTCCGGCAGCATCGCCTTCACCGTGGCAGCCGTGCCCACGGGCATGAAGGCGGGGGTTCGGATCTCGCCACGGGGCGTTGCGATGGTGCCGGTTCGGGCCCGCCCGTCGGTCGCTGAGAGGGAAAAGGAGATGCGTGTCATGGCGCTGCGATAGCCGCGCCGCGTCCGCGATGCAATCCGCATCAATCCGCCGCCACACGGCCCGCAGGCGGAAGCCTCTTGGACGCCCGCACCATCCCCGCTGCCCGAACCCGGACGGCCCCGCAGACAAGGCTCCAAGGAATGACTTGATCGCGGCGCCCCGCTCCCCCATCACACCGCGACGATCGGCGCGGCGGACCGGGGGCGCGCGGATCGCCGTCGGCCGGTGGAAAACGCGGCGGGCGTCGACGCGAACATGAACGGGGACATGAGATGGACCAGGAAATCAGGCTGGGATGGGAAGAGTGGATCGGCCTGCCCGATCTGGGGCTGCCGGCCCTGAAGGCGAAGGTGGATACGGGCGCCAGGACATCGGCCCTGCATGCCTATGACATTGAGCCCTTTGGCCCCTCCGCCAAGCCCAAGATCAGGTTCCAGATCCAACCGATCCCGGGGCGCTCCGATCTCGTCATCGCCTGCTCGGCGCCGATCCTCGACCGGCGCGACGTGACCTCCTCGAATGGCGAGACCGAGCTGCGCTACGTGATCGAAAGCCGGATGCATGTCGGCGGGCGCGACTGGCCGGTCGAGTTGACCCTGACCGATCGCGGCTCGATGGCCTACAGGATGCTGCTGGGACGGCAGGCATTCACCGAAGATGTCGTGATCGACCCCAACAGCCGGTTCTGCCAGCCCGAGCTGAGCTACGATGTCTACCACTCGGCCAAGGTGCGCGAGGTCGCCCCAGACCGTGCCCTGCGCATCGCCGTGCTCAGCCGCGAGAGCGACAGCTATTCGACCCGCCGGCTGGTGGCCGAGGGCGAAAAACGCGGCCATGTGATCGAGGTAATCGACACGGTGCGCTGCTACATGGTGCTCAACGCGCTGAACCCCGAGGTGCATTACGATGGCAAGCGTCTGCCGCGCTATGATGCGGTGATCCCGCGCATCGGCGCCTCGATTACCCCCTACGGCGCCGCCGTGATCCGCCAGTTCGAGACCATCGGCACCTATTGCGTGAACGGCTCGGAGGGCATCACGGCAAGCCGCGACAAGCTGCGCGCCCACCAGATTCTCGCCCGACACAGGATCGGAATGCCGACCACCGCCTTCGCCGCCTCGCCCAAGGATACCGGCAACCTGATCGGTCTCGTCGGGACCGCGCCGCTCATCGTCAAACTGCTCGAATCGACCCAGGGCAAGGGCGTGGTGCTGGCCGAGACGCGCAAGGCGGCCGAATCGGTGATCTCGGCTTTCAGGGGCCTGCGCGCCAATTTCCTGGTCCAGGATTTCGTGAAGGAGGCCGCCGGCGAGGACATTCGCTGCCTGGTACTGGGCGGCAAGGTCGTGGCCTCCATGAAGCGGACGGCGGCCACCGGAGAGTTCCGCTCGAACCTGCACCAGGGCGGCAAGAGCGCCAGCGTGCGCATCACCAAGGAGGAGCGCGAGACCGCGCTCAGGGCCGCGCGCGCTTTCAAGCTGGGCATGGCGGGTGTCGACCTGCTGCGTGCCTCGGACGGGCCGAAGGTTCTCGAGGTGAACTCTTCGCCGGGGCTCGAGGGGATCGAGAGGACGACCTCCAAGGATCTTGCCGCGTTACTCTATGAGGTGATCGAGAAGCGCGTGCGCCCCTCCCCTGTCAGAAAGCCGCGCAAGGGCAGGTAACCCGCCCTGCCTTGCGATTGCCGCGCCACCGCCTTGGGGGGGAACCCTGGTGCTGCTTTCCTGTTGAAACCGCAAGCACGACCCCCAGAAGGACGAAACAGATGCAGCCTGCCGCGTGCACAGATGCCATTCCGAAAGCTCCGGTCGGGATGGGGGGCACGATCACCGCGGCGGGATATCTGTGGCTTGCACTCTGGCTCGCCATGTCCGCCATGCTCTTGGCGCCTGCGGCCGCGATCGCGCAATCCTCTCCCTATTTCGAGATCGATCGCCTCAATCCCGGCCTTCCCGATCCGCCGCCCAGTGTCGACCGGCGCACCGCGCATGGCGCCATGGCCAGTTTCATCGACCTGACGGAGCTTGGCGATTACGAAGCAGCGCGACACCTTCTGAACCTCTCGGCCCTGCCCGAAGGGATGCAGGCGCAAAAGGGCGCGGAACTGGCGCGCGAGCTTGGGCTGGTCATCGACCGCAAGGTCATCGTGCCATGGGACAGCCTTCTCGACCGGCCCGACAACCTCGATGCGACGGGCAGCGATCGGCTCGCCTCGGCCGGGGAGCCGCGCTATTCGGTGCTGATCGGACGCATCGAGAACGGGCGGCGCGACGGGGCGATCCGCCTTAACCGCGTCAAACCGGGCAACGGCGATCCCGCTTGGGTCTTCTCGCGCGAGACGGTGGCGCAGATCGAGGCCTTCTACAGGCAGCACGGCCCGACAGCGCTGGAGCGCGCCCTCCCCGCGGGCCTCAAAATGGAAACATTCTTCGGCCTCGCGCTTTGGGAGCTGATTGCGCTTCCGGTGCTGATCGTGGTCGCGCTGGGGATCGGGCGCCTCAGCTATCTCGCCTTCCGCAGCGCCGGCGAGCAGGCGAACGGGACCATTGCCTCCGTCGTGTTCGACTCGATGCGCTGGCCTTCGGTGATCGCCATCGTCGCCTCCGTCCTGCTGATCAGCACGAGCTGGATCTTCGTCTTCTCGGGGCCGATCTCGACGATCGTGAACCCGTTGATTGCCATTGGCTTCATCGCCGCGATCTTGCTTTTCGGCCTGAAACTCATCGACACGCTGATGCGCCAGTTCGTCACCTTCGACATGGGCGAGCTGGCCGAGCATGACCAGGATGCCACGCGCTCGCTCGCCACTTCGATGGCTGCCGTCCGGCGGGCGCTGATCGTGGTGGCGGTGCTCGTCTCCGGCGGCGTCTTCCTCACGTCGGTGCAGCTTTTCGGCGCGCTTGGCCTGTCGATCCTCGCCTCTGCCGGCGCGATTACCCTGATCTTCGGTTTCGCCGCTCGCCGAGTGCTGGGCAATATCCTCGCCTCATTGCAGATCGCCCTCAACCGCTCGGCCCGGATCGGCGACCAGGTGCTCTTCGAGGATACCTGGTGCACCGTCGAGCGCATTCACTTCACCTTCGTGCAGCTCAAGATCTGGAACGAGGACAGGCTGATCGTGCCGGTCGAGCGCTTCGTCTCGGACAAGTTCATCAACTATACCCTTGCCACGTCGCAGCAGATCAGGACCGTCAAGCTCACCCTCGCCCAGACCGTCGACATGGAGGCGATGCGCGAGGCCTTCATGGACATGCTCGCCGAGCAGGATGGCGTGATCGCCCCGAAAGAGGCGATGATGCGTGTCTATGACCAGGATGCATTCGGCGTCGTGCTGCGCTTCCAGTTCCGCGCCGAGGACCCCAACAAGGGCTGGACCGCGGAATGCGAGCTGCGCGAAAAGCTGATGACCGCGGCGCAGAAACTCGAAAACGAAAGCGATGTCCCCACCCTTCCCTCGGGCGGAATGGACATGCCCGACGGTGGGTGATCACGCCGCGCCGCCGGGGCGGGGTCTGGACGTGGGCCCATGCAATCCTTATATCTTTCGTCAGGTAAAAGCAGGACAGTTCAGATCATGACCGCTCAATCATCGACGCCGCTCGCCGCCGACCAGATGGAAGGCGCCCCGCTGATCAAGCCATCGAGCACGGACCATCCCTTGCATGAAAGCATCGTCGAGGCCTGCCGCACGGTCTACGATCCCGAGATCCCGGTCAACATCTTCGACCTGGGCCTGATCTACACGATCGAGATTTCCGAGCAGAACGAGGTCGTCGTCACGATGTCGCTGACCGCGCCGGGCTGCCCGGTGGCCGGAGAGATGCCGGGCTGGGTCGCCGAGGCGATCGAACCCATTGCCGGGGTGAAGAGCGTCGACGTGCTCCTGACCTGGGAGCCGCCCTGGGGAATGGACATGATGTCCGACGAGGCCCGGCTGGAGCTCGGCTTCATGTGAGGCCGCGCCGGGGGTGCCCGCACCCCCGGACCCCCGGAGGTATTTCGGGCAAAGGTGAGGGGAAGGCCGCTTTTCCCCGCAGCCGCGACAGGCACCGCGAAGGCGGGCCGCAGAATGCGCTAGAGGAGACAAGCATGTTCGCCATTCCCGGCAAGCAGGCCGTGACGATCACCGACGCCGCCGTGAGGCAGATCGCGAAGCTGATGGACCGCGACGGACATCAGGGATTGCGGATCGGCATCAAGAAGGGTGGTTGCGCAGGCATGGAATATACCATGGATTACGTGACCGAAGTCGACAAGCACGACGAGGTCGTAGAGCAGGACGGCGCCAGGGTGATGATCGCGCCGATGGCGCAGATGTTCCTCTTCGGGACGGAGATCGACTACGAGACTACGCTGCTGGAATCGGGCTTCCGATTCCGCAACCCCAATGTCGCGGATGCCTGCGGCTGCGGTGAGTCGATCAAGTTCAAGGATATTGACGAGCTCAGCGCCGAACGCGAGGCCTGAACGCGGCGCATGGCGGCGGCGTTGTGTCGCCGCCATGCGCATGTCACTGCGCGGCCTGCTCGGCTGCCGCATTCTCGGCCTCGATCCGCGCGGCGCGTTCCTCGATCAGTTCGACGATGTGATCGACCATCTTCTCGTTCGACAATTTATGGCTTTGCTTGCCGGCCATGTAGATCATGCCGCTGCCGGCCCCGCCCCCGGTGAAGCCCAGATCGGTCATCAGCGCCTCGCCCGGACCGTTGACCACGCATCCGATTATGCTCAGGCTCATCGGGATGCGGATATGGGCGAGGCGCTCCTCGAGCGCCTCGACCGTCCGGATCACGTCGAAGCCCTGGCGGGCGCAGGACGGACAGGAGATGATGTTGACGCCGCGATGACGCAGGCCGAGGGATTTCAGGATCTCGAATCCGACGCGCACCTCTTCGACCGGATCGGCGGACAGGGAGACGCGAAGCGTATCACCAATTCCCATCCATAGAAGGTTGCCCAGCCCGATCGCCGATTTCACGGTCCCGGCATTGAGGCTCCCCGCCTCGGTGATCCCGAGATGGATCGGTGCATCCGTGGCCTCGGCAATGCCCTGATACGCGGCCGCCGAAAGGAAGACGTCAGACGCCTTCACGCTGATCTTGTAGTCGCGGAAATCGTTGTCCTCGAGCAGGCGGATGTGATCCATCGCGCTTTCGACCATCGCCTCCGGACAGGGTTCGGCGTATTTCTCCAGCAGATGCCGCTCGAGACTGCCGGCATTCACGCCGACCCGGATCGAGCAGCCGTGATCCTTGGCGGCGCGGATCACCTCCCTGACGCGGCTGTCGTCACCGATGTTGCCGGGGTTGATCCGCAGGCACGCGGCGCCCGCCTCGGCGGCCTCGATCGCGCGCTTGTAGTGAAAGTGGATGTCGGCCACGATCGGAACCGGGCTCTCGCGCACCACGTCGCGCAACGCCCGGCTGGCGGCCTGGTCCGGCACCGACACCCTGACGATATCCGCACCCGCCTCGGCGCAGGCCTGCACTTGCGCGATTGTCGCCGCGGTATCCGAGCTGTCGGTGTTGGTCATCGTCTGCACCGCGATCGGCGCATCGCCCCCCACGGGAACGGAGCCGACCATGATTTGCCGGGATTTTCGGCGTTCGATGCTGCGCCAGGGGCGCACGGGATTATGAGCCATGATCCAGATCCTTGCAGGCCGGGAATCCTTGCGGTCCCGGCAGGAATTGTCGCCGCCTAGATAGGCGTTCGGGGACGCGGGCACAATCGCATGGCCAAAAGCTCACGGGTCGGTGAGGCGGCGCACGGGAAACTGCCCGTCCCGGCGGCCTATTCGGTGGCCGCGCCGGGACGTTCGGGAGAGGAAAGGTCGAGCTCGGCCACCACGCGGGCGAGATCGCGGTCACGGCTCAGATCGGCCACCGCGTAGGAGGAGGCGAGCGCGCCGGGGGCCAAGGCCAGATTGCTCGTCACCGCGCCATCGCGTCCCGCCGGTCCGTAGCTTTGGCCGTTGATCGCGAAGTAGATGGCACCGGACTCGCCCGTGCGCAGCGTTGCGGGTTCTTCGGTCGCAGGCAAGACGAAGCGGTCCCCCTCGTTCATGATCTTCTCGAAGATCACGGTCCCGTCGGCGGCCTTCACGCGCACCCAGGATGGGCGCACGGCAAACATCACCAACTCGGGAGCGCCCTCGGCGACGACCTGTACCGTATCGGGATCGCTGCTCCCCGCCGCTTCCAGAACGGCGGCATCGACGGCTGCGGCAAGGCGCGGATCGACAGGGACATCTGCCTCGGCGATGGTCGCGCTGGCGGCCGCCGTGACCTCGGCGGGCGCATCGCTGCCGCTATGCGGCGAGACAGTGCGCTCGGACGCCACGAGCCGGTCGGTCGGGCCGCTGCGCTCGGGCATGGCCCCCATGACGCGCGGATCGAGGGTGGAGATCGGACCGTCGCGGGCCACGAGAACGGGTACGTCGAGAGCCTTGGGACGATAGAGCCGATCGAGACGGTCCGCATCGCGCGCAGCGACCCCCGCATCCGCCTCGTCATCCGTAACCGACAGGGCCGCGCCGTCGAGGGGATCGAGCTCGGCGAAGACATCCGGCGTCTGCTCGACGGGCACGAATTGCACCCTTTGCACCTCGCTCAGGACCGCGAAACCGCCATAGCCCAGAAGAGCGATCAGACCGGCGAGGACAGCGACGGAACCGACTGCCCCGGGCTCGATCCGCGAGAGCATGCTGTCGCGTGGGGGAGTGAAGCTGAGAGCGCTTTCGGCGAAGGGATCGCGCGGGGCGGCATCGCCGCGCGCCGGCTCCGCCCGCTTGACCGAGGCCGCCGAGGACATGCCGTGGGCCGTCTCGAAATTGCTCTCGGCGCAGAAGGCCCGCCAGGCCCATTCGGGATCGAGCTCGAGATAGCGCGCATAGGAGCGGACGTAGCCGGCGATGAAGCCGGGCGTCTCGAAGGCCGTGGGCTCGGCATTCTCGATCGCGGCGATATAGGTCGCCTTGATCTTCAATTCGCGCTGAACGTCGAGCAGCGACTTGCCGAGCGTAGCACGCTCGCCGCGCATCACGTCGCCAAGGCGCATGTCGAAATCATCGAAGCCACGCGGCTCCTCTACCGGCCCGAGGTCCGGCTGTTTGAAACGGCCGATCATGTCCTGTGCTTTCCGGTCACTGCCACCCCCGCGGAATCGATCCCGCCGGAACCGTACCGCTTGTTTGTTACCAAGCTACCACAAGCTCAGCGGGAATGCACAGGCTCAAAGCCCTCAAGCCGACAGTTCGGCGCGATTCAGCGCACAGTGCGACCAGAGCGCATCGAGCGATGTGACGAGCCTGTCCATCTCGTCAGGTCCGTGCACCGGGGAGGGCGTGAAGCGCAGACGCTCGGTGCCCCGCGGTACGGTGGGGAAATTGATCGGCTGCACGTAGATCCCGTAATCCTCCAGAAGCATGTCCGATAGCTGCTTGCAATGGACCGGATCGCCGACATGGACGGGAACGATATGGCTGCCATGATCGATCAGGGGCAGCCCGAGCCCCTTGAGGCGGGTCTTGAGGATACGCGCCTGCGTCTGCTGGCTGTCGCGCAATCCCTGGTCGGCCTTCAGGTGCGCGACGCTGGCGGCGGCGCCGGCGGCCACCGCGGGGGGCAGCGAGGTCGTGAAGATGAAGCCCGGCGCATAGGAGCGGATCGCGTCGCACATCTTGGCGCTCGCCGCGATGTAGCCGCCCATCACGCCGTAAGCCTTTGCCAGCGTGCCGTTGATGATGTCGAGCCGGCCCATCAACGCATCGCGCTCGGCCACGCCCGCTCCGCGCGGGCCATACATGCCAACCGCGTGGACCTCGTCGATATAGGTCAGCGCGCCGAACTCGTCGGCAAGGTCGCACAAGGCCTCGATCGGGCCGAAATCGCCATCCATCGAATAGATGCTCTCGAAGGCGATGAGCTTCGGCGCCGCCGGATCATCCGCCTCGAGGAGCGCCCGCAGGTGCTCCACGTCATTGTGACGGAAAATCCGCTTGGCTCCGCCATTGCGGCGCACACCTTCGATCATCGAGGCATGGTTCAGCGCATCGGAATAGATGATCAGACCGGGAAAGAGCTTGGGCAAGGTCGAGAGCGTCGCGTCATTGGCGATATAGGCCGAGGTGAAGAGCAGCGCCGCTTCCTTGGCATGCAGATCGGCAAGCTCCCTCTCCAAACGCTTGTGGTAGACGGTCGTGCCGGAAATGTTCCGCGTCCCGCCCGAACCTGCGCCCGTGGCCTCGATCGCCTCGTGCATCGCCGACAGCACGGCGGGATGCTGTCCCATGCCGAGATAGTCGTTGCCGCACCACACGGTCACCGGACGGGTGGTGCCGTCCTCCCGGCGCCACAGCGCATGCGGGTAGTTGCCGCGCTCGCGCTCGATGTCGATGAAGGTCCTGTAGCGTCCCTCGTCATGCAGCCGTTGCAGCGCCGCGTCGATCCCTGCCGAGTAATCCGTCAAACCGCCTGTCTCCCGCACTGCCTTCCGATCACATTCCCAAGGTTGCATATGCCTATCGACTTGGCAAATGCCGACCTTTCGGTTCCTTCACACTTTCGCGCGATGGACGGCAAGGTGCAATGCGACCATTCGCGCCCCCGGCCCCGGCGTGGACGGCCGCGGCGCGGCAGAACATGGCCCGATTGCGGCACGGTGGCGGCAACGGCTGGACAGGCGGCATGGGGCTGGTAGTGTCGCGCCGACCTTACCGGAGCCTTACATGACCCTTGCCGCCGTGCTCGACCGCATCGATTCCGATCTTCCGCATGCCACCGAACGCCTGTTCGAGCTGATGCGCATCCCGTCGATCTCGACCGATCCGGACCATGCCGGCGATTGCGCCCGTGCCGCCGAACATGTCGCGGCCGAGCTGCGCGCGCTCGGGATCGAGGCCGAAACCCGTATCACGCCGGGCCATCCCATGGTCGTGGGCCATGGCGGGAGCGGTGATCGGCACCTCCTCTTCTACGGCCATTACGATGTGCAGCCCGTCGATCCGCTGGAGCTGTGGGACCGCGACCCGTTCGACCCCGCGCTCGAGCAGACGCCCGCGGGCACGGTGATCCGGGGGCGCGGCGCGGCCGATGACAAGGGCCAGCTGATGACCTTCATCGAGGCCTGCCGGGCCTGGGTCGCGGTGCATGGCTCCCTGCCCTGCCGCATCACCTTTTTCCTGGAAGGTGAGGAGGAATCGGGCTCGCCCTCCCTCGTTCCCTTCATGGAGGAGAACCGCGAGGAACTGTCGGCCGATGTCGCGCTGATCTGCGATACCGGGATGTTCTCGGAGGGCACACCTGCGATCACCACGATGCTGCGCGGTCTCGTGGGCGAGGAGGTGACGATCACCGGCCCCTCCAAGGATCTGCATTCGGGACAGTTCGGTGGCCCCGCGATGAACCCGATCCGGGTGCTGGCCGGCGTTGTCGCCGGTCTGCACGACGCGGCCGGGCGCGTCACCGTGCCCGGCTTCTACGATGGCGTTCCCGAGATGCCCGAGGACATCCTCGAACAATGGGAGGCGCTGAACTTCGATGCGGGCGACTTCCTCGGCAAGGTCGGCCTGTCGCATCCGGCTGGCGAGGCGGGCCGCACTCCGCTCGAACAGCTCTGGGCGCGGCCGACCTGCGAGGTGAACGGGATCTGGGGCGGCTATACCGGCAAGGGGTTCAAGACCGTCCTGCCAGCCAAGGCGCATGCCAAGATCAGCTTCCGCCTCGTGGGCGATCAGGATCCCGCCGCGGTGCGCGAGAACTTCCGCCAGATGGTCCGCGACAAGATGCCCCCCGATTGCACGGCAAGCTTCCACGAGCACGGAGCCGCCCCCGCCAGCCAGATGGAGATCTCCGATCCCGCCTTTGCCGCGGCGCGCGCGGCCCTGTCGGATGAATGGCCCAACCCGGCCGCCTATGTGGGCGGCGGCGGGTCGATCCCGATCGCCGGGTATTTCAAGACGGTGCTGAACATGGATTCGATGCTGATCGGTTTCGGCCGGGACGACGACCAGATCCATTCCCCGAACGAGAAATACGACATGGAAAGCTTCCACCGGGGCACGCGCAGCTGGGCACGCATTCTCGACGCGCTGCGCTGACCTCCGAAGGCCGGGCGCGATCACGCCGCTCCCCGCGATGCCCCTGCCAACGCAGCACAAGATGCGGACATCCCGGACCCGGCGCGTTCGGGGCGCTCCACCCGGCGCCCGTTGGCCATGTCCCCGCACCCGCCCCATGGCGCGCAGGCATGCCGGCCCATTCCCGCCCCATAACCACGCCCGCGCCTCCGACGGGCAATGCGAGAGGCTTCATGACTGATCCCGCCGCCCCTCTTGCCGCAAGCGCGGCCGACCCCCTGCCCATCATCATCGACACCGATCCGGGGCAGGATGATGCCGTCGCCATCCTGCTCGCCCTCGCCTCGCCCGAGATCGAGGTGCTGGGCCTGTCCGTGGTGGCTGGCAATGTCCCGCTGGAGTTGACCGCGCGCAATGCCCGCATCGTGTGCGAGCTGGCGGGCCGCACCGATCTGCCCGTTCACGCGGGCTGCGCCCTGCCCCTGCGCCGCCCCCTCGTCACCGCCGAGCAAGTGCATGGCAAGACCGGGCTCGACGGGCCGGTTCTGCCCGAGCCCGCCATGCCGCTGGCGCAGGGGCATGCGGTCGATTTCATCATCGACACGCTGCGCGGGCGCGCCGCGCGAAGCGTCACGCTCTGCGCGCTGGGGCCGCTCACCAACATCGCCACCGCGCTTGAGCGGGCGCCCGACATCGCCGAGCGTATCGGGCGCATCGTGCTGATGGGCGGGGCCTATTTCGAGGTGGGCAACATCACCCCCGCCGCCGAGTTCAACATCCATGTGGACCCCCATGCCGCCGCGTCCGTCTTCGCCTGCGGGGCGCCGATCACGGTCCTTCCGCTCGACGTGACGCACAAGGCCCTCGTCACCCGCGCCCGCAACGACGCCTTTCGCGCGCTGGGCACCCCGGCGGGACGGGCGGTGGCCGAGATGACCGACTTCTTCGAGCGGTTCGATCTGCGGAAATACGGAAGCGAAGGCGCCCCCTTGCACGATCCTTGCGTCATCGCCTGGCTGCTCGCGCCGCAGATCTTTTCCGGCCGCGAGGTCAATGTCGAGATCGAGACCACCTCCGAGCTTACCATGGGCATGACCGTCGCCGACTGGTGGGGCGTGACCGATCGTCCGGTGAACGCGCTCTTCATCGGCGATCTGGACGCCGATGCCTTCTTTTCGCTCCTGACCGAACGCTTGGGGCGCATCGCGCCCGCGGTGCCGGCGGCATGAGCGTGACGTTGCGCATCGCCGGGACGGGGGATGCGGACCGTCACGTGCAGATGATCGAGACGGCGCGCGAGGAGGCCGGTGCGCCGTTCGACGCGGAGACACTCCGCCCGGCCCTCTTGCCACTGCTCGACGGCACCATGCCTTTCGGAACGGTCTATCTCGTCGGTCCTCCACGCAGTCCGGTCGGGTTCATCCTGCTCGGTTTCGGCTACGAACTCGCGGCGGGGGGAATCACCGCGCGGATCGAGGAGATCTACATAAGAGCGGCGGTTCGCGGACGGGGAATGGGCGGCGAGGCGATCTCGGCCCTGATGCGCGGCCTCGACGGGCACGGGGTCGTCGAGCTGCGCGTGATGACCCAAGGGGCAGGTACCCCGATCGGACGCATCTGCACGCGGCTGCGCTTCGTCGAAGCCTCCCGCCCCTATCTGTCCCGCGCGATCTAGCGCCTGAAACGCGGCGCACGGTGCCGGCCGGAGCGCCGCCACCACCCCTGAACTCCTGAAACGCAGCGCACGATGCCATCTCGCGCTTTGCCCGGCCCGGCGTTGCTGCTTTCGCCGTCCTCCCCGGCCCGTCGATCCTGCCTGCCCCCATTCGCGAAGGCGCCTTCGGGGCTGGCAGGGAGCGGATGCAGTTCCTACCTGATGGGAAAGGGAGATCGTCATGAGCCTGCAATTCGCCTTCGACAACAGCTACGCCAGACTGCCCGGGCACTTCTATAGCCGCATCGACCCCACACCGGTGCGCGCGCCGGTGCTGCTTGCCCTGAACCACGCGCTTTGCGGCACGCTCGGCCTCGATGCGCAGGCCCTGTCGGGCAGCGAGGGGCTCGCGGTCCTGTCCGGCAATGCCGTGCCGCCCGGCGCCGAGCCGCTTGCCCAGGTCTATGCCGGGCATCAGTTCGGCGGCTGGGTGCCGCGTCTCGGCGACGGGCGCGCCGTCCTCCTGGGCGAGCTGACCGGCAGCGACGGGCAGCGGTGGGACCTGCAGCTCAAGGGCGCCGGCCCGACACCCTACAGCCGGAATGGCGACGGCCGCGCCTGGATGGGCCCGGTGCTTCGCGAATATCTCGTCTCGGAGGCGATGCATGCGTTGGGCATACCGACGACCCGGGCGCTGGCGGCTGTTGCGACGGGCGAGGCCGTCCTGCGCGAGATGCCCCTTCCCGGCGCCGTCCTGACCCGCGTGGCGCGCAGCCATATCCGCGTCGGTACCTTCCAGTATTTCGCCGCGCGCGAGGATCACGATGCCTTGCAGCGCCTCACGAGCCATGTCATCGCCCGCCACTATCCCGAGGCGGACGGTGCGCTCGGCCTTCTCGAGGCGGTCGTCGAGGCGCAGGCCAGGCTCATCGCCAAATGGATGGGCGTGGGCTTCATCCACGGGGTCATGAACACCGACAACATGAGCGTTGCCGGCGAGACGATCGACTATGGCCCTTGCGCGTTCATGGATGCCTATGATCCGATGCAGGTCTTCTCCTCCATCGATCACATGGGCCGCTATGCCTACGGGCGGCAGCCCGATGTCGCGGTGTGGAACCTTGCGCAGCTGGCGACCGCCCTGCTGCCCCTGATGGGCGAGCGGGACGCGGCGGTGAGCCGGGCGACGGAGGCGGTGCACCGCTTTCCCGAGGTTTTCGGGGCGGCATGGCTGTCGGAGTTCAGGGGCAAGCTCGGGCTGGAACGCGCCGAGGAAGAGGATGGCGCGCTCATCTCGGCGCTGCTCGACAGGATGGCCTCGCAAGGGGCCGATTTCACCAACACGTTCCGCGCCCTCGGGCATGGGACCGCCCGCGCGCAATTCGCCGATCCCGCGGCCTTCGACGGCTGGGCCGAGGCCTGGCAGGCACGTCTGGCACGCGAGGGAGGCACAGCCGAGACACGCGTCGCCGCGATACTGTCGCGCAATCCCGGGGTGATCCCCCGCACCCACAGGATCGAGGCGGCGATCGACGCGGCCGTCGGCGGCGACATGTCACCCTTCGAAACCCTCCATGCCGCGCTCGCACGGCCTTTCGAGGACGACGCCGATCTCTCCCGTCCGCCCAGCGAAGCCGAGGCCGTCACCCAGACCTTCTGCGGGACGTGAACGCGCGGGGCGCGTGCCTCCGGCGGAGGTATTTGGCGCGAAGATGAAGCAGCGGCGCGCGTCCTCTCCGGGCGGAATGGACGCGCGCCGGTAGGTAGCCGGGCTCAGCCGCCGAGCATCCACTGGCCCTCGGGGTAGAAGGCATGGAAGGCGAAGGCGAACATCACGTCATGGACCACGTCTTCCCCGCCCGGGCCGCGGACCCGGATCATGCCGACATCGCGTCCCCGCGCAATCACGGCGTCGTCGAGGGCCGAGGCCTGTCCCGCGCTCCATTCGATGGTGATCCCCGCCTCGCGTAGCGGTGTTTGCCCGCGCAGTCGATCCAGCGGCCAAGCCTTGTCGCCCACGCGCAGGACCCGCGCAAGGGGCTTGATGCCATGCGGGGGCGGCGCGCCGGAATACAGGAACGGCTGTCTTGAGCGGTCATAACCGGCATAGGGGTTCGTTCCATAGGCCCGCGGCAGGGCCGGCTCCGCCATGACCATCGCGCCCTCGCGTTCCTTGAAGCGCTCCCAGCTTTCCATCCAGGTCGGGATCGGGCGCAGGGTCGCCCCGGTCAGCTCGCCCACGATCGCCGCGCCGATCACCTGTTGCCACCAGCTCTCGGTTTCCCGGTCGAACATCACCATGTCCGAATTGCGCAGCTTTCCCGTGACCCCGAACCGCAGGACCCTCCCGTCCACCCGGCGATCGAAGGTCATGGCAGAATTGCACAAGGGACAGAAGGTGACCGCCACGGGAATGCCGGCGACGGTATCGTTCACGATCTCGTGCCAGGTGAGGTAGCGCAGCGGGTAGGCGCGCGGAGCGGCGCCGTCGATGACGACCGCGACCACTGGCTCGAGGGGCGGAAGATCGACATCCTTCGCCGGCAGGAAGTCCGGATCGTCCAGGGCGGGAATGCCGTCGCGTCCCGGACCGCCCGAGACAATTTCGGTCCAGCTCTCGATATCGCGTTTCGTGAAATCGGTCCGCGGCCATTCGGAGCGCCAGAAGGTCGGCGGCTCCGGGATCGCCTGCTCCGCACCTTGGCCGGGAGGCGGCGTCGATGTCTGCGCCCCGGCGGGGACGGTCATCCCGCCGGCGGCGAGGATTGCGGCGGTCAGGCCGGCAAGCAGCCGGCGCGTTGCTCTGGTCATGGATGCCCCCCATCGGCGGGGCCATGATTGGCCCCAGCAAGAAGCATGACAGCCGGGGCGATTGGCTGCCAAGGGGGCTCAAGCGATAGTGAGCGGCCCGTGATCGGCGCCGGTCCCGCAAGGATACGGGAACGGCGCCGCCGGTTTCATTCGGTGACGGTGACGCTCTTCATCAGATCGGGCTTGTCGCGCACCGCTCCGCCGCGTCCTTCGCCGCGCTTGATCGCGTCGATCACCTCCATGCCTTCCGTCACTTCGCCAACGACCGTGTATTCACCTTCGAGGTGAGGCGCGGGGGCGAACATGATGAAGAACTGGCTGTTGCCGCTATCGGGATCGGCCGCGCGGGCCATGCCGACGGTGCCGCGCTCGAAGGGACGGTCGGAGAATTCGGCCTTCAGGTCGGGAAGATCGGAATCCCCCGAGCCCGCGCGGAAGAAATCGGCATCGGCGCGCCCGTACTGGACATCGCCGGTCTGCGCCATGAAGCCCTCGATCACCCGGTGAAAGAAGACATCATCGTAGCTTCCGCGCTCGGCAAGGGTGGTGATGCGCTCGACATGCCCGGGCGCCACATCCTCGAAAAGGTCGATCTTCACGGTGCCGTTCGCTTCGCCCGCAACCTCGATCTGGAGCCCCGTGGCATGCGCGCCGGTGGTCGCCGCGAGGGCGAGAAGCAGGCTGCAGGCTGTCAGTGTCTTACGCATCGGCCGCCACCTTCATGCTGACGATACGGTCCGGATTCGCCGGCGGCTCGCCGCGGGTGATCGCATCGACATGCTCCATGCCGGAGATCACGCGCCCGTAGACGGTGTATTGGCCGTTGAGGAAGCTGTTATCGGAGAAGTTGATGAAGAATTGCGAGTTGGCGCTGTTGGGATTGGCCGAACGTGCCGCGCCGATGGTGCCCCGCTCATGCGGCAGCTTGGAGAACTCGGCAGGAAGGTCGGGCATGTCCGAGCCGCCGGTGCCGGCGAGACGGATGTTGAAGTCCTTCTCGGCATTGCCGTTGGCCACGTCGCCGGTCTGCGCCATGAAGCCGTCGATCACCCGGTGGAAGACGACGTTGTCATAGGCACCGCTGCGCGCCAGCTCCTTCATCCGCGCCACATGCTGCGGCGCGACGTCCGGCAGCAGCTCGATGACGACCTGACCGTCCTTCAGCTCCAGAAGGATGGTGTTCTCGGGATCCTTGATGTCGGCCATTGCAGCCTCCTTGTATTTGCGATCGCGGCGGAGCCTAGACTTTGGGCCCCGGGAGGAAAAGGGTAAAGCCCCGCACAACCGGTTGAACTTGCCGGCGACATGCGGTGTTTGTAGAGCAGCCCGCCACGAGGAGACATCAATGGCCTGGAAGACACTCGACGACATGACCCTTTCGGGAAAGGTGGTTCTCACCCGCGTGGACATCAATGTTCCAATCGAGAATGGCACGGTCACCGACGCCACCCGCATCGAGCGGATCGTGCCCACGGTGAAGGATATCCTCAAGGCCGGCGGGCGCCCCGTGCTGATGGCGCATTTCGGCCGCCCCAAGGGCCAGCGCGATCCGTCGATGTCGCTCGCGCCGCTGGTGCCGGCGCTCGAAAGCGCGCTCGGGGCCACGGTCCGTTTCGCCGAGGATTGCATTGGCGGGCCGGCCAAGACGGCGCTGACAGCGCTTGGCGAGGGCGAGGTGCTGCTCCTGGAGAACACCCGCTTCCATCCCGGCGAGGAAGCCAATGATCGCCAGTTCGCCGCCTCCCTCGCCGCGCTGGGCGATATCTACTGCAATGACGCGTTCTCGGCGGCGCACCGTGCCCACGGCTCGACCGAAGGCATCGCGCAGCTCCTGCCCTCCTGCGCCGGCCGCCTGATGGCCGAGGAGCTTGGCGCACTCGAAAAGGCGCTTGGCGATCCCAGGCGCCCCGTGGCCGCCGTGGTGGGCGGGGCCAAGGTCTCGACCAAGCTCGACCTGCTGGGCAACCTCGTGCGCAAGGTCGATCACCTGATCATCGGCGGCGGCATGGCCAACACCTTCCTTTCCGCGCGCGGCGTCGATGTCGGCAAGTCCCTCGCCGAGCACGAGATGGCCGAAACCGCGAAGGATATCCTCGAGAAGGCGAAATCCGCGGGCTGCACCATCTTGCTGCCGGAGGACGTGGTGGTGGCGCGCGAGTTCAAGGCCCATGCCGAGACCGAAACCGTCGCCGCGCAGGACTGTCCGCAGGACGCGATGATCCTCGATGCCGGCCCGCGCAGCGTCGCGGCGATCGAGAAGGTCTTCGAGAATTGCCGGACCCTGATCTGGAACGGGCCGCTCGGCGCCTTCGAGATCGAGCCCTTCGACGCGGCGACGAATGCCGCCGCGCGCCGCGCCGCCGAACTGACCGCGCAAGGCGCCCTTGTCTCGGTCGCGGGGGGCGGTGATACGGTCTCCGCGCTGAACCGGGCAGGCGCGGCGGACGGTTTCACCTATATCTCCACCGCGGGAGGCGCTTTCCTCGAATGGATGGAGGGCAAGACCCTGCCAGGCGTCGCGGCGCTCGACCGCTGAGCCGCTTCCAGCCCCGGCTCCCGGCACGCGCCGCGGGGCACTGATCCGCGCGGGCCGCCCTTCTGTCGGGGGGCAGTTCGCGCCCCTAGCCAAGGATTCTCACATGCTTCAGCACACGCTCATCACCGGCGCTTCCGAAGGGATCGGCAAGGCCCTCGCGCGCCATGCCGCCGAACGCGGCCGCAACCTGATCCTCTCGGCACGTTCCGAGGAGAAACTCGAGGCGCTGGCCGAAGATCTGCGCCGTACCTACGGGCGCGACGTCGTCATCATCCCCGCCGACCTGTCGAAGGATGGCGAGGCCGAGCGGCTCTGGAAGGAGGCCTCGCAAGGGCGCCGGATCGACATCCTCGTCAACAATGCCGGGATCGGGCGCAACGGCCCCTTCGAGGACCTCGAGGGCTGGGAGCGCGAGCGGGACACGATCGAGATCAACATGACCTCGCTCACCCGCCTGATGAAGCTGGCGCTGCCCGGGATGCTCGAGACGGGCGCCGGCCGCATCCTCAACATCGCATCCATGGCCGGGATGATGCCGGGGCCGAACATGGCGGTCTATCATGCCAGCAAGGCCTATGTGATCAGCCTGTCGCGCGGCGTGGCCGAGGAGGTCCGCGAGCGCGGCGTGACCGTCACCGCGTTCTGCCCCGGCGCGACCCGCAGCAAGTTCTTCGAAAGTGCCGACATGCAATCCACCCGCCTTGCCAGCAGCACGAACCTGCCCGACGCGCAGGAGGTGGCCGAGGCCGGCTGGGCGGCGATGATGGAGGGGCGGCAGGTCTCGGTTCCGGGTGCCGCGAACAAGCTGGCCGCGCTGGGCGCCAAGCTGCTGCCGCATGCTGCGCTGAGCCCGGTGGTGCGCCGGGTCATGTCCCGCCAGAAGTGAGCCTCGCCGCATCGCGGGCACGGATCGCGGCGCGCCGAGCTCTGATGTTCGAAAAGAGCATGGCGCGCCGCGACCGTGACGGGTCATGCGGCCGCCGCACTCGCCGGGATTGTGAACTCATCACAGGGTGTTAGCGCCAAACCGTTTGCCAGCGGCCCTTCGCGCTCGTAAGCCATTTGACAAATGGTCTGACAATTTCGGAGACGCAGATGAAAGCCTCGAACACGGTTAAGAAGATCCTCGCCAACTACGAGGGCGAGACGCCCGGCGTGAAAGCCAAGCTGTGCCAGATGCTGATGAGCGGACGGCTCAAGGGCACCGGCAAGATGATCATCCTGCCCGTCGACCAGGGCTTCGAGCACGGGCCGGCGCGCACCTATGCGCCCAACCCCGCCGCTTATGATCCGCATTACCACTACCAGCTGGCCATCGATGCCGGGCTCAATGCCTTCGCCGCCCCGCTGGGCTTGCTCGAGGCGGGCGCCGACACCTTCGCGGGGCAGATCCCGACGATCCTCAAGCTCAACTCGGCCAACTCGCTGATGAGCGACACCGCCGGCAAGAACCAGGCGATCACCGGCTCGGTCGAGGATGCACTGCGGCTCGGCTGCTCGGCCATCGGCTTCACCATCTACCCCGGCTCGGACATGGCGCTCGACATGTTCGAGGAGATCACCGAGATGCGCCGCGAGGCGGCCGCCCTCGGCATCGCCACCGTGATCTGGTCCTACCCGCGCGGCGAGGCGATCTCCAAGGATGGCGAGACGGCCGTCGACATCGCCGCCTATGCCGCGCAGATCGCCGCCCTGCTGGGCGCGCATATCATCAAGATCAAGCTCTCCACCGATCATCTGGAGCTGAAAGAGGCCAAGAAGGTCTTCCAGGAGCAGAAGATCGACGTCTCGACCCAGGCCGCGCGCGTTGCCGAATGCATGCGCTCATCCTTTGCCGGCCGCCGCCTCGTGGTATTCTCGGGCGGTGCCAAGAAGGGCGAGGATTCGATCTATGACGACGCCCGCGCCATCCGCGATGGCGGCGGCAACGGCTCGATCATCGGGCGCAATTCCTTCCAGCGCGAGCGCGGCGAGGCGCTGGCGATGTTCGACAAGCTCGTGGACATCTACAAGGGACGCGACTGACGCCCGGCCCGCCGGCGCCCTACTGATCCGCAAACCGGCCGCCGTCACGCGCGGCGGCCGGGCTCCCGGCCGCCTTGGCCGGTTCTTTTCGCCACAGCCGGCTCCCTTGCCGGTCCGGGGGGATGTTCGTGCCGGCAAAGGCATGGCATGCTGCTCCCGACGGCCTCCAACGCGGGAGGCGATCTGCACGGAATGCCGCAATGACCTCGTCACGCAACGCACCCCCGATCGGCGACATCGCCTACTTCTCGATCATCGCCATCCTCGGCATCTATTTCACCTATGCCAGCGTGCAGGGTGATTACGGTCTTTTCCGCCGGGTTCAGGTCGAGGCGGAGGCGCGCGTGCTCGAAGCCGAACTTGCCCTCATCGAGGCCGAGGTCGCCGATCTCGACAACAAGACCAGGCGCCTGTCGGATGCTTATCTCGATCTCGACCTTCTCGACGAGCGGGTGCGTGATATCCTGGGCTATGTACGCGCCGACGAGATCGTCCTGCGCTAGGTTCGGCGCGCTCCTCGGTTCGGATCATAGCCCGGCCGGCCTGCGCGTCCCCTCTCCATTCCCACGCCTTGGCCGCGGAGCCGAGGCGCACGCGCCCTTGCCAGCGGGGCCGCCGCGCGCTTTAGTGGATCCAAGGAGCACCGGGAGGATGCGATGCCCTCAGACACGGCGGCGGACGCGCCCGTCACGACCGAGGAACTGACCGGATTTCTGCGCGACATGCTGTTGATCCGGCGGTTCGAGGAGAAGGCCGGACAACTCTACGGCATGGGGCTGATCGGCGGATTCTGTCATCTCTATATCGGCCAGGAAGCGGTGGTGACCGGGCTGAGCGCGGCGGCCCGCCCGCTCGATCGCAGCATCACCTCCTACCGCTCGCATGGACATCTGCTGGCCTGCGGCGTGCCGCCGGCCGCGATCATGGCGGAACTGACGGGCCGGGCAAGCGGGCTGTCCGGCGGCAAGGGCGGATCGATGCACATGGCCGCGCCCGAGCGCGGCTTCTTCGGCGGCCATGCCATCGTCGGTGCCCAGGTGCCGATCGGCGCCGGACTGGCCTTTGCCGACCGCTACGCCGGCGAGGACCGGGTGAGCTTCGTCTATTACGGTGACGGTGCCGCGCAGCAGGGACAGATCGCCGAAACCTATGCCCTGGCGCAGATGTGGAACCTGCCGATGGTCTTCGTGATCGAGAACAACCGGACCGCGTCCCCCGGCAGCCCGAAACAGGTGGAACTCACCGCGCTCGCGGCCGCCCATGGCATCGCGTCGGAGGTGGTGGACGGGATGGATGTCCTCGCGGTGCGCCAGGCGGGACGACGCGCGGCGCAGCGTTGCCGCGCGGGGCGTGGGCCCGCGCTTCTGGAGATGCGCACGCATCGCTACCGCGGGCATTCGCTCGCCGATCCCGCCGGTCAGCACAGCCGGGACGACACGCGGCGCATCCGCGCCGAACGCGATCCGGTCGAACATGTGCGCCGCCGCCTTCGGGATCGCGGCACCGGGGAAGACACGCTCAAGCGGATCGATGACGCGGTGAGAGAGGAGATTGCCGAGGCGGCGCGGCTCGCCCGCGATGCGCCGGAACCCCGCGACGACAGCTTGTTCGACCATCTCGCGATGGTGCAGGAATGAGCGTCGCGGCCAAGACCGGCGCGGGCCTCGTGCAGATCACGGTGCCGGATTTGCCGGGCGGCGCGGCGGAGGCTGTCCTCGAGCGATGGCATGTGGGTCCGGGCGATCAGGTGACGCCCGAAGATGTCGTCGCCGAGGTCACCGTCGGCCGCATCCGCATCGAGATCGAAGCGGGACATTCCGGTCTGGTCGAGCATCTCCTGGCGCAGGCGAAAGGCGCCGTCATCGCACCCGGCGCACCGATCGCGGTCATCGCCGCGCGAGGCGAGCCGGATGCACGCCGCGAGATGTCGCCCCTTCGCGCGGCGGCGGCGCCCTGCCCCGATCTCGCAGAGCCGCCCCGGCCCTTCCGTTCGCCCGCAGCAGGCGCGGCGCCGCCGCCCGAGCCCGACGAGACCGCGCGCGTCAGCATGCGCGATGCCCTGCGCGGCGCTCTCGTGGCCGAGATGCGCGCCGATGACAGTGTTCTCGTCCTGGGCGAGAACGCCGCCGAGCAAGGCGGCGCCTACAAGGTGCTCCAGGGATTGGCGGACATGTTCGGCCCACGCCGCGTCGTTGATACGCCCCGGCTGCTGCAGGGGGTCGCGGGGCTCGCGATCGGCGCCGCCTTCGCCGGGCTGCGCCCGGTGGTCGAGCTGCGAAGTTTCTCGCTGGCCCTGCAGATGATCGAACAGATCGTCCATTCGGCCGCCAAGACGCATTACGTGACCGCCGGCGCGCTGCACTGTCCCGTCGTGTTCCGGGGGCCCACCGGACTGGCCGCCCGCAGCGGGGCGCAGCATTCGCAGGATGTCGCCGCCCTTTTCGCGCGCATTCCCGGACTGAGCGTTGTCCAGCCCTCCGATGCCGGGGACGCTGGCGGCCTGCTGCGCGCGGCCATCCGCGCGCCGGGTCCGGTTATCTTCCTCGAGCATGAACTGCTTTACGGCAGCGACGCCCCCGCGCCGGCGCAGGACGCACCCCTTCCCAGGATCGGGGCAGCCCGTCTTCTGCGCGAGGGAAAGGATGTCACGATCGCGGCGATCGGCCTGGGTGTGCGTCACGCGCTGGATGCCGCCCACGCACTCGAGGCCGACGGTATCAGCGCCGAGGTGATCGACCTGCGAAGCCTGCGACCGCTCGACAGCGCGTCGGTGATCCAAAGCGTGCGCAAGACCGGGCGATGCGTCACCGTCGAGGAGGGAAATCCCGTGGGCTCGATCGGCGATCACCTCGCCGGGATCCTCATGCGCGAAGCCTTCGACTGGCTCGATGCCCCCGTGATCTCCTGCACCAACGCCGATGTGCCGATGCCCTATGCCGCCAATCTCGAGCAGCTCGCGCAGGTGGGCGTCACCGATGTCATCGCCGCGGCGCGCGCCGTCGCCTATCGCTGAGGCCGCCCGGAAGCCATGGGAGAGCTGATCACGATGCCGGCCCTCTCGCCCATGACGGCCAGTGCCACGCTTGGACGCTGGCTCGTGCGCGAGGGTGACACCGTGGAACCCGGCGATCCCCTGGCCGAGATCGAGACCGAGAAGGCAGCCGTGGAATACGAGGCGGTGCGCGCAGGCCGGATCGCCCGGCTCCTCGTTCCCGAGGGCAGCGTCGATGTCGCGGTGGGAACGCCGATCGCATGGCTGCTCTATCCCGGCGAGGCCGATCCCGAAGACCATCCGCAACCGCTTGCTCGCGACACGAGCCGTGGTGCGCATGATGCTTCCAGGTCGGAAATGCGGGACAAGGCAAGGGATGCGCCGGGCGAGGGGCGCGTCAAGGCCTCACCCCGTGCACGCCGCGAGGCGGCAAGGGCCGGGCTGAATCTCCGCGAGATCGCGGGCAGCGGGCCGAACAACCGGATCATCGCCGCCGACATCGCGGGCGCATGCCGCCCGGCGCCAGCGCAGCCCTTCGCGCTGATCGGCCATGTAAGCCTGCAGAGGCTCGAGGCGTGGCGGCGGCGCGCTGCGGAGTGCCCCGAAGACGCAGTCGGGACACTCGCTCATCTGGCCAGGCATGTCGCCTCCTGCCTTTCCGGCTCGCCGGACCCGGCATCGCTGCCGATCTCGGTGCGCGGGCAGGAAGCGGCAAGTGACGGGGTGGCCGGGGGTCAGCAGTCCGGCGCCCCGGAGGCGGCGTTCGTCCTGCCCCTCGCGCCGTTAGCGGACCGGATCACCCTTCATCTCGGCACGCCACTGAGCGACATCGCGGCGCTCGCCCTCATCGCGGACCCGGCACGCATGGACCCGGCCGCGCAGATGGCTTTCATGGCCGCCCTTCTGCGAATTGCCGGACCCAAGACATAAGTGGGCCGGTCAGCCACCCATGCTGCGGCTGATCAGGTGATCCATCGATACGGAGGGCTGCGAGCATCCCGCCTCGCCGACGATCCGCGCCGGAACGCCAGCTACCGTCTTCATCGGCGGAACATCCTCCAGCACGACCGATCCGGCGGCAATGCGCGAGCAATGGCCCACCTTGATATTGCCCAGCACCTTGGCTCCCGCCCCGATCAGCACGCCGTCGCCGATCTTGGGATGGCGGTCATCGTCTTCCTTGCCCGTGCCCCCGAGCGTTACCGAATGAAGCATCGAGACATTGTCGCCAACCACGGCCGTCTCGCCGATAACGATCGAATGGGCGTGGTCGATCATGATCCCCCGGCCGATCCTGGCCGCTGGATGGATATCGATCCCGAAGATCTCGCTGACCCGCATCTGGAAGAAATAGGCAAGGTCGTGCCGTCCCTCGCTCCAGAGCCAGTGGCCGAGCCGATAGGCCTGCACCGCTTGGTATCCCTTGAAGAAAAGCAGCGGCTGCAGGAGCCTGTGACAGGCGGGATCGCGCTCGAAGACCGCAACGAGATCGGCACGCGCCGAGATCGTCAGTTCGGGATCGGCGCCATAGGCCTCGTCGATGATCTCGCGCAGGATCTGCTCGGACATCTCGCCCGAAGACAGTTTCAGCGCCAAGCGGAAACTGAGCGCCCTTGCGAAGCTGTCATGGTGGAGAATGGATACGTGGAACATGCCGCCGAGCAGGGGCTCGGCACTGACCGCGGCACGTGCTTCCTCGCCGATCCGGTCCCAGACGGGATCGATCGACGCCAGCTTCTTGTTTTGATGGGCCATGGCGGGGCTCCTGTGTTCATCATCGGCACAGTCTACCACATAGGTGCGGGGCACGGGTTTGGAAATGTATAATTCCCCGTAGCCGGCCTGTCCGCTGCCTGCCGGCACCCTTGCCGCATGCTCGCTCGAGCCGCCCAGCGCCTCCAGCGCGGCCGCAAGGCAGGCCCGCCATTCGGGATCATCCAGCCGCGGCTCGGGGCCTGGGCCGCGGCGGAGCGCGGCCGTCATCAAGCTGCCGTCGCCCCAGCGCGGATGCGGCCGTCCGGTGGCGGCAAGATGCGCCGCCGCGAGCCGTGCCTCGCGCATCATCTGCCGCAGCAGCGCGCCACGCCGCGCCGGCATGGCCGACAGGCAGACGCGTGCCGCCGCGATCAGATCACCCATTCCCGCAGGCTTCATGGCAACGGTGCCGCCAGATGCGGACCCGGTCCGAACCGCGCCGAGATCTGGGATATCTCGACATGCGTTCCGGGTCCGTCCTGCGCGCGCATCGCCGACGCGTAGTGCCACTGGTCCGTCTCGGGCCAAGCCTCACGCAGAACCTCATCGCCCCGGCAGATGCGCAGCAGGTAGGCCTCGCGCTCCTCCCCGAGGGGCACTTCGGGGCGCTCCCAGACATCGGCATCGATACGGCCGCGCCGGATCCACTGCAGATCCAGACCGCCCCCGGCCGTCTCACGCGTTCGTAAATGGACAGGCGCATAGGGACGCAGACCGACCCCGCGCACCGCCCAGGTCAGTTCGCGATAGGCCGGATCGGACAGGGGCAGCGCCGCCGGGCCGATGCGATAATGCCGAAGCAGGCCGCGCTCGGCGGATGGAAGCGGAAGCTCCGCGAGAGCGCCATCGACGAGCACCGCGCGTGTTCCTTCGGGCCAGGCCGCCGGCATCAGGGCATCGGTACCCAGTTGCCCCCGCAACAGCATCCGCAGCACGTAGCGCCCCGGCGCCACGATCTCGGCATCGCGGAACTGCAAGAGCTCCCAGTCGCCCTCGCCCCCCGCCCCGTTGCCCAAGGCCAGCAGGTTCGCCCCCGACAAAAGCGCCGCCTCGTCGACGGAGCCCAGCGCCCCTGTCAGAAGCTCGAGCGCGATGCCCGGGCCGCGATCGTAGAGCCCGGGCGCGGCTGCCGGGAGCGACGCCGTGAGCCGGCCCGTCACGGCGGCCTGTTCGAGCACGAGCTCTGTCCTGTAGCCATCCGGCCCCGGCGCCGAATGCACCGCGACCTGTCCGGGCCAGCGCCGCGCGCTTGCCCCGATACGTGCCCCGTGCGGCGCCTCGTCTCCGCTGATCAGCGGCAGGTCGAGCAACAGGGGAAGGACGGGCCCCGGCGCTTCGAAAGGGGTCACGCGCGGCGCGCCATCGCGTTCCTGCGGCATGCGGTGAAGACCGCCATCGCTGCGAACCGCCGCGATCATCCTGTGCCCCGCCAGGGTCACGTGGTCGATCCGGTAGCGGATGCCCTCGTGGCGCACCAGATCCCCTGCCCCCAACTTGCGCGCCGATAGCGGCAGGGCAAAGCTCACCCGGTCGCGCGCCGCGTGCATCTCTCCAAGCCAGCGCTCGGTGATGCCCCGCGCCTCGCCCTCCGTCAGAAGGAGCGGCATCTCCGAATGGGAAACGGCGAAGCCTTCGGTGCCGGGCATCACCGCCTCATGGGTACGCGTGCGGTAATCGCTCTGCGCATCTACATGCGACAGGCGCACCCTGCCGATCCGCTCCGCCTCCTGCGCCCGGATGCGCGACATGCCCTCCGGCAGCTCCTCGGTGATGGCAAGGCGGTGCGTATCGAGCGTGGGTGCAGGCCGGGCGGCCGATCGGCTGACGAAGTGCAGACGGCCCTCGCGCTCGGCCGCATCGAAGCCGTATGCCGTCATCAAGGGCTGCAATGCCGCGCGCGCGCTGGCCGGCTCCGCAGAGCCGTAGCCCCGCAGCGCACCGTGCAGCCGGGAAACATCGACATTCCCGACCCCCGAAGCCGCGCAGATTTCCGCCACGACGCCGCCCAGATCGCGATTGCCGGCCCGCCCCGTAAGCCAATGCCCCCGCGCATGGTTTTCTCCATCCGACCAGAGTGTTCGATTGGCGGGGAAGAAGGGAAAGGGCCGCGCATCCCAGGCCCAGACATGGATACGCGCCGGGTCGACCATCGGGCGACCGTAGATCTCGGAGACCGGGTTGTTCTCCGGCCGGTTCCAATGCGCATGGACGGCCCGCAGATACTGCATCTGCATCAGATCGTCCCGCCCTCCGTCGGAATGGTGCGGCAGTCCCGACTCGGACGACTTCGGATCGACGAACTTGTTGGGTTGGTTGGCGCCCTTGTCGATCGCGGCGCAACCGATCTCGGTGAACCAGATCGGCTTGGATTGCGGCGTCCAGGCGGTTGGTGCGGCCTGCCGCTCTCCCCCGATCCGCTCGTGATGGGCACGCCCCCACCACGAGATGAGATCCTTGTAGCGGAACACCCAGGGCTCGCCATGCGCTCCGTCGGTGATCGGGCTGCGAAGCTGGTGTTTGCGAGCCTCCGGCGAGGCATAGTACCAGTCGAACCCCTCGCCGCCCGCGATATTGTCCATCAGGTAATCGATCGAATGGATCGCACCCCTGGACGCGTCGGCATGATCCGCGCCATCGCGCCAATCGGCCAGGGGCATGTAATTGTCGATCCCGATGAAATCGATCTCGGGATCGGCCCAGAGCGGATCGAGATGGAAATGCACGTCACCGCTGCCATCGGCGGGGTGATAGCCGAAATATTCAGACCAGTCGGCGGCATAGCCGAGCTGCGTCCGCGGCCCCAGGATCGCCCGGACATCGCGCGCCAGCATGCGCAGCGCCGCGACGGCCGGAAAGCTGTCCCCCTCCCCTCGGATCGCGGTCAGACCCCGCAATTCCGAGCCGATGCAGAAGGACGACACGCCGCCCGCCATGACACACAGATGGGCGTAATGCAGGATGAACCGCCTGTAGGACCACTCGTCGGGCCCATGATAGCGCAGCTCCCCGCCGACCCGCTCGAAATCGTCGACGGAGGCAGTCCCGAAAAAGGCCTCGACCTCCCGCTCGGCCTCTCGCGTGCGGTCCGTGCTGCCCTCCTGCCCCGGCGCACGGGACGTCGTGATGCGTCCGCGCCAGGGCAGAGCGGCCTGCTCGCCGCCCCCGTAGGGATCGGGGCGCGCATTGCCCGGCAGCTGCTCCATCAGCACGAACGGATAGAACATCACCTCCATCCGGGCCTCGCGCATGGCGGTGATCGCCTCGATGACCGCCGTGTCGGCGGGCGTGCCGCCATAGACCGGACGCCCTTCCTTCATCGGCACGCGGCGCGCCTGCGAGCGGCCGATCCCGCCCGATCGCCAAGGCATCTCCGCGGGCTCGAGCGCCGTCTGCTCGACCCGGGGGCCGATCTCGCACAGTCCGCATCTCAGATCGGTCCCGAACCAGGACACCACGAGGCTCACCGCCGCGCATTTGGGCAACTCGCCCTGCAGTGTTTCGAGCGACGCGGTGAAATCCGTCCCCCCAAGCGGCGTGTTCACGTTCACCGCCCTGGCATCCCCTGGCTCGACCTCGACATGCAGGGGGGTCGTTGCAAGCGTGTATTCACCGGTTCCGGGGATCATCGCGACAGCCCGAACGGCATCGGCGATCTCCGGGATCTCGGACTGGCCGGCCGGCGCCGGACGCTGCACCTCGAAGGAGAATTGCGGCACCCGGTTCCCGAATGGCCCCAGGTCGAGATCCTCGATGACCACATAGGCGATGCCGCGATAGGCCGGCACTGCGCCGGGCCCCTCGACCGCCTCGATCTTGGGATCGGGCGTCTGGGTCAGCGTACCGCGATGGACCCGCATGTCGATGCTGTCCCGCGCGATCTCCCGGCCATCGGCCCAGACGCGGCCCACCCGGCTGATCTCTCCCTCGCAAAGCGCGAGGGCGAGACTGACACCGTAGCTGTAGCTGAGGGTCTTGGGACGGGACGGGGCGCCCTTTCCTCCACCGCTTTCCGAGACGCTCTCGGTGAAACGCGACGCCCAGATCACCTGCCCGCCAAGCCTGTTGCGCCCGTAGAGCCGCGGGATGGGAGTGCCCTCGCCCGCACCGCTGAGCCTGAAGCGGTCCACGCGCCCGGTCTCCACCGCATCGCCCCCCAGCCCCAGAAGGCTCTGGTCGAGAACTCTGCCCAAGCTGGCGCCCGCCGCCCGCCCGATGGCCGCCGCTCCGATGCCAAGCACGCTGCCACCGATCGACGCCCCTGCCGCGGCGCCAACTGCCGAAAGTACGATCGTCGCCATCATGGGCTCCTTTGCGGGAATGTGAAACGCGCGGCAATGCGTCCGCGCCAGGAGGGGCAGAGCGTGCTTTCGACGACGCCGTGGCGTGCATAGGCGTGGATGACGCACCGCCCGCCGCGCGACGCGATCCCCAGATGCTTGGCCACCGCGCCGCGCCGCATCCGGAACAGCAGCAGCTCACCGCTGCGCGGCCCCGCCGAAACCGCCGGCACCATGTGGCGCAGCGCGGCCTGCCACAGGCGCTCTTCCCCGCGTGGCTCGGACCAATCGGCGGTATAGGGGCCGCTGGCCTCCGGCTCGACGCCGTAGAGCCCGCGCCATACACCGCGCACGAGGCCCAAGCAGTCCGCCCCGGCCCCACGGCACGACGCCTGATGGAGGTAGGGCGTGCCGATCCAGAGCCGGGCCTCGGTCTCGACCGCATGTTCGGGCGAGCCGCTCATCGAACGAGGCTCCCGCCGTCGTTTCGCGCGCCCCGATCCGGCACCGCCATCAGCCAGTCGTCGCCTGGCAGATGCGGAAAGCCCTGGAAGTTCTCGATATTGCCGAACTTGTGCGCGCAGGTCTGTGCATCCTTGTCGCACCCTGCCAGCAACCGCACCCGGTCGCCCGGCCGCAAATCACCGCAGGGCGATTGCCAGAGCTCGATCCGTCGCTCCTCCCCCGCCTGGCGGTCCCGCCTGATCGGCACCGTCTGACCGGCGCAGGCGCCATCGAGGAAGACGGCGCGCCCGCCCGCGAACCAGCCTGGCTCGTGATCCTCAAGGGGCCCCGGGACCAACTCGCCATCGGCCCCGCCGCGCACCAGTGCCACCTCGGCGCAAAAGGCGCCGGGGGAGAGTTCGACACCGCATCGCGCATCGCCCAGCACCGCCCCGCAAGGCGCCTGGTAAACCCGTCCCGTGGGCGCCGCCAATGCGTCCGACAGGCCGCGCAGTTCCGCGGCGAAGCTGTTGCCGTTGCGCGTGATCTCTCCCAGCGTTCCGCGAAACTCCATTGCGCGCTGCGCCGGATCGGCCCAGTTCACCGACCAGGCGGTAAGAGCAGCCCCGTCGAACCGTCCCGAAAGGATGTCTCGCTCCTCCAGTGCCGCGCCGCTCAGGATCCCGACTACCTCGCCATTGTCCACCGACAGGCCGCTCGTCTGCTCGATCGCGCGGCCGCTGAGCCCGTCATGCGGACGGAACTCCATTCCCTCGAAGCGCAGGGCGGCGTCGTGATCGGTGAACCCCATGCGAAACCCGTCGCGCCGCTCGAGAAACCAGCAGCGGCACACCGTCGTCACCCCGCCCGCCAGATGCGCATCGAGCGTCCCGCCTGCCGGCATCCCCGCCGTCATGTCCGCACCTCGATCACCGGCACGTCCGGAACTTCTCCGGCCTGGAAATTCGCGACCGAGGTCCTGATGATGTCGGTATCGAAGCGGGCCGGCACATCGAACTCGAACCCGGCGGTAAGCTGAACACCCAGGGGCGGCGGCACCTCGAGCGTGACAGTCCCCCGCGCGGGATCGAGCGTGTAGTGCACACCCTCGCGCAGCGGATCATCCGCCAGGGCCAGCCTGACCGACCCGGCCACCGGCTTGGTGATCGGGCGGCTGTATTGCGCAGGTCCCGAGCGGTAGGTCTTGCACAGCGCGAAGACCCGCTGCGCACCGTCACCAATGCCGATCTGCTGATCGCCATGCGCCGGCGCGGATCCCGCCGCACAGGACTTGAAATCCGCCCAGTCCTTCCAGCGGAACCCGATCAACGGTCCTTGCCGCGCCTCGAAGAAGGCGATGAGCGTCTCGACATCCTCGAGCGAACGCAAGCCGAGCCCGGCGTCATAGCGCCGGCGCGAATGGGCCCATGGCGTGTTGCGCTCCTCGAAACCGTTGGCGAGGGTCACGATCTGCGTGCGCCGTTCCGGACCGCCCAGCGCGCCGAAGCTCAGGCTGGCGGGAAATCGTATCTCGTGGAAACTCATATGAAACTCCCTGTCCTACCGGTTTCTCTGGCCGCTCGCGATCGCGCGGCTCATCCTTGCGGCGATCTGACTGCGCGAGCGGGCAAACCCTTCGGCATCGGGGGTCGTGATGTTCATCACCACCGTCACCGGACGCGCGCCCGCGCCGCCCCGTACCCCAAGGCGGTAATCGGGACCGCGCGCCAGCGGCATGATCGCCTCCGGTCCCGCTTCGCCCATCAAGCCCGTGCCACCCTGCATCGGGAAGGCCACGGGTCCGCTGACCACGCCGCCCTTGGCGAATGGCATCACCCTGCCTTGGGCGAAGCCGCCCGCGCCGCCCCCCGGCAGAAGGCTTGCCACCACGTTCTCGATCCCCCCCGAGATCAGGCCGCCCGCCCCGCGCGCCACCGGGGCAACCGCCGCGGAATAGGCCGTGTCGGCGATCGAACGCGCGATGCCGGACAGCGCATCACCCAGCTTGTCGCCTTCGAGGATCAGCCCGTCGAACGCGCGCCGCAGCCCGCGACCGATGCCCGCCGAGAGCGCGCCCGCATCGCGCTGCGCGCCGCCGAGACTGCCTTGCAGATCGCGCAGCTGCGCATCGAAGGCCGCGGCCACGTTGCGCCCGGCGCCGAATGTCTCCTCGAGTTCCTCGAGCCCGTCGCGGAACGTGTCGAAATCGCTCATTCGTCGATATCCTTCTCGGGGGTCGTTTCGGGGGTCGCGTCGGGAAAGGCCTCAAGTAGCGACGCCAATCCCGCACGTCCCATCGGCAGGCTCTTCGTCCTGCCGAGCATCATCGAAAGCTCGGCGGGGCTCAGCGACCAGAAGAGCGCCGGCGAGATACCGCGCTCCGCGATGGCCGCCCGCATCAGGCCGTTCCAATCCATGCGTCAATCCTCCGGCGGCGCGAAGGCCAGGGCCAGCAACCGCCCCGCGCTTTGCGCCGCGCGCAGCGGGCCGCCCTCGATATCGACCTGCAACAGATCGCGCGTCTCCCCCTGCCAGCCGCCACCGCGCAGCCCCGCGGCCAGCAGCGCCAGCACGTCGCGCCCCGAGCAGGTTCCGCCCTCGAACCGCTCGGCAAGGGCGACAAGGGAGTCCGTCCCCAGTTCCGCCTCGAGCTCGGCCAGAGCGCCGAGGGTGAGCTTCGCACGGTATTGCACCCCGTCGAGGCGCAGGCTCACTTCGGATGCCCACGGATTACCCATCACAGCGCCGAGAAATCGAGGACACCGGCAGAAGCCAGGGACAGCTCATAGGCCGCCTCGCCGTTATAGCTGCCGGAATAATCGATCGCCGTGATCTGGAACGCGCCCTGCACGATCCCGAAGCCCGGGATCACGACCTGGAAATCGGGCGTCTCGCCGGCAAAGAAGATCTGACGGGCCCGCTCGTCCGTGGCCGCGTCCCGGAACACGCCCGACCCCGAGATCGCCGCGCTCTTCACCCCGGCCCCGCCGAGCAATTCGCGCCAGCCGCCCTGGCTCTCCAGGTTGGTCACGTCGACCGTCTCGGCATTGAAGCCGATCCGCGTGGCCCGCAGGCCCGCAATGGTCTCGAACTGTCCTGCTCCGGTCAGGTCGAGCTTGATGAGTAGGTCCTTGCCGTTCTGAACGGTCATGTCGTTTCTCCCTTGATGTCGTCAAACAGGCAGCGCGTCGTCTTGCGTGCGGATGCGGAACCGAAGATCGATGCGCCGGCGCGTGCCCGCATCGATGCGTCTCGCACGGGCCCGGTCGAACCAGAGCCCGGCGATCCGGCCGCGCGGCAAGGCCGGCGGCGGCTCGCGCAGCGCGTCGCAGATGGCCGCTGCTGCCCGCTTCGCCTCACCAAAGCCGCTCGCATCAGAGATCACCGCGACCGTCACCGCGTGGAGCGCCCCCGCACCCGTGACGTCCGAGCTGTCGCGTGCTTCCTCCTCGCCGATCACCACGTAGGTTCCGGCGATCGGCCCCTCGGGCAGCGCGTCGTAGACCGCGCTGCCGATGAGACCTGTCAGCCCTTGCCAGCCGTTCAGCCGGGCATAGAGGGCAGCCTGCAATCCGGCGGCCAATGCATAGCTCATGCAGCGATCTCCTCTTCTGCGATGCACAGCAGGTAGCGTCCGTCGGCATCCGCCTCGGTGACCGAGAGCAGCGCGAAGATCCGCGCCCCGTCGCGCAGGCGCTGTCCGGCCACCGGCCGCGACGGCGCACCCTGGGGTGCGGCACGCAGCGTGATCTTGTAGACGACACGCGACAGCGCTCCGCCGATCCCGGCCACCTCGCGCCCCCGCCCCGGCTCGACGGCACCCCAAAGCGTGCCGAGCACGCGCCATTCCCTGACATGCCCGCCAGCGCCATCCGGCGTGGCACCGGCCGCTTCGAGCACCAGGGGGCGGTTCAGACGCGGCACCTTCATCCCTGCCTCCCGGCGACAAGCCGCAGGTTGCGATAGGGCGCCAGCAGGCGGATGACCCCGGCGGGCAGCGGAACGGTTTCCTCCTCGCCGCCGCGGCGTTCATAGAAGCGGACCGCGAGTTGCAGGACAGCCAGACCCAGATCATCGGGAACATCGGCCCAGCTCGGCCCGAAACCCGCCGTGAACCGCAGCCTCAGTCCCCCGGCGGCGCCGTGCCCCGGCAGAACCCCGCCGCGTGCACGCAGCTCGGGCCGGTGCAGATCCTCCACCAGGCGGTAACGTTCCGGCGCGGCGGTCCGCATCCGGCCGTCGGATCCGCCATGCACCAGCTCGACGATGCGGCTGACCGGCGCACGTGGAAACGGATGGGCCTCGGGAAGGCGCCAATGCTCGATCCGCAGCTCGAAATCCCGTTCGATCAGGACCTTCGCGCAATGCGTCTCGATCAATGCCACGGCCGCCCTGAGCGCCCCGATCAACAGCTCGTCCTGCAGATCGTCATCGGAAAAGCCGCTGCCCAACCGTAACTGACCGCGCAGCTGGGCAAGCGGCAGGGCCGTGTCCGGCACCTTTTCTAGTTCTTTCAACACCTGGTGATCCTTCCCTCGCCGTCGTCCGCCTCGTGCTCGGCGCGGCCGGGCCCGAAGGACCCGGCCGCAAGCGGCATCAGAGGCCGAACCTGAGAAGCTTGATGGCCGCGAAATCGCTCACGTCGCCGCCCACCCGCTTGGTCGCATAGAAGAGGACATGCGGCTTGGCGCTGAACGGATCGCGCAGGATCCGCAGGTCGGGACGCTCGGCGATCGTGTAGCCGGCCGCGAAGTCTCCGAAGGCGATTGCCGTCGCGTCCACCGCGATGTCGGGCATGTCCTCGCAGATGCTCACCGGATACCCCAGCAGGCGCGCCGGCTCCTGCGCCGCGAGGCCGTCGGACCACAGGAAACGTCCGTCGGCATCCTTGAGCTTGCGCACGGCGCCGGCCGTCTTCGAGTTCATCACGAAGGACGCTCCGGCACGGTATTGCGCGCCCAGCGCATAGACCAGATCGACGATCGCATCCGGGCCGTCGAAGGCGCCCGCCTTACCGGTGCCCACCATCCCGATGCTGCCCCAGCTCCAGTTCGCCTCGTCGATGGCGGGATGGTCGAGGAAACCGCGCGGCTTGTCGATCCCGTCGCCCGTCACGAAGGCCGCCGCCTCGGCACGGGCGAAACGCTCGGCGATCCGGCCGGCAAGCCAGCTTTCTATGTCGAAGGCCGCGTCGTCCAGAAGCCGTTGGCTCGCCTTGGGAAGCGCGCTCAGCTCGTGCAGCGCGATGGTGATCCTGTCGATCACGGGGGTGCCGGTCTCGGGGGGACTGCCGGTCTCGTTCGACCAGCCGCTGCCCATCTCCGTATGGTCCACGAGCAAATCGTAGGAGGTCGCATCGACGGTCACGATATTGGCGATCTGGCGCAGCGATGCCGCGGAGCGCAACACACCGCGCACCGTCTCGGCGGTCTGCGGATCGACGAGGTAGCCCCCATCGGCGGCCACCGCCGTGCTCATCGCCTTCTCCTCGACCGCGATACCGCGCAGCGCGTCGTCATCACCCGAGCGCAGATAGGCGGCAAAGGCTTTCTGATGCGGCAGCTCGGGAGCGGCGGCTTGTGCGAGAAGAGGGCGCATCGTGGCCCGTGATTTACGATCAAGCATGGTCATTCGCTCTTCCTGTTGTTGAAGCCTGTTATCCACGTCGTCCTTGAACTCACTGACATGGCGAACGAATTCGTCGATCGCCCCGTCGATACCAAGATCGCCGTCACCCGCGGCGCGTGCTGCGCCGTTCACTTCGTTCATGTGCTTTCGCTCCTCTTTGATGTCTTCGTTCCCGACAGCAGGCGACCGGCCCTACGCAATCCGGCGCCCAGCTTGCGCAGCTCCGCCGCCTCCCCCACGGCCTTGCCCGCCACCCGTGCCGATGGCAGCATCGGAAAGGTCACAAGCGACACTTCCCACAGCTCGATCCGTGTCAGCAGACGCTGTCCGGCATCGTCACGCGTGGCTTTTTGCACCCTGTATCCAATGGACAGGCCGTCGATCGCGCCCGCCGCCAGCAGCGAAGCGGCCTCGCGGCCACGCGCCACATCGGTCAGGAGCCGGCCCTCGACGAAAAGGCCGCGCGCATCCTCGCGTACCTCATCCCACACGCCGATCGGCTCGCCCGGATCGTGCTGCCAGAGCATCCTGACCTTGCCATTATCGGCGGCAAGCGCCGCGAGACTGGCGGCGAAAGCCCCCGGCCCGACCACGTCGCCGCCGCTGTCACGCGCACCGAAGAGCGAGGCATACCCGCTGATCCGCGCGTCCTGACCCAGGGTCAGTCCACTACCGCCGCCGCAGAACTTGCGTTCCAGGCTGGGATTGTCTTCGGTCATGCTATGCGATCTCCTCACGCTCGTTCATCCTCGTCGGCGGGCCGCGCCGGCAGCCCCAGAAGGAGCCGCTTCTCGCCCGGGCTCAGGAAATCGGCCTGCGACACGCGCTTCCATTGGGCCTCGCGCTCGGCGGCCAGTGCCGGCACCTTGTCGAGATCGGGACGCAGCTCGACTTCCTCCCCGGTGAACCCTTCGAGCCAATGCGCCAGGGAGGCCGCGACCTTCGACGCCAATGGAAGGACGGTCAGCCGGTAGAAGGCGCGATGGGCCTCCTGGTAGTTGGAATAGGTCGCCTCGCCGGGGATCCCGAGCAGCATGGGCGGCACTCCGTAGGCGAGCGCGATCTCCCGCGCCGCGGCGAGCTTGGTCTCATGGAACTCCATGTCGGACGGGCTGAACCCCATCGGCTTCCAATCGAGCCCGCCTTCGAGGAGCATCGGGCGACCGGCATTGCGCGCGCCCTGGTGATGCTGCTCCATCTCGCTGACGAGCCGGTCATATTGATCGGCCGAGAGCTGTCCGTCCTCGCCGCGATAGACGATCGCTCCCGAGGGGCGCGCGGCGTTGTCGAGCAGCGCCTTGGACCAGCGTGACGCGGCGCTGTGCACGTCCACCGCAACGGCGGCCGCCTGCATGGGCGCAAGCCCGTAATGATCGTCGAGCGGATGGAAATTGCGGATATGGCAGATCGGCGGGGGACCTTCCCCCAGCGCGAAGCGGTGCTTGCGGCCGCCGACCGTGTAATCGTATGCGACCGGCCAGCCGTCGGCCCCCGGCACGAGCGACATCCGCTCCGAGCGCAGCACATGCAGCTCGGCAGGCAGCGAAGGCCCCCCGACCGCCTCGACATAGCCGTTGCCGCTGAGCAGCATCTGGCCATAGAGCGCCTCGAAGAACTCCGCCTGGCCCTGCCCCTGGTTCGGTCTGTCGATCACGGCGAGGACGGGATGCCGTTCGTATCGCCGCTCGCGGTCCTGAACGACCAGGGGGATCGCGGCAGCGGCCTCGATGATCATCTTGACCGCCCTGAACCCGACCGGATTGCCGATGAAGCCATTGCGTATCAACGAGGCGGTATCGCGCGGCGTCCAGGCCACGCGCCCGCTGCTGGTGCTGATCACCCGGCCCGTCGCCGACGCCTTGACCTGCGGCGGCGCTTTCGCCTCGGCCGCCCTTTTCATGAATTCGAACATCGTGCATCGCTCCTTCGGTCCGCCCGTGGAGGGCCAGAAACGCAAAGGGGCATGCACCGGATATACCGGTCATGCCCCTCGCAATGTCATTTGTCGTTCCTGCCTGAACGGCCGCGCTGCGCGTCAGCCCAGCTCCCTCAGTCGCGGTGTCCCCGCCGCCCGCCGCGGCGCGAGGATCAACTCATGCAACGCCCAGACGAGCGCATCCGCACGGTCCGGGCTGCCGCCACCGGTGAACCCGGACAGGGTCATCTGGCACAGCTGCTCCTCGAGGCACTCCATCCCCGGCAGATGCGTCACACGCCCCTGCTCATAGAGGGCGGCCACGGGCTCGGCCCTGGCGATCTTGCCCCGCGCAGCGCGCACCGCGCGGTAGCTGACGGCCGGATCGACCTGCCGGATGACGCTCTCGACGAGATCGCCGCCCTGGTTCACCTCCGCCACCATCCGGTCGGCGCCATGCCTGTGATACGCCGCGCAGGCCGCCGCCGCCCAGGCCGCCGGCGATGCCGCCGCGACGCTGGCATCCTCGAGGACGACCGCGCGCCAGCTCTCCGGCCGGCCGGTGGTCTGCGCGCCGACGACCATGATGCCGCAGGCGTCGGACTTGGCGCCGCCAGTGACCGGCGGATCGACCGCTACGATCACCCGGTCTGGCACGAAGGCCAGGTCGCTCCGCGCCCGCTCCAGCATTGCCTGCGTCCAGAGCGCCCCTTCGGCATCCTCGAGCAGCACCCCGTCAAGCTCCTGGCGGGCAAGCCGCGTCCCGGCGTAGCGTGTCCTGATCTCCGTCAGGAAACTCTTCGCGAGGTTGGCCCTGTTCGCCTCGGTCGGCGCATGGGTCACCACCGTGGACGAAGCGCCAAGGATACGCTTGAGCACCGCCACGTCGCGCGGGGTTGTCGTCACGCATTGCCGCGGCTCCGGCCCCAATCTGAGGCAGAATTGCAGCATGTCCCAGGCCTCCTGCGCCTTCTTCCACTTGGCCAGCTCGTCGACCCATGCAGCGTCGAATTGCGGACCGCGCAGCGTCTCCGGATCATGCGCCGAGCAGGCCGTGGCGACGGCGCCGTTGGGCCACAGAAGCCTGTGCCGTCCCGCCTGCCAGACCGGACGCCGGTCGGGCGGGGTGCAGGCGAGGATCCCGCTCTCGCCGAAGATCATCACCTCGCGCACCTGGTCGAGCGTCTCGCCGACCAGCGCCACGCGTCGCGCCCTGCCCTGATCGAGCGGCCGGGGGCCCTCGACCTGGGCGCGGACCCATTCGGCACCGGCGCGCGTCTTGCCAGCGCCCCGCCCCCCGAGGATCACCCAGCTGCGCCAACTCCCCTCAGGGGGAAGCTGATGCGAATGGGCCCAGAAATCGAACAGGTAGGGAAGGCCCGCCAGCGCGCCTTCGCTCAACTCATCCAGGAAATGTGCCTGCTGCTCCGGCGTCGCGGAGGCGATCAAGTCGGCTCCCGATCTCACCGCGCAGGGCGTCGAAATCGAGGGCATAATCGTGAACGATGCCGCAGCGGCGTTTGCGGAGTTCCTCAAGTCTTTTCCTCTCGTCGAATACGGTCTGAGCCACGCGCCTGAACTCGGTCAGGACGCGCCTGATCTCGCCTTCGGCCAGGTCCGAGCGATCCCTCAGAGCCATCCTGACGCTCTTCAGATCCTCTAGGACCTCCCGATATTGCTCCTCGGCCTGTTCGAGTATCTCGCTTGCGCGTCGCTCCCCCTCGGGACGTGTGATTACCGTCATGCCGGACCCTTGTTCGAGCGGACCTTCCTTCTGGAAGGGCCGAACAAAAAAGCGGCCGCGGATCTGCTGATCCCGGCCGCTCTCGAATGTCGTCTGATGAGAAATCTCTACCCCAAGGCGAGCGGGAAGTCAAGCTTTCCCGCTATCGAGATTCGACAGAACTACGCTATAACCATCTGTTTACGAAGGTTCACTGCCCCGACGCACCCTGTTGTTCGATGGCTCGCCAGCGCGCGACATTGGCATTGTGCTCGGCAAGCGTCTCGGCGAAGGCATGCCCCCCCGTTCCATCCGCCACGAAATAGAGCAGCGGTGTGCTGGCGGGGTTCAGCGCGGCCTGAAGGCTCGCAAGGCCCGGATTGGCGATCGGTCCGGGGGGCAGCCCGTCGATCTGGTAAGTGTTGTAGGGCGTCACACGGTCCAGCTCGCTGCGCCGCAAGCCGCGTCCCAGCACCCCCTTGCCCTCGGTCACCCCGTAGATCACCGTCGGGTCGGTCTGCAGCCGCATGCCCTTGCGCAGCCGGTTGACGAAGACGCTGGCCACCTGGTCGCGCTCTTCGGGCTGACCGGTTTCCTTCTCGACGATCGATGCGAGGATCAGCGCCTCCTCCGGCGTATCGATCGGCAGGTCGTCGGCACGGTTGGCCCAGGCCTGCGCGAGCCGCGCCTCCTGCCGCTCGATCATCCGGTCGACGAGCTCCTGCCGGTCTGCACCAGCCGCGACCTCGTAGCTGTCGGGAGCCAACATCCCCTCGGGTGGGACATCCGCGATCTCGCCGCTGAGGAATTCCGCCGCCTCGAGCGCCTGCGCGATCTGCCAACTGGTCGCACCTTCGGCGAGCGCCACGCGGAAACGCGTATCACTCTGCTCGCGCACCTCGGCATAGCTTTCGGGGTATTCCCCTTCTACCGGATCGAAATCGGCGCGATCCTCGAAACGTCCACTGGCCGGATCGAGCTCGCGAACCTCGATCTGCTGCCGGTTCACCCCGATGCGGTAGACGATCTCGGTGCCACAGGTCGAGCCGCCGCCTTGCGTGACGATCGTGATGATCTCGTCCATCGACGCCCTCTCGGGCACGAGGAAGCTGCCTGCCTTCAGGCTGCCAGCACGTTCGGTATATTGTGCGCCGATCCGAAAGAGGCGGTCACTCTCGATCGCCTCCATGTCGGCGAGCTTGCCGGAGACGCGGCGCATGTTGGAGCCGGGCTCGACACGCAGGCAGATGGCCTGCGCGAGCGGTCCCGGTTGCTCGAAGCTGCGCTTGCCCCAGACGACGAGCCCCCCGAGCATCACGACGATCACGATCAGAAGCGACAGGGCGTTGGAGGCGATATGCCGCCACATCAATCTGTCAGCCGCTGCATCACGAGCGCCGCGTTGGTGCCCCCGAAGCCGAAGGAATTCGACAGGACCGTATCGATCCGGCGCGGCACCTTCGCCCCGGCTGCAAGATCGAGCTTCGTCTCGCAGGCGGGCGTGTCGAGATTGATCGTCGGCGGCGCGACCTGGTCACGGATCGCGAGCAGGCAGAAGATCGCCTCGACCGACCCCGCGGCCCCAAGCAGGTGCCCGATGGAGGATTTCGTCGAGGACATGGTGACGTTCTGCGCGTGATCACCGAGCACCCGCTCCACCGCGCCAAGCTCGATCGTGTCGGCCATGGTGCTGGTGCCATGCGCATTGACGTAATCGATCCGCGTGGGCTCGATCGCGGCTCGCGCAAGGGCCGCACGCATCGCCCGCTCGGCGCCTTCGTGATCCTCGGGCGGCGCGGTGATGTGATGCGCATCGCCCGACAGGCCATAGCCGATGATTTCGCCATAGATCGTCGCACCGCGTGCCTTGGCCCGCTCGTAATCCTCGAGCACGACCACGCCGGCGCCCTCGCCCATCACGAACCCGTCGCGGTCGGCGTCCCACGGCCGGCTTGCGCGCTTGGGATCGTCGGCGCGCTTCGTCGAGAGCGCCTTGCAGGCATTGAACCCGGCAATGCCGATCTCGCTGATGGGGCTCTCGGTTCCGCCCGCGACCATCACGTCCGCATCGCCCCACTGGATCAGCCGGGCCGCGTCGCCGATGGCATGGGCGCCGGTCGAGCAGGCGGTCACTGGCGCGTGGTTCGGCCCCTTGAAGCCGTAGCGGATGCTGATCTGTCCGGAGACGAGATTGATCAGGGCGCCCGGAATGAAGAAGGGCGAGACACGGCGCGGCCCGCGTTCCTTCAACAGCACGGCCGTCTCGGCGATCGACTGGAGCCCGCCAATCCCGGAGCCGACCATCACGCCGATCCGCAGCTTCTCCTCGGCACTGCACTCGGCAAGACCGGCCTCGCGGATCGCCTGGTCGGCGGCCGCCATCCCGTAAAGGATGAAATCGTCGACCTTGCGCTGCTCCTTGGGCTCCATCCATTCATCGGGATCGAAGGCATCTTCGGCCGCGCCCTCGGCGCCGGCACGCGGCACTTCGCAGGCATAGGTCGTGGCCAGGTGGCCCGCGTCGAACCGCGTGATCGGACCCGCCCCGGACTGTCCGTCCAGAAGCCTCTTCCACGTCTGATCGACACCACAAGCCAGCGGACTGACCATGCCCATTCCGGTAACCACAACACGCCGCATCCGACTGCCCTCGCTCTCGTTCCGCGCAATTGGGGCGGGTGATACACGCCAAGCGCAAGGGAGGAAAGGGTCCGCCGGGGGCAAGCGGCGCATTCGGCCCGCATCCGCGCATGAAAAAGGGCGCCCCGCGGATCATGCGGTGCGCCCCTCGCTACGAAGCCCGAAGGCCCGGGTGCCAGGATCAGGCCTGGGCTTCCTTGATGAACTTGACGGCGTCGCCGAAGGTCTGGATCGTCTCGGCGGCATCGTCGGGGATCTCGATCCCGAACTCTTCCTCGAAGGCCATGACCAGCTCGACCGTATCAAGGCTGTCAGCGCCCAGATCGTCGATGAAGGAGGCGTTCTCGGTCACCTTCTCTTCTTCGACGCCAAGGTGCTCGACGACGATCTTCTTCACGCGGTCTGCGATGTCGCTCATATCAGTTCCTTCAGGTTCCTTGGGATCCAGTGCCCGTTGCGATCTTGGCCCTCGGGCCGTGCCATTACCGAAGACATAGGCTCCGGAAGACAGGGCGCCATGGCGGGCGCCCCGGAAATTGTGCGCCGCCTATAGCACATCGCCGCCCCGGCGCAAACGGTTTCAGCCGCCTCAGATCATCGCCATGCCGCCGTTCACATGCAGCGTCGCGCCGGTGACGTAACCGGCTTCGGACGAGGCGAGATAGAGTGCCGCCGCGGCAATATCGCCGGGCGTGCCGAGCTTGCCAGCGGGCACCCGCACCAGCGTCGCCTCCCGCTGCGCTTCGGTCAGCTTGTCGGTCATCGCGGTCTCGATAAAGCCCGGCGCGATGCAATTCACCGTGATGCCCCGGCTCGCGACTTCCGCAGCGAGCGACTTGGAGAAACCCACCATCCCCGCCTTGGCCGCGGCATAGTTCGTCTGCCCGCCATTGCCGGTCGTCCCGACGATGGACGAGATGTTGACGATGCGGCCCCAGCGCGCCTTCATCATGCCGCGCATCACAGCCCGCGACAGTTTCATCACCGCCGTCAGGTTCACGTCGAGCACCCTGTCCCAATCCTCGTCCGACATCCGCATCAGCAGCCCGTCACGGGTGATCCCGGCATTGTTCACGAGGATGTCGAGCCCGCCCATCGCACCCGCAGCCTCGCCGGGAAGCGCCTTGAGCGCCGCGTCGTCGCTCAGATCGCAAGGCAGGACATGCGCCTTGCTTCCCAGCTCGCGCGCCAGTGCGTCGAGTGGCTCCTGCCGCGTTCCCGTCAGGGCGACATCTGCGCCGGCAGCGTGCAGCGCCCTAGCGATCTCGGCGCCGATGCCGCCAGATGCGCCCGTCACGAGCGCCGATTTCCCAGTCAGGTCGAACATCGCCTGTCTCCTTTGCCTGCAGGCGTCCGTGCTGGCCGGCCTGCGTTTACCGTCATTCGAATGGCGGGCCCAAAGCCTGCGTCTCCGGCCCCTTTCCGCCCTTTGCGGTCATCGCGGACCGCGCCCGCAATGGCTCAGGGCGCGAGGGCCGCGCTGACATCGGCGGATGTGCCGACGGTCCTGAGCCCGGCGGATTTCTCGATCCGCCGGATCATGCCGGACAGGGCCTTGCCGGCACCGATCTCCCAGAAGGTGTCGACGCCCTCCGAGACCATGAACGCCACGCTTTCGCGCCAGCGCACCGATCCGGTAACCTGCTCGACCAGAAGCGCGCGAATGCGCTCGGGGGCCGTCACGGGCGCGGCCGTCACGTTGGCCACGAGCGGCACGGACGGCGCCTTAAGCGCGACATCGGCGAGCGCTGCATTCATCGCCTCGGCCGCGGGCGCCATCAGCGAGCAGTGGAAGGGGGCAGAGACCGGCAGGAGCATCGCCCGCTTGGCGCCGCGTTCCTTGGCGATCAGCACCGCGCGCTCGACGGCCTCCTTGTGGCCGGAGACGACCACCTGCCCCGGATCGTTGTCATTGGCCGCCTGGCAGACCTGGCCCTGCGCGGCGGCGTCCGCCACCTGCCGGGCCGTGTCGAAGTCGAGGCCCAGGAGGGCGGCCATCGCGCCCTCGCCCACGGCGACTGCATCCTGCATCGCGGCGCCCCTCAGGCGCAGCAGGCGCGCGGTATCGCCAAGCTCGAGGGCGCCGGCCGCGGCGAGCGCGGAATATTCACCGAGTGAATGACCGGCCACGAACGCCGCGCGACCAAGCTCGAACCCTTCCGCCTCGAGCGCCCGAAGCGCCGCGATGGAGGTTGCCATGAGCGCGGGCTGCGCGTTGGCCGTCAAGGTGAGCGTCTCGATGTCGCCGGACCAGATCAGTGCGGAAAGCGGCTCGCCAAGGGCGTCATCGACTTCCTCGAAGACGGCACGCGCGGCGGGATAGGCCCGGGCCAGGTCCTGCCCCATTCCGATACTCTGTGCACCCTGTCCGGGAAAAACCAATGCAAGGCTCATACCGCCCTCCTCTGTGCGCCGACGTTCCAGCGGCCATAACGCGCCGGCGCGCGCCGTGCAACATTCGCGGCACGAGGAGGACATCCGGCGGATGCCCAGCGGTCGGCTTATCACGAGAGGGGGAAGAAGTGGCAGCCCGTAGGCGAGCCTCCTCGGGCTGATTTTAGGGTAGAGACTTACGCTGACCCCGTAACAAATACCGTGCTAAGGAATTTTTAAGACGGTAACTTTGGCGACAGAATTAAAGTTGAAAGCTGCCCATTGCCCTGAGCGAGAGGGGCGAAAAAGGTAGACGGGATGACACGAACTGAACCCAAGTGGTATACACTCACCGACGAAGCAACTGCCAAGATCATGGGGCGAGTGGCCGAAGCGCTGCAACAAAATGGGCTTTCGATTGGAAAGAAGCACCTTCCCCTAATGGCGCACTACTTTTTCTTGGATTCATTGTATTACGCCAACACTGCCAACAGGGATGGGGCGCATGCGAACGCACTGGCAATCACGCGACAATGTTTGGAATCCATGTCGGTAATTGAATTGGGAATGTGTCGCCACCCCGACCGCGAAGGCATGCTCGGCAAGTGGTGGAGTGGTGACGTTACGCCAGGGCAGATGCGAAAATGGCTAGCTGAGAACGTCTGGCCGAAATACGGTAGTGGATTGTGGTTAGAAAGCTGGGATGACTTCATGGCGGGGTTATCTAGGGCAGTACAGCCATATGCGCACTACACGGGGCAACTCTCTCAATGGCAGATGGGCTCCAAGGTCATTCATCCCGAGACAAATACCGCTATCGTTGACCTTGGGCCTCGCGCCTACGATGGTCAGAAGGCTACGCGGATCACCCTTGTCCATGCGATCCTGACTTTTTGCCTAGGCAGGATCGTAGTTGCCTCAACCACCAAACCCGACCCCGAGTTCGACGCATTGGTGCGTCAGTTCGGAAAGGCGCTCTCTGAATCAAAATACTTGGACGGGCACTCAACTGATTGGGATCAGCAATTCTGGTCGATGGTTTGGTTGCAAGGAAGCGGCGACGCGATCCTTGAGTAGAAATATGCGCTCTTGACACTTATTGGATACGGTATCGTCGCGGATTAGAATACCGTAGTTCCACACCGTATCAGGTGAACAAGCAAGCGCACCCTTAAATTTGGGCGCCCGCAAGCCATAGATTTGAAGAAACTTTCTTTTGGGGGGAGCAATTGCCGTCAAACCGCAATGTGGCAGCCCGTAGGGGGCTGCCACTATATATACTTTTCAAGTGCATAGGGGCGTTGTTGCAGAACTCTGATTGTCGAGGATTCACATTGTGAATCCATGCGGTTAGACGGTCCGCATGAGCAAGCCATCAC
>NZ_APKE01000029.1 GCF_009835145.1 Profundibacterium mesophilum KAUST100406-0324 | reverse complement strand
GTGATGGCTTGCTCATGCGGACCGTCTAACCGCATGGATTCACAATGTGAATCCTCGACAATCAGAGTTCTGCAACAACGCCTTCTGGATGTGATAGCAGCCTGCGGTGACGCGCGTGCCGGGCTTGCTGCCGACCAGGAAGTGTTCGATGCCGCCGTTTGCTGCCACAGTCGCATAGCCGCTGGCGCCGTCCGAGCACAGCACGGCATCCTGCGGCAGAAGGGGCTTCAGAGCACGCTCCAGAGTCGCGCTCTGGCGATCAGGAAGTCGCTGGAACAGTCGCGCGCCGCTCCGATCAGCGACAGTGAGTATGGGGAGCTGCCACTTCGAGAGGCCCCGCATCATCTTCAGCCCCTGTGTGGTGAAGTCTTCCCACCTTGGGCGTGGCGGCTGAGGGACATTCTGCCGATCTGCGAAGTGCCGAACCCATTCTCGAGATCCCTTCCGGGACTCCCGTTGGTGAGTTTCATCTGCTTCGATAATCCCGGAAAAAGCGGTATCTTCGCCGCGGTCAATGATTGAGAACACCAGCATCCGCCAGCGCCAGACCGTGTATTTATTGAGCCCGAGCTGCCCTGCAAGCTTCCGCACCGACTGCGGCGCAGAAGTGCCCAACATGTCCCGAAGCACGACCATGAACAGGTCAGGTCGATGAATGCGGCCCACAACAGAGCCAGTCCGGCCCGAGTAGGTTTTCCCGCATCCCCGGCACCGGTAGCGTTGAATGCCGGTGCGTGTCTTTCCCCACTTCTGTCGGTGTTCGATACCGCAGGACGGGCACGGTTCCTCATGGCTTGCGCGCGCTTCGATCTCGGAGATCGCCCCCGTCTTTTGACGGAGATTCATGAGCGTCATCTGGGCATGCTCGATCTGAGCAGGGTTCAGATCGCCGAGTGCATCCAAGAGACGTCGAAAGTCTTGGTGTAGCACCGGGTGTTCTCCGTGGTGTTCACGGAAGAAGGTTGGCCTTTTTGTTCGAAAGCGAAGCGCGCCAACACATTTTACGGACACCCCCAAAAATATTCGAGGCGATATTCGTCCTGCATCACAAAAGCGACGCGCAAGGCTCCAATATCTAGAGCAAAACGGACGTGTTCCGGGTGACGTCTTACGTGCCCGGGCCCCCTGCTCGTCGTGGTTGTGCCGCGCGGTCCTTGCGGACCGCGGGGCGTCTTTTGCATGGAGCGGATTGGCGGCTACAGGACCAAAACCGCCAGCCTTCGCCGGCTCATAGGGTTCCCGCGTTCATCTCCTGGGCGATATGATCGGCTTGCCTGATCGCCAGGGCGACGATCGTGAGCGTCGGGTTCTCGGCCGCGCCGGTGGTGAATTGCGAGCCATCTGAGACGAAAAGATTCTCAACGTCATGGGCGCGCCCGTTGCGGTTCACGACCCCGTCGCTGGCATTTTGGGACATCCTGTTGGTCCCAAGATTGTGGGTCGAGGGATAGGGCGGCGTCGGCAAGGTCCGCGTGGCGCCGACCGCGTCGTACATCGCCTGTCCCCGGTCATAGGCATGGGCGCGCATCGCGCGGTCGTTTTCGTGGTCCGAGTAATGCACGTTGGCGACCGGCATTCCGAACTGGTCCGTCAGGTCGGTATTGAGGGTGACGCGGTTGCTTTCCTGCGGCATGTCCTCGCCCACGATCCACATGCCGGCCATGTTCTCGTAGTGATCGAGCGCCGTGGTGAATTCCCGTCCCCAGCTTCCCGGATCGAGGAAGGCGGCCATGAATGGCAGGCCGAGGCTGAGCGTTTCGAGCTCGTAGCCGCCGACGAAGCCGCGCGAGGGGTCGTGGCGCGCCTCGTCCTGCATGATGCCGGCCATGGTCGTGCCGCGCCACATCTTCACGGGCTTGTCGAAGATGCCATAGACCGAGCCGGTGAGGTGGCGCATGTAGTTACGGCCCACCTGCCCCGAGCTGTTGGCCAGCCCGTCGGGATACATCGACGAGGCCGAGTTCAGCAACAGACGCGGGCTTTCGTAGCTGTTGCCGGCCACGCAGACGACGCGCGCCATCTGCTTGTGCTCGTTGCCATCGGCATCGGCATAGACGACCCCGTTCACGCGCCCGTCCGGCCCATGTTCGATGCGCAGCGCATGGGCCCGCTCGCGCACCTCGAGGTTGCCCGTCGCCTCGCCGCGCGGAATGTCGGTATAGGCCGAAGACCATTTCGCCCCGAACTTGCAGCCCTGGAAGCAGAAGCCGAGCTGCTGGCAGGCGGGGCGCTCGTCTCCGTCGACGGAGTTGATCGCCATGTTGCCCGAATGGACCTTCTCGTAGCCCAGCGCCTTGGCGCCGGCCTCGAAGACCTTGTAGTTGTTGTTCCCCGGCAGGCCCGGACGGTCGCCGGTGCGCGTCACCCGCAGCTTCTCCTCGGCCTTGTCGTAATAGGGCGCCATTTCCTCGGCATCGATCGGCCAGTCCAGAAGGCTCGCGCCGGCAACCTCGCCATAGGTCGTCTTTGCCTTCCACTCATGCGGCTGGAAGCGCAGCGATGCGCCCGCCCAATGGGTGGTGGTGCCCCCCACGGCCTTGACGATCCAGGCGGGCAGCCCGGAGAAATCCTTGGCCACGCGCCAGTCGCCGCTGGTGCTGCGCGGGTCGAGCCAGGCGAGCTGTCCGAAGCTCTCCCACTCGTCGTTGACGTAATCCTCGGGCAGGTAGCGCCCGCCGGCCTCGAGCGCGACGACGCTGATGCCCTTCTGCGCCAGCTCGTTGGCCAGCACCCCGCCTCCCGCGCCGGTGCCGATGATGACGACGACGCCGTCGTCCTTCAGATCAAATGGGGCTGCCATCCGATGCTCCTCCTCCTACGCTGGATCAGATCCACGCGATATCGTTGAAACCCTGGTCGATGTAGCCGCCATGCGAATACGATTCGCCCTCGTAGCCGAAGACCGGCCAGACGGCCTTCTGGTTGTAGAGGCCGGTCACCAGACCGCCGCGGACCCGCTGGAAAAAATCGCTCTCCTCGATCGAGCGCAGCACGTCGACCCGGTCACGCTCCCAGCCGATATCGAGGTAGCTCTGATGCCCCATGGCCTGCGCCGCCGCGTCGAGCTCGGCGATTCCCGCCTCGATGCCTTCGGCCTGATCGGCCGCGTCATAGCTTTTGACAGCGGTGACGTAATGGGCGTCGCCGATCTGGTCATGCGGGTAGATGTCGCGTGCCATCTGCACCAGCGTGGCCATGGTGCGCGGCTGCAGCGCGCTCAATTCGGTGGCCCAGGCCGCGTCGCGTGCGGCCAGGAAGCCGCCGCCGATGATGAAGCTCCCCGCGGCGGCGATGGTCCGGCTCAGAAGGGCGCGGCGTGTCAGCCCGCGCTTGTCTTCGGTTTCGCTCATGTGGTGTCCTCCCTGAGGGTTTGGCGCGGACCGCCCTCCCCGGCGGCACCGCTGGGATGGGGATCAGCCGAAGCGGCCGCTGCGCTCGAGCACCTCGATCTGGTATCCGTCGGGATCGGCGACGAAGAAGAAGCGTCCCACCAAGGTGCCGTCGGGTGCGAATTCAACGATCTTGCGCGGGGCGAGGCCAGCGCTCTCGAACCGTGCATGCTCCGCGTCGAGATCGGCGACGGACACCGCGAGATGGCCGTAACCGTCACCCAGGTCGTAGGGTGTGTCGCGCCCCTTGTTCACCGTCAGCTCAAGCTCGAACGCAGTTTCCGAATTGCTCAGATAAACCAGCGTGAAATCGGTGAAATCGAGCCTGTCGGCGATCTCGAGCCCGAAGGCGCGCGCGTAGAAATCGACCGAACGCTGCTCGTCGCGCACCCGGATCATGCTGTGAATCGCCTTGGCCATATTGTCTCCCCGTATCGCTTGGCTTCGGGGATCATGGTACGGGCCGTTCAGGCGCCAAGGTAGTATTCGGATACTACAGGGATGCTTATTCGGCCGCGAGCACCGAGCGGTCCATGCGGCCGGAGGCCTGCCGGCGCCCCTGCTCGTGCCCCCGGCGCTCGATGAAGGTGATGCAGGTGCAGCGGAGCAGGGATGTGAAATTCTTGGGCTCGCCCATGAGTTCGATCACCTCGCCATGCAGTTTCGACAGGAAGGCCGGAACGCTCGTCCCTTCGGTCTTTGCGATCTCGTCGAGAATATCCCAGAAAAGGGCTTCCAGCTGGATGCTGGTGCTTTGTCCATTGAGGCGCATCCTGCGCACCTGCGGCGCATAACGCGCCGGGTTCTGTCCTGCGAAAATCCTGCACATTTGAACGGCTCCCGTCCTGACGGTCCGCCTGCACCGGGACCACGGGTTCAGCATAGGCCGCATATGCACGCATTATGAAGCTTTTTGCTGCAAATGTGATCGCGCGCGTGGCAGTTCGCGCCTGCCGGCGCCCGGTTTTGTCTTTGCAATCCCGCCCGCGCTCCCTTATGCGGGGCCGCCACCCGGTCGCAGCCTACCCGGACAAAACAAGGACTGACGATATGAAAACACTGGTCATCTGCTCGGGCGGACTGGATTCGGTCTCGCTCGCGCATCGCGTCCATGCCGAAGGGCATCTCGCGGGATTGCTCTCCTTCGATTACGGACAGCGCCATGCCAAGGAGCTTTCCTTCGCCGCGGCCTGCGCCGAGCGGCTTGGAACGACGCACCGGATCGTCGACATGCGCGATATCGGCGCCTGTCTTGGCGGCTCTGCCCTGACCGATGGCGGCGCGGTGCCCGACGGGCATTACGCCGAGGAGACGATGCGCGTCACCGTCGTGCCCAACCGCAACGCGATCATGCTCGCGATCGCCTTCGGTGCGGCGGCGGCGCAGGGCGCCGAGGCGGTGGCAACGGCCGTTCACGGGGGCGATCACTTCATCTATCCCGATTGCCGGCCCGAGTTCATCGACGCCTTCCAGGCGATGCAGGATCACGCCACCCAAGGCTATGCCAGCATCGCCCTCAAGGCGCCCTATGTCCATGTGCCCAAGTCCGAGATCGTGCGCGACGGCGCGCGTCACGGCACGCCCTTCGAGATGACCTGGTCATGCTACAAGGGCGGCGAGCGGCATTGCGGGCGCTGCGGCACCTGCGTCGAGCGGCGCGAGGCCTTCGAGCTCGCCGGCATCGACGATCCCACCCGATACGATGATCCAGATTACTGGCGCGAGGCCGTCGCTGCCGCCAAGGAGGCATGATGTATACGATCAGCAAGGAATTCCACTTCTCCGCCTCCCATCAGCTGAGCCGCCTGCCCGAGGGGCATCCCTGCGCGCGGCTGCACGGACATAACTACATCGTGGTGGTCGAGCTGCAGGCGCGCGATCTCGACGAGAACGGCTTCGTGCGCGACTATCACGAGCTCGGCGCCCTGAAGCGCTATATCGACGATCAATTCGACCACCGCCACCTCAACGAGGTGCTCGGGCGTGATGACGTCACCGCCGAACGGCTGGCGCGGCATTTCTTTGACTGGTGCGCCGAGCGCCTTCCGGAAACCTCCGCCGTACGGGTGAGCGAGACGCCCAAGACCTGGGCGGAATACCGGCCATGAGCCTCGATGCGCCGCGGGAGGCGATCCGCGTGGCCGAGATCTTCGGGCCGACGATCCAGGGCGAGGGTCCGGTGATCGGACGGCCCACCGTCTTCGTGCGCACCGGGGGCTGCGATTACAGGTGCAGCTGGTGCGACAGCCTGCACGCCGTCGAGAGCCGCTTCCGCTCCGAATGGGCGGCAATGACACCGGGCAGCATCCTCGAGCGCATCGCGGAGCTGTCCGGCGGCGTGCCTCTGATGGTGACCCTGTCGGGCGGCAACCCCGCGATCCAGCCCTTCGGCCCGCTCATAACGGCAGGGCGCGCGGCGGGCTACGGCTTCTCGCTCGAGACGCAAGGATCGGTGGCGCAGGACTGGTTCGCCGATCTCGAAACGCTCGTGCTCAGCCCCAAGCCGCCCTCGAGCGGGATGCAGACCGACTGGGACAAGCTGGCCGATTGCGTCGCCGCGGCCGGGCCGGTCACGCAGACAGCGCTCAAGTTCGTTGTCTTCGATCGGGCCGATTTCGACTTCGCGCGGCAGGCGGCCGCACGCCACCCCGATCTGCCGGTCTACCTGCAGCCCGGAAATCACACACCCCCGCCGCCCGAGGACGACCGCGCGCCCGTCGACATCGACGGGCTGAACGATCGGCTGGACTGGCTGGTGGAGCAGGTGACCGAGGCGCGCTGGTTCGCCGCGCGCGTGCTGCCGCAGCTTCACGTGCTCCTCTGGGGCAACAAGCGCGGCGTCTGAAAGGAGCGAAACGATGAGCGAGAAACAGGATATATACAAGGATCTCAAGCAGCTGGGCAGCGCCGCCCCCCTGCCCGCCGATCCCGACCAGGCGATCCTCGAGCGGGTCGCCAATCCGCAGGCGGACACTGCATATAACGTGCGCTTCACCGCGCCGGAATTCACCTCGCTCTGCCCGATGACCGGACAGCCCGATTTCGCGCATCTGGTCATCGATTACGTTCCGGGGCGCTGGCTGGTCGAGAGCAAGTCGCTCAAGCTCTATCTCGGCGCCTTCCGCAATCACGGCGCCTTCCACGAGGATTGCACCGTCTCCATCGGCCGGCGCATCGTCGAATTGCTCGAGCCGCAATGGCTGCGCATCGGGGGTTATTGGTATCCGCGCGGCGGCATCCCGATCGATGTGTTCTGGCAGACCGGCGCGATGCCCGGGGATGTGTGGATCCCGGACCAGGGCGTTCCGCCCTATCGCGGACGCGGCTGAGGGCCGCGTGATCGCCGGCCCGCCGCGCCGGGTGGGTCCGGGCTACGCCTCGGGCCCGGCGATCCACCTGGCGAGCCGATCGACAGCCGCGTAGAGCAGCAGCGTCAGTATGGCCAGCACGATCAGGGCGGCGAACATCAGGTCGGTCTTGGCGCGCCCATTCGCCAGAAGCATCAGGTAGCCAAGCCCCCGCGAGGCGCCCACCCATTCGCCGATGATCGCCCCGATCGGCGCGTAGACGGCCGCGAGACGCAGGCCGGAGGCGAAGCCGGGCAATGCGGCCGGAATGCGCAGGTGCCACATCTGCCGCCAGGGGCGCGCGCCCATCACGTCGCCCAATTCGCGCCAGCCCGGAGGCGTCCGCATCAGGGCATCGTAGAAGGCCGAGGTGACGGGAAAGAAGATGATCAGCAGCGTCATCACGATCTTGGAGCCGAGCCCGTATCCCAGCCACAACGTCAGGATCGGCGCGATCGCGAAGACGGGCACGGCCTGGCTGAAGACGAGGAGCGGTCGCAGCAGGATCCGCGCCGGGCGCGAGACGGCCAGAACGACCCCCATCGCGAAGCCCAGGATTGCCCCGATTACGAGCCCCGCAAGCACCTCGATCAGGGTGATGACAGCATGCTCGGCCAGGAGCGCGCGCGAGGTCCAGAGCGTGCGCGCCACCCGTTCGGGCCCCGGCAGGATGAAGGGAGGCAGGGCCGCCGCCCGCACCAGAATGGCCCAGCCCGCGATCGCCAGCGCAATGGCGAGGCCGGCGCGCAGGGCTCCGAGCGACAGGCGGCGCGCGCGCGCGGGCTGGCGCGCGGCGCTCAAGCCGGGGCTCCGATCGCCATCAGCCGCCGCATCAGGGCGCCTTGCAAGGCGAGTGTCTGCGGCGCGTCGAAGGCGCGAGGCACGGGACTGTCGGGGGGTGCGGTCTCTTCGATCCCGGCACCCGTCATCAAGAGCAGCGCCTCGCCGAGCCGGGCCGCCTCGGCCGCGTCATGCGTGACATGCAAAACGGTCCGTCCTTGCAGCAGCTCCGCCGCGAGATCCTGCATCCGGGCGCGGGTCAGCGCATCGAGCGCGGAGAAAGGCTCATCCAGAAGGACAACGGGGCGTTCCTCGAACAAGGTCCGGGCGAGGGCCGCGCGCTGCCTCTGACCGCCCGAGAGGGCCGCGGGACGTTTGGCGGCGTGATCCGCGAGACCGGCGCGCGCTAGGATCGCCATGGCGCGCGCGCGATCCGGCGTCTCGCCCCGCAGGCGCGCGCCGAGCATGACATTGTCCACCGTCGCGAGCCACGGCAGCAACAGATCGCTTTGCGCCATCAGCGCGCAGCGCCCCTCGAGGGATGCGCCGTCGGTGGCCCCCGCGACGCCCTCGAAATCGACGCCGCTCCCGATACCCGCGAACAGGCGCAAAATCGTCGATTTCCCGATCCCGGACGCCCCCAGAAGGCAAGTCCAGCGCCCGGCCGGAACATCGAGCGTCAAGGGCCCGAAAAGCGGCACATCGCCGATACGCGCCTTGCCGGACAGATGTAGGCCGGGCGCCCCGTTCATGACGCGGATCGCGCGGCAAGACCCATGGACCAGAAGGCACTCTCGAGCCGGGTCGCGCTGCCGAATCGTGCGCATAGGGCACTCCAGCGGGGATGGGCCTCGGGATCGGGGCCAAGACCGCGCGCCGCCGCACCGTCGAGAAGCCCGGCCACTTTCGCACAGACCCCTTGATAATCCGCGCCGGCATAGGTCTCGATCCATTCCGCGTAAGGGCCGCCCCCCTGTGGGCCGCCCTCCCGTGCCAGGCGGGCGCCAATCTCACCGTAGCCCAGGACGCAGGGCGCGAGGGCCACGAGAAGATCGAGCAGATCGCCCGCATGCCCCTCCGCCAGCACGAAGCGCGTATAGGCGATCGTCTCGAGACGTTCGGCGGCGCTCTCGAGGGTTTCGGCGCTTATGCCCTCCCGCGCGCAGGTCTCGACATGCAACCGCATCTCCTCGTTCAGGAGCGCGTTGACCGTGGCCGCGCAGCGGCGCATCTCGTCGAGGGTTTCGGCCTTCAGGACCGCGAGCGCCCAGGCCCGGGAGAACTGGATCAGGAAAAGGTAATCCTGAACCAGGTATTCGAGGAAAGCCGCGCGCGGCAGGCTGCCGTCTCCCAGGGCCGCGACGAAATCGTGGCGGGTGTAATCCCGCCACGCCTCCGCGTTGGCCTCGCGCAGCTTCGCAAAGACGCTTCCGTAGCTCATTGCGCGCCGAGATCGACCGCGAGTTCGGAAACGGGCCGCGCCGCCTCGATCATCCCCGCCTCCGCGAGGAACGCCTCGAAGCGCGCATACCGTCCGGTATCGAGCGCGGCGGGGCGCAGGGCAAAGCGCGGCAGCGTATCCGCCCAGGCCCGCTCGTTCAGCTCGTCCCTGAGCTCGGCCGAGGTGCCCGAGAAGATCTCCCACGATTCCTGCGGGTGATTGACGATATACTGGGTGGCAAGCTCCGTCGCGCCGAGAAAGCGGCGCAGCATGTCCTCGTCCATCGTCTGCGGGTTGGCCACGTAAATCAGCTCGTCATAGGAAGGCACACCCTCCTCCTCGAGATAGAAGCAACGCCCGGGCACGCCCTCGATATCCATCTGGTTCAGCTCGAAGTTGCGGAACGCGCCGATCACCGCGTCGACCTGCCCCGACATCAAGGAGGGCGAGAGCGACCAGTTCACGTTCACCATCTCGATGTCGTCGAGGCTCAGATCGCTTCCCTTCAGGATCGCGGAAAGCAGCTCCTCCTCGACCCCCGCGACGGAGAACCCGACCTTGCGATCCTTCAGGTCGGCGATCGTCTCGATCGGTCCGTCCTCCAGAACGAGCAGGCAGTTCAGCGGCGTCGCGACCAGCGTTCCCACACGCTTGAGCGGCAGACCCTCGGCAACCTGCAGGTGCAGCTGCGGCTGGTAGGAAATGGCGAGATCGGCGCGGCCGGCCGCCGCCATCTTGGGCGGGTCGGCGGGATCGGCCGGTGCGATCACCTCCACCTCGAGCCCGGCATCGGCGAAATAGCCCTTCTCCTCGGCGATGATGATCGGTCCGTGATCGGGATTGACGAACCAGTCGAGCATCAGGGTCATCTTGTCGGCCGCCATGGCCGGACCGGCGGCGAGAAGCGCGGCGGCAAGGGTTGTCAGTTTCATTGGGTCTCTCCTGGATTGAGCGCGCCGATGGCGAGCAGAACGATGTCTCCGTCCCAGACGGCGCCGAGCCGTTCGGCGCCCGCGAAGGCCCGCAGGCCCGATCGGCAGGCGAGCACGGCGCGCTGGCCCGGACGCGGGACAACGCCGCCCGCCCCGAGCTGGCCGGGCGGCACGTGGATGGCGGCGGGGTGAAAGATCGGCCCCTCCTTGGGGGCCCTGAGATCGAAGAGCGCGTCTTCGGGGGCAATCTGTGCCAGCGAGATGAAGCGCGGTGCGCGCTCGGGCTCGGGCGCGCCGTCGAAGCGGAACCCCGCGAACCGCCACGACGCGGCGTCGAACGTCACGAGCTGCCCCAGGGGCGAGGGTTCGATCCCGGCGAGGATGGCAAGCGCCATCTGCGCCTGTATGGCGCCGGCGATCCCGACGACGGGGCCCATGACGCCGCCGGTCGCGCAGCTTGCCGCCTGTCCCGGCAATTCGGGAAACACGGCCCGCAAGCTTGGCGCTCCGCCGCAGAATCCCCCGCAATATCCCCCCAGTTCGAGCGCCGAAGCGCTGACCAGCGGACGGCCGGCAGCGCCGCACAGATCGGAGGCGAGATAGCTCGCCGCGAAGCTGTCGGCGCAGTCGACGACGACATCAGCCGCCTCGATCATCGCGGCGGCATTGTCGGGATCGAACCGCTCGGCGCGCGGGATGCAGGACACCGCGCCATTGCGCTCCGCCACGGCGCGGGCCGCCGCCACGGCCTTCGGCACGCCGATATCACCCTCGCCGAACAGCGTCTGTCGGTGCAGGTTCGAGGGCTCGACCCGGTCGGGATCGACGATCGTGATCCGCCCGACCCCCGCCCCGGCAAGATAGAGCAACACGGGCGCCCCGAGGCCGCCCGCGCCGATCACCAGCGCGTGCGACGCCTCGAGCGCCGCTTGACCGGCGCGCCCGAATGCCGGCAGCGCGACCTGGCGGGCATAGCGGTTCATGCCGTTGCCTCGATCCATGCGCGCATCCGGGCCTCCGGATCGCGGTGGAGGGTGATGTCCGTCACCGCCGAGACGATATCGGCCCCGGCGGCGAAGGCGCCCGGCGCGCGCTCGACGCTCATGCCGCCGATCGCGACGAGCGGCACGGACCCGATCGCCTCGCGCCATTGTCCAAGGCGCCCCAGGCCCTGCTGCTCCCACTTCATCTTTTTCAGGATCGTCGGGTAGACGGGCCCGAGCGCGATGTAATCGGGCCGAAGGCCGAGCGCGCGGCGCAATTCGCTCCGATCATGCGTACTGACCCCGAGACGCAAGCCGGCCTGCCGGATCGCGTTCAGATCGGCGGTGTCGAGATCCTCCTGGCCGAGATGGATCCAATCGCAGCCCGCGTCGATGGCAGCCTGCCAATGGTCGTTCACGACGAGGATCGCGCCGTGCCGCCGGCACAGATCGCGCCCTTCGGTGATCTGCGCGGCGATCTCGTCCGCGCTTTTGTCCTTCAGGCGGAGCTGAACCATGTCCACACCCAGCGGCAGCGCCCGGCGCAACCACGAGACATCGTCGAAGATCGGGTAGAAACGCGGCAAGCTCATTCGAGGAAGGCCTTCCCGATCAGGGGTGTCGAGGGGGCGGCCATGTCGCGCGGCGCCATCGGGTCGGCCTCGAAGCCGCGCCGGCCGGCGCGCACCGCCTCGCCGAACGCCTCGGCCATCGCCGCCGGATCGCCGGCACGCGCCACGGCCGTGTTGAGCAGCACCGCATCGAAGCCCATCTCCATCGCGGCGGCGGCATGGCTTGGCAGGCCAAGGCCCGCATCGACCACCATCGGCACATCGGGGAACTGTGCCCTGAGACTGCGCAAGCCGTAGACGTTGTTGAGGCCAAGGCCGGTGCCAATCGGCGCGCCCCATGGCATGAGCACTTTGCACCCCGCCTGCAGCAGCCTCTCGCCAAGCACGACATCCTCGGTGGTGTAGGGAAAGACCTCGAACCCCTCTTCCGTCAGAATCCGCGCCGCCTCGACAAGGCCGAACGGGTCGGGCTGCAACGTGTCGGCATGGCCGATCACCTCCAGCTTGATCCAGCGCGTGTCGAAAAGCTCGCGCGCCATCTGCGCGGTCGTGACCGCCTCGCGCGCCGAATGGCAACCGGCGGTATTGGGCAGCAGCGTCACGCCCAGACGCTGCACGAGTTGCCAGAACGCGCCGCCGCCCTGCCCCTCGGCGCCGCCCGCCTCCCGCCGAACCGAGACGGTCGCGATACCCGCGCCCGACCGCCCGAAGGCCTCGGCCATGATCGCGGGCGAGGGATATTGCGTGGTGCCCAGCATCATGCGCGACATGATTTCGCGGCCATAGAACAGCGGCATGATCAGCCCCCCTGCCGCGGCGAGACGATTTCAAGCCGGTCGCCCTCCGAAAGCGTTGTCTGCGGCCGCGCCGTGGCGGGGACGAAGCGCTCGTTCAGCGCGGTCGCGATCTTGGCCTCGCCATAGCCCAGCTCGACAAGCGCGGCGTCCAGCCGGCTGGCACCAAGCTCGGCGGGGGCTCCATTAACCGTGATCTTCATCCATCACCTCCGGTTCGATATCGTTGCAGATCAGGTCAGCGGTCATCATCGCCATGGAGGGCGACAGAAGAAATCCGTGTCGGAACAACCCGTTGACATGGATATGCCCGCCCTTCTTGCGAATCCTCGGAAGGTTGTCGGGAAAGGCGGGACGTGCGTCGGAGCCGATCTCCAGCAGGTCCGCCTCCGCCAGTGCCGGGTGCAGCGCGTAGGCGGCGCTGAGCAGTTCGAGCACGCTGCGCACCCTTGGATGGCGCCGCTGGCTGCTTTCGATCTGCGTCGCGCCGATCATGAAGCGACCCTGGCCGCGCGGTACGACATAGAGCGGGTAGCGCGGATGCAGCAAGCGCACCGGACGGCCCAGACGCAGATCGCCGGAGCGCAGGATCGCCATCTCGCCGCGGACCCCCCGCAGATCCGGCAGGGCGGCGCTGGCGGCGAGCCCGCGCGCGTCGATCAGGGTGCCGGCCGAGGACTCCACCATCGGGTCGCGCCGCTCGACGGTGACGCCGCGCGCCTCGAGCCGAGCATGCAGAACCCCGAGGGCCGCGCGCGGATCGAGATGCGCCTCGCTTTCGATGAGGACGCCGCGCTCGAAGCGGCCGGCGAGGTCGGGCTCAAGGTGCCCGAGCGCCTCGGCATCCAGCATCCGCCCGCGCTCGACGCGGCGCGCAAACCGCTCCAACTCGCCCGCATCACGGTTCAGCGCGACAACCAGCGTGCCGCCGCGCGTCACCTCCGCGCCCTGCCTTTCCCACCAATCGGCCGCCTGGCGTCCAAGGCGGCGCACCGCCGGATCGGCGCTCTCGCCCTCGCATTCCGGCGCCAGCATTCCGCCCGCCCACCACGAGCAGCCATGCGGGCCGGGCGCCCCCGCCGGGTCGGCGATCCGCACCTTGACGCCGCGATCCACAAGCTCGGCCGCCAGCGTCAGGCCCGTCACCCCGGCGCCGGCGATCGTGACCTTTCGCAACTCGGTCATCCCCATATCCCGTGGAAATGGTGCACCGGTCCATGCCCGCGCCCGATCCCCAGACCCGCGCCCGCGCGGATCGCGTGATGCAGCCAGTCATGCGCCCGGCCGATGGCCGCCACGAGATCATGCCCGAGCGCCAGTTCCGCCGCGATCGCCGAGGAAAGGGTGCAGCCGGTGCCATGCGTGTGAGGCGTCTCGATCCGGGGCGCGGTGAACCGCAGGCTGGTCTCGCTCGTTACCAGCAGATCGACGCAGTCAGGACCGGACCCATGCCCACCCTTCATCAGCACGGCGCGCGGGCCGAGACGCAGGAGCGCCCGGCCCTGCCGTTCGGCCTCCTCCACGCTCGCAGCCTCGCCCGTGCCGAGCAGGCACGCCGCTTCCGGCAGGTTGGGCGTCAGGAGCGCCGCGAGGGGCAACAGGCGCGTTCGCAGGCTTTCCCGCGCGGTCGCGGCGAGCAGCGCATCGCCGGACTTCGCCACCATCACCGGATCGAGGACGAGCGGACCGCGGTAGTCGGCAAGCGCATCCGCGACCGCGTCGATCACCGGGACATCGGCCAGCATGCCGATCTTGATGGCATCTGGCGGAATATCCCCGAGCACGGAGCCGATCTGGGCGGTTATCATCGCCGGCGAGACCACGGAGACGGCCTGCACGCCCTGGGTATTCTGGGCGGTGATCGCGGTGATCGCGCTGGTGCCGAAGACACCCCGCGCCGAGAAGGTCTTCAAGTCGGCCTGGATGCCGGCGCCTCCGCCGCTATCCGATCCCGCGATTGTCAACGCTGTTCTGGCGCGTGGCATGCTCGTCTCGCTCTGTGCCCGAAGATGGCACGAAGCAAGGGGGTGACAATCGTCCCCGGCCATGCTCCGTTCCCTCCGCCGGAATTGCCCGGATCAGGTTCGATGGGTTGACTGACGCCTCTCAGCCCTCTCGGGCACCCCAACGGATCGTGGCAAACCTAATGGCAGGCTCGCGACTGCGCAAGGGTCGCGCGCCGCGCGGCGACACAACCGCCGGCATTCCGCCGGCGCAGCAAGGAAGTTAGTGACCTATGGAAGATCTCTCACCCGTGATGCTCGGGTTTCTCGGCAGCCTCGCGGCGGGCGTGATGACAGGGGTAGGCGCCCTGCCCGTCCTCTTCGGCCGTGCTCCGGGGCGGGCGACGCGCGATCTGCTGCTCGGGTTCGCCGCCGGCGTGATGCTTTCGGCCTCGTTCTTCTCGCTCATCATCCCGGCGCTCGATGCGGCCGAGGGGCGCCACGGCGACGGGCCGATCCCTGCCGCCATCGTCGCCGCGGCGATCCTTCTCGGGATGGGCGCGATCGCCCTGATGAACGACGCGTTGCCGCATGAGCATTTCAGGACCGGACGCGAGGGACCAGCCTCCGTTTCCTTGCGCCGGGTCTGGCTCTTCATCGCCGCGATCACGATCCACAATGTGCCCGAAGGGCTTGCGGTGGGGGTCGGCTTCGGCGGCGGGGGCTTCGCGGCGGGGTTCCCCCTGGCGCTCGGGATTGGCCTTCAGAATGCGCCAGAAGGCCTGGCCGTTGCGGTTTCGCTCCTGGGAGAGGGATACAACCGGCGAACCTCGTGGGGCATCGCGGCACTCACCGGGCTGGTCGAGCCGATCGGCGGGTTGATCGGCGCGGGAGTGATGGGGGTCGCCGAGCCGATCCTGCCCTGGGGGCTCGCCTTCGCCGCCGGCGCGATGATCTATGTCATCAGCCACGAGATTATTCCCGAAACGCACCGCAACGGGCATCAGCGGCGCGCCACCTTCGGTCTCGCGATCGGGCTTGTCCTGATGCTGTTCCTCGATGTCTGGCTTGGATGACGTGCCCGCCTCCACGCCGGAACGAAAACGGCGCGGCCCGGTGGGGCCGCGCCGTGCGATTGGCAAAGGCCGCGCTCAGACGGCCGCGGCGGCTTGGCGCATGTCACGCCGGCTCGACAGCTGCTCGGCGACGAGGAAGGCCAGCTCGAGCGCCTGGCTCGCATTAAGGCGCGGATCGCAGGCGGTGTGATAACGGTCCGACAGGTCCTCGTCCGTCACGGCGCGCACGCCGCCGGTGCACTCGGTCACGTCCTTGCCCGTCATCTCGAAATGCACCCCGCCCGGCACCGTGCCTTCGGAATCGTGCACCGTGAAGAACTCCTGCACCTCGCGCAGTACCGACTCGAAGGGCCGCGTCTTGTAACCCGAGGCGCTCTTGATCGTGTTGCCGTGCATCGGATCGCAGGACCAGACGACATTCGCGCCCTCTTCCTCGACCGCGCGAATGAGCTTGGGCAGATGGTCGCCCACCGTGCCCGCCCCGAAGCGCGCGATCAGGGTGAGGCGCCCGGCCTCGTTCTGCGGGTTCAGCGTGCCCATCAGCCGCTTGAGGTCATCGGTGGTGATCGAGGGGCCGCATTTCAGGCCGATCGGGTTGGCCACGCCGCGGCAGAACTCGACATGCGCGCCGTCGACCTGCCGGGTGCGGTCGCCGATCCAGATCAGGTGCCCCGAGCCGGCGATGGTCTGGCCGGTCGTCGAATCGACCCGTGTCAGTGCCTCTTCGTATTCCAGCAGGAGAGCCTCGTGGCTGGTGTAGAAATCCACCGTCGACAGCTCGTGGTTGGTCTCGCCGGTCAGGCCCGCGGCGGACATGAAATCGAGCGTATCCTGGATCCGTCCGGCCATGTCGCGGTATTTCTCGGCCTCGTCGCGGTCGGTAAAGCCGAGCGTCCAGGCATGGACCCGGTGCACATCGGCGAAACCGCCCTTCGAGAAGGCGCGCAGCAGGTTCAGCGTCGCCGCCGCCTGGGTGTAGGCCTCGAGCATCCGGTTGGGATCGGGGATCCGCGCCTCGGGGGTGAAATCGAAGCCGTTGATGATATCGCCGCGATAGCTCGGCAGCTCGGTGCCGCCCACGGTCTCGGTCGGCGCGCTGCGCGGCTTGGCGAACTGCCCGGCCATCCGCCCGACCTTCACGGTCGGCAGCTTGGCGCCGTAGGTCAGCACCATCGCCATCTGCAGCATCACCTTGAACGTGTCGCGGATGCCGTCGCCGGAGAATTCGGCGAAGCTCTCGGCGCAATCGCCGCCCTGCAGCAGGAAGGCACGGCCGGCCGCGACCTCGGCCAGCTCGGCCTTGAGGGTGCGCGCCTCGCCGGCGAAGACGAGGGGAGGATATTGCGACAAGCGGCGCTCCACCGCCTTCAGGGCAGCATCATCCGTATAGTCGGGCATCTGCACCCGCGGCTTGCTGCGCCAGTCGGTTTTCTGCCACTGGGTCATGTCGATCGTCCTCAGGCTATCTCAATTTCAACGAGGCACGATCATACGCCGGCGGGCGAGGGTTGCAAATGCCAAACGCGCCGCGGCGGCGGGGGCAAGTCCCGCTTGATCCCCCTCGGCAAACCTGTTTCGCTGCGGGCGAACATACCGAGGCAGGTGGAATGGAAAACGAGCGTTTCCGCGTGGATGTCACCTCTCAGGACGCGAAGCCGCGCCATTTCGTGTTCGTCCTGCTTCGGGAATTCTCGCTCCTGAGTTTCTCCTGCGCTTTCGAGACCCTGCGCCTTGCGAACCGGCTCTGCGCGCGCGAGCTCTACACGTGGCGCATCGTTTGCGAGGATGGCGGCCCGGTGCGGTGTTCGGCGGGAACGGAGTTCATTTCGGATGGCGGGCTCGATGAGCTGGGGCGCGACGATACGGTCCTGTTGTGCGGCGGGCTCGACATCGCGCAGGCTACGAGCCGCAAGCTGGTGAACTGGCTGCGGCGCGAGGCGCGGCGCGGGGTGCGGCTCGGCGGGCTGTGCACCGCCGCCCACACGCTGGCGCGCGCGGGCCTGCTGGACGGGCGCCGCGCCACGATCCACTGGGAAAACCACGACAGTTTCGCGGAGGAGTTCGATGAGGTGACCCTTACCAAGTCGGTCTACGTGGTCGACGGCCCCCGCTACACGACCGCCGGCGGCACATCCTCGATCGACCTGATGCTGCGCCTCATCGCCGACGATCACGGCGAGGAGCTTGCCAGCGCGGTGGCCGACCAGATGATCTATTCGTCGATCAGGACCGATCAGGACAGCCAGAGGCTCAGCGTGCCGACCCGCATCGGCGTGCGCCATCCCAAGCTGTCGCAGGTCATCCAGATCATGGAGGCCCATATCGAGGATCCGATCAGCCCGGCGATCCTGGCGCGCGATGTGGGCATGAGCACGCGGCAGCTCGAACGCCTGTTCAGACGCTACCTGAGCCGCTCGCCGAAGCGCTACTACATGGAGCTGCGATTGCAGAAGGCGCGCAACCTGCTGATGCAGACCGACATGAGCGTCATCAACGTGGCGCTCGCCTGCGGCTTCGCCTCGCCCTCGCATTTCTCCAAATGCTACCGGTCGCATTACGCGACCACCCCCTATCGCGAGCGCGGAGCGCATGGCGCGGGTCCGGTGCCGGGCTAGGCGGCCCCGGGCAAGGCGCCCTTCCCTTTTCGATATCGGCTGAATAGGTTGCCCGGCAGGACTTCGTCCAACCAGGGAGATACGAATGAAAAAACTGCTTCTTGCAACAGCTCTGACCGCCGCGGCGGGAACCGCGGTCCACGCCGAGAGCCACGACGGCCCGATCAAGATCGGCGTCATCCTGGGCTATACCGGACCGATCGAATCCCTGACGCCGCAGATGGCCGACAGCGCCGAGCTGGCGATGACCGAGATCAACGAGGGCGGCGGCCTGCTCGACGGGCGGATGCTCGAGCCAGTGCGCGCCGATTCCACCTGCATCGACAGCAGCGCGGCGACCGCGGCGGCCGAACGGCTCGTCACCTCCGATGGCGTCGCGGCGATCATGGGCGCCGACTGCTCGGGTGTCACCGGCGCGGTGCTCGCCAACGTGGCCGTGCCGAACGGTATCGTCATGATCTCGCCCTCCGCCACCTCGCCCGCCCTGTCCTCGGCCGATGACAACGACCTCTTCTTCCGCACCGCGCCCTCCGACGCCCGTCAGGGCGAGGTTCTGGCGCAGATCCTCAAGGATCGCGGCATCGAGGACGTCGCCGTTACCTATACCAACAACGATTACGGCAAGGGCCTGTCCGATAGCTTCGCCAGCAGCTTCGAGCAGAACGGCGGCACCGTGACGCTGAGCGCGCCGCACGAGGACGACAAGGCCGATTATTCCGCCGAGATCGGGGCACTCGCCTCTGCCGGCGGCGGCGCTCTGGTCGTGCTCGGCTATGCCGATAGCGGCGGCAAGGGCATGATCCGCGCAGCACTCGATTCGGGCGCCTTCGACACCTTCATGATGGGCGACGGAATGTTCGCCGAAAGCCTGATGAGCGATCTGGGATCGGACATGACCGGCAGCTTCGGCGCGGTCCCCTGGTCCGAGGGCGAGGGCACGGCGGCCTTCTCGAAGATCGCGGCCGATGCCGGGATCAACGGCGAGAGCACCTTCACCCGCGAGAGCTACGACGCGGCGGCGCTTCTGGCTCTTGCGATGCAGGCGGCCGGCTCCACGTCCTCGGACGCGTTCAAGTCCAAGGTCATGGATGTCGCCAACGCGCCCGGCGAGAAGATCATGCCCGGCGAGCTTGCAAAGGCGATCTCCATCCTCAAGGACGGCGGCGAGATCGATTATGTCGGCGCGACCAATGTCGAGCTCATCGGCAGCGGCGAGGCGGCAGGCACCTACCGCGAATACGAGATCAAGGATGCTGACTACTCGACGACCGGTTTCCGCTGATCTAAGGACGGTCCGACAAAAAAGCAGCCCGGTGCCTAGATGCGCCGGGCTGCTGAGTCATACAACACTCCGCGCCGAAGCCGGTGCCGGGACGAACACCGGGCCAAATGCCCGTGGGGGATGAGGATATGATTGCCGTCTCCGGCATCCACAAGCATTTCGGCGGGTTTCGCGCTGTCGACGGGGCAACGCTGAACATCGCCACCGGTTCCATCACGGGCTTGATCGGTCCGAACGGAGCCGGCAAGACGACCCTTTTCAACGTGATCGCCGGCACGCTCGCCCCGACTTCCGGGCGCATCGAGATGGACGGCGAGGACATCACCGGGCTGGCCCCGCACGAGCTGTTCCACAAGGGGCTGTTGCGCACTTTCCAGATCGCGCACGAGTTCGGCTCGCTCAGCGTGCGCGAGAACCTGATGATGGTGCCGCCCGCTCAATCGGGCGAGCGGCTCTGGTCGGCATGGTTCCACCGTGCCCGCATCGCCCGCGAGGAGGAGGCGCTGCTGCGCAAGGCCGACGAGGTCCTCGAATTCCTCACCATCGACCATCTCAAGGACGAGCGTGCCGGCAACCTGTCCGGCGGGCAGAAGAAGCTGCTCGAGCTGGGACGCACGATGATGGTCGATGCGAAGATCGTCTTTCTCGACGAGGTTGGCGCGGGGGTCAACCGGACCCTTCTGGGCACGATCGGCGACGCGATCCAGAGGCTCAACAAGGAGCGCGGCTACACGTTCTGCATGATCGAGCATGACATGGATTTCATCGGCCGCCTGTGCGACCCGGTGATCGTCATGGCGGAAGGACAAGTCATGGCGCAGGGCAGGATCGACGAGATCAAGGCCAACGAACAGGTGATCGAGGCCTATCTCGGCACGGGGCTGAAGAACAAGGCTGTCGCCGGCGCGCCGTGAGACCGCGGACGCCTCCGGCGGAGGTATTTGGAGCGAAGATGAAAAGACGGTGCGGAACGCGGCAGATCCCGGATATGCCACAATGAGCCAACCCTTCCTGATCGGTGAGGCGATGACCGGCGGCTATGGCGGCGGGGCGGATATCCTGCATGGCTGCACCATCGCGGTAGAGCGCGGCGAGATCGCCGTCATCGTCGGGCCGAATGGCGCCGGCAAATCCACCGCGATGAAGGCGCTCTTCGGGATGCTCGACCTGCGCGCGGGCGAGGTGCGGCTCGACGGGGTCTCCCTCGGGGCCACCAGTCCGCAGGAGCGGGTCGCGCGCGGCATGGGCTTCGTGCCGCAGACCCACAACATCTTCACCTCGATGAGCGTCGAGGAGAACCTCGAGATGGGTGCATTCCTCAGGCGCGACGACATCGCGCGGACGATCGCGCAAGTCTACGAGCTTTTCCCCATACTCGGCGACAAGCGCCATCAGCCGGCGGGCGAGCTGTCGGGCGGGCAGCGCCAGCAGGTCGCCGTCGGGCGGGCCCTGATGACGCAGCCCAGGGTTTTGATGCTCGACGAGCCGACCGCCGGGGTCAGCCCGATCGTCATGGACGAACTCTTCGACAGGATCATAGAAGTGGCCCGCACCGGGATCAGCATCCTCATGGTCGAGCAGAACGCCCGCCAGGCGCTCGAGATCGCCGATCGCGGCTACGTGCTTGTCCAGGGGGCCAACGCACATACCGGGACCGGGGCCGAACTGCTTGCAGACCCCGATGTCCGGCGCAGTTTCCTGGGAGGATGAGGATGCCGGAACGACAGTTTGCCCCCGATCCCCGGCGCGCCGCGCGGTGCCGGGGCGCCGGGGTTTGCGGCGGCGCCCTGCCCGATGGCCGTCCCGCCCGCAGCCTCCTCTTGCAGCCGCGCGCACACACCGCATGCGCGATACCGTCCGGAGACTGACATATGGACCTGCTCAACGCGCTTGTCGCACTCGCGAATTTCGTCCTGATCCCGGCGGCGGCCTATGGCGCGCAACTTGCGCTCGGGGCGCTCGGTGTCACTCTGATCTACGGCATCCTGCGCTTCTCGAACTTCGCCCATGGTGACACGATGGCCTTCGGTGCGATGGCGACGATCCTCGTCACCTGGGGGTTCCAGTCGCTTGGTTTGCATTTCGGCCCCCTGCCGACGGCGCTGCTGGCGTTGCCCATCGGCATCGCGGCCTGCGCGCTCTTCGTGCTTGGCACCGACCGCGCGGTCTACCGCTTCTACCGCAGGCAGAAAACCTCGCCGGTGGTGCTCGTCATCGTCTCGATGGGGGTGATGTTCATCATGAACGGCCTGGTCCGCTTCATCATCGGGCCCGATGACCAGTCCTTCGCCGATGGCGAGCGGTTCATCGTCAACGCGCGGGAGTTCAAGTCCTGGACCGGCCTCGAGGAAGGCCTGGCGCTGAAAACGAGCCAGGGGATCACCATCGTCGTGGCCCTGCTCACCGTGGCCGTCCTGTTCTGGTTCCTCAATCGCACCCGGACCGGCAAGTCGATGCGGGCCTTCTCGGATAATGAGGACCTGGCCCTGCTGTCGGGGATCAATCCCGAGCGCGTCGTCGCGATCACCTGGATCATCGTCGCGGCCCTCGCCACCATCGCCGGCACGCTCTACGGGCTCGACAAGTCGTTCAAGCCCTTCACCTATTTCCAGCTCCTTCTGCCGATTTTCGCCGCGGCGATCGTCGGCGGCCTCGGCAGCCCGATCGGGGCGATCGCCGGCGGTTTCGTCATCGCCTTCAGCGAGGTGATGATCACCTATGCCTACAAGAAGGTGCTGGGCTATGCCCTGCCCGGCGGCTGGGAGCCCGACGGCCTGGTGCAGCTGCTGAGCACCGATTACAAGTTCGCGGTCAGCTTCGTGATCCTGATCGTCGTCCTTCTCTTCCGCCCCACGGGCCTGTTCAAGGGGAAGTCGGTATGAGCCCGAACCTGCGCATCACCGGGCTTTTCGCCCTCGTCGCCCTGCTGATCATCGGCGCCGGCTTCCTGCAAAGCTGGAACGTCGCGCTCGGCATTCTCAACATGGGCCTGATCAGCGCGATCATGGCGCTGGGCGTGAACATGCAGTGGGGCTATGCCGGCCTCTTCAACGTGGGCGTCATGGGCTTCGCCGCGCTCGGCGGGCTCGGGGCCGTCCTCGTGGCGATGCCGCCCGTGAACGCGGCCTGGGCCGCCGGCGGCCTGCGGGTCCTGGCGGGCCTGGCGCTGGCGGTGGCAAGCATCGCGCTCGCGGTTCTCCTATGGCGCCGGATGCGGCCGAGCTGGACGCGCGGCGGCGCGGTGATGGCGTTGCTCTTCGCCGGTTTCTTCGCCTTCCGCGCGGTCTTCGACGGCGGCGTGGCCGCGATCGAGGCGGTCGATCCCGCCGCCACGGGGTATCTGGGCGGCCTCGGCCTGCCGGTGATCCTCGGCTGGCCCGCCGGGGCGCTCCTGGCGGCGGGCGCGGCATGGATCGTCGGCAAGACGGCGCTGGGCCTGCGCTCCGATTACCTCGCGATCGCCACGCTCGGCATCGCCGAGATCATCATCGCGGTATTGAAGAACGAGGATTGGCTCAGCCGGGGCGTCAAGAACGTCATCGGCCTGCCGCGCCCCGTTCCCTACGAGGTCGACCTGCGCGATTCGGAAGCCTTCGCCGCGCGCGCGCAGGATCTCGGCCTCGATGTCGTGACCGCGTCCTCGATCGCGGTCAAGCTCGCCTATGCGGGGCTTTTCGGGGTGGTCCTCGTCGCGCTTCTCTACCTGTCGGAAAGGGCCCTGCGCTCGCCCTGGGGCCGGATGATGCGGGCGATCCGCGACAACGAGACGGCCGCGCGCGCCATGGGCAAGAACGTGACCCGCCGCCACCTGCAGATCTTCATCCTCGGCTCGGCGGTCTGTGGATTGGCGGGCGCCATGATGACCACGCTCGACGGACAGCTCACGCCCGGAAGCTACCAGCCGCTTCGGTACACCTTCCTGATCTGGGTGATGGTGATCGTCGGAGGGTCGGGCAACAACTGGGGCGCGGTCCTTGGCGGCTTCCTCGTCTGGTTCCTGTGGGTCGAGGTCGAGCCGTTCGGCCTGTGGCTGATGCAGACCCTGACCGCGCCGCTTGCCGACGGTAGCGCGCTGAAGGAGCACCTCATCGACAGCGCGGCCCATATGCGGCTGCTCACGATGGGTATCATCCTCCTCGTGGTCCTGCGCTTCTCGCCGCGTGGCCTGATCCCGGAACGCTGAAAGGGTGCGTGCCGGAGCCCTTGTCGGCGCGATCCTCGCCGCCGGAGCCTCGTCGCGCATGCGAGGCGCCGACAAGCTTCTCGAACCGGTATCGGGGCAAGCGCTGCTCCTGCGCACGGTCATGGGGGCGCGCGCGGCACTTGGCGCGGTCCTCGTGACCCTGCCGCCGCCGGACACGCCCCGATGCGCCGCCAGACGCGATGCCCTGCGCGGCGCCGCCGACGAGACCGGCGGAACGCTCGAGATGGCTGCCGTGAAGGATGCGCAGGAGGGAATGGCCGCTTCCCTGCGCCTCGCCGCGGCATGGGCCGAGAGCCGTCTTGGAAGTGGTTCCGGGGGGCTTCTGGTCGCGATGGCCGACATGCCCGAGATCGATGCCGGCGCCTTCCGCGCCCTGCGCAGCGCCTGGGATGCCTCCGGCGGCACGCAGGTGATCCGCGCCGCGAGCGCGTCCGGGCGCCCGGGTCAGCCGGTGATCTTTCCGCGACGGCTTCTGCCGCGCCTTTCGCAGGTCACGGGCGACAGCGGCGGGCGCGCCATCCTGCGCGGCGAGGATGCGGCGCTCGTGCCGCTGCCGGGGGATGCCGCGCTGATCGATCTCGACACGCCGGAGGCATGGGCCGCGTGGCGCGCCGCGCAGCGCCCATGAGAGGCGTCGCGGCTCAGCGCGCCAGCAATTCCGCCTCGTGGCGCTTGAGGGTGCGCCGCGCCGAGCGATAGCCCTCGAGGGCGGGCGTTTCGGCCAGATCGGGGAACAGGGCGAAAATCTCGCGCCGCTGCGCGTCTCCGAGCCCCTTGAGCGTGTAATCGCCCGGCTGGAAGCTTTCCGTCCAGCTCCCGTCCGAAAGAACCACCTCGTGGTGATCGAACATGAAATGGATGTAGCATGCGCCAAGGGCCTCGACCGAGGTGATGCTGCTGCCATTGACCAGGTGTTTCGCGGCAACCAGCACCTCGCGCTCCTCGAAATAGAGCGCGGTCTGATCGTTGGCCACGAGCACGCGGTGATTGGGGCTGACCATCATGTCGCGCATCGGCATCCCGTTACCGAGCGCGCCCTGGCGGATCAGGACGGGACGCAGATGGGGCTGCCGCGTCAGGTCGCGGAACCCCAGGCGCCGCGCCCCAACCCAGCGAATTTCCTGGAAGCCGTTATCCCGCGTGATGATCCGGTCGCCCTCGCGCAGATCCTCAACCAGCCGTTCGCCGGAGGCCGTTGCGATGAGGCTGCCCGGCGTGAAGCAGGGAATGATGTTCTCGATGTTCTCGAAGGTCAGCCGCCCGGTTTCGGCGCCGTCCGCCCCGAGATAGACAACCTCGCCATCGAAGCCGTTGCCGTCGCTGTCACCACGCAGGTTGTCGAGCCTGAAACCGCCTTCGCCGAAGGACCCCGACAGGTCGAGCTGGTCATAATCGACACCCGTACCGGGCGTGGCGCCAGAGCCGCCCAGAACGGTATCGCCCGCGTTCAGCCCGTCGAAGCGGTCGGCATCGTCGCCGCCGCGAAGCAGATCATTCCCCGCGCCGCCCGTCAGCCTGTCGGCCCCGGCGCCCCCGACGAGCGTATCGTCGCCGGCTCCGCCATCGAGCGTATCGTCACCGTCATCGCCCGACAGGCTGTCGCGCCCGTCCTCGCCATAAAGAACATCGTCGCCCGCTCCGCCGATCAGCGTGTCGTCGCTGCCACCGGCCGCGGCGGCGGGTGCCGCATCGAAATAGACATCGGTGACGTTGATCCCGCTATCGGCTTCACCGAACTGCTCATGCTCGATCTCGATCCGGCCGACGGGGCCGGCGATCTCGACCAGGACCGAATGCCGGGGCGAGGCGTCGGGCTCGTTGCCGCCGAGGCTCCGGGCGGTCTCGGCGCCGCTCACCCCGTCCTCGTCGGTGAGCGCGACGCCCGCGCCCCCGGTCAGCGTGACCTCGATCGGCGCGCCTGAAGGATCGAAGGCCCGGACGACGGCGGCGCCGTCATTGTCGATGTCGTTGATCCTGAAGGCGACATTCCGCGCCTCCGTCGAGAAATCGAGCGCGTAGACCCCTCTCGCGCCCGGGGCGGAATTGGTCAGGCTGAGCGAGCTGAGCGCATCGACCTCCTCGCCGCCGCCATCGATGCCATCGACATTCTGCGGGCTGCCCTGAAAACTGGCGCCGGCCGGGCCGCTGCTTTGCAGCACCGAGAATGTCACCGTGGCATTGCCGGTGTCCTGGCTGAACCCGGAGATCGCATCGCCGTTGTCGATCGCGCCGCCATCATCGGGATCGGGCGCACGGTCCCATTCGAAGCTTTCGCGCGCGGCGGGGGTCGCCGGTGATCCGCTTTCGCCTGCATCGCCGCGGATCGTATCGTCGCCCGCCTCGCCGCGCAGCAGGTCGTCGCCCGCCCCGCCGCGCAGCAGATCGTTGCCCGCCCCGGCCGCAACCGTGTCGTTGCCGGCGCCAGCCTCGACGATATCGTCATCCGATCCGGCACGGCCGAAGATCGCGTCGCCCGCATCGATCCTGTCGCCCTCGGGATCGCCGCGATAGGCCAGGTCGATCAGGTCGTCCCCGGCGCTACCCTCGACGATCCCGTCGCCGGCCGTCGCCGCCGCGCCGTCGCCGCCATCATCGAAGCGCATATCGCTGATGCCGATGATCCCGGACCGGTCGGCGCTGTCGCCATGGGCGAAAACGATCTCGAGACTGACGATCTCGCCCGGAATGGTGACGCCGACGCTGCCGGCCTCGCCCGCCCCCGAAAGGCCGTCCTCGGCCGCATCGCGGTCCGATTCCACGCTGTTGCCCTCGATCCGGTGCCCGCCCGCCGAGGTGAAGACCGGCATGACCAGCTCGCCATCGGCATTGCGTGCGACGACGCTGACCCTGTCGTCGAAGCAGGGATGGCCATCCACATCGTAAAGCTCGAACGAGATGTTCGAGACGGGCCTGTCGAAGGACATCGCGGCGGTGATGTCGGACATGCCGCCATCCGCGCGCAGGGCCTCTCCACCCCATTCGGGCCGCGAGGTGATGCGGAACTCCTGCCCTTCCGAGTTTTGCGGAGTCGAAACCGTGACATTCACATCCTCCCCGCCGGGCCCGGGAACCGCGCTCGTGCCATCGGCAGACATGTTGGACCAGTCGATCAGGTAGGACATCGTCGCACTCCTCATGCCGCGCGGAGGCCGGCATGCCGGCGGGCGGGGCAGCAAACTCGAACATGCAAGGCCATGTCGCCCTGCGGGATGCCCCGGCGGGCGCCGTGGGCCTTCCGAGAGGACCCGGGCCGGTTACCGCGTCAGCCGGGTCGGCCGGGTGCATTCCCTTTGTTTCAAATTAGCGCGTCACGTCGGTCGACCAAAGCGAATAATGGCGCAATGATGGCCGAATGCGGCCTGCGGGATGGCGGGGCGCGGAGTGATGATGCGTGATCCATCCCGATGGCACGCATCGGGCCAGCGTCTGCGCCATCGCCCATGCGTGCCGGATTGTCGAACGGGAACGAAGGCTTGAGGGGAAGCGGTGCCGCGCCTTGCCAAGAGATGCGCGGCGCGGCGCATGGAAGCGCGGCTTGAAAGGCTTGCCCGAATGACGCCGCAATCGTTAACGCAGCAGCGGAAGGCGACCGCCCGGCCATGGTCGCGCCCGCACCGCGATTGTTTCGCGCGGATGGCCAGTCCCGCAGTCAGCCCGAACATTGCAGCAATACGGGAAACGATCGCTGCGATTCGGGCCAACAGGCTGGGAGGGCATTATCATAGGGCATTGGCCTCGGCGGGCCGGACACGATGTTCCGGCCCGCCATTTCACCTTAACCGATGCGATAGTTCGGCGACTCGCGGGTGATCTGCACGTCGTGCACGTGGCTTTCGCGCAGACCGGCATTCGTGATCTTCACGAAATTGCAATTGGCGCGCATTTCCTCGACCGTGGCGCAGCCGGTATAGCCCATGGCCGCGCGAAGACCACCGACGAGCTGGTGCAGGACCGCCGTCGCCGATCCCTTGTAGGCCACCTGCCCCTCGATCCCCTCGGGCACCAGCTTGTCGCTCGCCGCGTCCTTCTGGAAGTACCGGTCCGCCGAACCCCGCGCCATCGCGCCGAGGCTGCCCATGCCGCGGTAGCTCTTGAACGAGCGGCCCTGGTAGAGAATGACCTCGCCGGGGCTCTCGTCGGTGCCGGCGATCATGCTGCCGACCATGGCGCAGGACGCCCCGGCCGCGATCGCCTTGGCGAAATCGCCCGAGAACTTGATGCCGCCATCAGCGATGACCGGAACGTCGCCGGCTCCCGCCACCGTGTCCATGATCGCCGTGAGCTGCGGCACGCCCACACCCGCGACCATCCGCGTCGTGCAGATCGAGCCCGGACCGATCCCGACCTTGATCGCATCGGCGCCGGCATCGATCAGCGCGCGTGCCGCCTCGCCCGTGGCCACGTTGCCGGCGATGATCTGCACCTCGTTCGACAGGGACTTGGCGCGGCGCACGGCCTCCGCGACCCCCTCCGAATGCCCGTGTGCCGTATCGATGACAACGATATCGGCTCCTGCCTCGACGAGCGCGGCGGAGCGCTCATACCCCGCCTCCCCAACCGTCGTCGCCGCCGCGACCCGCAGCCGGCCGAGCGCGTCCTTGCATGCCATCGGGTTGATGACCGCCTGCTCACTGTCCTTGAGGGTGAGGAGTCCCGTCAGCTTGCCCTGACCATCGGTGACCAGCAACTTCTCGATCCGGCGCTCCTTCATCAGCAGCCTCGCGCGGTCGAGATCGGCGGGCTCCTGCAGCAGCGCGAGCCTGTCCGATGTCATCATCGTGCGCACGGGCGTCGCGTCGTCGCTGGCAAAACGCATGTCGCGGTTCGTCACGATCCCGACCACGCGGCCCGTCTCATCGACGACCGGAAAGCCCGTGACGCGGTATTGCTCCTGCAATGCCTTGGCATCGGCGAGGGTCTGATCGGGGCGAAGGGTGATCGGATTATAGACCACGCCGCTCTCGAAGCGCTTGACCCGGCGCACCTCGTCGGCCTGCGCCGCCACGTCGAGATTGCGGTGGATCACGCCGATCCCGCCGGCCTGTGCCATCGCGATGGCCATGCGGCTCTCGGTGACCGTATCCATGGCCGAGCTCAGGAGCGGGATGTTCATGGTGATGCTCTTGGTCACGCGGGTGCGGGTATCGGCCGTCGATGGCAGGACGGAAGACGCCGCGGGAACCAGCAAAACATCGTCGAAGGTGAGAGCCTCGCGAATCTCCATGGGATGCCTCCTTGGGAGTTTTCGTTTGGCGCTTCCCTATTTCACGGGGCGCATCGAAAGGAAAGGGCGAAAGCCATGCCACCCGCCCGCGGCGAACGGCGCCGTCTCCCATGCTCCTCCCGCCCCGGGCCCGCATCCGCCCGCCGGCGCGTCTTGAACTACAACATAGCCGCGTCCGCCGCGTCCTCCCACCGCTGGATCAGGCTCTTGCGCAGGAGCGAGATATCGTCGCCTGCCGAGATGAAAGTCGCGCCGAGCGCCGCGCATTTGCCCACGCCCCCCCTCGCTGGACGCGATCATCCCGAGGATCTTTCCGGCCTCCGTGACCGTGCGCGCGGCCTCGGTGATGGCGGCCTGCACCTGCGGCGCATTCGGCCGGCCGGTATGGCCCATCGAGGCGGCAAGATCGTCCGCTCCGACAAGAATGCCGTCGACACCCTGGCAGGCCGCGATCAATGGCAGGTTGCGCAGCGCCGTCTCGCTCTCGATCTGAACGAAGAGGCAGACCTCGTCATTGACCTCGCCCGCGCAATCATACACCGCACCGTAGCCGCTGGCGCGCGTATGGACCGTGCCGACGCGCCGGGTTCCCTGCGGCGGGTTGCGCATGGCCGCGGCCATCTCGGCTGCTTGCTCGGCCGTTTCCACCATGGGCACGACGATCGTCTGCACACCGAGGTCGAGCGCCTGCCGGATCATCTCGGAATCATTCCGCGGCACACGCAAGACAGGCAGGGCTTCGCTGTCCATCGCCTGCAACTGCGCGAGGACGCGGGACGTGTCGAAGGAGCCATATCCCCCATCGATGAGACACCAGTCGAACCCGGCGCGGGAGGCGATTTCCGCCGCGGCGGGATGGCCCAGCCCCATCCACAATCCGATCTTGACCCTTCCGTTCTTGAGGGCGTCCTTGAGCATGTTTCTCGGAAGTTGCATTCTGTCTCCTGCCTGTTCGGCGTTAGTAAGCATTCGGCACGAAGCATTCCAAGCAGGCAGGCCCGTGCCAAGGGGGGCGTCGAATACTGCCGCGCCACTCCGGCCCGCAAACCCCTCCGTCATCCTCACTGCCATGCCGGTCCCCGGATCCGCACGCAGCCGGGGGCGACATTCGGCATGGACACCTTGTCGCGCCTTGGTAGGTTACGAGGGCAACGCCGCCCCCGAGAGCGGCAAGTCTGGGAGGACATCATGAACAAAATGCTTAGCAGGACTGCGCTTGCGGCCATCTCCATCGCCTTTGCCGGCGAGGCGATGGCGGTCGAATGGAACGTCTCCGTCTGGGGCAAGCGCCGCGCCTTCACCGAACATGTCGAGAAACTCGCCGAGCTGGTCTCCGAGAAGACCGACGGCGAATTCACGATGAACATCTCCTATGGCGGGCTGTCCAAGAACACCGAGAACCTCGACGGGATCTCGATCGGCGCCTTCGAGATGGCGCAGTTCTGCGCGGGCTATCATCGCGACAAGAACCCTTCCATCACCGTGCTGGAGCTGCCCTTCATCGGTGTGAAGACGCTCGAGGAGGAGGTTGCGGTCAGCCATGCCATTTACGAGCATCCGGCCGTGAAGGAAGACCTCGCCCGTTGGAACGCGATGCCGCTGATGACCTCGCCGATGCCGCAATACAATCTCGTGGGCACCGGCGATCCGCGTGACACCCTCGCCTCCTTCGACGGGATGCGCGTGCGCGCCACGGGCGGCATCGGCAAGGCCTTCGAGATGGTCGGCGCGGTGCCGACCTCGGTGACCTCTTCGGAGGCGTATAACGCGATGGAATCGGGCGTCGTCGACACGGTCGCATTCGCGCCCCACGCGCATCTGAGCTTCCGCACCATCGACCAGGCCGAGTGGTGGACGACGAACCTCAACCCCGGCACCGTGAACTGCCCGATCGTCGTGAACACCGATGCCTACGAGGCGCTCAGCGACGAGCATCGCGAGGCGCTCGACAGCTCGGTCGAGGAGTCGATCGAGCATTACCTCGACAATTACGCCGAGCTCCTGGGCAAGTGGGAGAGCATTCTCGACGAGAAGGGCGTCAAGCGCGTCGAGTTCTCCGAGGAGGAGCTGGCCGAGTTCCGCAAGACCGCCGCCGACCCCGCGCGCGAGCAGTGGATCGAGGACATGTCCGCCCAGGGCCTGCCCGCGCAGGAACTCTACGACCTCGTCATGAGCACCCTCGAGGAGACCCGGTCGGGCAACTGATCGGCGCCGAAACCGCCGGGCAGGCCCGTCCTGCCCGGCCTCTCCAAGGAGTTCCGCCATGGCCGCCGGATCATCGGTGATCGAGGACCACACAGCCCTCAGCCGGCTCGACCGCAAGCTTGCCCGGCTCGAAAAGGTCATGGCCTTTCTCAGCGGCCTCGCGGTCTTCGGCATCATGCTGCTCGCCGTCGTCTCGGTGACCGGGCGCAACGGGTTCAACAGCCCCCTGCCCGGCTATGTCGACTGGATCGAGCAGTTGATGCCGCTGATCGCCTTCCTCGGCCTCGCCTATACGCAGCGCGACGGCACCCATATCCGCATGGACATCTTCGTGAGCCGGCTGCGCGGACGGATGCTCTGGGCGATCGAGTGGATCACGACGCTGATCACGCTCGCCGTTGTGCTGCTGCTGATCTGGGGAAGCTGGTCGCATTTCGGGCGCAGCTTCGATCTGGACGCGCCCCTATGGAGCCGCGACAGCTCGATCGACATCGCGATCCCGCTGTGGCCGACGAAATTGCTGGTGCCGGTCGCCTTCTCGGTCCTCGCGGCCCGCCTCGCGGTGCAGCTTTGGGGCTTCGGCCGCGCCTTCATGCAGAACGCCGTCGTGCCGGTTGCCGTCCCCCTCGTGAAAAGCGCCGCCGAACTGGCAGCGGAAGAGGCCGATCTTCTGGCCGACGACACCTAGGAAAACGCCATGGATTCCATCGAAATCGGCCTCGTCGTCTCGGGCCTTCTGGTTCTCGCCGTCATCCTGGGGATGCGCGTGGCCTTCGCGGCGGCGATGGCGGGGCTGCTCGGGCTGATCTGGATATTCTGGTCCAAGAAGGGCTATGACCCGTCCGAGTTGGGCTGGGCGCTCGGCGTCGCGGTCAAGACCGCCGGCCAGGTGCCCCATTCCAAGGTCGCGAGCCAGGCGCTCAGCCTGATCCCGACATTCATCCTGATCGGCTATCTCGCTTATTACGCGGGGCTCACACGCGCGCTCTTCGAGGCGGCAAAGCGCTGGTTCGGCTGGCTACCGGGCGGTCTTGCCGTCTCGACCGTCTTCGCCACCGCGGGCTTCGCGGCCGTCTCGGGCGCGTCGGTGGCGACCGCCGCCGTCTTCGCCCGCATCGCCATCCCCGAAATGCTCAAGATCGGCTACGACAAGCGCTTCGCGGCCGGTGTCGTGGCCGCCGGCGGGACCCTCGCCTCGCTGATCCCGCCGTCCGCGATCCTCGTCATCTATGCGATCATCGTGGAGCAGAATGTCGGGATGCTGCTGCTCGCCGGTTTCATCCCGGGGGCCTTCTCGGCACTGATCTACGCGTTGCTGATCGTCGGGATCGCCGTGGCCTTCAAGTCGGTCGGTCCGCCGGTGGGCGGCTATTCGTGGAAGCAGCGCTTCGCCGCGCTGCCGCCCGCCCTGCCGATCTTCTTCGTCATCGTCATCATCGTCTTCTTCGTCTACAACCCCTTCGGAGGTGACGCCTGGGGCACGCCAACCGAAGGCGGGGCGCTCGGGGCCTTCGTGGTCTTCCTGATGGCCCTCAAGCACGGCATGCGCTGGCAACAGTTCCGCGATGCCTTGCTCGAGACCGCCAAGCTCGCCGTGATGATCTTCGCCATCATCTGGGGCGTCCTGATCTACGTCCGCTTCCTCGGCTTCGCCGATCTGCCGGGTGCCTTTTCGGACTGGATCACCTCGCTCGACCAGTCGCCGATGCTGACGCTGGTGCTGATCCTGCTGGCCTACGCGGTGCTGGGCATGTTCATGGATGCGATCGGGATGCTGCTGCTGACATTGCCGGTCGTCTACCCGGCGGTCATGGCGCTCAATGGCGGCGAGTTCGTCAGCGCAGCCGACAGCGCCTTCGGCATGTCCGGACCGATGTGCGCCATCTGGTTCGGAATTCTGGTCGTCAAGATGGCGGAGTTCTGTCTCATCACGCCCCCCATCGGTCTCAACTGCTTCGTCGTGGCCGGCGTGCGTCCCGACATCTCGGTGCAGGACGTGTTCCGCGGCGTGATGCCCTTCTTCGTGGCCGATGCGCTGACCATCGCGGGGCTGATCGCCTTCCCGCAGATCGTCCTCTGGCTGCCATCCCTGGCCTGACCCAACGACCGCCGCGCGTCTCAAGGCCCGCGCTTCAAGGCCCGCGCTTCAAGGCCCGTGCGCGGCGGCGCGTCTGCCGAAGTCACCCGTCGGTCAAGCGCGCGCATACGAGAACGCCCGCGGCACCGGGATGCGCGGGCGTTCGATGCCAAAGGCGGACCGGGGACGCAGCAGCGCCCCCGGCGGGTCAGTGTACGGAAACCTTGAGGTTGCGGCTCGTCGCCGTCTTGCCCCCGTCGCGGTAGAGCAGCGAGGCGCCATCCTTGAAGATGTGCACCTTGGAGGGCACGGCGCCGAGCTTGACCGTCCTGCCACGCAGATCGGAATGGATCCCCGGGAGCTTGGCGATCACGGGTTCCTCGCTCCCGGTTTCGAAGTAGAGCAGCGTGACCTCGCCGAGCGCCTCGGTGATCCCCACCTTGCCCTCGTAGATATGCGTGCCGCTTCCATCCGTCTCGGCCATGTCCTCGGGCCGCACGCCGATATTGACCGCGGCACCCATATCCTCCTCGCGCGAGGGATAGTCCGACACGGCCATGCCGCCCCCGTCCATCTGCACCACGGTCCGCGCGCCGACCTCCGTGATCTTGCCGGGAAGCAGGTTCATCGCCGGCGAGCCGATGAACTGTGCCACGAACTCGTTCTCGGGCTTCTCGTAGAGCTGCAGCGGCGTGCCCACCTGCGCGATTCCGCCCCCCGCCAGCACCACGATCCGGGTCGCGAGCGTCATCGCCTCGACCTGGTCATGGGTGACGTAGATCATCGTGCTCTCCGGCATTGCCTCCTTGAGCTGCGCGATCTCGATCCGCGTCGCGACCCGAAGGGCCGCATCGAGGTTCGAAAGCGGTTCGTCGAAGAGATAGACCTTGGGATCACGCACGATCGAGCGGCCGATTGCGACCCGCTGTCGCTGCCCGCCCGACAAAGCCTTCGGCAAACGGTCGAGATAGGGTTCGAGTTGCAGGATGCGGGCCGCCTTCGAAATCGCGGCCTCGATCTCGTCCTTGCTCTTCTTGGCGATCTTCAGGGCAAAGGCCATGTTGTCGCGCACCGTCATATGCGGATAGAGCGCGTAGGACTGGAACACCATCGCGATGCCGCGCTGCGCGGGGGGCACGTTGTTGACCACCCGCCCGTCGATCTGCAACTCGCCGCCGGTGATCTTCTCGAGCCCCGCGATCATCCGCAGCAGCGTCGATTTTCCGCAGCCGGAGGGGCCGACGAAGACGATGAGCTCGCCGCGTTCGATCTCGAGGTTGATGTCGCTCAACACCTCGACATTCCCGTAGGCTTTCGCGACGTCCTTAAGCTTCAGATCGGCCATGTCAGTCTCTCTCCCCAAGCATCATTCGCCGCCGGCATTCGCATAGAAGGCCTGATAGGGCGGCAATGTGACCGTGTTCCCGTCATGCTGCGCGGTGAACGGCGCGCCGTCATCATGCGTCCAATTGCCTTCCGGAAGCGTGATCTGCTGTTCCGCCTGCGTCAGGTTGAAGGCGCAAAGAACCCTTTCGCCCTCATGCTCGCGGATCAGCACCAGCGCCTCGTCATCGGCGCGCGTCACCTTCAGCGTGCCTTTCGCAAGGGCCGGGCACGTTCTGCGGAACGCGATGAAGTCACGGTAGAAATGCAGGACGCTGTCCTCGTGGACCTCCTGCACGCTCACCGCGCGCTCGAGATGCTCGACCGCGATCGGCAGCCAGGGGCGCGCATCCGAGAAACCGCCATTGGTCTGCCGCCGGCCCCAGGGCATCGGCGTGCGGCAGCCGTCTCGGCCCTTGAACTTCGGCCAGAACTGCTTGCCGTAGGGATCCTGGAGATCCTCGTAGGCGACATAGGCTTCCGTCAGGCCAAGCTCCTCGCCCTGGTAAAGGCAGACCGTCCCCTTCATGCTCATCAGGATCGCGGCATAGAGCTTGCGCGCCTCCTCGTTGAGGTTCCAGCGGCTGGCATGGCGGACCACGTCATGGTTCGAGAAGGCCCAGCAGGCCCAGCCCTCGGTCACGATCCGGTCGAAGCGCTCGAGGACCGTCTTGATCCGGCTGCCGGAGGGAAACGCGGTCGACAGGAAGTCGAAATCATAGGCCATGTGCAGCAGGTCGTCGCTGGCGGTATATTCCGCCTGCACCTGCATGCCGCGCTGGCTCTCGCCGATCTCGCCAACGGAAGTGATTGCGGGATATTCCTCCATCACCGCGCGCAGGCGGCGCAGGAAGTCGAGATTCTCGGGCTGCGTCTTGTCGTAGAGGTGATCCTGAAAGTTGTAGGGGTTCACCGACGGGGCGGTGTTGTCGTTGCGCGCCTCGGGATCGAGCGGCGGGTTGTCGCGCAACTGCTTGTCGTGGAAATAGAAATTGACCGTGTCCAGCCTGAAGCCGTTGACCCCGCGCGCGAGCCAGTAGCGCGCCACGTCCAGCAGCTCGTCCTGAACCTCGGTGCAGTGGAAGTTCAGGTCAGGCTGCGCGGAGAGGAAATTGTGCAGGTAATACTGCATCCGCTCGCCGTCCCACTGCCACGCCGATCCGCCGAAGATCGACAGCCAGTTGTTGGGCGGCGAGCCATCGGGCTTGGGATCGGCCCAGACATACCAGTCCGCCTTAGCATTGTCGCGGCTGGAGCGGCTTTCCTTGAACCAGGGGTGATCGTTGCTCGTATGGCTCAGCACCAGGTCGATGAGGACCTTCAGTCCCAGCTCATGGGCGCGGTGCATCAGGGCATCGAAATCGCCCAGCGTGCCGAACATCGGATCGACATCGCGGTAATCGGAGACGTCGTATCCGAAATCGCGCATCGGCGAACGGAAGAACGGCGAAAGCCAGATCGCGTCGGCGCCGAGTTCGGCGATGTATTCAAGCCGGTGGATGATGCCGCTGAGATCCCCGATCCCGTCACCGTTGCCGTCCTGGAAGCTGCGCGGGTAGATCTGGTAGATCACCGCGCCGCGCCACCAGTCCTTGTCTATGGGTTTCGATCCGGCGGCGACGACGGATGCATTGTGTTCGACAAAACTCATTCAGTGTAAGCGTTAGCTGAACAGCACCAGCGGTTCAGCTTGACGGCTTGAAGTTCCACGGCAGCAGGTCGTCGAGGCGGCTTTGCGG
>NZ_APKE01000028.1 GCF_009835145.1 Profundibacterium mesophilum KAUST100406-0324 | reverse complement strand
AAACTCCTGCCCTAATCTCCGTCAGGTGCGAAATCTCAGGTCAGGTGAGAATTGGGAAGGTGCGGGCCAGGAAACGCTTACCATCGTGCCCCAGATCATGCCGACCTTCTGGGCGGTCTCGATCCTGCGTTGGGACATCAATCTGCGCGAATCGACTTTCTGGGCCTTGTCGGCGCCGGCGGCATCGGGATCATCCTCCAAGGGGCCATCGACACGTTCAACTGGCCCGAGGCAGCCACCGTGCTGATCGCGATCCTCGCACTGGTCGTCATCGGCGAGATCGTCTCCGCCTTCCTGCGCCGCCGCGTCCTGTCACGCAAGATGCCGGCCAGGCATTCGAGGCCCATCTCGCCGTGAGGCACCGCCTGCCCGCCGCCCGGTTCGAGACCCCGCCGCGCCGGTCGGTCACGCTGGAGGAGGTGGCCGCCGATTTCGACGTGATCCTGCTCGACGCCTATAACGTGCTCAATGTCGGCGAGACACCGATCCCCGGAGCCGCCGCCAGGATCGCGGCCCTCCGGGCGGCCGGCAGAGCGGTCATGGTCGTGTCGAACGCCGCCGGATACCCCAAACCGGTGATGATGGCACGTTATGCCCAGCCGGGGTTCGATTTCGCGCGCCGCGAGGTCGTCACCAGCCGCAAGGCGCTCCTTACGCATCTGGACGGGCACGCTCCGCGCCGCTGGGGCACTATGCTGGACCGCACGCATGGCCTTGAGGATTTCGGCGCGCGGGATATCACCATCCTGGGCGACGATCCCGCATCCTATGCCAATGCCGAAGGACTCCTGCTGATCGGATCGGGCTTGTGGAATGCAACACGCCAGCGGCTTCTGGAAGAGGCGCTCGCCCGCCATCCCCGGCCGGTCCTGGTCGGCAATCCCGACATCGTCGCGCCGCGCGAGGGCGGGCTGTCGCAAGAGCCGTGCCATTACGAGCACCGTCTTGCGGATCGCACCGGGATCACACCGGTCTTCCTGGGCAAACCCTTTCGCGGCATCTACGAGATCGCCCTGTCGCGATTGCCTGCACCCTGTCCGCCCGGCAGGGCGCTGATGGTGGGCGACACGCTGCATACCGACATTCTGGGCGGGCGGCACATGGGGTTCGCGGCGGCGCTGGTCCCGGTTTCGGCGCGCTCGTCGGGCTTGATGTGGCGGAGGCCATCGCCCGGTCCGCGATCGTGCCCGACTTCATCATCGAGCGGGTCTGAAAGCACCGCGGCGGATCATGCCGCCGCGTCGCCCGCGGGTCACAGGCCCTTGCAGTTGGCGTAGAAGGTCACCGTGGCGGGCCAATCGGAAAAGACGCCCTCGACGCCGACATCCTGCGCCAACACATCGAGCAGCTCGTAGGTGTCGGCATCACTGTCGATCGCATCCGCGATGCTCTGGTAATACCATCCGCCCCCGCCGGCGAGCGGACCCGAGCGCTCGAGCGTCCAGGTGATGATCTTCACATCCGCCTCGGCGGCCGCCTTCGCGAGCGCGTTGGGAACGATCTTGCCGTCCTCACCGAGCGTGACGAGCATCCACATCGGCGGGGCGATGTAGTTAACCCCCATCTCCTTGAGCTCGGCCATCGTGTCGGGCCAGGTCGCGGGGTCGTTCGGATCGTAGGTCTCGTCGTCGTATTCATCCATCAGGTAGACGGCCTGCTTGCCGAATTCCGGCTCGTTCTCGATCCAGTAGCGCAGATCGGCCAGATCGAAGCTCTGTGCCCAGACGCGCGCGGGGTCGATGCCGGCATCCTTGTACTCGTCGATCAACGCCTGCGCGTAATCTTCCTGGGTGTAGCCGTCGAAGGGCATCTCTACCGAGGGTGCTTTCAGTTCGGGGGTGAAATCGGCGCCGAGGCTGTCGAAGAGCGCGATCGATTCGGCATGTGTCATCAACGTCGCGCCGTCCGAATAGAGCGTGGTGCGCCACGGGACGCCGCCGCCCTGGTACTCCTCGGCCGTCGCGGCATCCGCATCGGAGGCATCCATCTTGGGCGTCAGGCTGCGGAACTGTTCGAGCGTGATGTCGCTGGTGCGGCACTCGGCGCTGGCTTTCTCCTCGCCTTGCGCAGGCGTGAAGGGCGCGGTGCAGGCCTGCGCCAGATCGGTCGTCAGGATATTCGTGGTGGTGTGCAGGTCGTTCTGCGCATGGCGGCAGACGAGCTGCTTGTCCTGGGTGAAGGTCACATCGCATTCGAGGATGCCCGCCCCCTGGCGCGCGGCGGCCCGGTTCGATTGCACCGTGTGCTCGGGGAACATCAGCGGCGCGCCGCGATGCCCGATCGAGAAGGCGGTGCGCTGCGGCGTCTGCCCCATGCAGGCCGACAGCTCGTCCTTCAGCGTGCCATCGGGCATCTTGTCGACAAGATAGGCGGGCCGCTGGCCGTAGCTCATCGCGGCACCGGACGTGTCGCCCTCCTGGGCATGGCCTGTCAGCGGAATGCCCGCGGCCAGTGCCATCACGATCGAATATCTCATGTCGGTCCTCCCCATGGTACCTGCCGGGCCGAGGGGTACGGCCCGCACCATCACTGTTCCACGGCGGGGGGCTGCCGGCAACAACCGTGCACGGCGCGCCCGGACCGGACCGGCGTCCGGTAGCCTACCACGCGGCGGAAAAGAGCGTCACCGACTCGGCGTCCCAGGCGATGCGCGCCTGCGTGCCGGGCGAAAGGATCATCCGGCCCGGCATGTTCTTCATGGAGATCGTGACGGGGCGCTCGGTGCCGTCGAGGATCACCTCGTAATAGGTCATGTCGCCGTAGAACGCCGTCTCGCGCACCGTGCCCTGCGCGGTGCGGCGCCCGGTCTGCTCGCCGGGATAGAGGATCGAGAACATTTCAGGGCGGATCCCCGCCTCCGGCGGCCCCTGCCCGTCCGGCGCGGCGCTGCGAAGCCCGGCGCGGGGCACGCGGCCCAGACCCGCGATCTCGAGCGTGTCGCCTGTGGCGATGACCGGCAGGAAATTCATCATCCCGATGAACTCGGCGACCCGGCGGCTCGCCGGATGCCTGTAGAGCTCCTGCGGTCCGGCAAGTTGCGCGATCCGCCCCTCGAACATCACCGCGACGCGGTCCGACATGATCAGCGCCTCTTCCTGGTCATGGGTCACGAGGACGAAGGTGATCCCCACCTGCCGCTGAAGCCGGCGCAGCTCGGCCTGCATCTGCTCGCGCAGCTTCTTGTCGAGCGCCGAGAGCGGCTCGTCGAGAAGCAGCACATCGGGCCGCAGGATCAGGGCACGCGCAAGCGCGACGCGTTGGCGTTGGCCGCCGGAGAGCGCCTGCGCGCCGCGCCGCTCGTAGCCGGCGAGCCCGACCATCTCGAGCGCCTCGCCGATCCGCACGGCCTTCTGCGCGCGCGACCCTTCGGAGCGCCGCAGCCCGAAGCCGACATTCTGCCCCACATCGAGATGCGGGAAGATCGCGTAGGACTGGAACACCATGTTCGTGGGGCGCCGGTTCGGTGGCACGCCCGCCATGTCACGCCCACCGATCACGAGCCGTCCCGCGCCGAGCGCCTCGAAGCCGGCGATCGTGCGCAGGAGCGTGGTCTTGCCGCAGCCCGAGGGGCCGAGAAGGGAAAAGAACTCGCCTGCCCCGACCGAAAGGTCGATCCCGCGCAGCGCGTGATAATCGCCGAAATGCTTGTGCGCACCACTGAGCTCGATGATCGGGCAGCGGCCCGCAGGCGCGGCTTCGGCATCCGTGTTCGTTTGATCGGGCACGTTTCAGGCTCCGCTGTCGATGCCGGTGGCACGGGCCGCCGCGCGGCGCCTCGCGATCTCGGCCAGTGTGATCAGGACGACGGAAATCACCAGCAGGATGGTGCCGAGCGCCATGACGACCGGGATCTTCTGCGGGAAGCGCAACTGGCCCCACAGATAGACCGGCAAGGTGGGCTCCGTCCCCGTCAGGAAGAAGGCGATGATGAACTCGTCGAGGCTGATCGTGAAGGTGATCAGCAGCGAGGCGATGATGCCGGGCATCAGGAGCGGCAGGGTCACGCGCAGGAAGACCGCGGCGCGGCCGAGGCCGAGATCGATCCCGGCCTCCTCCAGCGCCGGGTCGAGCGCCCGGAAGGCCGATCCGAGGATCGCCGTGCTGAACGGCAGGCAGATCAGTGTATGGCCCGCGATGACCGTCCAGCCGGTCAGCGGCAAGCCGAGCGCCAGCAGCACGACAAGCAGCGCCACCGCCACGATGATCTCCGGCAGGACGAGCGGCAGCATGATCAGCCCCATCATCGCGTCGCGTCCGCCAAAGCGTGCCATGGTCCCGGCCCGCGCCGCGCAAAGCCCGAGCACGGTGGAGAGCAGTGCCGTGCTGCCGGCGATCCAGAGGCTGGTGCGCACCGAGGCGACGAGGGCCGGCGTCTGCGGCAACTCGCGGAACCAGCGCAGCGTGAAACCATCGAGCGGGAAAGCGATGACGGTGCCGTCGTTGAATGCGAAGATCGGCAAGAGCGCGATCGGCGCGTAAAGGAAGGCCAGGTAGACGAGAGCATAGAGCCGCAGACCGCTCATCCCCGCGGTCCCGAGAAACGGCGCAGCGCCAGTCCCGCCACCAGTGCGATGGCGGTGACGATCAGCATTGCGAGCACCGCGAGCGCGGCTCCGAGGGGCGCGTTGTTGAGTTTGAGGAACTGCGTCTGGATCATGTTGGCGATCATCAGGCCGCTCGGGCCGCCGACGAGGCGCGGCGTGACATAGTCGCCGATCACCGGGATGAAGACGATGAGCGCGGCGGCCATCACGCCGGGCAGCGCGAGCGGCAAGGTCACGCGGCGGAACGTGGACGCCCGGCTTTCGCCCAGGTCGCGCGAGGCCTCGATCAGCGAGTGGTCGATCCGCTCGAGCGCGACATAGATCGGCAGGATCGCGAATGGTGCGAAGGCATGGGTGAGTGTGATCACCACCGATACGGGATTGTAGAGGATGAAGGTGAGCGGCGCGTCGATGATCCCGGCGCCCAACAGGCTCGCGTTCACCACGCCGTTGAAGCCGAGGATCACCTTCCACAGGAAGACGCGCACCAGATAGCTCGTCCAGAAGGGAATCGTGATCAGGAAGAGCCACAGCGCCTTGCGCGCGGGCGCGACTTTGAAGGAGACGAAATAGGCCACCGGGAAAGCCAGGAGAACGGTCGTGACCGTGACGGCCATGGCGATCGCCAGCGAGCGCAGCATCAGCTCACGGTAGAGCGGCTCGCGCAGCGCCTCGGCGTAGTTGCCCAGGGTCGGGCTTCGATCCAGCGCGAGAAAATCCTGGGACCAGAAGCTGAAGAGGACGATCGTGCCGAGCGGTCCGGCGAGCAGCAGCAGCGCGTAGAGCGCCGGCGCCGCGATGAGCGCCCGCCCCCTGCGCACGCTGCCTGGATCGGCCTGTGCCATCGTTCATCCTTCGCCGTGCCGGGCAGCCGTCCTGCCGCAGCCGACAAAAGCGCAAGCGCGCGGAGCCTGCAAGCCCTCGCCGGCCCCCGCACGCAACGAGGCCGCCCGGTCTCCCGGACGGCCCCCATTTCGTATTCGCCTGATGCGATCAGCGCTTGGAGAACTGGAAGCTCTTGCGCGCCTTGGCCTTGCCGTATTTCTTGCGCTCGACGACGCGGCTGTCGCGGGTCAGGAAACCGGCGGCCTTCAGTGCGCCGCGCAGGCTAGGATCATAAAGCTGCAGCGCCTTGGACACGCCGTGCTTCACCGCGCCGGCCTGACCGGAGAGACCGCCGCCCTTGACGGTGGCGATCACGTCGAACTGGCCTTCGACATTGGCGATGGTGAAGGGCTGCTTGAGGATCATCTGCAGCACGGGACGCGCGAAATAGGTGTTCACGTCCTTGCCGTTGACGGTGACCTTGCCGGAGCCGGGGCGGATCCAGACGCGGGCGACCGCGTCCTTGCGCTTGCCTGTGGCATAGGCGCGACCCTGCGCGTCGCGAACCGGCTCGCGCGGTGCCAGGTCGGTTTCGGTGGACTGGCTGCCGGAAACGGCGGCGTTCAGCTCGTCGAGCGATTTGATTTCTTCAGCCATCTCAAGCGGTCCTGGTGTTCTTGGAGTTCATCGACACGACATCGAGCGTCTCGGGGCTCTGGGCCTCATGCGGATGCTCGGTGCCGGCATAGACGCGCAGGTTGGTCATCACGTGACGGCTCAGCTTGTTGCCGGGCAGCATGCGCTTGACAGCCTGCATGACGACGCGCTCGGGATACTTGCCCTCGAGGATCTGGCCGGTGGTGCGGGACTTGATGCCGCCCGGATATCCCGTGTGCCAGTAGTTCGGTTTCATGCGCTTCTTGCCCGTCAACTGCACCTTGTCGGCGTTAATGACTATGACATTGTCGCCCATGTCCATGTGCGGGGTGAACGTGGCCTTGTGCTTGCCACGCAGACGCATGGCGATGATCGAGGCGAGACGACCCAGAACGACGCCCTCGGCGTCGATCAGGATCCATTTCTTCTCGATCTCCGCCGGTGTCGCGGTGTAGGTCTTCATCGCTGGTTCCTGTCGCATGATCGGATGGCAGCACGAAGGGCCGCCGTTTTCGGATGGCGCAGTTCTAACCATCCTGCGCGCCGCGTCAACGGCAATGACCTCCGAAAATTCAAGCAATCTCAACATCTTGCAAATAAGGTATTTAGATACCCCAACATTTCTCCGCCATTCCGGCGTCCCGAGGACGGCTCACCGCGCACGGACCCCGCCCCGGACCCCGCCCCGGACCGGCTCCCGCGTGCCGCGCGCCGGCGCGGCGGTGCATCTCGACCCCGGGGAGGATCGTTTTTCCGCCCATGAGCCGCGAAATGTCTTGCGTCCGGAGAGCTTGACCCCTATCTGCCCCTTCACACATTCGGGACCGATCCCAACCTCGGCGGCTTTGCCGGGGGGGCGCTAAGGACCCACGGATTGCCATCTACTGGAAAGAAGAAGGAGGATGCCATGTCGGGCTCCAACCTCTTCCAACTGGGGATCGGTCTGGAGACAGGCGCCCAAGCGGAAGACACGCGTATCAGCGATGGTGCGATCGGCGGACAGGAAACGGCCGAGCGCGACCTGTTCGATGAATCGCGCGACGATCATTTCATCCGCCGCGAGGGCAAAGTCTTCGCCGGAACGCATCTCATCATCGAGGTGGTGAACGGCCACGGGCTCGATGACGAGGCCCGCATTCAGCAGGCATTCCGCGACTCGGTCGAGATCTGCGGCGCGACCCTGCTGCATATCCACACCCACAAGTTCAGCCCGCAAGGCGTGAGCGGCGTCGCCGTCCTCGCCGAAAGCCATATCTCGGTGCATACCTGGCCCGAGATCGGCTACGGCGCTTTCGACGTGTTCATGTGCGGCGATGCCGAGCCGTGGCGCGCGGTCGATGTGCTGAAGAAGGCCTTCCACACCGACGATGTGCGGGTGAAGGAACTGCTGCGCGGCGACGGCCTCGTCACCGACACCGTCGCGGCCTGACGGATCGGCGCCGGCGCCCCTGACCTGGGGCCCGGCGCCAGCCTGCTCGATGGCGCTCATCCTTACACTCGGCTTCGACAGCTCCGCCTTCGGCTGGTTCGAGCCGACGCGGCAGGCGTTCTTTCCGCCGGCACGCAACTTCATCCCCGCACATCTGACCCTGTTCCAGCAGCTCCCCTCCGAGGAACACGCGCGCGTCGCCGAAGATTGCCGCGCGGTCGCCGGACGGACGGCGCCGTTGCGGCTCGCCGCGGCCGAGCTTCTCGATTTCGGGGGCGGCACCGCGGTCAGGCTCGACATGCCGCGCTACCTGCCTCTCCTTCGGGAACTCCAGGACCTTTGGGAGCCGATGTTGACGCGGCAGGACCGGCAGACGCGTCGCGCGCATGTCACGCTCCAGAACAAGGTGCCCCGCGCCCGCGCCCGCGCCGATCGCGATGCGATCGCCGCGCGGTTCACGCCCTTCGAGGGGGTGGCGGACCGGCTCATGCTCTGGCATTACCGCGGCGGCCCGTGGGAGGCCATCGCGCAATACGACCTGGAAGGAGAGCCTGCATGACCGACATGACTGGATGGAGCATCGAGCGTCTTCATGCGGACCATTCGCAGGCCCTCAGGATCGACGAGCTGCTTTATGACAGCGAAACCGATCACCAGCGCATCCGTGTCTTCAGCAATTCCACCTTCGGCCGCGTGCTCACCCTCGATGGCGTGGTGCAGGTGACCGAGGGCGACAACTACATCTACCACGAGATGCTGACCCATGTGCCCATCCTCGCCCATGGATCGGCCCGCAGGGTGCTGATCATCGGGGGCGGCGATGGCGGAATGGCACGGGAGGTTCTGCGCCATTCCGGCGTCGAGCAAGTCACCATGATCGAGATCGATGCCGGCGTGGTCGAGTTCTCCAAGCAGTACCTGCCATCGATCTCCGCCGGGGCCTTCGATGATCCCAGGCTCGAGCTGATCATCGCCGATGGCGCGCAATACATGCGCGACTGCGATGGCGGCTTCGATGTGATCATCGTCGACTCGACCGATCCCGCGGGCCCCGGCGAGGTCCTCTTCACTGACAGTTTCTATGGCCATGCGAAACGCGCCTTGGCACCGAATGGCATTCTGGTCACCCAGAACGGCGTGCCCTTCATGCAGGGCGACGAGCTGACGGGAACGATGCGGGCCTTCAAGGCGCTCTTCACCGATGCCACCTGCTACATGGCGACGGTGCCGACCTATGCGGGCGGCGCGATGGCGTTCGGCTGGGGAACGGACGGCCCGGCCCGCGCTGTCGACCCAGAGACACTGGCCGAGCGCTTCCGCAAGGCCGGCCTGACGCCGGGTTATTACACGCCGGAAGTTCACAAGGCTGCCTTCGCCCTGCCCGGCTACGTCGCGCGGCTGATTCCCTGAACGCGAGCCTCAGTGCAGCGTCAGCTCCCCGGTGACATTGCGCCATTCGCCTGGCGCGATGAGCTTGCGATGCGTGAAGCATACCGAATGCAACGGCCCCTCGATCTCCCGCTGCCAGAATTCGACGAATTCGAAGAGCTTCGGGTGGTCCGGCGCGAGATCGTAATCCTGCCACACGAAACTCTGCAGAACATTCCTGTAATCCGGCAGGCGGTAGAAGAATTCCGCGGTCGTCAACCCGTAGCCCTTCAACATCATCTCCGTTTCCGTCATCGCCAGGTCCCTCCCCGACTTCGAGTAGAAACCCGGGAGGTTTACTTTGCAACGAAAACAGGTTGTTAGCAGTGTCATCCTGTGGCTGCCATAGCTTTGCAGGCACAGGGATTGCGGGCTATATGCACGCTCTGGTATAGGTTTCACAACAATATGTAGCCCCAAATGCAGGAGCATCGGAGTCGTTGAGCGATACGCCCGAACATCCCGAAAACGAAGATGAATCCAGCATCGAGCGCGTCGCTCACGATGGTCCGTCGATCTCGATCTCGGAGGAGATGCGTGCATCCTTCCTCGATTACGCGATGTCGGTCATCGTCAGTCGGGCAATCCCCGATCTGCGTGACGGGCTGAAACCGGTGCACCGGCGCATCCTCTACGCGATGCACGAGACCGGCAACACGCATGACAAGTCCTATCGCAAGTCGGCGCGTCCCGTCGGCGACGTGATGGGCAAGTATCACCCGCATGGCGACAGCGCGATCTACGAGGCGCTCGTGCGGATGGCGCAGGATTTCTCGATGTCCCTGCCGCTGCTCGACGGGCAAGGGAATTTCGGCTCCATGGACGGCGACAATGCCGCCGCGATGCGCTATACCGAAGTGCGCATGGACAAGCCCGCGCAGGCGCTTCTGGCCGATATCGAGAAGCAGACCGTCGACTTCCAGGACAATTACGACGGCAAGGACCGCGAGCCCACCGTTCTGCCGGCGCGCTTTCCCAACATGCTCGTCAACGGCGCGGGCGGCATCGCCGTCGGCATGGCCACGAACATCCCGCCGCACAATCTGGGCGAGGTGATCGACGCGACGCTTGCGCTGATCGAGGATCCGGACCTGTCGGTCGAGCAGCTGATGGAGTACGTCCCCGCGCCCGATTTCCCGACCGGCGGCCTGATCCTCGGGCGCTCCGGCGCGCGCAAGGCCTATCTCGAAGGGCGCGGAAGCGTCATCATCCGCGCCAAGACGCGGATCGAGGAGATCCGCAAGGATCGCTATGCCATCGTGCTCGACGAGATCCCCTACCAGGTCAACAAGGCCGCGCTCGTCGAAAGGATCGCCGATCTTGTCCGCGAAAAGAAGCTCGAGGGCATATCGGCGGTGCAGGACGAGTCGGACCGGGTCGGCGTGCGCGTCGTGGTCGAGCTGAAGAAGGATGCAACGGCGGAAGTCGTTCTCAATCAGCTCTTCCGCTTCACGCCGATGCAGACCTCCTTCGGCTGCAACATGCTGGCATTGCATGGCGGCCGTCCCGAACAGCTGACGCTTCGTGATTTCCTTACGCATTTCATCAGCTTCCGAGAGGAAGTTGTCGCGCGGCGCACGGCGTTCGATCTGCGCAAGGCCCGCGAGCGGAGCCATATCCTGTGCGGCTATGCCGTTGCCGTGAGCAATGTCGACGAGGTCGTGGCGACCATCCGCTCCTCCGCCGACGCCCCCGAGGCGCGCGAGAAGCTGATGGAGCGGCGCTGGCCGGCCAGTGACATCGAGGGCTACATCCGTCTGATCGACGATCCCAGCCATACGATGAACGACGACGGCACCTATAACCTGTCGGAGGTGCAAGCCCGCGCGATCCTCGAGTTGCGGCTTCAGCGCCTGACGCAGCTCGGCGTGAAAGAGGTTACCGACGAGCTCGAAGAGCTTGCAGCGAAGATCAAGGACTATCTCGATATCCTGCGCTCGCGCGAACGGATCATGTCGATCATCTCGTCCGAATTGACGGAGGTGCGCACGCAATTCGCAGTGCCACGCCGGACCGAAATCGTCGACTGGTCCGGCGATATGGAGGACGAGGATCTCATCGAGCGCGAGGAGATGGTCGTCACGGTCACGCAGACCGGCTACATCAAGCGCACGCCCCTCGCCGACTTCCGGTCCCAAAGACGTGGCGGCAAGGGCCTGTCGGGCATGTCGACGAAGGACGAGGATGTCGTCACGACCCTGTTCGTGGCCAACACCCACACGCAGCTTCTCTTCTTCACCACCGACGGGATGGTCTACAAGCTCAAGACCTGGCGCCTGCCGCAGGGAAGCCGCACGGCAAAGGGCAAGGCGATCGTCAATCTCCTGCCGATCCCGCAAGGGGTGTCGATCGCCGCGATCATGCCGGTGGATCGCGACGAGGCTGATTGGAACGAGCTGCAGATCATCTTCGCCACCTCCGCGGGCGATGTGCGGCGCAACGCGCTGAGTGATTTCACGAATGTCATGCGCAATGGCAAGATCGCCATGAAACTTCCCGATAACAATGTGAAATTGGTCAACGCGCGCATTGCGTCCGAAGAGGATGACGTGATGCTCGTCACGGCACAGGGCCGTGCGATCCGCTTCCCGACAACCGCCGTTCGCGTATTCAAGGGCCGCGATTCCACGGGCGTCAGGGGCATCCGTCTCGGCACGGATGACAGTGTCGTGTCGATGGCCATCATCCGCCATTTCGAGGCCAGCGCCGCCGAACGCGCGGCCTACCTCAAGATGCGGCGTGCCGTGGCTGGCCTCGCCGAGGATGCGGAACAGGAAACCGAGGAGGAGGATGCCAGCATAGAGGCGGCGGATTTCACATCCGAGGATTATGCCCGCATGTCAGCGGCCGAGGACCTTATCCTGACCATCACGGCGCAAGGTTCCGGCAAGCTCAGCTCCAGTCATGACTACCCCGTGCGTGGTCGCGGGGGCCAAGGGGTCATGGCCATGGACAAGGCAATGCGCGGCGGACCGCTTGTCGCGTCCTTCCCGGTCGATCTCGACGATCAGATCATGCTCGCGACCTCTCGCGGCCAGTCGATCCGGGTCCCCGTCGATGGCATCTCCTTCCGCTCGCGCGGGGCCGGCGGTGTGCGGGTCTTCAATACCGGAGCCGGCGAAGAGGTTGTCTCGGTTGCCTGGATCGCCGAGCAGCCGGAGGTCGACGAGCCCGGCGGCGAGATGCCGGACGGTGACGACGCCTGAGGGAATGGACCACACCGCCGGCGTGTTTGACGCGCCGGCGGTGACGGATGCCCTTCCCCTTTGCCGCGAGACTGTTTAGATCGCGGCCATGACACAGCAAGTTCTCAACATCGTCGGCGGCGGAATGGCCGGGTCGGAAGCAGCTTGGCAAGCGGCCGAGGCCGGGCTCGACGTGATCATTCACGAGATGCGGCCTCATACCGGAACCTTCGCGCATCAGACGGGGCAGCTGGCAGAGATGGTCTGCTCCAACTCCTTCCGCTCCGATGACAGCGAGCAGAACGCGGTGGGCCTGCTGCATTGGGAAATGCGCGCGGCCGGCGGATTGATCATGCGGATGGCGGATGCCTGTCGCCTTCCCGCGGGCGGCGCGCTCGCCGTCGATCGCGAGCATTTTGCAAACGCGGTGACGGACGCATTGATGTCCCACCCCAAGATCACGCGCCAAGACGCTGAAATCACTGAGCTTCCGAAGGAAGGCCAGTGGATCGTTGCCACGGGCCCCCTGACATCCGGAGCCTTGGCGAAAACGATCGCATCGAAGACTGGCGCGGATGCACTCGCTTTTTTCGATGCCATCGCTCCGATCGTTTATTCCGACAGCATCGACATGTCGAAGGCCTGGATGCAGTCGCGCTACGACAAGGGGGAGAGGGAGGAGGAACGGACCGCCTATCTCAACTGCCCGATGGACAAGGAAACCTACGACGCGTTCATCGATGCCTTGCTGGTGGCCGACAAGACGGAGTTCCACGAGGGGGAGACGGCGGGCTATTTCGACGGATGCCTGCCGATCGAAGTGATGGCGGAACGCGGCCGGGAGACCTTGCGACACGGTCCGATGAAGCCGGTCGGCCTTACCAATCCGCATATGCCCGAAACGAAGGCGCACGCTGTCGTGCAGTTGCGCCGGGACAACAAGCTCGGAACGCTCTTCAATATCGTCGGCTTCCAAACCAAAATGAAGTACGGCGCGCAAACCGATGTTTTCCGGATGATTCCGGGACTGGAAGAAGCGCGGTTCGCGCGTCTTGGCGGCATCCACCGCAATACGTTCCTGAACTCTCCGCGGCTTCTGGACGAGCAGCTGAGATTGCGCACACAGCCCAATCTCCGTTTCGCTGGACAGATCACGGGTGTAGAGGGCTATGTCGAAAGCGCGGCGATGGGCCTTCTGGCCGGTCGGTTGGCCGTGGCCGATGCCACAGGCCGCACGCCCACGCCCCCGCCCCCCACGACGGCGACCGGCGCGCTCGTGACCCACATCACCGGCGGCGCGGACGCCAAGACGTTCCAGCCGATGAATGTCAATTTCGGGCTGTTCCCGCCCGTCGGCGGCCTCAAATCCGGTCGCCGGGGACGCAAGGACCGCTACAAGGCCTATACCGATCGCGCCAAGGAGGATTGGTCCGATTGGCTGTCCTCCGGTGGTGCCGTAAGCGGGTGACGGGCGCGCCGTTCACGACGAGGTTCGCACCGTCTCCCACGGGTCCGCTGCACCTGGGTCATGCCTATGCCGCTTCGGTGGCCCATAGAAAAGCGCACGAGTCCGGGGGACAATTCCTGCTGCGGATCGAGGATATCGATGCCGCACGTTCCCGTCCCGAATGGGAACGCGCGATCTTCGACGATCTCGAATGGTTGGGGCTGTCATGGCCCGCCCCGGTGCTTCGACAATCCCAGCGGCACGATGTCTACAGGGCAGCGCTGCGGCGGTTGTGGGCCGCCGGGGCCCTCTTTGCCTGTGCCTGCACGCGCCGGGATATTGCCGAGGCGGCATCAGCCCCCCAGGAGGGCGACCCGCCGGCAATCGGACCGGACGGGCTTCTTTATCCGAGAACCTGTTCGGATCGTGAAATCGCGTCCGGACCCGACCTCCCGGAGGGCCATGCGCTGCGCCTGCGGATGGACGCGATGTGCGATGCCATCGGCTCTGGCGTCCATTTCATCGAAAGCGGGCCCGATGCGCTTGGCGAGACGGGACGGATCGAGGTGACGCCGCACATCCTGCGCGAGGAAGTCGGAGAGATCGTTCTGGCCCGGCGCGACATGGGAACGTCCTATCACCTTTCGGTCGTTCTCGATGATGCCGCGCAGGGCATCTCTCTCGTCACGCGCGGGCGCGACCTTTTCGAGGCAACACGCATTCACGTCGTTCTGCAGCTAATGCTCGGCCTGCCCGTGCCCCGCTACCATCATCATGCGCTGATCCGCGACGAGACCGGCAAACGGCTGGCGAAACGCGACGATGCGCGCGCCATCTCCGCCTACAGGCGAGACGGCGCCACGGCGCAAGATGTGTGGGCGATGATCGGGTGTCAGCCCTGAGGCGACTGGATCTCGACTTCTTCGCCGTCGCGCAAGGCGGTGTAGAAACAGCTCCTGCGACCGGTATGGCAAGCGGGCCCTTCCTGCCGCACCAAGACTAGAAGACAGTCGCGGTCACAGTCGATGCGCAGCTCGACGAGATGTTGCAGATTGCCGCTCGTCTCCCCCTTCACCCAGAAGGACTGCCGCGAGCGTGACCAATAGGTGACGCGCCCCGTCTCGAAGGTCCGGCGCACCGCCTCCTCGTTCATCCAGGCCATCATCAGGATTTCGGCGCTCTGCGCGTCCTGCGCGATTACCGGTACGAGGCCGGCTGCGTCGAAACGCAGGCTGGACGGGTCGAAAGACATGGGCGAGGATCCTTTTCTTGGCGCTGACGCAGGACTATCTATGACCGGCAAGCCGAAAGGGAAAGCCATGGCCGACAGTGATCTGATCAAGCTTTACTCGGGACGGATCCTCGAGCTCGCCGCGGACATTCCCCATGCCGTCCGCCTGGAGGACCCGCAGGCCAGTGTGCGCAGGCGCTCTCCGCTTTGCGGCTCGACGGTGACGGTCGATCTTTCGCTCGAGAACGGCCGCGTCGCGGCATTCGGGCAGGACGTGAAGGCCTGTGCCCTTGGACAGGCGGCGGCCGCAGTGGTCGGGCACAACATAATCGGGCGCAGCCGCGCGGAGATCGACGCGGCCCGTGACGCGTTGCAGGCCATGCTGAAAGCGGATGGTCCGGTGCCCCCCGCGCCGTTCGACGGGTTCGAGGTGCTCGAACCTGCGCGCGATTACAAGAACCGGCATGCCTCGATTCTTCTCGCAATCGAAGCTGCGGCGGAGGCCGCGGCGGAGGCCGAAACGGCGGCGAATGGTGCCAGCTACGCCTGAGGCGGTGCACAAGGCTCTCCGCGGCACCGCTTGAGGCGGCTGTCCATCCATCGATTTGGCCGACATCGCGCCGCAAGATTGTCCTCACGCAAAAAAAACTGCCGCGCATCCGGTCGGGATGGCGGCAGGAAAGTATGCTCGTGCCGGAGCCGGATCATCAAACGCCCCAGGCAGGAAGCGGAATGATGGGTTGATCGAGTGCAGCCGCATCAGGGGACATGAGCGGACTGCGATCCGGGCGGCCACGAGCCGTAGGCAGGTCACAGGCAACAGAAGTTAGAGGATGAGCCTTCAGAGGAGAGCTGGAAGGTAGAGGCCAGCGATAAAGAGCGCTGCAAGAGCAAACACTCCACACAGATCTTCCACGAATGTCGTCGATCTCGAGAAACTGACCTTGATCACGCTGAACATCCGATCCTCCCTTCGCTTCTGTTTCTTCTTTGTTCTCATATTGACCTATTCATGGCAAGCAATTTCGGAACGAAGTGAGAACAATTTGAAAGGGAGGCTTATCCGACGCTGATCAACCGTATCGCCTCGTCCTGCTCCATGAGCCATAAAAGGTGACGCGCCGCCTGCCCGCGCGGCGTCTGTAGCCCCGGATCGGTCTCCAGGAGCGCCCTCGCGTCGCGTTGCGCCGTGGCCATCAGCCCGGCCTGACGCTCGAGATCGGCGATGCGGAAGCGCGGCAGGCCCGATTGCGCGTGGCCGATGAGATCCCCGGCCCCGCGAATTTCAAGGTCTGCCTCGGCAATGCGGAAGCCATCCTCCGTCTCGCGCATGATCTCTAGCCGCTTGCGGCCGGTCTCCCCCAGTGGCGGTGCGTAGAGCAGCAGGCAGGTCGACGCATCCGAGCCGCGCCCGACCCGGCCCCGCAACTGGTGCAACTGCGACAGGCCGAAGCTCTCGGCATGTTCGATGACCATGATCGTGGCGGCCGGCACGTTAACCCCGACCTCGATCACCGTCGTCGCGACGAGCACCGACAGCGCGCCGGAGACGAACTTTGCCATCACCGCGTCCTTCTCCGCCGGGAGCATCTGCCCATGCAGCAGCCCGACGCTATCCTCACCGAGGGCTGCACGCAGCCGCGTGAAGCGCTCCTGCGCGGAGGTAAGCGCGCTGACCTCGCTCTCCTCGACGAGGGGGCAGACCCAGTAGGCCTGCCGCCCCTGCCGCACCGCGCCGCGCAGGCGTTCGGTCACGTCCGGTATGCGGTCGAGGGGAAGCAGCGCCGTCTGGATCGGCTGCCGTCCCGGGGGCTTCTCGTCGAGGATCGACAGGTCCATGTCGCCGTATTGGGCCAGCGCCAGGCTGCGCGGGATCGGGGTCGCGGTCATCACGAGGATGTCGCTCGCCGCGCCTTTCGCACCGAGTTCCAGACGCTGGCCAACACCGAACCTGTGCTGCTCGTCGATGATCACCAGACGCAGATCGTTGAACTGCACATCCTTCTGGAAGACGGCATGGGTGCCGACGAGGATTCTTATATCGCCGGAGGCGATGGCGGCGAGCTTGGCTGCGCGTTCCGAGCCCTTGTCCCGGCCGGTCAAAAGCTCCAGAACCACGCCGGCCTGCTCCGCAAGGGGTTGCAGGCTTTCGAGATGCTGCCGGGCCAAGATCTCGGTCGGGGCCATCATGGCCCCCTGCCCGCCGGCCTCGGCCGCGGCGAGCAGCGCCATGAAAGCGACCAGTGTCTTGCCCGAGCCCACGTCGCCCTGCAGCAACCGGTTCATGCGCTGCGGCGCGGCCATGTCATCCGCGATGGCCTCGATCGCGCGCAGTTGCGCGCCCGTCGGCCGATATGGCAGCGCGGCGAGGACTTTTGATTGCAGCCGCCCGGTCGCAACCGAAGGGCGCCCGGCGCGCTTGCGGCGCGCGGTTCTTGCCAGGGAGAGCGTCAGTTGATGGGCAAAGAGCTCGTCATAGGCAAGCCTGGCACGGGCCGGTGCCGTTGGCGCCAGCATCTCGGGGCCCTGTGGCCAATGCGCATCCTGCAGGGCCTGTGTCCAATCGGGCCAAGCTTCGCGGGATTTGAGAGCCGGGTCGATCCATTCGCCGAGATCGGGCGCGAGCGCGAGTGCCGCGGCGCTGGCCTTGGCCATCAGTTTCTGCGTGATTCCGGCGACCAGCGGATAGACCGGCTCGAATGAGGGGATCGACTGCGCCTCCTCGGGTGCGAGGATATGATCGGGATGGACGATCTGTCCGATCCCGTCGAAACGCTCCAGTTTTCCCGATACGATCCGCGCCGCGCCGATTGGCAATTGCCGCGAAAGCCAATCCTCGCGCGCGTGAAAGAAAACGAGCTGGAAACTGGCCGTGCCGTCATCCACCTCGACCCGCCACGGTCGGCCCTTGGCGCTCGGCGCGATATGACGGCGCGTCTCGATTTCGACCGTGACCATCCGGGGCGTCTCGATTTGCGCGATCGTTTCGATCCGGCTGCGATCGATGCCGGAATGTGGCAGGGTGAAAAGGAGATCGCGCGGTCGGCGCACCTGCATCGTCTCGAAGAGCGTGGCCGTCTTCGCCCCGATCCCCGGCAAGGCAGTCAGGGTGGAATAGAGCGGGAAAAGTATCTCGGGGCGGCTCATTGCATCCCGATCAGCGTGAGCCAGCCATCCTCGTCGATGACCTCGACCCCCAGATCGGCCGCCTTGCCAGCCTTCGATCCCGCCCCGGGGCCGGCCACCAGAAGATCGGTCTTCGCCGAAACGCTGCCCGAGACCTTCGCGCCGAGACGTTCGGCGCTCGCCTTCGCCTCTGCCCGTGTCATCTTCTCGAGGCTGCCGGTAAAGACGATCGTCTTGCCGGAAACCGGGCTCGCGGTCATGTCCGGTCGCTGCTCCGGCAGAATATCGAGCTCGGCCACGAGACGGTCGATGGATGCCCGCTCGGCGTGCTGCTGCATCGTCGTCACCAGGCTGACCGCGACGGTGAAGCCGATCCCGTCGATCCCGATCATGTCGGCCCAGTGTGGGCTTTCGGCGAGGGCAGCCTTGCGGGCCTTGTCATCCTCGGCATGAGCGGCGGGCTCTTGTGCGGCGGCATCCATCGCAGCGGCAAGCGCATCCCATGTCTCGTAATGGCGCGCCAGAACCTGCGCCGCGACCTCGCCGACATGCGCGATTCCGAGGCCGAAGATCATCTTGGCAAGCGGCACGCGGCGCGCCTTGTCGATCGCGTCGAACAATGACCGGGCCGATTTGTCGCCCCAACCCTCGCGGTTGCGAAGCTGCTGCAGCCCCTGCCCGTAGCGGGCGCGCAGGGTGAAGATATCCGCCGGTTCGGCGATCCAGCCGTCGCGGTAGAATTGCTCCACTTGTTTCGCCCCGAGCCCGTCGATATCGAAGGCTGCGCGGGAGACGAGGTGGCGCAACCTTTCGACAGCCTGCGCCGGACAGATCAGGCCGCCCGTGCAGCGGCGCACGGCATCGCCCGGCGCCCGCGGTGCGGCCGAGCCGCATTCCGGACATTGCTCGGGAAAGACGAAGGGCACCGCATCGGCCGGGCGGCGCCCCAGGTCGACATCCGCGATCTTCGGGATCACGTCCCCCGCGCGGAACACCTCGACATGATCGCCTTCGCGGATATCGCGCCCACCGCGAATGACCCCGCCGGCGGCATCACGACCGGCGATGTAATCCTCGTTGTGCAAGGTCGCGTTCGAGACCACGACCCCGCCCACTGTCACAGGGGTCAGACGGGCCACAGGCGAGAGCGCCCCCGTGCGGCCAACCTGGATCTCGATACGCTCGAGCACGGTCCAGGCAAGCTCGGCAGGAAACTTGTGTGCGACCGCCCAGCGGGGCGTCGTCGATCGAAAGCCGAGGCGGGCCTGCAGGTCGAGCGCATTGACCTTGTAGACCACGCCGTCGATATCGTAGCCGAGCATGGCCCGGCGTTCCGCGATCTCGGAGTAATGTGCGATCATTTCCGGCAGACTGCTGCAAAGCCGTGTCAGCGGATTGGTGCTGAAGCCGAGATCAGCGAGCCGCGCGATCGCCTTCATCTGAGTGCCGGCAAGCGGGGCGCTGGTCTCACCCCAGGTATAGGCGAAGAATCTCAGCGGCCTGCTGGCGGTGATGGACGCATCGAGCTGGCGCAGGCTTCCTGCCGCGGCGTTGCGCGGATTGGCGAAGGTCTTCGCCCCCGCCGCGTCCTGGCGCGCGTTCAGCGCGGCGAAATCGGCATGGCTCATATAGACCTCGCCGCGCACCTCCAGGATGTCGGGAGCGCCGGTGAGACTTTGCGGAATATCCGCGATCGTCCGCGCATTGGCGGTGACGTTCTCGCCGATCCGTCCGTCGCCGCGGGTCGCGGCCTCGGTCAGCCGGCCGCCCTCATAGCGCAGGGAAAGCGACAACCCGTCGATCTTCGGCTCGGCCGTGTAGGGCAACGGCGCCTCGGTATCGAGGCCCAGGTAATTGCGTACAGACCGGTCGAACTCGCCCAGATCCTCGTCGGTGAAGACGTTTCCCAGCGACAGCATCGGCACACGATGCGCGAGCTTGGAAAATCCGTCGGCAGCCGGCGCGCCGACCTTCTCGCTCGGACTGTCAGAGCGCTTAAGCTCGGGGAAACGACGCTCAAGTTCCGCGTTGCGCTGCTTGAGCGCATCGTAGCGGGCGTCGTCGATGAAGGGCTCGTCTTCTACGTAGTAAGCCCTGTTCGCGGCATCGAGCGTCGCCGCGAGTTCCGCCAGCTCGCTGGCGGCCGCTTCCGCGTCCAACTCGACCGCCGAGGATGTCTCCGCGTCACGTCTATCAACCATCGCCTCGCCCTCATCGTCGCCTCAGGCAACGTGATAGAAGCGCGGCACCTTTCGGTCCAGAGATGGCCCGCAATGCCCCGCCGAAAAATCGAAGGGCATTGCCGGGATCAGCCATGGGCGGCGAGCGGTTGATCCATCATCCTTGGCTCGGGATCGCGCAGCACGTATCCCCGGCCCCAGACCGTCTCGATATGGCTGTCGCCGCCCGTTGCCTGCGTCAGTTTCTTGCGCAACTTGCAGATGAACACGTCGATGATCTTGAGCTCCGGCTCATCCATTCCGCCATAGAGATGGTTGAGAAACATCTCCTTGGTAAGGGTCGTGCCCTTGCGCAGGCTGAGCAGCTCGAACATCTGATACTCCTTGCCGGTCAGATGTACGGGCGTGCCCTCCACCTCGACGGTCTTTGCATCGAGATTGACCGATATCCGGCCGGTATTGATTACCGACTGCGCATGGCCCTGCGACCTTCTGATGATGGCATGAATCCGGGCAACCAGCTCTTCGCGGTGAAAGGGCTTGGTGAGATAATCGTCCGCCCCGAAACCGAAGCCCTTGATCTTGCTATCGGTATCGTTCGCACCGCTCAGGATCAGAATCGGCGTGTCGATACGCGACATGCGCAGCTGGCGCAGCACTTCGTGCCCGTTCATGTCGGGAAGGTTCAGATCGAGCAGGATCAGGTCGTAATCATAGACCTTCGCCAGATCGATCCCTTCCTCCCCCATATCGGTACAATAGACGTTCAAATTGGCATGGGTCAGCATCAGCTCGATGCTGCGCGATGTTGTGGGGTCATCCTCGACTAGCAAAACACGCATGGGGGCTCTCCGATGGGCAAATCCTGACAGGGACCAAGTTGCGCAAGAATGGTTAAACCTTGGTTACCTCAGGATAGAGAGTAGCCGCACACGCTAAGGTTGTCTATACCTCTGCAGACGTGTCGTCTTGAGTGCAGCCTCGCCATGGTCCACGACAGCCTGTGCCCAGGCCGTGAGTTCCTCGGAACTGAGTTCGTAGATCGACATCGCCTCCTCTCGCGTGATCAGCTTGGCGGCGACCGCGCGCACCACGGCGGCCTTGCGGCTCGCAACCCAACGCTTCGTCTTGGGATCGGGAAGGTCGGCACGCGTCATCACCTGGCCACTGGGCAGGGTCACGGCCCGCGGGCCGTCCACTTTTCTCAAGTACATTGTCTTTCACCCTCTGATGCCCCCGCTGCACATGGGTAGGGTCGGCCCTTTAACGGCAGGTGAAACACGGACTTGCGAATACAACCGTTTTTCTTATATTCCCTCCAATCCACTCCATGCCCGAAGGGATCGACGCATCATGGCGCTCGACACCAGCCTGCCGCTCAATTCGCTCGGCTTCGCAAAGCCGCCGGCCGAGACGCGTGTCGTCGTCGCCATGTCCGGCGGAGTTGACAGCTCCGTCGTGGCCGCGATGCTCAAGGAGGAGGGTTACGACGTCGTCGGCGTCACCTTGCAGCTCTACGATCACGGCGCGGCGCTCGCCAAGAAGGGGGCCTGCTGCGCAGGTCTCGACATCCACGACGCGCGCCGCGTGGCCGAGGAGATGGGCTTTCCCCATTACGTGCTCGATTACGAGAACACGTTCCGCGAGGCAGTGATCGACGAGTTCGCCGACAGTTACCTTGCCGGCGCGACCCCGGTTCCCTGCATCCGGTGCAACGAGCGCGTCAAGTTCAAGGACCTACTGGAAACGGCGCGCGATCTCGACGCCGATTGCATGGCGACCGGCCACTACATCCAGAGGGTCGCGGCCCCCGGCGGCGCGCAGCTGCACTCAGCGGCCGATGCCGCGCGCGATCAGAGCTATTTCCTGTTCTCGACGACACCGGAGCAGCTCGATTACCTGCGCTTCCCGCTTGGTCACCTGGCGAGCAAGGCCGAGACACGCAGCCTTGCCGCGCGCTACGGCCTCGGGGTCGCCGACAAGCCCGACAGCCAGGACATCTGCTTCGTGCCCGACGGAAACTATGCCGCCGTGATCGAGAAACTGCGCCCCGGCGCCGCCGATCCGGGAGAGATCGTACATGTCGACGGGCGCGTGCTCGCCGAGCATCGCGGCGTGATCCATTACACGGTCGGGCAGCGCCGGGGCCTTGGCATCGGCGGCCTCGACGAGCCGCTCTACGTCGTCAGGCTCGATGTCGACAAGCGGCAGGTGGTCGTCGGCCCCAAGGAGCTTCTGGCCACCCGCACGATCCCGGTGCGCGAGATCAACTGGCTTGGCGATGCGCCCTTCGAAAGCCGCGAGAGCTGGCGGCTCGATGTCAAGGTGCGCTCCACCCGGCCCCCGCGCGAGGCGCTCATCCGGCCGCGCGGGACGCATGAGGCGGAGGTGGAACTGGTCGTGGCGGAGGATGGTGTGTCGCCGGGACAGGCCTGTGTCTTCTACGATCCGGAAAGCCCCCGGATCCTCGGCGGCGGCTGGATCTGGCGCGGCTACTGATCGGGTGACGGGCGCGAGCGCTAGAGCGCCGCGCCCCCATCCTCGCCGAGGCCCGCGATCCCGGCAAGCACCGCGCGGGCGGCACGCAGGCCGGGTTCCTCGCCTCCCCGTCCAAGCGCCGTCATCGCGGCATCGAGGACAGCGTCCTGCCGTCCCGGATCCTGCGCGAGGGCGATCAGGGCGCCGGCGATCGGACCGGGCCGGCAATCGGGCCCAAGGAACTCGGGCACCATCTTCGTGTCGGTCACCAGGTTGACGAGGGTGGCGCTTTCGATGCGCACCATCCGGCTCATCACCTGCCAGCTGAGCCAGGACATGTCATAGGCGATGACCATCGGCGTTCCGGCGGCCGCAAGCTCCAGCGAGACCGTGCCGGACGCCGCGAGCGCCATATCGGCGGCGCCGAAGGCGGCCCTCTTCCGGGAGGCGGGATCTTCTCCCTCCGCGGGATCGAGGATGAGCGGCGTGTGGGGCCACCGTGCCGCGAGTTCCCGGACCCTGCCGATCACCGGGGCCGCGGCGGGGATGACGATGCGCAGGTCTGGCCGGGCGGCGGCGAGCATCTCGACCGCCTCGGCGAAGACCGGCATCAGCCGCTCGACCTCGCTCTTGCGCGACCCCGGCAGCACCAGGAGAAGCGGCGCCTCCCCCAGGTCCCAGTCGCGGCGGAAATCGGCGCGCTGCGAGACATTGGCCTGCGGCTCCTCCGCGACCGGATGGCCGACGAAATCGCACCGCATTCCCGCCGCTTCCATGTAGGGCGGCTCGAACGGCAGGAGGGCGAGGACCTGATCCACATGCGCGGCCATCTTCCGTGCCCGCCCCGGCCGCCACGCCCAGACCGACGGGGCCACGTAATGCACGATGCGCAGCGGGCTCGCCGCACGCACGCGCCTGGCCACGCGAAGACAGAAATCGGGGCTGTCGATGGTGATGAGGACATCGGGCTCGGCCTCGATCACCGCATCGGCGGTCTCGACCATGCGGCGGCGCAGGGAGGGATAGCGCGGCAGCACCTCGGTGATCCCCATTACCGAAAGCTCCTGCATCGGGAACAGGCTGCGCAGGCCCTCGCCGGTCATCTCATCGCCGCCCACGCCCGCGAATTGCACATCCGGCTGCAACACCCGCAAACCACGCATCAGGGCGGCACCCAACCTGTCGCCGGAGGGCTCGCCCGCGATCAGGAAAACCCTCACGATCCGTCCTTCCCGTCGCGCACCCATATGAAAAGCCCAAGATCGGCAGCTTCGCGCCCCGTCTCCTGCGCGCCGAGCACCATCACCCCGCCCTGCGCCAACACGATACCCGACAGCCCCGCCTCGGCGGCAAGACGCACGGTCGCAGGTCCGATCGCCGGAAGATCGACACGGCGATCCTGGCCGGGTTTCGGCGCTTTGTAGAGTACTCCGCCGGGCGCACCGTCATGTCCGGCGGCCAGGCTGTGCAGCATCCAGTCCGTTCCGGGCAAGGTCTCGACCGCGAGCACCTGCCCGCGCGAGACGACGCAAGCCTGCCCGATGTCGAGCGCGCCGAGCGCCGACACGCATCGCGCCGCGCGCGCCGCGTCCGCCGCAAGCTCCGGTCCGGGGCCGCCGGGGGGCACCGCGCCCAACCATCCCGCCGCCGGCAGAAGGCCGGGGACAAGCTCATCCGCCCCTACGATCGCGATCCCCGCCTCCTCGAACAGCGCAAGCACGCAGCGCAACGCACCGTCATCGCCTTGCGACAGGGCCGCCGTCAGACGCGGAACGAGCGGCATCGTGGCCACGTCGATCAGGGCCGGGTCGATCGGCATCCTGCGCACGGCCCCGGCAAGGCACAGTCGGCGAACGCCGCGCGCCTCTAGGCGCGCGATCAGGCTTCCGATCGTCTCGAGGCGGAAGCGTTCGGTGACCACCTCCCGGTCGAGATCGCTCGGCACGCCCTCGAGCTCGATCACCAGCGGCGCATCTCCCCCGGCGGCGCAGGCCCGATGCACCAGCACGGGTAGTTGTCCCTTTCCTGCAAGGAGCGCCAGGCTCATGACGGGGTGAGATGGCCGCGATCGCTGCGATCGAGGATGAACTGCGCAATCTCGCGCAGCAGCTCGCTCTGGGTGCGTTCCAGAAGATCACGCGCGCGGTCCTGGAACGCGCCGTCGCCGCCCCTGAGTGTCTCGAAGCCGGCCCTCAGCGCGGCGATTTCCTCGCGCGGGACGCCCTTGCGCTTCAGGCCGACGAGATTGAGCCCGTCGAGGCTGCCGCGCGGTCCCTGCACGAGCGCATGCGGCATCACGTCGGCGGTCACCATCGTCACCGCTCCGATAATCGCGCCACGCCCGATCCGGACCCATTGGTGAACGCCCGAGAGCCCCCCGAGGATCACCTCGTCGCCAAGCACGCAATGGCCGGCGAGGGCCGAATTGTTCACCATGATGACACGGTCGCCGACCTGCGCATCATGCGCGACATGGGCACCGGCCATGAAAAGCCCGTCATCACCGACCCGCGTGACGCCGCCGCCGCCGCTGGTGCCGGTATTCATCGTGACATGCTCGCGAATGCGATTGCGCGCCCCGATGATCAGCTCGGTCCGCTCGCCAGCGAATTTCAGGTCCTGCGGGATCTCCCCCAGGCAGGCGAAGGGAAAGACGACCGTCTGCGCGCCGATCCTTGTGCGGCCGGTAACCACGACATGGCTGCGAAGCTCCACGCCCGCACCAAGCACGACCTCGGGACCGACGCAGCAGAACGGACCGATCCGCACGTCCTCGCCGATCACCGCGCCCGGCTCGACCACGGCGCTGGGATGAACCCGGGCTGTCGCGGGGATCTGCATCTACTTGGGCATGTCCATCATCGCGGTGAACTCGGCCTCGCAGGCGAGCTCCCCGTCGACCTCGGCACGGCCGTGGAATTTCCACACCTTGCCGCCGCCGCGCTTCGTCGTCACATGCATCTCGAGCACATCGCCCGGCACCACCTTCCGGCGGAACTTGGCGGATTCGATGGCCATGAAATAAACCAGGAACTCCTTGTCCGCGAGGTCCTGCGCCACCCCGACCATCACCGCCGCGGTCTGCGCCATCGCCTCGACGATGGTCACGCCGGGCATGATTGGCGCGCCGGGAAAATGCCCCTGGAAATGCGGCTCGTTGAAGCTGACATTCTTGATGCCGATCGCGCTTTCGTGGCCCTTGATGTCGCGCACCTTGTCCACGAGCAGGAAGGGATAGCGGTGCGGAATGATCCTCTGGATCAAGTGGATGTCGGCGGTCTTCGTGTCGGTCATTCGGATCCCCTCGGTGCGGCCGGCGGCGCCGCGATCCCAGTCTGACTAGCAAGCGCGGGCCGGAGTGACAAGTTTCCGGCGGTGCCTCTATCCGCCGCTGGCGGGCGCTTCCGTATCGGCGGGCGACGGCGCATCGAATCCCGGCCTGCCGGATGTCGACGCATCGGGCGAAAGTGGCCGGCCACCGGGCGCCCGGGCCTCGGGGTCCGCTCCACCCTGCCCCAGCTCGGCATTGATCCGGGCAACCGCGATGTCGGTGATGTCGCTCTCGGGAACGGCGGCAAGGACGGAGCGTCGATCCATCAGGACGACGGCGCCGCGCTCGCGCACGATCTGTGTCAGCACCTCGCCCGCCTCGCCGAAGAAGCGCTGCCGGGCCTCCTCGCGCAGGCGTGTCACGTCGCGCACTTTCGCATCCTGCGCCTGGCGCAGATCATGCACCTTCGCATCGAAGGCCTCGGCAAGCTCGCGGAACGCCTTCGCCTGCATCGCCGAGCGGCGCTCGGTCAACTCGCGCTCCTCGGCGACGAGCTCCGCCTCGATCTCCCGGTTCTCGGCGGCGAGCGCATCGGTGCGACGATCGATCTCGGCCAGGATTTCCCTGCCATAGACACTTTCGAAGAAGAGCCGTTCCTGGTCGACCACGAGGATCCCGGTGGGCACGAACGCGCTGGGCTGCATGCCGGCCTCCCCCGAGGGCGCCGCCTCGGCAGGAAGCGATCCGCCATCAGGCGCATCCCCGCCACCCCGTGGCGCCGGCCGCAAGGGCGGCGTCCCCGACGCCCCGCCGGGCTCGGGACGCGGCTGCGGGGCAGTGCGCTGGCCGGATGGTTCAGGCGCGGTTTCCTGCTGCGCCGATCCGCCGGCAGGCCAGGACAGGGCCGCGATCAGGGCGGCTCGGAGAAGCAGGGAGCTTTGCACCGGATCAGAACGTGGTCGAGATGGTCACGTTGAAGGGCTGCTCCTCGTCGTAATCCTGTGCCTCAAGCACCTTGGCAAAATTGAAGCGCAGCGGGCCGATGGGTGTGGTCCAGAAAACCGACACGCCGACCGACGAGCGCAGATGGAAATCGTCGTCGACCTCGACGCCGCCGGCGCCTTCGACATTGTCGAGCGACCAGACCGAGCCTGCATCCAGAAAGAGACCGCCGGTGATCCCGTATTCTTCCGGAAGGCCGAGCGGGAACTCGGCCTCGAGCCGGGCGGCGACATAGGCGTTGCCGCCGAGCGCGTCCCTGTTGGTCGCGTTCAGATCGCGCGGACCGACGCCGAGCGGCGCGAAGCCGCGCAGCTGGTTGCTGTTGAGAAAGAAGCGGTCCGTCACCCGCGTCGTCTGGTCGTTGATCGCGTTGATCGACCCGCCCTCGAGCGTCGCGCGCAGCGTCACCTCTTCGTTGTAGACCTTGGTCTGGGCGACGCCGAGCGCCGTGGAGCGGATATACTCGCTGTCACCGCCGAGCCCGGCGATATCCTGCCCGAAGCGCAGCAGGTAGCCGGTATTGGGATCGAGACCCGTGCGGCGCGTGTCATAGCTGAAGCTGTAGCCGACCTGGCTTGTATAGCGGCTGCCCTCCTCGGCCTGGAGGATCGGCGAGGAGCCGTTGTCGGTGGGATCATCGGGATCGCCCTGATCGACATTCGAGATCGTGTCCTTCGACAACCTGTAGCGCAGTTGCAGCCTGCTATCCTCGCCGATCGGGAACTCGATCGAAGGGCTGAAACCGACGACGCGGGTGTTGTAGGAGGCCTCGTCGAGATCGGCGATGTTGTAGAAGGCATCGAAGCGGAATTGCAGGTTCCGGCCAAGGAAATAGGGCTCGATGAAAGTGAGGTCGGTATTGGCGCTGTCGGTGCCGGTCGTCACCTCGAAGCGCAATGTCTGGCCGCGGCCGAGGAAGTTGCGCTCGGAGAAGCTGATATTGAGGCCGGGCCCGTTATCGGCGCTGTAGCTGCCGCCGAAGGAGAGGCTGCCCGTGGGCTGCTCCTCGACATCGACGTCGATGATCACCTGCTCGGGCGTCGTGCCCTGGCGCGAGTCGACCTCGGCACTCGCGAAATAACCAAGGGCACGGATGCGCTCGGCGCTGGCACGCACCTCGCGCGGGTTGAACGGGTCGCCCTCGACGATGCGGAACTGGCGGCGGATGACGCGGTCGAGCGTCGTCGCGTTGCCCTCGATGTCGATCCGCTCGACGAAGATGCGCGGTCCGCGCACCAGCTTGAACTCGACGTCGAGCGCGAGGTTGCGCGCGTCCCGGCTGATCACCGGCTCGACCCTGACGAAGTTGAGGCCCTTGCGCAGAGCCAGGCGCTCCATGCGCGCGATGGTATTCTCCACGTCGGCCGGCGAGTAGGTGTCGCCGCTGTCGATCCCGGAGACATCGAGGAAGTCCTGCGCGTTCACCTGCGACAGCTCGCTGCTGGCGGTGACCCGTCCGAAGCGGAAGGATTGCCCTTCCTGGACGTTGAAGGTGATGAAGAAGCCGTCGCGCTCGCGGGCGAACTCGCTGTTCACGCTGAGAATGCGGAAATCCACGTAGCCGCGCGCGGCGTAGAAATCGCGCAAGAGCTGCTTGTCGAACTCGATGCGGTCGGCGACGAAGCTGTCGCGGCTGATCAGCCGGCGCAGCAGCCCCGCCTGCTTCGTCTGGAGCACGCGGCGAAGCCGCCCGTCGGAATAGGCGCGGTTGCCCACGAAGGAAAGGCGCTCGATTTCCACGACACCGCCCTCGACGACCTCGAAGACCAGATCGACGCGGTTGTCCGAGCGGCGGATGATGCGCGGTGTCACGCTCGCCGCGAGCCGCCCGCGCGCCTCGTAGAGCTTGGCGATGGCCGCCGCGTCGCTCTCGGCGGTCTGGGGGTTGAAGACACGGCGCGGCTCGGAGGTGACGAGCGCCATCAGTTCCTCGTCCTCGATGCGACGATTGCCCTCGATGTTGATCTGGCTGACGGTCGGATATTCGACGACCCGGATCACCAGGCTGTCACCCTGCGGAACCAGTTCGACCTGTTCGAAAAGGCCCGAGGCGACGATGCGCTGATAGGCGGCGTTCAGCTCGCCGCCGCTGACGGCGCCCTGCCCGATCTTGGCATAGGACAGGACGGTGCTGTCCTCGATCCGCTCGTTGCCTTCGACGGTGACGGAGCCGAAGCCGAAGGCCTGCGCGAGGATCGGTCCGGGCAGACCGACCGACAGGGCGGTGCCCGCAAGCAAGGCGGCAAGCGCCAGACCTTTTCGCGCGCGCGCGAAATCATACCGCTGCGCCGAGCCGTTCACCGAATTCACCATCTGCCCCATCCACTGCCTTCAAGCCTGTGTGATCTGCCTACCCAGATTGGCGGGCCTTGTCAAAATGACTTGAAGGGATGTGCCCCGGGTTCGGGGGGTGGCTGCGAGGCTCAAGCGGGCCACAGTTTTCGCGGCGCCCGATCGCGCGAGACGCCTGCCATCACTGGCCTGCGATCCGCCTCCGATACCGGCGCCGGGACGTGGTTCAGGACGTTAAAGCGATCCCACGAACGCGCCCGCGGCAAGGGCGGTCGCGATGGTCGCGGCATAAAGAAGCCTGTCGGAATTGAGCTTGCAGATAAGCTGAATGCTGCGCGTTCCCGCCTGAATGTGCTCCATGATCTCCGCCTCGAAATGTCACGTCTCACCGAAAGCTCTAGGCGAGGATTGTGACGCCAATTGGGCGGAAAAGCGCATGCCCTCCGCCCTCATGGACCCGCGTCAGGGACAGAAGAGATCGTTCGTCAGCGCGAAGATCATCAAGGTTCCAAGAAGTGCGAGACCGATCGCCATCAGCACGTTCAGCGCACGCTCGCTCGGCGGGCGGCCCGTCACCGCCTCGTAGCCGTGGAAGACCAGATGGCCGCCATCGAGCACCGGGATTGGAAAGAGATTGAGCAGCCCGACCGCGGTGCTGAGCACGGCGATGAACCACACGAAGCTGATCCAGCCCTGGCTGGCGGCCGCGCCGCTGGTCTGCGCGATGCCGATCGGGCCGCGCAGGTTGCACGAGCTGATCAGCCCCGCGGCCATGTGATAAAGGCCCGACAGGCTCGAGCGCACGATGAAGACCGTCTGCTCGGCGCCGTAGCCGATCGCCTCGAGCGGACCCGGCATCGCGGTGCGCGGCTCGAAGAGCAGCCCGCCGGTGATCCCGATCAGCCAGCGCGTCTCGAAGCCGCCATCGGCCGCCGGGAGATCGACCCGGCGCGGCGCGAGGACGAATGTCTCACGCGCGCCATCGCCCGGACCGCTGCGCCAGACGTCGAGCTCCATCGTCGCGCCATCGGCCGCGGCCACCTTCTCGCGCAGCTGGTCGAAGGCGAAGATCGGGGCGCCATCGACCGCGGTGATCACGTCGCCGATGCGCATGTCCACATCCGCCGCCGCCGATTGCGGCGTCACTCCGCCCACGGCGGCGGGCATCGGGTAAGGCGCGCTGACGGTTACGCGTTGATCGCCGCGCAGAACCTCGTAATCGAGCACCGGCTCCTTGGGGAGGGCGTCGACGAAAGCGCCGAACCCGTCAAGATCGGGCGCCTCGCGGCCCGCGATCGACAGGATCTCGTCACCCGGACGCAGCTCCTGCACCTGCGGGGGCAGCGCGATGATGTCGTCCACGGTCAGCGGATCGCTCGGCACGCCGCGGATCATCATGACGGCCGAAAACACGACAATCGACAGGATGAAGTTGAAGACCGGCCCGGCCGCGACCGTGGCCGCGCGCGCCCAGAGTGGCGCGCCATGCATGGTCCGGCGCCGCTCCTGCGCATCGAGACCGGGGGTATCCGCCTCGCCCACCGAAGCCGCGTTCGCGTCGCCTGCGAATTTCACGTATCCGCCGAGCGGCAACAGGGCCACCTGCCACAGGGTGCCACGCCGGTCGCGACGCGAGAAGAGGACGGGCCCGAAGCCGAGCGAGAAGACCTCGGCATGGATCCCGGACCAGCGGCCGACGATGTAATGGCCGTATTCATGCACTGCCACGATGACGCTGAGCGCGACCACGAAGGCCCCGACCGTGTAGAGGAAACCGCCGAAGGACGGGATGAGGGAAATCAGGTCCATGCTCTCTTTCGATCAGGTGAGGCTGTAGGTGGCGCCGGCGCGTTCCGGCATCCGTCCGGAAAGGGCAGCGATCTCTTCGCCCGCGCGGATACGTGCCAGATGATCGGCCTGCTCGACCTTATCAAGGTCAAGATCGCCGGAGAGGCTCACGTCGCCTGACATTCGTGCGAGGACGCGCTCGACGATCTGCGCCATCTGCATGAAGCCGATGCGGCGTGCAAGAAACGCGTCGAGCGCCGCCTCCTTCGCCGCGTTGAAGATCGCGCCGCTCAACCCGCCCGCGGCCATGACCTCGCGCGCGAGGCGCAGCGCCGGCCAGCGGTCCTCGTCGGGAGCGCGGAATGTGAAACCGCCGAGCGCGGCGAAGTCGAGCCGTTCGACGGGAAGCGCGCGGCGCTCGGGCCAGTGCAGGGCGTAGCCGATCGCATGGCGCATATCCGCCGGGCCGACATGGGCCATCAGCGCGCCATCCACGAACCCCACCATGGCGTGGATCATCGATTCAGGATGCACCAGCGTCTCGATCTTCTCTGGCGCGATCCCGAAGAACTCATGCGTTTCGATCAGCTCGAGCGCCTTGTTGAACATGCTCGCACTGTCGATGGTGATCCTCTGACCCATGTCCCAATTGGGATGGGCGCCGGCCTCCTCTGGCGTGGCATGCGCAAGACGCTCCTGCGGCCAATCGCGCAGCGCACCGCCGCTGGCGGTGATGATCACGCGCTCGACCGCTTCGATCCGCTCGCCGGCAAGCGCTTGGAAGACCGCCGAATGCTCGCTGTCGACAGGCAGGATGCGGGCCCCGTGCTGCCGCGCGCGCTCCATCAGGAGCGGTCCCGCGGTCACGAGGCTCTCCTTGTTCGCGAGGGCAAGCGTGTTGCCTTGCGCAAGGGCCGCGAGCCCCGGTGCCAGTCCGGCGGCCCCGACGATCGCGGACATGGTCCAGTCGGCGGGGCGCTGCGCGGCCTCGATCAGGGCGGCGCGCCCGGCGGCGGCCTCGACCCTGCTCCCGGCAAGGCGCTCGCGCAGCTCCGGCAGGGCCTCCTCGTGGGCCGTCACCGCGAGGGCCGCGCCATGATGCTTGGCCTGCGCGGCAAGGCGCTCGATGTTGCGCCCGCCTGTCAGTACCTCGACACTGTAGGCATCCGGCGTCCTGCCGATGAGGTCGAGCGTCGAACATCCGATGGAGCCGGTCGCCCCGAAGATCGCGATGCGCTTCACGACAGGCCCGGCGGGAAGGCCACGAGACGGCCCAGCATCAGCAGCAGGATGGAGGCGCCGAGCATGCCATCAAACCGGTCGAAGAGGCCGCCATGACCGGGGATGAGGTTGGAGCTGTCCTTCACGCCGACGCGGCGCTTCACCGCCGATTCGGCGATGTCGCCGATCTGCGATGCCATCGACAGGGCGACCGAAAGGCCGATCACCTGCGCCTGCGCGTCACCCCAGATCACGAAGGCCGCCCCGACGAGGGCCGCGCCGACCCAGCCGGCAATCGTCCCGGCCCATGTCTTCTTGGGGCTGACGCGGGGCCAGAATTTCGGCCCCCCGATGAAGCGTCCCGCGAAGTAGCCGGCGATGTCGGTGGCGATCACCACCAGCACGAGCCACATCATCCACAAGAAGCCATACTGGTCGCGCAAGACGAAAAGGCCGTAGCCGGCCAGCAGGATCATCACCGAAAAGAGACTGAACGTCGCGCGGCGGCGCTCAAGCTGTCCGAACCCTACGAAGACGGGCGCGATCAACAGCGGCACGGCATAGCCCACGGGCACGAAAAGCGCGATCAGGAGCGCCACGGCGGCGCTGCCGGCGATCATCACCGCGGGGGCATTCTTGTCGAGCATGCGCACCAGCTCCCAGACCATGACGGCACTGATCGCCGTCGTCAGGAGCAGGAAGATCGGCCCGCCGAACCAGACCGCCAGGAGGCCGATCGAGGCGACGATGCCGCCAGAGGTCAGCCGGGTGAGGAGGTCATCCCATTTCCCCGAAGCGCTCATGCCGGAACGGCGCCGAACCGGCGCTCGCGGGCCGCGAAGCTGTCGAGCACCCCGGCGAAGACCTCGGTGGAGAAGTCGGGCCAGAGCGTGTCGATGAACTCATACTCGGCATAGGCCGACTGCCAGAGCAGGAAATTGGAGATCCGCGCCTCGCCGGAGGTGCGGATGACGAGGTCGGGATCGGGAAGCAGGCATGTGTCGAGAAAGCGTGCCAGCGTCGTCTCGTCGACCTTGGATGCCTCGATGCGCCCCGCGGCGACTTCCTGCGCCAGCCGCTTGGTGGCCCGGCCAAGCTCGTCGCGCCCCCCGTAATTGAGCGCGATCGTCAGGTGCACGTTGTCGTTGCGGCTGGTCAGAAGCTCCAGCTCGTCCATCATCCGCACCAGCTTCGCGTCGAGCTTGACACGGTCACCGATGAAGCGGACCCGCACCCCTTCTGCCAGAAGATCGCCCGCCTCGCGCCGGATGTAGCGGCGGAAAAGCTTCATCAGCCCCGCAACCTCGGTCTGGGTCCGCTTCCAGTTCTCGGTCGAGAACGCAAAGATCGTGAGGTATTTGACCCCCAGATCGGGACAGGCCCTGACAATCTCCTTGACCCGCTTGGCCCCGGCGTGGTGGCCGAAGAGTCGCGGCCGCCCCCGGGCCTGCGCCCAGCGCCCGTTGCCGTCCATGATCGCGGCGACATGCAACGGCCGGGATTGGGGGTTCGTGCTGCTCATTGCGCGGCTCCTTCGATACATGCCAGCGCCTGACCGGGGGTCAGACCTGCATTATTTCTTCTTGCTTGGTCTCGAGCGCCTTGTCGATCGCGGCGATATGGCTGTCGGTGATCTCCTGGACCTCGCCCGACCAGATCTTGTGATCATCCTCCGACATGCCGGCCGACTTGGCTTTCTTGAGCTGGTCCATGCCGTCGCGCCGCACGTTGCGGATCGCCACACGGGCATTCTCGGCATAGCTGCCGGCGACCTTTGAGAGCTGGATGCGGCGCTCCTCGTTGAGCTCGGGGATCGGCAGACGAATGGTCATCCCGTCGATCACCGGGTTGATCCCGAGGCCGGATTCCCGGATCGCCTTTTCGGCCTTGCCCACCAGGCTCTTGTCCCAGATGGTGATGGTGACCATGCGCGGCTCGGGCACGTTGACAGTCCCGACCTGGTTGATCGGCGTCGGCGCCCCGTAGGCATCGACCATGATCGGCTCGACCATCGAGGCCGAGGCGCGCCCGGTGCGCAGCGAGGCGAACTCGTGACGCAGGGCCGTCATGGCGCCATCCATCCGGCGCTTGAGGTCGTCGATGTCGATTTCCTTGTCGTCGTCAGCCATGGAACATGCTCTCTTCGAATTTTAAGGCGTTGCGCCCGGATATATTCCCAAACGGCAACTCTTGTATAGGCCCCGGCCACCCGCGATCCCGCCGGCGGGGCAGCCGGGCCGCACCAGCTGGCGGGCGAGCCGGCGCATCCCGTCGCCCCTGGATCAGTCGTGAACGATGGTATAGGTTCCCTTGCCCGCCAGAATGCCGCGAAATCCGCCGGGCTCATCCAGCGAGAAGACCACGATCGGCAGGCGGTTGTCACGCGCGAGGGCGATCGCGCTGGCATCCATGACGCCAAGATGCTTCTGGAGCACCTCGTCATAGGTGATGCGGTCGTAGCGGCGTGCCTCGGCATGCTTTGCCGGGTCCATGTCGTAGACGCCGTCGACCTTGGTGCCCTTGAAGATCGCCTGGCAGCTCATCTCGTTGGCCCTGAGCGTGGCGGCGGTGTCGGTGGTGAAATAGGGATTGCCGGTGCCGGCCGCGAAGATGCACACGCGCTTCTTCTCGAGATGGCGCACCGCCCGCCGCCGGATATAAGGCTCGCAGACCTGGTCCATCGGGATGGCGGAGATCACGCGGGTGTGGATCTTCTCATCCTCGAGCGCGGCCTGCATCGCGAGCGCGTTCATCACGGTCGCCAGCATCCCCATGTAGTCGGCCGTGGTGCGCTCCATGCCCTGGGCGCTGCCCTGCAGGCCGCGGAAGATGTTGCCACCCCCGATCACCATGCAGATCTCGACGCCGAGATCGTGCACCGACCTGACCTCCTGCGCGATGCGCGCCACGGTGGGCGGATGCAGCCCGTAGCCCTGCGGCCCCATCAGGGCCTCGCCGGAAATCTTCAGAAGCACCCTGTCATAGGTGCGCGTGGCGCTGGGAAGGTTGTCCTCGCCCGCCCGCGCGCTGCCGCCTGCATCGGTCATCTTGTCCTGCCTTGTCCGGTGTTTTGCCTTCGGCGCGAAAATGTCGGAAAACCCTGCCGGATTCAATCGCCGGAGACGAGATGCGCAGGATGATCGACAGATGAGCCCCGAGGAGGCGATCGCGGCAGCGGCCAGCCCGGAGCGGCCCGTGCTGATCGCGGGGCCGACGGCGAGCGGAAAATCCGAGCTGGCGATGCGCATCGTGCGCGCCCATGGCGGCATCGTCGTCAATGCCGATGCGCTGCAGGTCTATGCCAACTGGCGCATTCTCACCGCCCGGCCCTCCGCCGGGGAAGAGGCGGCCCTGCCCCACGCTCTTTTCGGCCATGTCCCGGGCGGCGCGCCCTATTCCGCCGGACACTGGCTGCGCGCGGTGGCGCCGTATCTCGATCACGGCCCCCGCCCGGTCATCGTCGGGGGGACCGGGCTCTACTTCGCCGCGCTGACCGCCGGCCTCGCGCCCATTCCGGCCATACCGCCGGTCTGGCGGCAGCGTTCGGGCGAGCGGCTGGAGGCGGAGGGGCTCTGCGGACTGCTGCGCGACATCGACGCGCGCACCGCAAGCCGCCTCGACCGGCGAAACCCCGCCCGGCTGCGCCGCGCATGGGAAGTCGCGGCGGCGACGGGGCGCGGTCTCGCCGACTGGCAGGACGACACCCCGCCCCCGCTGCTGGCACCGCGGGACGCCCTCTGCCTGGTGATGGAGGCGCCGAAGGCCATGCTCGATCCGCGGATCGAGGCGCGTTTCGATGCGATGCTGGCCCGCGGCGCTCTCGACGAGGTCAGGGCCAATCTTCCCGGCTGGGACGCCGCACGCCCGGATGCGCGCGCCATCGGAGCACCGGAGCTTGCCGCCCATCTGCGCGGTGAGATCACGCTGGAGGAGGCGCGCGAGGCGGCGATCCTGGCCACGCGCCGGTATGCCAAGCGGCAGCGCACCTGGTTCCGGGCCCGCATGGCGGACTGGACGCGGATTGCGGCAAGGTGATCGAACGCCCGGCAGAAAGGACTGTTCTTCGCCGCCGCGCGGTTTAAGTTCACCGTTTCACGCCTGAGGCGAAACCAAGCATGGCCAAGAAGCCCGCCCGAAGGGAGAGACGATGACCCCCAGTTCCAAGAGCCGCATCCACCCGGCAATCGAGATGCATGCCCGTGAGTTGCGCGATGGCAAGCTCGACCGCCGCGAATTCCTGACCCGCGCGACGGCGCTCGGGCTCGGCGCCGCCGCCGCCTACGGCATGGCCGGCCTGCCCGCTCCCGCGCGCGCCGAAAGCCATGTGCAGACCGGCGGCATCCTGCGTATCCAGCAAAGCGTCAAGGCGATGAAGGACCCGCGCGCCTATGACTGGTCCGAGCTGGCAAACCAGTCGCGCGGCTTTCTCGAATACCTGGTCGAATACCAGGCCGACGGCACCTTCCGCCCGATGCTTCTGGAAGGCTGGGAGGTCAACAACGACGCGACCCGCTACGTCCTCAACGTGCGCAAGGGCGTTAAGTGGAACAATGGCGACGATTTCACCGCGCGCGACGTCGTGCGCAACATCGAGGGCTGGTGCGACAGCTCGATGGAATCGAACTCGATGCCGAGCCGCATGGCCGGCCTGATGAACCCCGATACCGGGCAGGCGCGCGAAGGCGCGATCGAGATGCCCGACGATTCGACGGTCATCCTGAACTTTTCCAACCCCGATATCGCGCTGATCGCGAACCTGTCCGATTATCCCGCCGCGATCACGCATGAAAGCTATGCCGGCGGCGATCCCTTCGACAACGGCATCGGCACCGGGCCCTTCGTCCCCGTCTCGATGGAGGTGGGCGTGAAGGCGGTCCTGACGCGCAACACCGAGCAGGAATGGTGGGGCACCGAGATCTATGGCGGGCCTTATGTCGATACCGTCGAGTTCATCGATTACGGCACCGATCCATCCTCCTGGGTCGCCGCGGCCGATTCGGGCGAGGTCGATCTTTTCTACGAGACGATCGGCGATTTCGTCGACGTGATGGACGGGCTCGGCTGGACCAAGTCCGAGGTGGTCACCGCCTCGACCATCGTGCTGCGCCCCAACCAGAAGGCCGAGGTGGATGGCACCGTCCCCTATTCCAGCCGCGAGGCGCGCCGCGCGCTCGCGCTCGCGATCGACAACAACGTCCTTCTTGAGCTTGGCATCTCGGGGCGCGGCCGGGTGGCGGCCAACCACCACGTGGCGCCGATCCATCCCGAATATGCCGATATCGGCCCCGCCGAGACCGACCCGTCGCAGGCGCTCGAGCTGATGAAGGAAGCCGGGCTCGAGGAATTCGAGCATGAGCTCATCACCCTCGACGACGACTGGCAGCGCAACACCGGTGACGCGGCGGCGGCGCAGCTGCGCGATGCAGGGCTGAAGGTGCGCCGGACCATCCTTCCCGGCTCCACCTTCTGGAACGACTGGACCAAGTACCCGTTCAGCGCCACCACCTGGAACCACCGCCCCCTGGGCGTCCAGGTCCTCTACCTCGCCTATCGCAGCGATGGCGCCTGGAACGAAACGGCGTTCGAGGACGAGACCTTCGACGCGCTGATCGACAAGGCGAACGCGATCGCCGATGCCGAGGAGCGCAGCAAGGTAACCGCCGAGCTCGAGATGATCCTGCGCGAGGAAGGGGTGATCATCCAGCCCTACTGGCGCTCGCTCTACACTCATTACGTGGACACGCTCGTGGGCGCCGAGAAGCATCCCTCGCACGAGATCCATCTCTACAAGATCGGCTTTGCCGCCTGAGCTGGAACGTGCTCGCGGCTTCCGAGCGACTGGCTGAACCGGCCCCCGGTGCGAAGACCCGCGCCGGGGGCCGTCCTGTTGCCCGCCCATATGGCTCGCTCCACCGGCGCGCTGGGCTGGGTGCGTGCACATCCCCGAACGAGGACCGCGCATGATCCTGTTCATCCTGCGCCGCGTGGCGATGATGCTGCTGACGGCGCTGTGCCTCACCTTCATCGTCTTCTGGCTCACCAACCTTCCTCCGAATCTGGAGAAGCTGGCCAAGAGCGCCGGCAATGTCAGGATGGGCGACGAGCAGGTCGCCTCATGGCTCGAGGCGCGGGGCCACCTGGCGCCCCTCCCCGTCAAATATGGCCGCTGGCTCGGCGTGCTGCCGGCCCATGTCGGCCAAGACGCCGCGGGCCGGCCCGTCGGCCGGTGCCTGTCGCTTCGGGAGGCACGGCAGGCGGAGGCCGGCGATGACGCGCCCGATACGGAGGCGGAGGGCGCCACCGCCGCGCGCTACTGCGGCATCCTGCAGGGCGATTGGGGCCGCTCGACGGTCTTTCGCCAGGACGTGACCGAGATCATCGCGACGCGGCTCGCCCTGACCGGCAAGCTCATGGGCTGGGTCCTCGTTCTGATGGTGCCGAGCGCTTTGCTGATCGGGGTGCTTGCCGGAATTCGCGAGGGATCGCGCAGCGACCGTGCGCTCTCGACCGTGTCGATCGTCACCACGGCGACGCCCGAATATGTCTCCGGTGTCATCCTCATCGCGGTCTTCGCCTCCTCCGCCGGTGGGCTGAAATGGCTCAAGGGCACCGCGAGCAGCGCGATGGAGAACGCGACCTTCGAGAATTTCTTCCTTCCGGTCCTGACGATCTCGCTCTTCGGAATGGGATATATCGCGCGCATGACACGCGCCTCCATGGCCGAGGTCATGACCGCGCAATATATCCGCACCGCGCGGCTCAAGGGGCTCGGCTTCGGCCGGATCGTTCTCGTCCATGCGCTGCGCAACGCGCTCATCGCGCCCTTCACGGTCATCATGCTGCAGATCCCGTGGCTGCTGAACGGGGTGGTCATCGTGGAGACGCTGTTCAGCTACAAGGGCTTCGGCTGGACCCTCGTCGAGGCCGCCGGCAACAACGATATCGACCTGCTGCTCGGCGTCTCGGTCGTGTCGGTCGTCGTCGTCCTGGCAACGCAGCTCATCTCCGATATCGGCTATGCGTGGCTCAATCCGCGCATCGCCGTATCCTGAAGAGGACCGGTCATGGAACAGCTCGGCGCGGCACAGATCATCGTGGCACTCGGCATCCGCCTGTGGCCCGTCTTCGCGGCGATGGGCGCGCTGGGCGCGCTGTCCTTCGTCTTTCGCGCGCGGCTCGGGCTCTACGGGCGCCTCTATTCGAGCGCGGCCGGGATCGCGGGGCTGGCGCTCGTCTCCTTCTGGGTGCTGACCGGCATCTTCGGGGCGGCGGACCTGCTGATCACCCATGATCCCCTCTCGCCGCTGAGCGGGATGAAGAACGCGCCGCCGGGCTCGGCGCTGCGGATGGCCGAGGATGGACAGTATCCGCATGTCCTGCTGGGCGGCGACAACCTCGCGCGGGACGTCTTCAGCCGTGTCGTCATGGGCGCCTGGGAGGTGGTGAAGATCGCGCCGGCCGCCACACTCTTCGCCTTCATGATCGGCATCACGCTTGGCCTGCCAGCGGCCTATTTCGGCGGTTGGCTGGACACTGTCCTGACCTTCGCGGCGAACCTCATCCTCGCCTTTCCGGTCATCCTGCTCTTCTATCTTCTGGTCACGCCGGAGATCGTCGCCTCGGGCGTTCCGGGCAGGATGGCGGCCGTGCTGTTCGTGCTGCCGCTGATCTTCGCCATCGTCCTCGTCAACTCGCGCACGCATGTCAGGCCGGTGCGCCGCGCGGTTCTGCTCGGCGTGACGATCCTGGTGGGCGGGTGGCTCTATCTCGGGATCGCGCTCGATGCCGATCCGCTCGGGCTCATCAGCTTTCCGCCGAGTATGCTCGTGGTCTTCGTCGCGGTTGTCTTCGTCAACGCGCCGACGGTGTTCCGCATCGTCCGGGGGCTCGGGCTCGACATTCGCGAGCGCGACTACATCGCCGCGGCCAGAACCCGCAGCGAGGGGCCATGGTACGTGATGCTCTGGGAGATCCTGCCGAATGTGCGCGGACCGCTCATCGTCGATTTCTGTCTCAGGATCGGCTACACGACGATCCTGCTCGGCACCCTCGGCTTCTTCGGGCTGGGACTCAGTCCCGAAAGCCCCGACTGGGGCAGCACCATCAACGAGGGGCGCAAGCTCCTGAGCATCTATCCTCACCCCGCTCTCGCGCCGGCAATCTCCCTGCTCAGCCTCGTGCTGGGGCTCAACCTGCTGGCCGACGGCGTGCGCGAGGAAAGCCTTCGCGACTGAAGACGGCCGGGGCTCTGCCCCGGACCCCGCGGTATTTATACGAATGTGAAAGGGCAGGTCATGAACGAGCAGCAGAACGTGGCGCCGATCTTGGCAATCGAGAACCTGTCGATCTCCTTCGACACGCGGCGCGGGGCGATCCCGGCGGTGATGGATTTCAGCGCCGAGCTGCGTCCGGGCGAGACGCTCGGCCTCGTGGGCGAGAGCGGCTGCGGCAAATCGACGGTTGCCCTGGGCATCATGGGCGATCTGGGCCGGAACGGCGCCGTCACCGCGGGCAGCATCCGGTTCGACGGCCGCGACCTGACGGCCCTGCGGCCCGGCGAGCTGCGGCGCATCAGGGGCCGCGAGATTGCCATGGTCTACCAGGAGCCGATGTCGAGCCTGAACCCCGCACTGCGCGTGGGGCGGCAGCTTATGGAGGTTCCGATGGTTCACGAGGGCACGAGCCGCGCCGAGGCGCGGGCGCGGGCGCTGCGCATGTTGCACGATGTCCAGCTTCCCGACCCCGAGCGGATCATGGACAGCTATCCCCATACGCTATCGGGCGGACAGCAGCAGCGCATCGTGATTGCCATGGCCCTGATGAGCGAGCCGGCCCTGCTGATCCTCGACGAGCCGACGACGGCGCTCGATGTGACCGTCGAGGCGGCGGTGATCGCCCTCATCGCCGCGATCGGCAAGCGGCAGGGCACGTCGATCCTCTTCATTTCCCACAATCTGGGCCTGGTCATCGAGACCTGCGACCGTGTCTGCGTGATGTATAGCGGCGAGGCGGTCGAGACGGGCACGGTCGGCGAGGTCTTCGGCGCTATGCGCCATCCCTACACGCAGGCCCTGATGCGTGCGATACCGCTGCCTGGCGCCGACAGGCTGACCCGTCCGCTCGAGGCCATCCCGGGCAATTTCCCCCTGCCCGACGCGCGGCCGCCGGGCTGCAATTTCGGACCGAGATGCGCGTATTTCGAAGCCGGACGCTGCGATGCCACCAAGATCCCGATGATCCCCCTGGCGGGGCCTGAGGAGGCCGGGACCGATCCGCGCCGCGCAGCGCGCTGCTTGCGTATTGACGAGATCGACTGGTCCCGGCCTCCGCTCGGGCGCAGCGGCCGCGGGGCTGCAACCCCCGGCGAGGTCGTGCTGAAGGTCGAGGGGCTCGACAAGGTCTACGCGCCGGAGGGGCGTGCGCGGCAAGTCGTCAAGGCGAACCAGTCGCTCTCCTTCGAGGCGCGCGCCGGCGAGACGCTCGCCATCGTCGGCGAGAGCGGCTGCGGCAAGTCCACTCTCGGCAAGGTTCTGGTGGGTCTGGAACGGGCCAGCGGTGGCAGCGTCACCTTCGCGGGGAAAGAGCTTGCCCAGGTAGCCGTCTCGCAGCGGGAGGGATCGACCGTCTCCGCGATGCAGATGGTGTTCCAGAACCCGTTTGATACACTGAATCCCTCGATGACGATCGGACGGCAGATCATACGCGCGATCGAGATCCTGGGCTCCGGCGGCAGCGCGCGCCAGAACCGTGAGCGGATGCTCGAGCTTCTCGACCTGGTCAAGCTGCCGCGCAGCTTCGCCGATCGCAAGCCGCGCCAGTTGTCGGGCGGTCAGAAGCAGCGCGTGGGGATCGCACGGGCCTTTGCCGGCGATGCGACGCTGGTGATCGCCGATGAGCCCGTCTCGGCTCTCGATGTCTCCGTCCAGGCGGCGGTGACCGAACTGCTGATGCAGATACAGGCCGACCGCGGCACCAGCCTGCTCTTCATCAGCCACGATTTGAGCATCGTGCGTTATATAAGCGACCGCGTCATGGTCCTCTATCTCGGCCATGTCGTCGAGATCGGCACGACGGACGAGGTCTTCGCCCCGCCCTACCACCCCTATACCGAAGCACTGCTCTCGGCCGTCCCGATCGCGGACAGGCGGGTCGAAAAGACGCGGATCGTCCTCGAAGGCGACGTTCCCTCCGCGATCGACCCGCCGCCGGGCTGCCCGTTCCAGACGCGCTGCCACCGCAAGTCGCAGGTGCCGGGTGACCTGTGCGAGACCGTCGTGCCCCCGATGGTCGAGACCGCCCCGGGGCATCTGATCAAATGCCATCTGAGCCGCACCCAGCTTGCCGCGATGACCCCGGTGATCTCTCTTGCGGGCAGTGAACGGAACCCGGACGCGTCCCCTCCGCTTACCCCTGCAACACAGGGAGACGATTGAATGGCTTCACGCGATTTTTCTTGGGCGATACCGGTAATGCGGGCGGGATATGCGGGGCGCGCGCTCGTCTATCTCGCCGTGGCGGGGCTGTCGCTCTGGGCGATCATGCGCGGTGGACAGGCCCAGGGGACGGAAACGGCCCTCGCGCGGCTTGAGGGCAGCGGATGGGGCATCGCGGTTCTCGTGCTCATCGCGCTCGGGATGGGGTGCTACGCGGTCTGGAGGCTGATCGACGCGCTTTACGACCTCGAATGCTACGGCACGGATGGCAAGGGCATCATCGCCAGGATCGGCATGATCGTCACAGGCGCGGTCCATCTGGCGCTTGGCGTCACGGTGATCGGTGTCCTGCTCAACAGTGGCAGCGACAGTGGAGGCGGCTCGGGCATCGCAAAACTGGCCGGGACGGTCATGAAATGGCCCGGCGGGCGCTGGATCGTCGGCATTGCCGGCATTGCAGTGATCGGCGCCGGTATCTACTACATCAACAAGGGTTGGGCGCAGAAATACAGAAAGCACCTGGCGGCGAATCACTTCACCGTGCATTGGAACCCGGCGCTGCGCGCCGGTGTCGCCGCGCAGGGGATCATCGTGGCGATCATCGGCGGCTTTCTTGTCTTCGCGGCCATGACGGCTGATCCCAACAAGGCCGCCGGCGTCGGCAAGGTCTTCGACTGGCTCGCCTCGCAGACATTCGGCAATATCCTCGTCATCCTGATCTGCATTGGTCTCCTGGGTTTCGCGCTTTTCTGCGCGGTCAACGCGGCCTACAAGGTCATCCCCCGGGCCAGCGGAACGGATATCGAAACCCTGGCGCAAAAGCTCGGATCCAAGGCGAAGCGCCAGATGTCATGAGCGGGCGTCCGGCCTAGCTGCCCCAGATCTTGAGCACGTAGTTCCGGGTCTCCGAATAGGGCGGGATACCGCCGTAACGTTGCACCGCGCCGGGCCCGGCATTGTAGGCGGCAAGGGCGAGCCGCCAGTCCTTGAAGCGGTCATATTGCTGCTTGAGGTAGATCGCACCGCCCTCCAGGTTCTGTCCTGGCAGGGTCGGATCGACACGAAGCTCCCTCGCGGTGCCGGGCATCAGCTGCGCCAGCCCGATCGCTCCCGCCCGCGATCGGGCACGCGCGTTCCAGCCCGATTCCTGCTGCACCAGGCGCAGGAACAGCTCTTCGGGAACGCCATTGCGGCGTGCTGCCGCCCGAGCAAGCTTGAGATAGGGCCCTCGATACTTGCCTTTGTATCCCGGCGCCGCCGCCTTGCGTTCGGGCTCGGGCGCCGCGGGCTCGGCCGCCTTGGCCGCCCCCGGTGCGATCAGGCGCGCAGAGGCGAGATATTGCTGCGCCGCGCGGCCGTCCAGAACGCCTGTCTGGCTCTGGAAGATCGCGAGACGGCTCTGACCGGCCGCGGTTTCGGCGCGTGTGGCCGTGCCGGCCATGCCGAGCGCGAGAAGAAGGACCGGCGCGAGGGCCGCTTGGATCATTCGCATCATCTGCCTTTCGAGGAATCGGGATGCGATGAAAATGACCGCGAAAGACTAACAAACTCATAGGCGGGACCATTCCGGGGTGCGGCGTCACCGCCCGGGGGGTGCGGAGGCTGCGGTTCCACCGTGTCGCTCGGCGCCGCGCCGGGGTATAAGCGCAGCCGAATGTCAGAATCGAGGGAGCGACAACATGGCAGGATCGGTCAACAAGGTGATCTTGATCGGAAATCTCGGGCGTGACCCCGAGGTGCGCAGCTTTCAGAACGGCGGCAAGGTCTGCAACCTGCGGATCGCGACCTCCGAGACTTGGAAGGACAAGGCCACAGGCGAGCGCAAGGAGCGCACCGAATGGCACAGCGTCGCGATCTTCTCGGAGCCGCTCGCGCGGGTGGCCGAGCAATATCTGCGCAAGGGCTCGAAGGTCTATATCGAGGGCCAGCTCGAAACCCGCAAATGGCAGGACCAGTCCGGCCAGGACCGCTATTCCACCGAGGTGGTGTTGCGGCCCTTCCGCTCCGAGCTGACGATGCTCGACGGGCGCGGCGAGGGCGGCGCCGGCGGGGGCAGTCAGGGCGGCGGCTATTCCGATGACGGCAATTTCGGCGGCGGTTATGGCGGCCAGGGCGGCCAGGGCAACTACGGCGGCGGCGGTGGCGGCGGTGGCCGGTCCAACGACATGGATGACGAGATCCCGTTCTGAGCCGAAGGGGCCGGGATGCATGTCCCGGCCTCCCCTGCTAGTCCCGCGGCCATGCTTGGGCGATGAGCGGTGCCGTCCGGCCTCCGGGCTTGCACGCGGGCCCGGCGAAGGCGTCCGAAGCGCCGAGGCCCTTGGGTCAGCCGTGGGCGAGCGCGTCCTCCAGAACCCCGAGCACCGCCGCGCGGTCGACATCCTCCGCCACGAAGGCCGCGCCGATACCGCGCGCAAGGATGAACCGCAGGCGGCCATCCACCACCTTCTTGTCCTGCCCCATGAGCTCCAGAAGGGCTTCCGCGCCCGGCAGATCGCCGGGAATGTCACTCAGGTCCGTCTTCAGGCCCATCGCGTTCAGATGCGCGCGCACCCGGCCGGGCTCCTCTTGCGAACACAGGCCCAGCCGCGCCGAAAGCTCGAAGGCGAGCGCGCACCCGATCGCAACGCCCTCGCCATGCAGCAGCCGGTCCGAATAGCCCGTGGCCGCCTCCAGCGCATGACAGAAGGTATGGCCGAGATTGAGTAGCGCCCTCTCCCCCTGTTCGGTCTCGTCGCGCGCCACGATGCCGGCCTTTGCCGCCACCGAGCGGCGCACCGCTTCCTGCCGGACCCCGCCGTCACCATCCGCGAGGGCGGGCCCGTTGGTCTCGAGCCAGTCGAAAAAGCGCGCATCGCCCAGGAGGCCGTATTTCATGACCTCGCCATAGCCGGCGAGAAGGTCGCGTCGCGGCAGGGTGGCCAGCGCGTCGATATCGGCCAGGACGAGGCTCGGCTGATGGAAGGCCCCGATGAGGTTCTTGCCCTGCGGCGCGTTGATGCCGGTCTTGCCGCCGACCGAGCTGTCGACCTGAGCCAGCAGCGATGTCGGGATCTGCACGAAGCGCACACCCCGGCGCAGCACCGCCGCCGCGAAACCGGCAAGATCGCCGATCACCCCGCCCCCCAGGGCGATGACCATGTCGCGGCGCTCGATCCGGCAGGCAAGCAGCCATTCCGTGGTGCGGGTGAACTGCGGCCAGGACTTCGTGCCCTCCCCGGCGGGCAGGACCAGCGCGTCCGACGCGATGCCCGCACGCCCCAGGGCATCCTCGAGCGGGCCGAGATGCAGCGCGGCGACATTCTCGTCGGTGACGATGGCGACCTTCCGGCGGGCCAGTAGCGGCGCGATCTGCGCACCGGCCTCGCCGATCAGGCCGGGCCCGATCCGCACCTCGTAGCTGCGTGTTCCGAGGCTGACCTCGACGGTATCGTTCATGCCTTCGCTCTTTCCCGCGGCCCGGATCCCTGCAAGGGCGGGCCGCGCTTCATCCGTGTTGCTATCCGAGCAGGTCGGGCCGGCCGGCCATCGCGTCGCGCACCTTGTGCGCCATCGCCTCGACCGACAGATCGGCCATGCTTTCGACGATGATGTCGGCAAGCGCATAGACCGGCTCGCGCTTGGCGCAGAGCTCCGCGAGCGTGGCGCGCGGGTTCGGCGTGCGCAGCAGCGGGCGCGTGTCCTTGTGCCTCACGCGGCTCCAGAGCGTTGCGAGATCCGCCTTCAGCCAGACCGACACGCCCCGCTCCCCGATCATCGTGCGGTTCGCCGGGTTCATGAACGCCCCGCCGCCCGTCGACAGGATCGCCGGCGGACCTTCCATCAGACGCGCGATGACCTGCGATTCGCGATCCCTGAAGAAGGCCTCGCCATCGCGGGCGAAGATCTCCGCGATGCTCATATTCGCCGCGCGCTCGATCTCCGCATCCGAATCGATGAAGGGCACGCCCAGCAGCTTGGCCAGCGCGGTCCCCACCGCGGTTTTGCCGGCGCCCATCATGCCGACCATCACCACCGACTTGTTCAACTCACTGGCCAAACGGCATTGTCTCGCTCAATTCTTGTTCGTCTTGTCTGAATGGCGTGATCTTGCCGGAAAGACCATATATAAATGCGCCGAGGATGACGCAGACGCATCCATTCCGACAGGCGCGCAAGGAAGGCACCCCCCATGTTCAGACTAATCAAGCTATTGCTATTCCTTGCGATTGTCGGGTTCCTCGCGCTTGTGGCCTATGCCTATCTTGGCGATCTGGAGCCCGATCGCTCCGAAGTGGTCCAGCCCGTGACCCTGGATGAGAGCTGAGCTGTTTCGCGGCATTGCCCCGCGCCGCCGGATGCCGGACCATAATGCCGCCCTGCGCCCCGTCCTCGCCTGGCATGGGGCGCGCCGGCACGCCGCGGCGCTTGCCCTGCACGCTGCATGCATCCTCTCGGGGCTCGCCGCTGCATTGCCCGCCAATGCCGCCCCGGGCATGTTGACCGAAGGGTCCGCCGGCGGCTCCGCCCTGCCCGGCCCGGTGACCGTGACCCGGCTCGGGGCGCCCGAGCTCGACAGGATCGGCCTTTATCCCGCACAGCGCGCCGGCCTTGATGCCGGGCTCTGGGGAGCGACCTCGCGCGATGTGCTGGTCAGGCTGATCGCGCATGATCATTCCGAAAGCCTCCCCGCTCTGAGGGATCTCTTCACCGAGATGCTCCTCGCCGAGCTCGATCCGCCGCGCGAGGATGGCGAGGGAACCCGCCTGTTCCTGGCCCGCGTGGACGCGCTCCTGATGCTTGGCGATCTTGCCGGCGCGCAGGCGCTGATCGATGCCGCGCAGCGCGACGATCCCGAATTTTCAATGCGGCGCTTCGACATCGCCTTGCTGAGCGGCACCGAGGATCTCGCCTGTCAGAGGATGCGCGAGCGTCCAGGCGCCGGGGCCGGTTATGCCGCGCGGGTCTTCTGCCTCGCGCGCAGCGGTGAATGGGACACGGCCGCGCTGACACTCGAAAGCGCCGAGGCGCTCGATCTCGTCTCCGGCGCCGAGCTCGACCTGCTGCACCGCTTCCTCGAGATCGAGCACGAGGATGCACCGCCGTCCCCGCCCAAGCCGCGCCACCCCACGCCACTCGAATTCACCATGTTCGAAGCGATCGGCGAGCCCTACCGCACGGCGGGACTGCCGCTGATCTATGCCCATGCCGATCTGCGGCCGATCATCGGATGGAAGGCCCGGCTCGAGGCCGCCGAGCGGCTGGCGCGGGCGGGGGCCATCTCGCCCGAACGCCTGTGGGACATCTACGGCGAGCGCAGCCCCGCCGCGTCGGGGGGCCTGTGGGACCGTGTCGGCGCCGTCCAGAAGCTCGAGGCGGCCTTGCGCGAGGCGGATGCGGATGCCGTCGGGCAAGCCCTTCCCACCGCCTGGCGGGCGATGCAGGCGGCCGGGCTGGAATTGCCGCTGGCGCGCCAGCACGGCGCCGCGCTGGCCCGCCTTCCCTTGGAAGGCGCGGCGGCGCGCATCGCGCTGGAGGCCGGGCTGCTCTCGGGGGCACGCACACGCATCGCCGGGCAGGCGATCCCGCAGGACCGGCAGGATGCATTCCTCATCGCCCTGGCGCGCGGGGTGCCGCAAAGCGCCGAGCCGCAGAGCCTCCAGGCGCGCGCCATCGCCGAGGGGTTCGAAACCGCGGCGCCGCCGCCGCGTCTTGCCGGCCTTCTGCGCGAGGGACGCTCGGGCGAGGCGCTTCTCCTGGCGCTCGATCTGCTCGACGAGGGAGAGGCGGGCAATTACGAAGCTCTGCGGGACGGGATCGCGCTGCTGCTGCAGATGGGTTTGCGGACGGTGGCTATCGAGACGGGGCTCCAACTTCTGCTTCTGGAGCGTCGCGGATGACCATGGGCCACAGGATCGAGGCATTCCTCGAGGCGCAGGCGGCCGAGCTCGGCGCGGCGCGCAACACGCGCCTGGCCTATGCCCGCGATCTGCGCAGTTTCGCCGACTGGCTGGAGCGCCGCGGCAGCGATTTCGACCGGGCGGCGCAGGGCGACATCGAGGCTTATCTCGTTGATTGCGATGCGCAGGGACTGTCGCGCGCGACGCGGGCGAGGCGCCTGTCGGCGATCCGGCAGCTCTACCGCTTCGCCTTCGAGGAGGGTTGGCGCGAGAGCAATCCCGCGATCACGATGAAAGGTCCCGGCCGCGACAGGCGGCTGCCCGGGACGCTCGATCACGACGAGGTCGATCGTCTGCTGACCGCCGCGCGCGGCACCGCCCGCGCCGAGGCCGACCGGCTGCGCAACACCTGCCTGATGGAGCTTCTCTACGCGACGGGCATGCGGGTGAGCGAGCTGGTCTCGCTGCCCCTGTCGGCCGCGCGGGGTGATCCACAGATGCTTTTGGTGCGCGGCAAGGGCGGGCGTGAGCGTCTGATCCCCCTCTCCGCTCCGGCAAGGCGCGCACTCGCCGACTGGCTGGCGGTCCTCGATGCAAGAAACGACGCGGCGCCGGCGGGTACGGTCGCCCCGCGTTTTCTCTTTCCCTCACATGGCGCGGCGGGACATCTCACGCGGCATCGCTTCTATGTCATGGTCAAGGAATTCGCGGTGGCCGGCGGCGTCTCGCCGGGCAAGGTGACGCCGCATACGCTGCGCCATGCCTTCGCGACGCACCTGCTCGCCGGTGGCGCCGATCTCAGGGCCATTCAGACGATGCTGGGTCACGCTGACCTCTCGACCACCGAGATCTACACCCATGTCCTCGATGCACGGCTCAATGCCCTCGTGCTCGAGCATCACCCCTTGGCGCGCAAAGGCGAGTAACCCGCATGACAGCCCGCCCGCCGCATCTGTGGCGGCAGCACGTCCTCGCTCGGCCAGAGCCCGCTCTCGAGTGCCGCGTGATAGCCCTGCACCAGACCGGCATTCTCCATCGCGGCGCGTGCCGCGCGGTGATCGTAGCATAGCCGCTCGATCCGCGGCCCCTGCTCCGTAAGCCGCGCGTAACGCGTCATCGGGCGCCCGTCATGGGGCGGCATCCCGATGACACCGGCATTCACCCAGGAGACGCGGCCGAGATCACGCTGGAAGGGAATGCCGCAATGACCCGCGAGGACGACATCGACGGGGCCGGCCGCATCCTCGATCGCCTCGATCTCCTCGGCGAAGACCGCATCGGGATCGCAAGGCCACACGAAACGCGCCACATCGCGCACGCCGCCATGGATCACCGCGTGGCGCAGCCCGCGATGGGTGAAGGTGATCATCCGGGGCAAGGCACCGAGCCGCCGGCGCAAGGGCGGGTCGATCCGGGCATCGGCATGGGCGAACCAGCCGCGCGATGCCAGATCGCATGCCGATCCTTCGGTGAAACCGCAGCCGCAATCGGAGGCTCCCGCGGCCAGTTGCAGCTCGCAATTGCCCGCGATCGAGGTGCATCCCCAATCGAGCAGCAAGGCTGCGCAGCGCGCGGGATCGGCGCCATAGGCGACAAGATCCCCGGTGCAGATCACCCGCTCCGGCCCGATCCCCGCCTCCTGCGCCGCGCCGATCAGCGCCTGCGCCGCCTGCAGGTTCGAATAAGCGCCCCCGAAGACCAGCACATCACCCGTCAGCTCGCCCAGATCGTGCATGTTGCCGCCCCTCTCCTCGCCCGCGCCCGCTTGATCCCGGACCATCGGCGCCCCATAACATGACACGCAAACCACAAGGCAGGCCACATGGAAACCGCGACCCCCGTCTTCGACAGTGCCTTCTGGCTCATCAGCGCCTCGATCCTCGGCCTGCTGGTGCTGTCGGCCTTCTTCTCGGGCTCGGAGACGGCACTGACCGCCGCCTCGCGCGGCAAGCTGCGGGCCCAGGCCGACAAGGGCTCCACCGGCGCGGCCCGAGCGCTCAAGATCACCGAGGACAACGAGCGGCTGATCGGCTCCGTCCTGCTCGGCAACAACCTCGTGAACATTCTTGCCACATCGCTGGCGACGGCACTCTTCACGCGCGTCTTCGGGGATTCGGGCGTGGCGCTCGCGACGCTGATCATGACCCTCCTGGTGCTGATCTTCGCCGAGGTGCTGCCCAAGACCTATGCCATCACCAATGCCGAGCGGGCTGCCTCCGGGGTCAGCGGCATGATCGCGCTGCTGATCCGCGTCACCGCGCCGATCGTCGGCTTCGTCCGGATGCTGGTGCGCGGCGTGCTGCGCCTCTTCGGCGTGCGGACCGATCCCGACACGCATATCCTTGCCGTGCGCGAGGAGATCGAGGGCGCGCTCAACCTCGGACATTCCGAAGGGGTGGTTGAAAAGGAAGATCGCGACCGGATCCTCGGCGCGCTCGATCTGGGCGAACGCACGGTCGAGGAAATCATGCTGCATCGCTCCAAGATCGAGATGATCGACGCCGAACTGCCCCCCGTCGAGGTTCTGGAGCAGTGCCTCAAATCCTCCCATACCCGCCTGCCCGTCTACAGGGCGACGATGGAGAACATCATCGGGGTGATCCATGCCAAGGATCTGCTGCGGGCGATGTATGCCCGCCAGCGCGACGCCGACGAGGGCAACAAGGGCTTTGACGATTTCGACATTCTGGGTGTCGCGATGAAACCCTACTTCGTGCCCGAGACGACGACGCTCGACGAGCAGATGCGCCAGTTCCTGCATCGGCACACGCATTTCGCGCTCGTGGTGGACGAATATGGCGCCCTGCAGGGGCTCATCACGCTCGAGGACATCCTCGAGGAGATCGTCGGCGAGATCACCGACGAGTTCGACCTCGACGCCGAGCATCCGCTGCGCCGTGCCGAGAACGGCGATTACATCGTCGATGGCGGGATGACGATCCGCGACATCAACCGGCAGACCGACTGGAGCCTGCCGGATGACGAGGCGAACACCGTGGCCGGCCTGGTCATCCACGAGGCGCAGACCATCCCCACGCAAGGACAGGTCTTCACCTTCCATGGGTTTCGATTCGAGGTTGCGCAGCGCAAGGACAACCGGATCACCCGGTTGCGGATTCGCCCGCTCGACTGACGAAATTCGTCCGGGGGCCATTTAATCGCGAAATGCTGTAATTTGAACAACGGCGGAACGTTGCCGCCCCTGCGGGGGCGATTGGCGAAACGCTGCCAAGTAGCCCGATTTGTTGCGCAGCCAACACCATTATGCCGGGCTGGCGAAGAAATCTTTGCAAAACGCCCTCACTGTTTCGACGCAGTGTTTTCACGCGCTTATCCTGTCTAGACTGATCGGCATTGAAAGCATGTGGATTTTGCCATGACCTATCGTACAGAACGCCTCGAACTCGCCATCTCTGCCGCTCGTGAACACGGTGCGCCGCGCAGGCAAGCCCATTCCTCGATCCTTGTTCCCAGCCAGTGCGGTGCCGAGCGGGCCAAGCCCCGCGCCACCGGTCCGGGCCCCTACGTGACCGGCCAGATCGAGAGCCGGAAGGTGATCCGCAAGAAGCGCGAGACCGCAGCCGAGCCCCTGATCCCGACCGTTCTGCGCAGCGAGCGCGGCAGCGCCGAGGTCACGCAGTTCCGCCGCACCGCGCAAAGCCGATCGCCGATCAAGGGCGTGCGCACGCCGCGCGGCGCCAAGGTCCGCGGCCAGGCGCAGGCGTCCCCCTCGGCCGTCGATCTGCACGCCGCCGCGCAGTCCGCCGCCGCCCGCAAGGCAAAGGAGGCAGCGCGCGAGGCTGCCCTGCAGGAGGCCATCGAGGCGGCGAGCCGCCCGCCCGTGCACGCCCCCGTCGCAAGCGAGCTGCCCGCCGCGCAGGACAGCAAGGCCGATGCACGGTCCGGGGCTTCGGATGCTGGGCGCAAGACGGCCGAGCCGCTCCTGCTCATGCCAGAGGCGCTGGCACCGGACGCTTTCGTCACCGGCGCCCCCGCGCCACTCGCCGCCCAGGAGGACAGCACGCAGGCCGAGGCGCATGGCCGCTCGCCCCTGCTGGCGGGGGTCCTCTCCCTGCTGCTGTGCGGATCGGGACAGATTTACAATCGCGAATGGGCCAAGGGCCTGATGATGATGATGCTCAGCATCGTCCTCTGGGCGATCCTGCTGGGCTGGCTGATCAACATCTGGTCCGTCTGCCAGGCCGTCTTCCGGGCCAGCCGGACGCGCGGCGAGGCACAGGGCGCGGCACCGGCCTGACGCGTTTTGGCAGGCCCGCAGCCGACGCCGCGGGTTCACGCCTTCCCGTCGTGCGAATAGGGGGTCCTGCTCCCCCGCGGCGGACTCGGGGGGCGGCGCGCCTGCTGCCAGCGCCGCCGCCCCGAGCTTTGGAAAAGCCGCGCCCCGCAAGCGGCGAGGCGGGCCGATCAGAGCCCGTAGATCCCCGAGAACTTGTCGTCGAGATAGGAAAGCAGCGGCGCCGCCGTGGGGGCGCTGCCGGTCGCATGGGCGATCGTCTCGGCCGGGCCGCGCAAGGCACCGTGCCGCTGCACCTTCTCGCCCAGCCATGCCGTCGCAGGGGACGGATCGCCCTGCGCGAGGGCCGTGTCGAGTTCCGGCAAGTCGCGCCTGAGCGCGGCGTTCAGGCAGCCCGCATAGACGTTGCCGAGCGTGTATGTCGGGAAATAGCCGAAGAGCCCCACGGACCAGTGGACATCCTGCAGCATACCGTTCGAGGGACGGTCCACGGCATGACCGAAATCCTCGTGGAACCGCACGCACCAGGCCTCTTCCAGATCACCCACCGCGAGGCTGCCGTCGATCAGCGATCGCTCCAGCTCGAAGCGGAGCATGACATGCAAGTTGTATTGCACCTCGTCAGCCTCGGTGCGGATGAAGCCGCGTTGCAGCCGGTTGACCGCGCCGTAGAATTCCGCCTCGTCCATCCCCAGATCACCGAACCGGCGGCTCATCTCGGCGTGGAGCCAGGCGGTGAAAGGGCGCGAGCGGGCGAGCTGGTTCTCGTAAAGGCGGCTCTGGCTCTCATGCACGCCCATCGAGGCCCCGTGGCCGATCGCGCTGAGCGCGTAGGCGGGGCTCACATTCTGCTCGTAGGCCGCGTGCCCCACTTCGTGCACCGTCGAATAGATGCAGTTGAACGGGTCCTGCGGATCGACGCGGGTGGTGATCCGCACATCGTCGCCCGAGCCCGACGAGAAGGGATGCACGGCGATATCGATCCGGCCGCGCGCCATGTCATAGCCGAACCGCTCGGCGATCAATTGCGCCAGGGCGCGCTGCTGCTCGGGCGCGAAACGGCCCTTCAGGACGGGCGGCGCCTTGCCGGCACCGAGCGCGCGGTCGCGCAGCGCGCGCAAGCCCGGACGCAGTTCGGCGAAAAGCGTCTCGATCGCCGCCGCGCTCGTGCCCGGCTCGTAATCCTGAAGCAGGGTGTCGTAGAGATCGCCCCCCCGCGCGATCGCGGCGGCCTCCTCGCGTCGCAGCGCGACGACCTCGGACAGGACCGGCAGGAAGGCGCCCGTATCCTCGGCAGCACGGGCGGCGGCCCATTTGCCCTGCGCAAGGCTGATGACCCGGGCCAGTTCGGAGGCAAGCGCTGCGGGAACTCGGGCGGCCCGCTCGTGCTGGCGCGCGATCTCGCGCAGGTTGGCCGCGCCGGCCGCATCGGGCGCTTCCGCCCGCGCGAGCCATTCACCGACACGCGGATCACTGCGCCGGGCGTGGAGCACCTCCTCCAGCGCCGCCGTTTCCACCGAGCGCTGCTCGGACGCGCCGCGCGGCATCACCGTCTCCTGGTCCCAGCCGAGGCGTCCGGCGATCTGCCCGAGCGCCTCACTGCTCCGCTGATGGGCCATCAGGGCCGCGAAGGCCGCAGCGCCGTCACTACCCGGCGCAGGTGTCGCCGCGGTGCGCGATCGGTTCATCGGACTGCTCCCGCCGTACCGCGCACGGATTGCGCCAAGGGGTAGGATGCCCGGTGCACGGCCCGCAGGACCAGCACCCAGAGCACGACCGCGCCCAGCTGATGCAGGATCGCGATATGCCAGGGCGCGCCATGCAGAACCGTCGCGATGCCGATCACCATCTGCAACAGCATCATCGCCAGCATCGCGGCGAAGGCACCGCGCGTCGCGGCATTGGCCGAGCGGCGCGCGCGCCACCAGATACCGACCCCGGCAATCAGCAGGAGATAACCGCTCATCCGGTGCATGAACTGCACGAGGGCGTCATTCTCGAAGAAGTTGCGCCACAGGGGCGTCATCTCGAAGGGAAAGGGCGGCCAGAAACCGCCGCCCATCAAGGGCCAGTCGACATAGTTGCGCCCCGCGTCGATGCCGGCCACGAGCGCGCCCAGCAGGATCTGCACGAAGGTCAGCGCCGCGAGGCCGATGCCGAGCTGCCGCAGCCGGTGCTCGCGCCAGCGCCGCGCCTGCATCAGGCCCGCCTCGGGCCGCGACAGCGACAGCGCATACCAGGCGATCAGCCCCAGGATCACGAAGGCCAGGCCCAGATGGGTCGCAAGACGGTAGGAGGCCACATCGAGCCGCTCGCCCTCGAGCCCGGAAGACACCATCCACCATCCGATCGCGCCTTGCAGGCCGCCGAGCCCGCCGAGCAGAAGCAGCCTGCCGGTCCAGCCCGCGGGGATGCGGCGCGCCAGTGCGAAACCGGCGAAACCGATCGCCCAGACAAGGCCGATCACCCGGCCGAGCTGCCTGTGACCCCATTCCCACCAATAGATGAACTGGAATTGCGACAGACTCATTCCCTTGTTCTGCAGCTGGTATTCGGGGATCTCGCGATACTTGTCGAAGGCCGTCTGCCAATCCGCCACCGAAAGCGGTGGCAGGACGCCCGTCACCGGTTTCCACTCGGTGATCGACAGCCCGCTATCGGTCAGGCGCGTCAATCCGCCCACGGCGATCATCACGACGACCATGGCGAAGAGCACCCAGAGCCAGATGCGGATACCCCGCCGCGCGCCGCGCGACTTGGCGGCGATCGCGCCCACGGGTGCCGGTGCGGCCCTGCCGTTCTCCCGGCCCACATCCTCGAAGATCGAACGCTTGGTGCTCATGACGGTCCTTTCCCGGCTGGCGCTTGGACAGTAGACATGGCCCTCGCCGCCTTCAAGTCACTCGGGCCCGCCGCGGCCCCGAACCAATTGACGCAGCACCCCGTGCAGAAGCTGCACATCGGCGCGCATCAGGGGCATCCGCGACCACAGGTTGCGCAGCACGCGCCGCATATGCGGTGCCTTCTCCTCGGGAAAGAAGAAACCGGCCTGCTCGAGGCGCCGCTCGTAATGCTCGGCCAGGGTCTCGACGTCGAGCACCGTCGCAGGCTCCGTCCCGGCCATCTCCAGCGTCTCGCCGGCGCGCTCCGTCACCTCGCGCTGCCACTCATACCCCATCAGCAGGACACATTGCGCAAGGTTGAGCGAGGGAAATTCGGGGTTCACCGGGACGGTGATGATGCCATTGGCCCGCGTGATGTCGTCATTCTCGAGCCCTGCGCGCTCGGGCCCGAAAAGAACCGCCACCTTGCGTCCCTCCCCCGTCAGCGCGCGCGCCTTGCGCATCGCGGCCTCCGGGGTGAAGACCGGCTTGATCATGCCGCGCGGCCGTGCGGTCGTGGCAAAGACGTAATGGGCGTCCTGCACCGCATCCGCCACGTCGCCATGCAGGGTGGCACTGTCCAGAAGCCGGCCCGCGCCGCTGGCCAGGGCGGCGGCACGCGGGTTCGGCCATCCGTCGCGCGGCGCGATCACCCGCATCTCGTTCAGACCGAAATTCCACATGGCGCGGGCGGCGGCCCCGATATTCTCGCCCATCTGCGGGCGGACGAGGACGAAGGCGGGCTGTGTCATGAACGGGGGCTCCGGGCAGCGGCGCGGCCAGGTGACAGGCCGTGGGTCGGCGGCGGTGATAGGCGGCGGCGCCCCGAAGGGCAAGCACCGCAGCGGATGCGCGCCCCTCTGAGCCGCGCAATGGCCGCCCGAGCCCCGCGCCCGCGGTCGGGGCAAGGGAGGGCCGCCGGACCGCATCGTGATGGTCAAGCCAGGCGCGCTGCGATATAGCGCCCGCACGCATGACAGGAGCACGATCATGGCCGAGACCGCACAACCGCAACTCTATCTCATCACCCCTCCGACCCTGTCGCTCGAGAGCTTCCCCGATCAGCTCGCCGCCATCCTCGACAGCGTGCCCGTCGCCTGCGTCAGGCTCGCGCTGGCGGGATCGGACGAGGATGCGATGGCGCGGGCGGGCGATGCGCTGCGCGAGGTGGCCCATGCGCGCGACGTGGCGCTCGTGATGGCCGAGCATGTGCAGCTCGCCGAGCGGCTCGGCCTCGACGGGGTGCATGTCTCGGGCGGCAAGCACAACCTGCGCAAGCTGCGCGAGGAGCTGGGGGCGGATGCGATCCTCGGAACCCATTGCGGCACGTCCCGCCATGACGGGATGAATGCCGGCGAGGCGGGGGCCGATTACGTCTGCTTCGGTCCTGCGGGGACGAGCGGGCTTGGCACCGGCGCGCAGGCCGAGGCCGAACTTTTCGAATGGTGGTCGGAGATGATCGAGGTGCCGGTGGTTGCCGAAGGCGCGCTGGACCTTGCCACGATCGAGCGGCTCGCGCCCTTCACCGATTTCTTCGGCATCGGCGACGAGATCTGGAACCGCGATGCCCCGCTCGAGGCGCTGCGCGCGCTTTGTGCGCCGATCAGCTAGGCTCGGCGTCGAGGCCGCTGCGCACGATCCCCTCGGCCCCGGCGGCCAGCGCCTTGCGATCGGCGAAATCGGCGGGCGCATGCGGTTCGTGATAGATCACGTCGACGCGCCCCTGCCCGGGAGCGGCGAGCACCTTCAGAAGATGCTGGCCAAACCCCATGCTGCCCCACCAGGCGTAGAACCGCGGGTCGGCGCCGGGCGGCGCGGTGAACCGCACGGTCACGGGCTGCACCTTGAAGCCGTCCGGCAGTTCCGGTGCGAAGAAGGCCGAGAAGAGCGTCGTGCGAAAGGGCAGCACGCGCCGCCCATCCGTCGATGTTCCCTCCGGGAAGAAGAGCAAACGATCGCCCCGGCGCATCCGTTCGATCATGGCGTCGCGCTGTTTTTGCGACTGGCGCCTGTCGCGCTGGATGAAGAGGGTTCCGGCCGCGCGGGCGAGCGGCCCGATCCCCGGCCAGGACGCCACTTCGGCCTTGGAGACGAAGAAGACCGGATCGGCGGCGTTGATCGCGAATATGTCGAGCCACGAGCTGTGATTTGCGACGAGCGCGGCCGGCGGACCGGCCGGGCGCCCCTCACGGCCATGGCCGATGCCCAGAAGCCACAGCGCGCCCCGGCACGACCATTTCGCGATGCGCGGTGTCAGGCGGCGCGCGCCGCGCAGGGCGACACGTTCGGCAAGGCGCGCCGCCAGAAGCGCGGACAGCGCCGCCGTGACCAGCAGCGCGAGCGGCAGGCCGCGCCGCACCGCCCGCGCATGGCCCGCGATCCCGATCGCCGGCTCGTCCGGCATCTCCTCCGAGTACCAGGTAAAGCTCAAACCACCCCCCGGCCATAGAGGGTCGCGAGCTTGGGGTTCATGCGCGCCGTGTCGAGCACCAGGCAGACATCGGTCGTGTTGAAGGCCGTATCGAGATAGGCGCCGTGGCCCACATGTCCGCCAAGGCGCAGATAGGCCTTGATGAGCGAGGGTATGCCCCTGATCGCGGCGAGCCTGTCGATGGCGTCATCGGCGACGAGGTCCATCGGCTCGAATCTGCGCGAGACGGGACGGATCTCCTCTGGTGCCAGGTAGCGGTGATGGAGGAAGGAGAGCGGCTGGGCGAGCGCGGCGATCCGGGTGCCATGGAAGGAGGCCACGCCGAAGAGAACCTCGATCTCGTGGCGCCGCACGTAATCGGCAAGCCCGCTCCACAGGTGATGCATCGCGCTGCCGCCGCGGTAATCGGGATGCAGGCAGGAGCGGCCCAGCTCGAGCAGCTTGCGGCCGCTGCGCATGAGGGGCGCGAGGTCGTATTCGGCCGCGCCGTAGAAGCCGCCGACCGCGGCCGCGCTGTCCGATCTGAGCAACCTGTAGGCGCCGATGACGCGCTCCTCCTCGGGCCGCGCGTCGTCGCAGAGCAGCAGGTGATCGTAGAAGGGATCGAAGGCGTCCGTCTCACGGCGCTGGGAATGGTCCACCATCGGCCCGTCGCCGCCAAGTTCCGCCACGAAAACCTCGTAGCGCAGGCGCTGCGCGCGTAGAAGGTCATCCTCGCAACTGGCGAGGCGAAGCGAGAAACGAGGTTCGATCCTGGACATGGGCTTCCACGGGTCAGCGGCGCGGGAGGACGGCGCCGGCCCCGTGATTAGGGCGCAGCGCCGCTCTTGGCAACAACGCAGCTGGGAAACGGCGGAACCGGGCCAAGTATAAACAGAAAATTAACCAAGATCATGCTAGGGGTGGAAGGCAGCTCGCCTTGGGTTCAGGATTCGTTAATGATGACCAGATTGACCCGTGATCCGTCTATCACAACCTTCCCCTCCTCGCGGAACATCACCGTGACCGTCCCCCCTATGTTGGACTGGACCTGGCCGGGGCCCCAATCGGGGCGCTGCGGGTGGCTGACGATCATCCCCGGCTCGAGCAGCGCTGTCATGTCGTTCATGGGTGGAACCCTTCATCTTGGAGGTGCCGCGTGAGCCAGGATCTGACCGCGCTCCTGGGATCGCGCATCTGCCACGACCTGACCAGCCCTCTCGGGGCGATCGGCAATGGCGTCGAATTGCTCAGCATGACCGGGCTCGAGGGCACGCCCGAACTGGCCATGATCAGCGAGAGTGTCGAAAGTGCCAATGGGCGCATCAGGTATTTCCGCATCGCCTACGGGGCCGCCTCCCCCGGACAGCAGCTGGGCTGCAACGAGATCAAGTCAATCCTCGATGCCGTCGGCCGGCCCCGAAAGCTTGCGATCACCCTCCATGCCGAGGACGACATCGCGCGCGACGAGGCGCGGCTCATCTTCCTTATTCTGCAATGCTGCGAGACGGCCCTGCCTTGGGGTGGGACCGTCGATGTCGCCCCGCGCGGCGGCGGCTGGCGCATCGTCGCCGCGGGCGCCAGGATGCGCGAGATCGACGCGCTCTGGGAGCAACTCAAGGTTTCCCCGCCCCCGGCGGAGGTCGCCGCGGCAGAGGTGCATTTCCCCCTCGCGCGCGAAGCCGCGCGCGCCCTCGGCAGACCGATCACCCTGCACCGGCGTCAGCTGCGCCTCGAGTTCAGCATCTAGACGCCGCGCCTAGCTGCGGATCGCCCCGTCGCCGGAGACGAGATATTTGAAGCTGGTCAACTGCTCGGCCCCCACCGGCCCGCGGGCATGCATCTTGCCGGTGGCGATCCCGATCTCGGCGCCCATGCCGAACTCCGCCCCGTCTGCGAATTGCGTCGAGGCATTGTGCATCACGATCGCGCTGTCGAGCTCGGCGCCGAAACGGTCGGCCGCCGCCTGGTCCTCGGTGATGATGCAGTCAGTATGCTGCGATCCGTAGCGCCGGACATGCGCGATCGCCGCGTCGAGGCCGGACACGCTGCGCACCGCCATCTTGGCATCGAGATATTCGCGGCCCCAGTCATCCTCCTGCGCCGGCTGCGTGCCTTCGATCTTGCGGAGCGATTCGTCGACGCGCAGTTCGACGCCGGCATCGAGCAGCGCGCGCATCACGCCCTGCCCCACCGTGTCGACGATATCCTCGTGGATGAGCAGGCATTCGGCCGCCCCGCAGATACCCGTCCGCCGCGTCTTGGCGTTGAGCACCACGCGCAGCGCCTTCTCGGGATCGGCTTCCCTGTCGAGATAGACATGAACGATCCCCTCGAGGTGGGCAAAGACGGGAACGCGCGCCTCGCGCTCGACCAGCGCGACGAGGCTCTTGCCGCCGCGCGGCACGATCACGTCGATCATGCCGGTCATCGACAGCATCTCGCCCACGGCGGCGCGCTCGCGGGTCGGCACCCTCTGGATCGATGCCTGCGGCAGATCGGCCGCGGCAAGGCCAGCGGCAAGGCAGTCGGCGATGACGCCGGAACTCTCGAAACTCTCGGAGCCGCCGCGCAGGATGACGGCATTGCCCGCCCGAAGGCACAACGCCCCGGCATCGGCGGTCACGTTCGGGCGGCTCTCATAGATCACCCCGATTACACCCAAGGGCGTGCGTACGCGGCGAATATGGATGCCCGAGGGGCGATCCCATTCGGCCATCACCTGCCCCACCGGATCCGCTTGCCGCGCGATCGCGAGAACCCCGTCGCGCATCGCGGCAATGCGCGTCTCGTCGAGCATCAGCCGGTCGAGCATCGCCGCGGCAAGCCCCTTTTCACGGGCGAGCGCCATGTCGCGCTCGTTGGCCTCCACGATCTCCGCGCGGCGCTCCCACAAGGTTCGCGCCGCCACCTCGAGCGCATGGCTGCGCCGCTCCGCACTCGCGCAGGACAGGGCTTGTGCGGCACTGCGCGCATCGCGCCCGATCTTCTGCATCATCTGGTGGATATCGGTTTCTGCGGTCATCGGATCACTCTCGTCTCATGCGCATCGCGGCGCTGTTGTCCCGGGCCTGTTCAGATCGCGAGGTCATCGCGGTGGATCAGGGCGGCCCGTCCCGGATACCCCAATGTGGGCTCGATCTCCGAGGAGTGGCGCCCCCGGATCGCCTCGGCTTCCTGTGAGGTATAGCGCGTCAGGCCGATCGCGATCACGCCGCCCTGCGGCCCCGCCACGCTGACCGGATCCCCGCGGCCGAAGCGGCCGGAGACGGCCCGGACCCCGGCGGGCAGCAGCGAGCGCCCGGCCGAGAGCGCCGCCTCGGCGCCTGCGTCGATGCTGATCGTGCCGCGCGGCTTCATCGCGGCGATCCAGGCCTTGCGCGCCGTTTGCGGATCCGTCTCGGCGGTGAACCAGGTGCAGGGCGCCCCGGCCTCGAGGAGCGACAGGGCATGCTCGGGCGCGCCTTGGGTGATCGCCATGGCGCATCCCGCGCCCGTCGCGGTCCGCGCGGCCATCAGCTTGGTTTTCATTCCGCCCTTAGACAGGCCCGATCCGGCATCACCGGCCATCGCCTCGATCTCCGGGGTGATCCGGTCGATGACATCGTAGCGGCGCGCCTGCGGGTCGATCTGCGGGTTGGCGCTGTAGAACCCGTCGACATCGGAGAGCAGCACGAGGCAATCGGCACCGACGGTCACGGCGATCTGCGCGGCGAGGCGGTCATTGTCGCCGTAGCGGATCTCGTCGGTGGCCACGGTGTCGTTCTCGTTGACGATCGGAATGGCGCCGAGGCCGAGCAGCTGCGCGAGGGTGGCGCGAGTGTTGAGATAGCGGCGCCGGTCCTCGCTGTCCTCGAGCGTGACGAGCACCTGCGCCGCGATCAGGCCATGGGGTGCCAGCATCTCCTCATAGGCGCGCGCAAGACGGATCTGCCCCACGGCAGCGGCGGCCTGCGCCTGTTCCAGCGGCAAGGAGCCCTGCTCGAGGCCGAGCACGCCGCGCCCCAGCGCGATCGAGCCCGAGGAGACGAGCACCACATCCGTGCCGCGCGCCTTGATGCGCGCGACATCCTGCGCCAAGGCCGCGAGCCAGCCTGCGCGAAGATCGCCGCTCTCGCGGTCAACGAGAAGCGCGGAGCCGATCTTGACGACCAGGCGCCGCGCGCCGTTCAGGGCGTCCAAGGCGCGTCCTCCGCATCCTCGCCGCCGGCCTCCGCGATCTTCTGGCGCACCCGGTCATCGGTGATCTCGGCCCGCACGGCGCGCAGGACTTCCGTCAGGCCCTCGCGGCTGACGCCGGACATCATCATCACCGGTCCGGCCACCGCCTCGAGCGCGGCGCGGGCCTCGGCGCGTTCCTCGTCGTCGAGCGCGTCGATCTTGTTGAGGGCGGTCACGCGCGGCTTCTCGGCAAGAACGACGCCATAGGCCTCGAGCTCCTCGATGATCGTCTCGTAATCACCCGCCACGTCCTCGGAGGTGCCGTCCACGAGATGCAGCAGCACGGCGCAGCGTTCGACATGGCCGAGGAACTTGTCGCCGATCCCCCGCCCCTCATGAGCGCCGGCGATCAGCCCGGGGATGTCGGCCACGACGAATTCGGCCTTGTCGACCCCGACCACCCCGAGGTTGGGATGCAGCGTGGTGAAGGGATAATCGGCGATCTTGGGACGGGCATTCGAGGTCGCCGCGAGGAAGGTCGACTTGCCGGCATTCGGCAATCCCAGCAATCCTGCATCCGCGATGAGCTTGAGCCGAAGCCACAGCACGCGCTCGACACCGGGCTGCCCGCCATTCGAACGACGGGGCGCCTGGTTGGTCGAGCTCTTGAAATGCAGGTTCCCCCATCCGCCATTGCCGCCCTTGGCGATCACCAGGCGCTGGCCCAGCTCGGCAAGATCGGCCAAGACCGTCTCCTCGTCCTCGTCGAGTACTTCCGTGCCGACCGGCACTTTCAGGACGATGTCGTCACCGTCGCGGCCCGTGCGTTGCTTGCCCATGCCGGGCTGGCCGTTCTTGGCGAAGAAATGTTGCTGGTAGCGGAAGTCGATAAGGGTATTGAGACCGTCCACTGCCTCGATCACCACATCGCCGCCATTGCCGCCATCACCGCCGTCCGGACCGCCATATTCGATATATTTCTCCCGGCGGAACGACGCGCAACCGCTGCCGCCCGATCCGGAACGAACATTGACCTTGGCGAGATCGAGGAATTTCATGTGCTGCCTCTCTGACTCATCGGGCTCAGGCGATAGAGCAGTATGGGTGCCGGCTCAAGCCGCGCGGGCGAATGACCCGTCCCCGTGCCGATCTGCCGGAAGCCCAGCTTGCGCAGCACGGCGCCCGAAGCGGGATTGTCGGCATAGTGATCCGCCTCCACCCGGTCGATGCCGAAGCGGCGGGCACAATCGGCGAGGAAAGCCGAGAGCGCCTCGGTCGCGTAGCCGCGTCCCCAAAGCGCGGGATCGATGAAGAAGGCGCAGGACAGCGGCGCGCCGCCAAGGCCGGCCACGCCCCCGAGGCGCCCGCCCGGAAGCACGATCGCGGCCCGGAAGCCGGGCCGGCCACGATAGCGCGACAGAGCGATCCAGCGCTCCACATCCGCGCGCAGCCAAGGCATCGCCGTGGACATCGTCATCGGGGCCACGCGGGGATCGGAGCCGATCCGCTGCACCGCGCGCCAATCGCCGGGCCGCAGCTCGCGCAGGCGCAGGCGCGGCGTCTCCAGCCTGTAGCGGCGCAGGGCGCGCCAGGTGCCCCGCTCGAGAGTGAGGCGCTGTGCGGGAACCTGCTGGCCGAGCGGGGCGGCCGCGACAAGGCCGCCGCCATCCGCACGAAAGCCCGCCTTGCGCAGCACCGCCGCCGAACGCGCATTGCTCTGGTAGAGCGCGGCGTGCAGCGTGCCAGCCGCGGGACGGGAGAAATGCGCGTCGATCACCGCTTCCACCGCCTCGGTGGCGAACCCCTGTCCCCAGGCATGCCTCGCGATCCAGTAGCCCAGCTCCGGCTGCAACGCGATACCGCCGATCGCCGCGCCCTCGTGCTCGATCGTCCAGACGCGGCCGGGCGCCGAGGCGGCTTGCGCGATGAACTGGCGCGCGGCTTCCTCGGTATAGGGATAGCTCACCTCGCCGAGCCAGCGTGCCACGTCGTAATTGCCAAGGCCCGGCAGGATATGCGGCAGGTCGCCCTCGTGGACGGGACGCAGCCGCAGCCGGGCGCTGGTCAGGACCGGCGCCCCGCCGGGCCGCGTCAGCTTCAACTTCAGTCGAGCTTGAGAGAATAGGTCCATGTCGGCACCGTCGCGCCGCGGGAGACGGAATAGGTCTCCGCATCGCCGATATAGTTGAACCCCGCATTGGTCAGGACCCGCGCCGAGGCCGGATTGTCCTGGAAGACCGAGGCGAAGATGGTGCAGCACCCTTGTGGATTGGCCGAGATCAGCGCCTTGACCGTCTCGGAGGCCACCCCGGTGTTCCAGCTCGACGGCGCGACCCAGTAGCCAATCTCCGATTGCAGGCGGTCCATCCGCTTGAGGGAAATCACGCCGACGACCTCGCCCATCTCGGTGGCGCTGCCGTCGATGACCCAGCAATCCTCCGTATGACCGGGCGTCATTGCCCGCTCGATGAAGGCCTCCGTCGCACCGGGCGGCAGTGGATGGGGGATCGAGGCGGTGGCCCGCGCCACGCGCTCGTCGCTGGTATACATCCGCATCAGGCCGGCATCCGAGATACGCGGCGGACGCAGGGTAAAGCGTCCGGACCTGATGGTGGGCTGGGTGTCCAGCACGGTGATGTTCATGTCGCTTTCCTCCTCGATCACGTTGCCGGGGCGCTCCCTCACCCGGCCGATCTTCGCCCCGTTTCCCAAAACAGGACAAAGCTCTTGGCGCGCACCTTGCCACTCTGGCGGCAAGGGATCCACCTGTCGGGGGCCGAACCGCGTCCGTGCCACCGGAAATCTGAGCTTAGGTCATTCCGACCGCACGCCAAAATCAATAAAGGGGGATCGGGTACACCCCGATCCCCCGGATCTTGCCCAGATGGGCGTTGCCGCGCGCGGCGCAACCGCCCGATCCGAGGATCGCGTGGATTACTCCGCCGCTTCCGCCTGCGCCACGACCGAGATGAAGGTCCGGCCTTTAAGGCCCTTGCGGAAGGTCACGTTGCCCTCGGCGGTCGCGAAGATGGTATGGTCGCGGCCAAGACCGACGCCCTCGCCCGGCCACCACTTGGTGCCGCGCTGACGCACGATGATGTTGCCCGGGATAACGGCTTCGCCGCCGAACTTCTTGACGCCGAGGCGCCGGCCCGCGGAGTCGCGGCCGTTGCGGGAGGAACCGCCTGCTTTTTTATGTGCCATTTGGTCTTACTCCTTACTCGCCAGAGAGCGATTTGGCCTGAGCGACCCAATCGTCCTTCTCGATCTTACCTTTGGTGCCGAGCTTCTCGTCCCACTCGGCGACATCTGCATCGGACCAGCCCGCGATCTGCGCAAAGGTCGTCACGCCTTGCGCGATCATCGTCTCGGCCATTTTCGGGCCGACACCCTTGAGCTTCTTCATGTCATCGGCTTCGGCCGCCTTCTCGCCGGCACCGCCGGTGGCGACGCGCTGCTTCATCTCGGCCTGCTGCGTGGCGTTCATCGCATAGCGCCCGCCACGGGCACCGCTGCGCCCTGTGCCGCCGGTGCCGACCGCTGCCTTCACGCCGCTGTCGCCAGCACCGCTCTCGAGCAGGTCGGTCACGCGCAGAAGCGTCAGCTGCTGGCGGTGGCCCTTGGTGCGCTGCGAGCCGTGCTTACGGCGACGCTTGACGAAATGGATGACCTTCTCGCCCTTGATCTGCTCGATCACCTCGGCCTGGACACCGGCGCCCTCGACGAGGGGAACGCCGACGGTACCGCCGATCATGAGAATGTCGTTGAACTGAACTTTTTCACCGGCTTCGGCAGCGAGTTTCTCGACACGCAGAACATCTCCGCTCTGCACCCGATACTGCTTTCCACCGGTCTTGAGGACCGCGAACATATGCGTCTTCCTTTTTCACCGCGTCCTTCGGCTCCGGCATGCGCGATGCGCGGATTGTGGCGGCGTGATGCCCGACCGGCCTGGGACAGCGCGCCCATGCGGGCGACATTGCAAGCACCCGCCGGCCACATGCCGGACGGGAATGCGGGCTTATCGATGCGATCGGGCGTCCTGTCAACCCTTGCGCGCGGGCCTCGCGCGCGGAGTCAGCCTTGCGCGATCCACGTCTCGAGCGCTTCGGCGGCACGGTCGAGATTGCGCTCGATATCGCCGTAGGCGGCAAGGAGCGGCGCGGCCGGCCCCAGCGGATCCTCTGCGTCGAGAAAGGCCTCGAAGGCGGCCCCATCGGTGATCTGGGCAAGCGGTTCAAGCTCGGCGCGGTTATTGTCCAGAACCCCCACCGGAACGCCTGCCCCGAGCGCATCGAGCACCACCGTGGAGGGATGGGTGAGGACCCGGTCGCTGAAGGCCAGAACGTCGTTGATCGTCGAAAAGCGCAAGGCGCCCTCGTGACGGTCCGACAGGAGCACGTTCGCGCGCCCGGAGATGAGCTTGGCAACCGCGGGGCCTACCTCGGCATGGCGCCGTCCGCGATGACCGCGCAGGATGAAGAGCGTATCGGGCCGTGCATCGAAGACCCGGGCCCAGGTCGCGAAGGCCCGGTCGCGGGCGCGCGTGTCGTAATTGGCTTCTTCATGCCCGTAGTTATGGGCGATGAGGACGACTTGCCGGGCCGCCGCGATCCGCGCGGCGAGATCGGCATCGGGCGCGCGCAGGGGTAGCCGGTTGGTCTTGATCAGGCCCGTTTCCACGATCCTCGGCACCGGTCCGTCGAATATCTCCGCCCTCTGGCGCGCATCGAGATCGCGCCACAGCAGCAGCAACTCCGAATGATACCGCCAGCGCCGCCCGCCGAGCGTGTAGTTCAAGCCGCCCTGGAACATGCCATGCTGCACCATCGCAACCCGGCGCCCCGTCCCGCGCGTATAGACGTCGCGCAACCGTGTCTTCTTGCCATAGGCGATCGGGTCCGAATGGGTCAGGATCGCGTCGGCCCGCATGATCCGTCCCAGCGAGAAGACCTCGAGCGCGGCAAGAGAGACCTGCTCGGCGCCGATATCAGCCCGCTCCAGAAGGTCGGCCACCCGCGGCTCGGTCTGCCGGATCCGCGGGCCGACCACCGTCTCGCAGCGAATGCGCCCTCGATGCGCCAGCCGTTCGACCAGCGGAAAGCATGCATCGAACGCCGCCATATGCGGCAGGAAGGTCAGCAGGGTCTTCATGGGGGCGCCTCAGATATCCTCGCCGCGCATGTAGGTCGCCGCGGCGAAGCCCAGGGCGCGTGAGATCTGCGCATACATCACGTCGAAGGCACCGAAGAGCGCCCGGTTCAATGCTTGCGCGGGGGCGCCGCGCGAGAATTCGGCGTATTGCGCGATCTGCTCGTCACTCAGCGGCTCATAGGCGAGCGCGAGATAGGCCCCGATCCATTCGGCGGTATCGGTGCGGATTTCCTCCTCCTGGCCCCAGACATCGGTGAGGATCTGCTCCTCGTTGATATCCGGGGAGGCCATGTCCCCCTGCCCGTCCAGGAGCCCGGTATAGAAGGCATAGTTCGAGTTCATCGCCCCCATCACATTCCATTCGACCAGGTCGCCGATCTCGATCAGCTCGGCGAGCGCGTCGGTGCGCGGCCCGCCATCCTTCAGCATCTGCGCGTAACGCGTGCGGGCCGCTTCCTCGGCGCCCTCCATCGCCATCGCCACCCGCGCCTCGATCTCGAGCGCGACGATGCGCTGGCCGAGCGGGCTTTCGAAGAAGGCGACGAGCGGTGCCGTATCGACTCCCGCGAGCCTTTCTGCCAGTTCGGATCGCACCAGCCTGTCCAGGACGGCCGCATCATGGATCTGCGAGACCGTCTCCTCCCAGCCGGCGGCATTCTGTCCCGCGAGAAGGTCCGCCTTGAGATCCGCACCGTAATCGAGCCCTTCGGCGCGCATCGTCTCGATCACTTGTCCAAGGCCAAGCGCGTCGAAAAGCGCATCGATGGAGGCCGAGTCATCCTTTGGGGTTGCGGACTGCGTTTCGGAGGCCATGGGAGCGGCGGCGGGGTCCTGCTGCCCTGCCTCCTGCGCCGCAACGGCGCCCTGCATGGAGCTCAAAGGCAACAGGCCCGCAGCAACGGCGATGAGGGCAAATCGTAGGCGCATGGTCGAGCTTCCCGTTCCGCGCGGCCCAGATGCAGCGCCGGGCCAATCTAGAAGTCTTGGCGCCCGCTGCCAAGGGTGGCCCGGGCCATCGCCCCCGCGCCGCTTTCGGAAGCCTGCCAATGCCCCTCGAGAGCGTGCCGTCAAAACCGTCTCCGATACCAAGAAAACGGTTGCGCGGCCCCGGCTAGCCCATTACGAGGCATCCCGTGACCCTTCGCGGAGAGGTGCCGGAGTGGTCGAACGGGGCGGTCTCGAAAACCGTTGAGGGTGCAAGCCCTCCCAGGGTTCGAATCCCTGTCTCTCCGCCACTTTGGGCCTGATGCGATGCGCATACGCCCATAGAAACAAGAGATTTCAGCGCAATGTGCCTGAAAATGCCTCTCAATTTGCTCCACTTTTTGCTCCACGTTTTCTTGGGCCCGCGCCGGTGTATCGTCGGAAGCGAGGACCTCCCGCCCATCTCGGTGGGCCAGGAAGCGTGCACCCCGCCTGACCTACTGGCCTGGCCAGATCAGCAGAGCACCGTGGACGATCAGCAGCATGACAATCGCAATGCGCACGAGGTTTCTGCGCAGCCAGACATGGGCGCGGGTGCAGTATTTCATCGGTTTCTCCTGTGAGGTTGGTGGCGCGCCAGCAGCTTCGTAGCAGCGAAGGAGTGGTGATCATCGCCGACGCGCCGAACGCCGGGAGATCCGATCCCGGCGCCGGGGCCTCGCGGCCCCTCAAGGGACGGCGCCCACGCGGGCGCCGCCGGATCATTTTGAATCAATCATGCGGATACTCATCTTGATCGCTTCGGCGAAGTCGATTGCCCTCCGGACAGCCTGGCACAGCTCCACGAGCGGCGGCAGGGCCTCTTGGAGCGCCTC
>NZ_APKE01000027.1 GCF_009835145.1 Profundibacterium mesophilum KAUST100406-0324 | reverse complement strand
GGAACGGCCGAGATCGTCCGCGTGGACTGATGACGGCGGGGAAAGGGGGCATCATGTCTCAGGCGTGAGTTACGCAACAACGCCTTGCTTGTGGCAAGGGCACAAAGGCAATGCCAGCCGCTCGCCCCGCGACGCATGAACATCCAGATCGAACAGGAACCGGGGGCGTGTTCGGTCGCGCTCCATCCGCAATCCCGAGGCATCCGAAGGGTCTTGCTCAAACCTTCACGCCAAAAAGCAACGAAAGCCCGGAGCCAGCACCCTTTTCAAAACGTTCGCAAATGCTGCGGCCTTGGCCGCGTCCCATTCCACAAAAGGCTGGAAGCGGAACTTTACTGCGCTCGTGCGAACATTTGCAATACCCGCGAAGCCGATGCTCGTGCAAAGGGACTTGGCAAGAAGCACGATAACGCACCGGGCCCGAATACAAAGGCGCGCATCGACCTTTTCGAGGGGTGACCCGGACTGCCTTCGGTCTTCGCGATTGCGAGGCGTGGGCAGCGGTCGTGGTCAGTCGCTCGGAGCCGAGCGGAATTCTGCGCCGTCGGTCTCCGACGTCTCTTTCATCGAGGGCTTCCGACCTCCGACCGAACTCCTCATTCAGCGGCGATGGCGTATTCGGCGGGCGTGACAGGGTGCGCAAGGACCTCCAGCTTGCGCAGGGCCGGCAGGAAACGATTGTGTTTCCGGACAAGACCGAGCGTAGCCATGCCGACGCAGTATTTCGAGACCGACTTGGTCGGCTGCAGGTGTTCGGCGCGCAAGATCTTGTCCGCGATGCCGTTGCCGCGCGCCGATTTGGTCTCGAGGATGAACATGTCGTCGCGCGAGGCACCGACGGCGGTGGCCGCGCGGAAAGCCATGCGCGTGTCGATCGTCATCCGTTCGCTTCCCTCCCTGGCAACCAACGTGATGCGCTCGTAATTCATCCGGATCACCGAAAGCAGGTCGCGGCCCAGCGGCTCTCCATACATGTCGCTGTGACATTTTTCGATGAAAGCGCGCTCCTCTGCACCGAGGCCCAATTCAGGCCGCGGCAACCTCTGGCGTTTCTTCACGGTCCCGCCGCGCCCATCCTTCAGCTTGACTTCCAGGTAGCTGAACCCGGCATCGACATAACTCCGGATCCGCACCTTGCACCGTTTGCGGCGGTTCTGGTGGTGGTCGAAATACAAGCTCGCGTCAGCATCGTCGAAATAATCTGTATCATATGCAAACGCCCGCTTGCCTTCAATTTCGAGCAGGTCGAAATGCTCCCGAAACCGTTCGAAAGCAGGCAGCAGGCGGTCGGCCGGCACGATGTACTTGTTGTCCAGCCGTTCCAGCATGGCAGCCTTGGCGTTCAGTCCGTCCAGCGAGATCGTGCCAAAGGTGGAAAGCGTGGCGGCGATACGATGATCCATGTCTATGTCTTTCCGTTCGGTTGGTATTCACTGGCGAGTTCCGGACCATAGCCGCGTCGGGGAGGACGTGAAGGCCAAGGCGCGCATCCCCGGCCTGCCGTCAATCCGACCACGGTGCGTCGTCGATCGTATCGCCCCCGAGCAAAGGATTGCGCGCCCCCCGGAACGCTGCCGGACGATCGGCACCGCCATGCAAGACGACCCGGGGATACAGCATCGTGCATCCGTGCGGGCAGCGCAGAAGAGTGCATTACAGCAGACGGGCGCGACGGGAAAGGAATTGCACTGCGATCCGGGCACCGGGCAAAGCATGTCATTTCCGGTAATACACGTTGATCTGCGCCATATCGGTGATGTAATTCAGCGCCAGGATCTGATAGCTCATCACCTCGACGCCGAGCCGCTCGGACAATCCGGCGCGCATCTTGGCGGGATCGGACAGGGTGTCCGGGTCGATCTTGTCCAGCGTGATCTTGATCCCGTCGACGGATTTCAGGATCCGCGGGTGGTCGAAGACGTAAGCCCCAAGCAGCACGAAACCGACGACGACCAGCACGAAGGGCAGCGTCGTACCGTGGATCGAACAGATCACGGCGATGGCGACGGAGCCGAAAAAATACGTGATCTCGATCTTGCTGATCTGCTCGGAGCGCAGAGTGAACAACGCCAGTATCGCGAACAGTCCGAACCCGGCGGCCAGCGAGAACTCGACCGAGCTCAGAATGGTCAGCACACCGAAGGCGAAGACGTTGAACAGGGATGCGGCGGTGACCAGCTCCTTGTCACGGTAACGCCGGTAATAGAGGCCGAAGATCAGCGCGGTCATGGCAACAATATCGATCCCGAACCGCGGAACGACGCCGCTATCCAGCAGGTCAGTTACCATATTCCCTCGCAAACCGGTTGATCGCGAGACATCGGGACAGCACAAGCATCCCCAACTCGTCGCAATTTCAGACATCTTACAGGGTATTAGAAGAGTGCAGCTTTATGACAAGCGCACGCAGATTTTGTGGCATCTTTGCGGCGCCCGGACCCTTCACGCCTCGACGCTGAGCCCGGATCCAGCGCTCCAAGCAGCCGGTGAAAAAAGCTCAAGGGCCCAGGAGACGGACGTATACGGAGACTTCCAGCTGCATTCGAGGTCCGTTTTTCTCTGGACTCGAAGAAGATTCCGGGGGTGATTTGCACCGCTCTCCAGCCTTGAACCGCGGGGGGGGGGATGACTTTCTTCGCGGCATCATGACGGTGGTGGCCTCATGGCACCATCGAAATAGTGCATGCCGGGTGGGTAGTTGCAGGAGTTCGCGCTATTGGACCGGTCTCCTTCGTGTCGATCATCCAAGGCTAGATGGACGAAGGGGAGCACACCGGGGGTGGATCCCGCAGACCGGGTACGCCTGCCCTCTCGCCGGGCCTTGCCATCCACCTGGAGGCGGCACCTCAGGGACGGATCCTGGCCGGGCCGAACGAAGGGCGGTTCGACCTCGGCGTGCTGGGGGGGACGCGCGGCTCGTTGCTCAGCATCTGAGACGCGAGGAGCTGTGTCTCGTGCTGCCTGCGGACGCAGCCGATACGCCGGTCCCGCTTGCCGAGCTGCAGTCGCGCGGCTTCATCGCGCACCCCGATGGCCATGGTTATGCCGCCGATCCGCTGAAGGTGAACGTCCCGGGCGACTATCCCGGCGCGGACCGGTTGCGCATTCGCGGCACCGTAAACCAGATCGGGCAAATCCCGCGCCCGTGGCCCGCGGGATCGGCTATACCCTTCTGCCGCGCAGTGGCGTGGAGGCCTATGCCGGGAAGGCGGACCTTTCCATAGCGCCCCTGGCCGAGCGACGCTGGCTCGCCACCCGGCGCGGCCGCACCCTGTCCGCGCGCCTGCGCCATGCCCGTGACCTGATCGCACGGACCGCGCAACAGCTCGGCCAAGGGACACCGCATTCGACGATGCAAGCGACTTGCAGGGACCGAAGACACGTCAGGAGGAACGAGGCGGTTCTCCCTCCCCGGCTCAACCACGGCGTTGCAAATCGGTATTCGCAGGTTCGCAGCCATGCAGGGGCCGCCGATCCGGGAGCGGCCTTACGGGCGCGAAACCGGCCAATAGCATGCCGCGATGGTTTCCGCGTCACCGCCCAAACCAAATTGCCCCTGCCGCCACGAGCGGAACGGGGTGCCCCGCGGTGACCACGACGGGCGACAGCCCGCGGTGGGTTCGGTGTCCACGCGCGGGCGCCAGAGAAACGCCCTCGCCACGAGCATCCGGCGGCACCTCGAGCGGCACCGGCAGCACCACGCCGGGTCCCGCCGGTCAAACGTTCCAGGCCGGTCGGTTGCCAAGACGCTCGATCAGGAAATCCATGAATATACGTGTCTTCGGGGTCAGCACATTCGTGCGCGGATAGACAAGCCAAAGCACCGATTGATCGTTCAACCACCACTCGGGCAGCACGCGGACAAGACGAGCGGCCGCAAGCTCGCGGGCAACGTTCCAGGCGGAATTCATCGACAGGCCAGCGCCCGCCAGCGTTGCCGCGCGCTGCGCATCGCCATCGTCCACGATCGTGCGGCATACCATGCGGGCCGGGTCCAGAGAGGCGGTCTCTCCTTGCCCGTTCACCAACTCTCTGGGCTCCAGGGTGCCCCAGGCAATGAGGTTGTGTCCGGGAAGGTCCGACGGGATCGCAGGAGTGCCGCGCCGTTCAAGATAGGCGGGCGAAGCGCAAAGAATGCGGGTGTCGGCCGCCAGTTTACGGCCCTTGAGGCTGCTGTCCGTCAATGGCCCACTGCGCAGGGCAAGGTCAAAACTGCCCTCGATCGCGTCGAACCGAGTGTCCGACAGGCGCAGATCGAGGGTGAGATCGGGATAGGCCGTGTGAAATTCCGGCAGGAGCGGCATGATATGCAACTGTGCGAAACTGCTCGGCGCGGCGAAGCGCAGAGTGCCCCTGGCGCCCGCCCCCTTGCCGCCCAGCGCCGCGCGAGCCGCATCGGCCTGGACAAGGATCTCGCGTGCATAGGGGAGGAAATCCGCGCCATCGAGCGACAGTGACACCTTGCGCGTGGTGCGCCGGAGCAGCTCCACCCCGAGCTCCTGCTCGAGCTTGGCAAGCCGGGCGCTGGCAACCGCGGGAGCTAGCCCGAGCTCGCGACCCGCCGCCGAGATATTCAACCGCTCGGCCGCCATGACGAAAAGGCGCAGGTTGTCCGTATCCACGGTATTATATCCAGAAACTAAAATAGCCATGCTAATGCTCAGGCGTTTATCGCGATTGTGCAAGGGATAGCTTGGTGGCCAGAAAACGCGCCTCCGGAAAGGAAAATTCCGTGACCCATTATTCGATCATCGAAGTCAGCCCACGGACCGATGACAGGATCACCGGCTACCTGCCAGCCGCCAACCGCCTGATCGAACGGCATGGGGGCCGCTATCTTGCCCGGACGGCCAGCCACGAACAGCTCGAAGGACCGGAGCGCGGCGCCGCGCTGCGGATCGTGATCGAATGGCCCTCTGCAGAAGCCGCGAAGGCCTTCATGACCGATCCGGACTATGCAGATCACCTCGCGAACCGCCAGGCAGGATCGAGCAGCTTTCACTGGCTCGTCGAGGGCAAGGACGACCTCGCCTGCCCCCGGAACACGATTCCGTAGCCCTCGATGCCTGACCAACACCGCGCTTCCCGGCTCTCGATCAGGGCCACGACAGGGCCTTCCGGCGCGGCATCGGGCGCGCCGCGCGGATGCCGGTGGCGGCGTGCCGCGCACGGTGGATGCGATAGCCCTTTGCATCCGGCTGGACCTGCCATAGACGAGCCTTGAGCGGCCGGAGGTCGCCAGACGGTATACGAGGCAGGGTTGATCAGCACCGTTGGGAGCGGCATAGTCATGCGATACCGGTTGCCCACGGAAAGGGTGGAGCTTTGACTGACAGTCTGCGGCATCGCCTGCGTCGTGATACCGCGGTGCACCATGATCGTGTTGATGCGGCCTATTCGCATGCGGAGCTCACCGAGGTGACCGGTCTGACCACCTTCCTCGCGGCCAGTTTGCGGGCGCTCGACGCGATCGAGCCCGCGCCGGGGCCGTGCCGTGCGGCCGCCGAGACGCTGCGCCGGTCGATGGCCGACGCGGCACGCCGTGACCTTGCCGAGCTCGGCTCCCCCGCCCACGAGCCCGGCCACGGCACGTCCGAGCCCGCCGCGAGCCTGCCGCGCCCCGCGGCTCTGGCAGCAGAGGCGGTGCTCTATGTCCTCGGGGGCGCGCGTATGGGCGCGGCCGTTCTGCGCCGCGACTGGGGCCGGTCCCGCGATCCGCGCGTTCTGGCCTGCGGGCGCTATCTTGGCGCGCAGTTCGACGGGCCGAGCTGGCCCGCCGTGGCGCAGGCCCTCGGCGCACGCCCCGCCGTTGGCGCCGATGCCGAGGCGATCGTTGCCGATGCGCGGCGCGTATTCCATACATTCGAGCGGTCCTGGCCCGAGCCGGGACACAAGAAGGAGCTTGTCCGTGGCTGATGATATGCTGCGCATCGAGAACGATCCGCTCGATATCTGCGCCTCCGAACAGATCCAGTTCATGGGCCGCGTGCAGAGCTACGGCTGTCTGCTCGTGATCAACAACTCGTGGATCGTGCAGAACGCGTCCGAAAACACCTACGACATCCTTGGCCTGAAGGCCGAGGGGCTGATCGGCATGCGGCTCATCGAGCAACTCTCGCCGGAGGCGATGCACACGCTGCGCGGCAAGGTGCAGACATTGAGCGGCGGAGACGAGAGCGTCAGGGTCTTCGGCGTCGATCTCTTCAATGACGGGCGCCGCTTCGACGCCGCCATGCATCGCTCGGGACTGAACTACCTGCTCGAGTTCGAACGCAAGAGCAACCCGGCGCAGCGCGACGACCTTTCGCTGGTCGAGCCGCTGATGGCCAAGGTACGGGCCGCCGACAGCGTCGAGGAGATGTGCAAGATCGCCGCGCGCGGCCTGTGGGCCCTGACCGGGTTCAGCCGGGTGATGGCCTACCGTTTCGAAGCCGATCACAGCGGCCGTGTCATTGCCGAGATGGCCTCCGCGAACATGGACCGCTATCTCGGTCTTGCCTTCCCGGCGGGCGACATCCCCCCGCAGGCCCGCGCGCTCTACAAACGCAACCTGCTGCGCATCATCCCGGACATCACCGCCCCCTCCTCCCCGATCCGCCCGGCCTGCGATCCGCAGGGGCAGCCGGTCGACCTGTCGATGGCCGTCACCCGCGCCGTCTCTCCCATTCATATCGAGTATCTCGCCAACATGGGCGTGCGGGCCAGCATGTCGGTCTCGATCATGCGCAATGGCGAGCTGTGGGGCATGATGGCCTGCCACCACCCGCAGCCTCTTTATATCGATTACGAGACGCGCTCGGCCATCGAGCTCTTCATCCAGCTTCTTTCCTACGAACTGACCATCCACGAGGACCGGCTCGAGCGCGAACATGCCGAGAAGGCGAACGCTCTGCATGACCGGCTCGTCATGCTCTTCGAGGCGGGGCTCGATTTCACGACCGGGCTCAACGCCCTGTCGCAGGAGATCGCCACCGTGGTGGAGTTCGACGGCATCGCGCTGCGCAACAACGACCGCTACCATCATGACGGGCTTGCCCCTTCCGAGGAGGAGTTCCGCCGCATCGAGACGCAGCTTTCGGCGATGCCGGCGGGCCGCCTCATCACCAGCTCGCGCATCGATAGCCTGATGCCCGGCGCGCTCGATCCGGACAGCGGGATCGCCGGGCTCATGGCATTGCCGATCCGCAGGCACCCGCGTCAGGCGGTGGTGCTGTTCCGGCGCGAGGTCACGCAGAACGTCGTCTGGGCCGGCAAACCTGCGGGCAAGGACGATCCCGAAAAGAGGATTTCCCCGCGTCAGAGCTTTCAGGCCTGGCAGGAGACGGTCCGGCGGACCAGCGCCGAATGGAGCGCGGGCGAGAAGCGCGCGGGCGAGGTGCTGCGCGTCACCCTGCTCGAGCTGATCCTCAAGATCGCCAGCGACAGCAGCCGCGCGGGGCGTGCGCGCAACCAGCGCCAGGAAGTGCTCATTTCCGAGCTGAACCACCGGATGCGCAACGTCTTTGGCCTGATCGAGGGCATCGTATCGGACGGGCGCGGCGACCCGGCGCTCGACCCCCATATCAACAGCATCATTGGCCGCATCCGCTCGCTCGCGCGGGCCAATGACCAGCTGACGGGAAGCAATAGCGGGCCCTTCTCGCTCTGCGCGCTGATCCGCAACGAGGCCGAGGCGTTCGGCGGCAGCAACGGGACGATGCATTTCGGCGCGCTCGATCTGCACCTTGCCGCTGAACTGCGCCCCACGATGGCGCTGGTGATGCATGAGCTGGTGACCAACTCGGTCAAATACGGTGCCCTCGGCGCACGGGGCGGCATCGTCCAGGTCGACATCTCGAAGAAGGCCAAGGGCGCGGCGGCCGAGATCGTCTGGAGCGAGCGCGGCGGTCCGCCGGTCGGCGAGCCGGACCGCGTCGGCTTCGGCACGACCCTCATCACCCGCTCGATCCCGCATGAGCTCGGTGGCACGGCCATCCTCGAATACCACATATCCGGCCTCGAGGCACGGTTCACCCTGCCCAGCAACCGGATCGAGGCCTTCGTCCCCATGCGCCCCACCGCCGGGGCCAAGCTCGTGGATGTCGGCACCGAGGAGGCGGGGCCCGATACGGCGCGGCTCTTGTCGGGGCATGCGCTCGTGGTCGAGGACAACCTGATCATCGCGATGAACGCCGCCGATGCCCTGCGTGCCCTGGGCGCCGAGACGGTCCTGACGGCAGGCAACGTAGCGCAGGCGCTCGAGCTTCTCGAGGAGAACGAGATCACCCTGGGGCTTCTCGATATCGACCTTGCGAGCGAGAATTCCTCGGCCGTGGCCGCGGCTCTGAAGGAAAGGGGCATCCCCTTCCTTCTTGCCACGGGTTATGAGGGCGCCCGTATCGAGGATCCGGCCTATGCCGGCGCGCCGCTCCTGTCCAAACCCTACAGCAACGAGGCGATCGCCGCGCATCTCGCCACGCTCTAGGGCACCGGCCGGGGGCCGTCCCGCGCCAGCGATCCACGACCGGCGCAGCTCCGGCGGGCGTGAGGGTGCATCTGGAGGAATGGCGATCCCACGAGGACTCGAACCCCGAACCTGCTGATTAGAAGTCAGCTGCTCTATCCAGTTGAGCTATGGGACCGTGCCGCCCTTTTCCGACAGGCCGCGCGGTTTTGCAAGATGGATGGGCGGCCGCGAGGGCACCATTCGCGTTCACCCCTGCCCGGACCCATGTGACGGCACCGGATTTCGCAGTCAGGCCTCCGCCACGGCAAGGGCCGCCATCTGCACGATCGCCTCGCGCGTCTGTGCCACCGCGATGAAACGGCCATTGTGACAGAACTTGGCGCCGCGCACCCCGCTTGCGGCCTCGAGCTCGCCATCGCTCAGCCCGGCCCAGCCTTGCGGCAGGTCGGCGCGGCTCTCGAAGCTGTCGCCGCTCTTGCGGATCGTGGTCAGGGCCCAGTCGTCGCCGCGCGGATGAACCACGAAAAGCAGGTGATCGGCACCCGCCTTCTCGACCGCGGCGCGGAACGGCATGCCCATCGGCAGCTCCAGCACGCGCGCGGTGCCGGCCTCCTCGATGGCCCGCAGGACCATTCCCTCGGCACGGCGCTTGGCGGCCCTTCCCGCGATTGCCGCCTCGACGAAGGCGCGCGCGACCGGCAGGGCCGCCATGAACGCGCGGTCATCGGCATCATCGCCGCGCGCGTCGAATGGCGGCTTGAGCGTCTCGAGCAACACCGGCAGGGTCATGCCGGAAAGCGGTCCGGCCGCCGAGGGCTCGAGCGCGCCGTTGTCCACGAGATCCACCGGCAGCACGAACCCGAGATCGAAGCTGCGATGGATGCTGTCGAGATCCGCCTCGGGCACATCCAGCACGCGCAGGTAATCCTGCCCGTAATGCCGCCAGATCAGCCCGAAGGAGCTGTAGGGTTGTTCATCCTCGCGCAGCGGGTTGGGTCGCTGATGGTGGTCGAAGATTGCGGCCTCGGCGTCGTATCGGCGCCCGACATCAAAGATGATCTTGCCGGCGCCCGGCGTGGTCCATTGCGCATCACGCGTGCGCAAGAGCTCCGCATCGGGGAAGAGGCGCGTCAGGATCACCGAGGAGAGCAGCTCGTCGGCGTGAAATCCACCCGAATGGGTGACGAGATGGGTTACCGTCATGGCGTGTCGGGCTCCGCTTGGATGGGGCGTTCAGGGCGGCGCCGTGCCGCGGGGCTCAAGGATCGCGCGGGCAACCTGTGGGCGCCCACGCCGTTCCGTCGTCAGTGGGTCCAGGAACCGCGCCGCGCGGTGGCGAAATTCTCGCCGTAACCGCCGGGCCTGATATTGGCCTTGCGCTTCCTGGGCTCGGTGACCACGGCTTCGATGCCATGTTCGGCGGCATAGTCGAGCGCCGCCTCGCGACTTTCGAACTCGAGCTTGACCTGCGCCTGCGTGTCATCGGAACTGGTCCAGCCCATCAGGGGGTCGATCTCGCGGCGGGTCTGGGGGACGAATTCCAGCACCCACCGCTGGCTGCGGGCCATCCCGGAGGACATCGCCGTCTTGGCGGGCTGATAAATCCGTGCTGGCATGTCATCGACCTCTTGCGCAAACTCACGGGTGTTATCCCCGATGCGCCCCGCTTGTGCAAGTTGCGCGCGTGCCTGCCCGCCCGGCCCCGGCCGATTGCGGCAAATCGCCCGACGCTGCTTGAACCCGTGGACCGCGTTCACAAATCATCACGTGACGCCCGTGCCGCCAGAAGGACCACAGAATGACCGCAAGCGCTCCGATGCTGCATGCCCCCGCGCCTGACATCCGCAACCGCCCCAAGCTCGAGGGCGGCAAACGCTTTCGCATGGAGACGGATTTCGAGCCCGCCGGAGATCAGCCCACCGCGATTAGGGAGCTGAGCGACGGGGTGAATGGCGGCGAGCGGGACCAGGTCCTTCTCGGCGCCACGGGCACCGGCAAGACCTATACCATGGCGAAGGTGATCGAGCAGACGCAGCGCCCGGCAATCATTCTGGCACCGAACAAGACGCTCGCCGCGCAGCTCTACGGAGAGTTCAAGGGCTTCTTCCCGGACAATGCCGTCGAGTATTTCGTGAGCTATTACGACTACTACCAGCCCGAAGCTTATGTGGCGCGTTCAGATACCTTCATCGAGAAGGAAAGCCAGATCAACGAGCAGATCGACCGGATGCGCCACTCGGCGACGCGGGCGCTGCTCGAGCGCGACGACGTGATCATCGTCGCCTCCGTCTCCTGCATCTACGGCATCGGGTCGGTCGAGACCTACGGCGCGATGACGCAGGACCTGGTGGCAGGCAAGGAATACGACCAGCGCAAGGTCATGGCCGACCTCGTGGCGCAGCAATACCGGCGCAACGACCAGGCTTTCCAGCGTGGCAGCTTCCGCGTGCGCGGCGATTCCATCGAGATCTTTCCCGCTCACCTCGAGGATCGCGCCTGGCGCCTTTCCTTCTTCGGTGAGGAGCTGGAGGCGATCACCGAGTTCGATCCGCTGACCGGCGAGAAAACCGGAAGCTTCGAGCAGATCCGCGTCTATGCCAACAGCCACTACGTCACGCCGAAGCCGACGATGAAACAGGCGGTGATCCAGATCAAGAAAGAGCTGCGCCAGCGGCTCGATCAGCTCGTCGCCGACGGCAAGCTGCTGGAGGCGCAGCGGCTCGAGCAGCGCACCAATTTCGACATCGAGATGCTTGAAGCGACTGGCGTTTGCAACGGCATCGAGAATTACAGCCGCTACCTCACCGGTCGCGCGCCCGGCGAGCCGCCGCCCACCCTTTTCGAGTTCATTCCCGACAACGCCATCGTCTTCGCCGACGAGAGCCACGTGTCGGTCCCCCAGATCGGCGCGATGTACAAGGGCGATTATCGCCGCAAGTTCACCCTTGCCGAGCATGGCTTCCGCCTGCCCTCCTGCATGGATAACCGACCGCTGAAATTCGAGGAATGGGACGCGATGCGCCCGCAATCGGTCTTCGTCTCGGCCACCCCGGCGAACTGGGAACTCGAGCAGGCCGGCGGCGTCTTCGCCGAGCAGGTGATCCGTCCCACCGGCCTTCTGGACCCCGTGATCGAGATCAGGCCCGTGGAAATGCAGGTCGACGACCTTCTCGACGAGATCCGCAAGGTCACGGCGCAGGGCTTCAGGACGCTGTGCACGACACTGACCAAGAGGATGGCCGAGGATCTGACCGAATACTTGCATGAACAGGGTATCAAGGTCCGCTACATGCATTCCGACATCGATACGATCGAGCGGATCGAGATCCTGCGCGATCTGCGGCTCGGGGCCTTCGACGTGCTGATCGGGATCAACCTGCTGCGCGAGGGGCTCGATATCCCCGAATGCGGTCTCGTCGCGATCCTCGATGCCGACAAGGAGGGCTTCCTGCGTTCCGAAACCTCGCTCGTGCAGACGATCGGCCGCGCGGCGCGTAACGCCGAGGGGCGCGTGATCATGTATGCCGACAGGATCACTGGCAGCATGGAGCGCGCGATGGGAGAGACGGAGCGCCGCCGCGAAAAGCAGATCGCGTATAACGAGAAGCACGGGATCACCCCGGCCACGGTGAAGAAGAACGTCGATGACATCCTCGCCGGTCTCTACAAGGGCGACGTGGACATGAACCGGGTGACCGCCAAGGTAGACAAGGGCATGGCGGGCGGAAACCTGCAGACGGTGCTCGAAGGGCTGCGCACCGACATGCGCAAGGCGGCCGAGAACCTCGAATTCGAGGAAGCGGCGCGCCTGCGCGACGAGGTCAAACGCCTCGAAGCGGTCGACCTAACCATCTCCGACGATCCCCTTGCGCGTCAGCAGGCCGTCGATCGTGCCTCCTCGGAAGCGCTGAAATCGGCCGGGCGGTCCACCGCCGGGCGCGGCGGCATGCGAGGCGGCAACGTGCAGCGGCGCAAGAAGAGGTAACGCGAGGCAAGGCCCCAAGGACGTTATTGTCCCATCCATGCTGGAACTGGGATGCGCGCGCCGCGTTTACCTTTCAGACATCGCGCCATTAGGAGTGACAGTAATGACCAAAGACAGTGACGAGCATCGCGCCGAAGGCTCCGGCAAAGACCTTGGTGGCAAGATCAAGGAGGGCGCCGGCAAGGTGACCGGTGACCGCAAGATGGAGTCCGAAGGCAAGGCCGACCAAGCCGAGGGCAAAGCCCAGAAAGCCTGGGGCGATGCCAAGGATGCCGTCAAGGGGAAGTAATCCTCCGGCAATGATGATGAAGGGGCGCGCGGACGTGATCCGCCCGCCCCTTTTTCGTGCCCGGTGGTGGATGGGTCACGCCGGCCCGTGCCGCTGCCGGGATACGGCAGCGCGCCCTATCTGTAGGGGTCACGGGCGCTGCGATCCTCGCTCAGGGTGTCCTGGCGCCGCTCGACCAAGCGCTCGATGGCATCCGCAAGATGGACCTTGTCGATATGATGATCCCCCCGCTCGACACGGATCCGGTGGGCATTGATCATGACATCGCCATGGGAGCAGCCTATCGGCGGCTCGAACCTGTAGCTTGCAAGCTCGATCAGCAGCCCCATCGGATCGGTGAAATAGATCGAGTCCATGAAGCCGCGATCCTTGGGCCCCGAATGGCGGATACCGCGTTCATCGAGACGTTCGACAGCCTGCCAGAACGTCGCCTGCGAGACGTTGAAAGCGAGGTGGTGAACGCATCCCGGCTCGGTCGGCGTTCGCCGGGGATCGGGTTTCCGCGTCTCGTTCGTGAAAACCGTGATCAGGCGGCCGTCACCGGGATCGAAATAGACGTGACCCTCGTCGGGATTGTCGAGATTTGGCTGATCGAAAACGAAGGGCATACCCAGAAGACCTTCCCAGAAATCAATCGATGTCTGACGGTCCGCCCCTGTCAGTGTGATGTGGTGCACCCCTTGCGATTGCAGCTTACGCATCGTCCCGCCTCCCCTTTCCGCCGAAGATCATCCGCATCAGCGCAACAAGGAGCAAGGCCCCGACAACGGCCACCAGCGCAAGCACCAGAAGCCCGCCAGCCGCAACCACCGTCACACCGAGGGCGACGAGAACGAAGGGCAGCGCCACGGCTCCGACAATCCCGGCGATGATGTAGCGCAGCGCCGACCCACCGGTCAGTTTCGCCGCGAGCCAGCCCGCAAGGGCCCCGATGATGACCAAGACGCCCAGCGATACCGCGCCCAGCGCGTTCAACAGCTCTTCCATACGCATCCTCCTGATTTGCAACGAAACCTAGAGGCAAGCCCGCTCCGGGCAAGCCACCGAGCGCGCAAAACTCAGAAAGTGGCCGCGACCTCGTACATCACCGGTTCGAAGCTACGCGCCATGGCCGAAAGCTCCCGGTTGCAGGCGCGCATCTGTGGAGCACGGAGCATCGCGAGAAAATCTTCGCGCCGCTGCCATTGCGAGTAGTTGGCGATCCGCGTCTGCGCGTCGTTCACATGTAGCGCCGCGGAGATGAAACCGGGCTGATGCCTTATGAACGCGTCATAGACCTCCTGCAGCAATTCCATCAGGTCCTGGCACGTGCCCGGACTGACTTCGAATGTGGTGATGACGGTTTGATAATGCGCTTCTTGGGACATGTGTCGATCCTCCCCCCACCACGATAAGCGTAAAGGGACGCGTCGCTCAACGGCGCTCTCGCCCGCCGCGCCGCAGTTCGCATTCTTGGGGTTTATCGAAATCTTAACCAAGAGCGCCAAAGCATGGGCCATGGATGCACTCCGCTCACCCCTTGTCGCGATCGCGCCGGCCCCATGCGTCCTCGGGCGACGCTTGAACCGTCTTCTGCTATCAATGCTTCTTCTCGCCTGCCTGCTGGCCGGCGCGGCCACGCATGCCGGGCCCTGGCCGCGGGAGCGTGGATCGACCTTTCTCTCCTTCACGCAGGGTTACGAGGAGGATGCCGGATCGAGTTATGGATCGGCCTATGCCGAATACGGGCTGAGCGATGTTTACACGGCGGTCCTGCGTTGGGGGCATGATGGGCGGAGGGGACGCGCGGCCACAGCCTCGATACGCCGGCCCGTCGGTCGTCCGGACAAGACGAACCGCTTTGCGGTCGAACTGGGGCTCGGCGCACGCAAGCCGCCGCGCCACCGTCCCGACGCGGTGCTGCTGAGAGCAGGTTTGCATTGGGGACGGGGTTTCGAGAGCCGGTTCGGCAGCGGCTGGAGCACCGCGGCACTCAGCGTCACCCGCGCCAGCCGAAGCCCGAAGGAGATCCGCAAGCTCGACCTGACGCTCGGATTGAACATTCCGAACGGACGGCATCTGATCGCCGAGCTCTGGATACATCAGCAGGAGGACGAAACGAGCGCGACGCTCGCCCCGTCCTATGTCCACGAGTTGCGCGATGGGGTGAAGGTCCAGATCGGAGCAAGCTACGGGCTCGACCGCTCGGGAAGCGCTGGCATATTCACGTCCGGCTGGGTCGAATTCTGAACCCAGCCTTGCGAAACGCGCCGCCAGCTATACGCCCCGGCGGCGGCTACGGGGTATCGGGCCCTTACTGTCCAGAGCCCGCCCCGCCGGTTTGGATCAGTAGGGGCGATCCATCCTGACCGACAACTGAACCTTACCCCGCACCGCGACCGGCCATTCCAGCCTGACACGGCTGCGCGCCGGGCCGTCCAGAGGCAGGATCGAGGGGAAGGCGTGGACGGCGGCATTGCTGCTCGTGCGGATCACCCCTTCCGGGACGAGGCCGGCAACGGTGCGCGACCACCCCCCGAAGGGCAGCCATGGCCCCGGATCGAGCGTCCAGTTCACCGCGTTGTCGGGTTGCTCGAATTCAAGCGAGACGGGATTGACCGTTTCCTGCGACACGCCGTTGAAGGTATTCGCCGAGAAGGTCACAAGGCGCGATTTCGAGAAATCGAGCTCCGCAATGCTGTCATCCACTTTCTCCACACGCTCGATGGCCCCGTTGATCGCCTTGAAGCAATTGCCGGTCACGCTGAGGCCATGCAGGAAATGCCCCGATCCGAAAGGTTTGATGACGATCCATGAAAAATGCGCCGCGACGTCGTTCGCGGTGAAGATGTTCCCGGTCAGCGACAGCCCCCCGAAAGAAAACTCGTTCGAGAAATCCGGAGCGGCGTCATGCTCGTTCGTCCATTCCAGAAAGCTGTTGTCGAGATAGTTGCCGGTCACAACCGACTTCACGTTGGTCTCCGTCAGGACGAGACCCGCCGTCCGGGGGCCGTCGCTGACATTGTCACCCTGGAACCAGTGATTTCCCACTATGAGATGGCCATTGCCCGCAAGCACCATCGTCGTGCCGAGCCTTTGGAAACGGCTGTCGCGGATCTTGGCATCGTTCGCGTTGACGTTGAACCCGATCGAGCTGCGGTCGGTGGCCGCGGCAGATTGCTCGGCCGAAATGAAATGGCAGCGGTCGATCTGCAGATCCTGGCATCCCGTGCCATGTGACGTCACCCCGCGGTCGCGCGGTTTCGTCACGAAGCAGTCGCGGATATGAAAGGTCTCGCCGCTCGGCGCCAGAAGGATGCCGCTGGCGCGACCGTCGAGCTGCAATTCAATATCGGTGAGGGTGAACTTGCTGAGCTTCGAGAAACCGCTGAAATCCAGGGCATAGCGGTATCTGGTGAAGCTGTAGGACTGGCTGGGCGCAGGCCCGTGCAGAGGCTGCGACAGGGTCAGGGTTCCCGCCCCGACATTCCGCGCGGTGACATAGACCTCCCGCCCGACGCCGCGCCCCTCGACATGTGAGCCGACCTCGATATTGGCGATATTCGCCACGTTGGCGAGACTGCGCGGGTTGGCGGAACTGTAACTTGCCTGCGACGTGACGGGCGCGACCGTCCAGCCGGCTCCCGGAATCGCGTTGAACTGTCCATTGCGGATCACGCGGCGGATCTCGAAGCGGTCTTGGTTGCCGACCGCCGCCGCCATGTCGATCGGCTCGTCGAGCTCGACCCGCAAGCCGCCAAGATCGAGGCTCTCGTGATCGGTGTTGTTCAAAAGTGCCTGGAACGCCTTGCGAAAGGCCAGCTGCTCGTCGCCGAATGCCGCGAGATAGCTCGGCAGGTTGAAGTCGCGGCGCAGGACAAGGCGAGTCTGCGCAGCGGCGGTAACGGTCCCGACGAAACGCACCGGACTTGCCATCGTGACATGATCGCCAAGATGGAACACCCCTTCGGGAACCAGCACCTCGCGCCCTTCCGCCGCGGCATCCGCCGCGATGAACGCCGCGCTGTCATCCGTGCTCCCGTCGCCTCTGGCGCCGAAATCCCGCACATCGACCGCCGCGACTATATCCGACAGGAAGATCGAGCTGACATCCTCGATGACGAGATCGTCGATCCGTATCACGCCCCCATTCGGCCCCGTGAGGTCGATCCCGAAATGTCCGAAAATCGGCTCAAGACCCCAAGGCATGTCGACACCGACGCGCGTGCCCGTCCCCACGATCGCGCTGACCTCGACGACCTCGCCATAGCGCGTGAGCGGCACGGTGCCGCCGGTCTCTACCAGCCCGCCGACATGCATCTGCGTGCCGCGCCCGGCCCAGGCGGCGATACGCACCGCCGGAAGATTGCCGGAAATCGCCTTCACCTTCGCCGTGATCCTCAGGTAGCACCCGGGCAGGATGGGCGTTTCGCCGGTATAGCGCAGTTTCTGCACCGATTGCGTCTTCACCAGTTCAAGCGCGCCCCCGAAATCTGCATCCGAGGGAACGAAAGCCGCGGCGGGATCGTCCGCGTAACTTGCCGAACCCGGTGTTCCGTCGCCGCGCGCCCAGACTTGCAGACCCTGCGAGAACGGTGGCGGCATCAGCACCAGACCGTCAGTGATCACCTTGTTCATCGCTGTCCCCTTCATCGATGACGTGGAAGACCGCCCGCCGGCAACGCGTCCGGGGGTATCCACGATGGTCACGGCATCCGGTGCCGCGCCTTCGGGAGACGGTAGATATTCCGTTGCTGGCAATGCGGGGTTAACCATGCGTTCTCAGGCCCGGAGATCCTGCGCCCGAAGCAGTTGGACACCGCCGATCTTCCATCCCCCCTCGCCCGGGGTCATCTGGTAATCGAGCATGTGCAGTGCCCCTGAATCATCGCGGACCATCACGCGCTGCCACAGGGCACCCTCGATCCTGCGCAATTCCAGGAACGTCACCTCGCTGGGGGACCAGACCATCGGATATCCCTGCTCCACCATGCGCCCGAAGACGTCCGGCGAGCCGAACAACCTTCGTATGGAAGGTGCCGCGAAGGAGAAGGCCGTCTCGAGATCCCCGGCACGGAACGCCTCGATCTGCTGCTCGATCACATGGCGAACCTCGCCCTGCTCATCGGCAAGCTGCGCGAATGCAGGGACAGGCGTCGCAAAGCTGGCGACCGTCCCCACTGCGGCCGCAAGGGCCCATGACAAGAGAATTCCGTGCAGCATTTCGCCTCCCCCGGTAAATGACCGAAGAAGACACGGGCACGGGCCGCTCGAAGTTTCACACCATCAAGTGCGACTTCCGGTGATAAGCCTGCCGGAGAGGGCCGTCTCGATCAGCTCGACCGTTTCCTGCACACCGTAAAGGGCGATGAACCCTCCGAACCGGGGCCCTTGGCTTGCGCCCAGAAGCGTTTCGTAAAGTGCCTTGAACCAATCGCGCAGCGGCTCGAAGCCGTGCTCCTTGCCCACGGCGAAGACCAGCGATTGCAGCGCATCGGCATCAAGCCCCCCCTGCCAAGCGCGTAACCGCCCGGCGAGGTCCTCGAGCGCCGCGCGCTCCTTGGCGTCGGGCTCCCGGAACGTCTTCTCCGGCTTGACGAAATCATTGTAGTAGCGCACCGCGTAGCCCGCCGCGGCATCGAGGTCGGGATGCGTCTGCGGTGCCGCGTCGGGTGCATAACGCTGGATGAAGCCCCAGAGCGCCGCACTGTCCTCGGCCGAGGCGACCGATGCGAGGTTAAGCAACATCGAGAACGGAACGACCATGTGCGAGGCGGGTGGATTGCCCGCATGGATATGGTGCACCGGGTTCGCAAGCCGTTTCGCGGCATCCTGTTCGGGATAGGCCTTGAGTTGCTGGTGATACTCGTCCACCGCTTTCGGGATCACATCGAAATGAAGCCGTTTGGCACTCTTGGGCTTGAGATACATGAAGTAGCTGAGCGATTCCGGCGCGGCATAGGTCAGCCATTCCTCCATCGACAGCCCGTTGCCCTTCGACTTGCTGATTTTCTGACCCTGCTCGTCGTTGAAAAGCTCATAGGTCAGCGTCTCCGGCGCGGGCTTTCCGAGCGCCCGGCAGATCTTGGTGGCCTGCGTGACGCTGTCGATCAGGTCCTTGCCGGACATCTCGTAATCGACGCCGAGCGCCGCCCAGCGCATTGCCCAATCCGGCTTCCACTGCAACTTGACGTTCCCGCCGGTGATCGGAACCTCGATCCGTTCACCGTCGGGCTCCTCGTAGACGATGGTGCCCTTCTCGACGTTGCGCTCCAGCGTCGGCACCTGCAGGACGTGGCCCGTCTTGGGGCTGACCGGCAGGAAGGGAGAATAGGTCGCGCGCCGTTCCTCCCCCAGTGTCGGAAGCATGATCTCCATGATCTTGTCGAAGCGTGCCAAGGCCACGAGGAGCATCTCGTCGAAACGTCCCTCCTTGTAGTATCGGGTCGAGGAGGCGAACTCGTAATCGAAGCCGAATCCATCGAGAAACGCCATCAGGCGGGCATTGTTATGCGCGCCGAAGCTGTCATGGGTGCCAAAAGGATCCCGAACGCGGGTCAGCGGAAGGTTCAGATCCTCGCGCATCCGCTCCTGGTTCGGCACGTTGCCCGGCACCTTGCGCAGCCCGTCCATATCGTCGGAAAAGCACAGCAGCTTCGTCGGAATGTCGCTGATCGTCTCGAAGGCGCGGCGCACCATGGTCGTGCGGGCCACCTCGCCGAACGTGCCGATATGCGGCAGACCGGACGGGCCGTAGCCCGTCTCGAACAGCACGTAACCCTTATCGGGCGGTGCCTTCTGGTAGCGTTTGAGCACCCGCCGGGCCTCCTCGAGAGGCCAGGCTTTCGACTGCATAGCTGCATCCCCGAGATCGGTCATCGGAACACTCCGTGGCAAGGTGCCGGGACAATCCCGGTGGCCTCCGTCCCTATTGCCGCCTCGCGGCAAGGTCAATGTCACGTCGCGCGAACCGGACCGCATGGACCGAACACCTTAACGGGAGCCGCTACCCTCACCCGCGGAGTGCCGAAGCAGCGCGCTGACCGGGTTGCCCCGCGACGATCGGGCGGGCGCGGAACCCGCAAAAATCGGTGCCGCGCGCCGCCCCTTCTGCCCACGCGGCAAGGCGCCGACCGAACCGGCAGGAGGATGCCGCCCGGCATAGAATCCCTCCCGGCGCGGGAACTTACCTCTCGGTGAAGCGCGTTGGCCCAGAACAGACATTCCCGTGCCCCGACCAGAAAAGGATAACTCTTATGGAATTCGGTATTCTCGGCATTCTCGTTTTCATCGCCGACATCTACGCGCTCTACAACGTCGTGATGAGCGGCGCCTCGACCCTCTCCAAGATCATCTGGGTGCTCGTGATCCTGATCCTGCCCGTCGTCGGTTTCATCATCTGGCTGATCGCCGGGCCGCGCGCAGGCGGCGCGAAACTCTGAACGGACCGGGCGGCGATCAGCCGAGCGCGATCGTCGCCCACCGACGCAGAAGCCGGCGCTGAAGCGTCCTGGCGCGTCCGAGCCAGGCCCGCCCACCCTCGGGTCGCTCACGCTGCTCCATCGCGAGCGCCTCGCGCCGCTCCACATCCGAGCAGAAGATCGCAAAGGCGAGCGGTGTGCGGCCCGGACGCGCGACATACCCCGTCAGTGCACTGACGAAATTGAGGGTGCCGGTCTTGGCATCGACCTTGATACTGTTGTCGTCGACGACCCGGAACGGCTTCATCAATTGGCGCAGCTCACCGTCATAGCCGCTCAGAACCATCGCGCGCGCCATGTCGGCGGCCGAAATGCGACTGTCATCCCCCAGCCCCGAATGGTCCGTGAGAACCGCGCCGCGCGGCCCGGCGCCATCGTTGAGCCAATCGTTCATCAGGGCGGCCGATTGCCTGAGCCCCGGAACCGAGGCGCCGAAAGCCTTGGAACTGGCCGACAGACCGACGATCTCCGCCGTCGCATTCGTGGAATATTCGAGCATGTCCTTGAGGATTTCGCTCAAGGGCGCGCTTTCGTGGCGCGCGAGCACCGTGCCTTCGGCGCTCTGGGCAGGCAGGATCGCACCTTGCATCATGATCCCGAGGCTCTGCACCACGGTCTGAAAGACCTCTCCGGTATACAACGCGGGCTTGCGCACCGGCAGCCAGCGCGAGCCGCCACTGCCCAGCGCGGTCTTCGCCACCGTCCAGGCGTCCCGCGTATCCGTGGTCACGAGCGTGTAGATCGGCGCCGACCTATCCACGACCTCCATCGTCGAGAAGGCGATCTCGGGCGCGTAGCCGACGGCCGGCGCCCCCATCCCCACCTCGTAGCCGGTGCCTGCGCGTTTCCATTCGAAATGGACACGGTTGTAATTGAGGTTGAGGGCCCCGACGCCGGGATTGTAGGCGACGTGGTCGGGCTGCTCCGGATCGATCTCGTAGATCTCGGGCAGCGCCTTGTTGTGAAGCCTGAAATGCCCCGCGACTTCGCGCAGACCGTCGCGCTTGAGCTGTTTGGCCATCGCGCCGAGGGCGCGCGTGTCGAGCCCCGGATCACCCCCGCCCACGAGGATGAGGTCCCCCTCGAGACGTCCGTTTATGATCGGTCCCGTTCCCACCACCTGCGTGACGAAGCGGTGCGAAAGCCCAAGCTTGTCGATACCGTAAAGCGTGGTGAGGGCCTTGGCGGTGCTCGCGGGCGGCTGCGGCAGGTTCGGCTGGAATGCCTCCAGAACCTCGCCCGTCACGGCATCGGCCACGACGAAACTGACCGCGCCATCGAGCCGCGCCGCCTCGACGATCTGCGCAACGGGTGTCGCGGCAGCGCGCACCGCGCCGTCGCCGCGACGCCTCGGGCGGATCGTGCCATCGGGCACCTTGGCCAGGGCGACATCCGCCGCACCGGCAAGCAAAGCTCCGAGGATCATTCGTCGTGTCAGCCGCACAGCCTGTTCCTTTTACCATTCCGCATTCCGGCGCCTCCCCGCCGGACGCATCCCTGCCCGCTCACTGGGGCCATCGTCCGGCTGCGCGCAGCGCGGTCGAGCTGTCTTTCACCATTGGAATATCTATCAAACACCAGCAGGGCGCCGCAATCCTGCCGAGGCGTCCTGCCTGTGATTGACGCAAGCGTGCGTGATCAAATCTTCGCGCGGCGGGCGAGAGCCGTGCCGCGAGGCTTTCGGATGGCCGGGCCAGCACCCCGATCGGGATCGTTCGCATCAAGCGTGTCCATTGCGCCCAAAGATGTAGCACGGCAAGGTTGTCTGCACCCATCAGCCAGACGAAACGCTGTCCCCGATAGGCGCGCCGCAGCGCCTCGACGCTCTCCCATGTCATCTGCGTGCCCATGCGTGCCTCGACATCGGTAACCGTGATGCGCCGATCGCGCGCCGCAAGCCGCGCGGCATGCGCCATCCTGCGCTCCAGCGGCGCGGGTGCATGACGTTTGAGCGGATTGGCCGGACTGACCAGCCACCATATGTGATCGAGCCCGAACCGTTTCATCGCCTCCCTGCTGATGTGCAGATGCCCATCATGCGCGGGATCGAATGAGCCGCCAAGCAGACCGACGATCTGTCCGGGACGCGGACGCGGACCGGGATGGGCGGCACGTTTTGGCCCTCGCTCTTCCGGCCCCGCCGCCAAAGCCGCGTTTTCCATGGCCCCGCCCCGCTCTCAAACCGCCTCCGAGCTGCGCTCCCACAGGTTGATGTTCTCGTCCCCCGCGATCTCGTCGATCCGGGCAAGCTCGTCCTGCGTGAAATCGAGGGCCTCGACCGCGCCGGCGCATTCGGCCACCTGTTCCGGGCGCGAGGCGCCGATCAGGGCGCTCGTGATCCCCTCGTCACGCAGCACCCAGGCGATCGCCATCTGCGCGAGGCTCTGGCCGCGCGCCCCCGCCATCTCGTCGAGTGCCGCGATCGCGTCGAGCGCCCGGCGGCTCAGCATGCCGGGCTTGAGCGACTTGCCCTTGGCGGCCCGGCTTTCGTCCGGGATGCCATCGAGATACTTGCGCGTGAGCATGCCTTGCGCCAGCGGGGTGAAGGCGATGGAGCCGATCCCCAGCTCCTCGAGACTCGCCTTCAGACCATCGCGCTCCACCCAGCGGTTGAACATGTTGTAGCTCGGCTGGTGGATCAGGCAGGGTGTGCCCATGTCGCGCAGGATCGCGGCCGCCTCGCGGGTGCGCTCCGTGTTGTAGGAAGAGATGCCGACATAGAGTGCACGCCCGGAGCGCACGATGTGATCGAGCGCGCCCATCGTCTCCTCGAGCGGTGTGTCGGGATCGAAGCGGTGGGAGTAGAAGATATCGACGTAATCGAGCCCCATCCGCCTGAGCGAGCGATCGCATGAGGACACAAGATACTTGCGGCTGCCCCATTCCCCGTAAGGTCCGGGATGCATGTTGTAGCCCGCCTTCGAGCTGATCAGCAGCTCGTCGCGATGACCGGCGAAATCGGTCCGCAGGATCTCGCCGAACGCTTCCTCCGCGCTGCCCGGCGGGGGGCCGTAATTGTTCGCCAGATCGAAATGCGTGATACCGTGATCGAAAGCCGTGCGGCAGATGTCCCGCTTGACCCCGTGCGCCACGTCCTGCCCGAAATTGTGCCAAAGGCCCAGCGAGACCGCCGGCAGCTTCAGGCCAGACCGTCCGCAATACCTGTAGCGCATGCGCTCGTAGCGATCGGCGGCGGGAACATAGCTCATGGAACATCTCCGGTTCTTTTGGCGCGGATGCGCGGCCATCGACGCGCAGACTAGGCAATCTCGCGCTCCTGTTCAAACCTGTGCCGGCCCCGCGCGCCATTGATCCTTCCGGGCCGCGGCCTAGCTCGACGAGGGAAACAGGACAGATCGGGAGATCCCATGCACAGACGTCATTTCCTCACGGCCGCACCGGCCCTGCTCGGAGCCGCGAGCGCGTTTCCCGCGATCGCGGGCACGGCCGCCAGTGGCGCGATGCCGGCGAAGGCGCCCGCCCTTCCGGGGGCACAGCGTTTCCAGTTCGGCGACACGATCGTTACCACGATCTCCGACGGCTATCTCCATATCGAGCCCTCCAACCTCATCGGCATCGAGGAGGACGCCTATGGCGAGCTCTTGAAGGAACGCTTCCGCGATCCCGAGACCTATCCGTCGGCGGTCAATGGCTTCCTGATCGAGCGCGGCGATCAGAAGATCCTGGTCGATGCCGGCGCCGGCGATTTCTTCGGACCGAGCATGGGCAACCTGCCGGCCAATCTCGCGGGTCTCGGGGTCGATCCGTCCTCGATCACGATGCTGCTCGCCACGCATTTGCATCCCGACCATGTCGGCGGCGCCGTGAAGGACGGCACCGCTGCCTTCGCCAACGCGGAACTGGCCGTTTCGGCAAGCGAGCGTGATTTCTGGAGCGACGAGAGCAACTTCTCTGGCGAGATGATGATCAATTTCGCCAAGTCGGCGCGCGGCGTTCTCGAGGCCTATGGCGACCGGCTCAACATCTTCGAGGGCGAGAGCGAGATCGTCTCCGGCATCAGTGCCCTGCCCCTGCACGGACACACGCCCGGACATACGGGCTACATGATCGGCTCCGGCACGGACGGGCTGCTCATCTGGGCGGATATCGTCCACGTACCGCCGGTGCAATTCGCCCGCCCGGAAGTCGGCATCGGGTTCGATGTCTCGCCGGAGGAGGCGGCCAAGACGCGCGCGGCGATCCTCGACCGGGTGGCTTCCGACAGGCTTCTGGTTGCCGGCAGCCACATGGAATTCCCGGCGCTGGCAAATATCGCGCGCGAGGGCGAGGGCTACCGCGCCGTCACGGCCGTCTACGACTACTCGGCCTGATTGCGCCCGAACGCGAAGGGTCGGCGGGTGGCTTGCCATCTGCCGACCCAGCGAGCACCATCCCGGTATCGTATTGAACGATTGCAAAACGGGGTGTTTTTTCATGACGATTTCCCTTTCTACCAGCGTAGTGGCCATGGTTGTCGCGGCCCTCGGGTTCTCTTCGGGCATGTCCGCTGCCCAGACGGCCGCCGATGCGGTGACGCCGGAAGCCGCGGGTGACCAGGCCGGAGAAACCGCGACCCGTCCGCAGGCGGGCCTCTCGGATGCCGTGGTCGCCGCGATCGCGTCCAAGGAGGCCGGCGAGCCGGTTCTGGCGCAGGAGTGGATGATTTCGGCGGCGAACCCCTTGGCGGTCGAGGCGGGCGCCGAGGTGCTGCGCGCCGGGGGGACCGCGGCCGATGCCATGGTCGCCGTGCAGACGGTTCTCGGCCTCGTCGAGCCGCAAAGCTCGGGCCTTGGCGGCGGCGCGTTCCTCGTCTGGTACGACGCGGACAGTGGCGAGATCACGACGCTCGACGGACGCGAGACCGCACCGCGTGCCGCCACGCCCCGCCTCTTCCAGGATGCGGAGGGCGTTCCCTTGCAATTCTGGGATGCCGTCGTGGGTGGGCGTTCCGTCGGCACGCCCGGAACGCCGAGATTGCTCGAGCGGGCCCACGAGAAATGGGGCAATGCGGAATGGGCGACGCTTTTCGACCGCGCCATCTCCCATGCCGAGGACGGGTTCGCCGTCTCGCCGCGCCTCGCTACCCTGATTGAGGACGGACAGGAGCGGTTGCGCCGGTTCCCCGGGACGGAGGCGTATTTCTTTCCCGGCGGCACAGCGCTCGCCGCCGGCGATACGCTCAGGAATCCCGACTATGCCGCGACATTGCGTGCCATCGCCGATAATGGTTCCGATGCCTTCTACAGCGGACAGATCGCGGAGGATATCGCCGCTACGGTGCAGGGCGCGCAAGGCAATCCCGGCCTGCTGACGGCGCGCGATCTCGAGCTCTACGAGGTGGTGGAACGGCCCGCGGTCTGCGCGCCCTATCGCGGCCGCGAGGTCTGCGGCATGGGCCCGCCCTCCTCCGGCGCGCTGACGGTCGGACAAATCCTCGGCATGCTCGAACCCTACGACCTCGCCTCGATGGGCCCTCAGAGCGCCGAGGCCTGGCGGCTGATCGGCGACGCCTCGCGTCTCGCCTTCGCCGATCGCGGCCGCTACATGGCCGATATCGATTACGTTCCCATGCCGCTCGACGGGCTCGTCGCGCCGCAATACCTCCAGGAGCGTGCACGACTGCTGGAAACCGAGAGCGCGCTCGAATCCGCCGAGCCGGGCATGCCGCCCTGGGATCACGCGATGCTGCTGGGCGACGATGACAGCATCGAGCTGCCATCGACCTCGCACATCTCGATCGTCGATGCGAAGGGCAACGCGCTGAGCATGACGACCACCATCGAGAACGGTTTCGGCAGCCGGCTGATGACCAACGGCTTTCTGCTCAACAACGAGCTGACGGATTTCAGCTTCTCGACCCATGACGAGGGCCGTCCGATCGCGAACCGAGTCGAGCCGGGCAAGCGGCCGCGCTCCTCGATGTCGCCGACTATCGTGCTCAACGGCGGCACGCCCGAACTCGTCATCGGCAGCCCGGGCGGCAGCCGCATCATCGGCTATGTCGCACAGTCGATCATCGCGCATTACGACTGGGGCATGGATGTGCAGCAGGCCGTGTCGATGCCGCACCTGGTCAACCGGTTCGGCACCTTCGACATCGAGAGCGACACCGAGGCCACCGACCTGGAGACGCCGCTCGCCCAGATGGGTTTCGAGACCAACCTGCGCGATTTGACCTCCGGTTTGCATGCGATCGCGCTGGGGGACGAGCTGCGCGGTGGCGCCGACCCGCGCCGCGAGGGCATCGCGCTGGGCGAGTGATGCCCCTGTGGTGCCGGGCCGCCCCGCGCGGCGGCCCGGCACCACAGGGGCACGGCCAAATGCGGGGCGGCACTGGCAACGCTGCGCGATCGCGATAAGTTAGCCATGCGTATGCCCGACCCCCCGCCATCACGGCCAGGCAGGCAGGCAGCAGCTACAAGGACGCATGATGAAGATCGCAATGATGGCGCAGAACGCCAATCTCTATTCTCACCAACGCCTCAAGGAAGCGGCAGAGGCCCGGGGCCACGAGCTCGACATCATCAAGACGTTGCGCTGCTACATGAACATCGCCTCGCGCCGTCCCGAGATCTATTACAACGGCGAGAAGCTGCCCCATTACGACGCCGTGATCCCGCGTATCGGCGCCAGCGTCACCTTCTACGGTCTCGCCGTGCTGCGCCAGTTCGAGATGCAGGGCGTCTATCCGCTCAACGAATCTGTCGCGATCGGCCGCTCGCGCGACAAGCTGCGCTCGATGCAGCTGATGGCACGCGATGGCATCGGCCTGCCGGTCACCACCTTCGCCCATGATCCGCGTCAGACCGAGGAAGTGCTCAAGCTGAATGGCGGCGCGCCCACGGTCATCAAGCTTCTCGAAGGCACGCAAGGCATCGGCGTCGTCCTCGCCGATACCGATCGCAGCGCGAAATCCGTGATCGAGGCCTTCCGCGGCGCCAATGTGAACATCATGGTGCAGGAATTCATCAAGGAGGCCGGCGGCACCGACATCCGAGCCCTCGTGGTCGGCGGAAAGGTCATTGCGGCGATGAAGCGCACCGGCGCCGAGGGCGAGTTCCGCTCGAACCTGCACCGCGGCGGCTCGGCCCAGACCATCAAGATCAGCCCCGAGGAACGCTCGACCGCCATCCGCGCGGCCAAGGCGATGGGCCTCAACGTGTGCGGCGTCGACATGCTGCGCGCCAATCATGGCCCCGTGGTGATGGAGGTGAACTCCTCGCCGGGTCTCGAAGGGGTCGAGAAGGCAACCGGCATCGACGTCGCCGGCAAGATCATCGAGTTCATCGAGAAGACCGCCAAGCCAGGCAAGACCCGGACGGTCGGCAAGGGTTGATGGCACGCGCGCCTTTCGAAATCGGCGGCGAGAAGATCGCCGCCGGCAGCCGCCGCACCGTCGATCTGCCGGTCAGCGTCCTGTCCGATCATACCCCCGTGACGATGTCGGTGCATGTCGTGCATGGGCGCCGTCCGGGCCCGGTGCTTTTCGTCAGCGCCGCGGTGCATGGCGACGAGGTCATCGGCGTCGAGATCGCCCGCAGGGTCCTGCGTGCACCGCAGATCGACACGCTGCGCGGCACGCTCCTCGTCGTGCCGATCGTCAATACATTCGGCTTCCTCAACAATTCTCGATACATGCCCGATCGGCGCGATCTGAACCGGGTGTTTCCGGGCTCCGAACGCGGCTCGCTTGCCTCGCGGCTCGCGCATCTCTTCATGACCGAGGTGGTACAGCGCTCGGATTTCGGCATCGACCTGCATTCCGCCGCGATCCACAGGACCAACATGCCGCAGATCCGGGTCTCGGCGAGTTCGGACGAGACGCTCGAGCGGGCGGAGGCCTTTGGCGCCCCGGTGGTGATCCGCGCCAAGCTGCGCGAGGGCAGCCTGCGCGCCGCCGCGCGCGAAGTGGGATGCGACATCCTGCTCTACGAGGCCGGCGAGGCGCTCAGGTTCGACGAGATGTCGGCGCGCGTCGGCGCCAGCGGTGTTCTCAGGGTCATGCACAGAATGGAGATGATCGGCGGCAAGGGCCTGCCCCGCCGCCGGGCTGCACCCATCCATGCCGGCAGTTCCTCATGGGTGCGCGCGCCCGCCGGGGGCCTGCTGCGCTCTTTCAAGGAGGTCGGTGAAGGCGTCGAGGAGGGCGCCGTGATGGCCGTGGTGACAGACCCTTTCGGCGAGGCCGAGATCGAGATCAGGGCCCCCAGCACCGGCATCATCCTCGGCCGGGCGATGATGCCGGTGGTGAACGAGGGCGACGCGGTCTACCATGTCGCGATGACCAGTATCGATCCGGAGCGGCGCATGGCCCGTCTCGCCGCGGACCTCGAGGCCGAGCCGATGTTCGACGAGGATGAGATCCTGTGACCGGGCGCCGCGATCATGCGGCCGGCCGGGCGGCAGTGCCATGGGCCGGATGGAGGAACGCGCGATGAAGCCTTGCAAGACCCCCCGGTGTGATCTGCGATCGGCATGGCGCGGTGCGGCGGGCCGGATCGCGGGCGGTTTCGCCGCCCTGTCGCTGCTCGCCATCGCGGCAACCCTTGCGACGGCGCCGGCCGCGAGCGCACAGGACTGGTGCGGCGCCGGCGGACTTAACAGCACCGAGCGGGCGATCTGCGGTGATGCCGTTCTCGGAGCGCTTGATGCCGAGTTGAACCGTGTGTTCGACGACTCGGGCATGGATGCCCCCCGACAGGCGCGTTGGTTGAGACAGACGCGCGATGCCTGCGGGTCGGACATCTTTTGCATCGAGCGGGCCTATCGCGACCGGATTGCCGCGCTGTTGCAGAGCCCCGCAGATCGCGTGGATCCCGATCGCCGCCCCTGGTGCTCGGCCGCGAGCCTCAACGAGGCGGAGCGCGCGATCTGTTCCGACGATCTTCTGGCCGATCTCGATGCCGCGCTCGGCGCTGTCTATGGCAGCCTGCGCGCCCGGAGCGAAGATGCGAGCCAGGTTGCCTGGCTGCGCGGTGAGCGCGACGCCTGCGGCAGCGACCGCGACTGCATCGCGGCCGCCTATCTGCGCCGGATCGTCGTGCTCGGGGGCCGCCTGCGCGGATCGTGAGCCCGGCCCGGCTCCTTCGCAGGCTGGGCAATTGAACCTCGGGGCCATGCGCCTTAGGAAGGGCGCCAATTCATCAAAACCTGGAGCGCGTTCATGGCAGCCTATCAGTTCGTCTATCATATGGACGGGGTCTCGAAGAACATTCCCGGCGGCAAGAAGCTGTTCGAGAACATCCGTCTCAACTTCCTTCCCGGCGTGAAGATCGGCGTCGTCGGCGTCAACGGCGCCGGTAAATCGACGCTGCTCAAGATCATGGCGGGGATCGACAAGGATTTCTCCGGCGAGGCATGGGCCGCCGAGGGGGCGCGCGTGGGCTACCTGCCGCAGGAGCCCAAGCTCGACGAAAACCTGACCGTGCGCGAGAATGTCATGCTGGGTGTCGCCGAGAAGAAGGCCGTACTCGATCGCTACAACGAACTGGCGATGAACTATTCCGACGAGACGGCCGACGAGATGGCGCAGCTTCAGGACGACATCGACGCGCAGAACCTGTGGGATCTCGACGCGCAGATCGACGTCGCGATGGAGGCGCTGCGCTGCCCGCCCGATGACGCGATGCCGGACACGCTCTCGGGCGGCGAGGCGCGCCGCGTGGCCCTATGCAAGCTGCTGCTCGAGGCGCCCGACATGCTGCTGCTCGACGAGCCGACCAACCACCTCGACGCCGAGACCATCGCCTGGCTGCAAAACCACCTCATCGAGTACAAGGGCACCATCCTCGTGGTCACCCACGACCGGTATTTCCTCGACGACATCACCGGCTGGATCCTAGAGCTCGATCGTGGGCGCGGCGTTCCCTACGAGGGCAATTACTCCGCCTGGCTCGAGCAGAAGTCCAAGCGCCTCGCGCAGGAGGCCCGTGAGGACAAGTCCAAGCAGAAGACCCTCGAGCGCGAGCTTGAATGGATGCGCCAAGGAGCCAAAGCCCGGCAGGCCAAGTCCAAGGCGCGGATCACGGCCTATAACGAGCTCGCCGACCAGTCCGAGCGCGAGAAGCTCGGCCGGGCGCAGATCATCATTCCCAACGGCCAGCGCCTCGGCTCGAAGGTAATTGAGGTCGAGAACCTGCAGAAGGCGATGGGCGACAAGCTCCTAGTGGAGGATCTGTCCTTCTCGCTGCCGCCCGGCGGCATCGTCGGCGTCATCGGGCCCAACGGCGCGGGCAAGACGACCCTCTTCAAGATGCTGACGGGCCAGGAACAGCCCGACGGCGGCAGCGTCGAATACGGCGACACCGTCGATCTGGCCTATGTCGACCAGTCGCGCGACGCGCTCGATGCCGGCAAGACCGTGTGGGAGGAGATCTCGGGCGGCGGCGAGGTCATCGATCTTGGCGACGCGCAGATGAACAGCCGCGCCTATTGCTCCGCCTTCAACTTCAAGGGCGGCGATCAGCAAAAGAAGGTCGGCAACCTGTCTGGCGGCGAGCGCAACCGCGTGCACATGGCCAAGTTGCTCAAGTCTGGCGGAAACGTGCTGCTGCTCGACGAGCCGACCAACGATCTCGATGTCGAGACGCTGCGCGCGCTCGAGGATGCGCTGACCGATTTCGCCGGATGCGCGGTGATCATCAGCCACGACCGCTTCTTCCTCGACCGGCTCTGCACCCACATCCTCGCCTTCGAGGGAGATGCCCATGTCGAATGGTTCGAGGGCAACTTCGAGGATTACGAGGAAGACAAGAAGAAGCGTCTCGGCGTCGATTCGCTCGAACCCAAGCGCGTGAAGTTCAAGAAGTTCACACGCTGAGTTCGCGCGCCGGCGGGAGCCTGTCTCCCGCCGGTGCCACATTTACAGCATGATCGGACGCCGGATGGGAAACAGTTGACCGACCTCCCGCCGCATTGGCCGCGAATTCTCGAATCGGTCCAGATGAAGTCATAATTGCGCCCCACTGGCTCCCCCGCACCCCCGCATATTCATGTCCAAGGATCGTATATCGGGGACAAGTCATGACCATTGGCGCACTTTTCATCGGCATCTTCGCAGGGCTCATCAGCTTTACCACCACCCTGGTGGCCGGCTACGGCTTTCTCTTCGCCCTGCTCGCCTATATGGGCGCGGGTTCCATCGTGACCGCCATCGTGCTCCTCGCGGCCATCGCACCGCGCCGCAACGAGCCGCCCGTCTCGCAGACTGCCTGATCCCCCGGCGGGTGATCATTTGAAACTCTTCTTCGCAGGCTTGCGTGTCTTATGACATGACCCAACGAAGGAGAGACCCGATGAAACTTCCGATACTGACCGCCGCCGCGCTTCTCGTCGCAGGCACCGCAAGCGCAGAGCACCTGAACATCGCGACCGATGGTGCCCGCTTCAAGGATGACACCATCACCTTTTCCTCCGTGCTGATGGACAAGCCCGGCTGGATCGTCGTCCACGCGATGGAGGATGGTGCGCCCGTCCTGCCGCAATCCGTCGGAGCCACCATGATCGAGACCGGTGTCACCACCGATGTCGAGGTGATGATCGATGGCGGAGTGATGAAGGACACAGGCTACATGGCGATGCTTCACTACGAAACCAACGGGAATGACTCGTATGATTTCGGCGTCGAGAACACCATGGATGACGGTCCGGCAACCAAGGCCGACGGCTCCCCCTACATGACCGAGTTCAAGACCGACATGTGAACCTCGGGGACCCCGATCCGCGCGGCCGCCCCCAAAGGTGGCCGCGCTCCGGTCCCCTCCTGCCCGCGAGCGCATCGCGTCGCCGCAAGCGCCCATCCCGGCCCAAAACGGCCCGAGCCTCAGGCCGGCCATCACGGCGGATCCCATCGAACCTGCATCCTTCGAGGCGACATGGCTCGCTGTTCGGTGCAGCCTTCTCTCTTCGGCTCCGGCAGGGCAATGAACGGCGCGATCCCGGTGGCGCGAACCCGACTGCCGGGACGCCTTTGAACCGGGCACATCCGCCGAGCCCGCGATCCCGCCCTTGCAGGACAAAGCCGCGACTAGGCGCGCGGGACGTAGAGATACCCCTCGCCTGTCCGCGCAACCTCTCCGATACCGCCGCCCGGAAGATGGAAGCCGATCAGCGGCATCCCACGCTCGGCAAGCTCCTCCAGAAGCGCCTCACGCGTTCTGGCGGCCAGTTCGGGGTCCTGATCGGCAGGCATCGGCCAGCCGGGCCGCGCAAAGGCGAGATGCGCGTTGCCGATGGCATCGCCGGCGACAAGCGCGCGGCCCTCGCCGATCTCGAAGGACATGTGACCGGGCGTGTGACCGGCGCTCATCCGTGCCATGACGTCTTCGAGGATCATGTCGCCATCCTCCGCCGTCTCCAGCCTGTCACCCAGCAACGCGATCCGGCGCGCGGCTCCGGCAACGAAACTCTGTCGCGCCGCTCCGATCGTGTCCGGTGTCCGCGGATCCATCCAGTAGTCGCGCTCCACCCGCCCGATGAAATGCCGCGCATTCGCGAAGAGCGGCTCGTCGAAATCGTCGATCACACCCCAGAGATGATCCGGGTGGCCATGAGTGAAGATCACATGGGTGATGTCCTCCGGCGACAGATCGAGCGCGGCCAGCGTGCCGGGCAACCGGCCGGCGCTCTGCATGAAGGACGGACCGGCACCTGCATCGAAGAGCACGGTCTGCGTGCCTTTGCGCAGCAGCGTTACATTGCAGGGCGGCGCGAAGCCGCCGGGAGCGATCCCGGCCTCGTCGAGAATCGCGCGCGCCTCGTCCCGCGGCAGATCGCCGATCAGGAAACTCTCGGGAAGCGACAGATATCCATCGCTCACCGTCGTGATCCTTATATCGCCCAGATCCATCTCCGTCACGGCCGAGGCCCGTTGACCGAACATGGCTGCGACGCCTGCGGCGCCTTGCAACATGGTGCGTCTGGTGATCCTCATTGCCACTCCCCTCGACAAAACATTCACATCATTGCATGCGATAGGTCGCGGCGTCGAGGGCTCAATCCGCCAATGCGAACCCCTCGAGCAGCTGCCGCAAGCCGATGGCCGCGCCCAGCGCGATGGCCGCGAGCGTCAATGGTGCGCTGACCGCCAGGACCGAGAAGGCGGTGATGCCTTGCCCGATGCTGCAGCCGGCGGCCGTCACCGCACCCCATCCCATCAGCCCGGCGCCCAGGATCTGCCGCTTGAGCTCGCGCGGGTCCTCGCAGGCCTCCCACCGGAACTGTCCCTTCCAGAGACTTCCGGCGAAAGCACCCAGCAGCACTCCGGCCACCGATCCGACACCGAAGCTCAACGCCGCGCCGCTCGAGGTCATGGCATAGAGCATGGTCTCGCCCAGGGGCGCCGAAAAGCTGTGCGATGCGACAGGAAGCGCATCGAAGCCGGTGCGGAACAGCCAAGCGGTGCCCGCCCACCCCATGGCCACGGCCAGACCGACGCAGATGGCGCAGATAACGCCGCCTCTGCCCGGCCTGCTCGCCCCTCGGAGCGACAGGACGAAGATGGCGAAACCGGCCAGCATTCCGCTCGCTCCGAGCGGCAGCCCGGTGACCTGTGCCAGCCAATGCCCGATACCGGGTACGGGACCGCCGCCGGGGACGAACAGAGCGACCCGCGCCGCCGCAAGCGGTCCCGACAATGTCACATAAGCCGCCAGCCCCATGACCAGCACGATCACGAAGGCGCGCATGTCGCCGCCCCCCAGCCGCGCCAGCGCGCCGTAGCCGCAATTCCCCGCAAGGGCCATGCCGTAACCGAAGACGAGGCCGCCGAGAACCGCTCCCGGCAGGCTCCATCCCTGGGCGAGGTAGAAGCTGTCCATCGGGTCGAAGAGCCCCGCGGCGATCAGGGCGAATACCGCCATCACCGCGACCCCGATCGCAATGCCCCACATGCGCAGACGCGCAAGCGAACCGCCGTAGAGCGCATCCTCGAGCGCACCGAGCGTGCAGAAACGGCCAAGACGTGCCGCGGCGCCAAGCACCATGCCGCTGCCCATGCCGATGAGGGCTGCGACAGTCGGCTCGCCGAGCCAGTCCAACATATCGTGATCCTCCCTGCGCGCCCTCCCCGGCGCGCCTGTCAGCCCGTCCGGCAGAACAGCTCGTAGACGAGTTCCATGATCCGGCGCGGCCGGTCATCGGTCAAGCTGTAGTAGATGATCTTTCCCTCGCGGCGTGGCGTCACCATTCCTTCGAGCCTGAGCCGGGCGAGTTGTTGCGAGACGGCTGCCTGCCGCGCCGAGAGCAGCTGCTCCAACTCGGTCACGGATTTCTCACCGGTGACCAGGTGGCACAGGATCATGAGCCGGCCCTCGTGGCCAAGCGCCTTGAGGAAGTCCGAAGCCTCGCGCGCATTGCGCATCATGAGGTCCGTGTCGGCCTCGCTCATGTCTTCCGTGATCCGCGGCAGGGCCATGGTAAGGCTCCCCTCTACGGCGAAGCGTGTCCGCCCGTTGTCAGGCGGGTAATCTATGGCGCCGGAACCCGTATCACAATGCGATAGGCTCAGCGATTCGTGGTCTGAGGCGCCAAAGTCGCGCTCAGAGCCCCTTCGATGAGCCGCATAAGCAACCCCCAGAAGAATTCCTCGCCGGGATACCCCTCGATCCGGCCCAGCTCACGGCCGTCATCGACCAGAAGGAAGGTCGGCGTGAACACCACCTTGCCGTCAAGCTCCAACCCGCCGGGAAGATCACCGATGTCGATCCGGCGCAGCGGCGCAGCCGCGCCTTCCTCGCTCTTGGGATAGATCGGCCCGATATCGGCATTCCAACGCGCGCACCAAGGGCAACCGGCCTGCTCGACCATCACCAGCTCAAGCGTGGCACGCGCCGCTACGGGTTGAAAGGCCATGAAAAGACCGAGAGCGAGAGCCGCGATGCGCAACATGGAAAACCTCGTGCATGATCGGGGCCAAGTTGGATCGACTAGCATCGATTGACTGGCCACCGGCATATTATCCTAATATCAGAATATGAATATTGCAATTGGGGGCCACATGTTCGAGGTCACGCTTGGCGGTGCCTTTCTGGCGGGGCTCTTGTCCTTTCTGTCGCCTTGCATACTGCCGATGGTGCCCTTCTATTTGGGGTACCTGGCGGGAACGGGCGCGCGGTTGGCCGAAGGCGGCGCCGCGGCGCCCTCGCGCGGACGCACCATCCTATTCACCGCGATCTTTTCGGCCGGGATCATCACCATCTTCGTCGCCCTGGGTGCCACGGCCTCCCTGGCGGGACTGGTTCTACGCGAGTGGTTCGACGTTCTGCGCTGGATCGCTGGCGGACTGATCGTGCTGATGGGTTTGCAGTTCATGGGTGTGCTTTCACTTGGCCTGCTCTACCGCGAGTTCCGCCCCGGGGCGGCCGTACGTTCAGCGCGCGAGATCGGCCTTGCCGGGGCCTACGTGATGGGTCTCGCATTCGCTTTCGGCTGGACGCCATGCGTCGGTCCGGTGCTCGGCGTGATCCTGTTCACCGCCGGAAGCCTGCAGAGCTCTACCCAAGGCGCTTTGCTGCTTCTGGCCTACGGGATCGGCATGACGCTGCCCTTCGTTCTGGCAGGCATCTTCGTGGCACCCTTCATGCGCCTCATGCGCCGGTTCAGGCAGCATCTCGGCAAGGTCGAGAAAGCGACCGGCACGCTCCTGGTCACCTTCGGTCTTCTGGTCGCGACCGGCAAGGTCAACCAGATCGCGCAATGGATGCTCGGGGAATTCTCACCTCTCAGCCGCTATGGCTGATGCGCCCTTTTGAAGACGTTCGAACCGCCGCCGGCAGAAACGGCTCCGTCAGTGCGATTGCGCTGAGAATGACCGCTCGCCGGCAACGATGCATCAGGACGTATTCAGAAAATCAAATTTATTGTTGCCTAGAACGCTCGGTCCAGAGTAACGTCGATTTGTGGAACAAAATGCCGCAGGGAGGACTCATGTCGCGACAATTTACCCTTGCCGTGACCGTCGTGTTGATCAGCACGACCGTTCAGGCCGAAGTCGCGCCGCAGGAAGTAGCCTACGGCGAATACGGCGCCATCGACACATCCCTCAGCGGCGCACCGGGCGATCCGGCATCGGGTGCCGAGATCATGGCCAACCGGGGCCAGGGCAATTGCGTGGCCTGCCACGCTGTCGGCGCGCTCGACGAGGTGCCTTTCCATGGCGAGGTCGGCCCCCCGCTCGACGGGGTGGCGGACCGCTGGAGCGAGGCGGAACTGCGCGGCATCGTCGCGAATGCCAAGATGACATTTCCCGGCACCATCATGCCGGCTTTCTACAAGACCACGGGCTTCATCCGCCCCGGCGACGGCTTCTCCGGAAAGGCCGGCACCGAGCCGCTCGAGCCGCTGCTGACTGCGCAGCAGATCGAGGATGTGGTCAGCTATCTTATGACGCTGCACGAAAACTGATCGCGCCGCAGGAGGGGAATAACATGAGTTACTCACGCAGACATACACTGGCGATGATTGCCGGCAGCGGAATCACCGTGATGCTCGGTGCGCGCATGGCCCTGGCGAAGTCAGCCGAGGAAATGATCGCCGCGTTCACCGGCGGCGCGCAGATCACGGGAGAGGGCCTGACGCTCACCGCACCCGAGATCGCGGAGAACGGCAACACCGTGCCCGTCGAGGTCGACGCGCCCGGCGCCGAGGCGATCATGATCCTGGCCACGGGCAATCCCAATCCCGATGTGGGCGTGTTCCACTTCGGACCACTGGCCGGTGCCCAGATGGCATCGACGCGAATCCGTCTTGCCGGAACGCAGGAGGTCGTCGCCATCGCCAGGATGTCCGATGGCAGCTTCGCGCGTGCCGCACAGGAAGTGAAAGTGACCATCGGCGGCTGCGGCGGCTGAACTCGGAACAAGGAACAACAGACATGGCAGAAAACGTCACCCCCCGCGTTCGCGTCCCGAAGGAAGCCGCCGCCGGCGAGGTCATCACCATCAAGACCCTGATCAGCCACCCGATGGAATCGGGACAGCGCAAGGACAAGGAGGGCAACCTCATCCCGCGCTCGATCATCAACCGCTTCACCTGCGCCTTCAACGGCGAGACCGTGATCGATGTGGCTATGGAGCCGGCGATCTCGACCAACCCGTATTTCGAGTTCCAGGCGAAAGTGCCCCAAAGCGGCACCTTCACCTTCACTTGGATCGACGATGACGGGTCGACCTACGAGGACAGCAAGGACATCGCCGTCGCCTGAGGGCAGCGATGGACACGGGGCAAGGGAGGAGGCTTCGATGAGACAGACGCTGAGGACGGGCGCGGCGAGGGTGATGCTCGGGCTGGCCGGGTCGGCCGCCCTTGCCACGGGCGCGATCGCGCAGGAGGCCAATCTCGTTATTGATGGCGAGATCGAGATTGTGACCCGCGCACCCGCGCCCGATCACATGGAGAACGTTTCGGAAATCGTTTCCGGATGGGAGTATCGCTCGCCGGAGACGCAGGCGGTCCAGATGGATGATTTCGAAAATCCGGGCATGATCGGCGTCGACAACGCCCGGGCCGACTTCTCCGCCGCCATGGGACCGGACGGCCAGTCCTGCGCCGCATGCCACGACAATCCCGAATCCCTCGAAGGAGCGCGCGCGGTCTATCCCAAGTGGGACGAGACCAAGGGCGAGGTGCAAACGCTCGAGATGCAGGTCAACGAATGTGTGACCGAGCGCGCCGGGGCGGAGGCGTGGAATTATACCGGCACCAGGATGACCGAGATGATCGCTCTGATTTCCTCGGTTTCGCGCGGTCTGCCGGTGAATGTCGCGATCGATGGTCCGGCTCAGCCGACTTGGGAGCAGGGCAAGGAAATCTACTATACCCGCTACGGCCAGCTGGAGCTTGCCTGCGCCAACTGCCACGAAGACAATTACGACAACATGATCCGTGCCGACCACCTGAGCCAGGGACAGATCAACGGCTTCCCCACCTACCGGCTGAAGAACGGCAAGCTCAACGCGGTGCATAACCGCTTCAAGGGCTGTGTCCGCGACACCCGCGCACAGACCTTCGCGCCCGGCAGCCCCGAATTCGTGGCGCTCGAGCTCTACGTCGCATCGCGCGGCAACGGCCTTTCGGTCGAAGGGCCCTCGGTCCGCAACTGAACGGAATCCCGTCCGGCTCCGGTTTGGCGGGTTTTTTTCGCCCCGACATATTCACTAACGTGCATCCGATGACAGGAAACCGCCCATGATCGCCCGCCGCCATTTCCTACAGGCCGGACTTGCCACGAGCGCCCTTTGGGGCACGTCGGGTTTCGGCAACTGGTCGCGGCTCGCGGCTCGGCAACGGCTCGGTCAGGAGGACCTGATCGGTACCGGTGGCCCCGGCAACGTCACGCTGATCCACATCACCGACATCCATGCCCAGACACAGCCGATCTGGTTCCGCGAGCCGGAGATAAACCTCGGTGTCGGCGACGCGCTCGGCCTGGTGCCGCATGTCACGGGGGCCGCGTTCCGCAAGCTCTACGGGATCGCCGATGGCGCACCGCTCGATTACGCGCTGACCTATGACGATTTCGTTGCTCTCGGGCGCGAATATGGCCGCATGGGCGGCCTCGACCGTATCGCCACGGTCCTGAAGGCGATCCGTGCCGAGCGGCCTGACGCGCTGCTCCTCGACGGCGGCGACACCTGGCAGGGCTCGCTACCCGCTCTGCGGACCCAAGGCACCGACATGGTGCGCCTTTTCAACGCGCTCGGCACCGACGCGATGACGTCGCATTGGGAATTCACCCTCGGCATCGACAGGGTGAACGAGATCCTCGAGACCGAACTCGACCCCGCCTTTCTCGGTGCGAACATCTTCGATGCGACCTGGGACGAGCCGGCTTTCGAGCCCTACAAGATGTTCGAGCGCGGCGGCACCTCGATCGCCGTGATCGGTCAGGCATTCCCCTACCTGCCGATCGCCAACCCGAACTGGATGTTCCCCGATCTCAGTTTCGGCGTGCGCCAGGAGCGCATGGCCGAAATGGTGCAGGAAGTCCGCGAAGCGGGCGCGCAGATCGTCGTGGTGCTTTCGCATAACGGCTTCGACGTGGACCGCAAGATGGCGGCGCAGGTGCCCGGCATCGACGTTATCCTGACCGGCCACACCCATGACGCCCTGCCCGAACCGGTGCTTGTCGGCAAGACGCATCTCATCGCGAGCGGCAGCCATGGCAAGTTCATCTCCCGCGTCGATCTCGATGTGCAGGATGGCGCGCTGAAGGGCCTGACACACCGTCTTATCCCGATCTTCTCGGACGTGATCGCGCCCGATCCGGAGATGACGGCGCTGGTCGAGGAGACCCGCGCGCCTTTCAAGGACGAGATGGCCGAAGTGCTGGGCACGACCGACTCGCTGCTCTATCGGCGGGGCAACTTCAACGGCACCTGGGACGACCTGATCTGCAACGCGTTGATCGAGGAGCGCGAAGCCGACATCGCGCTCTCCCCCGGCTTTCGCTGGGGCGCCTCGCTGATGCCGGGCCAGGAGATCACCCGCGAGGATGTCTTCAACGCCACCGCGATGAGCTATCCGGAGGCCTACCGCTCGGAGATGACGGGCGAGACGCTGAAACTCATCCTCGAGGACGTGGCCGACAACCTGTTCAACCCCGACCCCTACTACCAGCAGGGCGGCGACATGGTCCGTGTCGGCGGCATGGGCTACCGCATCGATATCGCCCGGCCGCAAGGCAGCCGTATCACGGAGATGACGCTCCTTTCCTCGGGTACGGCGATCGACCCGGCCAGCAGCTACGTCGTCGCGGGCTGGGCCAGCGTCACCGAGGGAACCCAGGGCCCGCCGATCTGGGATGTCGTCGAGAGCCACATCCGCAAGCAGGGCACCGTGTCCATCGATCCCAATACGAGTGTCGACGTGGTGGCCAGATGAGCCGCCGCGCCGATCTGGAAGACAAGAGGATACAGACAATGAGCAACGATTCCGCCCCGTCGCGGCGCGGCTTTCTGACCGGTGCACTCGCCACCGGCGGCGCGGTCGCCGCCGCGCGCGCATCCGCGCAGGCACCCGATCCGGCAATCACCGAGTTGCAGCCCTGGATGCAATATCTCGGTGACGGGGTCGACGCACGGCCCTATGGCTCGCCCTCGCGGTTCGAATCGCACGTCATCCGGCGCAACGTGGAATGGCTCACCGCCGATCCGGTCTCCTCGGTCAACTTTACCCCCCTGCATGAGCTGGACGGCATCATCACCCCGAACGGCCTATGCTTCGAGCGTCATCACGCGGGCATTGCCGAGGTCGATCCCTCCGCGCATCGCCTCATGATCAATGGCCTCGTCGACAAGCCGCTGGTCTTCACGATGCAGGACCTGATGCGCTTTCCGCGCGAGAACCGGGTCTATTTCCTCGAATGCGCCGCAAATTCGGGCATGGAATGGGCCGGCGCGCAGCTCAACGGCTGCCAGTATACGCATGGCATGATCCACAACGTGCAATACACCGGCATTCCGCTGCGACTGCTGCTCGAGGAGGCCGGGGTCAAGACCAACGGCAAGTGGATCATGCCCGAGGGCGCCGATGCCTCCGCCATGACCCGTTCGATCCCGATCGAGAAGGCGATGGACGACTGTCTCGTTGCCTTCAAGATGAACGGCGAGGCGCTGCGCCCCGAACAGGGCTATCCCGTCCGGCTCGTCGTGCCCGGCTGGGAAGGCAACATGTGGATCAAGTGGCTGCGCCGCATCGAGGTTGGCGATCAGCCTTGGCATCACCGCGAGGAGACGTCGAAATACACCGATCTTCTCGACAATGGCATTGCCCGCCGCTTCACCTGGGAGATGGATGCGAAATCCGTCATCACCAGTCCCAGCCCCCAGGCGCCGATCCTGCACTCCAGGGGGCCGACCGTTCTGACCGGCGTTGCATGGTCAGGCCGCGGCACCATCCCGCGGGTCGACGTGACGCTCGATGGCGGCAAGAACTGGCACGAGGCCCGCATCTCGGGGCCAAGCTTCGACAAGTCGATGCACCGGTTCTACTTCGAGTTCGACTGGGACGGGACGCCGCTCCTGCTGCAAAGCCGCGCGCATGATTCCACCGGTTACGTGCAACCGACCAAGAACGCGCTGCGCGACGTGCGCGGCGAAAACTCGATCTACCACAACAACGGCATCCAGACCTGGCTTGTCGACGAGCGAGGCGAGGCGGAAAATGTCGAGATTTCTTAAGGTGCTCGTGCCGGCCACCGCCGGGACGGCCGGCCTGCTCACCCTCTCCTACATCATGGCCGGACATTTCGTGACCGAAACTCCGCCCTCGCCGCAGGCGGTCTTTGTGACGGCGGCCAATGCGCAAGGCAACGCGGCGCCGGAGCCGGCACTGTCTCCACAGCCCCCCGTTCCCGCCACCGCGCGCGACGGCGGCTACGGTCTCGGCCGCGAGGCGCTTGCCGAGGAGATCGCGGCATGGGACATCGACATCCGCCCCGACGGTCAAGGCCTGCCCGCGGGATCGGGCGACGTGTGGACCGGCGAAGAGGTCTTCGTCGAGAAATGCGCCGCCTGTCACGGCGATTTCGGCGAGGCGGTCGGGCGCTGGCCGCAGCTTGCCGGCGGGATGGGCACGCTCGAGCGCAAGGATCCGGTCAAGACAATCGGCTCCTACTGGCCCTACCTGTCGACGGTCTGGGACTACGTCAACCGCGCCATGCCCTTCGGCGACGCGCAATCTCTCACGCCGGACGAGGTCTACGCGATCACGGCCTATCTTCTCTATCTCAACAACGTGGTCGAGGATGACTTCGAACTCTCCGACGAAAGCTTCGCCGGGATCGAGATGCCGAATGCCGAGGGGTTCAAGCCAGATGACCGCCCCGAGACCGAGCTTGCCGCCTTTGCGGGCGATGTCTGCATGCAGGGGTGCAAGGACGATGTCCGGATCACGATGCGCGCCGCCGTGCTCGATGTGACACCCGGCTCGGATACGCCTGATACCGATGTCGCCCAAGACACGGTCGAGGTCGAGTCATCGGCGGAGCCGGAGCCGGCCGATGATGAGAACGCGGCAAGGACGGATGCGGCTGATGAGGCCAGCGCGGACCAACGCCCTGATCCGGAACTCGCGGCCGCGGGCGCGCGCGTCTTCAAGAAATGCTCCGCCTGCCACCAAGTGGGAGACGGCGCGAAACACCGCAGCGGCCCGCAGCTCAACGGCATCGTCGGGCGTAGCGCCGGAACGGTCGAGGGCTTCCGCTATTCGAGCGCGATGGAGGAGGCCGGTGCGAACGGTCTTGCGTGGGATCACGAAACCCTCGCGGCCTTCCTCGCGGACCCGCGCGGATACATCAAGGGCACGAAAATGGCCTTCTCCGGTCTACGCAGCGCAGACGATATCGCCGCGATCACCGCCTTTCTCGAAGCGCAGGGAGATTGATCATGTCCCGGCGGCCCGCGACGGGCCGCCGGTAACAGGCCGGGCCATATGGACCCGCGCCGCAACAGCGAAAGGAGAACAGTCATGAGACGGATCCTCTGGGCGGCACTGACCGTCATCGCAGGCGGCACCGCATCCGCGCAGGATGTCGTTACCTACGCCTTCGACGGCAGTTTCGACGATGCGACCTTCGGCGTCGAAAGCGCCATCGTCGGCAAGGGACTGGTGGTGGATTACGTCAGCCATGTCGGCGAGATGCTCGATCGCACCGGCAAGGATGTCGGAAGCGACGTCACCATTTTCGAGGCTGCCGATGTCTTCCTGTTCTGCTCGGCCGTGCTCTCGCGCAAGGTCATGGAGGCGGATCCGAGCAATATCGCGCACTGCCCCTATGGCGTTTTCGTCGCCGAACGGGGCGGCATGGTCGAAATCGGCTACAGAATACTGCCAGAAGGTCCGATGCAGGAGGTCCAGGCGCTACTCGACAGCATCGCGCGCGAGGCATCGGGTCAGTAGAGGATGATTGCCGGCCGCCTTTCGCAATGCGCTCGCGAGGGAAGCTTCATGGCAGCGGCGCGCCCGGCCCCGAGGCCGCCACGCTTCTGCCCCCGCCGCCGGCACCTCTGCCGAAGCACGTTTCGAAAAGGATATTGCCCATGATCCGCCATGCCGCTTTCATCGCCCTGCTCGCAGGACCCGTGCCTGCCGATCCCGTGCGCATCGACGCGGACCGCCTGTCGGTTACCGTGCAGACACCGGACGGACCGGTGGAGATCATGCGCGCGCAGGACAACGAGGGCGTCATCACCGGCGATTTCGCCAGAACCTCGCGCGCCTGTCCGCCCTTCTGCGTGCAACCGATGAGTCCCGCCGCGGGCGTCACCACCATCGGTGAGCTGGAACTTCTGGACATGCTGGCCGATCCCGAGGCGCTGGTGATCGACAGCCGGACGCGCGAGTGGTTCGAGGGCGGCACGATCCCCGGCGCGGTCCACATGCCCTGGGACCGGATCACCGACCAGCTTGGCGCGCTTGGCTGCACGGCGGATTTCGAAGGCTGGGACTGCACGCAGGCACGGGAGGTCGCGCTCTTTTGCAACGGTCCCTGGTGCGGCCAATCGCCCACCGCGATCCGCGCGATGATCGGAGCGGGCTATGCGCCGGAGAAGATCAGCTATTACCGCGGCGGAATGCAACTCTGGCGGCTTCTCGGCTTCACCCTCGCCGAGGGAGGTTGAGCCCGGCCCACCCCCCCCATGGTCAGGGCTTGACGTAAGTGTAGCCCTGACCTTGCAGATGGCTCAGCTCGGCAACCCCGGACGGCACGATGTGATCCTGAAAGACTTCAAAGAGATCGGTCTCGTAGTTGATGTTCCGACCCGACAGGGTGTTGTTGCAAACCACGAATTCGACATTCTGACCGCGCAGGCTGGTCACGTCCATCTGCAACGGCTCACTCGTCAGTGCGTTCTGAAGGAGCCCCACACCGTTGCCGTGCAGGACGACCCGCACCTCGATATTGTCGCGGCCAACGGCGTTGATATGGTTCTGCACATTGCGCAGGGCCCCGCGATAAGCCCTCTCCTCCTCGCCGCCATTGCCGTTGATGTGATAGACGACCTTCTGCTGGCCATAGCGATCATTGTCCTGCCCAACGGCGCCACCGGCCAGCAGCGTCACCACCGCGAGCCCGGCCGCGATGGCGCCCTGCAGCCGTTTGAGTATCTTCATGGTATCCTCCCACCAATCGGCATATCCGACATGCCTCCCCGTACATCGACCGTCCGCATGGCCTGTTCCGAGCAGTGTCGGTCCACACCAAATAGACGCATTCATATATCTATCTACGTATTATTGATTTTGTCCAGCCCCGGAATCGCACAGGTGGCATGAATCCATGCCACCGGCCCGCAGCAGCTTCCACGAACTTTGCGCATGCGCCGTCCGATGCATCCCGCTCCGCCGATTCTGTTCGAACAGTTGCGCCCCGCAGGCCGCGCATGGAGGACGCCCATGCTGCCCGGAGCCCGGCGCCTCGATTGGCCCTGCCTGGGGGGTATGCCATGGCCGATCGAATGCGATGAGCGACCTTTTTTCCAAAGCTCGCATGAAGGTTGCGGGCGGACATATGCCCCCTGCGAAAGCATGGCGGGCGCAACAGTCGCATGGACAGTTCCGGCGCTCTATAGGCTTTACTTGTCCTGCATGATTTGCGATTATGGTGTTGCGACGTTACTCTCTATCGATCCCCTGTCTCCCTAACCGGCTGCAGCGCACTCGATCCAGCACTGACCTAGCCGCGCTGTTGCACTTCCGCGAACAGTTGAAAAGACAGGAGACATCACGATGGCTAAAGGCACCGTGAAATGGTTCAATTCCACCAAAGGTTTCGGCTTTATAGCCCCTGAGACCGGCGGCAAGGACGTTTTCGTTCACATCTCTGCCGTTGAGCGTGCTGGCCTGACCGGCCTCGCCGACGACCAGAAAGTGACCTTCGACGTCGAAGCCGGCCGTGACGGCCGCGAAAGCGCGACGAACCTCGCCCTGGCCTGAGCCAGACGCGACAGGATGATCGAAAGGGGCGCCGTGCGCCCCTTTTTTTGTGTCTGCTGATACGGACCAGTCCCCTAACTGGCGGCGGCAGCCGTCTCTCAGAGACCGATCTCCCCGGCGATCTCTTGTGTCAGAGCTTCGAGCTCGGACGACCAGGCGCCGCGGGCTTCCTCGAGAACGCCGCGCCCGTCTCCCATCGTTCTGGCATAGACGATCCGGTTGCCGATCACCGCATTGGCACGCGGCGCGCCGAGACGGTCGATCTCGGCCATGACCTCTTCACTCACGGTGGTGCGCGCCTTGAACCGGTTGAGCACCAGCATCACCGGTCGATCAACACGCTGCGCCATGTCGAGAATCGATTCGGTGGCCCACAGATCGACCTTGCTCGTGGCCACCGGGATCAGGAGGAGATCGCTCTCACGAAGCGCCGGCCGCAGGTCTGAATCAACCTTCGGCGGGGTATCGACCAGGATGATATCCGCTTGCTTGCGCAGCTTGTCGCATTCGTAGCCCACGCCCCAAGCGCTCGCCGTCGAGAACTCCATGCCTGGCTCGATGCTTTCGCGCCGCGTCATGAACCAGCGGCCCAGCGAGCCTTGAGGATCGGTATCGATGAGCGCTGTGCGATGGCCCGCCCGCGCGAATGCCACGGCGAGATTGGCCGCGAGGGTGGTCTTGCCGGCGCCCCCCTTCTGCTGCGCCACGGTGATCACCTTGCCCGCCATGCCCGTCCCCCTGCCCGTCCTTGCACCCTAGCGCCGCGCCGCATTGCGTGCAACGGCGCGCCCGGACGTGTCCGGCTTACTTGACGAAGATCCCGCCGGGCGTATCGCACAGGCATTCGGCATCTGTCTCGGTAATGGCGATCGTCTCGGTCATCTCGAGCCCGCCATCCTCGAGCCAGAGCGCGGGCATGAAATGGAAGACCATCCCCGGCTCGAGCACCGTGCGATCACCACGCCGGAAGGACATGGTCCGCTCCCCCCAATCCGGCGGGTAACTCAGCCCGATCGAATAGCCGCAGCGGCTGTCCTTCTCGAAGCCCAGAGCGTTGAGCTTGGCATTGAACGCATTGGCGATATCCTCGCAGAAATTTCCCGGACGCGCCATCGCGAGCCCGGCCTGCGTGGCCTCGAGAACGGCATTCTCGGCGCGCCTGTAGAGCGCCGGCGGCTCGCCGAAGAACAAGGTGCGCGATTGCGGGCAGTGATAGCGCCGATGCGCCCCGGCGATCTCGAAGAAAGTCGCCTCGCCCGGGATCAGCGCACGGTCATCCCAGGTGAGATGGGGCGCGGTCGCATCCATGCCCGAAGGCGCCATGGGCACGATCGCGGGGTAATCGCCCCATTGCCCGTCAGCGCCCTCGATCCCGCAACGGTAGATTTCCGCCACGAGCAGGTTCTTCGCCATTCCGGGCTGCGCGAAAGTCAGGATGCATTCATGCATCCGCGTCACGATCTTGGCCGCGCGGCGGATATAGAGCATCTCGGTCTCGGACTTGACCGCGCGCTGCCAGTTCACGAGGCCGGTGGCATCGTGCAGCGCCGCACCGGGCAGCGCCTCGGAAAGCACCTGATGGGCCTTTGCCGAGTAGTAGTAATTGTCCAGCTCGACACCGATGCGCCCCGCACCGCCGCCCATCTGCTGCACCAGATCGCCCAGGAGACGCATCGGGTGCTTCTCCGGGTTCTGCACGTAGCTGTCGTCATAGCCGCAGATCGCATCCGCTCCGGACATGAAGACGGTCCGCGCGGCCCCGGCCGCATCCATCCCCCGCCCCCACCAGACCGGCTCGCCCTCCATCCCGAGCACGACGGCTTGGTAGACATAGAAGGACCAGCCATCGTAGCCCGTGAGCCAGTGCATGTTCGACGGATCGCAGATCACCAGCATGTCGAGCCCGCGCCGCGCCATCTCGGCCCGCGTACGCGTCAGCCTGGCATGATAGTCGGCGTCGCTGAAATCCTGGTGGAACGTGCTCATGGACACCCTTCTTCGCGTCTGGCCAAGATGGCCGTCATCATCGCCCGCCACGACAAGGATGCGCCCGGCGGCCTCGGCCCCACCTTCAACATCATGGCGAGACCCGCAAGCCCGGATCTGCGTCCCCGAGGTCATCGAGCTCTTGCATCGCCCCCCGTGGCGGCGGTAAGGACAACCCACGGCGCGGGTATGATGTAATGGTAGCCTGTCAGCTTCCCAAGCTGAACGCGCGGGTTCGATTCCCGCTACCCGCTCCAATATCCCATGAACCGGCCCACCCCGCTCCCGCACGGGGCCACGCATGAGCGGGTTTCGTTCCGAAGGGGCCGACCGCCGGAACGGCCCGAGGGTCGTTCGCGTTTGCCGAGCGAACATGTGGGAGTGCGTTATATGTCTTTGAAGAACATGATGACCAAGATGGCGATCGCCTTCGTCGCGGCCAAGGGCGTCCAGACTTTCCGCGACCAAGGTGGAATGGAGGGCGTGCGGGCCAAGCTGGCACAGCAGAAGAAGCCCGGCGGCGCGCTGCATGGCAGCGGCTCGGGCGGGTTGTCCTCCATGCTGGGCGCGCTGGGACTGTCGAGCGGAACGGCCACCGGATCGGCGCAGCCCGGTCTTGCCGGTCTTTTCGGCGGTCTTGCCGGGACGACGGGCGGCGCCGTTGCCGCGTCGCGGATGACGGGGCTGCTCGAGCGGACGCGCGCCGATGGCCCGCGAACGGATGACGAGGCGGTTGGCGCGCTGATGGTGCGGGCGATGGTGCAGGCCGCCAAGGCCGATGGCGAGATCGACGCGCGCGAGCGCGCGGCGCTTCTGGACGTGGTCGGCGACGAGGATCCCGAGGATCGCGCCTTCCTCGAGCAAGAGATGGCGAAGCCGGTGGATCTCGACGGGCTCGTCAAGGACACGCCCAAGGGGCTCGAGGTCGAGACCTATACCGCCTCCGTGATGGCGATCGAGCCTGATAACAGGGCGGAGGCCGAATATCTCGACCGGCTGGCCCGCGGATTGTCGCTCGACAAGAAGACGGTCAACGAGATCCACGAGGCCAATGGAAAGCCGATCCTCTACAGCATGTGACGTGAGGGGACGGAGCGCGCATCGCCTGGGATACCGGGCGGTGCGCATGCATGGAGACCGCCCGGGGCGGCGAGGCGTGGCCGACGGGACGCGCGCGAAATTCGCGCTGGCCATGCCCGCCGCCCCCGCGCTAGACAGCCGGCCTGACGCAGGTGCCGATGGAGCATGGCCATGCCCGAAACCATTCTCGAACGCTGCGTGGCCAAGGGGCTGCGCATGACCGAACAGCGGCGGATCATCGCGGCGGTTCTCGAAGAGGCCGTCGACCATCCCGATGTCGAAGAGCTCTATGCCCGTGCAAGCGCGCGTGATGCGGCGATCTCGATCGCCACCGTCTATCGCAGCGTCAAGCTCTTCGAAGAGGCCGGCATTCTCGACAAGCACGAGTTCGGTGACGGACGCGCACGCTACGAGGATGCCGAACGCGACCACCACGATCACCTGATCGACATGAATTCCGGCGCGGTGATCGAGTTCGTCGATCCCGAGATCGAGGCCCTGCAGGAGCAGATCGCGGCCAAGCTCGGCTACGAGCTGAAGGGCCACCGTCTGGAGCTTTACGGCGTTCCGAAGCGCAAGCCGGGCTGAGGGCCCGGACCGCCGCGCCATCGCGCGGGCATTGCCCTTCCACGCCGGGCGATCGCTGTTATACGTCTAGCTGAATGACTAGCCCGGAGGGACATCCATGAGCACCATCATCGACATCATCGGCCGCGAGATCCTCGACAGCCGGGGCAACCCGACCGTCGAGGTCGACGTGTTGCTCGAAGACGGCACCATGGGGCGTGCTGCCGTCCCGTCCGGTGCCTCGACCGGCGCGCATGAGGCGGTCGAGAAGCGCGATGGTGACAAGGCGCGGTATCTTGGCAAGGGCGTTCTGGACGCGGTGGCCGCGGTGAATGGCGAGCTTGCCGAGGCCCTTGCCGGCATGGACGCGACGGAGCAGGAAGCGATCGACGCGGCGATGATCGAGCTGGATGGAACACCCAACAAGGGCCGTCTCGGCGCTAACGCGATCCTGGGCGTAAGCCTCGCGACCGCGAAGGCTGCCGCCGATGCCACGATGCAGCCGCTCTACAGGTATATCGGCGGCACCTCCGCGCGCGTGCTGCCTGTTCCCATGATGAACATCATCAATGGCGGCGAGCATGCCGACAACCCAATCGACATCCAGGAATTCATGATCATGCCGGTCGGCGCGCAGGATATCCGCGATGCCGTGCGCATCGGTGCCGAGATTTTCCATACCCTGAAGAAAGAGCTTTCGGCGGCCGGCTACTCGACGGGGATCGGGGATGAGGGGGGTTTCGCACCCGCGCTGAGCTCGACGCGCGACGCGCTCGATTTCGTCCTGCGCTCCATTGAGACCGCCGGCTATAAGCCCGGCGACGATGTCATGCTCGCTCTCGACTGCGCGGCCACCGAATATTACAGCGGCGGCCGGTACGAGATGAAGGGTGAAGGCATCTCGCTCAGTTCCGAGGAGAATGTCGACTATCTGGAGAAGCTCTGCGCCGATTACCCGATCCTGAGCATCGAGGACGGGATGTCGGAGGATGACTGGGAAGGCTGGCGCCTCCTGACCGAACGGCTCGGCGGCAAGGTGCAGCTTGTCGGAGACGATCTTTTCGTCACCAATCCCGATCGCCTCGCGGACGGGATCTCCCGCGGATGCGCCAACTCGATGCTGGTCAAGGTCAACCAGATCGGCACGCTCTCCGAGACGCTGCGCGCCGTCGACATGGCTCATCGCGCCGGCTTCACCAATGTCATGAGCCACCGCTCCGGCGAGACCGAGGACGCAACGATTGCCGATCTCGCCGTCGCCACGAATTGCGGTCAGATCAAGACCGGAAGCCTGTCGCGCTCGGACCGGCTGGCCAAGTACAACCAGCTGATCCGTATCGAGGAGCTGCTTGGCGACACCGCCCGTTACGCCGGGCGCTCCATCCTGCGCTGAACGTGCCGACCCGCCATCCGCTTGGCGGGCCGGTTCAGACATACGTGAGGTAATTTCCCCCGGCATTTGACATTCCCGGCCGGTGCATCATATTCCGGTATACAGGTTTTCGCGGTGTCATGGGGCATCCGACCTGGCTGAGGGAGAACCAGATGAAAAAGATGACTGCATTCGGTCTCGTGGCTGCCATGCTGATACTGAGCGCCTGCAACACGGCCACCGGAGTGGCGAAGGATGTCTGGGGCGGAACCAAGTATGTCGGCAAGAAGATCACCGAGGATGACAAGCCACGGTAACATTTTCGGCGGGATACCCGCCGATCGTCGTGAACGGGATGGCATGCGATGACGCAAGCCATCCTTTTCGACGTTTTCGGCACCTGCGTCGATTGGCGCTCCGGGATCGTGCGCGCGGTGGCACGCGAATTTCCCCTGCTGGATGCCGAGCGGATCGCCGACGAATGGCGCGCCCGATACGATCCGTCAATGGCACCCATCCGCGACGGAACGCGCGGCTACGCGCCGCTGGACCAGCTGCACCGTGAAAACCTGCGCGCTGTCCTGTCGCGACATGGCGCAGAGTGCAATGATCTCGATCATCTCGCCAGCGCTTGGGAGCGTCTCGATCCCTGGCCGGACACGCTTGCAGGATTGCGCGCCATGCGGTGCCACCACCTGATCGCACCCTGCTCGAACGCCTCGATCGCTCTCATGATCAGGTTATCGCGCCATGCCGGGCTCGAATGGGACTGCATCCTGGGGGCCGAGATCGCGCGGAGCTACAAGCCCGATCCCTCCGTCTACGAGGCGAGCTGCGCCGCGCTGGGCTTCGCACCCAATGAGGTCACCTTCGTGGCCGCGCATAATGGCGATCTGGAGGCCGCGCGCCGGTGCGGCATGCGCACGGCCTACCTGTGCCGCCCGGCCGAGCATGGCCCGGCACAGACGAGCGATCTTGCGCCCACCGGCCCGTGGGATCACGTGGCCGATGACATGCGCAGTCTTGCGGCGATGTTGCGCCCGGACGGCTAGTCCGTGCCCTCGCCGATCCCGTTGCCGCGCAGGTAGGCGACGAGCGCCCGCGTGGAGCCATCCTTGCCGTCTGCAGGCTCGTCGCCCGCGAGGATCGGCTCGACGGCCTTCGCAAGCTCCTTGCCCAGTTCCACGCCCCATTGATCGAACGAATTGATCCCGAGCAGCACTCCCTCGACGAAGACACGGTGCTCGTAGAGCGCCACGATCTGCCCGAGCACGAAGGGGGTAAGCTTCGGATAGGCGAGCGTGGTCGAGGGCCGGTTACCCGGAAAGACCCGGTGCCGCGCCTGGCGTTCGAGCTCCGCACCCTCGAACTTGCCCTCCATCAGCTTCATGGCCTCACCGAAGCTGCGGCCCTTCAAAAGCGCCTCCGACTGCGCGAGGCAATTCGCGGCAAGCAATGTATGCTGATGCGCCAGCTCGGGCTCGTGCCCCTGCGCGCCGATCATGAACTCGCATGGGACGACATGCGTCCCCTGGTGGATGAGCTGATAGAAGGCGTGCTGGCCGTTGGTTCCGGGCTCGCCCCAGACAATCGGTCCGCTCTGAATGTCGAGCGAGGCGCCATCCATCGACACGCCCTTGCCGTTGCTCTCCATCTCGAGCTGTTGAAGGTAGGCGGGAAGCCGGGCAAGCCGCTGCTCGTAGGGAAGAACCGCGCGGGTGGCATAGCCGCAGCCCTGGTTGTGCCACAGCCCCGTCAGTGCCAGCATGACGGGCATGTTCTCGAGAGGCTCTGCCGCGCGGAAATGGATGTCCATCGCCTCCGCGCCCGACAGGAAGGCGCGAAACGCCTTCGGTCCGATCGCGATCATCAGCGACAGCCCGATCGGCCCCCACATCGAGTAGCGCCCGCCAACCCAGTCCGCGAAGCCGAAGACACGGTCCGGGCTGATCCCGAATGCCTCGGTCCGCTCGGCGGCGCTGCTCAGCGCGGCAAATTGCGCCGCCGGATCGGTTATCTGGCGGGACATCCATTGCCGGGCGGTCTCGGCATTGGTCATCGTCTCGATCGTGGTGAAGGTCTTGGAGGCGACGATCACGAGCGTCGTCGCCGGATCGAGCCGGCGCAGGGTATCGGCGATGTCGGCACCGTCGACATTGCTCACGAAATGACAGCGCGGTCCGTCGTGATAGGGCGAGAGCGCCCGCGCCGCCATGGCCGGGCCGAGATCGGAGCCGCCGATGCCGATATTGACCACGTCGGTGATCGCCCCGCCCGCCCCCGTGAAGCTGCCGTCGCGGACCGAGGCGGCGAAGCCCTCCATCCGCTCGAGCGTGCCCAGGACATCGGGCATCACGTCCCTGCCATCCACCGTCACCGGCGCGGCGCGCAGGTTGCGCAGGGCGGTATGGAGCACGGCCCGCCCCTCGGTCTCGTTAATCGGCGCGCCCGAGAACATCGCCTCGCGCTTGGCCGGCAAGTCCATCGCATCGCAGAAGGAAACCAGCAGGGCGCGGGTCTGCTCATCGAGGTTGGTCTTCGAGTAGTCAAAGAGCAGATCGCCCGCCGCGACCGAGAATTGCCCGGCGCGCTCGTCATCCATCAATTCGAAGATATGCCGGCTCCGGACCGCCTCGGCCCGCGCCCTCAGATCGTCCCAGCGCATCCCGTCGCCTCCGTCCATCATCGTCATCCTTCGGCCCAGTGAACTGTTGCGTCCCGCAGGACGGTCATGATCGGCGCCTCCTCGGCGGTCAGCCGCTGCGCCCGTTCGAGCGCGGCCCTCTTCTCGGGCCCGATGATGACCACATGCGTCGAGAGCGCGGAGCGCAGCGCCGGCGCGGTCAGCGTGATACGCGGCTCGGGCGCGCCCTCCGCCCGCATCGCCATCAGGGGAGGCGCGTCGTCCGACAAGGCCTGCACGAGGCGGTCGGCCCCCGGAAAGAGCGAGGCCGTATGCATGTCCGCCCCCATGCCAAGCAGCAGGATCGAGATCGGCAGCTCAGGACGCACGCCCTCGATCAGGGTCTCGATCGCCTCCTCGGGGGTCGGTGCCGGCGCGTAGAGGGGCACGAGGCGCGCCGCGGCCGCCCGGTCACGCAGCAGCCGCGCGCGCAACAGGCGCGTGTTCGACCGCTCCGATGTCTCGGGCACCCAGCGCTCGTCGGTGAGCATCACGTGCACGCGGTCCCATTGCAGCCGCGCTCCGCTCAGCGTGTCGAAGATCGGCCCCGGCGTCGTGCCGCCGGGAACCGCCAGCGATGCCCAGTCATGGCTCGTCAGGCAGGTCGAGATCTCACCGGCGAGCGTGTCGGCGAGATCCATCATCATCATCTCGGCATCTGGATATTCGATCAGGTCCATTCGGGAGCCTCTGTCGGTTCGAAACGGGATCGGATGCGGGGCGAGGCCCCTGGCATCGGCGGTACGGCCGGACGCAAGCTGCGTCCGCGCGTCGCGGCAAGTCTAGGTGATCGGCGCGACGATGACAGCCCCGGCGCTCAGGTCTTGATCTCGCGCCAGCGGCGTCCCGCCCGGTGCATGAGGATCTGCGCCTCCTCGGGCCCGGTGCTGCCGGGCTCGTAGGAACACGGGCGCCGTCCGTCCTCCTCCCAGGCCTCGATCATCGGATCGGTCCAGGCCCAGGCCGCCTCCACCTCGTCGCCGCGCATGAAAAGGGTCTGATTGCCGCGGATCACGTCCATGATCAGCCGCTCATAGGCGTCGGGCACATCCTCTCCCTCGGGGCCGAGCGCATCGGCGAAGGTCATGTCGAGCGGCACGTCGATGAGGCGCATCCCCCCCGGGCCCGGCTCCTTGATCGTCACGCCGAGGGTCATTCCCTCGTTCGGCTGAAGCCGGATCGACAGGATGTTGCGGTGGCGCCCGGCCTCCTCGCCGAAGATGGAATGGGGGGCATCCTTGAACACCACGGCGATCTCAGAGGCCCGGGCCTTGAGCCGCTTGCCCGTGCGCAGATAGAAAGGCGTGCCCGCCCAGCGCCAGTTCGACACGTTCACCTTGAGTGCGATGAAGCTCTCGGTCCGGCTGTCGGGATTGTCGGCATCGTCGCGATAGGAGCCGGTATCGCCGGAGGCGGCATATTGGCCGCGCACGATGTCGTCCGGCCTGACGGGATCGAGCGCCCGGATCACCTTGAGCTTCTCGTCGCGCACCGAATCAGGCTCGAACCGGCTCGGCGGTTCCATCGCGATCAGGCACAAGAGCTGCATCAGGTGATTTTGCACCATGTCACGCATCGCGCCGGACTTGTCGTAGTAGCTTCCGCGACCCCCGATGCCCACCGTCTCGGCCACGGTGATCTGGATGTGATCGACATACTGGCTGTTCCAGAGCGGCTCGAAAAGGACGTTGCCGAAGCGGACCGCCATCAGGTTCTGGACCGTTTCCTTGCCCAGGTAGTGATCGATCCTGTAGATCTGCGTCTCGTCGAAATGCTGCGCCAGTGTCCGGTTGAGCTTCCCGGCGCTCTCGAGGTCTCGGCCGAAGGGCTTTTCGACGACGATACGGCTCTGCTCGTTGGCGATGCCATGGTCGTGGAGGCGCTCGGCGAGCGCGCCGAAGAGCGCCGGGCCAACCGAGAAGTAGAAGGCGCGCACGACATCGGCGCGCATCATCTCCGCAAGCCTGTCCCACCCGCCGGTCCCGGTCGCGTCGATGGCGACGTAGTCGAGCTGCGCGAGAAAGCCGTCGAGCGGTGCGTTGACGCGCTTTTCCTCGGGGACGAATTCCTCGATCGCCTCGCGGATCATCGCCCTGTAGCCCTCGGCATCCATCTCGGAGCGCGCGGCGCCGATGATCCGGGCCCCTTCAGGCATCTGTCCCGCCTGGAACCGCCTGTAGAGGCCGGGGAGAATCTTGCGGCGGGCGAGATCGCCCGTTCCGCCGAAGATCACGAGGTCGAACGTATCGACCGGGATAACACGCGAAACCATGGCCTTCTCCTCAAGCTCGGCATGGCACCGCGGCGCCATCCAGATTCCCTTGCCGCACCGCGGCGCCGTCATGGCCAACCCCCTTGGGTTAGCGCTAACCTCGCACGATCCGCTCTTAGACCGGACCCGCCGGAAAGTCTAGCGCACAGCGTGACCTTCACAACCGCGTGCGGGCGTCACGCATGACATTCCCGTGCGGGAACGTCGTGTTATAGGGCGGGGTGGACGCAATGCGAGGAGACCCGAAGTGAAGGACGAACGCACGCAGGCCCCGGAAGAGAAGTTCTCGGACCCATTCGTGACCGCGAAGGGCGAACGGCGTGCCGGCGTCACGCTGCGCCAGCCGCGCACGCTCTGGTTCAACACCGGCACCCTGTGCAACATCGCCTGCGTCAACTGCTACATCGAAAGCTCGCCCAGCAACGACGCGCTCGTCTACATCACGGCCGCCGAGGTGCGCGACTATCTCGCGCAAGCCGAGGAACGCGCATGGGGCCTGACCGAGATCGCCTTCACCGGCGGCGAGCCCTTCATGAATCCCCAGATCATCGAGATGAGCCGCGATGCGCTCGCGGCGGGATACGAGGTTCTGATCCTCACCAACGCGATGCGCCCGATGATGCGCAAGCGGGTGCGCGAGGCGCTGCTGGAGCTGAAGGCCGAGCATGGCGAGAAACTGACCTTCCGTATCTCGCTCGATCACCACTCGCGCGCCCTGCACGATGCCGAGCGCGGCACGGGGAGCTATGACCTGACGCTGGCCGGCATGGACTGGCTGCGCGACAACGGCTTCACCATGGCCGTCGCCGGACGCAGCGCCTTCGGCGACAGCGATGCGCAAAGCCGCGCCGGATACGCCGCTCTTTTCGAAGCGCGTGGCTATGCCATCGATGCCCATGATCCGGGACAGACCGTCCTTTTCCCGGAGATGGATGAAAGCGTGGACGTTCCCGAGATCACCACCGATTGCTGGTCGATCCTGGGCACTTCGCCGGACGCTGTGATGTGCGCCTCCTCGCGCATGGTGGTGCGCCGGAAGGGCAGCGAGAAGGCGAGCGTTCTGGCCTGCACATTGCTGCCCTACGCGCGCGAATTCGAGCTTGGCCACAGCCTCGCGGAGGCCGAGGGCACGGTGCAGCTCAACCATCCCCATTGCGCGAAGTTCTGCGTGCTTGGCGGGGCGAGCTGCTCGGCCTGACCGGGTCTCAGGCTTCCAGCTCCGCCCCCCAGTAGAGAAAATCCACCCATGTCTCGTGCAGGTGATTGGGCGCGAAACGCCGCCCGACATTCTTGAGCTCCTCCGCGCCGGGGCGGCGCGGGGGCTTGCGCAGCGTCATGCCAGTCTGGCGCAGGCTGCGCGCGCCCTTCGCAAGGTTGCAGGGCGAGCAGGCCGCGACCACGTTCTCCCAACTCGTCACCCCGCCCTTCGAGCGCGGCACGACATGGTCGAATGTAAGCTCCCCCGTCGCGCCGCAATACTGGCAGCAGAACTCGTCCCTCAGGAAAAGGTTGAACCGCGTGAAGGCCACGCGTTTCTGCGGCTTCACGAAATCGCGCAGGACCACGACGGAGGGAATGCGGATACGGGTTGTCGGCGAGCTCACCGTCCGGTCGTATTCCGCGACGATCTGCACCCGGTCGAGACAGACGGCCTTGATCGCCTCCTGCCAGGGCCAGAGCGACAGCGGGTAGTATGAGAGGGGCCGGTAATCGGCATTGAGCACCAGGGCCGGATGATGCCTGAGGTTGCTCGGTTGCCGGACGAAACTTTTCCGGAAATTGGTCTGCCCGTCGCTGCGCGTCATTCACTCTTCCCCGCCCCGTCCGCTTGCATGTCGCGTCGGGGCGGGAAACCCGCCCCCGCGTCGCGTTCGACTATATCGGGCGGTTTCGCACTGGCAAGTCCCCTGCCCGCCCGCGGCTGCCCCCGGCGCGCGGCGCGCCTTCGGGGGGCATCCGTATCGCGCCGGGGCCGCTCAGACCGCGGCGCCGTCCTGCGCCCCGAGCCGCTTTTGCTTTTTCGCCGCGCGTTTTTGCGCCTTGGCCCGTGCCCGGGCGGCCTTCCGCGTCTCGCGGTTCGCACCCAGCATCAGCATCGCGGGCGTGACGACCAGCGTGAGGATGGTGGCGATCACCAGCCCCCCGGCAATCGCGCTCGACAGCTCCGTCCACCACTGGGTCGAGGGCGCGCCGTAGACGATGTCACGGGTGAAGAAGTCGATGTTGATCCCGATGACCATCGGCATGAGGCCGAGCGCGGTGGTGATCGAGGTCAGCACAACCGGTCGCAGACGCTGTGCGCCCGTTCGCAAGGCCGCCTCGAGCGGGTCCACCCCCTCCTTGCGGAAGTCGTTGTAGGTGTCGATCAGGACGATGTTGTTGTTCACCACGATTCCCGCCAGGGCGATCACGCCGATCCCGCCCATCACGACACCGAAGGGCCGCCCTGTGACCAGCAATCCCAGCAGCACCCCCGCGATCGAGAAGATGATCGCCGACATCACCACGAAAGCCTGGTAGAAGCTGTTGAACTGCGCCACAAGGATCGCGAACATCAGGAAGATCGCGGTGATGAAGGCGCCGATGAGGAAGGTCATCGCGTCGGCCTGATCCTGCGCCTCGCCGGCAAAAGACCATTCCGTTCCAGCGGGGAACTCCATCTGCTCAAGCGCGGTGCGCAGGGCGGTGATCTGGTCGTTGACCAGTAGCCCCGGTGCGACGTTGGCCTCGATCGAGATCACGCGCCGCTGATCGACGCGGCTGATCGTGCCGGTGCGCGGGCTCGGCTCGAAGGTGACGAAGTTGGTTATCGGCACCAGGCCGGCACTGGTCGGCACGCGCAGCGACTGCAGGGCCTCGAGCGTCCGTTCGCCGGAGGGGAAGCGCACGCGGATGTCCACGGGTCCGTCGGCGTCGTCGGGGCGGTAATCGGCGACCGTGATCCCCTGCGTCAGAAGCTGCACCGCCTGGCCCAGCAGGCTGATATCGGCGCCGAACCGAGCCGCCTCCGAGCGGTTCACCGAGATGCGCCATTCCACGCCGGGAAGCGGCCGCGTGTCGGTCACGTCGGTAAAGCCGCCGATCCGCTCCATCTGCGCACGGACGGCCGCGACGGCGGCGAGCTGGTTGGCCGGATCGCGCGCCTTGATTCTCAACGAGACCGGCTTGCCGGCGGAGGGTCCGGCGGCGGCGGTCTGCACCTGCACATCGATCCCGGCGATCGCGCTCATTTCCTCGCGGATGTCCTCCCCGATCATCGCGGCCGTCCGCCGGGTGTCCCATTCGGTCAGCTCGAGCTGGATCGTCCCGATGACTTCCTCGTCGCTCCGGTCGCTTCCCCCGGTGCGCGCGTAGACCGAAGCCACCTCCTCGTAATCGTAGAGCCGGCGCTCGACATCGCGCACCAGCGCGTCCTTCTCGAAAATCGAGAAATTGTCGCGGGCCCGCACCTGGACGGACATGAAGTCGGGTTCGATCGAGGGGAAGAAGCTGATCCCTGTCCCGAACTGCGCATAGGCGCCGAACGCGCCGAACAACAGCGCAACCGACAGCATCAATGTCGCGGCAGGGCGCAGGATCGCCCATTGCAACACCCGCACATACCGGCCCGTCATGCCGCCCAGGCGCCGCGGATCGCCGCGCTCGGCGGCGTGCAGCGTTGCCTTGTCGGCCGCCGATTGCGGCGGGCGCTTGCCGATCAGGCCGCCCACGACGGGGATGAAGATCAGTGCCATGAAAAGGGAGGCGCTAAGCGTCAGGATCACCGTGATCGGGAGGAATTTCATGAACTCGCCGGTGGTGCCCTGCCAGAAGAGCAGCGGAAAGAACACGGACAGGGTCGTCGCCGTCGAGGAGATGATCGGCCACGCCATCCGCTTGGCCGCGAAGGAATAGGCCTGGCGCGGGCTCGCGCCCTCCTGAAGCTGCCGGTCGGCAAGCTCGGTGGTCACGATCGCACCGTCGACCAACATCCCCACCACGAGGATCAGCGCGAAGAGCACGATGATGTTCATGGTGAAGCCCATGAAGTAGAGCGCGGCGACACCGGCGAGGAAGGCACCCGGGATGGCGAGACCGACCAGGAAGGCCGAGCGCAGGCCCAGCGCCCAGACGATCACGATCATCACCAGTATCACGGCGGCGATCACGTTCGCTTCCAGGTCGCTGAGCATGGATTTCACCTGCTCGCTCTCGTCCTGCATGTAGTTGACCGTGACACTGTCGGGCCAATCGGCGGAGGTCTCGTCGATCACCGCCTTAACGTCGGCGACGGTGTCGATGATGTTGGCACCGGAGCGCTTCTTGATCTCGAGCGCCAGGGCCGGCTGCCCGTCAATCCGCGCGAACCCGGTGGGATCCTGGAACGTCCGCCGCACCGCCGCGATATCCCCGAACGTGACGACCGTGTTCCCGCGCACCTTCATCGGCAGCGCCATGACATCGCCGATATCCTCGATCAGTCCTGGCACCTTGAGCACGATGCGCCCGGCGGCATTCTCGATCGCACCTGCCGCGACGAGGCGGTTGTTGCGGTTGATCTGCCCGATCAGCTCTTCGAAGGAGATGTCGTAGGTCTCGAAGACGGTGGGATCGATCAATACCTCGACCAGCTCGGTGCGCTTGCCGCCGATATCGACCTCGAGTACGCCGGGAAGCCCCTCGATCCGCTCCTGCAGCTCCTCGGAGATGCGGTTCAGCGTCCGCTCGGGCACCGGCCCGGACAGGATCGCCGTCAGGATCGGGAAAAGCGCGGTGTTGATCTCGGTGACCACCGGATCATAGGCGTCCTCGGGCAGCTCGGGCTTGGCCCGGTCCACCGCCTCGCGCACCTTGCCCAGCGCCTCCTCGGCGTCGAAGCCCGGCTCGAACTCGAGCACCACGCTGCCATGGCCCTCGCTCGCGCTGCCATCCATCCGCTTGATCCCGGTCAGGGAGGCCAGCTCCGTCTCGAGCGGCTCGACGAGGAGCCGTTCGGCATCCTCCGGCGAGATGCCCTCGAAGCCGGTCGAGACATACATCGTCGGGATCGGGATCTCCGGCGAGCTTTCCTTCGGGATGGAGATATAGGCGAAGGCCCCGACGAGGAGGATCATCACGAGGGCGATCATCGCCACGCGGCTGCGCGAGAAGGCAGCGTCGATGATGGCGTTCATTGCTCGGTCTCCCGCTCCGGCAGAACGGCCGGGGTGTCGGCCTGATCCGCGATTTCGAGGCCCGCATCTCCAGGGCCCGCATCCTCGGTATCGACGGCACGCGGCTCACCCGCCCCGCCATCGCCCAGGATCATTCCGTCATCGCCCCCCGCCTCCGGCACGGACGCGTCCGGCAGGCTCGGTGCCCCTGCGGAGGGCGCGCCGCCAAGTGGCCCGGATGCGGCCGCCTCTTCCTCGATCCTGGGATCGACGCGTTCGCCGTCATTCACGAAACCCTGTCCCACGGTGATGATGTCGACCTCGCTGGGCAGGCCGGACACCCAGATGCCTTCCGTCTGCGCACGCTCGATCGCGATCTTGTGGAAGACCACGCGGTTCTCATCGGTGACGACCTTGATGCCGAGCGTGCCGTCGGTGCCGAGCGAGAGGAGCGCGGGAGAAATGAAATGCGCCACGACCTCGCCCGTGGGAATGCGGACCTGCGCGCTGATGCCGGCCGGGATCGCGCCATCGGCATTCTCGATCTCGATCTCGGCCGTGAACGTGCGGGTCTCGGCATCGGCGCTGGTGCCGACGAAACGGACCTCGCCCATGGCGCTCTCGCCGGTGATGAAATCGACCTGCGCCGCCTGCCCCGCACGCACCGCGTTGAGCGATTGCTGCGGGATCTGGATGGTGATCGAAAGGGGCGAGTTGTCGACGATGCGCGCGATCGCGGTTCCGGCGGCCACGTATTCGCCGACATTGATGTCGAGCGCCTCGATCCGTCCGGCGAAGGGGGCCTTGACGATCGTGTCGGCGATCGCGTCCTGCGCGGCGGCGAGCCCCGCCTCGGCCGCCGCGACGCCGGTGCGCGCATCGGCCACGCGGTCCGCCGTGGAGATCCCGCGCTCGAGAAGGGTCTGCGCGTTCTCCAGCTCGCGGTTGGCCCGCGTCAGATCCTCTCGCGCCCTGGCGAGATCAGCCTCCCGCTTGTCGGTCGAGAACCGCGCGATCGTCTCGTTGCTCTGCACGGACGCGCCGCGCCGCACGCCAAGCTCGGCGATCTGTCCGGAGACTTCCGCAAGGATCTGCGTGTCGCGATCCGGCTCGGCCTGGCCTTCGGCGACAAAGACCTGATCCACCTGCTCGGCCTGCGAGCGGCGCACGGCCACGGCCACCGCGCGCGGGCCCTCCTGTGTCTTTTCCTCACCCGCCATGTCCTCCTCCTCGGAAGGCAGGACGAAACCTGAACCCATCCATCCGACCAGGGCAAGGATCAGGAACCCCGCGACGATCTTGGAGCGAGCAGAGCCGGCGTCGCTATCGAATTCGAGCGTCGCGCGCTCTGGGCTGTCAGTGCTCATGTCGTCATCTCCTTGCACCAGGCCATGGCGATCGCCGCCGGCCCGATCGCGGCTCATTCCTGCGGCCGCGCGATCTTGCTGATTGCGAAACCGAGACCTTCATCGACCGCGGTATAAAATTGCGAATAGGCCTCGACGCGCGCCCGCACGTCATGGGCCTCGCGAGGCAACTCGTGCAGTGTCGCATCGATCTCGGCATGGGCTTGCGCCGAACGCTCGCGCACCACCTTGAGCATCCGCCCAAATGCATCATCCGCGAGGCGGAAATAATCCTGCCGCGCGCCGGTCTTGGCGAGACGCAGGACCAGACCGCGCTCCTCGAGAAGACGCATGTTCGTGCTGACGCTGGCCCGGCTGACCTGGAGCCGCTCGGCGAGCGCGCCGAAGGCGATCTCCTCGCCATCGAAGATCAGCAGCGCGAAAGCACGTCCCGCGATCCGCGTCATGCCCTCGGCCTGCGCGACGATGCCGATGCGCTCCATGAACCTGTCGCGCGCCGTATCGAGCGCGCTGTCGGCCATATTCCCGTCCGACCCTTCCATCGATGTGCCGATCCCTTGCGCGGAACCGCTTGCAGACTTCGTCATCCATGCCGCCTTTCGTAGTCGAGCCGCACAGATAGGGTAATATCGCCGTTTGTATAGTCCGTTAAGTCATGACTGAACGTAAATTGCCCGTGACCATCACCCCGGATTTTCCGGCGGTTTCTCCGCCTCGGTCCCATGCGCCTGCGACAATTCGAGAATGGCGCGGGCCTGCCGCAGATGAGGGATATCGAGCATCTTGCCGTCGAGCCCGACCACGCCTGTTCCGGGTGCCGCCTCGAACGCGGCGACGACGCGCCGTGCATGGGCCAGTTCCTCGGGCGCCGGGCTGAAGGCCTCGTTGATCACCGGCACCTGCGCCGGGTGGATGGCAAGGCGCCCGGTGAAGCCCTCGCGCGCGGCGGCCCGGCTGTCCTCGCGCAGCCCGTCAGGGTCGCGGAAATCCGCGTAGAGCGTGTCGATCGCCAGAACGCCGGCCGCGCGTGCGGCGAGCAGGCAGCCCGAGCGCGCCATCCGGTATGTGAAGGCCCAGCAGCCACCGGGATCGCGGTTGGTCCGGGCCGCCAGCGCCGTCGCAAGATCCTCCGCCCCCCAGGTCAGTCCGGCCAGCCGCGCGATCGGGATATCGCCATAGGCTCCCAGGTTGAGCACGGCTCGCGCCGTCTCGGTGGCCACGGGAAGCAGCCTGACGGGCGCCGCGACGGGATCGCGCGCCTCGAACGCATCGAGCATCAGCGACAGCTCGGCAAGCTCGCGGGGATGCGCGACCTTGGGTATCATGATCCCCTCCGGTCCCATGCGCATCACCGCCGCCAGATCCTCGAGCCCGCCCTCGGCGAGCGGATTGATCCTGACCCAGACCTGCGGCTGTCCCCGGGGCGCGGGGCGGTCGGCGAGGAAGGCTGCGGCCCTTTCGCGCGCCGCGGCCTTGTTCTGGGGGGCGACGCTGTCCTCGAGATCGAGGATGATCGCATCCGCACCCGACTGCGCGCCCCGTTCGAGCTTGCGCGGACTGTCACCCGGCACAAAGAGCAATGATCGCAGGATCACCGCGCGTCTCCCCGGCTTCGGCATGCATGGCCGGACGCCGCCGGGCGAGCCGCGCGTGATTGCCGCGCCGGCCGCCCCGCCCCGTGCCGGTTCATGCGCCGGCCCTCATGCCGGCCGCGTCCTTGCGTGAGCTTCATCATCCCGCCTCCCCGTTTCTAGCAGCCTAAGCGGCATTCACGCGTCGCGGCAACCCGGCGCGCGGACTGGGCCGCCTCGAGCGCAGGACCGCTTGCGTCCGGCGGTGATCGCGCCATTATCCGTGCGGGGCGCCATTCCCGCCGGGGGCGCCGCAATCCAACCGGCGCCGCCCCGGCGCGCCGCCAGACCGGAGCCCCCCGATGCCCGATCCCGGACGATGGTGCGATCTGCCTGACCACCGCGCATGGCTTGCACGCGAGGCGGACGATCTGCTGCGCCTGTTCGAGGCACAAAGCGTCGATCCCGAAGGTGGCTTCTTCGAACTCGACAGCGCCGGACAGCCATTGCGGCAGCGCCCCGTTCGCGCGATCCACGCGACGGCACGAATGGTCCACTGCTATGCCATCGCCGCGTTGCGCGGACGGCCCGGCGCGATGCGCATCGTCGATCACGGACTTCGTTTCATCCTCGCGCGCCATCGGCGTCCATCCGGCGGCTTTGCATGGGGGGTCACCGCGCATGATGTCCCCGACCCCAGGCTCACGGGCTACGGACACGCCTTCGTTCTGCTTGCCGCCGCGAGCGGCGCGCAGGCCGGGCATCCCGAGGCGCGCGCCCTTCTGGATGAGGTCGCGGGGGTGATCACCGAACGGTTCTGGGAGGAGGATGCTGGCGCGATCCGCGAGGCGTTCGACGGGCAATGGCGCGAGCTGGAGCCTTATCGTGGGCAGAACTGCAACATGCATCTGGCAGAGGCGCTCATGGCGGCGCATGAGGCGACCGGCACGGCGCGCTACCTGCGCATGGCCGAACGCATCGCGGAACTCCTCGTCCACCGCCGCGCGCGCGAGAACGACTGGCGTCTTGCCGAGCATTTCGATGCGGATTGGCGTGTGGATCGCGGCTATGCGGGGGATCCGATGTTCCGCCCGGCGGGCCTGACCCCCGGCCATGCTCTCGAATGGGCCCGCCTGCTGGTTCAGATGTGGGAGGCCGGGGAGCGGCGCCTCTCATGGGCCCCGGATGCGGCCGAGGCCCTTTTCGCCCGCGCGGTCGAGGATGGCTGGGACATGGCGCGCGGCGGGTTGGTCTATACCACCGACTGGATCGGCGCCCCGGCGGTCGCCGAGCGCTACTGGTGGCCGATATGCGAGGGGATCGGCGCGGCCCATGCGCTGGCCGGAATGACCGGGAAGGCGGTCTACGAGGATTGGTATCGCCGTTTCTGGGATTTCGCGGCTGCCCATCTTATCGATCGCGAAAACGGTGGGTGGCATCCGCAGGTCGACGCGGAGGGGTATCCCTCGAGCGATCCCTTCTTCGGCAAGCCCGATCTCTACCATGCGCTGCAGGCCTGCCTGATCCCTCTATCGCCGGTGGACGGCACGACGCTGGCTGGCCGGCCTTCCTGAGCCGGCACGCGCGACGGACCCGGGCCCGCCCTGCCCTGCCCTGCCCTGCCCTGGCGCAAAGTCCGCCTTGATCGTTGCCCATGCATCGGCGAATATCGGCTGAGGGATCGGCCTGCCGGATCTGCCGCGGGACATGCCTGCGGATCGGCATGGCTGGCGGGATGGAGAACAGGGTTGGACCGGAACATCATGACTTCACGTATGCTGCTCACTTTCGCGGCCGCGGCCATTCTGGGGGCTGGCTCCGCCGGTGCCCAGGACATCGCGGCAGGCCAGGACCTCTACGATGGAAGTTGCAAGAACTGCCACGGGCCCACGGCCAAGGGCATGGCGAGCTTCCCCAAACTCGCGGACAAGAGCGCCGAACACCTGACCATGCGCCTCGAGCAGTATCGCGCGGGTGAGATGGTCGGGCCGAACTCCGCATTGATGCAGCCGATGGCGGCGGATCTCTCCGACGCGGACATCATGAATATCGCGGCCTACATCACCGACCGTTTCGGGCCGAAACCGGCCAAGACAGAAGATGCGACGGACGCCGCGGCCGATGCAGGCGGCACGAATGGCGGCCATGACGGAATGACGGCAAAGGACGGTCAGGGCAACATGACCGAAGGCAAGTCCGGCGCGGCGAATGGCCATGACGACGCGGCCACCAAGGCGCATTCCGGTGACGAGCCTGCCGCGGCGGAAGCGGATGTCGCCTCTCATAGCGATCACGCCGACATGCCGCAGGATGCAGTTCACGATGCCGCCTCCTCGCCCGCAATGGCGGATGCCAATGTTGACGCGGGCAAGGAGATCTACCAGGGCAATTGCAAGAACTGCCACGGGCCCACGGCCAAGGGCATGGCAAGCTTTCCGAAACTCTCGGACAAGAGCGCCGAACACCTGACCATGCGCCTCGAGCAGTATCGCGCGGGCGAGATGGTCGGACCCAACTCCGCGCTGATGCATCCGATCGCCGGTGACCTTTCGGATGCCGACATCGCCGATATCGCGGCCTATATCACCGAAACCTTCCAGTAGATGCCGCCGGCGTCCTCCGCATCTGGCGGGGGGCGCTCCCTCGCCCTCTGCGGCCCCGTCCCCTCGACCCGGGGGGACGCGCGCCTGCGGATGCGCCGCGCCGCCGTTTCGGGGCCGCTCGCCGCCCCCGGGACCGCGCATGTCTGACCTAAAAAAGATTGATGGACCTGCCGTTACATCATAGCGTGACCGGGACCGAAGCGAATTCGGTCACATAAGACATGGCGGCCGCGCTGGCCGACCTGTCGAGAATGCTCAGGGAGGAGAATTCATGACATATCACACGCGCACCGCAATTGCGCCCTGGCTCGTTTCCACCGCCGCCTGCGCGCTGGCGCTGGCAACGCCCGCGCTGGCCCAATCCGGGATGAACACCAGCAACCTGCAGCATGAGGTGGTCCTTTCGGATCTCGAGAACCCGTGGGACATGGCATTCCTTCCCGATGGGACGATGTTCTTCACCGAGAAGTGCAAGGGCCTTTCGGTCATGATGCCGTCGGGCGATGTCAAGCCGCTGCTCGGAATGGGCGAGTCGGAAGGCTATCCCAGCAAGGAGGACGATCTCTTCTGCGAAGGCCAGGCCGGCATGATGGGCGTCGCGGTCGACCCCGATTTCTCCGAGAACCGCCGCATCTACGTCTATTCGACATCCAACATGTCCGATCCGCATACCAACCGCCTCATGCGGCTGGAAGTCGGCGAGGATTTCGCCAGCGTCTCGAACCGCACCGATATCGTCGACGACGTTCCCTACAAGATGGAAGCCAGCGATCACCCCTTCGGCGGCCCCGGCGCGCATAATGGTGGCCGTGTCCGTTTCGATGCCGACGGCGCACTGTGGCTGACCACGGGCGACAATCATAACGAGGAAATACCACAAAGCCCGACCAAGATGGGCTCCAAGGTCCTCCGCATGGATACGGACGGCAACGCGCATCCGGAGAACACGCCGCCAGAGGGCTTCGACAAGCGGACCTTCACCTACGGCCATCGTAACGTGCAGGGCATCGCCTTCGATCCTGCGACCGGCAACGCGATCACTGCCGAGCACGGCCCCTGGCATTCGGACGAGATCACCGTCCTCCAGAATGGCGGCAACGGCGGCTGGGATCCGCGCGGGAACATGGCCGGGCGCAACGACTGCCCGGACGGCTATTGCGGCTACATGCCCAACCAGGCTGAAGGGATGAACCGTTTCGAGCGGGCCGCCTTCATGCCGATGACCGACTTCGCGACCTATCCCGACGCCATGCCCCCGATCTGGGAGAACAACGGCTGGTCGCAGGGCACCTCCTCCGCCGCGTTCCTCGAGGGCGAGCAATGGGGTGACTGGAACGGCAACATGGTCGTCGGCATCATGGGGATCGGCTTCGGCGGAACGCCAATCGGTCAGCGGATCGACGTGATCGAGCTCTCCGAGGATGGCATGTCGGTGGTCGATGTCACCGAGATGACCCTGCCAATGGAAGCAGGCCGGTTCCGCTCCCTCGTGCTCGGCCCCGATGGCAGCCTCTATGCCGCGGTGGACGAGGGCATGATCCACAAGCTCACGCCGCAGTAAGACAGACTGGCGCCGCCTTCCATCGTGGAGGCGGCGCCGACGCCTCGCAGCCCCGTATCCTAGCCGCGACCCATTCCGATCCCCGCTCCTGCACGAGTTCGCCGGGCACGACGGCAGAACAGCGTTCTCCACGGCAGAACCGATCGAACGTCGTGAAATCGGTGAGACGAATGGCCGTGCCAGACGGCTCGATCGTCACGATGCTCGCGCGCCGCCGAGCCGCCATGGCCGCGCATAGCCGAACCCCGCGTGGCATGGTTCGGGTGCCCCTCACGGGTCGATGGCGACCCGGAAGAGGACCACGCCGACCGCCCCCGGCAGAAACGAGCCGGTGCAATCCCACTCGATCGACCCCTCATAGCCGGCCGCGTTCACCTGCGGCGCGACGAGGTTGCACGATGTCGTCGGCGAGACCGATTGTGGATCGGCGATCGGTTCCGCGAGGCTCGTATAGGGCGGGGTCCTGTCGTAGATCCTCACGTTCGTCACGGGCGCGGGGGACGTGTTCTCGAGGTAGATGCGATACGCCAGGACATCGCCCGCGCTTCCCGAATTGGACACGGCCTCGCTAGTGGCGGTCGTCTCGTTCTCGACCGTCTTCGAGAGGGTAACCTGACCCGATTGCGACGCGACGACGACCTCGTCGGTATTGCTCGCCGAGCTGACCACAGATGTGCCGGTAAAAGCGGTGCTCGCCACGAGCTGATAGGTGAACCGGCTTCCCTCGCCAGCGCCCGATCCCGCCGAAACGCGCGACTGGATACACAAGATCTCCCCGGGACCGACCGCGACCGGACCGTTGACGGGGCCATCGGCTGTTCCGTCGCAGCCAAGGTCGCGGAAGAGAGTCGCGCTTAACGCGCCGGTGGGCGCCGAGGTCGCTCCGGCATAGGAGAAGGATACGGCGCCGGCCGATGTCGAGACGTATTGGTGCGCAAGGGAAGCCACTTGCCCTCGGCCCATTGCAATCGCCTGATCCCGTGTCAGCGTCGGCAACCGGAGCAGACCGATATCGAGATCCGTCCGGTTCCCGGCTGTATCCATCCGGAAAGTAAAGGCGCCATCATGGGGGTTCGGGTTGTTCAGTCCGGGCAAGCCTGTCGTCGCTTCCGATATCGCCCTGTAACCGTTAGACGCAATGGCTCTGATGGTGATGTCGCCCGAATAGGCACCGGCAAGCGCGTAGCTCCATGAGCCATCGGCCGCCACGCCCGGTGTCGCAAGGATTGCGCCCTGATCGTCTAGTATTTCAAGGGTGGCCGCGGACATGCCCGCTTCCGCACCGTTGATTGCCGCGTCATGCGGCGTCCCCCCGCCCGCGCCATTGTCGAGAAAGAGGCGGCCCGACAATGTGCGATCATTGGTGACGAGAGTGACGGAGTAGGATGCCTCGTCGTCATCGGCGACCTGATCGAAAAGGTCATCCGTCAGGGGACCGGTATCGGGGTCGCTGTCGGGGTCCTCGAGTGAGCTGTAAATGATTTCGGCGCGGTTGGTCAGATCGCCACTGTCGAGCACGACGGTGGTAATCGTGAGGGTTTCGCTGGCACCGCTCAGAAGCTCGTCCACGAACCACAAGCCTGTCTGCGGGTCGTAGGTATCGCCGGTCGCCGGCGCATCGTCCGACAGGTAGGAGAAGCCGCTGGGGATCAGGTCAAGCACCTTGACGCCCGATGGCGAGCCGCCGCTGACGTTCCTGATGGTGAGCACCCAGTCGATGATGTCGCCCTCCGAGACAGCCGTGACTTGGTTGGACGTTCCCGTCGCCACCGCGATTTTCGACAGCTCCAGATCGCTTCCGGCGGGATCGAAGCCGAAATCCTGTGCCTGCGTGACGGAGCCGCCGGTGACGGAAATGTTGTTTCGCGGGTTTGATGTGCCGATGGTCAGCCCTGCATCGAGATCGGGATCGGCTTCGTCCAGCAGAACCCTGTATGTCGTGTTGCTCAGCAAATTGTCGAACCTGTAGGTGCCATCGGCGAGGGTACCGGTCACGACGAGAAACTGGTCATCCGCCGTATTGCCCGTCGTTCCGCTTTCCGAGAAGAGCGCGATGCCGATGCCCGCCCCGAAATTCGTCTCGCCGGCCTCCCGCGCATCGGAGGCATTCGCGTCATCATAGACATTTCCGGCAATCGCGCCGAACGCGACGGGCGCCGGCCCGCGGCATGAAACGCCGTCGCTGTCGCCGCCCTCGTCCGTTGACCCGGTGCCGATCAGTTGGGCCTGCCCGGTGATCGTGTCGATCAGGAAGAAGGAGTTGGTCGTGTTGCTATAGCCGTAGAAACGGCCATCTTGATCGAACCACATGGAGCCGAATATGCCGGAGTAGATCGCAGGACCGAATTCCGTGACCGTGACATTGCCTGCCACGCCGCCATTCCCGTCGACACGGAACGCACGGCCGCTGATCTGGTTGATGCCGTAGAGGAAACCGTCGACGGGATTATAGGCAATATCCTGCGGTTCCACGGCCTGGCTCAGGTTCAACCCGTCCAAGTCTGTCGGAGCGCTCGGGATGGCGAGGCCGATGAGCTGCCAGCGCGTTTCGTCGTCGACATAGACCATGGTGCCGTTGGGGAAGATCGTGCCCGCCGTCGAGCCTACGGCCGTGCCACCGGGCAGGTTCGCAAGATCGACGAAGGTCCCCGCACCGTCCAGGCGGTAGAGATCGCGCCGTCCCGGCCGCAGCGCATACATGTAGCCGTCGCGCTCGTTATATCCCCAGTTCGCGTTCAGATCACGCGGCGCGCCTCCGACATCCTGGAACGCGATACCGTAACCCGGTCCGGTCTCGGACATCGTGATGCGCCGCATGACGCGATCCCCGTCATCGTAGCGGTAGAGGCTAGCATCGCACAGGAAGGGCGGCGGATCGCCCGATATCGTCAGGGTATAATCCTCGACCTCACCCTCGAAACTCGTGGCGAGCCCGGCATCATCGGTCGACCAGCGGAACCGCGCGAAGGTCGGTGTCGTCACAGCATTCGCCGGCACTGCGACTTCGAAAGTGATGCTGCCATCGCTCACGCCATCCTTGTCGAGCGCTGCACCGTCCTGAAGGTTGGTCGCAACCTGCTCTCCTGCCTGTGCGAACGTGCCATCGCCGTCGAAATCGATGAAGGCCTGCAGGTAGGAGGACCGCTGCGGCGGATCACCCAGATCGTTGACCGTCACGGTGATCTCCGCGAGCCCGCCCTTGTAGAGGGTCGGCAGGACAACTCCGTCCTCGTCGTCATTGCCATCGAGATCGTCGCCATTGGCCGCGGGATTGCCCTGCGCGAGCACGTCGATATCGGGCGGCACGGTTCCGAGATAGATCTGCGGCGCCCCGGGGCCTTCAACGACATGCTGGGGATCGCCGTAACTCGCCGGAGCATCACCGCGATCCGCATCGGGCGGTGTTCTGACCGTGATGGCGTAATCCTCGACCTCGCCATCGGCGACAGTGGAGATTGCCGTGACGCCGGCAACCGATGACCAGCGCAGACGCGCGAAGCTGGGGGTCAGGACGGCCGTGGCAGGAACCGCGACCGCGAACTTGATCTCGCCGTTCACCGTGCCGTCGAGATCCTGCGGGCCACCGTCGCGGATATCGGTGGCGACCTGGTCGCCCAGGAAGGTCCCATCGCCCCCGAAATCCACGAAAGCCTGCAAGTAGCCTGTCCCGGGAACCGGCTCGTTGACCTTGACGGTGACCGGCCGCGTCAGGTTGCTGTAGAGTTGGGGGAAGGTCTCTTCGCCCTCGTCATCGACCTTATTGAGATCATCGCCGCTGGCATCGACCGAATGCTGCGCCGAGGCATCGCCATCCCCTCTCAGGGCGCCGATCCAGTATTGGGAGGTATCAGCATGCTGCGGATCGCCATAGGTCACCGGCGCATCGCCGCGATCGGGCCCCGAACCGGCATAGATCGAGGTCGGATCGTCGCGGCCGGGCCCCGGGCCGTTGGACGCCGTTCCATCGCCGTCGCTCGGGTTCTCCGAATCCGACAGGTCCGAGACAACCGTGCCTCCGGGGGTCTCTGCGGTCACCTCTGCCTGGTTCGTGATGGTCGTGTCGAGATCTTCGGGCACCAGCGTGTAGGTCGCGGTATAGATTGCCCGCTCCCCGACCAGCAGCGTGCCCTCGGGGGAAAGCGCGGTGGCGCCCTGGAACGTGATGACCGGCGGGATTCCCGCGCCGCTGAACTGCGTTTCGGCCAGGCGCACGTTGGTCAGGTCGACATTCCCGAAATTCTCCGCCGTGAAAACATAGGCGATGGTCTCCCCGGGATCGGCGTAGCCGTTCAGGTTGGTATCGACCAGTTCGGCGAGCTTGAGCAGTCCGACGGAGCCGACATCGACCGAAACCTGCGCGGGCGCGGAATAGGATTGCGGCTCGCCCGGCAGGATGATCGGCGACTGGAAGCGGTAGTTGATGGGGGTGGGCGCCGCGAAGAACGTCGCGAAGGGGGTGAAGGTCAGCTCTCCCGTCGCATCGTTGTAGCTCCATCGTCCCTCGCCCAGCACGTCGAAGGCGACGCGGTGGCCCTCGCCATCCACGGACATGTTGACCGCGCCCGCTGGTGGTATGAGGTCGATGGCCTGCTTTGCGTATTCGCTGGGCTGGTTCGTGTTATTGGCCGGCGCGTTGTCGTTCTCGGTGGAGATGCTGTCGTTGAAGAGGATGTTCTGTACGACCGGCTCGCCGAGAACCTGCTCCTTGACATCGTCGCGCAGGATCGGCGCCTTGAAATCCCCGCATTCCAGATCGTAGGTCTGCGCCTCGTCATAGGTCGGGTTCGCCACCCTCACCAGAAAGAAGTTATTCGCCGTTCGACCGAAGCGGAAGGTGGAAGTCTGCGGGTAGAAGATCTCCAGTCCGGACACGGGCTGATTGTTGTAGCTCTGATCGCCGGCGAGAAAGAAGAGCTCCGATCCGAGACTGGGATCGGGCCCCTCGATATAGCCGCGATAGGTTGTCGCCGATTTGTCGATCCTGACATTCGCCACCGTTCCGTCGCACAGGTTGACATAGACCTGCTCGTTCGAGGGTCCGTCGATATCGTTGATCTGGATCCGCACATCTGCGACCACCGGAACGCCCCCGGTATTGCTGGGCAGATCGTGGGTGCCGGCCTCGAAGAGCGTGAATTCGATGAAATGTGGGTCCTGACCGACCGAAGTGACCTGAATCTGCCCGTTCCCGGTGGTGAACGTGTGGTCAAGGGTCGTGAGGGTCATCTCGGCCATGATGTCGACGGATGCCCCGTTCACCGTGCCGGCATCGCGCCAGATCGCCCGCTTTCCCGTGCCGTTGCCGACGACCGAAGGGGCGCCAACGGTGTTGAGTATCAGGCTCTGGGCCTGCGCGGCTTCGGCGCCCAGGATGGCGGAGGCGATCGTGAGAAGCGTCGTGAGCACCGCCCTGCAGAGGTTGGCACTCCGGCCGCCTGGTGTGGGCCTGCCGGAGAGAGAGAGCTCGCAAAGCTGGAAAGGCTGGCAACCATATAATTGATCTCTTCTCGTGATCCCGGATCGACCGGCGCCGCATCACCGGGCGGCATGGCTCTGTTGCACAAATCGCGTGAGGGATTCATCTTGTGAATCCAGCGTGGTAGCTGGGGGCGCATGAGCCGACCCAGCCCCCCCGCCTACAAGACCAGGAATTGGCCCGCCTATAACGAAGCTCTGAAGCGTCGTGGCTCGCTGACGATCTGGTTCGATCCCGAGATGACCTGGGAGGCCAGGCCAACAGGCAAACGTGGCCGACAGCCTGACTATAGTGACGCAGCCATACAGACCTGCCTGACGATGAAGGTGCTGTTTGGCATGGCGCTCAGGCAGACGACGGGCTTCGTTGAGAGCCTGCTGCGCCTGACCGGCCTGGACTGGACCGTGCCCAACTTCAGCACGCTGTCGCGGCGCCAGAAGTCCCTGAAGATCAATATTCCCTACCGTGGATCCGGCGGCCCGTTGCACCTGCTGATCGACAGCACCGGCATCAAGGTCGAGGGCGAAGGGGAGTGGAACGCCCGCAAGCATGGTGGCACCAAGCGCCGGGTCTGGCGCAAGATCCACATCGGAATTGACGAGCAAACGCTGGAAATACGCGCGGCCGAGTTCACCACCAGTGATGTCGGTGACGCGCCCATGCTGCCAGAGCTTCTGGACCAGATCCCGCCAGATCACGAGGTTGCAAGCGTCACCGCTGATGGTGCCTTTGACACCCGCAAGTGCCACGATGCCATCGCCGCCCGAGGTGCCGCCGCAGTCATACCGCCACGCAAAAATGCCAGGCCATGGAAGCCCGACACTCCCGGAGCAATCGCGCGCAACGAAGCCCTGCGCGCGTCACGTCGCTTCGGGCGAAACATCTGGCGACGATGGAGCGGCTATCACCGCCGGAGCCGCGTCGAAACGAAGATGCATTGTGTGAAGCTGCTGGGCCAACGCCTGACTGCCAGGGACTTCGACCGTCAGGTTGCCGAGTTTCAGATCCGTGTGGTCGTCCTGAACGGCTTCACCGCACTCGGCATACCCGTCACTGAAGCCGTGGGATGAGTCTGTCCGGGGGAAGGGGAACCTCGACCCTCAGCCGATTTGTGCAACAGAGCCGGGCGGCATTCGAGACAGATAAAAACAGTCGAGCCTTAAGAGCAGTTTAAACGCGTGCAATCTTGCGTTCGGTCATTCAGGGAAATCGCAGGCGGTTACGGCAGCGCCGTGATCGCGGGGACGACGGTACGGGGAAGATGCTGGCGCCGCGCCTCAATCGCTCATGGCCCGAGCCTCAGTATCTCTTTCACAGACGTTTCCGAAGGGTTGGCGCGGGCGATGTTGCACAAAGCAGCCTCGGGCATGACGGCTCCCTTTCCGGCCTTTCTTCAGCGGACGGCTTCGATCTCGGCCCGCCCGAGGGCCGAGAAGCGGTTCATGATGGCGATGCGGATCTGGATTTCGGCGGTCTGGCGGTCGGGGTCTCGTGACATGATCCTCTCGCCGAAGAGCTTCAGGCAGTTCATCCGGGCCTCGACCCGACTTCGGACGTGATAGCCGGTCCACTTCTTCCAGAGTGTCCGGCCCAAGCGCCGGGTCGCCCGCAGGATCTCGTTTCGCGCGGCAGCAGCGGGACAGTCTTCTTTCCAGGCGCGACCATTGCGACGGATCGGTATGACAGCGTCCGCGCCTCGATCGATGATCGCGCCATGGCAGCGGCGCGTATCGTAAGCGCCGTCCGCGGTGACCATGCCGATCGTCTCCTCCGGCGGGATCTGCCCCAGCAGCTCCGGCAGCAGCGGGCTGTCGCCTTGGCGGCTCGAGGTGAACTCGACCGCGCGCACGTCCCCGGTGCCTGCGTCCATGGCAATATGAACCTTCCTCCACTGCCTCCGACGTGACGGGCCATGCTTGCGGGCCTGCCATTCGCCATCACCGCGAAACTTGATACCATTCGGCATCGTCCTCGGACCGATGGCGGACGATGCCTCATTGTCGACGAGCAGGTTCAGCGGCTGTCGCGATGCGCGATACGGGACCTGCACCGCGATCCGTGCCTGCCGGCGACACAGCGTCGAATGGTCCGGAACCGGCCAGTCGAGCCCTGCCATCCGGATCAAGCTCTCGGCCTGGCCGACCGTCTGCCGAAGGGGCAGACCGAAAAGCACTTTGAGGGTCAGGCATGTCTGGATCGCAGCGTCCGAGAAGGTCTCCGGCCGCCCACGCTTGCCGGACTTCTTCGCGTGCCAGACCATCTCGGGATCGAACCAGACCGACAGCGAGCCGCGCTTGCGCAGCGCCGCATTGTAGTCGGACCAGTTCGTCGTGCGGTAGCGGGTCGCAGAAGGCTTCGGCATCCCCGCGAGCTAACCGTCAGGACGCGATCGGTGAATCCCCCTCACCGAGATGTGCAACAACGCCCCGGCATACTGGCCAAACCTTCCCACCCCCCCAAACCCGGAGCTTGGAACCCGCGCGATGCGCAGTTGCGGATCGGAGCGCGATCAGTCGGAGAGTTTAAGCAAACACACACAGACACACGAAACCAAACGATTCCATCTGGGGGATGCAGTGGGGCATGTGACGCTAGGGCGAATGCCTAACGAACTGATATATATACCATATTTCTATCTCGATGGCGGAGGAGGAGACACTGTGATTCAACGCTCTCTCGTGCAGTTGTCGGATGACAAGGTGCCAAGCGAACTCTATCGCACTGCAGCCGCATCGTCGTAGAAATCTGGCAGCGAAAGATTCACATCGCGGATCGGCGTTGTTGCAGAACTCTGATTGTCGAGGATTCACATTGTGAATCCATGCGGTTAGACGGTCCGCATGAGCAAGCCATCACC
>NZ_APKE01000026.1 GCF_009835145.1 Profundibacterium mesophilum KAUST100406-0324 | reverse complement strand
GAAACTCCTGCCCTAATCTCCGTCAGGTGCGAAATCTCAGGTCAGGTGAGAATTGGGAAGGTGCGGGCCAGGAAACGCTTACGTCCGGAGTGACGGCACGCATTCCTACCGATCCCATTGTTTCCATGTCATCCGCCAATGGCGCGGCCGCCGTGCATTTGTCCCTGGCCGCAGTTTGCGCAAATTGGAACATTCTTCGCGCTCGTCAGTTCGTAGATCAATGAGCCGAGCCAAGCTCTCTATGGCAAAGGGAAATACACATGCACAGCATCATCTACTTGATCGGCCTGATCGTAATCGTTCTGGCCATCCTCAATTTCGTCGCCTGACATCCAGAAGAAGGAGCTGACCAATGTCTGATCAGACCACCAACAGACCCGACCCGGCGACCGAAGCCGGCCAAGATTTCAAGACGGCCGCTCGTGACACCGCCGATGCCGCGCGCAGCGTTGCCAGCGATGCCGCCCGCACCGTTCGCGGCGAAGCCGAAACCCGCGCCGAGAATGCCAAGAGCGGCGTTGCCGACGAGATCTCCGGGATCGCGTCCGCTCTGCGCAAGGCATCCGGCGAGATGCGCGAAGGCTCCCCGCAGGAGCGCACGTTCGGCCAGATCGCCGAAAGCCTCGCCGACGCGTCCGACGCCCTGCGTGACCGCGACCTTGGCGAAATGGCCCGCGACCTGTCGAATTTCGCACGCCGCAACCCGATGATCTTCCTCGGCGGCGCGGCGCTGGCCGGCTTTGCCGCCACGCGCTTTGCCAAGGCATCCTCATCGCGTCCGACCGGCGGCTATGCCTCCGACACCATGGGCGGAACGGGTTCCAACTACGCCACGAGCGGCTATGGCCGTCCCGCGGGATCGAGCAGCACGCCCTACGGCACGAGCGATCTGTCCTCCGGCACCACCACGCCGTCCACGCCGCGCCCGACCTATCCCGCCGGCGCCGCGCCGACGACCTCGACCACGTCCACGACCCCGGGCGTCACGTCCGACCGTTCGGACCTGACCGGCGCCACCGGAATGCCGAAAAAGGAGACGTTCTGATGGAAACCCGTGAACAGAAAACCTCCCCCGTCAACCTGGTGAGCGATGCCCTGACCCATGTCAGCGCGCTCGTGCGCAAGGAAGTCGACCTGGCGCGGGCCGAGATTGGCGAGAACGTCAACCGTGCCGGCATGGCTGTCGGCCTGCTGGTCGCCGGGGCCATCATCGCCCTTGTTGCCCTGAACGTGCTTGCCGCGGCCCTGGTCGCCGCCCTTGGCGAGATCATGGATGCCGGCTGGGCCGCGCTTCTGGTCGGTGTCATCTTTGCCATCATCGCCGCGGTGATGATTTCGAAAGGCACCAAGGACCTGAAGCTTTCGAGCCTCGCCCCCACGCGTACCGTAAAGAACGTTCAGCGTGATGCTGAAGCCGTCAAGGAGAGCACTAATGGCCACTGACAACCGCTCCGCAGCCGAGATCGAGCGCGAGATCGAGACCGAGCGCGCCGAACTCAAGGAAACCCTGTCCGACATCCAGGAATCCTTCTCCGCCGACGCGATCATGCGTCAGGTCACCGACCAGTTCCGTGAGCATGGCGGCGAGATCTCCCGCTCCGTCGCACGGTCGGTCCGTGACAACCCGATCGCCCTCGGCCTGACCGGGATCGGTCTTGCCTGGATGATCTTCGGCGACGGCCCCGGTCGCGCCCGCAGCCGCTGGGACGATGACCGTTTCCCCGAGGGATCGCGCCATGCCGCGATGGGCCGCGGCGATCCGCGTGATCCGGTTCCCGCCGGCTCCGGCCCGAACTGGACCGAGCCGCGTCACCTCGAGCGTGGCAGCAAGGCAAGCGGCGACACCGAAACCGTCTATGCCGGGACCACGGCCGGCAGCACGATGCCGACGCCTGCCAGCCGCTACAGCAGCTCCCCCGCGCAGCACGGCTCCGAGACCCATGGCCGTGGCTGGGGCGAAAGTGCCTCCGACGCGATGCATGGCGCCGGCAGTTCGGTACGCGACACCGCAAGCGGCATGCGCGACGGGATCAGCTCGCGCGCGCACCGTGCCGGTGACGGCATCTCGCGCCGCTGGGCCAGCGCACGGTCGGGCGTCTCCGCTCGTGCCGAGGCCACGCGGGTTCACGCCGCCGATCTGCGTTCGCGCATTTCGCACGGCACCGAGCAGATGAGCGAAGAGGCCCGCCGCCGTGTGATCGCGGCCCGCGAGCAGGCGATCCATGCCCGCGAGCAGGCCGCCGACGCCATGTCGCGCGGTGCGGACAAGGCCGCCGATGTCTATGAGGAGCATCCGCTCGTCGTGGGTGCGCTGGCCGTCGCCGTCGGCGCGGCGATCGCGGGTGCACTGCCCCGGACCCGGACCGAGGACGAGTATTTCGGCCATTACTCCGACGACCTCTATCACGAGGCCGAGCGGGTCTATGCCGAGGAGCGCTCCAAGATCGAAAAGGTGGCAAGCTCCGCTGCCAGCGAGGCGAAGAAGGCCGCGCGCGATCTGAAGGACGAGCTCGACTCGAACGCGCCCGAAGGCAAGACCGCTGCCGATAGCGCTGCCGACTCGCTGCGCGAGAAGAGCCGCAATGTCGCCGGCGCCGCAGAGACCAAAGCGAAGGAAGAAGATCTGGGCAATCCCCGGACCTGATCCCGTCTAGGGCTCGCCCCGGTCGCAAGGCCGGGGCCCATCGAAGGCGTGCCGCAACAGCGGCGCGCCTTTTTCGCATTTTGGAAATGGCATTGACGCGGGCTCGACCCCACCACGGTGCATGCAATGGGCTATCGCAGCCAATCGGCCCCTGCCCCGTCAGCCCCTGCCCTGTCAGCCGTCCAGCAGGGCCCTAGCGGCGCCGCGCGCCTCGCGCGTGACGACATCGCCGGCCAGCATGCGCGCGATTTCGTCGATCCGTTCATCTGGCCCGAGCGGCACCACGTTCGATGTCGTGATCTCGTCCACAACGGTCTTCTCCACCCGCCAGTGATGCTGTCCGAGCGCCGCGACCTGCGGGGAATGGGTCACGACGAGCACCTGCGCATCTCCGGCAAGGGCCGCCAGCCGCCGCCCGACTGCATCGGCCGTCGCGCCGCCCACGCCGCGATCGATCTCGTCGAAGATCAGGGTGAGACCCGAGGCGTTCTGTGTCAGGCAGACCTTCAGCGCGAGGAGAAACCGCGACAGCTCCCCCCCGGACGCGATCTTGGCCAGCGGCCCGGAGGGCGCCCCGGGATTGGTGGCCACGGTGAAGGCAACCGCGTCGAAGCCGTCGGGGCCGGGCTCGCCATCGGTAATGCGTGTCTCGAAGACGGCGCGCTCCATCTTCAACGGTGCCAACTCGGCGCGCATCGCGTTGTCGAGGCGCAGGGCCGCCTCTTGGCGCAGCGCTCTCAACCCGCCGGCAGCGGCCGCGTATTCCGCCTCGGCCGCGCGCAGATCCCGCTCCAGCGTATCGAGATCCTCCTGCCCGGCATCGAGTGCGGCGAGCCTGCCGCGGAGCATTTCGGCATGCTCGGCAAGGACGTCGGGCAGAACGTCGTATTTGCGCGCGAGACCCCGGATCGCGAAGAGCCGTTCCTCGGTCTCCTCGAGCTCACGCGGATCGTAGGACAGGACATCGAGACTGGCAGCGACGCCCTGTTCGGCATCGGCCAACTCATTGAGCGCGCGCGCAAGGGCGGCGATCGGGGCATCGAGGCTTCCCTCCGCGCCCTCGGCCGCGCCTTCGAGCCAGCGCAGCGCGTCGTTCAGCAGCGATTCGGCACCATCGGAGGAAAGAGCGGCATGGGCGCGCAGGATATCGCCGCGCACGCGCTCGGCGCCCTGCATCATGCGCCGGCGCAGATCGAGCTCCGCATCCTCACCGGCGCGCGGCGCCAGGCGGTCCAGCTCGCTCACGGAGTGGCGCAGGAACTCCTCCTCCTCGCGGATCGCATCGAGCACGCGGCGCGCGTCGGCAAGGGCCCTGCGCGTGCTGCTGCGTGCCCGCCATGCGCCCCGGCAGCGCGCGAGCGCATCACCCGCCCCGGCATACTCGTCGAGCAGGCGCTGATGCCCCTTGGGATCGAGAAGCCCGCGGTCGTCATGCTGCCCGTGCAGCTCGACAAGGGTCTCGCTGAGCCGGCGCAGCACGTCGCCGCTGGTCCGACGGTCGTTGACATAGGCCGTCTTGCGCCCCTCGGCGGTGTTCACCCGGCGCAGGATCAGCTCGTCGCCCCCCGCGATCCCCGCATCTTCGAGGACCGCGCGGGCCGGATGGCCATGCGGCAGGTCGAACCACGCCGTGACCTCCCCCTGCCGGGCACCCGCGCGTACAAGCTCGGCCCGGCCCCGCCATCCCAGCACGAAGCCGAGCGAATCGAGAAGGATCGACTTGCCCGCGCCCGTCTCTCCGGTCAGCACGTTCAGCCCCGGCTGAAATTCCAGCTCGAGCCGGTCGATGAGAAGCATGTCGCGTATGTCGAGACCGCGCAGCATGGATCAAGCCACTCCGATGGGTGTCAGCGCGGTCAGATCCATTCCCCGCGAATGACCTGCCTGTAGACGGAGGAAAGCCAGCCCTCGCCGGCAGGCTCCAGCGTCAGTCCGCGTCCGGTCAGCAGTGCATAGGCGTCCTGATACCACGGGGTGGCGCGGAAATTATGCCCGAGGATGGCGCCCGCGGTCCGCGCCTCGTCGGTCAGGCCAAGGGCGAGATAACTTTCGACCAGGCGCAGGAGGGCCTCGGGCGTATGCGTCGTCGTTTGGAACTGTTCGACCACGACGCGGAAACGATTGATGGCGGCCGTATAATGATCGCGCTTGAGATAATAGCGCCCGATCTCCATCTCCTTGCCCGCCAGGTGGTCGTAGGCCAGGTCGAACTTGAGGATGGCCGAGCGGGCATATTCGCTGTCGGGATAGGTCTCGATCACGGCACGCAGCGCCTGGAGGGCCTGGAATGTCAGGCCCTGGTCGCGGCCGACATCGTCGATCTGGTCATAAAAGCTCAGGGCGAGCAGGTATTGCGCATAGGCCGCGTCTTCCTCCCCGGAATAGAAGTCGAGATAGCGCTGCGCACTGGCGCGCGAATTCTCGTAATCCTCGTCGCGGTGATAGGCGAAAGCCTGCATGATGACAGCGCGGCGGGCCCATTCGGAATAGGGGTAGAGCCGTTCGACCTCACCGAAGACACGCGCCGCCTCCTCGGGGTTGCGGCTCTCGATCTCGAACTCGCCGCGCAGGAACAGCTCCTCGGCCGAGAAGCTGTCCAGCGGGACGTCACGGCTGGCGAATCCGCCCGAACATCCGGCCAGAACCAGTGGCAGGACAGCCGCGAAGGCCAACCTTCTTCCCCAAGCTCGCGACAGAACCGTCATGACATGCTCCATACCTGGCCGAACCGGTCCGGCCGGTCTTGTCGGGCGCAGACTTAACACAGATGAATCGAGGGCAAAACGCCTAAGCGGCGGGAAAACGGCCGCCGGCCTGCGGTCATGTCACGCAGGCACCAGTTGCCGCTCCTGCGGGCGCACCGCCGGCTCGGCGCCGCCGGGAAGACGCTGCGACAGGGCGGTATCGGCCACCACGAGACGGCAGGCGCCGGGCTGTGCGAAGAGGGTGCGCAGCAGGGCATTGGTCATCGCGTGCCCCGCCCGGTTGCCGGTGTAGCGCGCCAGAAGCGGCGCACCGGCCAGTGCCAGATCGCCGATCGCGTCGAGCATCTTGTGACGCACCGCCTCGTCGGCATGACGCAGCCCGCCGGGAGACAGCACCTGCGCGCCATCGACCACGACCGCGTTCTCGAGGCTGCCGCCAAGCGCGAGGCCACGGGCGCGCATCGCGTCCACGTCGGCCTTCCGGCAGAAGGTCCGGCTGTCGGCCAGTTCGGCAGCGAAGGCGTCGCGGCGCAGGCTGATCACACGGTTCTGGCGGCCGATCGCGGCATCGTCGAAGGCGATCGAGAAGTCGATCTCGAGCGCGTCGGCAGGCTCCAGCCGCGCGAAGGCGGCACCGTTGCGCACCTCCACCGTCTCCAGCACGCGCAGGGCCCGGACGGGCGCTCCCAGGCGGCGCAGGCCCGCGCGCAGGATCGCCTCCACGAAGGGCGCGGAGGATCCGTCGAGGATCGGCACCTCGGGTCCGTCGAGTTCGACCGTCAGGTTGTGGATGCCACAGCCCGAGATCGCGGCCATGACATGCTCGATCGTGCTGACATGAACGCCGTCGTCGTTGGAGATGCGGGTGCAGAGTTCGCCCTGCTGCACGCGGTCCCAGCGCGCAAGGATGCGCGGGTCGCGGTCCGTCACGTCACGGCGCAGGAACCGGATGCCCTGCTCGGCCGGCGCGGGAACGAGGGTAAGGCGCGCGGCCTTGCCCGAGTGCAAGCCGATGCCATCGAAGGAAACGGTCGTATTCAGCGTCGTTTGCATTTCAGGACCTCGCAGGGCGGCGCCACGGCCGGACAGGCGGTAGCGTGTGTCACTGAGCTAGGCGCAAGGCTCCCATGTCTCAACACAATTTGTGCAACCGATTGTTACATTGCGCGCGCAGTTGGGCGGGTTTTGGCCGCAATTCGCCTGCGAGAATTTGCAAGTCTTTGCCTGAAACGGAAAAAAGCCGGCTTGCGCCGGCTCTTTCCTCGATCATCGTGAGCCTTTGCCCGGGCTCAGTTGGCCTGCCGGCGCAGGAAGGCGGGGATTTCGATCCGCTCTTCCTCGGGGCTCATGTCGGGCTCTTCCTCGTAGCGCCGCACCGGGGGCGCCTGGCGGCGCGCGGCGGCGGCCTGGCCATGCGCGGCACGCTCACCGCCCTGCTCGGGATGACCGGTCATCCGGTTGATCAGCGAGTTGATCCCGCCGCCGAGGCGCGATCCGCCGGCATTGGGCGTCTCGTGGCCCTGGCCGGGATTGGCAGACTGACCGCCTGCGGAAGTGCCGGCCGAGGGCGCCTTTTGCACGGCCGCCTGCAGGCGCTCCATGGCTTCCGGCGAAGGATAGCCGGCAGCGCGGCGCGGCTGGGGCGCTTCGGCTGCCGGCTGCGCAGGCTCTGGGCGGTAGGCCGGCGCGGGCAACCCGCCATCGTCATCCTCGGTCATCTCGGTCTGCGGATCGACGCGGCGCTGCGTCTCGCGGTCATGGAACGACTCGCTCCGGCCGGACGCGGCCCAGTCCCGCTGCGGCTCGGCGGCATAGACTTCGCCGCGTCCCTGGCCTTGGGGCTGCTGGGGGGCTTCTTCGCGCGGGGCGGCGAGCGGCTCGGCCATGCGGCGACGCGGACCCGGCTCTTCGCCGCTCTTCTTCACCGTATCGATGCCAGTGGCGACGACGCTGACGCGCATCCGGCCGGACATGCCTTCGTCGAGGGTCGAGCCGACGATGATGTTGGCATCGCTGTCGACCTTGTCGCGGATCACGTTCGCGGCCTCGTCGAGTTCGAACAGGGTGAGGTCATGACCGCCGGTCACGTTGATCAGAACGCCCTTGGCACCGTTCAGGCTGATCTCGTCGAGCAGCGGGTTGGCGATGGCCTTCTCGGCGGCCTGCTGGGCGCGATCTTCGCCCTCCGCCTCGCCGGTGCCCATCATCGCCTTGCCCATCTCGTCCATCACCGCGCGCACGTCGGCGAAGTCGAGGTTGATGAGGCCCGGGCGCACCATCAGGTCGGTCACACCCTTGACGCCCTGGTAGAGCACGTCATCGGCGAGCGCGAAGGCCTCGGTGAACGTGGTTTTCTCGTTGGCGAGGCGGAAGAGGTTCTGGTTGGGAATGATGATCAGCGTGTCGACCATCTTCTGCAGGGCCTCGACCCCGTCCTCGGCCTGGCGCATCCGCTTGCCGCCCTCGAACTGGAAGGGCTTGGTGACGACGCCGACGGTCAGAACGCCCAGCTCGCGCGCGGCCTGCGCGATGATCGGCGCGGCGCCCGTGCCGGTGCCGCCGCCCATGCCGGCGGTGATGAAGCACATATGCGCACCCGCGAGGTGATCGACGATCTCCTCGATCGTCTCTTCGGCGGCGGCGGCGCCGACGGAGGGACGCGCGCCCGCGCCCAGCCCTTCGGTAACCTTCACGCCCATCTGCACCTTGGCCGGGGCCCGCGACTGCTGCAGCGCCTGCGCATCGGTATTGGCAACGACGAACTCGACCCCATCGAGCTGCTTCTCGATCATGTTGTTGACCGCGTTGCCGCCCGCCCCTCCAACGCCGAACACGGTAATCCGCGGCTTCAGCTCGTCCTGCTGGGGCATCATGAGATTCAATGTCATCGGTTTGTCCGCCTGTTTGCCTGACCCATCTAGCGAGGGCCTTCCGCCGTTTATTTCATTGCCGATCCTACAGAATCGGCGCTTTCGCGTCACCCTGAAAACACAAACGCCCTGCAAAACCTCACGCGCCGAATTGACAGATCGGCGGGATTTCGCATGCACTTCAACATCTGTGTCCTACCAATTGTCTTTGAACCATTTTACCGCGCGCTTCAGAGAACGGGACGGGTAGCGGTCCGCCGGGATCTCGAAATCCCACCATTCATCCTGCGGATGGGCGGCGAAAAGACACAAACCGACCGCGCTTGCGAATGCGGCACCCGTGACCTTCTCGGGCAATCCGCTGACCCGCAGTGGCCGGCCGATTCGGACGCGTTGTCCGAGGATGCGCGGGGCGAGCCCGTCGAGGCCGGGAATCTGGCTTGCCCCGCCGGTGAGAACGATCTGCTGGCTCGGCAGGTGGTCGAACCCGGCGGCGTCCAGACGCATGCGCACCTCCTCGAGGATCTCCTCCACGCGGGGGCGCATGATCCCGATCAGCTCGGCACGGCTGACCGTGCGCCTGTCATGCTCCCAGTCGCCCGACTCGCCGCCCAGCTCGATCAGGTCGCGATCGTCGACGCCCGTCGCGATCGCGCCGCCATGGATCGTCTTGAGCCGTTCGGCGGTGGCCAGCGGCACCTGCAAGCCCTTGGAGATGTCGGAGGTCACATGGTCGCCGCCCAGCCGCACGCTGTCCGAGTAGATCATGTGCTTCTTCATGAAGATCGACATGCCCGTCGCGCCGCCGCCCATGTCGATGCAGGCGGCGCCGAGTTCCTGCTCGTCCTCCATGAGGCTCGAGATCCCCGAGACATAGGCCGAGCTCGCCAGCCCCGCGAGCTCGAGATCGCAGCGTTTCACGCAGTGGATCAGGTTGGCCAGCGTGTTGCTCTCCACGCTCAGCAGGTGCATGTCGCAGGCGAGCTGCTGGCCGATCTGGCCGCGCGGATCGCTCAGGCCGCTGCGATGGTCGAGGGCGAAATTGACGGGCTGGGCATGCAGGACCTCGCGTCCCTCACCGATCGGCGGCATCTCGCAGGAGGCCATCGCGCGGGCGATGTCCTGCTCGGTGACCTGCGCCCCGTCGAGATCGATCTGCCCGGCGAGGCCGTAGCTGCGCGGTGCGCCGCCCGCGACGCAGGCGATCACGTGATCGACCCTGATCTGCGCCATCTTCTGCGCGGTCTGGACGGCGAGACGAATGGCCCGCTCCGTCTCCTGCATGGCGTCGATCTCGCCGAAGCGCACCCCGCGCGAGCGCGTCGTGGCCGCACCGATCACCCTGAAGGCGCTCTGCCCCGCCATCGAGCCGACCCCGTCCGAGGCGCGGAACCCGTCCGGCCCGTCGAAGCGCAGCACCAGGCAACCGATCTTGGACGTGCCCACGTCGAGGATCGCGATGACCCCGCGCTGCATGGCGGCGCGCCGCATGGCACGCATCGCCCGCTGGGACTGGTAGAGATCGGTCATCTAGTCGGCTCCCAATTCGCTGAGCTTGATCTTGCGCAATTCGCCGGCGGTGCCCGTCTGCATCCGCACCGTCGGCCGGCGGGCCATGCGCATGTCCACCTGCACGACATCGCGGCCCAGCAGATCCTGCGCCTGCTGCATCGCTATCACCTGCTCGAGCGCGCCGACAGGGTTGCGCTCGGGCAGCAGGATTCGCTGGCCGCGATCGAGGATCACGTCCCAGCGCCGATCGCCGATCCGCGCAAGGCCGCGCATCCGGCTCGACAGAAGCGCGCCCGTCGCCACCAATTCCAGCGCCTCGGCGGTCCGCGCGCCGGCCCCCTCGCCCGCCATCAGCGGCAGGTCGGGGCGCATCTCGCGCCCCTCGACGGTCTTGACCCTGTGACCGCGGCGGTCGAGCAGTTCGAGCCCGTCCGCACTGCGCCAGATGATCGCCGGGTGACGCTCGCGCACGTCGATCTGCAGCTGTCCGCCGGGGCGCACCCGCAGCGAGGCCGCCTCCACCGCGTCGAGCGCGGCGATGGTGCGCTGCATTTCGCCAAGATCGAGGTCGAATGAGCTGACCGGGAACCGGATGCCCAGAAGCGCGCCGATCTCGCGCGCGAGCGGGCCGGAGGCGCCGCCGACCTGCATCCCGGATACCATGAAGGTCTCGCGGTTCTGGAACGTCTCGATCAGCTCGTCGCTCCAGTCGCGCATCGCCTCGCGGCGTCCGGCATCGCCGATCACGACCGCCCCCGCCAGCGCCACGCCAAGGAGCGGCAGGCCGGTGGAGACGAGGCGCCTGACAGCGGGCGTCAGGGCCAGGCGGTTGAGCCTGTAGGCCAGGCGCGATGGCGCGGGATCGCGCCGGGCGGCACTACCCTGCGCCCCGCGTCTCAGCGATCGCATGAGGCGTCCTCCACCATCCAGCGGCACAGCGCGCCGAAATCGATGCCGCAATGCGCCGCCTGTTCGGGGGTCAGCGATGTCGGCGTCATGCCGGGCTGCGTGTTGACCTCGAGCAGGACCAGACCGTCGAGCCCGCGGCTCTCGTCCCAGCGGAAATCGGTCCGGCTCACGCCGCGGCAGCCGAGCGCGTCATGCGCGCGCTGCGCGTAATCGAGGCAGGCGGTGTGGATCTGTGCGGGGACCTGCGCCGGCACGACATGCCGCGAGCCGCCCTGGGTGTACTTGGCATCGTAGTCGTACCAGCCATCGGTGATGATGTCGGTGACGGCCAGCGCCCTGTCGCCCATCACCGTGGTCGTCAGCTCGCGCCCCGGCGCGAAACGCTCGACCATGACTGTCTCGGGCATGTCATCGGCGAGGATCGGCGGCGCGTTCGCCCCATCGCGCACCAGATAGATGCCGACCGAGGAGCCCTCGTTATAGGGTTTGACCACATAGGGCGGGTCCATCACGTGGCTGGCGGAGACATGCCGCGAGAAGGCGAGCAGCGATGGGACGACCGGCAGGCCGGCGCGCCGGAACGCCTCCTTGCTGCGCTCCTTGTCCATTGCGAGTGAGGAGGCCAGCACGCCCGAATGGGTATAGGGCACCCCCATCCACTCCAGGAGACCCTGCACGCAGCCATCCTCACCCCAGCGGCCATGCAGCGCGTTGAAAACGACGTCCGGGTTCAGATCGACGAGCCGGGCCGGCAGATCCGGTCCCGCATCGATCTCGGTCACATGGTATCCTTCGCTCCGCAATGCCGCCGCGCATTCGCGCCCGCTCGAAAGCGACACCGCACGTTCGCGCGATGGTCCGCCCATCAGGACGGCGACATTGGAGGCTGTCCTGCTCGACATCACCGCCACTCGTGCCTGCCCGGCGCCGTTCATCGGCCCCGCCTTTGTTTAGAGCCGCAGCGCCTCGTCCCCGAGGGCGCGTCTCGTGATCTGCTTTTTCTCAGCGTTCGGGCACTGCCGGATCACCGACGCGCCTTATCTCCCACTCTAACCGAATCTGGCTGTTTTGGAATACCTTATCTCTGACCTCCTCGCCCAGGGCCTCCAGGTCGGCGGCGCTCGCATCATCGGCATTCACGAGGAAATTCGGATGTTTGGGCGACATCTGCGCGCCGCCCCGCCTGGCGCCGCGAAGCCCCGCATCGTCGATCAGCTTCCAAGCCTTCAGGGCATGGCTGTCATCGGCGCGCCCGGTGGAGCTGGCGCCCGAGGGGTTGCGGAAGGTGCTTCCGGCGCTGCGTTCGCGCGTGGGCTGTGTCGCATCGCGGCGCTCGAGCTGCCCCTGCATGTGAGCATGCAGGGTCTCGGGATCGGCGGGGTCGGCGGCGAAACGCGCACCGGTCAGCACGCAGCCCTCTGGAAGCTCGCTGCTGCGATAGCCCAGGCGCAGATCCTCCGCCCGCAGGGTGATGCGCTCGCCGGACCGCGTGATCGCGTCGACGCCGACCAGGTGGTCGGAGACATAGGCGCCGTAGCATCCGGCATTCATCCGCACCGCGCCGCCGACCGCACCGGGAATGGTGCGCAGGAAGGTCAGATCGCGCCCGGCATCGGCGGCCTTGCGCGCCACATGCGCATCGAGCGCGGCGGCCCCCGCGCGGATCTCGCCCTCCTCGACCGCGATCTCGTTGAAGCCGCGTCCGAGCCGGATCACCACGCCGCGCAAGCCCCCGTCGCGCACGATGAGATTGCTCCCGACGCCCATGGGAAAGACCGGGATCTCGGGATCGAGCGCGCCGAGAAAGGCCATGAGATCCTCGGGGTCGGCGGGCTGGAAGAGCACCTCCGCCGGCCCGCCGACCCGCAGCCAGGTCACGGCCGCCAGCCCGAATGCCGGGCTGAGACGGCCGCGGACCTGCGGCAGGCGGTCGATCAGCGGCCCGGCCATCGGATCATTCCGCCGCGAAGGCGGGGGCCGCGGCGCCGCCTTGGCGCGGGCGCAGCACCCGGCGCAGACCATAATAGAGCGGCCAGCGCAGCAGCGACGCGCCGCAGCCCAGAACCAGCAGGCCGATCCACGGCCCGTTCTGCAACACGGTCCAGCCCAGAAGCGGCAACCCGACCGTCATCAGCGCTATGGCCGCGGGCCAGTGCCCGTGCCGGCTTGGCATGAGGGCCGCGACATTGGCGGTGATCATCCAGACGCAGGCGGCGATCAGAGAGGGGGTCATCGGCTGCTTCCTTCCACGGTTGCGCCCATCTGCGAGCTGGTCCAGCGTTCCAGGTGCTTGATCGGGTTGCGGGAGAGGGAAATGGCGCCGACCGCCATTGTCGCGGCCTCCCAGCCACCGAACTGCCACCATGTCCAGCCGATGAGCGCCGCGCCCGAAATCAGCAGCATCATACCGGCTGCCTGCTGGCGACGTGCCGGCAACTTGATGACGGCCAGCGCCGCGAGCGCCCATCCAAGGGCAAGTACTAAAGGCAACATTACATCGTTCTCCTGTTTACCTGTTTCGTGACGCCCGCCCGGCGCAGCCGGTCCGGAAGGGCATTGGCCCAAGTGCTGATGGTGCCGGCCCCGAGGCAAACGACCATGTCGCCCGGTCCGGCCTGCTCGCGCACCAGGCGCTCCAGATCATCCTCCGAAACGATGGCACGGGCATGGCGATGGCCATGCCGGATCAACCCGGCGACAAGATCATCGCGCCCGGCACCGTCGATCGGCGTCTCGCCGGCCGAGAACACCTCCGAGATGGCGACCACATCGGCATCGTTGAAGGCGCCGCAGAAATCCTCGAAGAGCGAATGCAGCCGCGAGTAGCGGTGCGGCTGATGCACCGCGATCACCCGGCCGCTCGTGGCCTGCCGCGCGGCCCTGAGCACGGCCGCGATCTCGACCGGGTGATGGCCGTAATCGTCGATCACCGTCACGCCGTCGACCTCGCCAACCCGGGTGAAGCGGCGGTTCACGCCGCCGAATTCGGCCAGGGCCTTGCGGATCTCGGCCCCCTTCATGCCCAGATGGCGTGCCACCGCGACCGCCGAAAGGGCGTTGCTGACATTGTGATCGCCCGGCATCGGCAGGACGCATCCCTCGATCACCTTTTTTTCTGCCTGCAGCGCGATGTCGAAATGCGCGCAACCCGCCTCGTAGCGCAGGTTGATGGCGCGCACATCGGCCTGGGCGTTGAAACCGAAGGTGGTGACGCGCCGATCGGTGATCTTGCCGACGAGGCTCTGGACCTCGGCATGATCGGTGCAGCAGACGGCCAGCCCGTAGAAGGGAATGTTCGAGACGAAATCGACGAAACCCTGGCGCAGCCGGTCGAAGCTGCCCCAATGCTCCATGTGTTCGGGGTCGATATTGGTCACGATCGCGATCGTGGCCGGCAGGCGGTTGAAGGTGCCGTCGCTCTCGTCGGCCTCGACCACCATCCAGTCGCCGGTGCCCACGCGGGCATTCGATCCATAGGCATGGATGATGCCGCCATTGATTACCGTCGGGTCGATCCCGCCCTCGTCGAGCAGCGCCGCGACCATCGTGGTCGTGGTGGTCTTGCCATGGGTGCCGGCGACCGCGATGTTCGACTTGAGCCGCATCAGCTCGGCCAGCATTTCCGCCCGGCGCACCACCGGCATGCCGCGGGCGCGGGCGGCGTCGAGCTCGGGATTGCCCGCCTTGATCGCGGAGGAGATCACCACGACTTCCGCCTGCGCGAGGTTGTCGGCGCTCTGCCCCTCGTAGATCACCGCGCCGAGTTCCTCGAGCCGCCGCGTGATCTTGGAATGCTTCAGATCCGATCCCTGGACGCGGTAGCCGTGGTTGAGCAGCACCTCGGCGATGCCGGACATGCCGATCCCGCCGATGCCGACGAAGTGGATGGCGCCCATCTCGGTGGGCAGCTTGGTTGCGGCGGCGTTCATCGGCTCAGTCCATTCTGGGAAGGTTGCGGTCGGTCCGGCATGTCGCGGCCCGACACCTCTTCGACAAGCGCCAGCAGGCGCGACACCGCGTCGGGGCGGCCGAGGGCGCGGGCGGCGGTGGCCATCGCCTCGGCCCGCGCCGGATCGGCGAGGATCGCCTCGATCTCGGCGGCGAGGTCGGAGGAGCCGAGCCCCGTTTCGCGCAGAACGCTGGCCGCTCCCGCCGCGTCCAGCGCGCGCGCATTGGCGGTCTGGTGATCCGAGGCGGCCGCGGCGAAGGGGATCAGGATCGAGGGACGTCCGATCACCGTGATATCGGCAATCGAAGAGGCGCCTGCCCGGCTGATCACGAGCGCGGCGCGCGCCATGCGCTCGGGCACATCGGCGAAGAAGGGCTCGATCCGTGCCGGGATACCACTGGCGGCATAGGCCGCGCGCACACGCTCGACATCCTCGGGCCGCGCCTGCTGCGCCACGCTCAGGCGGCGGCGCAGCCCCTCGGGCAAGGCGCCGATCGCCTCGGGGACGATATCCGACAGGATGCGCGCGCCCTGGCTGCCGCCGATCACGAGGATCTCGAGCGACCCGCCCTCCTGCATGGCGGCATAGGGCGCGGCGGCCTGATCGGCGACCGCGCCGCGCACTGGATTGCCGGTATGGACGGCCTCCACCCCCTTGGGCATTCGCTCGGGCATCACCCCGCAGGCGACCCTGGCGACATGGCGCGCGAAGAGCTGGTTGACCCGGCCGAGAACGCCGTTCTGTTCGTGGATGATGGCCGGCACGCCCAGGAGCCGCGCCGCCGACAGGGCCGGGATGGAAGGGTATCCGCCGAAGCCCGCCACGATGTCGGGGCGGTCCCGGCGCATCACGCGCAAGGCACCCCACACGCCGGCGGCGATCCGCGCGGGCACGGCAAGGCGCGCCTTCAGGCCGCCGCGCGCGAAGGTGGCCGAGCGCAGGACCGAGCGTACCACGGCAGGCGGAAAGCCATCGGCATAACGTGCGCCGCGCGCATCCGTGCTCAGCGTCACGCGCCAGCCGCGGGCCAGGAGCGCCTCCGAGAGGGCCTGGGCGGGAAACATGTGGCCCCCGGTGCCGCCCGCCGCGATCATCGCATGGGGCGCGGCACCGGCCTGGACCTTCGCATTTGCCATCGGATCAGCTCCTGCGGCTCAGAAGGATGTCACCGATCTCGCCTTGCGGACGGATGCGGGTGAAGGCCAGAAGCATTCCCACCGCGATCCCGCCGGCGATCAGCGAGGAGCCGCCATAGCTGACGAAGGGAAGCGTCATGCCCTTGGCGGGCAGAAGGCGCACCGCAACGCCCATGTTGATCATCGCCTGGACGCCGAACATGCAGGCAAGGCCGGTCCCGGCGAGCCGGATGAAGGGATCGCGCTCGCGCATCAGGCGGATCAGGGAGCGGACCACGATCGTGGCATAGAGGGCGATCACCGCCAGCACGAGGACGAGGCCGTATTCCTCGGCCGCGACGGCGATGATGAAATCGGTATGGGCATCGGGCAGCGACCATTTCACCTGCCCCTCGCCAACGCCGACGCCGAAGAGCCCGCCCTCGCGGATCGCGTTGGTGGCATAGCCGAGCTGGGTCGTCGGCTCGACATCCGGGGATAGGAAGCCGTCGATCCGCCGCGCGAAATGCTCCGACGAGTTATAGGCGAAGGTGCCGGCGAGAAAGACCATTCCCGCCATACCGATCAGCAGGATGATCGGGGCGCCGGCGACGAACCACATGACGCCCCAGCCGAACAGGACAAGGCTCGCCTGCCCGAAATCGGGCTGCAGCGCCAGCATGACCACGATCAGCAGGGTCAGCGCGAGGGACATCGTCTTGCCCGGCGGCCCGTTCAGGTCCAGCGAGGATGAGATCATCCAGGCCGCGACCACCACGAAGCCGGGCTTGAGGAACTCCGAAGGCTGCACCGAGGCGAAGCCGAGCGAGTACCAGCGCACCGCGCCCTTGCCGAAATCGGTCCCCGCGAAAGGCAGGCCCAGAAGCGCGAGGAAGGCGAACACGAAACCGATCACCGCGAGGCGGCGCACCAGCTGCGGCGACATCATGGTGGTCAGGATCAGGGCCAGTATGGCAAGCCCGCCAAAGAAGGTCTGACGCTCGACATAATGGAAGGACTGGAAGCCGTTGCGCTCGGCAAGGGGCGGCGAGGAGGCGAGCCCGAGAAGCAGGCCGATGCCGAACAGCAACAGAACGCAGGTCAGGGACCATCTGTCGATGGTGTTCCACCAACGGGGAAGAATCGGCTCGCCATCCCGTGAAGGGAGCGTGCCATAGACCATTTCAGTCATGGGATACCGCTATGTGCTGCCTCAGATTCGCCCGTTTGCCGGGTCTGCCTACAAGGATAGCGCAAGAATACTCGCGGCGCTACCTAAGATAGTGGCGAGACTGTGGTAAGCCCGCTCGATTGTCGCGAACGCCCGGCGGGTGGCATTCCGGGGGGCGTTCATGCCGCGCGGAGTGGCCTTCGGCAATCGGCACGGGCGGCCCGGATCACGGCCACCGGACAGGATGGCCGCCGGGGGCGCCTTCAAGAATACTTGCCAAGCGCCCTGCCCCATGCTCGAAGCGCCGGATGATGATGCAGGACGAATTCGATACCGTGATCCTCGGCGCCGGCGCGGCGGGGATGATGTGCGCGGCCCATGCCGGCGGCAGGGTGCTCGTGATCGACCACGCACGCGCGCCGGGCGAGAAGATCCGGATCTCGGGCGGCGGACGCTGCAACTTCACCAATACCGGCTGCGGGCCGGAAAATTTCCTGTCGGCCAACCCGCATTTCGCCAAGTCCGCGCTCAGCCGCTACGGCCCGTGGGACTTCCTCGATCTCGTGCAAAGGCACAAGATCGCCTGGCACGAGAAGACCCTGGGACAGCTTTTCTGCGACGGCTCGGCGCGCCAGATCGTCGAGATGCTGCTTGCCGAAATGCGCGGCGCGGGAGCCGAGCTGTGGCTGCGGGCCGAGCCCGGGGCCATCACGCATGGGCCGGACGGCTTCGCGATCGATGTTGATCGCGAAGGACAGCGCCGCCGTGTCTCCTGCCGCAATCTCGTCCTGGCGACAGGCGGCAAGTCGATCCCGAAAATGGGTGCGAGCGGGCTGTCCTACCGGATCGCCGAGCAGTTCGGTCTCTCGCTTCGCAGCACCCGGCCGGGGCTCGTCCCGCTGACCTTCGGGCTCGCCGATCTCGACTGGATCACCCCGATGGCGGGGGTCGCGGCCCCGGCGCGCGTCACCGCCGGCCAGGGGCCGGGCACGGCCAGCTTCGAGGAGGCGCTGCTCTTCACCCATCGCGGCCTTTCGGGCCCCGCCATCCTGCAAGCCTCGAGCTACTGGAACGAAACCGCGACGGTGACGATCGATCTCGACCCCGCAGGCGCCGTGTTGCCGATGCTGCGCGGCGCGCGGGCCAAGACCGGGCGCAAGACGGTCCCGACACTGCTCTCCGGCCCCCTGCCCGCGCGGCTCGCCGCCCATCTCGCCGCCGCCGCCGGGGTCGAGGGCCGGGTCGGCGATCTGCCGGACGCGGCCCTTACCCGGCTCGAGGACATTTTGCGCCGGCGCAAGCTCATCCCGTCGGGCACCGAAGGCTACCGCACCGCCGAGGTCACGCTCGGCGGCATCGACACGGACGGCCTCGACAGCCGGAGCCTGCGCGCCCGGGCCATGCCGGGGCTCTACGCGATCGGGGAGGCGGTCGATGTGACCGGCTGGCTCGGCGGCTACAATTTCCAATGGGCCTGGGCCTCGGGATACGCCGCCGGCACGGCAATCGCCGCCGGCACGGCCCGGCGCGGGGCCTGACCCCCGTTCGCGCGGCCATGCCTGCCGGTCCGCCATACGGCACGCGGCGACGGCGTTCCGCTCCGGATCAGCCTTCGCCGCGCTCCAACCGCCGGACCAGTTCCACGAAAGCCGTGCCCCTGGCCTCGAAATCGGCGAACTGGTCGAAGCTCGCCGCCGCCGGTGCCAGAAGCACCGTCTCGCCCGGCTCGGCATCGCGATGCGCCGCCGCGACCGCCGCCTCCATCGTGCCGCAGATCTCGTAGGGAACGGACCCCAACTGCAACCCGAACTCTCTCGCCGAATGTCCGATGAGATAGGCCTTCGCCACCCCGCCGGTGACGGGCGCGAGCGCGGCGATCCCGCCCTCCTTGCCGAGCCCCCCGGCGATCCAGCGGATCTTGCCGAAAGCCTGGAGCGCCTTGGCGGCGCTGTCGGCATTGGTGGCCTTGCTGTCGTTGACATAACGCACGCCGTCGATCTGCGCGACCATCTGGCTGCGATGCGGCAACCCGGCGAAATCGCGCAATCCCGCCTCGATGACGCGCGGCGACATGCCGATCGCCCTGAGCGCGCCATAGGCATGGCAGGCATTTTGATGGTTGTGCGTTCCGGGGAGCCCGGCGATCTCGCGCAGGTCGATGCTGGCCGCCTGGCGTCCCTTGCGCCATTCCACCAGATGCCCCTTATGCGCGTAGATCGACCAGCCCGGTCCGCGCAGACGGCGGCCGGTGGCCACGGCGATGAGCCGGTCGTCGGCGAGCCCCTCGGCAAGCTGGTTGGCCAGGAACAGGCCCTCGGGCTCGTCGGTGCCGATCACCGCGCGGTCCGGTCCGCCCTCGGCGAATAGCCGGCGCTTGGCCGCGAAATAGCCTCCATGCCCGCCATGACGGTCGAGATGGTCGGGGGTGAGATTGGTGAAGACGGCGACATCGGGGGTCAGGGCGCGCGCCAGCTCGATCTGGTAGCTGCTCAGCTCGAGCACGACGACGCCCCCCTCGCCGGGCGGGTCGATGTCGAGCACGCCGCGCCCGATGTTGCCGGCAAGCTGCGCCCGGCGTCCCGCCGATTGCAGGATGTGATGGACCAGGGCCGAAGTCGTCGACTTGCCGTTCGATCCGGTGATCGCGATCACCCGCGGCAGGGTGTCGAACCGCTCCCAGTCCGGGGTCGCGACGGAGCGGAAGAAAAGGCCGATATCGTTGTCGATGGGAACCCCGGCGCGCATCGCGGCCATGATCGCGGGATGCGGCGCGGGATAAAGATGCGGAATGCCGGGCGAGACGATCAGCGCATCGACCCCTTCAAAGGCATCCGCCCGGTTCGGGTCGTGCAGCGTCAACCCCTCGGCCTGCGCCGCCTCCTGCGCCTGCGGCCCGTCATCCCAGCACAGGGCCTGCGCGCCGCCCGCCTCGAGCGCGCGCGCCGCCGCGAGGCCGGAGCGCCCGAGCCCGAGCACCATCACCCGGCGCCCCTCGTGACCGCGCACCGCGATCATGTCAGCGCACCTTCAGCGTGGCGAGCCCGATCAGGGCGAGGATGAGGGAGATGATCCAGAAGCGGATCACGATCTGCGGCTCGGCCCATCCCTTCTTCTCGAAATGGTGGTGGATCGGCGCCATGAGGAACACCCGCTTGCCGGTGCGCTTGAAGTAGAAGACCTGGATGATGACCGAGAGCGCCTCGACGACGAAGAGCCCGCCGACGATTGCCAGGACGATCTCGTGCTTGGTCGCGACCGCGATCGCGCCGAGCGCGCCGCCGAGCGCAAGGCTTCCGGTATCGCCCATGAAGACCGCCGCGGGGGGCGCGTTGTACCACAGGAAGCCGAGCCCCCCACCGATCAGACCAGCGCAGAAGACGAGGATCTCGCCGGTTCCGGGTACATAATGCACCTCGAGGTAATCGGTGAAATCCACCCGCCCGACGGCATAGGCGATGGCGCCCAGCGCGCTTGCCGCGATCATCACCGGCATGATGGCCAGCCCGTCGAGCCCGTCGGTGAGGTTCACCGCGTTGGCCGCGCCGACGATCACGAACATCGCGAAGGGGATGAAGAGGAAGCTCATGTCCACCAGCAGGTTCTTGAAGATCGGCACGGCGAGCTGGTTGGTCAGTTCTGGCGGATGGAACCAGACCGCCCAGGCCGCCGCGATCCCGGCGATGGTGAAACCGAGCGCGAGGCGCGTCCGGCCCGGCACGCCCTTGTGGTTGTTGCGCGAGACCTTGGCATAATCGTCGGCGAAGCCGATCAGCCCGAAGCCGATCGTCACGAAGAGCACCATCCAGACATAGGGCGTGTCGAGCCGCGCCCAAAGGAGGGTCGACAGGATCACCGCGCCCAGGATCAGCACGCCCCCCATGGTCGGGGTTCCGGCCTTGCCGATATGGCCCTCGGGACCGTCGGTGCGGATCGGCTGACCATGCTGCTGACTGCGGCGCAGCAAGTCGATCAGGGGACGGCCGAAGAGGAACCCGAAGACCAGCGCCGTGAAGAAGGCGCCGCCGGATCGGAAGGTGATGTAGCGGAAAAGGTTGAAGACGCCGCCACCATCGGAAAGCTCCGTCATCCAGAAAAGCATGTCAGTCGGCCTTTTGGTGCATGAGCCCGTGGCGTTGGCCCAGATTGCGGATCACGTCAACAACATGCGACGCGCGAATGCCCTTCGAGCCCTTGACGAGCACGATGTCGCCGGGGGCGATCAGGCTCGTCAGCTCCCGCGCCATGGTCTGCGCGTCGGCGGTGTGGATCCCGCGCACACCGTCCCGAAGCGCCTCGTGCAACGCCGCCATGCGCGGCCCCAGGCAATGGACGGCATCGATCTGCGCAAGCGCGGGATGCTCGGCCAGGCGCGCATGCAGAGCGGCCTCGTCCGGCCCGAGCTCGAGCATGTCGCCAAGGATGGCCACCCGCCGCCCGCCCGGCGCCGGCTCGCTGGCGGCCAGCATCTCGAGCGCGGCGGAGACCGAGGCGGGATTGGCGTTGAAGGCGTCATCGATGAGATCGATCCAGAGATGATCGTCCACGAGATCCAGGACCACCCGCTCGCGCGTGCCGCGCCCCTGGGTCGGGCGCCAGCTGCCAAGGCCATGCGCGGCGAGCGCGACATCCGCACCGAGCGCCCGCACCGCGCCGAGCACGGCGAGCGCGTTCATCGCCATGTGCCGGCCGGTGGTCTCGATCTTGAAGATCAGCTCCTCGCCCTCCATCCGGGCCTGCACCACCGTGCAGCCCCCGGCGATGCGCATCTGTTCCAGACGCAGCGCGCAATCCTCGCCCTGCCCGAAATGCACGATGGCGGCGTCATGCGCGCGCGCCGCGTCGTGGAGGATCGGCGTGACCTCCAGATCGCCGTTCACGATGGCCGTGCCTTGCGCGGCGAACCCGTCGAAGATGGCCGCCTTTTCCCGCGCGATGCCCTCGATCGAGCCGAAGGCCGCGAGATGGGCGGCCCCGACCGTGGTCACGATGCAGATATGCGGCTGTGCCATGCGCGCGAGGGGCGCGATCTCGCCGGGATGGTTCATCCCGATCTCGATGATCGCGACATCCGTGTCCGGCGGCATCCGCGCAAGGGTAAGGGGCACGCCCCAGTGGTTGTTGTAGCTTGCCTGCGCGACATGGAGGTCCGCCTGCCCCGGAAGGGCGGATGCGAGCATGTCCTTCGTCGAGGTCTTGCCCGCAGAGCCGGTGATGGCGACGACGCGCCCCGTGCAGCGGGCACGCCCTGCCCGACCCAGCGCCTCGAGGGCGGCAAGGACATCGGGCACGACGAGAAGCGGCGCGTCGGGCGGCACGTCATCGGGCCGGCGGCTGACGAGCGCGGCAGCGGCGCCCTTCTCCAGCGCCGCGGCGACGAAATCATGCCCGTCCCGCTCCGCCTTGAGCGCCACGAAGAGATCGCCCGGCCGCAGGGTGCGCGTGTCGATCGAAATGCCGCTGGCGGACCAGGCCCGCGTGGCCTTGCCGCCCGTGGCGATAACCGCCTGCGCCGATGTCCAGAGGCTCATGACACCCGCCCGTCGAGCGCGGCCACGGCCATGCTCGCCTGTTCGCTGTCGTCGAAGGGGAAGACGTCGTCGCCGATGGTCTGGCCCGTCTCGTGCCCTTTGCCCGCGATCAGCAGGGCATCTCCGGGCCCGAGGCTGTCAACCCCGCGCAGGATCGCCTCGGCACGGTCCGCCACCTCGACCGCGTCCGCATCCCCGGCGAGGATCTCGGCCCGGATCGCGGCGGGCTGCTCGCTGCGGGGATTGTCATCGGTGACGATGCGGATATCGGCATGCGCGGCCGCCTCCCGCCCCATCAGCGGCCGCTTGCCCCGGTCGCGGTCGCCGCCGGCCCCGTAGACCACGATGAGCCGCCCCATGACATGCGGCCGCAGCGCGGCGAGGGCGGTGGCAAGGGCGGCGGGGGTATGGGCGTAGTCGACGAAGACGGCCGCGCCGTTGTCGCGCATCGCGGCAAGCTGCATCCTGCCGCGCACCGTCGAAAGCCCTTCCAGGACGGCAAAGACATCGCGCGGCTCGACGCCGCTGGCGATCACGAGGCCGGCCGCGGCAAGAACGTTCTCGGCCTGGAAGCCGCCGATGAGCTGCAGCGCGACCTGCTGCGGCACGCCGTTCCATGAAAAACGCAGGTCCTGCCCCGCGGCGTGGAACCGCTGGCCGGTGATCTGCAGCGCCGCCTCCGGCCCGCGGCCCACCGTCATCAGGTCCTGCCCGCGGCGCAGCGCGATCTCGGCGATCTCGGCCCCGCGGGGATCGTCGAGATTGACCACCGCCGTCCCGTCCTCCGGCAGAACACGGGCAAAGAGCGCGGCCTTGGCGGCGAAATAGGCATCGAAACTGGCGTGGTAGTCGAGATGGTCCTGGGTGAAATTGGTGAAGGCCGCCGCCGCGAGGGTCACGCCGTCGAGCCGGCGCTGGTCGAGCCCGTGAGAGGAGGCCTCCATCGCGACATGGGTCACCCCATGCGCCGACGCCTCCGCGAGCACCCTGTGCAGCGTCACGGGGTCGGGCGTGGTATGCACGAGAGGCGCGCTATAGGCCCCCTCCACTCCTGTCGTGCCCAGATTGCACGCATCGAGCCCGAGAAGCGTCCAGATCTGGCGCGTGAAGCTGGCCACGGATGTCTTGCCGTTGGTGCCGGTCACCGCGACGGCCAGCTCGGGCTGCCGTCCGAACCACAGGGCCGCCGTCAATGCCAGCGTTTGCCGCGGATCCTCGGCGGTGATCAGCACCGCATCGGCCGCCGCGAGCCCTTCGGCGGCAATGCGCGCGCCCTCCCGGTCGGTCAGGATCGCCGCCGCCCCTGCCGCGAGGGCGGCCTCGATGTGACGGGCGCCGTGCTCGCGGCTTCCCGGCAGGGCGGCAAAGAGATGGCCCGGCGCGACATCGCGCGTGTCGGAGGCGATCCCGGTGATCCGCACCTCCCCTCCGCCCGGCGCGGTCAGCCCCAGCTCGGCCAGCGATTTTGCAGTCTGTGCCATGACGCGGTTCTCCCTCAGTTCGAGGTGAGTGTTAGCGCGGAAGCCTCGGCGGGTTCAATCTTCGGTCGCAGGCCCAGCAGGGGCGCGGTGCGCCGTACCACTTCCGCCGCGACGGGAACCGCGGTCCAGCCGGCGGTGCGGCGCGGCTTCGGCCCCGTATTGTCGGAGGCCTCGTCGAGGGTGACGACAAGCACGTAGCGCGGATCGCTGACCGGAAAGACACTGGCGAAGGTGTTGATGTTCTTGTCCTGGTGATAGCCGCGCCCGTCCGTCTTGGGCTTGTTGGCGGTGCCGGTCTTGCCGCCGACCTCGTAGCCCGGAACCTCGCCGAAGCTCGCGGTGCCGCGCACCACGACCGCGCGCAGCATCTCGCGCGAGACGCGGCTGATCCGCTCGGAGACGATGCGCGGTCCCGGCTCGACCTTGTCGCGCGCCAGCAGGGTCGGCGTGACCAGGGTGCCGCCGTTTAGAAGCGAGGAATAGGCGGTGGCCAGGTGCAGGGGCGAGGCGGAGAAGCCGTGCCCGTAGGAGGCGGTGATGGTCACGATTTCGGACCAGTTCGGCGGCAAAAGCGGCTTGGCACCGGGCGCTTCGACCAGTTCGACGGGTGTCGCATCGAAGAATCCCAGCTTGCGCAGGAAATCCTGCTGGCGCTCGCCGCCGATCTGCAGCGCCATCTTGGCGGTGCCGACATTCGATGATTTCACGATCACGTCCGTGACCGACAGGAGCGGTCCGTAATTCTTGTTCTCGAATTCCTTGATGCGGAAACGGCCCCAGCGCATCGGCGCGTCGGCGTCCACGAGCGTGTTCTCGTTCACATGGCCAAGCTGCATTGCCTGCGCGGTGGTGAAGATCTTGAAGGTCGAGCCAAGCTCGTAGACCCCCTGCACCGCCCGGTTGAAGAGCGGACTGTCGGCCGCGTCCCCCTTGAGCAGTGGCCGGGGCCGGTCATTGGGGTCGAAATCCGGCAAGGAGACCATCGAGATGATCTCGCCGCTATGCGCGTCCATCAGGATGCCGGCCGCGCCCTTGGCGTTCATCAGGCGCATTCCGCCCCAAAGCACCTGGCGCATGGCGGTCTGCACCGTCATGTCGATCGACAGGCGCAGCGGGCTGCCATTCTCGGGGTCGCGCAGGTAGCCGTCGAAAGCCTTCTCGACGCCGGCGATGCCGATCACCTCCGCCGAATGCACCCCCTCGCGGCCGAAGCTCGCGCCGCCAAGGACATGCGCGGCAAGCGCGCCGTTGGGATAGAGGCGCATCTCGCGCGGGCCGAAAAGAAGCCCCGGATCGCCGATGTCATGCACCGCCTGCTTCTGCTCGGGCGAGAGCTTCTTCTTGATCCACAGGAATTTGCGGCTGCCCGTGAAATCCTCGACGAGGCGTTTCTCATCCAGGTCGGGGAAAATCTTCACCAGCTCGCGTGCCGCGCGCTCCTTGTCGACCATGTGCGGCGGCTGGGCATAGAGGGAAAAGGTGCTCAGGTTGGTGGCGAGGACCCGGCCGTTGCGGTCGGTAATATCGGCGCGCTGCGCGGTGATCGCGGCCCCGCCGGCGCGTGCGCGCGGCTCCGATCCCGCGGAGGAGGCCATCAAACCCATGCGCGCGCCGACCACGGCGAAGACGGCGAAGAAGAAGATCGACAGGACCAGCAGCCGCCCCTCGGCGCGGGTGCGGTCGCGGTCGCGCATCGCCTCGTGGCGCAGCCGGAGATTCTCGCGCTCGATCGTATCGGGGTTCTCGCCGCGATCGCGCGCCCGCAGGACACGTGCCAGGGGCCGGAGGGGGATGCGGGTCATTCCGTGGCCTCCTCCGTGAGCATTCCGTCGCTCGAGACCTCGATCGGGTCGAGGAGGATGGTATCGGCGGCAGCGGGATAGGCGATCTGATCGATCGTGGCGAATTGCTCGGGCAGCAGGGGCAACAGGCCGAGCCGGTCGAAATTCATATCCGCCAAGGTCTGCAACCGCTCGGGCCGGCTCAGATAGGCATATTCGGCGCGCAGGACGGAAAGCGATTCGCGGCCCTGCGCGATCTGCGCGCGCAGGTCATCCACCTCGCCGAGCGCCTCGCGCGTCGCGTAATTCTCGGAATAGGCCCAGAAGGCCAGTCCCATGACGGCGAGGGCCGAGAGGACGTAGAAGATCGAACGCATGGCTCAGCTGGTCTCCCTGATGTCGAAGCGTGGCATTCCGAGGCGGCCGCGATCCACGGGACCGGCAGGCGCATCGCTGCGCGTGCCCACGCGCAGCCGTGCCGAACGGGCGCGCGGATTGACCGCGAGCTCCTGCGCATCGGCCTTGATCCCCTTGCCCGTCCTGGTGAAACGCGGGGCCTCCTCTGCCGTCGCGGGAACGTGCCTGTTGGTGCTGCCACCGCCGCTCCTGGCCTGGAAGAATCGCTTGACGATGCGGTCCTCCAGCGAATGGAAGCTGACGACGGCAAGCTGCCCGCCCGGCACAAGGGCGCGCTCGGCCGCCTCGAGGCCATCGACCAGTTGCCCGAACTCGTCGTTCACCGCGATCCTGATCGCCTGGAAACTCCGCGTCGCCGGATGGCTCTGGCCGGGCTTGGGGCGCGGCAGGCACCGCTCGACGATGGCGGCCAGCTGCCGGGTCGTCGTCACCGGCTCCACGGCGCGCGCCTGCACGATCGCACGGGCGATCCGGCGCGAGGCGCGCTCCTCGCCGTAATGGTAGAGGATATCGGCAAGCGGCTCCTCCTCGATACGCGCGATGAGATCGGCGGCGGAGGGAATGCCGGGACCCATGCGCATGTCGAGCGGGCCGTCATTGCGGAACGAGAAGCCGCGTTCGGGTTGATCGAGCTGCATCGAGGAGACACCGAGATCGAGAACCACGCCGTCGAGCGGCCCGCCGGCATGCTCGTCCAGATCACCGAATGTCCCCTCGACGAGCCGCAGCCTGTCACCGAACTCCGGCGCCCAATCCTGCGCCATCTCGAAGACCGCGGGATCCCGGTCGACCCCGATGACCTGCGCCGCGCCGGCGGCCAGAAGGCCGCGCGCGTAGCCGCCTGCCCCGAAGGTGCCGTCGAGCCAACGCCCCGAGACAGGCGTCACCGCCTTGAGCAGCGGCGCCAGAAGCACGGGGATATGGGGCGCCTGGTCCTCCCCTTCCGCATTGGCCCGCTCCTGGTCCATCAAAGGTCCATCAACGGACCGCCGCCACCGGGCAGCCAGGTCGAGGGGTCGAGGGTGGGATCAAAGTCATCCTCCTCCATCAGGCCGGGCATGGCGTCGTTTTCATAGGTCTCGGGCTGCCAGATCATGAAGGTTTCACCATTGCCCACGACGAGGGCCCTGTCCTTGAGATCGAGCTTGCCGCGCAGCTTCGAGCCGAGGACGATGCGCCCGGTCTCGTCGACCGTCGCCATGACGACCTGATGGGCATAGAGTCTCTGGAGCTCGGCACGCTTGCGCGAGCCGCGGGGGAGTGTCGCGATCTGAGCATGGACCCTTTGCAGATCCGCCACGCTGAAGACTTCGAGATAGTTGCGACGCTCATCGCCGTAGACGATGACCATGCGGGCGGGTTTGCCGCTTTCCCACTTGGGGTCCGCATCCTCCAGCTCCCGGCGAAATTCCGCCGGGATCGACAGCCTGCCCTTGGCGTCGATCTTGTTGTCGTGTTCGCCTATGAACACTCCAAGCACGGAGGTTTCTCCTGTCCATTGTCCTGCATCGGACCTTCAAAACGAGAAACGGCGACCCGAACTGCTGCCACTGTTCGGATCGCCGCCCTCGTCCCGTTTCCGGGGATGTCCGACTGCATGTGCCATCATGGGGGGATGTCTGCTTGCCCATGCGCCGGATTCTATGTTCTCGAAGTTAAGGGGGTGCCTGTATGAAACCTTGTAAGCCTCTGTTATCGTTGCCGTCGCTGAGGTCTTGATGCCTCGTGTGTCCTGCTCTTCGATGAATAAAGGGATGCCATGGGAACTCGTGGGAAGCAAGACAATTTCTCCAACTGTATGCCCTGCCTTGCGCATCTTGGGCCCTCGGATTGTCATCGCAAAGCACACAGACAACCCATTATATATGGATTGTATACATGATTTATGACTATATATTGTGTGTTCGGGGGGATTTTGGCTGATTGAGACTGGCGATGGAAAACTATAAATCAACCGCAGCTCCGGCCATTAATAACTGCGCCAGTTGCAAAATTGTTCCATGACTTTTCGGTCAGTCTTGTCGCGATATTAACGGCTCCGTAAGCAATCCCGGAACAATGCCGTTTCCCAAGACTTCAACTTTTCGGCATGTTTTTCGACGAATAGGTCAGATTTTCATACCGTTATCGATCCATCAGTGGCCGTGCAGCCCGGACCTTCGGTAGAATCATACAGGCATGCCACTGATTCTTGCGATCGAATCCGCGCGCAGCACGACTTCTGGTAGCGGAGACCATGTGGCGTCCCTTATCGCCGGATGTAGGGGCCTGCCATTCGGGCCGCCGTGGTGCTTTGCACGGGTTCGTCCCATGTGCTCCCATGAACGGGCAGTTGGCACCGGGCTCCTTACGGATCATGAGACGCTCTCTCTCATTCTAGCATGAGACGCTCCCTCTCATTCTAGGAGATGATCTGAGCAGAAAGGCATTACCCCCAGGCGCGCGCTTGGGAAGCAGGGGCAGGTGCAGGTGCAGGTGCAGGTGCAGGTGACGCCTGCCCCGTATGGCAGCGCGATGGACCATATCCATCCCCCCGTTTGCACAGCGACAATGGAAAAGACGTGACAAGGTCCGAACCGGCCCGAAGTCACCCGTCGAAGATCGCCCCTCGCCACGAAACCATGGGATTGCAGCAGCGCATTATTAACACTGTGGCAGTAATCCTGAGGACGATTACTCGAAAACACGCTGCATGAGGATAGAAGCGTCGCCGGGCCGAAGCATCACTCGGGGAACCGTCAATAATAGGTCAGTAATACATATGCATTTGCTGCATGGCGGCATTGAGTATTTGTCGGATTGTGCGGATGCAGCATGTGCCTACATTTGGGTCAACGGCGAGCGCTACCACCCGGCGCCGCTTCAAACGAACGAGGCTCATGATGGCTTATATGAACACCACCCGGACCGCCGGTAACTCCTTCTTCGACGGCTTCGGCACGATCTCCACAGACCTGTCCCGCCGCTGGGCGCGCTACCGTATGTTCCGCCGGACCGTTTCGGAACTGTCCGAGCTGTCGAACCGCGAACTGGCCGATCTCGGCCTGCACCGCTCCTCGATCCGCGCCATCGCGGCTGACGCGGCTCGCCAGGTAAAGTAATCCCTCGCACGCGGTCCATGGGGCCGCCTGCGACATCCGGCAGCAGTCGGCAATGAATTGCGGAACCTCTCCCTCCTCCCGGGTTTTCGCAGGTGCAGAACGGCGATATCTACCTCCTCCCGGATATCGCCGGTGCACCACTTCCAAGGGCCGACATGGCCTGATCGAGATACGCGGCGTCCGCTCCTCCTCCCTAGGGCGACCGCGTTGCCAGTCCCGGACGTCGCCGCACCGGGCACATTTCGGGCCGACATGGTCCGACCGAGATACGCGGCGTCCGCTCCTCCTCCCTAGGGCGTCCGCGTTGCCAGAGCGGCGGCGTTCACCTCCTCCCGAACGTCGCCGCACCGGGCACATCCCGGGCCGACATGGCCTGATCGAGATACGCGGCGTCCGCTCCTCCTCCCTAGGGCGTCCGCGTTGCCAGAGCGGCGGCGTTCACCTCCTCCCGAACGTCGCCGTTTTGCTTTTCGCCCCCTGAACATAACGGAATGCCGGTACGGGCCATATGCGTGGCCGGTGCGCGCATGCAAAACCAGCCGAACAACGCGCCGGCTGACAATTCCGCGGGCTCCGTGCGGCCGTGTTCGGATCAGAAGGGCACGTCTCCGGCGCGCTCCGCCTCGACGACGAATTTCGCCACGACCTTCTTCGAGCCGGCCTTGTCGAATTCGATGTGGAGCTTGTCGCCCTCGGTGGCCAGAACGGTTCCGTAGCCGAATTTCTTGTGAAACACCCGATCCCCCGCGCCGTAGGCGGACACCGCCTGCATGTCGATCACCATGTTGCGGGCCTCCGACGGCTGCGAAACCGGGCGCGCGGCGCCACGCGCCTGCATCCTGCGCCATCCCGGCGAGCTGTAGACATCGGCGCGGCTGGCCTTCTCGTGCAGCTCGCTCGCCTGATTCGCCATGATCGAGGGGGAGGCGCTCGCTGCCATGCCGGCCGCGCCGTAACTGCCGCCGTAAAGACCGGGCGGGGTCAGCACCTCGACATGCGCCTCTGGCAGCTCGTCGATGAAACGCGAGGGAAGCGCCGATTGCCATTGCCCGTAAACGCGCCTGTTCGCCGCGAAGCTGACGGTGCACAGCTCTTCGGCGCGGGTGATGCCCACATAGGCAAGGCGCCGCTCTTCCTCGAGACCGCTGGTCCCCGATTCGTCCATGCTGCGCTGCGAGGGGAACAGCCCGTCTTCCCAGCCCGGCAGGAACACCGCCGGAAATTCGAGCCCCTTGGCCCCGTGTAAGGTCATGATCGTGACCTTCGCGCCGTGCTCCTCGGTCTCGTTATCCATGATCAGCGCCACGTGCTCAAGAAACCCTTGAAGATTCTCGAACTGCTCGAGGGCCTTGATCAGCTCCTTGAGGTTCTCGAGGCGGCCGGGCGCCTCGGGCGTCTTGTCGTTTTGCCAATGCGCCGTGTAGCCGGATTCCTCGAGGATACGCTCTGCCAGCTCGATATGGTTGTGATCGGGGCGCCGCGCCTCGTCGCTCCAGCGTCCGATACCGTCCACCAGACTGCGCAGCTCCGCCCCGCCCTTCCCGCTAAGCCCCTTCTCGGACAGCAGCAGGCGGGCGCCGTCGACGAGGGTGACCCCCGCCTCGCGCGCCGCGATCTGGATCTTCTGACGCGCCTTGTCGCCAAGGCCGCGCTTGGGCGTGTTGACGATCCGCTCGAAGGCCAGGTCGTCATCCGGCGATGTCGCGAGCCGGAAATAGGCCATGGCATCGCGTATCTCCAGCCGTTCGTAGAAGCGTGGCCCGCCGATCACCCGGTAGGGCAGCCCGATTGTCAGGAACCGGTCCTCGAAGGCACGCATCTGGTGCGAGGCGCGCACGAGAATCGCCATGTCGTCGAGGCTCAGGACCCGCATGCCCCGCGCGCCGCGCTGCAGCGCCTCGATCTCCTCGCCGATCCAGCGCGCCTCCTCCTCGCCGTCCCAGTGACCGATCAGCCGGAGCTTCTCGCCCTTCTGCTCGGCGGTCCACAAGGTCTTGCCCAGCCGGCCCTCGTTGGCGCCGATCACGCCGGAGGCGGCGGCGAGGATATGGGGCGTGGAGCGATAGTTCTGCTCGAGCCGGACCACGTGGGCCCCTTCGAAATCCTTCTCGAATCGCAGGATATTGCCCACTTCGGCGCCCCGCCAGCCATAGATCGACTGATCGTCGTCACCCACGCAGCAGATATTCCGATGCCCCTGCGCAAGCAGCCGGAGCCACATGTACTGGGCGACGTTCGTATCCTGATACTCGTCGACGAGGATGTATTTGAATCGTTTTTGATATTGCTCCAGCAGGTCTGGCCGGGTCTGGAAGATCGTGACGACATGCAGCAGCAGATCGCCGAAATCGACCGCGTTGAGCGTCCTGAGCCGCTGCTGGTAGTAGTCGTAGAGCTCCGTGCCGCGCTGGTCGAAGGCCGCGGCCTCGGCGGCGGGCACCTTCTCGGGGGTCCAGGCACGGTTCTTCCAGCCGTCGATCAACCCGGCGAGCTGTCTTGCGGGCCAGCGCTTCTCGTCGATGTTTTCGGCGACGATCAACTGCTTGAGCAACCTGATCTGATCGTCTGTATCGAGAATGGTGAAATTGGATTTCAGCCCGACCAGCTCGGCATGACGGCGCAGGAGCTTGACGCAGATCGCATGGAAGGTGCCGAGCCACGGCATCCCCTCGACCGTCTGCCCGAGCACCCGGCCGACCCGCTCCTTCATCTCGCGCGCGGCCTTGTTCGTGAAGGTGACGGCCAGGATCTCGTTGGGGCGCGCGCGCCCCGTGACCATCAGATGCGCGATGCGCGAGGTCAGGGCCTTGGTCTTGCCGGTTCCGGCCCCCGCGAGCATGAGGACGGGACCGTCGAGCGTCTCGACCGCCTCGCGCTGGGCAGGGTTGAGATCGTCGAGATAGGGGGCGGGGCGCACCGCGGCGGCGCGTGCCGAGAGTGGCACGGCGGCGTCGAAGGCATCGCTTTCATCGAAATTGCTCATACGGCCCAAACTAGCGGGAACTGCTTGCAGGGGGAAGCCTTGTTCTCTTTTTGTTCGGAGCGAAACATCCTTGCCGGAGTACTCACTGGCGAAAAGTAGCGCAGACACGGGTCCCACCCCTGCCACCTTAAGCCTTTATATACAGACTGACGTGCAAGCTGTGGCGATAATACGGTCAGACAAAGCGAGAGCATCCATGTTCGATACACTAGATCCCGATGCCCTGCGCGAGGAGATCAACATCTTCCAGATTCCCATGTTCGCGGCGGAACGCCGCGATGGGGACACTCCCTTCCGCATTCTCGGCATCAACACGGCCCATGAGCGCATATCCGGGTTCAAACACCAGGATCTGTGCGGCAAGAACCTCGAGGACATCCTGCCTCCGGAGCAGGCCAAACAGGTCGCGAAGCACTACACGACCTGTGTACGCAGTCGCACCAGTCAGCGCTACCGCGAGGTGCTCGACATGAGCGAGGGCTCGATCATGTGGGATACCACGATCCAGCCCATCTCGATGCATGACGGGCGCGAACGCGTTCTGGGCAGTGCCGTCTACCTGCGCCACATCAGCCGGCCGCAGGGCGATCAGCTTGCCTTCGAGGATGTCCAGTACTTCTCGGCGCAGGCCGCCTTCCAGCTGTCACAGGTCAGCACGTATCTCGATGCCGTGGATCGCGGCAAGATAGAGCCGAACCGGATGCATGATTCGATCGCCGCGCTTGCGGGGATCTGCCGGTCGATCGATCGCGCACTCATGGACATCCGCTCGGTCGCAGATGCACAGATCGCCAAGGCACAGGTGCGCAGGGAACAGTATCTCCTGTCCGAAGACGCTGTGAAGCAGCTGTCCCGCCACCCCCATGTGGAGCGGTCCCTCATGAAACTGTCCGAGATGTTCGAGGCGCCGCCCTCGCGCTGCGCGTCGGGCTAGCCGCGCCAAATCGGGCGCTGGGCGGGTGGTGGGCAGGCTTTGGGCCGGGTCCAGCGCTGGGCCGGGTGCGACGCTGGGCTGGACCGGCGCTGCACTGGGCCGCTCGCGGCCCGGTCCGTTCCGGCAGCGGGGGCATGCCTACCCCGGAACTGACCGATCTAGGACTGCCATGCCAAACCCGGCCGGATCTTTCCCTGCAGTCGGAGCATGCGAAGGGCGCCTTCGCGTGTCATATCCCGGACGCCGGCCTCTCGATCATCCGAGCCGGTCTGCCGGCCATACCGTCCGTCATACGGTGTGGCAGCCCGCATGCCGCCCTCGCCGCCCGACGTCTCGCCGTTCCGTCCCGCCCGCTGCCTGTTCCGACGGCACCCCGCGCCGTGCTCTGCCTGTCATTGGCTCCATATATGTCTTCGGCCCCTTTCCCCGATCTTGCGGTCTATTGCCCGTGCAAGGGTAAGCCTCTACGCTTTTTCTGCGCCTGCGAAGGCGACATGCCTGCAGATCAAGGAAAGAGGACCCGTCACCATGAGCGATTTCAAGAAGATCCTGATCGCCAATCGCGGCGAAATCGCCATCAGGGTGATGCGCGCGGCCAATGAGCTGGGCAAGAAGACGGTCGCGATCTTCGCAGAGGAGGACAAGCTCAGCCTGCACCGCTTCAAGGCCGACGAAGCCTACCGGATCGGCGAAGGCCTCGGACCGGTCGCCGCCTATCTGAGCATCGAGGAGATCATTCGCGTGGCCCGCATGTCCGGCGCCGACGCGATCCACCCCGGCTACGGGCTCTTGTCGGAGAACCCCGATTTCGTGGATGCCTGCACCGATGCCGGCATCGCATTCATCGGCCCGCGTGCCGAAACCATGCGCCGCCTTGGCGACAAGGCCAGCGCGCGGCGTGTCGCCATCGAGGCAGACGTGCCGGTCATCCCCGCCACCGAGGTGCTTGGCGATGACATGGACGAGATCCGCAGGCAGGCGGCGGAGGTCGGCTACCCGCTTATGCTCAAGGCAAGCTGGGGTGGCGGCGGGCGCGGTATGCGTCCGATCCATTCCGAGGAGGACCTCGAGGAGAAAGTGCGCGAGGGGCGCCGCGAGGCGGAGGCGGCCTTCGGCAACGGCGAGGGTTACCTCGAGAAAATGATCGAGCGTGCCCGCCATGTCGAGGTGCAGATCCTCGGCGACAGCCATGGCCGCATCTATCACCTGTGGGAGCGGGACTGTTCGGTGCAGCGCCGGAACCAGAAGGTCGTCGAGCGTGCGCCCGCGCCCTACCTGTCGAGCGCGCAGCGCGAGAAGCTGTGCAGCCTCGGCAAACGGATCTGCGAGCATGTGAATTACGAGTGCGCCGGGACGGTCGAGTTCCTGATGGACATGGATTCGGGCGAATTCTACTTCATCGAGGTCAATCCCCGCGTCCAGGTCGAGCATACCGTGACCGAGGAAGTCACCGGCATCGACATCGTGCGCGCACAGATCCTCGTGGCCGAGGGCAAAAGCCTGGTGGAGGCGACGGGAACGGCGTCGCAATACGACGTGCAACTGCGCGGCCATGCCATTCAGTGCCGCATCACCACCGAGGATCCGACCAACAACTTCATCCCCGACTACGGCCGCATCACCGCCTATCGCGGCGCCACGGGCATGGGCATCCGCCTTGATGGCGGCACCGCCTATTCCGGGGCGGTCATCACGCGCTATTACGATTCGCTCCTCGAGAAGGTGACAGCATGGGCTCCGACGCCGGAAGCCGCGATCGCCCGCATGGACAGGGCCTTGCGCGAGTTCCGCATCCGCGGTGTCAGCACCAACATCGCCTTCGTGGAAAACCTGCTCAAGCATCCCACCTTCCTGAACTACGAATACCACACCAAGTTCATCGACCAGACGCCCGAGCTTTTCGATTTCGCGCCGCGCCGCGACCGGGCAACGAAAATCCTTACCTATATCGCCGATATCACCGTGAACGGTCACCTCGAGACCGAGGGGCGCGACCTGCCCGCCGCCGGCGCCCGCACGCCCCGCGCCCCCTCCGCCCGCACGGATGCACCCCGGCCGGGCACCCGGCAGATCCTCGATCAGTTCGGCCCGCAAGGGCTGGCCGACTGGATGTCCGAGCAGAAGGAACTTCTGATTACCGACACGACGATGCGTGACGGACACCAGTCGCTCCTGGCCACGCGGATGCGCTCCATCGACATGATCCGCGCCGCGCCCGTCTACGCGGCGAACCTGCCGCAGCTCTTCAGCGTCGAATGCTGGGGCGGGGCGACCTTCGATGTCGCCTATCGCTTCTTGCAGGAATGCCCTTGGCAACGCCTGCGCGATCTTCGGGCGGCAATGCCCAACCTGATGACGCAGATGCTGCTGCGCGGCAGCAATGGCGTCGGCTATACCAACTATCCCGACAACGTGGTGAAGGGTTTCGTGGCCCGGGCCGCCGAGAGCGGTATCGACGTCTTCCGCGTCTTCGACAGCCTCAACTGGACCGAGAACATGCGCGTCGCGATGGATGCGGTGATCGAGAGCGGCAAGGTCTGCGAGGGGACGATCTGCTATACCGGCGATCTGGGCGATCCGGACCGTGCGAAATACGATCTGGCCTATTATGTCGGCATGGGCCGCGAGTTGCGCGATGCGGGCGCGCATGTCCTGGGGCTCAAGGACATGGCGGGCCTGCTCAAGCCGGCCGCCGCGCGCCATCTCGTGCGGACACTGAAGCAGGAGGTCGGGCTTCCCATCCACCTGCACACCCATGACACGGCCGGCATCGCCTGCGCCACGATCCTGGCGGCGGCCGGGGAAGGCGTCGACGCGGTGGATTGCGCGATGGACTCGCTCTCGGGCAACACCAGCCAGGCCACGCTCGGCACCATCGTCGAGGCGCTCGCCCGGTCCGAACGCGAGACCGGTCTCGACATCACCGCGATCCGCGAGATCTCCAACTACTGGGAAACGGTCCGCGCCCAATATGCCGCCTTCGAGAGCGGTCTGCAGGCGCCCGCCTCGGAGGTCTACCTGCACGAGATGCCCGGCGGGCAGTTCACCAACCTCAAGGCGCAGGCAAGAGGGCTCGGCCTTGAGGAGCGCTGGCACGAGGTCGCCGAGACCTATGCCGAGGTGAACCAGATGTTCGGCGACATCGTGAAGGTGACGCCCTCCTCCAAGGTCGTCGGCGACATGGCCCTCATGATGGTCAGCCAGGGACTGAGCCGCGCCGAGGTCGAGAATCCGCAGGTCGAGGTCTCCTTCCCCGATTCGGTGGTCGACATGATGCGCGGCAATCTCGGTCAGCCGCCGGGCGGCTGGCCCGAGGCGTTGCAAAGGAAGGTGCTCAAGACCGAGGCGCCGATCACCGACAGGCCCGGCAAGCATCTTGCGCCGGTCGATCTCGAGCAGGCCCGCGCCGAGGCATCGGCGGCCGCCGGCGGCGTGCCGATCGATGACGAGGACCTGATGGGCTACCTGATGTATCCCAAGGTCTTCTCCGATTACCGCCTGCGCAACGAGGAATACGGCCCGGTGCGCACCCTGCCCACCCATACCTTCTTCTACGGGATGGAACCCGGCGAAGAGATCACCGCGGAGATCGATCCGGGAAAGACCCTCGAGATCAGGTGCCAGGCCATCGGCGAGACCGGCGATGACGGCAAGTCCAAGGTCTTCTTCGAGCTCAATGGCCAGCCCCGCCTCGTGCGTGTGCCGAACCGCAAGATGGCCGGCAGCGCCGCGGTCCGCGCCAAGGCCGAACCCGGCAATGCCGCGCATGTGGGCGCGCCGATGCCGGGCGTCGTGGCCACGGTGGGCGTGCAGGTGGGAAGCGCCGTCAAGGAGGGCGATCTGCTTCTGACCATCGAGGCGATGAAGATGGAGACAGGCCTTCATGCCGAACGCGCGAGCACCGTGAAGGCCGTTCATGTGACGCCGGGCACCCAGATCGACGCGAAGGATCTCCTGATCGAATTCGAGTAGGCGGAACGGAGGATCCGTCCGGGCGGCCCGTTCCGCCGCTCGGGTCAGAAACTTGGCGTCCGGGGCATTTTTCTTTGTTTTTGCCCTTGCGGAGACCGCCCACGGGCAGTAAATCCTGCCTCACCAACGGGACGCGGGCGTAGCTCAGGGGTAGAGCACAACCTTGCCAAGGTTGGGGTCGTGAGTTCGAATCTCATCGCCCGCTCCAATTGGTTTACTGCGAAAAGGCCGCCCTCCGGGGCGGCCTTTTCGCGTCTGCGCCATCGAATACGGCGCATCTGGCAATGCCAGCGGCCCTGCCCTACGCTCCGCTTTGCGAGGTTGCGAGGGGAGCGGGCAAGTATGGCGACGGAACATTTCAGGGATGCGGCCGTGATGCTTGCGGCGGGGATCGGCATCCCCGTGCTGGCCTCGCTCAATGCCGCGCTCGGCACGCGGATCGGCGCGCCCGTGGCCGCCGGGGCCGTCCTTTTCACCGTGGCGCTCGGGGCCACGCTCCTGGTGGGCGCCGTCACCGGGCTCGGAGGGCTGCAGCGTCTTGCCGGGCAACCCTGGCACCTCTTTACCGCCGGCTTCTTCGTCGCCTTCTACGTCCTGACGATCACCTTCGTCGCGCCGCGCTTCGGCGTCGGCAACGCGGTCTTCTTCGTGCTCCTGGGGCAACTCGTCTCGGCCGCGATCATCGACCATTTCGGCCTGTTCGGCGCGCGTCAGCAGAGCCTGACCGCGATGCGCGCGCTGGGGATCGCCCTGATGGCGCTCGGCGTCTTCGTCACGCAGAAGGCCTAACCCGTCACTCGACGCGCCCCTGGCTGAGACGCAACGTGCGGTCCATCCGGGCCGCAAGCTCCAGGTTATGCGTCGCGATCAGCGCCGAGAGCCCGGTCTCGCGCACAAGGCGCATGAGCGCGGCAAAGACGGTGTCCGAGGTTTCGGGATCGAGATTGCCCGTCGGCTCGTCCGCAAGCAGCAGGTCCGGCGCGTTGGCAAGGGCGCGGCACAGGGCCGTGCGCTGCTGCTCTCCGCCGGACATGGCGGAGGGTCGATGATCGGCGCGATGCGCGATCCCGACCGTCTCGAGAAGCATCCGCGCGCGCTTCGCCGCCGGGCCCCGCCGGACCCCGTCCGCAAGCTGCGGCAGGATGATGTTCTCGAGCGCCGTGAACTCAGGCAGCAGGTGATGGAACTGGTAGACGAACCCGATCCGCGCCCGCCGCGCGGCCGTTCGGCGCCGGTCCGACAGGGCGGTCATGTCCTGCCCACCGAGCAGGACGCGCCCCGCATCGGCCGTGTCGAGCAATCCCGCGATATGCAGCAAGGTCGACTTGCCCGCCCCGGAGGGCGCGATCATGGCCACCGCCTCGCCGCGCGCCAGCGACAGGTCGGCGCCGCGCAGCACCCTCACCTGCGAGACCGCGCCCTTGTTGTAGACCTTCTCGATGCCTTCGAGCCTGAGCACGTCGTCACTCATAGCGCAGCGCCTCCACCGGGTTGAGACGCGCGGCACGGCGTGCGGGAAAGATCGTCACCGCGAAGCTGAGCCCCAGCGACAGGCCGACCGCCGAGAGGACATCCCCCGCCTCGAGCTTGGCGGGAAGCGCGTAGATCCCGCGGATCGAAGCGTCCCACGCATCGCCGCCGGAGGCATAGTTCACCAAGGAGAAGATAGGGTCGATATAGAGCGCGAAGAGCACCCCCAGAACGAGGCCGAAAACGGTGCCCAGAACCCCCGTGGTCGCGCCGCAGATGAAGAAGATACGCAGGATCGAGCCCTCCGTCAGCCCGATGGTGCGCAAGATGCCGATATCACGGCCCTTGTTCTTCACCAGCATCACCAGCCCCGAGATGATGTTCATCGCCGCGATCAGCACGAGGATGCTCAGGATGATGAACATCACGTTGTCCTCGATATCGAGCGCCCGCAGGAAGCCGCCGCTGCTGTCGCGCCAGGTCCACAGCCGCGCGCCGGGTCCGGCGGCGGCATAGAGCGCGCGGCTCATCGCCTCGATATGCTCGGGATCGGTGACCATCACCTCGAGCTCGTCGGCGGCGGCATCGCGGTTGAAATAGACCTGTGCCTCCTCGAAAGGCATGTAGACGCGCGTCTTGTCGATGTCGTAGCGCCCGGCGGTGAAGATATAGACGACCTCGTAATTCGACACGCGCGGACTTGTGCCGAAGGCGGTCTTTACCCCGTCCGGGGAAATCAGCCGGATCACGTCGCCGACCCCTGCATTCAGGCTGCGCGCCACGCCGGAGCCGATCGCGATGCCCTCCCCGAAGCGCTCGATCGCCCCGTCGGAGGCTTCGGGATCGGCGATGCGCGGGATCGTTGCCAGATCATCCGGGGCGATGCCGAAAACCTCGACACCGGCCGTCGCGCCTTGGAAGGCGGTCATGACCTGTCCCTTGACCAGGGGGGCGACGCGGGTGACGCCGGGCACCTGCGCGACGCGCTCGGCCATCGCCGCGTAATCGGGAAGATCGTTTCTGGTGCGCCCCGCCTCGTCCACGCGCGGCGTGGCGTAGATGGTCACATGGGCGTTCGCCCCCAGGATCGTGTCGATGAACTCATCGCGAAAGCCCGAGCGCACCGCCAGGGTCGCGATCAGCGCGAAAACCGCCAGGGTGATGCCAATCAGGGAGATCCAGGTCATCGCGCTGACGCCGCCCTCGGCCCTCTTGGCCCGCAGGTAGCGCCAGGCGATCAGCCATTCGAAACGGGAAAACGGAAGGGGCGATGCGGCCACGGTAAGGTCTCGCTGCTTGCTGGAGGGATCGCGCCGTCTCAGGCGTCGGTGCGCTCGTCCTCGACCTCGTCCATGACAGCGTCGAGGCGGGCCCGGTGCCGAGCGATGCGGGTCTCGATCTCGGTCTCGACATCCTCGGGCAGCGGGACGAGCCTCTTGTTGAGCCGTTCCGCCTGCTCGGGATCGAACCTGAGCTTGGCGAACATGGGGAAGTGATCCGAGCCGACATTCTCGCCGCGACCGAAGGAGATCAGCGCGATATCCGGGGTGATGTAGAGCTGGTCGATCGGGAAGCGCATGATGCGGTGATTGGCATCGAAGCTGGGCAGCGGTCCACGCCCGATGCGCGGGTCGAGATAGCGGCCCACGGATTTGAACTTATGCGCGACGTGGCTCCAGGCGACGGCGTTGAAATCGCCCATGATGACGACCGGCAGGTTGGAATCGCGGGCGAAGCGCGCGGCGTAGAACAGCTGATCGTCGCGCTCCTCGGTATCGACGCCGGGGGTGGGCGGCTTGGGATGCATGCCCACGAAGCGGAAGCGCTTGCCATCGTCCGTCTCCAGCTCGGAGAAGAGCGTCGGCGTGCGCTCCTGGGTAAGATAGGCGACGCGCACCTCGTGCATCTTGAGACGCGTCGCGAAGACGAGGCCGTAATAGTTGTCCTTGGGGTGGCGGATCACCGTCTCGTAGCCCTCGAGCGCCGGCTCCATCGCGTCGAGCCAGGTCTGGTCGATCTCCATCAGGAAGAGGATGTCGGGATCGTTCTCCTCGATCACCCGGCGCACTGCGGCGTAATCGCGGTTCTCCATCAGCACGTTCGAGGACATCAGCGTGACGACGTCGTCGCCGTTCCCCTCGGAGGCGAAACGGATCTCCTTGGGCACGAAGGGCGTGTAGGGCAGCACACGCCAGAACTGGTAGGCGAGGCAGCCGCCGAGGATCAGCATGATCCCCTCGCGGTGCCAGCTCGGCAGCCACCATGCGGCCACGAGGAGGGGAAGGATCACGGCGATGTAATGGAAGCGCGGAAAGTCCATCACCCTGATCCACCAGGCATGGCTGCCGGTGAACGGCAATGCCGTGAATGTCAGCATCGCCAGCGACGTGACATACATGAATGCCAGGTAGGCGGTGGAGATGATCCCCATATCCATGGTGCGTGATTCCCTTGTTCCTGCGATCCGCCGCGACGGAAAGGGGCATCGGCGAGATGCCGGACCGCGCCCCCTTACCGCCGATCGCCCGGAATCGCAATCGAGCAGCGCGCCGCGGGCCTGTCGGCGGGCGCGCTCAGCTCGGCATCGCCGCGGCGCGGACCTGCCCGTAGATCTCGGCGATCCGGGCGATGGCAGCCTCGGCGGAGACCTCTTCGCTCTCGCCGCTGCGCCGCGAGGTCAGCTCCACGACCCCGTTCTTGAGCCCGCGCGGACCCACGGTGATCCGCCAGGGCAGCCCGATGAGATCCATGCTGGCGAATTTCGCGCCCGCCCGTTCGTCCCGGTCGTCATAGAGCGGATCGAGTCCGGCCGCGCGCAGCCCGCCATAGAGCGCCTCGCAGGCCGCGTCGCAATCCCCGTCGCCCTGGCGCAGGTTCACGATCCCCACGTCGAAAGGGGTCACGCCCTCGGGCCAGATGATGCCCTTCTCATCATGGCTCGCCTCGATGATCGCGCCCAGAAGGCGGCTCACGCCGATGCCGTGCGAGCCCATGTGGACCGGCACCACCTGGCCTTCGTCATTGGTGACGGTCGCGCCCATCGCCTCGGAATACTTGGTGCCGAAATAGAAGATCTGGCCGACCTCGATTCCGCGTGAGCTGCGCCTCTGCGCCTCTGGCACCTGCGCGAAGAGCGCCTCGTCATGGGTTTCGTCGGTGCGCGCGTAGGGGGCGGTCCATTTGCGCACGATCGCCTCGCATTGCGCCCGGTCATCGTAATCCACCGCCCGCGTGCCCAGTTCCAGATCGGTGATCGCGGCGTCGTAGAAGACCTCGCTCTCGCCGGTCTCGGCCAGCACCAGGAACTCATGCGTGTCGTCGCCGCCGATGGGCCCGGAAGCCGCGCGCATCGGGATCGCCTTGAGCCCCATCCGCTCGTAGCTTCGCAGGTAGCTGACCATGTGGCGGTTGTAGGCATGGATCGCGCTGTCGCGGTCCACGTCGAAGTTGTAGCCGTCCTTCATGTAGAACTCGCGCCCCCGCATGACGCCGAAACGCGGACGGACCTCGTCGCGGAACTTCCACTGGATGTGGTAGAGCGTGAGCGGCAGGTCGCGGTAGCTGCTGACATGCGAGCGGAAGATGTCGGTGATCAGCTCCTCGTTGGTGGGGCCGTAGAGCATGTCGCGCCCGTGCCGGTCGGTGATGCGCAGCATTTCCTTGCCGTAATCGTCATACCGCCCGCTCTCGCGCCACAGCTCGGCCGATTGCACGGTCGGCATCAGCATCGGGATATGCCCGGCGCGCTGCTGCTCATCGTGCACGATGGTCTCGATCTTCCTGAGCACCTTGAAGCCCAGCGGCAGCCAAGAGTAGATCCCCGCCCCCGCCTGCTTGATCATCCCGGCGCGCAGCATCAGGCGATGCGAGGCGATTTGCGCCTCGGCGGGCGTTTCCTTGAGGACGGGCATGAAATAGCGCGACAGGCGCATGGGCGAATCCTTGACCATTTGTGGGCGCGCCGTGCGGGCGCGCATTGCTCGCGGTTTAGGGGCTGGCGCACGCTCAAGCAAGCGTCACGGGGCTTGATTTGAACCGGCGAAGGGGCGACACACGCGCATTGGCGAGAGGATGACCCATGACCCTTCTGGTACGCGAACAGGTGAAATACTGGGGACTGGCGGCCGCCGTCCTCTTCGTTCTGCTCTGGCTTCTGGGCGATGTCATCCTGCCTTTCCTGCTGGGCGGCGCGATCGCCTACATGCTCGATCCCATCGCGGATGCGCTCGAGCGGGTCGGGTTCGGACGGATCTGGGCGACGGCGGTGATCACCATCTTTGCGCTGCTGCTCTTCGTTGCGCTGGCGCTTCTGGTGCTGCCGACATTGGTCAACCAGGCCGCATCGCTGATCGAATCCGCCCCCCAGCAGATCCAGACCTTCCAGCGCTTCGTCAGCGAGCGTTATCCCGACCTGCTCGAGGCCGACTCGACCCTGCGCCGCTCCCTCGTCGGCCTCGGCGAGACGATCCAGTCGCGCGGCGGCGAGCTGATCAACGGGCTGCTCGCCTCGGTCAGCGGCCTCGTCAACACGCTGCTGCTCTTCGTCATCGTGCCTGTCGTCGCCTTCTACCTCCTGCTCGACTGGGACAACATGGTGGCGCGGATCGACGGGCTGCTGCCGCGCGATCATGCCCCCACCATCCGTCAGATTGCCAGGGAGATCGACACGACCCTCGCCTCCTTCATCCGCGGCCAGGGCACGGTCTGCCTGATCCTCGGCACCTTCTACGCGGTGGCGCTCATGTTGATGGGCCTGCAATTCGGCATCGTCGTCGGCGCGCTGGCGGGGGCGCTCACCTTCATTCCCTATGTCGGCGCCCTGGTGGGCGGCGGCCTGGCGGTCGGCCTCGCCCTGGTGCAGGGATGGGGCGACTGGCTCTGGGTCATCGGCGTCGCCGCGATCTTCCAGTTCGGCCAGCTGATCGAGGGCAACGTGCTGACCCCCAAGCTCGTGGGCGACAGCGTCGGACTGCATCCCGTCTGGCTGCTCTTCGCACTGGCGGCCTTCGGCTCCCTCTTCGGCTTCGTGGGCCTTCTGGTCGCCGTGCCGGTCGCCGCCGCGCTGGGTGTCGTCGCGCGCTTCATGATCGCCCAGTACAAGGACAGCATGCTCTATCGCGGTGTGATCCACGAAGACGAGATCCTCGGCGACGTCTTCGAAGACGATGCACGCTGATCGCGACCCCGCGCCCGGCCCGGTGCAGGGCAGCGACGGGCAGCAACTGGTGCTCGAGCTGCCGGTGCGCGCCGCTCTTGGACGGGAGGACTTCTTCGTCTCCCCCTCGAATGCCGCCGCGGTCGCGACCCTCGCGGCCGGCAGCCCCGCGGCCGGGGGCAAGCTGGCCCTGATCGGGCCGGAGGCCTCCGGCAAGACCCATCTCGCGCATGTCTGGGCCGCGCAGGTCGACGCGGTGGTGGTCGAAGCGGCACAGCTCGAACGGCTCGACATCCCCACGCTTGCCTCGGCGCGGCATGTCGCGGTCGAGGATGTGCCCGCGATCGCGGGGCGCAGGCGGGCCGAGACCGCCCTCTTTCACCTGCACAACCTGCTGATGGCCGAGCGCGGCAGGCTCCTTGTGACCGGACGCGAGGGTCCGGCGCGCTGGCAGATCGCGCTGCCCGACCTCAAGAGCCGCCTGCAGGCCGCCGGGGTGATGGCGATCGCGGCGCCCGATGACGCGCTCCTCGTGGCCCTGCTGCGCAAGCAGCTGGCCGATCGGCAGTTGCAGGTGCCGGCGGCGGTGCTGAGCTACCTGGCGCCGCGGATGACGCGCTCGGGCGCGGGGGCAAGCCGGCTCGCCGCCGAGATCGACCGCCTGTCGCTCGCCGAGCGCCGCCCGATCACCGTTCCGCTGGCGCGCCGGGCGCTTGCTGCACTGGACAGCGGCGCCGGCACCGCGCCATAACGGCCCCAATGGAGACCACCGCCGCCGGCAGCCGCGCGCTTGCGCCGCCGGGGCCAATCTCGCGGGCCGGCATGACACCACTGACGGATTTTCTCAACTCGCCCTTCCCCCAGGCCACCGCAGCGGCCGAGGACGCCGACCTGACGGGGCCGGCGCGGTTCGTGAACCGTGAGCTGAGCTGGCTGGCCTTCAACTGGCGCGTCCTCGAGGAGGCCGAGAACCCGCGCGTGCCCCTGCTCGAGCGTCTGCGCTTCCTGTCCATCTCGGCGACCAATCTCGACGAGTTCTACACCGTGCGCGTCGCCGGGCTGCGCGAGCTGGCGCAGGCCGGCAAGACCACGCCGGCCGCCGACGGGCTGACCCCGGCCGAGCAGCTGCGGATGATCAACCGCGAGGCGCGGCTGTTGATGGATCACCAGCAATCGGTCTACCAGGCGCTGCAGACGGAGATGGAGGCGGCCGGCATCGCCATCCTGGACCGTCACACGATCGGCACCGAGGATCGCGCCTTCCTCGCCGACTATTTCCTGGGCCAGGTCTTCCCCATCCTCTCGCCTCTCGCGATCGACCCGGCGCATCCCTTTCCGTTCATTCCCAATACCGGCTACTCGCTGGCATTGCAGCTCGAAGGCGGCGAGGACCGGCGCAAGCTGCGCGCGCTGCTGCCGATTCCCGCCCAGATCAAGCGCTTCGTGCCATTGCCCGCCCCCGAGGGGCAGCGCCGCTACGTGCCGCTCGAGGATCTGCTGCTGATGCATATCTCCAGCCTCTATCCGGGCTATGTCGAGCGCGGCAGCTGCGCGTTCCGGGTCCTGCGGGACAGCGACCTGGAGGTCGAGGACGAGGCCGAGGACCTGGTACGCGAGTTCGAGGTCGCGCTGAAGCGGCGGCGCCGCGGCGAGGTGGTGCGCTTGAAGATCAGCGCCGGCGCGCCGGCGAGCCTGCGCAAGATCATCATGGAGCAGCTTCCGGTGCGCGAGGACGAGGTGATCGAGGTCGACGGCCTGATCGGCATCGCCGACCTTGCCGAACTGGTGCTCGACGAGCGCCCCGACCTGCTCTGGCCGAGCTTCACGCCGCGCGTGCCCGAACGGGTGCAGGACCATGACGGCGACATGTTCGCCGCGATCCGGCAGAAGGACATGCTGCTGCATCACCCCTACGAGACCTTCGACATGGTTGTGCGCTTCCTCGCGCAGGCCGCCAACGATCCCGACGTCGTCGCCATCAAGCAGACCCTCTACCGCACCAGCCGCGACAGCCCGATCGTCGATGCGCTCTGCGACGCGGCCGAGCAGGGCAAGTCGGTCACCGCGCTGGTCGAGCTTAAGGCCCGCTTCGACGAGGCCGCCAACATCCGCCAGTCACGGCGCCTCGAACGGGCCGGCGCGCATGTCGTCTACGGATTTCTCAACCTCAAGACCCATGCCAAGATCAGCACCGTGGTGCGCCGCGAGGGCCGCGAGCTGAAGACCTATACCCATTACGGAACAGGCAATTACCACCCGATCACCGCCCGCTTCTATACGGACCTGTCGCTCTTTACCTGCGACGCGGCGCTTGGGCGCGATGCGACGCGGGTCTTCAACTACCTGTCGGGCTATGCGCAGCCCGAACGGCTGGAGAACCTGTCGATCTCGCCGCTCAACCTCAAGACGACGCTTCTGGAGCGGATCGCGGCAGAGGCGGAGAACGCGCGGCAGGGCCGGCCGGCCGCGATCTGGGCCAAGATGAACGCGCTCGTCGAATCGGACGTGATCGACGCGCTCTACGCCGCGAGCCAGGCCGGGGTGAAGATCAGTCTCGTGATCCGCGGCATCTGCGGGCTGCGTCCCGGCCTGCGGGGCCTTTCGGACAATATCCGCGTGAAATCCATCGTCGGGCGGTTCCTCGAGCATTCGCGCATCGTCTGCTTTGCCAATGGGCAGGAGCTGCCCTCTCGGCGCGCACGGGTCTACATCTCTTCCGCCGACTGGATGGGGCGCAACCTCAATCGCCGCGTCGAGACCCTCGTCGAATGCACCAACCCCACCGTGAAGGCGCAGATCGTTAGCCAGATCATGGCCGCCAACATGGTCGACACGGCGCAGAGCTGGCTGCTCGGGCCCGATGGGCGTTTCGAGCGGCCCGAGGGTCCCGGTTTCAACTGCCACCGCTTCTTCATGGAAAACCCGTCCCTGTCGGGGCGTGGCAGCGCCGGCGCGGGCGATGTGCCGGAACTGACCCATTCGGAGGAATGAGCGGCCGAATGCGCCGCGCCGCGGACCATTCGTGTCGCGCCTCGCCCGCGCCGCTGCGTCGCATCCCGCCGGCGGACCGCAACCGCGCATCGCGCGTTGACCACCCCTGCCCCGCCGGTGCACCCTGCGCCGCACATTGCCCGGAAGGCCCACCATGACAGCCACGACCGAGATCGCCACAGAGGAATGGGGACCGTTCGGCAGGCCGCTTTTCGATGATCCGTCGGCGCGTGCGCTCAGCCGGGTCGGAGTGATCGATGTCGGCTCGAACTCGGTTCGGATGGTCGTCTTCGACGGCGCGGCGCGCAGCCCGGCCTATTTCTTCAACGAGAAGGTCATGTGCGGGCTCGGGGCGGGCTTCAACGAGACCGGGCGCCTGAACCCGACGGGCCGCGAGCGCGCGCTTGCCGCGATGCGGCGCTTCGCGCTTCTGGCCGAGGGCATGGGCGCCAGCCCGCTGACCGCCGTGGCCACCGCCGCCGTGCGCGAGGCCGAGGACGGCCCGGCCTTTCGCCGCGAGGTCGAGGAACAGACCGGGATCAAGCTCTGGGTAGTCGACGGACGCGAGGAGGCGCGGCTTTCGGCGCAGGGCGTCCTGCTGGGCTGGCCGGGGGCGGCCGGGCTTGTCTGCGACATCGGCGGCTCCTCGATGGAGCTTGCGCGCATCGAGGGCGGACGCGTCGGCAAGCGCGTCACCTCACCGCTCGGCCCGCTGCGCCTGCAGGGCGTGCGGGGCGGCAAGAAAGGCATCAAGGCCGAGATTTCCAAGACCATCGCGGCGCTCGCCGAGGAGGTCGGCACCGATCACAAGCGTCTCTTTCTCGTTGGCGGCTCCTGGCGCGCGATCGCGCGGATCGACATGCAGCGCCGGGGCTACCCGTTGCACGTGCAGCATGAATACCGGATGAGCAGCGGCGCGATCCAGGCCACCGCGACCTTCATCGCCGAGCATGACACCGCCGAGCTGCGCGCCCTGACGGGGATCGGCGAGGCACGCATGGCGCTGGTCCCCATTGCCTCCATGGTGCTCAAGCAGCTGGTGCGCGCGCTGGGGCCCAAGGAGATCGCGATCTCCAGCTATGGCATCCGTGAGGGCATGCTCTACGAGCAGATGCCACAGCGCCTGCGGGACCGCGACCCGCTCATCGAGGCCTGCCGCTTCGCCGAGAAGAAGGATGCGCGCATTCCCGGTTTCGGGCGCGCGCTCTACAGGTTCATAGAGCCGATCTTCAAGGGCGAGCCCGACAGCCGCAAGCGGGTGATCCGCGCGGCCTGCCTGCTGCATGACGTGAGCTGGCGGGCGCATCCCGACTACCGGCACGAGGCCTGTTTCGACAATGCGACACGCGCCAATCTCGGCGGGCTGACGCATTCCGAACGGGTTTTCCTGGGACTGTCCTTGCTGCACCGCTACAAGAATTCGCGTTCGGGCTCGCGTTTCGAGCCGTTGCTGGGACTGCTCTCCGACAAGGAGAGCCGCCAGGCGGAGGTCCTCGGCCGGGCGCTGCGCTTCGGAGCGATGTTCTCGGCGCAGACGCCCGACAGCCTTGGAGAGCTGCGCTGGTTTCCCAAGAAACGCATGCTCGAACTGCGGCTGAGCGCGCATGCCGACGCGCTCTTCGGCGAGGTGGCACAGTCGCGGTTCGGCGCTCTCGTCAGCGCGCTCGATGCCAACAGCGAGATCAAGCGGCTCAAACCGCGCTGATCACAGCTCGATGGCGCCTTCGGGCGGGATATCGGCATCCGGACCCGGTGCATCGCCGGGCGGCGGCCCCGCCTCATCGCGCCGCCGGATCACGATATCGCCGTTGGGCAGCATTTCGGGCGGATGATAGGCGCGCAGGTCGTCGAGGCCCAGCGCATCGAGGTCCCAGCCCTCGAGCGCCTCGGCCATCTCGCGCAGACCCGGCTCGATCGACCCCAGCAACCCACGCAGCACCTGCCCTGCCCCTTCGGACAGGAGCGCCATACCATCCTCGATCCCCTTTCGGACTGCCGGCGAATCGCCCTCCACCTCCTGCACGGGAACGATGCCCGGCTTCGCAGTGTCCGGCCCGGTGCCCGTTTCGGCGACGAGCGGGCCTGCGGCGATGGAAATGGCGAGGGCGGTCGCGATGGCTCTGTTACGTCCCATCTGGGCTCTCCTGACATGGCTGTGCATGACAGATAGGGCCGCGCCGCGCCGCTTCGAGGGGGGTCAGCGCGCGCCGCGGCTGACCTGCTCCCATGCCTCGTTGATCGCCACCAGGCGGCGCTGCGCCATCTGCACCGCCTCGGCGGGCACGCCGCGCGCGATCATCCTGTCGGGATGGGTCTCACGCACAAGGCGGCGCCAGGCGCGCTTCTTCTCGTCAAGCGGGGCATCGGGCGCGACACCGAGCACGTCATGCGGATCGGGGGCGCAATCGGGAACGAAGCGTGCACGCATCCGCCGGAAGCTTGCCGGCGCGATCTCGAAGATTTCGGCCACCCGCCGCAGATACGCATCCTCGGCGCTGTGATAGTCGCCATCGGCCAGCGCGATGTGAAACAGCCCCTCGACGAGATCGCAAAGCGTCTCCTCGTCCTTGTCGAACATCGCCTTGATGCGCCGCGCATATTCCTCGTAGCCCGCGACATCCTGCCGTGCGAGGTCGAAGACACGGGCGGCATTGGCCGTCTCGCCTTCGGGGATGGTGAACACGTCGCGAAAGGCCGCGACCTCGTCACGCGTCACCCGGCCATCGGCCTTGGCCATCTTCGCGCCGAGGCCGATCACCGCGATCGTGAAGGCCACGCTGCGCTCGGGCGGTGCGCGCAGACGGTCGAAAATGGCCGCCAGGCTTTCGCCGGAGGCAAGGGCCGACAGGGCGGCGGCGATTCGGTCCCAAAGCGTCATGGCGCGCTCCCCGGGGGCGAAAGGGCTCGGGGCGCCGCTCCGCGCATCGGCCCGGGAGCCGGACGGCGCGCGCAGTGATTGCCCCGCCTTCCGGTAAATCCCATCGCGCGGCGAAAGGCCAGCCCGCCGCGCGTCTTTGAGCGCGACGGCGCGCAGCCCTTGCGCGGGGGCTGGCACGGGCGGGTCTGGCACGGGCGGGCCGGGCGTGCGCGAGGCGGGGCGCGGGCACCGCAAGGTGGGCGCCCGCCCCCTCCCAGTCAGCCGCGCGCGGCCCTGATCAACGACAGGATATCGCGCGCCGCCTCGGGAATGTTGGTGCCGGGCCCGAAGATGGCCTTCACCCCCGCCTGGCGAAGGAAATCGTAGTCCTGCTGCGGGATCACCCCGCCGCAGATCACCAGGATCTCGCCCGCCCCGGCGGCTTCGAGCGCCTTGACGAGCTGCGGCGCGAGCGTGCGGTGCCCGGCCGCCTGGCTGCTGATGCCGATGACGTGGACGTCGTTGTCGACCGCGTCCTGCGCCGCCTCGTCGGGGGTCTGAAAGAGCGGACCGACATCCACGTCGAAGCCGATATCGGCAAAGGCGGTGGCGATCACCTTGGCACCGCGATCGTGCCCGTCCTGTCCCATCTTGACCACCAGCATGCGCGGCCTGCGGCCTTCCTCCTCGGCGAAATCCTCGACATCTTTCTGGATGGCCGCGAAATTGGCATCGCCTTCATAGGCGGCCCCGTAGACGCCCGCGAGCGTCTTCACCTCGGCCCTGTGGCGCCCGAACGCCTTCTCCATCGCCATGCTGATCTCTCCCACGCTTGCCCGGGCGCGCGCGGCCTCCACCGCCAGCTCGAGCAGGTTCCCTGATCCGTCCCGCGCGCCGTCTGCCAGCGCATCCAGGGCCGCGTCGCAGGCCGGCTGGTCGCGCTCTTGCCGGATACGCTCCAGCCTGGCGATCTGCGAGCTGCGCACCCCGTCATTGTCGACCACGCGGATGTCGAGCGGCTCCTCCTTTTCGAGGCGGAACTTGTTGACGCCGACGATGACCTCCTCGCCCCGGTCGATGGCCGCCTGCTTGCGCGCCGCCGCTTCCTCGATGCGCAGCTTGGGCATGCCACTGGCCACCGCCTTGGTCATCCCGCCCAGCTCGTCCACCTCGGCGATCAGGGCGCGGGCCTTCTCGATCAGGTCCGCCGTGAGCTTCTCGACGTAATAGGAGCCGGCCAGCGGGTCGACGACATTGGTCACGCCGGTCTCGTTCTGCAAGATGAGCTGGGTGTTGCGGGCGATGCGCGAGGAGAAATCCGTCGGCAGCGCGATCGCCTCGTCGAAGCTGTTGGTGTGCAGCGACTGGGTGCCGCCCAGCACCGCGCTCATCGCCTCGTAGGCGGTGCGCACGATGTTGTTGTAGGGATCCTGCTCGGCGAGGCTGACACCGCTTGTCTGGCAATGGGTGCGCAGCATCGAGCTCTGTTCCTTCTTCGGCTCGAACTCCTGCATGATCTCGTGCCACAGGAAGCGTGCGGCGCGCAGCTTGGCCGCCTCCATGAAGAAGTTCATCCCGATCGCGAAGAAGAACGAGAGCCGCCCGGCGAAGGCGTCCACATCCATGCCGCGCCCCACGGCCGTCTTCACGTATTCCTTGCCATCGGCGAGGGTGAAGGCCAGCTCCTGCACCAGGTTCGCGCCGGCCTCCTGCATGTGGTAGCCGGAGATGGAGATCGAGTTGAAGCGCGGCATCTCACGGCTGGTATAGTCGATGATGTCGGCCACGATCCGCATCGAGGGCTCTGGCGGATAGATATAGGTGTTGCGGACCATGAACTCCTTGAGGATGTCGTTCTGGATGGTCCCCGAAAGCTGCGCGCGATCGACGCCCTGCTCCTCGCCCGCGACGATGAAGCTGGCAAGCACCGGGATCACGGCGCCGTTCATCGTCATCGAGACGCTGATCTCGCCAAGCGGGATGCCGTCGAAGAGGATCTTCATGTCCTCCACCGAATCGATCGCGACCCCGGCCTTGCCCACGTCCCCCTCGACCCGCGGATGGTCGCTGTCGTAGCCCCGGTGGGTGGCCAGATCGAAGGCGACCGATACGCCCTGCTGCCCGCCCTCGAGGGCCCGGCGGTAGAAGGCGTTGCTCTCCTCGGCGGTCGAGAAGCCGGCATATTGCCGGATCGTCCAGGGGCGGCCCGCATACATCGTCGCCTTGGGCCCGCGCGTATAGGGCGCCTCGCCCGGCATGGCGCCGGTATGGGGCAACCCTTCGGCGTCTTCGGGGCCATGCACCGGCGCCACGTCGATCCCCTCGGCGGTGCGCCAGGTCAGCGCATCCAGCGGACGGCCCCTGAGTTCCTTCTCCGCACGGCTTTTCCAGTCGCTCATGATCGTTCTCTCCGCTTTGCTTCACGAGCGCCGCACGCCGCCGTGAGGCCGCCGCGTCCGCTCTTCGTTTCGCCGCCCGCATGTCCTATATCAAATATGACAGGAGGCTTGATGCTGATGATCCGAATTCTGGCCCTCGGGGCCGCCCTGACCGTCGCGGCATTGCCCTCGGGAGCACAGCAGGCCATGCCCTCCGCGGACGGGCAAGAGGGGCGCGCGGCCGCCGGCGATGCGCCGCAGGTCGGAAAGGCGCCATCCGCCGCGGACCCTGCGACCGGGACGCCCGTTCTTCTGGCGCCGGTCGATCGCTGGCGCGAGGATCCGAAGGTGGCGCTCGAGGCCGTCGATGTCTCGCTCGAGGCGTTCCGCTGGATCGCCCGGCCGGTGGTCGTCTTTGCCGACAGTCCCGCCGATCCGGCCTTCGCAAGGCAGCTCGACCTTCTCGCCGCGCGCGCCGATGATCTTGCCTTGCGTGATGTCGTGGTGATTACGGATACCGATCCGGCCGCCATGTCGCCGCTGCGCGCCAAGCTTCGCCCGCGCGGCTTCATGCTGGCGCTGATCGGCAAGGATGGGGGGGTCAAGCTGCGCAAGCCCTTCCCCTGGGACGTGCGCGAGCTGACACGTTCGATCGACAAGATGCCGCTGCGCCGGCAGGAATTGCGCGAACGCCAGAACGCGAACCAGTAGGCGCGCCGATTGCAAGCGCGCGGGCGCGTCCCTATATTGGTCGCAGGAGGACCGATCATGGCAGATACCGTCAAGACCCCCTGCCCCGACATTCCGTATTGGCCCGAACCCGTCACCTGGCGGACCGGTCCGCGGCCGGGGTACTGAGCACGCGGCCAGCCGGCCCGATGCTGGACGCCGCGGCTTCGGCCGCGTCCTTGCCGCCTTCGGCGTAGACACCGATCAGCCAGTTCGCGATGCGGCCGTATTCGAAGGCCTGCTTCCGCATGTCGAAATAATCCCTGTAGATCACGATGCGCCGGTCCTGCGACAGCCTGGCAAAGCCCCGTCCGCGCATGTCCTCGGCTAGCGCGGCGATGGCCGAAAGCTGGCTGTAATACCGCACGACCGGGTCGATGGTGACGCGCGGCAGGACGTGGATCTCTCCCTGAATCGAGTCGAACAGGCGGTCGTGGCGTTCCTTGGGAATGAAGGGCACGAAATCCGGATCGGCCTCCATCCGGGCCACCATCGCATCGACATAGGTATCGAGCGCGGTCTCGTCGGCGAGATTGGCCAGGAATGTCGCGATCTCGGCGAAGAGCGCACGATGGGCATCGCGCAGCTTCTCCTCGCGCAGGCGCTGGGCCTCGCGCCTCTTGCGCCAGCCGTCATAGACCCAGCCGGCGGCCACGAAGCCGCCGGCCACGATGGCCTGCCAGATCCGGGCATCGAGGCCCAGAAGGTCGCCCTGGCCGCTCACTCGAACTCCATGATGATCTCGTCCACGGCAAGGTTGTCGCCCTCTGCGGCCTTGATCGCGGAGACGCGGCCCTTGCGCTCGGCGCGCAGGATGTTCTCCATCTTCATCGCCTCCACCGTGCACAGCGCCTGTCCCTCCTCGACCTCGTCGCCCTCGTTCACGTTGATCGCGACGATCAGCCCGGGCATCGGGCAGAGCAGCATCTTGGACGTATCGGGGGGCATCTTCTCCGGCATCAGGCTGGCCAGCTCGGCCTGGCGCGGGCTCATGATCCTTGCCCGCAGATCGGCGCCCCGGGTGCGCAGACGGAAGCCGCCGGTGCACTTGGAGACCTTCAGAACGATCCGGTCCCCGTCGATATCCACGCGCGCGAGGCTCTGTCCGGGGGTCCAGGACGAGGCGACGCGGTGCCGCGTGCCATCCTGGAAGCGCACCCAGGCCCCGTCGCGATCGACGGTGATCTCGATCTCGAAGCGTGTGCCCTGCACCTCGACCACCCAGCGATTCCCGACCTTGCGCTCGTGATTGTCCATCCGCCCCGAGACGCGGCTGCGCCGGATTTCGCCCACGCGGTACATGGCCGCGGCCGCCGCCGCCACCTGCCGCAGCGCGTCCTCGGGGAGCGTCACCCCCTCGAAGCCCTCGGGATATTCCTCGGCGATGAAGGCGGTGGTGATGTCGCCGCTGACGAACTTGGGATGATCCATCACCGCCGACAGGAACGGCAGGTTATGCCCGATCCCCTCGACCTCGAAACTGTCGAGCGCGACGCGCATTCCCTCGATCGCCGCGGCGCGGTCCTCGCCCCAGGTGCACAGCTTGGCGATCATCGGATCGTAGAAGATCGAGATCTCGCCGCCCTCAAAGACGCCGGTATCGTTGCGCACGGCGCCGTCCGCATCCCCCTGCGCGGCATCATTGCCGGATGCGCCGGCGGCGCCATGATGCCAGGCACCGGCCTTGAGCATCGGTCCGGCCGCGACCTCCTCCGGCGGGCGGTAGCGCACGAGGCGCCCCGTCGATGGCAGGAAACCCCTGTAGGGGTCCTCGGCATAAAGACGGCTCTCGATGGCCCAGCCGGTCAGTTTCACGTCCTTCTGCGCGATCGCGAGCTTTTCGCCATAGGCGACGCGGATCATCTGCTCCACGAGGTCGATGCCGGTGATCAGCTCGGTCACGGGATGCTCGACCTGCAGGCGTGTGTTCATCTCGAGGAAATAGAAGTTGCGCGCGCCGTCGACGATGAACTCGACCGTGCCCGCGCTCGTGTAGCCCACGGCCGCCGCAAGGGCGCAGGCCTGCTCGCCCATGGCGCGGCGCGTCTCCTCGTCGAGGAAGGGTGACGGCGCCTCCTCGATGACCTTCTGGTTGCGGCGCTGGATCGAGCATTCGCGCTCGCCGAGGTAGATCGTGTTGCCATGGCTGTCGGCGAGGACCTGTATCTCGATATGGCGCGGCTGCGTGACGAACTTCTCGATGAAAATCCGGTCATCGCCGAAACTGTTCGCCGCCTCGTTCTTGGAAGACTGGAACCCCTCGCGGACCTCGTCCTCCTTCCAGGCGATGCGCATCCCCTTGCCGCCACCACCGGCGCTGGCCTTGATCATCACCGGATAGCCGATCTCGCCGGAGATCTTCACCGCCTCCTCGGCATCGGCGATCAGGCCCATGTAGCCCGGCACGGTGGAGACGCCGGCCTCGGCCGCGATCTTCTTCGAGGTGATCTTGTCGCCCATCTTCTCGATCGCCCCCTGCGGCGGTCCGATGAAGGCGACGTTCTCTGCGGCGAGGCGCTCGGCGAACCTGGGATTTTCCGACAGGAAGCCGTAGCCGGGATGAACCGCCTCGGCGCCGGTATCGCGGATCGCCTGCATCACGTTGTCGATGACGATATAAGACTGGTTGGCCGGCGCCGGGCCGATATGCACCGCTTCGTCGGCCATCCGCACATGCAGCGCATGGCGATCGGCGTCGGAATAGATGGCGACGGTCTTGATGCCCATGCGGCGGGCGGTCTTGATGACCCGGCAGGCGATCTCGCCGCGGTTGGCAATCAGGATCTTCTTGAACATTCCGGCTCCTTTGGCTCGCAAACGAAAAGACGCCGCCGGGGATTTTTCCCCCGGCGGCGTCCGGTCAGGTCAGGTCGGGTATGCCGCGCGGCGCGCGGCCCGGCGGTCAGCGCGGGCAGAGGCCGGGCGTGACGTCATCGCAAAGCGCGCCCGCAGCGGCGCCGGCCGCGACGGCGGTGCCGACATCGTTGTCGGTCGCGGCGGCAAGGGCGCCAGCGCCGACGGCGCCGATGGCGGCACGCTGGCCGTCATTGGTGAGGCGGGTGCGCCCGTCATAGCCCGTGGTGCAGGCTGCGAGGGTGCTGCCGAGCAATGCGAACAGGACGATTTTCTTGGATACCATGGTAACGTGCCTCTCGAGAGTGTCTTGTCATCTGGGCCACAACAGCATGTTGCGACCTCGGGTTCCGGGATGCCCGGTGTGGCCCTTTTCCTCGTGGCCGCACCGACACGCAAGGTGCCGCGCGGACCTTTTCCCCGCGCCATGGCCGGACGAAGAAAAAAGGGTGACACGACCGGGGACTGGCCGCGCCACCCATGAGAAGAATCGTGGCAACACGAGACGGCAACGACGAAACCGTCGCAGGCAGCCGCCATGGGCCCGACTATTAGGAGCTTTGCCGCCCGCGGACAGGAGGAATCGAGGCCGCCCGCAAAGCGCGCCGAATTCCGCCCAAACCCCGATCTGGCCAGCAAATTCACGCCGAGTCCCCCCAGTCGGCAGCCTGCGGAAAGGACAGGGCGGCGGCCTTGGGATCGACCCTGAGCAGGGCTTCGTAATCGTCAGGACGGAAGGGATCCTCGGCCGCAACGACCTCGCGCCCGAACAGCCATGACAGCCGGCCGGCATCGAGATTGCCACGCTCGAACGGGGCATCGCCGAACTGCTCCCACAGCGCGCGCAGGAAGCCTTCATCGGCGCGCTTGTCGGCGGCGCGCCGGTCGGCGAATCGCTCGCGCCGGGTGATCGGCGTCACGCCCCTGGGATTGGGGCGGCGGATCGTGAACTGGAAATCGGTGCCGGGGAGGCGGCCCGGAAAGCCGCGATGCTTGATCATGACCGCACCCCCGGATGGGCGGCATGATAGCGGACGGGCCTGACGGCCCGTCCGCGCAGCAAATCAGAACTTGCTGAAGGTCGGCTCGGCCACGATCGGCGTCGGCTCGACGTAAACAACTTCTTCTTCCTGAGCGCATGCTGCTGCGAAAGCGACAAGGCCAAGTGCCATGACGAATTTGATGCTCTTCGACATCCTAGTCTCCTACTGCCAATGGGAAGGGTGGTTCCCCGGACCTGACCGGACCCTTGCCCCTCGTTCGTTATACAGGCTTCATGCAAGTAGCCCGTGCGAACCATAACGCAAGGATTTTCGGTTTCATACCGAGGCTTTCCGGGTTGGGTGCAATGTGACGAGCTTGCATCATCGGAGCGCTTTCGGCCGCCTGCGGGTGCGGGGCCGAAGGCACGATACCCGGTGCGGGAACGGGACGCGCGGGCGCGTTCTTCGGTCCTGCCAGTGCACCCCGCGAAGGGACATTCCGCATCGTGCCCCTCGCGGATCACCGCATGCGTCTCATCATTCTTGAGTGTCATCAACATCTTGCCTCGATTTTTCTGGCCGGGAGCTTGCCTTGCCGGGGCCGCTGCCCGATCTCGCGATGGCGCACCTGAACGATTGTGCGGCCACGCGTCCAGAGACCATGTGGCGATCGCGGCGAGCCCGCCCCGCCCTAGCGCGCAGGCCGCCGGCGGCAAGGACGCGCCGCGCGGGGCGGCAAGCCTCCGCCGGCGGCGCGCCGTGTAGCCCGAGAGGGCCGCCGGGCGCGCCGAGAGCGTCCCGGCCTCAGGCCCCGATCGGTCCGGTGCGCGAATCACGCAAGGCATGTCACAGGGGGATGTTGTCATGCTTCTTCCAGGGATTGCTGAGCTGCTTGCCCCGCAGCGAGGCGAAGGCCCGGCAGACGCGCTTGCGCGTCGAATGCGGCATGATCACCTCGTCGATGAAGCCCCGCTCCGCCGCCTTGAAGGGGTTGGCGAAGTTCTTCTCGTATTCCGCGGCACGCGCGGCGATCTTGTCGGGCTCGCCAAGCTCGGAGCGGTAGAGGATCTCCGAGGCACCCTTGGCCCCCATCACCGCGATCTCGGCGGTGGGCCAGGCATAGTTCAGATCACCGCGCAGATGCTTGGAGCTCATCACGTCATAGGCCCCGCCATATGCCTTGCGGGTGATGACCGTGACCTTGGGCACCGTCGCCTCGCCATAGGCGAAGAGGAGCTTGGCACCGTGCTTGATGACACCGCCATATTCCTGGCCCGTGCCCGGCAGGAAGCCCGGAACGTCGACCAGCGTCAGGATCGGGATCTCGAAGGCGTCGCAGAAGCGCACGAAACGCGCGGCTTTGCGCGAGCTGTCGATATCGAGGCAGCCTGCAAGGACCATCGGCTGGTTGGCGACGACGCCCACCGCCCTGCCCTCGAGGCAGATGAACCCGGTGAGGATGTTCTTGGCGAACTCCTCCTGGATCTCGAAGAAGTCACCCTCGTCTCCGAGCTTGGTGATCAGCTCCTTCATGTCGTAAGGCATGTTGGGGTTTGCGGGGATGAGCGTGTCGAGGCTCTCGTCGAGCCGCGCGGGATCGTCGAAGAAGGGCCGCAGCGGGGGCTTGGCGCGGTTGCTGGCGGGCAGGAAATCGACCAGCCTGCGCACCTCGATCAGCGCCTCCACGTCGTTCTCGAAGGCGCCGTCGGCAACGCTCGACTTGCGGGTATGGGTGCTCGCGCCGCCAAGCTCCTCGGCGGTGACGACCTCGTTGGTGACCGTCTTGACCACGTCGGGGCCGGTCACGAACATGTAGCTGCTATCCTTCACCATGAAGATGAAGTCGGTCATCGCCGGCGAATAGACCGCGCCGCCCGCGCAAGGTCCCATGATGACGCTGATCTGCGGCACGACGCCCGAGGCCAGGACGTTGCGCTGGAACACCTCGGCATAGCCGGCGAGGCTGGCCACACCTTCCTGGATGCGCGCGCCGCCCGAATCGTTGAGCCCGATCACCGGCGCCCCGTTCTGCATCGCCATATCCATGATCTTGCAGATCTTCTTGGCATGGGTTTCGGACAGCGATCCGCCCAGCACGGTGAAATCCTGGCTGAAGACATAGACCTGGCGCCCGTTGATCGTGCCCCAGCCGGTCACCACGCCGTCGCCGGCCACCTTGTTCTCGGCCATGCCGAAATCGGTCGCGCGGTGGGTGACGAACATGTCGAACTCCTCGAACGAGCCTTCGTCGAGCAGCACGTCGAGCCGTTCGCGCGCCGTCAGCTTGCCCTTGGCATGCTGTGCGGCAATCCGCTTCTCGCCGCCGCCCATGCGCGCCTCGGCGCGTCGTTGCTCGAGCTGTTCGAGAATGTCCGTCATTGCCCATTGCTCCCGTTTGTCATTCGATTGCAGATGATAGGTCTGCGGGTTCGGCGCGGGAAAGACCAAACCTGCAATTTTGCAAATTCTATGCAGTGATCCGCCTGCATAATGCAAAACTGCGAATTACCCAGCGACGGTGCGCTGGCGGCCCCGCGCTGTGCGCGCGGGCGTCTGGACAGGTCCCGCGCCCGGGCCTAAGTCGCGACCATGCACCAGCCTCCCCTCGTCCGGTTTCTCGACCGTGCCACCCCGCCCCATATCCTGACGCTGATCCTGCTCGCGGGGATCTCGGCCCTGTCGATGAACATCTTCCTGCCGTCCCTGCCTTCCATGACGCGCTATTTCGATACGGAATACCGGATCGTGCAGCTCAGCGTCGCGCTCTATCTCGGAGTGAACGCGCTCCTGCAGGTGATCGTCGGCCCGATCTCGGACCGCTACGGACGCAGGCCCGTCGTTCTGTGGACCCTCGCGATCTTCACCCTTGCCAGTATCGGCTGCGTCCTCGCACCCAATATCGAGATCTTCCTCGCCTTCCGAATGGTGCAGGCCGTCGTCGTGGGCGGCCTGGTGCTCAGCCGCGCCGTGGTGCGCGACATGGTTCCGCAGGATCAGGCCGCCTCGATGATCGGCTACGTGACGATGGGCATGTCCGTGGCGCCGATGCTGGCCCCGGCGCTCGGCGGCGTGCTCGACGGCATCTTCGGCTGGAAGGCCAGCTTCTGGTCGCTGGCCGCCCTCGGGGCGATCATCGGCTACATCTGCTGGCGCGACCTTGGCGAGACGATGGTCGCGCGCCCCGTCAGCTTCCGCGCCCAGGTTGCCGAATATCCCGAACTCCTGCGCTCGCGGCGGTTCTGGGGCTATTGCGCGGCGGCGGCCTTCGCCAGCGGCGCCTTCTTCGCCTATCTTGGCGGAGCGCCCTTCGTGGGAAGCGAGGTCTTCGGCCTCACGCCCTCCGCGCTCGGCATCTATTTCGGCGCCCCGGCCATCGGCTACATGGCCGGCAATTATATCTCCGGCCGCTACTCGGTCCGCTTCGGCATCAACGCGATGATCCTGTGGGGCGCGATCCTGTCGGCATTCGGGCTCTGGGTCTCCATGGCGATCTTCCTCGCCGGGCATGGCAGCGTCGGGGTCTTCTTCGGCTTCATGACCTTCGTGGGGCTTGGCAACGGAATGGTGCTGCCGAACGCGACCTCGGGCATGCTGTCGGTGCGCCCGCACCTCGCGGGAACGGCAAGCGGGCTTGGCGGGGCGATGATGATCGGCGGCGGCGCGGCGCTCTCCGCGCTGGCGGGCGCCCTTCTGACGCCCGGAACGGGCGCGCTGCCGTTGATCGCGATCATGGCGGCGACCTCCCTCCTGGCGGTGCTCTCGATCCTCTATACCATTCACCGCGAGCGCAGCCTGGAGAGCTGAGCCGGCTTGCGGTCCGCGCTTTGCAAAGGGTAGAGATGCTTTGCAAAGCCCCGCGCCGCTTCGGCGCCCTGCGAGGAGCGGCCGATGGCAGTCAGGAAGCATTACGCCGGCGTCAAGCTGCGCGAGACACGGCTGCGGGTCGGGGTGACGCAGAAGGCCTTCGCTGACCGGCTGGGCATCTCGCTGCCCTATCTGAGCCAGATGGAGAACAATCACCGTCCCCTGTCGACGGGCGTGGTCCTCGCGCTGGCACAGGAATTCGGTCTCGACGTGGCCGAGCTGTCCTCGGGGGATTCGGAGCGGATGGTTTCGGACATGCGCGAGGCGCTGGCCGACCCGGTCTTCGGCGCCGACATCCCGCCCATGGGCGATCTGCGCCTTGCCGCGTCCAACGCGCCGACCCTCGCGCGCGCCTTTCTCGAATTGCACCGCGCCTACAGGCAGGGACAGGAACGGCTGGCCTCTCTCGACGATGCGCTGGGACGCGACAGCGCCCGTATTCAGCCGTCTCCCTGGGAGGAGGTGCGCGACTTCTTTCACTACTGCGACAACTACATTGATGCCGTCGACCGGGCGGCGGAGCATTTCGCCAGCCGTGGCCCGCTTGAGGAGACGGCACGCGCGGTCCTGGCCGATCACGGCGTCGCGCTGGAGATCACGCCCGATGCGCCGCTGCGCAGCTTCGATCCGGCCAGTGGGCACCTCACCCTTTCGGCCGGCGCGTCGCCCGCGACCCGGCGGTTCCAGATGCTGCACCAGATCGCCCTGCTGACGCGCGGCGACCTGCTGGAGGCCACGCTCGACCTCGCCCGGTTCAAGAGCGATGTCGCCCGCGATATCGCCAAGATCGGGCTTGCGAACTATTTCGCGGGCGCCGCGCTGATGCCCTATGGCGCGTTTCACGATGCGGCGCGGGAGGTGAGGCACGATCTCGAACAGCTCGCCGGGCGCTTCGGCGCCTCGATCGAGCAGGTCGCGCATCGTCTCTCCACCCTGCAGCGTCCGGGCGCCAAGGGCATCCCCTTCTTCTTCGTCAGGGTCGATCAGGCCGGCACGATCACCAAGCGCCATTCGGCGACCCGGCTGCAATTCGCACGCTATGGCGGCGCCTGTCCGCTGTGGAATGTTCACCGGGCCTTCGAGACGCCGGGCCGCTTCGTGCGCCAGCTTGCCGAAACGCCCGATGGCGTGCGCTACCTGTGCCTTGCGCGCGACGTCCTCAAGCCCGGTGGCAGCTTCCGCGCACCCACCCGGCGCTACGCCATCGGGCTGGGCTGCGAGGTGAGCCATGCGGGGCGGCTCGTCTATGGCGATGATCTGGATACCGGGAACGCGCAGGCTTTCGAGCCGATCGGCATTTCCTGCCGGATCTGCGAGCGCGAGCATTGCCACCAGCGCTCGGTTCCGCCGATTGAGCGCCCCATCACGGTCGATCCGCACAAGCGCGGCACCCTGCCCTACACGATCCCGCGGTGAGCCTTGCGGATCAGGACCCGCCGCGCGCCGCGCGCCAGCCGGCCGCCCGCGCCTCGCTCTCGGTGCAGAACCAGCGCTCGCCCTCCTCGGTCTTGATACCCGTGCGGTCGTAGCTGCGCGCGCCCGGCACATGGTAGATCTTGCCGTTTGCCGAGATGTTGCCCTTGATCTTGCAGGCGCCGGGCGGCTCGACCCCCTCGATACGGCTGCGCCGATAGCTCGATGGCGGCTCGAAACTGCCGGCCCAGAAACCGATCCCGTTCTCGCGCGCACGGTCCTCGGCGGGAACGTAGCGCACGGAGTAGCGGCGATAGGCCGTGGCAAGCCCTGCCTCGACAAGTTCGGCGGCAATGTCATCGCCGTCGATCCGGCACAGCGCCACGTGACGCCCGTAGCGATCGCGCTCCTCGACCTCGCAGACTGCCCGCCGGCCTTCGGCCCGCGCCCGCAGCCAGTCGGTCACGTAGACACCGCATGGGTAGCTGCCGCCATCGGCCGCCCGGCAGGTCTGATCCTTCTCGACCGCGTCGATCCCGAGGAGGCGCACATTTTCCTGCCCGACTGCGATCGTGTCGCCATCGACGACACGCACCCTGCCCGACAGCTCTTGCGTGGTGCCGGCCGATGAGGTCCCCGATGAGATGCTCAGCGAGGGGGTGCCGCCGAGAAAGACCGCGGCCAGCGCAGCTCCCATCGCAGCGATGAAAACGAGTTTTAACATGTCACGGAGTTTAGCCCATGACATGCGATCACCAATACACAAGAGAAGCATTCGGTTAAAAAATCGTTAACCGTACTCAGTGCTACGCGGCAATTTCACAATTTGGGTGCAAATTTCAGAAGAGTCGGCACCACGAGTTCTTCCTCATCGGTCAGATGCCTGTCGATGAAGCCCTCGAAGGCCGTGAGGTGCTCGTGCATGGTGCCGGCCGCGTCACGGACGGCATCCTCGCCGGCCGGCTTGTCGAGCGCCGACAAAAGCGCGTTCGTGGTTCCGGCAAGCGCATGGATATGCCCGTCCAGAGCGTGATGATCGGCATCCAGCAGCGCGAAGCCCGCCTCGATCCGGGGATCGAGCCCGGCGAGTTTGGGGAAATAGTGCACATCCTCGATCTGGTGATGGCCGTGCAACTCGTTGAGCAGGAACCCGGCATAGCGTCCGGTCTCACGACCATGGCGCCTGGCCTCGAGCCGTCCGTCGAGAAAGGCCTCCGACCCGCCGCGCAGCTTGGCAAGCAGGTCACGAAACATCAGGTGACGGTCGAGCCAGAAGCGGGTGAGCTGGTCGAAATTACCATGGCTCTCCCACCCCTCGCGCGGCAACTCGCGCACGAGCACGCGAAGCGGCTCCGGCAGGCCCGAGCGGGTCTCGAGCGGAAGATCGGGAGCGGTGTTCATCCCCGCTTTCTAGCGGGCCGCATGACCATGCACCAGCCATGACCATGCAGCCCGACTGTTCAGCGCTGCACAGACTCCCATTCGGGATGGATCCAGGGCCGTGCCGCATCGGGAGCGAGCATCCCCTTGCCGAGGATGTGATCGGCCGCCTTCTCGCCCACCATGATCGAGGGGGCATTGAGGTTGCCGTTGGTGATCTGCGGGAAGATCGAGCTGTCGGCGACACGCAGCCCCTCGACCCCGATGACCCGGCATTCGGGATCGACCACCGCGCCCTCATCGTCGACGGCGCCCATCTTGCACGTCCCGCAGGGATGATAGGCGCTTTCGGCATGCTCGCGGATCACCGCGTCGAGCGCGGCATCGTCCTGCGCCTGCGCACCGGGCTGGATCTCGTGCGAGGTGTAGTGTGCGAGAGCATCCTGGCCGAAGATCTCGCGCGTCAGGCGGATTGCCTTGCGGAAATCCTGCCAGTCCTTGTCGGTGGACATGTAGTTGAAGCGGATCTCGGGCGCGTCGGCGGCCTGCGCGGATTTCAGCGTCACCGCGCCGCGCGAGGGTGAGCGCATCGGCCCGACATGCGCCTGGTAGCCGTGCCCCTCGGCGCTCATCTTGCCATCGTAGCGTACCGCGAGCGGCAGGAAGTGGATCTGGATGTCGGGATATTCGACCCCGGCGGCGCTGCGGATGAAGCCGCAGCTCTCGAACTGGTTCGACGCGCCCGGCCCCGAGCGCGACAAGAGCCATTGCGCCCCCACCAGCGCCTTGCCCAGCGGCGACCAGTGCTTGTAGAGCGACACCGGCTGGTTCGCGGCCATCTGGACGTAAAGCTCCAGGTGGTCCTGCAGGTTCCGGCCGACACCGGCACGGTCGGCGACGACGTCGATCCCGTGACGGCGCAACTCCGCCGCGGGGCCGATCCCCGACAGCATCAGCAGCTTGGGCGAATTGATCGAGGAGGCTGCGAGGATCACTTCGCGGTTCGCGCTCAGGATCTGCCTGCGCCCGCGGCGGCCGATCTCGACCCCCGTGGCACGGCCGTTCTCGATCACGACACGCTCCACCAGCCCGTTGACCAGCGTGCAATTGGGCCGCTTGAGCGCCGGGCGCAGATAGGCGCTCGCCGCCGACCAGCGGCGTCCCTGCCAGATCGTCGCCTCGAAGGGTCCGACGCCTTCCTGCCGCTCCCCGTTGTAATCATGCGTCAGCCCGTAGCCGGCCTGCTCGCCCGCCTCGACGAACGCGGTCACGAGCGGGTTGTCGCGGCGCCCCCGGCTGACATGGAGCGGGCCATTCTTGCCGCGCCATTCGGGATCGCCGCCATGCCCGTTCGCGTGCCAGTTCTCGAGCCGCTTGAAATAGGGCAGCACGTCGGCGAAGGACCAGCCCGCCGCGCCCATCTCCTGCCAGCTATCGTAATCGCGCGCATGGCCGCGCACGTAGACCATCCCGTTGATCGAGGAGGAGCCGCCGATCACCTTGCCGCGCGGACAGGCCATGCGCCGTCCGCCGAGATGCGCCTCCGGCTCGGACATGTAACCCCAGTCGTAGCGGGGCATCGACATCGGGAAGCTGAGCGCGCCGGGCATGTTGATGAAGGGCCCCGCATCGCTGCCGCCATGCTCGACCACGATGACCGAGGCGCCGGCCTCCGAGAGGCGGTAAGCCATGGCGCAACCGGCGCTGCCGGCGCCAACGATGATATAATCGGCCTGCATCAGTAGGGTGCCTCCACATCGCCCATGCCGACATAGACCGACTTGAGCTGGGTATAATGTTCGATCGCGGCGCGGGAATTCTCGCGCCCGACGCCGGAGGCCTTGGCACCGCCGAAGGGCGCCTCGACGGGAGCGACGTTGTAGTGGTTGATGAAGCAGGTTCCCGCCTCGAACCCCTTGGCCATGCGGTGGGCACGTGTCAGATCGGAGGTGAATACGCCGGCGGAGAGCCCGTAGGGCGTCGCGTTGGCCCGGGCGAGCGCCTCCTCCTCGGTCGCGAAGGAGAGGACCGACAGCACCGGACCGAAGATCTCCTCGCGGGCGATCAGCATATCGTCGGTCACATCGGCAAAGACGGTTGGCTCGATGTAGAAGCCCTCGCGCGGCGCGCGCCCCCCCCCCGAGGCGAGCCGGGCACCCTCCTCGCGGCCCTTCTCAATGAAGCCGAGGACGATTTCCATCTGCCGCTCGCTGACCATGGGTCCGAAATTGACCTCCGGATCCAGTGGATCGCCCATGACGACGCCCTCGAGACGCTCGCCAAGGCGCGACAGGAACGCCTCGCGGATGCCCTCCTGCACGAAGACGCGGGTGCCGTTCGAGCAGATCTGTCCGGAGCTGTAGAAATTGCCCAGAATCGCGCCCGACACCGCCTTGTCGAGATCGGCATCGTCGAAGACCACGAGGGGCGACTTGCCGCCCAGCTCCATCGTGACCGACTTGATCCCTTCGGCGGCGGCGGCGTAGACCTTGCGGCCCGTGGGCACCGATCCGGTGAGCGATACCTTGGCGACGCGATCGTCAGCCACCAGCGCCGCGCCGACATCGCCATGCCCTTGCACGACGTTGAAAACGCCGTCCGGCAGGCCGGCCTCCTTCAGGATCTCGGCGACCTTGAGCGCGCAGAGCGGTGTCGTCTCGGACGGCTTGAAAACGACCGTGTTGCCGCAGGCCAGCGCCGGGGCGGCCTTCCAGCACGCGATCTGTGTCGGGTAGTTCCACGCGCCGATGGCCACGCAGACGCCGAGCGGCTCACGAACCGTGTAGACCCAGTCCTCGCCGAGCTGCTGATGCGTGCCGGTGATGCTGGCAGCGAGCCCGCCGAAATATTCGAGCGCGTCAGCGCCGGAGGTCGCGTCGGCGACCAGCGTCTCCTGCAGGGGCTTGCCGGTATCGAGCGTCTCCAGCTCCGAGAGCTCGGCGTTGCGCTCGCGCATGATATGGGCGGCGCGGGTCAAAATGCGGCCCCGCTCGGTACCGCTCATCGCGGCCCAGGCGGGCCCCGCGCGATGCGCGGCGTCCAGCGCGCGGTCCACGATCTGCGATGTCGCGCCATGAAGGGTCGCGATTTTCTCGCCGGTCGCGGGATAGATGCAGTCGATCGACGCGCCGGCGGCGTCCTCGACGGGGGCGCCATCGATGAAATGGCTGGCGGACGGTTGTGGGTCTTGCATGGCAGTTGCCTCCGGCAGAGGTATTTGGGACGAAGATGAATGAAGGGTCATTCGCCCCGAAACCGGCGATCCGGCCGGCATGTGGGGGCGGACGGGTTGATCGGAGCGCGGCATGCCATCAGCGGATCCCCAGCACGTCGAGAACGCGCATGGCGGCGGTCTCGCTGGTGATCTCCTCGCCGAGCGCCGCCCGGATGTAGAGCCCGTCGATCAGCGCCGCGGCCGTCTCGGCCATGCCGGCGGCATCGCGGGGCGTGCGTTTGCGCAGATCGTGCAGAAGGTTCGAGCGCAGACGGCGCTGATAGATGCACAAAAGGCGCCTGGCCTCCGCGGAGTGCTGCGCCTGGACGTAGAAGTTGAGCCAGGCGCTCACCACCTCGCCGCGAAAGTTCACCGGGGCAAAGCTGGCATTGACGATCGCGCGCAGGCGCTCCTCGGGGGCCGTCAGCCCGCGCAGGCTGCCGCGCACGCCGCCGCCGTAGATGCTCAGAATATGGCGCATCGCCGCCAGCAGGAGCTTGTCCTTGCCGCCGAAATAATGATGCGCAAGGGCGGTCGACATGCCGGCGCGGCGCGCGATCTGCGCGACCGTCACGTCAAGCGAGCCCGCGCGGCCGATCTCGGTGATCGTCGCTTTTACCAGCGCATCGCGCCTGATAGGCTCCATTCCGACCTTGGGCATCGCATGACCTCCTTCGCGGTGCTGAGGGCTTGACGTATCTTGATTGATCAGTCAATCAACAAAAAACAAAGGGAGAGATCACGACATGCTGAAAACCACCCTGTCCGCCCTTGCGCTCGCGGCCATCGCCGGCCCGGCGCTCGCCGATTGCGAGACGGTCACCTTCGCCGATGTCGGCTGGACCGACATCACCGCCACCACCGCCGTGACCACCGTTATCCTCGAGGCGCTCGGCTACGAGACGGACGTGAAGGTGCTGAGCGTTCCGGTGACCTACACCTCGCTCGCAGAGGGTGATATCGATGTCTTCCTCGGCAACTGGATGCCGACCATGGAAGCCGATATCAAACCCTACCGCGAGGCCGGCACCGTCGACACGGTGCGCGCGAACCTGACCGGCGCGAAATACACGCTTGCCGCCAACAAGGCCGCCGCCGAGCTGGGAATCGAGGAGTTCAAGGATATCGCCGAGCACAAGGACGCGCTCGACGGCGAAATCTACGGCATCGAGCCGGGCAATGACGGCAACCGCCTGATCCAGTCGATGATCGACGAGAACGCCTTTGGCCTGAGCGGCTTCGAGGTCGTCGAAAGCTCCGAGCAGGGCATGCTCGCGCAGGTCAGCCGCGCCGATCGCCGCGACGAGCCGGTCGTCTTTCTCGGCTGGGAGCCGCATCCGATGAACGCGGCCTACGAGATGACCTATCTCGAGGGCGGCGACGACTTCTTCGGCCCCGATCTGGGCGGCGCCACGGTCTACACCAACACTTCGGCCGGCTATGTTCAGTCATGCCCCAATGTCGGCAAGCTGCTGAACAATCTCGAGTTCACGCTGCAGCTCGAGAACGAGGTGATGGGCGCGATCCTCGATGGCGGCGCGCGTCCGCAGGAGGCCGCACAGACCTGGCTGAAGGAAAATCCCGAGCCGATCGAAGCCTGGCTCGAAGGTGTCACGGCCAAGGATGGCGGTGATGCGATGGAGGCCGTCTCGGCCGAGCTGGGACTCTGAGCGGAGCGGGCGATATGACCTTGGCCGGTCCCGCGGAGCGCCGCGGGACCGGCCGGCATCGATCATTCGTACCAGGAGCCGAACTTGACCTCGATCTGTCCGTTCGACATGGCAAGCAGCTTGGCGAACGCCTCGGGGTCCTGCGTCCCGCCATCCCGGCCACGGTAATGGTAAGGGTAGACGACCTTGGGCGCGAAAGCCCCCACCGCGACGGCGGCTTGTTCGGCATCCATGGTGAATGGCAGGTTCATCGGAATGAAGGCGATGTCGATATCGGTGAGGGCCTTCATCTCGTCCGTTCCCTCGGTGTCGCCGGCGACGTAGACGCGCCGGCCGTCGATCGAAAGGACATAGCCGTTGTCGCGCCCCTCGGGATGGAAGTTCTTGCGCTCCTCGGTGGTGTTGTAGGCCGGGATCGCGCGGATCTCCATATCGCCGACCTGCCCTTCCTCGCCATTGGCGAGCGCCGTCGAGCGCGCCGCGAGATCCTCGGACAGCATGTCATGCACCGCCGGGTTCGTGACCAGAGCCGTCTCCTCGCCCATGAGCGCGGCGAGCGTGGCCGCGTCGTAATGGTCCCCGTGCTCGTGGGTGATGAGGATGAGATCGGCCGGCGGGAAGCTTTCGTAAAGCTCGGCGCCGCCCACGGGGTCGACATAGATCACCCCGGCCGGGGTCTCCAGAACGATGGAGGCATGCTCGACCGGGTGCACGACGATCTCGCCGCTTTGGGTGGGAAAACTGTCAGGACCATGTGCCGCGGCGTCGGCGCGCAGGGCCAAAACGCTGATGGCACCGGTTCCGGCGAGTGCCGTGGCGATGAAGTGGCGTCGGGACTGCATGAGAATTCTCCTTTTGCGGATTGAAGCGATCCGAAAGGGACACATAGCGCGCGCGGGGTCCGTTTCACCGGCAAGCCGGCGCGATCGAGCAGAAACGGCCCCGCTGGGCCAGAGCAGCAAGGGACACCACATGCGCGAGAGCAGCAGGCCGGCACCGGGGCGGGCGACATGATGAACTGGCTGACCGAGAGCAAGATCCCCGTCGGCGACACGGCGCGGGTGATCTTCGACTGGCTCCAGATCAACGGCGCCTTCTTCTTCGACTGGCTGTCGGACACGATGGAGAAACTGATCGAGGCGATCTTGTGGGTCTTCCAGACGCCCCATCCCCTGATCGTGGTGGCGGTTTTCGTGGCGCTGACCTGGGTCTTCCAAAGGCGCTGGCAGACATGCCTGCTCGTCCTGCTGGGGTTCCTCTTCATCCTCAACCAGGGCTACTGGGAGGAGATGACCGAGAGCCTGACACTGGTCCTGTCGGCCTGCGTCGTGTGCATGGCCGTGGGCGTGCCGATCGGCATCGCGGTGGCGCATCGCCCCAGGCTCTATGCCTGGATGCGGCCGGTTCTCGATCTGATGCAGACGCTGCCGACCTTCGTCTACCTGATCCCTGCGATCGTCTTCTTCGGCATCGGGATGGTGCCGGGTCTCCTGGCGACGGTGATCTTCGTGCTTCCCGCGCCCATCCGCCTGACCCATCTGGGCATCTCTTCCACCCCGCGCCCCCTGATCGAGGCGGCGCAGGCCTTCGGGGCGACCCGCAGGCAGCTTTTGTGGAAGGTCGAGCTGCCGTCCGCGATCCCGCAGATCATGGCAGGTCTGAACCAGACGATCATGCTCTCGCTGTCGATGGTGGTCATCGCGGCGCTGGTGGGCGCCGACGGCCTCGGCGTGCCGGTCGTGCGGGCACTCAACCAGGTCAATACCGCGCTCGGCTTCGAGAGTGGCTTCATCATCGTCGTGGTGGCGATCATGCTCGACAGAATGCTGAGGGTCCCCGAGAAATGAGCAAGACCATGAAGAAGAGAAACGCCGTCACCTTCGACAACGTCTCGATCGTCTTCGGCGACAAGCCCGAACAGGCCCTGCCCCTCATGGACCAGGGCAAGAGCCGCCCGGAGATCCAGGAGGAGACCGGACAGATCCTGGGGGTGCATGATTGCACCCTGGCGGTTCCGGCGGGCGAGATCCTCGTGCTCATGGGGCTGTCGGGATCGGGAAAATCGACGTTGCTGCGCGCGGTGAACGGGCTCAACGACGTGGTGCGCGGCGAGGTCCGGATCAATACGGGCGATGGCGAGACGAGCGTGACGGGCGCCGGCAAGCGCGTGCTGCGCCAACTGCGCCTCGACAAGGTCTCCATGGTGTTCCAGCAATTCGGCCTGCTGCCCTGGCGCACGGTGCGCGAGAACGTGGCGCTGGGGCTCGAATTCGGCGGGGCGAAACGTGCGGAACGGACGAAGCGCGCGGATACCCAGCTCGACCTGGTCGGCCTGTCGGACTGGGCCGACCGCAAGGTGGGCGATCTGTCCGGCGGCATGCAGCAGCGTGTCGGGCTGGCGCGCGCCTTCGCGACGGAAGCCCCGATCCTGCTGATGGACGAGCCCTTCTCGGCGCTCGACCCGCTGATCCGCTCGCGTCTGCAGGACGAGCTGATCGATCTGCAAAAGCGGCTCAACAGGACCATCGTCTTCGTCAGCCACGATCTCGACGAGGCGTTCAAGCTCGGTGACAGCATCGCGATCATGGAGGGCGGGCGGATCGTTCAGCACGGCACGCCGCGCGACATCTTCCAGAACCCCGCGAATGAGTACGTCGCCGATTTCGTGGCCCACATGAATCCGCTTGGTGTGCTCTGCGCGCGCGATGTCATGGTTCCGGGCGGCGAGAACTGCGTGCAGCAGGTCGGCCCGGAGACCAATATCCAAGATCTGATGGCGCATCTGAGCGACGAGGCGACCCCCGTGGCGGTTGCCGAGGATGGAGAGGTGATCGGGCAGGTCACGCGGGCCTCGATCCTCACCCGCCTGGTCGAACCGCGGAGCTGACCGCCCGTGCCGGTGCGCCGTTCCGAAAGGTGGGTTGGCGCGCTGGCCGCCGATGCCCCCGGGGGCCGCGTCTGCCGCGATCCGGGCCTCCGGCGGAGGTATTTGGAGCGAAGATGAAGGAGGACGGCCGCGAGACTTCCGCTGCGGCCACTTATCCCAGCAGCAAGCTCGCGGCGATGAGCCACATCACGCTGCCGACGAACAGGTCGAGCAGTTGCCAGGCGCGGGGCCGCGCGAAAAGTGGCGCCAGCAGGATCGCGCCGTATCCCAGCGAAAAGAAGAAGACGAACGAAGCCAGCATCGCGCCGGCCGCGAAAGCGGGCCGGGCGTCGGGATACCCGTTGGCGATCGAGCCCAGCAGGACCACAGTGTCGAGATAGACATGCGGGTTCAGCCAGGTCAGCGCGAGCACCGAGAGGATCGCGTCGCGGGCCGACCCGGCGCCCCTGCCCTCGGCCTCGAGCCGCTCGCCTCCGCGCAGTGCCGCCCTGAATGCCCGCGCGCCGTAGATGAAGAGGAAGGCCGCCCCGCCCCAGGTCAGCAGGGAAATGAGCCATGGCGCGCCGGAGACGATCCAGCCGAGCCCCCCGACCCCCGCCGCGATCAGGACCGCGTCGCTCACCGCGCAGGTCAGGCAGACCACGAAGACATGCGCGCGCTTCAATCCCTGCCGCAGGACGAAGGCGTTCTGCGCGCCGATCGCGAGAATGAGGGAAAGACCGAGGGCGAAACCGGCGACGAAAGCATTCATGCAGCCGGGTGTAGTGTCTCGCCGCGGGAAATCCCAACGATTAGCGCAGGCCCTTTCGAGAAAGACGCACCCGGCGCGGGTTTCGCCCTCATCTTGTCGGATTCGCCTCCTACAGATCGAAAGATAGGCAAATGCGAGTGACATGCGATGGAATTCGTTCATACACAAAACAGGTTTCTGAAGGCGTCTTTGGCCTTCGCGGTGACCAGCTTGATGGGCATGATGCTGGGACTGGTCCTGCTATCGGATCGCATGTCGCATCTGCATAACAGCGCGCTGCAGGAGATGGGCCCGCCGCTGGACGATCTCGATTACGCCCTTTCGGCCTTTTCGGGCGCGCTCGCACGCAGCAGCCTGGAGCGTCTCGACCACGAAGGGCTGCTCTCGCAGTTGCGCCATCTGGAAGATATCTACGCGAACGCCGCCCTGCGCGCCGCGCCGCCGCCCGGTGGCCATGGCAAGGTCGGGATCGACGCCACCATGCTGGCCTCGATCGGCACGGCCGTCGAGCAGGCGCGCTTCGTTCTCGATCAACCGCCGCGGGCGGGCGCGATCACCACGCTCGGGGAGGTGTTCCACCTCTTGGCACGTTCCGTTCATCGCCGGCTCGACGCGGCCAGCGCGCTGCGCTCCCGCGAGATTCACGGCGCACATGCCATGATGATCACGACCTCGCGCCGCCTCACCGCGATCGGGCTCATCGCGACCTTCGGCTCCCTGCTGCTCACGGCGCTCTTTGCCCGGCAGGCAGTGCGCGAGAAACGTCTGCGCCGCGAAAAGACGCAGCTGCTGCAATCGGCTCAGGCCGCGAGCCTGGCCAAGGACGAATTCATCGCCGTGATCAGTCACGAGCTGCGCACGCCGCTCACCTCGATCAAGGGCGCGCTCTCGCTGGCGGGTTCCGGCACGCTGGGCAAGCTCGAGGCACCGCTGACCGAAGTGCTCAACATCGCGCGTCGAAATGCCGACCGGCTGACGCGGATGGTGAACGATCTCCTGGATATCGAGAAGGCGCGCTCGGGCAGGATCAGCATGGAATGCCGGCCGATGGATCTCGGGGCGGTGATCGCGGCGGCGGTGCAGGACAACGCCGATTTCGCCGCCGCGCGCGGGGTGCGCTTCAGCTACGATCCGCCCGCCGCACAGGTGCGGGTGAACGGCGATGCGCAGCGCCTGTCACAGGTCGCCTTCAACCTGATGTCGAATGCCGCGAAATTCTCGCCGGACAATTCCACGGTGCGCGTCGCGATCGAGACGAGCGGCGGCAGGGCCGTGCTCAAGGTCATCGACGAGGGCATCGGCATCGCCCCCGAGTTCCACGACCGCGTCTTCGATCGCTTCAGCCAGGCCGACAGCTCCGACACCCGCACCTTCGGCGGCAGTGGCCTCGGGCTGAACATCTCGAAGGTCATCGTCGAACAGCATGGGGGCCGGATCTGGTTCGACAGCACGCTTGGCGAGGGCACCGTGTTCTCGGTGGAACTCGGACTGCTCTTCGGCGGCGAGCACGAGCGCCCCCAGATGCGCCTCGCAGCCCGGCACGGCACGCCGGCCATCGCCGCCTGACACGGGCGGGGGGCGGATCACGCCCGCCGCCCCGCCCGGCCCATCCCCCCCCGGCGCAAGACACGGCGGGGGAGGGCCTTCGGATCACAGCTGCGCCATCACCTCGTCTGTGGTCTCGAAATTGGCGGTGACGTTCTGCACGTCGTCGTCATCCTCGAGCGCCTCCATCAGCTTCATCAGCTTCTGCATGCCCTCGAGATCGAGCTCGGTCGAAGTCTGCGGCCGCCAGACGAGCTTGGTGCTCTCGCTCTCGCCAAGCTCGGCCTCCAGCGTGCCGGACACCTCGGCCAGATCGGTATCGGCGCACCAGACGACATGGCCCTCCTCGGAGCTTTCCACATCCTCAGCGCCCGCCTCGATCGCGGCCATCATCACCGTGTCGGCATCGCCCACCTCGGCAGGATAGAACACCTGCCCCTTGCGATCGAACATGAAGCTGACCGATCCGGTCTCGCCCAGGTTGCCGCCGTTCTTGGAGAAGGTGGAGCGGACGTTGCTGGCGGTGCGGTTGCGGTTGTCGGTCATCGCCTCGACAATGATCGCGACGCCGTTCGGGCCATAGCCCTCGTAGCGGATCTCGTCGTAATTCTCGGCATCGCCACCGATCGCCTTCTTGATGGCGCGGTCGATCACGTCCTTGGGCACCGATTGCGACTTGGCCTCCTTGACCGCGAGGCGCAGCCGGGGGTTCTTGTCGGGATCGGGATCGCCCATCTTCGCGGCGACGGTGATCTCCTTGGCGAGCTTAGAGAACAGCTTGGAGCGGGCCGCATCCTGACGGCCCTTGCGGTGCTGGATATTCGCCCATTTTGAATGGCCTGCCATGGCGCGCCTCGTCCTTTTCAAGTCTTCCGAATGACCGGCATCTCATAGGACGAAGGCGCGCGCGCTTCAAGCCTCGGGCATGGCGGCGCCGTAGGCGAATGCCGCGCCGCCGGGCGCCGTCAGCACGAGCCGCGCCCCCGCCCCCTCCCGCAGGGGAACGCGCGGGCGGGCGGAACCGGCGGGCCGGGCGATCTCGGCGCGCCAACCGTGGCCGCATCCCGCGAGGGGCACGCTCCAACCGCCGGCGGGGCTTTGCGCGGGGCGCGCGGCGGTGCAGAGCTGCCCGTCCGAAAAGCGGACGGTCGCCGTGTCACGGTAGAGCAGAACCGCCTCGGGATACGCCTCGGCACCCCCCAAGGGGGCGGCCGCGTCCGGCAGGGTGCCGCATCCCGCCAGCAGCAGCGCGGCAAGGAGCATTCCGCGCATCAGATCGGCCAGATCAGCGGGATGACGAGCGCCGCCGTCAATCCCAGGATGATGTTCAGCGGAATGCCCACCTTCATGTAGTCGGTGAAGCGATAGCCGCCGGGACCGTAGACGAGCATGTTCGTCTGGTAGCCGATCGGGGTCGAGAAGGCCGCCGAGGCGGCGAACATCACCGTGACGACGAGCGGGCGCGGATCGAGACCGAGCGCCAGGCCCAGCTCGATCGCGATCGGGGTCAGGATGACCCCCACCGCGTTGTTCGAGACGAGCTCGGTCAGGGTGGAGGCGATGAAATAGACGCACAGGATGATCGCGATGGGCGGCAGCCCGCTCAGCCATGGCTCGATGAGACTGACCAGAAGCGCCACGGAGCCCGAGGCCTGCAGCCCCGCCCCGACCGCGAGCATGGCGAAGATCAGGGCGAGCAGACGTCCCTCGACGAAGGAGAACGCCTCGTCCGCGTCGATGCAGCGCGTCAGCAGGATGATCGCGACCGCCACGACCGCGAGGCCGAAGATCGGCGCCACCCCGAGCGCGGCCAGCACCACGACGCCGGCCAGGGCCCCGATCGCGATCCAGGCGCGGCCCCTGCGATAGGCCTGCACCGTGGGACGGGCCACGTCGACCAGTTCCATGTCGGCGGCAAGCCGCTGGATGTCGCCCGGCGTGCCCTCGAGCAGCAGCGTGTCGCCGACGCGCACGACCAGGTCGTCGAGCTGACGGCCGATATTCTGGTTCCGCCGGTGCACGGCGAGCGGGTAGACGCCATAGCGCCGCCGCAGGCGCATCGCCCCGAGCGAGCGGCCGATCATCCGGCAGCCCGGCGTGATCAGGACCTCGACCGTCTCCGTGGCAACCGAGCTGAGCTTGTCGACGCTGCGCAGGTCCTTGTTCTGCTGAAGGCTCAGCAGCTCGGCCATCTCGGTGCGCAGAACCACCCTGTCGCCGGCCTCGAGATGCACGGCACGCATGTCGCGACGCAAGGAGGCATCGCCGCGCAGGACGTCGATCACCCGGACGCCCTCGCGCCGGAACAGCTCGACATCCATTACCGGCTGGTCGATCAGGGCACTGCCCTCGGGCACGGCGACCTCGGTGAAATACTTCATCTTGCTGCGATCGCTCAGCATCAGGCCCATCGACTGGCGCTCCGGCAGGAGCTTGCGTCCGATGAGCGCCATGTAGAGCCCGCCGATCGCCACCTGCACGATGCCGAGCGGGGCGATCTCGAAGATCGAGAAGGGCTCGAGCCCCGCGCTGCGCGCCACGCCGTCCACCAGCAGGTTCGTCGAGGTGCCGATCAGGGTGAGCATTCCGCCAAGGATCGCCGCATAGCTCAGCGGCATCAGGAGCTTGGACGGCGAGATGCCCATCCGCTTGGCCAGCTGGATGAAGATCGGGATCATCACCACCACGACGGGCGTGTTGTTCATGAAGGCCGATCCCATCGCCACCGCGCCAAGGCACAGCAGGAGCGTCATGACGGGGGCGGTATCGGCGCCCTTCTCGGCATGTTCCGTCAACCATTGCAGCGCGCCGGTGCGCACCAGCCCCCCCATGATCAGGAACATCGCCGCGATCGTCCAGGGCGCCGGGTTGGCCAGCACCTCGAGCGCCGCCTCATAGGGCAGCAGGCCTAGCGCGAAGAGAAGCGCCGCGCCGCCGATCGCCACCACCTCGGTGGGATAGATCTCCGAGACGAAGAGCGCGAACATGGCAAAGACAACGCCGAAGCTGAGCAAGGCCTGGACGGTCGGATCGAAGGTCAGAAACGTCATCGCACCCCGGCAACACTCGGCACACCCCGCGCGGGCGCCGCTGGACAGCTTAGCGCGCGGCGCCGCCGGCACAAGCGCATCGGTGGGTTCATGCGCCCACGGGCTCGAGAAGTCCGCCGCGGCGGAACATGCGCACCGAGACGGCGCGCCCCGTCGCATCATCGGTCTCCACCAGCAGGCCCGACAGCGTCGCCTCTCCCCGCGCGGGCTCGAAGCGCGCCTTCGGCATGCCGGTGACGAAGCGGCGCAGCGGCTCGTCCTTCTGCATTCCGATGACCGAATTGTAGTCGCCGCACATGCCCGCATCGCTCTGGAAGGCGGTCCCGCCCGGCAGGATCATCGCGTCCGCCGTGGGCACATGGGTATGCGTGCCGACGACCACGCTGGCGCGCCCGTCGCAAAAATGCCCCATGCCCATCTTCTCGGATGTCGCCTCGCAATGGATGTCGACGAGGGCGGCGTTCACCTGCCGGCCGAGCGGCGCGGCGTTCAACACCCTGTCGATCGCCGAGAAGGGATCGTCGAAGGGACGTTTCATGAAGACCTGTCCCAAAACCTGGGCCACGAGGATCTTGCGCCCGCCGGGCACGTCGAAGACATGCGCCCCCCGTCCCGGGGCCGACTTGGAGAAGTTCAGCGGCCGGATGATGCGCGGCTCGCTCGCGCAGACCTGCAGCATGTCCTTCTGATCGAAGGCATGGTCCCCGAGCGTCAGCACATCGGCCCCCGCATCGAGCAGGAGCCTGGCATGCGCGCCGGACAGTCCCGCGCCACCGGTCGCGTTCTCGCCGTTGACCACGACGAAATCGAGCCGCAGCTCGTCGCGCAGCGCCGGCAATGTCCGCGTGATGGCGGCGCGCCCCGCGCGGCCCATCACGTCACCGAGAAAAAGAAGCCTCATGACGAAGCCCTAAGCCATCGATGCCCCCGATGACAAGCGGGTGCCGCGGCGCTCATGCCGCGCCCGCCACAAGCACACCCGCCTCGGTCACGATCATGTCGAGCGGCTGATCGGTCGGCTCCGCCGGCACGCGATCGACCTGCTGCGCGGCATAGGCAAAGCCGATCGCGATCACCGGCCCGGCCCGTCGCAGGACCGCCAGGGTGCGGTCGTAATACCCCCCGCCATAGCCCAGCCGGTTGCCCTGCGCATCGAAGGCGAGCAGCGGCAGAACGAGCACCTCGGGCACGAGCCACTCGCCCGCCTGCGGGATCATCACCCCGAACGGGCCTGGGACCAGCGCCGCGTCCGGTGTCCATTCGCGGAAACGCAAGGGGCGGCGCGCGGCCTCGATGACCGGAACGCCGACGGCGCTGTGCCGGACGGCCAGCGCCATCGCGCCGCGCGGATCGATCTCGTCGCGGATCGGCAGGTAGCCCGACATGACCCGCCCCTTCTGACGCGCAAGGAGCGTGCCCAGCGCCGCGACCCCTGCACCGGCGGGGGCGGCCGCATGGGCCTCGGCGCGGCGGGCGGCGCAGATTGCGCGCAGGGCCGCCTTCTCTTCCTCGCGGCTCATAACAGGAGCAACGCGGCGAGCCCCAGGAAGGCGAAGAAGCCGACGATGTCGGTGACCGTGGTCACGAAGGCCCCCGAGGCCAGCGCCGGATCGACGCCGACCTTCTCGAGGGTGAGCGGCACGAGGATGCCGGCGAGGCCCGCCACGACCATGTTGATGATCATCGCCGCCCCGAGCACGATGCCGAGCATCGGCGTGCCGAACCAGACGACGCCGACGACGCCCATGATCACCGCGAAGATGCAGCCGTTGATGAGCCCGGCCGTGATCTCGCGCCGGATGACCCGCAGCGCGTTCGCCCCGGTCAGATCGCGCGTGGCCAGCGAGCGCACGGCGACGGTCAGCGACTGGGTGCCGGCATTGCCCCCCATCGAGGCGACGATCGGCATCAGCACGGCGAGCGCGACGATGGCGGCCAGCACATCCTCGAACTGGGCGATGACGATGCTCGCCAGGATCGCGGTGAGCAGGTTGACGAAGAGCCAGGGAAAGCGTTGCCGGGCGATCTGGAGCGTCCTGTCGCTCAGGCTCTCGTCGCCGACACCGGCGAGGCGCAGAAGGTCCTCCTCGTTTTCCTCGCTGAGCACCGCCATCGCGTCGTCGATGGTGATGACCCCGACGAGGCGCCCGTCCTCGTCAACGACAGGCGCCGAGATCAGGTGATACTGGTTGAAGGCGTAGGCCACGTCCTCCTCGTCCTGGGTGACGGGGATGGTCCTGAAACTCGGCTCCGCCAGGTCCATCAGCGCGATGTCGCGGCGCGAGGACATGACCTTGCCGAGCGTCACGTAGGCGACCGGCTGATGGCGCGGATCGACGAGGACGATATGGTAGAACTGGTCCGGGAGATCCTCCTTGGCCCGCATGAAGTCGATCGCGTCCCCCACCGTCCAGTGGGCGGGGGCCGTGACCACCTCGCGCTGCATCAGGCGGCCGGCGGAGTATTCGGGGAAGCTGAGCGCCTGTTCGACCGCCAACCTGTCCGCGGCGCCCAGCGCGTCCAGGATCTCGCTTCGCTGGGCTTCGTCGAGATCCTCGATCAGGTCGACGACATCATCGGATTCAAGCTCACGCACGGCATCTGTCAGCACGTCGGGCGCAAGGGTGGCGATGACCTCCTCGCGCACGCTCTCCTCGAGCTCCGACAGGATATCGCCGTCGAATTCATGCCCGTAGAGCGCGATCAGCCGGTCGCGCGGCTCGCGGTCCATCTGCTCGAGCACGTCGGCGATGTCGGCGGGGTGCAGCGGCTCCATCAGCGCGGTCAGCGCGGCCGCATCCCCCGCCTCGGCGGCCTCGCGGATCGCCCGGACGGTGCGCGCATCGAGCCCGTAGGCGTCGCCCTGATCGTCCTCGAGATGCTCGTCGATCACGTCGTGCTCGGCCATGTCGCGCCTCCTTGGCAATGTTTGGCGGACAATAGGTCACACCCGTGACCTCTGCCAGTGGCAGCCCGGATTTACCTGCGGTGCGGCGCGCTTTAACGTGGCGCCGTCCAGCCGCACGAAGGAGCCCGCCCGAATGACCGACCTGATCCTCGGCCAATTGCTGATCTTCGAGGACGACCCTTTCGGGCCCGAACCATGGGCCGCCGCGCGCCATGTGCGCAGGGGCGCGATCGCCGTCGAGGCCGGCCGCATCGTTCAAACCGGTGATGCGGACGCGCTGCGCGCCGCCCATCCACGCGCCCGGTGCACGGACATGGGGGCGGCGCTGCTGCTACCCGGTTTCGTCGACGCGCATATGCATTACCCGCAGACGGCGATGATCGCGAGCTGGGGCAAGCGGCTCATCGACTGGCTCGAGACCTACACTTTCCCCGAGGAGGCCAAATTCGCCGATCCCGCCTATGCCGCCGAGATCGCCGGCCGCACGCTGGATCTCGCCCTTGCGCATGGCACGACCAGCCTCACCAGTTTCTGCACCATCCATCCCGCCAGCGTCGACGCCTTCTTCGAGGCGGCCGAGGCGCGCGGCATGGCCGTGGTGGCGGGCAAGACCTGCATGGATCGCAACGCCCCCGAGACCCTGCGCGACAGCGCGCAATCGGCTTATGACGACAGCCTCGCCTTGCTGATGCGCTGGCACGGCAAGGGACGCGCGCGCTATGCCATCACCCCGCGCTTCTCGCCCACCTCGAGCGGCGCGCAGCTCGAGGCGCTGGGCGCGCTCTGGGCCGCGCATACCGACTGCCTGATGCAGACGCATCTGAGCGAGCAGGTCGACGAGGTGGCCTGGGTGCGCCAGCTCTACCCCGAGGCGCGCGATTATCTCGACACCTACGAGATGCACGGGCTCCTGGGGGCGAACGGGCTCTATGGCCACGCGATCCATCTCGAGCCGCGCGAGCGCGACAGGCTGCGCGAGACCGGCGCGGCCCTCGTCCATTGCCCGACATCGAACACGTTCATCGGCTCGGGGATCTTCGATCTGGCGGCGCGGGCACGGGAGGGGCAGAGACTGGCGCTCGCCACCGATACCGGCGGCGGCTCGTCCTTCTCGATGCTGCGCAGCATGGCCGCCGCCTACGAGATCGGGCAGCTTGCCGGCACCGCGCTCCACCCCGCGCAGCTCCTGTGGCTGGCGACCGAAGGCTCGGCGCGGGCATTGCGCGCGGAAGCGGAGATCGGCACGCTCGCGGCGGGCAGCATGGCGGATATCGTGGCGCTCGACCTCGCCTCCACCCCGGCGATCGCCCAGCGCGCACGCCGCGCCGAGGATCCGTGGGAGGCGCTCTTTCCGACCATCATGATGGGCGACGACCGCGCGATCGCCGGTGTCTGGGTGGGCGGCACCCGGCACGATGCGGGCGCCGCGGCTCCGGATCGGAAGACCTAGCGCCGGGGCAGGATGACCGCTCCGTCCGTCGGCGAGAGGACCGCCCCTTGCGGGCAGGGCGCGGCGGTCAGCATCGTCCAGTAATCACCCGCCCGTGCCATGCCGAACAGCGTCGCGCGGGGGTCGAGAATGTTGGCCCGGTGTCCCGGCGAGGCCATCCAGGCCCGCAAGACGCGCGGCAGGTCGCCATAGCCCTCGGCGACGTTCTCGGCGGCAAAGCAGGCCAGCAGCCCCTGCCCCCTCACCCGCTCCATCGGGCCGCTGCCGCCCTGCCCGTCATGACCCATGCGCCCGCTGCGCTGCATGTAGAGCGCATGGCCCCGGGCGGCCGCGTCGAGCCGGTCGTCGCGGCGCAGGGCACCGTGCCCGGCCGCGCGGCGGATGGCGGCGAGGGCCGGGGCGGCATCGTCGCGCGCCGTGGCCGGCTGCACGGCCACCGGCGCCATGCCCGGCGCCGTTGTCCGCACGGACGGTGCGGCGCAGCCGGCGGCGAGCAGGGCAAGGCCGAGGCCTGCCGCGCGGCGCATGGTGCCGCCCGCACTCATTCGGCGGGGTTTCCGCCCGCCACGCCGATCGTCTCCCCGACCATGTAACCGCCTTCCTGGCTGGCCAGGAACACGAAGGCCGAGGCGATCTCGGCAGGCTGCCCGGGCCGACCCATCGGATGGCCCTCGCCGAAATGCTGGACCTTCTCCTGCGGCTGGCCGCCGGAGGGCTGGAGCACCGTCCAGAAGGGACCCGGCGCGACCGCGTTGACGCGCACGCCGTGCTCGATCGCCTGCTCCGCCAATGCCTTGGTGAAGTTCAGGATCGCGCCCTTCGTCGAAGCGTAGTCGAGCAGGTTCGCCGATGGCTTGTAGCCCTGCACCGAGGAGACGTTGATGATGCTGCCGCCGGGCGGCATCAGCGGCAGCGCCGCCTTGCAGATCCAGAACATCGCGAAGACATTGGTGCGGAACGTGTCGACGAACTGCTCGGTGGTGATGTCGAGGATCGAGGGCTGGCTGACCTGCTTGCCGGCGTTGTTCACCACGATGTCGAGCCCGCCGAGCTTCTCGGCGCTGTCGGCCACCAGCTTCTCGCAGAACGCCTCGTCCTTCAGATCGCCGGGCATGGCATGGATCGTGCCGCCCTCCTTGCGCAGAAGCTCGATCACCTCGTCGGCATCGGCCTGCTCGTCGGGCAGGTAGTTGATCACCACGCTGGCGCCTTCGCGCACATAGGCGATGGCCGCGGCGCGGCCGATCCCGCTATCGCCCCCGGTGATGAGCGCGTGCCGGCCCTTCAGACGGCCGAGGCCGACATAGCTTTCCTCGCCGTGATCGGGCTGCGGCTCCATCCGGCGGGCCTCGCCGGGCTTGGGCTGCGGCTGCTCGGGAAAGGGGGGTTGGGGATACTGGTCGCGCGGATCGCGCATTTCCCACTGGTTACGGGTCTTGCCTGACATGTCTTTTCTCCATCGGAATCGCGATTGGAAACGGGATGCCGTGCCGCGGCACGGGGCCTCGGACCGGTCTTCCCTGTCAAACGCGCGCGCCGGGGGGCACGGTTCCCGAGCCTCGTTGATATACCGCGCGGCCTAGCCCGCGAGGGCCCGCGCCATGCGGCGCTGCGCGTCGATGATCGGCGCGAGCGGGGTGCTGACAAGGGTGCCCTCGGCCACGATCGGGCGCCCTTCCACCAGCAGGTCGCGCACCCGCATGGGTCCGGCCAGCAGCAGCGCCGCCAGGTCCCAGCTCCCCGCCGCCTCGATGCCCTGCATGTCCCAGACCGCGACGTCGCCCCGCGCGCCCGCCTCGATCCGTCCGATATCGGTCCGGCCCAGCGCGGCGGCGCCGCCGAGGGTCGCGATCTCGAGCGCTTCCCGCGCGCTCATCGCGGCGGCGCCGGACACGGCCCGCTGCAGCAGCATCGCCTGGCGCGCCTCGGCAAGCAGGTTGCCCTGATCGTTGCTCGCCGAGCCGTCGACGCCCAGGCCCACGCCGATCCCCGCATCGCGCATGGCCCGCACCGGCGCGATGCCCGATCCCAGCCGGCAATTGGAACAGGGGCAATGGGCGACGCATGTCCCGGTCCGGGCGAAAAGGGCGATCTCCGCAGGGTCGAGCCTGACGCAATGCGCGTGCCACACATCGGGCCCTGTCCAGCCGAGATCCTGCGCGTATTGCCCCGGACGGCACCCGAACCTTTCGAGGGAATAAGCGACATCCTCCTCGTTCTCGGCCAAATGCGTGTGCAGCCGCACCCCCTTGTCGCGCGCCAGGATGGCCGCGTCGCGCATCAGCTCGCGGCTGACCGAGAAGGGCGAGCACGGGGCAATCCCGACCCGCAGCATCGCGCCCTCGGCGCTGTCATGGAAGGCGTCGATCACCCTGATGCAATCCTCGAGGATCGCCGCTTCGCGCTCCACGAGGCTGTCGGGAGGAAGACCGCCGGCGCTGCGCCCGATCGACATCGCGCCCCGGGTGGGATGGAAGCGCAACCCGATCTCGCGCGCCGCCTCGATCGTGTCGTCGAGCCTTGCGCCGTTGGGATAGAGGTAGAGGTGATCCGAACTGGTGCTGCAGCCCGACAGGGCCAGCTCGGCAAGGCCGGCCATCGCCGAGACACGCATCTCCGCGGGCCCCATCCGTGCCCAGATCGGGTAGAGCGTCTCCAGCCAGCCGAAAAGCAACGCGTCCTGCGCGCCCGGAACGGCGCGGGTCATGCTCTGGTAAAGATGGTGATGGGTGTTCACGAGGCCGGGCGTGACGAGGCATCCACGGGCATCGATCACCTGCGTGCCGGACGCGACCGGCACCGGCGCGCCGACATGGACGATGCATCCGCCGTGGATCACGATGTCGCCATCCACGATCTCGCGCCGCTGCGCGTCCATCGTCACGATCAGCGCCGCACCGCGCAGCAGGACGGCGCCGCGGCCGCCGAGCGGCGCAGCTTCGAGGGCCGGGTTCACCCCCCCGCCAGGCGTGCGCAGGCGGCGGCGTGGATCTCAAGATTGGCCGCCGCGACGATGCGCCCGCCGTGACGCGCGGGGCCGCCATCCCAGGTCGTGACGACGCCGCCGGCCGCCTCGATCACGGCCATCGGCCCATGAATGTCGTAGGATTGCAGCCCCGCCTCGATCACCAGGTCGACCTGCCCCGCCGCAAGCAGCGCGTAGCCGTAGCAGTCGAGCCCGTAGCGCGTGAGCTTCGCCGCGCGCGAGACGGCGGTGAAGGCCGCATGCTCCTCCTCCGTGCCGATCTCGGGAAAGGTGCTCAGGACGATCGCCTCGTCCAGGCCGCGCGGAGGACGCGTGCGCAGACGCCGCCGCCCGAGCGGCCCATCCCAGAAGGCACCGCCCGGACCGCCGAAGAACCGCTCCTTCGTGAAGGGCTGGTCGATCAGGCCGAGCACCGGTCCCTCGTCACCGCCCACCGCGACCAGCACCCCCCAGGTCGGCGCCCCGCACAGATAGGCGCGGGTGCCGTCGATCGGATCGAGTACCCAGCACAATCCGCTCTGCCCGTCGCTGTGGCCGAATTCCTCGCCAAGGATCGCATCCTGCGGGCGCCACTCGCCCAGCACCGCCCGCATGGCCGTCTCCGCCGCGCGGTCGCCCTCGGTCACCGGGTCGAACCCGCCGACGCGCTTGTTGGACACGTCGAGCGCGTCGCTTCTGAAATGGCGCAAGGTGGCGGGGCGGGCAGCATCGGCCACCGCGTGGGCCACCGCCTCGAGATCGGCGAGCGTGTCGGTGTCGATCTGGCGCACGGGGTCCCCTTCGATGGCCTGCTTCTGGCCGCCACTGCTAGGATCGCCCGCCCGCCGGGTCAAGCCGGCGGCGCGCGATGGCCGGCGGCACCCGTCACGCCCTGGCATGCCCGCCTCGCCGGAACAGCCCATGCGGACGGGCCATGCCGAGGACCGGGTCAGGCGACGTCGCTGAGCACCCGCGCAAGCTCGAAGAGGCGCCGTCTCTGGGCCTCGGGGATCGCGTAATAGGAGCGGACGAGCTCGAGCGCCTCCTTGTCGGCGAGGATGTCTTTCGGCAGCCCCCTCTCGTCGGTGGCCACGGCCTTGTCCTCCATCCCCTCGAAGAAGAAGGCGACCGGAACATCGAGCGCCTCGGCGATGTCCCACAGGCGCGAGGCGCTGACGCGGTTCGTCCCGGTCTCGTATTTCTGGATCTGCTGGAATTTGATTCCGACACGTTCTGCCAGTTGCTGCTGGGTCATGCCGATAGTCCAACGGCGGTGACGCACGCGCTTGCCGACATGAACGTCCACTGGATGTTTCATCATACGCTTCCTGTTCAGTGCCGCTGAAGATGCGGACTCGACCCCTCGCAGTGCAACCTAAACTTATCGTCAGGTTCGTCTTACTCACCCATAAGGCGTCATTGTATACACGCTATGATGGCATTCCCCGAAGGTAAATCAAGGCTTTCGAACAGTGTTAATTTGTAGCGGCGCGCTTGCCAATCAGGCAATTCATGATCAGCATTGCCGTAAAAGCGGAGTAAACTCGCATGAAAGCCTTCCAGGTCACAGCGCATGACGCACCGCCAAGGTTGCATGATATCGCTATCGACGCGCCGGCCATCGGCGAGGTTCAGCTTGCAGTCGAGGCATGCGGGCTGAATTTCGCCGATTTGCTGCAAAGCAAGGGACAGTACCAGGAGCGCCGCCCCCTGCCCGTCACGCTGGGCATGGAATTCGCCGGGACCGTGATCGCGCATGGTCCGGGCGCCGAGGCCCCACCGATCGGGTCCCGGGTCGCCGTCTTTGCCGGAGCGGGCGGGCTCGCAGAGCGCGCGAATGTCCCCGCCGAACGCTGCATTCCCCTGCCCGCTGGCATGCCCTTCACCGATGCCGCCGGCTTCATGGTCGCCTATGGAACCTCGCATCTCGCCCTGACGCGGCGCGCCCGGCTGGCGCCCGGCGAGACGCTGCTGGTGCTCGGGGCGGCGGGCGGCGTGGGCCTGACGGCAGTGGAGGTCGGCAAGGCGCTGGGCGCGCGCGTCATCGCCTGTGCCCGCGGCCGTGACAAGCTCGAGATCGCCCGCCGTGCCGGGGCGGATCACCTGATCGAGAGCGAGACCGAGGATCTGCGCGAAGCGGTCCTGGCGCTTGGCGGGGCGGATGTCGTCTACGACCCGGTGGGCGGCGCCCTTTTCGATGCGGCCCTGCGCGCCTGCCGGCCGGAGGCCCGCATACTGGCGATCGGCTTTGCCAGCGGCACCGTGCCGCAGATCAAGGCGAACCACCTGCTGGTCAAGAACGTGACCGTCGAAGGCTTCTACTGGGGCGGCTACGCGACCTTCGCGCCCGCGCTGCTCGACGGCAGCCTCGCGACCCTCTTCGAATGGTATGCGCAGGATCGCCTGCGCCCGCATGTCGGCGATGTCCTGCCCCTGGCGCGGGCCGGCGAGGGGCTCGAGTTGCTGCGCAGCCGGCGGGCGGTCGGCAAGGTCGTCGTCACCTGCGGGACTGAATGACGCCGCCCGCCCTCACCCGCACAGCGCGTATTGCTGCGCGACCAGGTCGGCAAAGGCATCGGCCGCCGGCCCCCGGGCGCCGCCCGCGCGGTAAAGGTTGATGTTCTGGTTGATCAGCGCCGGCAGGCCCGCCGCAGCCGGCACGGGCTCGGTATAGCGCGGCTCGGTTCCCTCGAGGAGCGCGGTCACCGCAAGATCGGCCACCACCGTCGCCTCGATCGCACGATCCGTATCGGATTGCGCCGCCGTCTCCCAGGGGATGTCCGCCTCGTCGAGCGCCAACTGCGCGCCCCGGCGAAAGATGCAATGCGTGCCGAAGGCGAGCCTGAGCGGGCGGGCCTTGTGCGCATTGCCGCCTCGCGCCCCCACCCAGACGAGGGGCAGGGTGACGAGGGTGCGCCCCCCGGGCCCGCAGCCGCCCTCGGTCGTCAGGATGAAGTCGCATTCCCCGCGCGCGAACATTGCCTTGAGGCGGTTCGTGTTCGAGGAGACAAGCTGCACCCGCATCCGTGGAAACTCCACCGCAAAACGGTTCAGGATGCGCGGGATGGCCGGGTAGACGATGTCGCTCGGCACGCCGAGCACCACCTCGCCCTCGAAGGCGGTATCGGTCATCCGCGTCATGACCTCGTCGTTGAGCACCAGCATCCGGCGCGCGTAGCTGAGCAGCTGCTCGCCCGCCGTCGTCAGCGCCACCGCCCGCGCGGTGCGGTCGAGCAGGCTGATCCCGAGGTTGTCCTCGAGACGCTTGAGCTGCATCGAGACCGCCGATTGGGTCAGGTTCAGGAAGCCGGCCGCCCGCGTGACGCCGCCCGTATCGGCAACAGCCACGAAAGAGCGCAGGGCGGTCATGTCGAGATTTCGCGTCATATCACAAACCTTGATCGTCGAGGCATCAAGCATTCGTTTTACCTATTCACCTAGGCAAGGCAAGAGGATCGTCGAAACGAATGAAATTCAGACAACGCATCACGATTCGGAAAATGACATGAGCCTTACCACCGCGCCCCGCGCCCCGTTCCTTCGCACGCTGTCCCTTCGCACGCCCTCCCTGACCGTCCTGCTCGGCCTTCTGAGCCAATCGGCCAGTGTGGCGCGCCAGCGGCGTCAGCTCGCCGCCCTCCCCGCCGACCGGCTCGCCGATCTGGGGCTCAACCGGGCACAGGCCCGGCACGAGGCCCGCCGCCCCTTCTGGGACCTGCCGCTCTGAGCCCCCATGCCCCGCCAGATGGCGCGGGGCATCGCCCCCCTGCCCTGTCATGGTGTCGCGCTCGGTCTTTTGCTGATGACATGATGCCTGCGGATCTTGAATAATGCCGGGGAGTTCACGATATTCCCTAGCAAAGAGGCGATGCCCGCTGGTCGGGCACAGCCGATGGTTTCAAGGAGGCGACTAATGGCTGACTATCAGACGATCCGTGCCGGTACCGGCGCCCGCTCGGCTGCGATCGACGAGGGCCTTCGGGCCCATATGAACAAGGTCTACGGCACCATGTCGGTGGGCATGCTGGTCACGGCCGGCGTGGCCTGGGCCGTCGGGTCCACGCCCGCCCTGCTGGCCATCTTCCGCGATCCCGCGACGCTGCAGCCCAACATCCTGGGCTGGGTGGCGATGTTCGCGCCGCTGATCATGGTCTTTGCCTTCGGCGCCGCGATCAACCGGCTCTCCGCATCCGGGGCACAGCTTTTCTTCTATGCCTTCGCCGCCGTGATGGGCCTGTCGATGGCATGGATCTTCGCGGCCTTCACCGGCTACTCGATCGCGCAGACCTTCCTGGTGACCTCGATTGCCTTCGCGGGCCTGTCGCTCTGGGGCTACACCACCAAGAAGGACATCTCCGGATGGGGCTCCTTCCTGATCATGGGCGTCATCGGCCTCGTGGTCGCCTCGATCGTGAACATCTTCCTCGCCTCCCCGGCGATGATGTTCGCCATCTCGATCCTCGGCGTGCTGATCTTCGCGGGCCTGACCGCCTATGACACGCAGCGGATCAAGAACGACTACATCCAGCATGCCGCGCGCATGGACGATGAATGGCTCGCCAAGTCGGCGATCATGGGGGCGCTGAACCTCTATCTCGATTTCATCAACATGTTCATGTTCCTGCTGCAGTTCATGGGCAACCGCGAGTAACGCGGTCCAGCACAGGCCAGTCGCTACAAGGGAAAGGGTCGGCATTGCCGGCCCTTTTTCGCGTTCGCGGGGTCGGGAACCGGGTGGCGGGACAGACAGTTTGCCCCGCATGACAGTTCTCAGCCTGACCTTCGCCCTTCTCTTCGCTCTCGTCCATATCTTCATCGGCATGCTGCGCTTTCTGGAACACACGCCGCGATCGCGATGGCTTTCCGCCGCCGGAGGTGTCGCCGTCGCCTATGTCTTCCTGCATATCCTGCCGGAGTTGAGCGCCAACGCCTCGACCTTCGCCGAAACGCTCGAGCTTGACGAGCTGCATGCCGAGGAGGCCGTCTACACGCTCGCACTGATCGGCCTCGCGGCCTTCTACGGGCTGGAGCGCTGGATGAAGACCGCCCCGCGCCGCAGCCATGACGGCGCACCGGGGGCCGGGGCGTTCTGGCTCCATATCGGCAGTTTCGCGGTCTACAACGTGATCATCGGCTATCTTCTGGTGCATCGCGAGACCCCCGGCATCGTCCCGCTGCTCGTCTACGGGGTCGCCATGGCGCTGCATTTCGTGACCAGTGATTTCGGCCTCAGGGACGATCACAAGGCGCGCTACGACCACGTCGCGCGCTGGGTTCTCGCGGCGGCCGTGCTGGGAGGATGGACGCTCGGGATGCTGACGCATCTGCCTGAGCTGTGGATCGGAATGCTCTTCGCCTTCCTCGCGGGCGGCGTCGTGCTCAACGTGCTCAAGGAGGAACTGCCGGAGGAGCGCGAGAGCCGCTTCCTGCCTTTCGTGGCGGGCGGGGCAGGCTACGCCCTCCTGCTTCTCGCCGCCTGAGCCGCACGGGGCCGAGCGGGGCCACACGGGGCCGATCGCCAAGCCCTCCCTTCTGGACACCGAAAGGGCCGCGCCGGATGTTCCGGGCGGCCCTTGGGGAGATGCAGGGTCTGGCGATCCGGGCAAGGCGATCCGGATTTGATGATCCGGGAGAGGCGATCCGCGCGGACCGCCCCCGGGGCGCCTTACTTGATCTTGCCTTCCTTGTACTCGACATGCTTGCGCGCGACGGGGTCGTATTTGCGGATGGTCATCTTCTCCGTCATCGTGCGCGCGTTCTTCTTGGTGACGTAGAAGTGGCCCGTATCCGCCGTCGAGTTGAGGCGGATTTTGATCGTCGTTGGCTTCGCCATGATGTCTCTCCTCGACTGGGCGGCGGCGCATGTCTCGACAACCCGGGCGCCGGCCCGTGAATTCCTGAGCCTCGCCTTTTAAGCGCTTGCCCGGCCCTGTCAACCGGCAAACCGACAGGGAAGGATGGCAATGGGAGCCCCGTAATGCGCGGAGGGCCTGTAAGCCGGATTTTGTTCCCCGCCTGACGGCGGTTCGATGACCATTCCTCTGCCCCGGCCGTTGCCGGCCGGATCTAGCTGCCTACCCGGGTTCCTGAGCGCAGACAGCTCTGGGACAAGCCCGTGGAACCCCTATTCGGCATTGCTCCCGGTGGGGCTTGCCTTGCCGGCGCTGTTGCCAGCCCCGCGGTGGGCTCTTACCCCACCGTTTCACCCTTGCCGCGGCCGGAGCCGTGGCGGTCTCTTTTCTGTGGCGCTTTCCGTCGGGTTGCCCCGCCCGGGCGTTACCCGGCACCGTCGTCTCCTGGAGTCCGGACTTTCCTCACCCCGAAAGGTGCGGCCATCCGGCCCTCCGCGCAGCGCCCGGTTAGGCGGTGCCGGCACGGGCGTCAACGGGGAAATGTTCCGCCAGCCAGAGCGCGCGGCGATCGTCGGCGGGCCCGCGGGCGCCCCGCGCCCAGGGCGCGAGGCGCAGCCGCAGCGCGCAGAGGTAGACCTGCGCCGCCATTCCGGGCGCATAGCCCGCCGCGACGCACAGCGCCGCGAAACGCGCATCGCTCAGCGCGGAGCGGGGCGCGGGGCCGAGTTCGGGCGCCCCGTCGATACCTGGCCAGATCGCGTAGCCGCCCAGCGCGAGGCGCCGCCAGTCGAAGCGTGGCCCCGGATCGACCTTGCGCAGCGGTGCGCAATCCGAATGCCCGATGACGCGCTCGGGCGGGATGTCGTGGCGGGCCATGACATCCGACAAGAGCCGCTCGAGACAGCGCATCAAGGGGGCGGCGAAGGGACCGGCACCGTCATTGTCGAGTTCGATGCCGATCGAGGCGGAATTGACATCCACCACCGCGCCCCAGCGTCCCGCTCCCGCATGCCAGGCCCGGCGGGCTTCCGGCACGAGACTGCGCAAGGCGCCCTCGCGGGTGATCAGGTAATGGGCGGAGACCTCGGCCTCCGGCTGGCAGAGGCGTTCATGCGCGGCATCCGCGCTGCGCATGGCGGTGTAGTGCAGCACGATGAGATCGGGGCGCGCCATGCTGCGGCGCGGCCCGTGATTGGGTGAGGGGCAGCCCGTCACACGCGGTCCCGCGTCTAGCCCCTGACCTTGCGGAAGGGCGCGGGATCCCAGTAGCAGGCGAATCCGTCCCCGTCGGGATCAAGGCCGAGCCTGTCCTTCTCGGGGCCGCCTTCGGCGAGGAACGCTTGCTGCGCGAGATCGGAGGAGGCGTAGGAGGCGCATCCGCGCAGGAATTTCGACTGAGCGTTGAAGCCCGACCGGCTGTAGAGCGATTCGCCCACCTTGTTGGTGCTGCGCAGGGCGTAGTCTACGATGTTCGGCCCCTCCCCGCCCGAGCGGCGCGGCAGCGCGGTGGGCTGGATCACGCGATAGGCCTCGCGTTGCGCGGCGATGCGCTCCTTGTCGTCCTCGATCGAGACCCGGCCCGAGACGGCCTGGAAATCCTGCTCGTCCGAGATGCCCGGATTGTCGGTATCGACGACGATCGAGGCTTCGCGGCGGCCCGGTGCCATGCTCGGCACGACCGGATTCTGGGCGGAGCCCCCGACGATGCCGCCCGCCGGCAATCCGGCGGCCGCCAGTTCGGCGCTGGTGATCACGGGCTCACCGGGACGCGACGGCAGGACCTGCGTGTCGCCCTCGAGTTCGACGTCACGGGCTGAACGGCCGGCGGCATAGGGATCATAGCTCCCGAACGCGGTGCCGCGCCCGGCATCGGGCGACTGGTCGAAATAGGTCGGGCCGCTCTCGGGCATCGGCGCGGCACAGGCCGCGAGCCCGGAAAGTGCCAAGGCCACCCATGCGAATCTCGCCATGCAAATTCTCCGCCTGCTCTCGTTCTCAGGATATCGGCTCTACCACCATTTGGAAGGCTTGGCCACAAAACCCGCCGATCGCTCGAGCGAATATGCGGCGTTGAGCAGGGGCCCCTCCTCGAAGGGACGCCCGATCAGTTGCAGCCCCAGCGGAAGCCCCTCCGCGTCGCGCCCGGCGGGAACGCTGATCGCAGGAAGGCCCGCGAGGTTCACCGTGACGGTGAACACGTCGTTGAGATACATGCGCACCGGATCCGCGTCGCTCATCTCGCCCAGCCCGAACGCGGCCGAGGGCGTGGCAGGGGTCAGGATCGCGTCGACGCCGGCGGCGAAGACATCGTCGAAATCCTTCTTGATGAGCGCGCGCACCTTGCGTGCCCGGTTGTAATAGGCGTCGTAGAAGCCCGCCGAGAGCACGTATGTCCCGACCATCACGCGGCGCTGCACCTCGGCGCCGAACCCTTCTGCGCGGGTCTTCTCGTACATCTCGGTGATCCCGTCGCCCGCATCGAGCGCGGCACGGTGGCCGAAACGCACACCGTCGTAGCGCGCCAGGTTGGAGGACGCCTCGGCGGGGGCGATCACGTAATAGGCGGGAAGCGCGTATTTCGTGTGCGGCAGTGAGATCTCGACAATTTCCGCGCCGGCCTCGCGCAGCATCGACGTGCCCTCCTCCCACAGCTTGGCGATCTCGTCCGGCATGCCCTCGATGCGGTACTCGTTGGGAATGCCGATCCGCTTGCCACGGACATCGCCGGTCAGCGCCGCCTCGAAATCGGGGACGGGTATGTCGACGCTGGTGCTGTCGCGCGGATCATGCCCGGCCATCGCGCCCAGCATGATCGCGGCATCGCGCACGTCGCGGGTCATCGGCCCGGCCTGGTCGAGCGAGGAGGCGAAGGCGATGATGCCCCAGCGCGAGCAGCGCCCGTAGGTCGGCTTGAGCCCGGTGATCCCGGTGAAGGCGGCGGGCTGGCGGATCGAGCCGCCCGTATCGGTGCCGGTCGCGGCGAGGCACAGATCGGCCGCCACGGCGGCCGCCGAGCCGCCCGAACTCCCCCCCGGGGTGAGCGGGGTGTCGCTGCCGGCCCGGCGCCACGGGTTCACCGCCGCGCCGTAGACCGAGGTCTCGTTGGACGAGCCCATGGCGAATTCGTCCATGTTCAGCTTGCCGAGCATCACCGCGCCCTGTCCGCGAAGCTGCGCGGTCACGCTCGATTCGTATTGCGGCACGAAGCCGTCGAGGATCCGGCTCGCCGCCTGAGAGGCCACGCCCTCGGTGCAGAAGAGATCCTTGATCCCGATCGGAACGCCGCACAGGTCGGCGGCGGCGCCCTGCGCGATCTGCGCATCGGCCTGCGCGGCCTGCGCGCGGGCGATCTCTGGGGTCTTGTGCACGAAGGCGCGCAGCGCGTCCGCGCCGTCGATCGCCCCGAGGCACGCCTCGGTCAGCTCGGCGCTGGTGAAGCTCTTGTCGCGCAGCCCGTCCCGGGCGGCCGCGATCGTCAACCTGTTCAGATCATCCATCATTCCACCACCTTCGGCACGGCAAAGAACCCCTCGCGGGCATCGGGCGCATTGGCAAGGACCCGGTCCTGCTGATCGCCATCCGTCACGACATCCTCGCGGCGCTTGAGACGCTGCGCCGTCACGCCCGTCATCGGCTCGACGCCCTCGACATCGACCTCGCCGAGCTGCTCGATGAAGCCGAGGATGGTATTGAACTCTGCGGCCAAGGCCGGCAGCGCGTCGGGCTCGACGCGGATCCGCGCGAGCTTGGCCACCTTGGCGGCGGTTTCGGTGTCGATCGACATGGGGCCCCCTCCGGAATCTGGGTCAAGGCGAGGCTTTAGCGTCCCGCCCCTCCGGCTTCAAGTCACGCGCGCCCCGCTTTCCATTCCTGCCCCGCTTTCCATCCACGCCCCGCCCCGCTAGCCTCCGTGAAAGGACATGATCCAAGGAGTTTTGCGCATGGACATCACCTGGCTCGGCCACGCCAGCTTCCGCATCGAGATCGCCGGGCAGGTGCTGCTCGTCGATCCCTGGTTCGAGGGAAACCCCTCCTTTCCGCAGGACCGCCGCGACGAGGCGGTCGCCGGCGCCACCCATATCCTGATCACCCATGGCCATGGGGATCACACCGGCGGCGTGCCGGAGCTCGCGGCGGAGCTTGGCATACCCGTGCTCGGGATATTCGACCTGATGGGTCATTGGGAAAAGACGCATGGGATCGAGACGACCGGCTTCAACAAGGGCGGCACGGTGCGGCTCGGCGCGCTGGCGATCACCATGGTCAACGCGCAGCATTCCTCCTCCATCGAGGGGCCTGACGGGCCACGCTACGCCGGCGCCGAGGCGGGCTACATGATCGCCGGCGAGGGCCATGTGATCTACCTGTCGGGCGATACCGACATCATGGCCGACATGGCCTGGATGGGCGAGCTGCACGCGCCCGATATCGGCATCCTGTGCGCCGGCGGGCATTTCACGATGGACATGGAGCGCGCGGCCTGGGCGGCGCGGAAGTATTTCGCCTTCGAGACCGTGATCCCCTGCCATTACCGCACCTTCGAATTGCTCGAGCAATCGGCCGACCGGCTCGTGGCGGGACTTCCGGGGGTCGATGTGCGCGTGCCCGACGTGATGGAGCGCCTCTCCATCCCCGCGCGCTGAGGGCCGCGCGCGGGCGGCCGCCTCATTCGTCGAGATAGCGCAGCGACAGGTTCCAGCCGCTTTCGCTGGTCAGGCGTTGCAGGATCTGCACGTTGAGCGGCTCGCGCAGGGGTGAGCCCTGCGCGAGGGCGATGGTGATGTAATGCGGATCGAGCGCCGTCGTCTCCACCCGCGCCGAGAGCCCGCCATCCTCCGACACCACGTGGCGCAGGGCGGGCGCGGCCCCCGCGACCGTGTCCACGGCGCCCTCGCTCATCGCCGCGAAGGCGCTCGCGAGATCGGCATAGCTGCGCAGCGACACGCCCTCGCGGCCCAGGGCGACCTCGCTCGAGCTGCCGGCGACGACGCCGACCATCCGCCCCGACAGGGATTCGGGCAGATCGACGCCGGCATCGGCATCCGCGAGGGTGACGATCGTGGCGGTGAGCGCCGAGCTGACCGCGAGCCCGGCGAGCATCCAGACCATCGCGACACCCCGGCCAAGGGCCGTGACCGGCGCCTTGTCGCCATAGCCGATCGTGGTCAGCGTCACGCCCGCCCACCAGAACCCGTCGCCCAGGCCCTTGAGCGGGCTGCGGCTGAACTGTTCGGTGTTGCGGCGGCGCTCGATGAGCCAAATGATCGTGCCCACGATCAGCAGCAGGACACACAGTCCGAGAACGAGCCTGAGGAAGGTCCATTCCATGAGCCCGGTCAGGACCGAGACGACGCGGGTGCTGCGCTCCGAGGTCACGCCCATCGTCGCGGTATGCAAGGGGTGGGTCAGATCGAAGAGTTCCTCGCGCCGGGGCGTGGCGGTCAAGGCGAGAACCGCGTCGAGATCGCCGTTTTGCAACCCGCTCTCGAGGGCCGCGTCATCGAGGGCCACCAGATCGTAGCGCCAGCCGAGCGATTCGGCCATGACGCGCCAGTAATCGACCGCGAGCCCCATCCACGCATCGTCGCGGGTCCGGATCGCATAAGGCGGCCGGTGTCCGACGCCGACCTTGAGCGGCACGTCGATGCCGGGCCGCAGTTCCTCGAGCCGCGCCACCTCGCCGTCCGGCACGCCATCCGCATCCGCATCGCTTGCGGCCTCGCTCCCGGCCCCGCCGGGGGACGGCTCCGAGGGAGCGATCCCGCCACGCTCGAAAAGTTCGCCCGCGCGCCGGTCCTGCGCCTCGGCGGGCGCTTCGAGCTGCTGCGCGCCCACCGGGAGCGCAGCCACCCCGGCGAGCAGGGCGGCGGCGGCGAGGACTGCGCGGACGTGGCTTTTGAAACGCATGGGATCTCCTTGAACTCTGCCACAAACCCGCCGGGGCGCGTTTTGGTTTCTTTTCCGTCCGCAAGCGCGGTCAGCGCGGGCCGCGCAGCCCGGCAAAGAAGTCGCGCAGCAGCCGCGCCGCCGCCTCAGCCCCGATACCGTCGTAGATTTCGGGCGCGTGATGCGATTGCGAATGGGTGAAGACGCGGGCGCCCTGCGCGACGCCGCCGGACTTGGGATCGGCCGCACCGTAGTAGAGCCGCCGGATCCGCGCCGCCGCGATCACCCCGGCGCAGGCGGCACAGGGCTCCAGCGTCACGTAAAGGTCGCATCCGATCAGGCGCTCGGTGCCCAGCGCCGCGCAGGCCGCCCGGATCGCCAGCATCTCGGCATGGGCCGACGGATCGCACAGCTCACGCGTCCGGTTCCCCGCGCTGCAAAGGAGCCGTCCGTCCGGCCCGATCACCGCCGCGCCCACCGGCACCTCGCCGCGCCAGGCGGCCGCGCGCGCCTCCTCGAGCGCCAGATGCATGTGTGTGACGAAGGACATGGTCGCTTTCCGAACGATTTCCCTTCTTCTTGTCGCGCCGGGCCGGTATGTCCAGCCCATGACGAATGAGCCCTCCCGTCCAGGCGAACGCATCGCCAAGGTCATCTCCCGTGCCGGCCGTGCCAGCCGGCGCGAGGCCGAACGCCTGATCGAGGCCCGCAGGGTCACGGTCAACGGAAGCGTCATCGACAGCCCGGCACTCAACGTGACGCCGGCCGACCGGATCACCGTGGACGGCACGCCGCTCGCGGCCGCCGAGGCCCCGCGTCTGTGGCTCTACCACAAGCCGGTGGGCCTGGTGACGACGGCTTCCGACGAGAAGGGCCGCAAGACCGTTTTCGATGCCCTGCCCGAGGAAATGCCGCGGGTCATGTCCGTCGGCCGGCTCGACATCACCTCGGAGGGGCTGCTTCTGCTGACCAATGACGGCGGCATCAAGCGGCGGCTCGAGCTGCCCTCGACGGGATGGCTGCGCAAGTATCGCGTCAGGCTCAATGGCCGCCCCAAGGACGAGGATTTCGAGCCGCTTCGGCGCGGCCTGACGATCGACGGCGAGAAGTTCCAGCCGATGCAGGTCACGCTGGAGCGACAGACGGGCGCCAATGCCTGGGCCGGGGTCGCCATCCGAGAGGGACGCAACCGCGAGATCAGGCGCGCGATGGAGAGCATCGGCCTGCCGGTGAACCGCCTCATCCGTGTCAGCTACGGGCCCTTCCGCCTCGGCACGCTGAAGGCCGGGGAGGTCGAGGAGATCAAGGGGCGTGTCCTGCGCGACCAGCTCGGGTTGCCGCCCGAGACCGGCGAGGCGGAGGAGCCCAAGCCCAAGCCGCGTCCGCAACGCCGCCGCCGCTGATCGCGCGGCGCGGCGCGGCGATCCCGGCCGGGCGCATCCGCGCAATGCGGGCGCGCGGCCCTTGCCCCGGCGTGCCGCCCCTCGCAGGCCCCTCCCTGGCCCCGCCCGTCCGCACCGGCGCCGCTGGCAGCCACGAGCGCCATCGACTATCATCCGCCACACTTGAGAAGATGCCGGGGAAGGACCATGTCGAGACTTGTCATCGCCATCGCGATCCTCGCTCTGCTGGGCGGTCTCGCATTCGTTCTCATGCGTGCCGCCGGCGCGCTCACCGCCCCCGGAGGAAGACCCTTGCAGCGTGTCTCGTTCGTGCTCCTCGTCGCCCTGATCTTCTATGCCTCGATTTGGGGGGGCGCGTGATGGCCGAGCGATTCGGCGGCCGGTTCAGTCCCCGGCCCGGCCCGGAAGGCAGTGATGACACCGACGCGCGGCGCGGCGGCGATGGGCCGCTTCCCGGCACCGGACGCAGCTCCGTGCCGCCGGCCGGACAGTGGCGCAATGCCCGCCGCAGCCGCACCGGGGGGCGCGTCAACGCGCTCTTCATCGCCCCCGCCCCCCTGGCGCTTCTGGCCTTCGGGCGCGATCCGGCTGGAATGGCGCTCAGCCTCGCGGCCTTCGGGCTCCTGATCGGCGCGGCCCTGCTGACCCGCGAGGGCATCCGCGCGCAGGAGGTCTACGAGACGCGGCGCGTCGCCAAGCGCCCCGCCCTGCCGCGCAAGCTCTTCGGTGCCGCGCTGACGGGGGCGGGGCTGGCGCTGGCTGGCCTGGTTTCGGGCGGTATCGGCGCGGCTCTCATCTTCGCGGTGCTGGGCGCGGCGCTCCATGTCGCCGCCTTCGGACCCGATCCGCTTCGCGACAAGGGGGTCGAGGGCTCCGACGAGTATCAGACGTCGCGCGCGCTCGACGCGGTGGCCAAGGGCGAGGCACATCTGGCGCAGATGCGCCGGGACATCGCGCGGACCCGCGATCCGGTCCTGGTGGGGCGGGTCGAGGCCTTCGGCGCGACGGCGGCCCGCATGTTCCGCGGCATCGAGGAGGATCCCAGCGATCTGAACGGTGCGCGGCGTTATCTGGGGGTCTATCTGCAGGGCGCACGCGAGGCGACAGCGAAATATACCGAGCTTGCCGGGCGCCGGGCCGACGCGGCCGCGCGCGATGATTACCTTGCTCTTCTCGACGATCTCGAACAAGGCTTTACCCGCCATACCGAAGCGATGCACCGGGCGGAACGCAGCGACCTGGAGATCGAGATCGAGGTCCTGCGCGAAAGATTGGCCCGCGAGGGCGTCACCTCCGGCGACAAGCTCTAGAAAGGAGCGTTTTCGATGTCCGAGACGACCCGCCGAAAGGCCGCCGAGACAGTCGGCGAAATCGAGGCGCTGCAGCAGATGCGCAGTCCCGCGCCGGTCGATCCCGCCGAGCTCGAGGGCGATCCGGTCCTTGCGGGCGAGATCGCGCGCCTGGCGGATGGCATCGACATCACCGACACCCATTCGATCGTCGGCTTCGGCTCCGCCGCGCAGGGCGAGTTGCAGAAGATCAGCCAGACCATGCTCGCCGATGTGCGCAGCAAGGATGTCGGGCCGGCGGGCGACAGCCTGCGCGAGATCGTCAGCACGCTGCGCGGATTTTCGGTCAGCGAGCTCGACATCCGGCGCAAGCGGTCCTGGTGGGAGAAGCTGACCGGCAAGATGGCGCCCATGGCCCGCTTCGTCGCGCGCTACGAGAGCGTGCAGAGCCAGATCGACGACATCACCGGCAGCCTGCTGGCCCATGAGCATGCCCTGCTCAAGGACATCAAGGCGCTGGACCGGCTCTACGAGCAGACCCTCGCCTTCTACCGCGAGCTGGCACTCTACATCGCTGCGGGCGAGCGCAAGCTGGCGCAGGTCGATGGCGAACTTGCCGAGCTTGCCGCGCAGGGCGAGCCCGTGGAGACCGACATGCTCGCCGCGCAAAGGCTGCGCGATCTGCGCGCCGGGCGCGACGACCTCGAGCGGCGCATCCACGATCTGCGCCTGACCCGGCAGGTGACGATGCAGTCCCTGCCCTCGATCCGGCTGGTCCAGGAGAACGACAAGTCCCTCGTGACGAAGATCAACTCCACCCTCGTGAACACCGTGCCCCTTTGGGAGACGCAGCTGGCGCAGGCGGTGACCATCCAGCGCTCGCGCGAGGCGGCCGGCGCGGTGCGCGAGGCCAACGACTTGACCAACGAGCTTCTGACGTCGAACGCCCGCAACCTGCGCGAGGCGAATTCCGAGGTGCGCCGCGAGATCGAGCGCGGCGTTTTCGACATCGAGGCGGTCAACAGCGCCAATGCCGATCTCATCGCCACGATCGAGGAAAGCCTCGACATCGCCGACGAGGGCCGCGCGCGGCGCGCCGCCGCCGAGCAGGAGCTTGCGCGGATGGAAGACGAGCTCAAGCAGTCCCTGGCGGCCGCGTCGGGCCGTGCCGCCCGCGATCCCGGCGCCCCGCCCGCCGGCACGGCCGGGAGCTGAGAATGCTGCGTCACGGTCTGCTTGCGATCTGTGCCGGCGCGCTCGCCGCCTGCAGCGCGCCCCCCGCGCCCGCCCCGCAGCCGCGGACCCTGGCGCAGCCCGCACCGCAGCCGCGCGTCAAGGCGCCGCGGCCCGAGCCCGCCCCCGAACGCGGCACCGCGCCGCCGAAAGCCCTGCCCCTGCCCCCCGAGAGCCAGGAGCTTGCGCAATATTACGAGCGGGTGCAGAGCGGCCTGCTGGCGCAGGGATTGCTCCGCCGTGATGGCGGCGGCAGCGATACCCCCTATAACCGGCGCATCCTCGTCGAGAACTTCGTCCAGATTGGCCTGTTCGAGGAATATGCCGATACCGGCAGCCGCCTCGTCGCGCGCGCCACCGAAAGCCGTCTGCACAGGTTCGAGCGTCCGGTTGTCCTCGATATCGAGTTCGGCGACAGCGTCGCGCCAGCGATCAGGGCCCGCGACACGGCCGCCATCGCCAGCTATGCGCAGCGCCTGGCGCGGGTGACGCGCCATCCGATCGCAATGGCGCGCGAGGATGGCACGGCGGGGACGGATGGCAATTTCACCATCTTCATCCTCAACGAGGCCGAACGCCGCGCACTGGGCCCCAGGCTGCAGGAGATGGTGCCCGGGATCTCGCGCTCGGCGCTCAACGAGGTCATCAACCTGCCGCGGTCGAGCTATTGTCTCGTCTTCGCGCTCGATCCCAGCAACACGGGCAGCTACACGCGCGCCGTCGCGGTAATCCGCGCCGAGCATCCCGACCTGCTGCGTCTGAGCTGCATCCACGAGGAAATCGCCCAGGGCCTCGGCCTTGCCAATGACAGCCCCACCGCGCGTCCCTCGATCTTCAACGATGACGAGGAGTTCGGCCTGCTGACGCGGCATGACGAGCAGCTTCTGCGCATCCTATACGATCCGCGCATGAAGCTGGGCATGAGCACGGCGCAGGCCCGCGACATGGCGGCGGTGATCGCCGCGGATTTCTTCGACGAGAACAGTTGATTCGTCCCGGCGGCCTGCCGCCGGGCATTCGACCCCTTCCGATGCAGGTGACGGAGCAGAGCGCATGAGCCTTTTCGATTTCCTTTCCGGGCAATTCATCGATGTCATCCACTGGACGGATGACAGCCGCGACACCATGGTCTGGCGCTTCGAGCGCGAAGGCCACGAGATCAAGTACGGCGCCAAGCTCACCGTGCGCGAGGGGCAGGCGGCGGTCTTCGTCCACGAGGGACAGCTGGCCGACGTGTTCACGCCGGGGCTCTACCTGCTCGAGACCAACAACATGCCGGTGATGACCACGCTCCAGCACTGGGATCACGGGTTCCGGTCGCCCTTCAAGTCCGAGATCTACTTCGTCTCGACCACCCGGCACACCGACCTGAAATGGGGCACGAAGAACCCGGTGATCCTGCGCGATCCCGAATTCGGCCCGACCCGCATCCGCGCCTTCGGCACCTATACCGTCAAGGTCGCCGATCCGGCCCGCTTCCTCACCGAGATCGTGGGCACCGATGGCGCGTTCACCCGCGACGAGATCAGCTTCCAGATCCGCAACATCATCGTGCAGGAGTTCAGCCGCACCATCGCCCAATCGGGCATTCCCGTCCTCGACATGGCCGCCAATACCGGCGATCTGGGCAAGCTCCTTGCCACGAGGATCAGCGAGACCGTGGCCGCCTATGGGCTGGTCCTGCCGGAACTCTACATCGAGAACATCTCCCTGCCGCCGGCGGTCGAGGCGGCACTCGACAGGCGCACCTCGATGGGCATGGCCGGCGATCTGGGCCGTTACACGCAATACCAGGCCGCCGAGGCCCTTGGCGGGGCGCAGGGCGCCGGCGGCGCGATGGCGGCCGGATACGGCGCGGGGCTCGGGATGCAGATGGCCGCCGAGGCCGCGAGGCAAGGCCCCTGGGGCATGGCGCCGGCCGGCCAGTCCGCGCAGGCTCCCATGCAATCCACGCAAGCCCAGCCACAGGCCGCGCCGCATTCCGCCGCGCCCGGCCCCTGGGGCCAGGCCCCCGCCCATTCGCAAAATCCCCCGCCGCCCCCCCCACCCCCGCAAGAGCATGTGTGGCACATCGCGCGTGATGGCGCGGTAAGCGGCCCCTTCTCGAAGGCACGGCTCGGCCGGATGGCCGGCGAGGGCGCGCTCGACCGCGAGACGCATGTCTGGACGCAGGGGCAGGACGGATGGCAAAAGGCTGGCGAGATCGACGAGCTTGCGCGTCTTTTCACCGTGATGCCGCCCCCGCCGCCCGGCCGCTGACGGGCGCGCGGCGGCAATGGACGATCACCGGTTCCCCTGCGACCGCTGCGGCTCGGACATGCGGTTCGACCCCGCTGGCGGCAAGCTTCTATGCGACTATTGCGGCAACGAGACCCTGCTCGAGAACGCCGTCGCGCCGCCCCTCGCCGAGATGGATTACGAGACCGCCCTGCGCGCGGCGCTGCCCAGCTCGCAGATCGAGGAGATCGGCGTCTCGCCCTGCCCCAATTGCGGCGCGCTGATCGAGTTCGCCGCCGACAGCCACGCCACCACCTGCCCGTTCTGCGCGACGCCCGTGGTCGCGGGCACCGGCGCGCACCGGCAGATCAAGCCGCGCGGCGTGCTTCCCTTCGCGCTGAGCGAGCGCGAGGCGCACGGCGCCATGACCGACTGGCTCGGCAGCCTCTGGTTCGCGCCGAACGGGCTGTCGCGTTATGCGCGCAAGGGGCGCCGGCTGAGCGGGGTCTACGTGCCGTTCTGGACTTTCGACGCACAGACCCGCTCCTCCTACGAAGGCGAGCGCGGAACGGTGCATGTCGAACATCGCACGGTGATGCGCGATGGCAGGCCCGAAAGGGTCCCGGTGCAGAAGGTCCGCTGGCGGCGGGTGCGCGGCCGCGTGGCGCGTGCCTTCGACGATGTCCTCGTCCTCGCCTCGCGGTCGATCCCCCGCGCCCATGCCGATGCGCTCGCCCCTTGGGATCTGACACAGCTCGTTCCCTACACGCCGGGCTATCTCGCCGGCTTCGACGCCGAGGGCTACCAGGTCGACCTCGAGGAAGGGTTCGCGGCCGCCCGCGAGGTCATGGACAGGGCCATCGCGCGGGACGTGCGCTTCGATATCGGTGGCGACAGGCAACGGGTCCATGCGATCCGCACCGAGGTCAGCGCCGTGACCTTCAAGCATGTCCTGCTTCCGGTCTGGATGGCCGCCTACCGCTACAGGGGAGCGTCCTACCGCTTCGTCGTCAACGCGCAGACGGGACGCGTGCAGGGCGAGCGTCCCTATTCGGCGATCAAGATCGCCCTCGCCGTTCTCCTCGCCCTCGTTCTTGCCGGCGGTGCGGCCTATGTCTACCAGATGCAGTAGAGCTGCGCGATTGCAAGGAGACCGCGTTCGCGCTACGCACGCAACTGGATGATGTTTGCGCTGACATGAAACAAGGACACCTGCCATGATCCTCTGCTGCGGCGAAGCCCTGATCGACATGCTCCCGAGGTCCATCGGCCAGGAACAGGTCTTCGCGCCGCATGCCGGGGGTGCGGTCTTCAACACCGCCATCGCGCTGGGGCGGCTGGACGTGGCCACCGCGCTGTTCAGCGGCCTGTCGAGGGACATGTTCGGCGAGATGCTGGTAGAGGCCCTCGGCGCCTCGCAGGTGGACGCATCGCTGGCGGCGCGCTCCGATCTGCCCACGACACTCGCCTTCGTGACCCTCGTCGACGGGCAGGCCCGCTACGCCTTCTACGACGAGAACACTGCCGGGCGGATGCTGTCGCAGGCCGATCTGCCTGACCCCGGAGAACGCTGCGAGGCGCTTTTCTTCGGCGGGATCAGCCTGGCCGTCGAGCCCTGCGCCGCGGCCTACGAGGCCCTGGCGGCGCGCGAGAGCGACAAGCGCGTCATCATGCTCGACCCCAATATCCGGCCCGATTTCATCAAGGACGAGGCGGCCTACCGCGCCAGGATCGACCGGATGATCGCGCGCGCCGACATCGTCAAGCTCAGCGATGACGACCTGCGCTGGCTTATGGGCGACGGGTCGATCCCCGAGCTGGCGAGCGGCATCCTGGAGCGCGGACCGGCCCTTGTCTGCATCACCGAAGGGGCCGAAGGGGCGAGCGCCTACCATGCCGGCGGTACGCTGCGTGTGCCCGCCCGCCCGGTGGAGGTTGTCGATACGGTCGGCGCGGGCGATACGTTCAATGCCGGCATTCTCGCCGCCCTGTCGCGCGGCGGCGCGCTTGGCAAATCCGCGCTGCGCGCGCTGGGCGAGGACCAGGTCCGCGCGGCACTGCAACTCGGTGTCCAGGCCGCGGCCGTCACCGTGTCGCGTGCGGGCGCGAACCCGCCCCGGGCCGGCGAGCTCTGAGCCCGTGAGGGCACTTCTGCAAAGGGTCAGCCAAGCCGAGGTCGGCGTGGACGGCGAACCCATCGCCGGGATCGGTCCCGGACTGCTGATCCTTGTCTGCGCGATGCGCGGCGACGACATGGCGGCCGCCGACCGCTTGGCCGCCAGGATAAGCAAGCTGCGCATCTTCGCCGATGCGGACGGGCGAATGAATCTCAGCCTTGCGCAGACGGGCGGCAGGGCTCTGGTCGTGTCGCAATTCACCCTCGCCGCCGATACCTCGCGGGGAAATCGTCCGGGCTTCTCAGCCGCTGCGCCCCCCGATGAGGGGCGTGCGCTCTACGAGGGCTTCGCGGACGCGCTCGAGCGGAGCGGCATCGAAACGGGGCGTGGACGTTTCGGCGCGGACATGCAGGTCTCGCTCGTCAATGACGGGCCGGTGACGATCTGGATCGAGAGCTGACCCTCCCGAAAAGGCCGGCCGCCCGCCATTGATCCCGCCACGAGCGCCCGCCCCCGATCACCGCACCCGGCGCGCGACCACCGCACCCGACATTCATCGCCCGAGGGATCGCAAGACCGGGGATAACACTCGCCCCGTGCCGTTCGAACCCGCGCGGCGCATCTTGCAGGAAGGGACGCTGCATGCGCTCGGAGCCGCCCCGGCGCGCCATCGTGGCAAAGGCCGCGCCGCCTTGCCCGAGCATCGGCGGCGTTCGGCGCGCAGGCCGCGAAGGAGTCCCCTTGCGAGCCCCCCTCGCCCGGCTGCGCGATCAGAGACCTTCGCGGGCGATATGCTTGGCCAGATGGCGCAGCGCGGCGCCCTGCGCGGCGGCGATCGAGTTGGGGTTGCCCGGCGCGTATGGCACCGCGATGTCGAAGCGGCGCGCCACGTCCTTGCGCTCGCCGAAGGGCGAGGCCACGAAATACTGCCCCACGATCCTGTAGCGCGCGGCCGCCGTCGCGAGGGCCTGGGTAAAGCGCACCTCGACCCTGACATCAGGCCCGTCGGAGAAGGGCCAGGGCTCGGCGGCGACCTTGGCGGGCGTGATCTCGGCCAAGGTCATGGCAAGGGTCTGGGTCATTCCGCGCACCGGATCGTCGGCCCACAGGACGTCGTTGTCGGTTGCCAGCATCCGGCCCGGTGTCTCGACGGTGATCGTCTCGAGCTCGGCATAGAGCGGCAGCGACACCTCGCGCAGTTCCACCGAGCCGACGCTGACGGGAATGCGCTCCTCCTCCGCCTGCGGCGGCACCTCGTAGCGCAGGGGGCCGATCCCGTCCGAGCAGGCGGCCAGCAGGCCGATCAGGGCCGGCAGGAGGAGGTGGGGCGGGACTTTGGTCATGTCAGCGTCCTAGGAGAAGGGAATTGGGGTTGCGTTCGAGCATCCGGGCCAGGGAATTGACCGACTTGGCCGCCTCACGGATGTCGCGCAGGGCGGCGCGGGCCTCCGAGCCGAGCGTGCCGTCGGCACGGTAGCCGCCCAGAACGGTGCTCGCCTCGCCGAGCACGCCGTCGAGGCGCGTGACGAGCGTGGGAAGATCGTTTGCCGCGGCCGCGATCGCATCGGCCGCGACGCCCGCCGAGGTGATGGTCTCGTTCGTCCGCTCCAGCAGTCCACCCTCGCGGATTTCGCTCAGCAGGCGGTCGACCTCGCCGAGCGCCGCCGTCAGTGCGCCCGGCACCTGCTGCGTCTCCTCGGAGCCGATGAGCCGCTCCGCGGTCGCCAGAAGGTCGCTGGCGCGGCGCACCACCTCCTCGAGCGGCACCTCGCCGACACCGGCGACCAGCGCCTCGATCTCGGCGGCGATGGCATCGGCGCGGGCCACCACGCCCGGCACCTCATCGGAAGCCTCGGCGATTGCGCTTGCCGCGCGCCGTGCCTCGGCGAGAACCGGCTGCAATGCGGCGCTGAGCTCCTCGACCGATGCGCGGGTCACGTCGAGCGTGCGCGTCGTGCTGGTGACGAGGCCCGAATTGCTGATCTGGTCGAGCACACCGCGCACCCCGGCCAGCGCGAGGCTGGCATCCGCCGGCAACTGCTGCATGGCGGGGGTCGAGACGAGCGCCTCGGCGCTGGCGAGGATCGCGGCGACGCGGGCCATCACCGTGTCGAGGGGAAGGGAGTTCACATCGGAGAGCAGCGTGTCGATCTGCGCCGCGATACCCTCGGCCTGGGTGACGATCCGCGGCACTCCGGCAACCGCGCCGGAAATGTCGCTCGCCGCCTGCTGGGCCTGCGCCAGGACCGGCTCGACGGCGCCCGCGATCTGCTCGACCGTCTGGCGCGCCGTCTCGATGGTGGCGGCGCTGTTGTCGATGATCGCGCTTTCGCGCAGGTCCGTCACGAGGCCGCGCGCCTCTGCCAGACTGGCGGCGAGCTCGGCCGGGAGCTGCTGCGTCGCCGGTGCCGCCACGAGGGCGTTGGCGCTGCCCAGGAGGGCCTGCGTGCGCGCGAGCACCGCATCGAGCGGCAGGGTGTTGATCTCCGCCAGGAGCGTCTCGAGCTGCGCGCCCACCGCATCGGCGCGCGCGACGACGCCGGGCACGCCGGAGATCGCGCCGGAAATGTCGCTCGCCGCCTGCTGGGCCTGCGCCAGGACCGGGGTCAGAGCCTCCGCGATCTGGGTAACGGCGGTGCGTGCGGTGTCGATCGTCGCCTGCGCGTCCTCGATCATGCCACTGCCGCGCAGATCGGCGATCAGGCCCTGCGCCTCGGCGACCGCGTCGCGCGCGGTCTGCGGCAAGCCCTGCGTCGCCGGATCGGACAGCAGGCGCGTGACCTCTCCCAGGGCCGCGGTCGCGTCGCCGAGCAGCGCCTCGAGCGGCAACCCTTCGGCCTTGGCGATCAGGCCGTCGAGCGAGGCGACCGCGTCCTGCGCCTGCGCGGTCAGCGCGGGGATGCCGTCGACCGCGCCGGTGACGCTGTCGGCGGCTTCCTGCGCCGCGACCAGCGCCTCGGTGAGCGCCTCGACGGTGCCGGCATCGCGCATGGAGGCCAGCAGCCCTTCGAACTGGCCAATCGCCTCCTGCACCGAAACAAGCGTCTGCGAGGCGTCCTGCGGAATGCGCTGCACGCCGTCCGAGGTCACGAGGCCGCGCACGTCGCCCAGAAGTGCCAGCACCTCGTTGGGCGTATCGGTCAGGGCGGGATCGTTGAGCACGCGGTTGACGCTGTCCATCACGTTGATCGCCGAGCCGAGAAGCTCCTCGATCGGCAGGGCGTTGACCCTGTTGAAGACCCCTTCGGCGGTGTCGGCGAAATCCGACAGATCCGCCGGTGTGCTCGGCAGCATCGGATAGGGCGCGGCATCCATGTCCAGCTCGGCCTCGATGGGACTGTCCATCTCGATCAGGCTGATGCGCAGTCCTCCGAGGATCGACGCGTTCTGCAACTGCGCGCGCAGACCGTTCTCGACCTCGTTGCCGAGGTAGTCGAGGGCCTCCTGCTCGGTCGTCTCGACGCCCAGACCCATCTTGCCGGGCTGCAGCTCGAGCGTGGCCAGCAGACGGACGCCACTGTCGCCGAACCGCTCCTCGTCCACCAGCCCGGTCAGCGCCGAGACCTTGCCCACGTTGATGCCGCGATACTCGACGATGGCACCCGGCTCGAGCCCGGTCACCGCATCCTCGAAGACCGTCGCAAGATTGATCTTGGGCCCGTCCTGCCCCTCCGAGAAGACGCTCGACCTGGCGGCATCCTCGCTCTCGAAGAGCTGGAATACATGGCCGGGCTCGATCGCCTCGCCGCCGCTGATGGTCGTGTCGAAGCTGATCCCGCCGGTGACGAGCGAGGCGAGACTGGAGACATCGAGCTGCGCGCCCGAGGCCCCGAAGGAAAAGGAGAAGCCCGACGTGTCCCAGAACCGCGTCGCCGTGGTCACCAGCTTGGAGATCGGCGCGCGGATGAAGCCGTCGGCGAGGACCTGCACCCCGTCATCCGAAAGGCGCAGGTTGGCGATCTGTCCCACGGAGATACCGCGATAGAGGATCGGCGTGCCTTCGGACAGGCCATCCGAGGTGGCGCTGCGCAGCTGGATGGTCAGACCGCTCTGATCGTTGCGGATCAGCGGCGCGCGCACGGCGCCCTCGAAGCGCGCGACCTGCGTGCCGGCAGTGCTGTCCCAGCTACCGGCGATGAAGACGCCGGACAGTACCGTGTCGAGCCCGCTGACGCCCTGCGCCGACACTTCCGGGCGCACCACCCAGAACTTTGCATCCTCGTCGACGAAGGGCGCGACCTCCTTCTCGAGGCGCACCTCCACGAGGACATTCGTCAACCCGTCGGTAAAGGTCACGCTTTCCACGAGGCCCACCGTCACGTCGCGGTAGCGCAGCTGCGTCTCTCCCGCCTTCACCCCGGCGGCGTTCTCGAAGACGATGCCGATGAGGGGCCCCTTCTCCGCATAGCTCTGCCAGACCACCGCGAGGGAGATCAGCAGCGCCGCGACCGGCACGGCCCAGACCAGGGAGAAGCGATCGCGCAGCGACCGTCCGGCAGGTTTGACGGACGGTGCCGGCGGCGGTGTATCGGTCATGCGGGATGGTCCTCTTCTGCATCCCAGATGAGACGCGGGTCGAAACTCTGCGCGGACAGCATGGTGAAGATGACCGACAAAGCAAACGTGATCGCCGCCGGGCCGGGATTAATCGCGGCAGCGACGTCGAGTTGCACCAGTGCGCTGAGGATCGCGACGACGAAAACGTCGATCATCGACCAGCGCCCGATGAATTCCACCAGCTCGTAGAGCTTGTGGCGCGCATGGGGCGACAGGCGCGCGCGCCCCGTCACGCTGAGCGCGAGGAAGCCGATGATCATGAACTTGCCGATCGGGATCAGCACGGAGGCGACGAAGATGACGATCGCGATGCCGACCGCGCCATGGGTGGCCAGCTCGATCGCGCCGCCCACGATGGTGTCCTCGGAGACCGTGAAGAGCATTCTCGTGCTCAGCATCGGGTAGAGATTGGCGGGAATGTAGCAGATCACCCCCACCGCCAGCCAGGCCCACACCCGCTGCAGGCTGCGCAGATCGCGCGAACGCAAGGCCGTGCCGCAGCGATCGCAGACGGTCTTCTCAATCGGCCATACCCTGGTGCAGCGCGTGCAGGCCACAAGCCCCTTCTCGCGCGCGGTCGTTATTGTCGTCGTCATTGTCGTCGGCCTCGTCATCTGTCGGCCTCGTCCAGCGTCTTCCAGATCGTCCATCTGTCCATCATCCCGTCCTGGAAGACCGAGATCAGCACCAGGGCCGCGAACATCCAGAAGGCCGGCCCATAGCCGACCTGTGCCAGGTCGGACACCTTCACCAGCGCGACGGCCACCCCGATCACGAAGATCTCGGCCATCGACCAGGGGCGCAGCTCCTCGGACAGGCGAAAGGCGCCGCGCGCATGGCGAAGCGGCTTGCGGCCCAAGCTGAGCGGGAGCAGCACGTAAAGCACGAGGACCGCCCGCAGGACCGGGATCAGCACGATCAGCCCGAGAACCAGGACCGAAAGCAGCATCATCGCCCCGCCATCCATGAAGGCCAGCGCCGCGTCGAAGACCGAGCTGGCATTCGACAGCCCGGCGACGTTGACGCTGAGGAACGGGAAGAAGGTCGCGCCCGCCATCAAGATCACCACCGTCACGGCGAGCGCCATCACCCTCAGGAGGGCATTGCGCCGCGGCGCGATCAGGACCGTGTGACAGCGCGCGCAGACGGCCTTCTCGCCGAGATCGGGCGCACGCGCGGTATAGAGCGCATCACATTGCGGGCAGGCGATCATCGCATCCTCGTTCGTCATCGCATCCTCGCAGGTTCCATGCCGGGTCCGGCGGGACCCCTCGCCCCGTTCTTCCCCCGATCCGGCCGGATCGGCGCCAAACGTGGTCCGGTGCTACTGCCCGCACCCACGGCGCGCCAGTGCGCCGCCGCGTCAAGCGTTACCGCAAAGCCGCCGGCGAGCGATAGCGCAAAGCGCCGCGCCCTTGCGCGAAGCGGCTGTGCGCCGGGGCGCATCCGGCGCACATAGCGCGCTTTGGCCGAGGATCGACGGGTTGATCACCGCGCGGTGATCAGCGATGCTCGCCCCCTGAGACCGCCGCCGCCGCGGGCCGCGGGGCGTCATGGCGCAAGCCGCGGCACCCCTCCCCTGCGGCGCCGGAATAAAAACAAGCACCGATCTGGGAGAGACGATATGAAGCATACACCGATCCTGACCGCCGTGAGTGTGGCCGCCGGCCTCTTCGCCGGAAGCGCCAGCGCGCAGGAGCAGTTCATCACCATCGGGACCGGCGGCGTGACCGGGGTCTACTACCCCACGGGCGGCGCCATCTGCCGTCTCGTCAATCGCGACCGCAAGGAAACCGGCATCCGCTGCTCGGTCGAGAGCACCGGCGGCTCGGTCTACAACCTCAACGCCATCCGCAGCGGCGAGCTGGAATTCGGCGTCGCGCAGTCCGACTGGCAGTATCACGCCCTCAACGGCTCCTCCAAGTTCGAGGAGCAGGGCGCCTTCGAGGACCTGCGGGCCGTCTTCTCCGTGCATCCCGAGCCCTTCACCGTGGTCGCCCGCGCCGATGCCGGCATCGAGAGCTTCGCCGACCTCAAGGGCAAGCGCGTCAATATCGGCAATCCCGGCTCCGGCCAGCGCGGCACGATGGAAGTGCTGATGGAAGCCATGGGCTGGGGCACCGACGATTTCGCCCTCGCCTCCGAGCTGCAGGCCGCCGAGCAGAGCCAGGCTCTGTGCGACAACAACATCGACGCGATGGTCTACACCGTCGGCCACCCTTCCGGCTCGATCCAGGAAGCCACGACCGCGTGCGATTCGGTGCTGGTGGAAGTGTCCGGCGAGGCGGTCGACAAGCTCGTGGACGAGAACCCCTATTACCGCACCGCCACCATCCCGGGCGGCATGTATCGCGGCAATGACGAGGACACGCAGACCTTCGGCGTCGGCGCCACCTTCGTCAGCTCGGCCTCCGTGCCCGAGGATGTCGTCTACGCGGTAACCAAGGCGGTCTTCGAGAATATCGACCAGTTCCGCGGCCTGCATCCCGCCTTCGCCGATCTCGACCCCAAGCAGATGGCGAATGACGGCCTCTCCGCGCCGCTGCATCCCGGCGCCGAGAAGTACTACCGGGAGGCCGGCCTGATCGAGTGATCCGCCTGCCGAAGCAATAGGGGCACGCGGCGACCGCGCCGCGTGTCCGCGCCTGCCTCCCTCCGCCAAGGAGGGGGGCGGGCACGAAACGGCCCTGCCTTGCCGGCAGGATTTGCAATATCCCATGTTCATTTCGTGACAGAAAGGCGGGTCCCATGTCCGGACAGAACGACGGCCAGGGTCGTCAATTCTCGGATGCCGAGCTTCAGGATCTGGTTGCCAGCTCGGATGCCGGTGCCCGCGCGCCGTCGAGCCGCGCCGTCGCGGTCCTGATCGCCGTCACCGCGCTCACATGGTCGCTGTTCCAGCTCTGGATCGCGCAGCCGCAGCTTTGGTTCGGACAGTATCTTCCGGTGCTCAACTCGTCGCAGACGCGTCCCATCCACCTTTCCTTCGCGGTCTTCCTCGCCTTTCTCGCCTATCCCGCCTTCCGCAATTCCCCGCGCGACAGGGTGCCGCTCGCCGACTGGGCGCTCGCGCTGATCGCCACCGGCTGCGCGCTCTATGTCTTCCTCTTCTCGGAACGGCTCGCGATGACGGCGCGCTCGGGCCTGCCCACGCAGACGCAGATCATCATCGGCACGGTCGGCCTCATCACCCTGCTCGAGGCCTCGCGCCGCGCGCTCGGGCCGGCCCTGACCATCGTCGGCGCCCTCTTCATCGCCTATGCCTGGTTCGGACAGGGATGGCTGATCCCCGAGCTGATCGAGCATGAGGGGCTGAGCTACGCGGCTCTCATCAACGCGCAATGGCTCGACACGGCCGGCGTCTTCGGCATTCCCCTAGGCGTATCGACCGCCTTCGTCTTCCTCTTCGTGCTCTTCGGCTCGCTGCTCGACAAGGCCGGTGCCGGCAATTACTTCATCCAGCTCGCCTTCTCGGGCCTCGGCCACCTGCGCGGCGGCCCGGCCAAGGCCGCCGTCGTCGGCAGCGCCATGACCGGCCTCATCTCCGGCTCCTCGATCGCCAACGTGGTGACCACCGGCACCTTCACCATCCCGTTGATGAAGCGCGTGGGCTTCACCTCCGAGCAGGCAGGATCGGTCGAGGTCGCCTCCTCGGTGAACGGACAGATCATGCCGCCGGTGATGGGCGCCGCGGCCTTCCTGATGGTCGAGTTCATCGGGATTTCCTATGTCGAGGTGATCAAGCACGCCTTCATTCCGGCGGTGATCTCCTACATCGCGCTGGTCTATATCGTGCATCTCGAGGCGCTCAAGAAGGACATGCCGGCACTCGGCAAGCCCAAGTCGCTCCTGGGGATGCTGGTCAAGTTCGCGATCGGCTTCGCGGTCTTCGGTGCCGGCTTCACCGCCCTGATCTACGCCGTCGGCGCCCTGCGCGCGGTGGCCCCCGCCCTGACCACGCCGATCACCATGGGCGCGCTCGCGCTCGTCTACGTGCTCCTCGTGTGGATCTCCGCCCGCCAGCCCGAGCTGGCCCTCGACGATCCCGATGCCGAGGAGATCCGCCTGCCCGAGGTCAAGGACGTCTATGCCACCGGCCTGCACTACGTGCTGCCGATCCTCGTGCTGGTCTGGTTCCTGATGGTCGAGCAGCAGAGCCCGGCGAAATCGGCCTTCTACGCCACCTCGCTGATGCTCTTCATCATCGTGACGCAGAAGCCCCTGAAAGCGCTTTTCCGCAGGGGCGAGAGCCAGGGCGCGGCATGGAAGTCGGGGATCATCGATCTTGCCGACGGGCTCATCGCCGGGGCGCGCAACATGATCGGCATCGGCGTGGCCACGGCGGCCGCCGGCATCATCGTCGCGACCGTGACCAAGACCCCCATCGGGACCGAGCTCGCCGGCCTTGTCGAACAGCTTTCGGGCGGTGTTCTCATCCTCATGCTGGTCCTTGTCGGGCTCTTCTCGCTGATCCTCGGGATGGGTCTTCCGACCACTGCGAACTACATCGTGGTCTCGTCGCTGATGGCCTCCGTGGTGGTCAGCCTCGGCGCACAGGAAGGGCTGATCGTGCCGCTGATCGCGGCGCATCTCTTCGTCTTCTACTTCGGGATCATGGCGGATGTGACGCCGCCCGTGGGGCTTGCCTCCTTCGCCGCCGCCGCCGTCTCGGGGGGCGATCCGATCAAGACCGGCTTCACCGCCTTCTTCTACAGCCTGCGCACCGTCGCGCTGCCTTTCCTCTTCGTCTACAACCCTGTCCTGATCCTCTACGGTGTCGATCTGGGGACCTGGGCGGGGATCGCGCAGGCGGTGATGGTCTTCGTGATCGCGACATTCGCGATGCTGCTCTTCGCGGCCGCGACCCAGGGCTACTTCCTGGCGCCCTCGCGCTTTTACGAAAGCGCCGCGCTGCTCCTCGTCGCCTTCACGCTCTTCGTGCCGAACATCTGGCTCAACATGGTGCAGAGCCCCTACCGCGAGATCCCGCCCTCCGCCTTCGAGCAGAGCGTCGCCGACGCGCCCCTGGGCAGCCGCCTGCGTCTGCAGGTTTCGGGCCCGGACTTCACCACCGGAGCGCCCTCGGAGACGACGCTGGTGATGAACATCGAGGAGGAGGGCACCGCCGCCGAACGGATCGGCGCCTCGGGCCTCATGGTGATCGAGGAGGCGGACGGGCTGCGCATGGAGGAGCCGATGTTCGGCACCCCCGCGCAGGAAAAGCTCGGCATGTTCGACTTCTATGCCGACACCCCCGTGACCGTGACCGCGATCCAGGCCCCGCGCGATCGCTTGCCGGCCGAGATCTTCTACATCCCCGCCCTGTTGCTGCTCGGCCTCGTCATCATGCTGCAGCGCCGCCGCCAGACCAAACCGGCCTTCTGAGGAGCCAGCCCATGGACAGTCCGATCTTGCTCTCCGTCGATCTCAGCGCGCCGTCGAGTTGGCGTCACGCCCTGCCGGCGGCCCTTGCGATGCGCGGCGGCAATCCTCTCCATGTCGTCACGGTGGTGCCGAATTTCGGCATGTCGATCGTCGGCAGCTTTTTCGACGAAGGCTTCAAGTCCCGCGCCCTTCACGCGGTGGGCGAGGCGATGAACGCCTGGGTGAACGAGCATATCCCGGACGATGTCGAGGTGCATCCGCATGTCGTGCATGGCCGCGTCTACGAGGAGATCCTGCACGCCGCCGACCGGCTCGATGTCGGCACGATCGTGCTCGCGGCCCATACGCCCGAGTTGACCGACTACCTGCTCGGGCCCAATGCCGCGCGCGTCGTGCGCCATGCACGCCAGTCGGTCTTCGTGGTACGCGGCTGATGGGAAGGCCGGATGCGCCCCCGCCGCGCTCCGCCGTCTTCGGGCGCAGCATGGGCCCGCCCCTGCCGGTCGCGGTGGGCGGGGACGGCTGCTACCTGATCGACGCCCGGGGGCGGCGCTACCTCGATGGTTCCGGCGGCGCGGCCGTCTCCTGCCTCGGCCATTCGGATGAGAAGGTGCGCGCCGCGATCCACGCGCAGCTCGATCGGCTCGCCTTCGCCCATACCGGCTTCTTCACCTCCCGGCCCGCGGAAGAGCTTGCCGAGAAACTCGTCGCGGCGGCGCCGGGCGATCTGGGCCATGCCTATTTCCTCTCGGGCGGCTCGGAGGCGGTCGAGGCCGCGCTGAAACTCGCGCGCCAGTATTTCCTCGAGATCGGCGAGCCCGCCCGACACCGGATCATCGCGCGCCGCCAAAGCTATCATGGCAACACGCTCGGGGCGCTCGCGGCGGGGGGCAATGCGTGGCCGCGCGAGAAATACGCGCCCCTCCTCACCGAATGCAGCCATGTCGATCCGTGCTTTGCCTATCGCGAGCAAGCCTCCGGCGAGACGGCCGAGGATTACGGCCGGCGCGCCGCCGACACGCTGGAGGCCGAGATCCTGCGCCTTGGCCCCGAAAGCGTGATGGCCTTCATCGCCGAGCCGGTCGTCGGCGCCACGGCGGGGGCGGTGCCGCCCGTGCCGGGCTATTTCGCCCGCATCCGCGAGATCTGCGACCGCTACGGCGTCCTGCTGATCCTCGACGAGGTGATGTGCGGCATGGGGCGGACGGGCACGCTCTTCGCCTGCGAGCAGGACGGGATCGCCCCCGACATCGTGACCATCGCGAAAGGTCTCGGCGCCGGATATGCGCCCATCGGCGCAATGCTCGCCTCGCGCCGCATCCATTCGGCCATCGCCGAAGGGTCCGGCGCCTTCCAGCACGGCCATACATACCACGCCCATCCACTCAGCGCCGCGGCCGCCCATGCCGTGCTTTCCCGTCTGCTCGACGACCGGTTGCTGGACGCGGTGCCGCGCCTGGGCACGCAGCTCGCGGACGCGCTCGATGCGCGCTTCGCCGATCACCCCAATGTCGGCGACATCAGGGGGCGCGGCCTCTTTCGCGCCGTCGAACTGGTGGCCGACCGCGAGACCCGCGCGCCCTTCGATCCCGCGCGCAAGCTGCATGCGCGCATCAAGGCCGCCGCGATGGAGGAGGGGCTGATCTGCTACCCGGCGGGCGGCACGGTGGACGGGGCACGGGGCGATCACGTGCTCCTCGCGCCGCCCTTCATCATCACCGAGGCACAGATCGGCGAGCTGACCGAGAAGCTCGCCCGCGCCCTCGACGCGGCCATCGCCTGCTGACCTTCATGCGCCGGGCCTTCAGCTTCGCCCAAATACCTTGGGGAGACCGCAAGGTCGGGGCGAAGCCCCCGCCCGGCCCGCAACGCGCCCCCGGCCCGCCAGACGGTGCTAGCCGATGATCTCGAACCGGGTGACATCCACCATGCCCCTGTCGGTGATCTTCAGGGCCGGGATCACCGGCAGCGCGAGGAAGGCAAGTTGCAGGAACGGCTCCTCCAGCACCACGCCCAGCGCCCGCGCCGCATGGCGCAGCGCCTCGAGTTCGCCGCGCACCTGCTCGAAGGGGGCAAGGCTCATCAAACCCGCCACCGGCAAGGCGAGCTCGGCGCGGATCTCGCCCTCGCATGCCACGACGATCCCCCCTTCGATCTCGCCCAGTCGATTGGCCGCGAGGGCCATGTCGGCGTAATCCACCCCGGCGCAGACGATGTTGTGATGGTCGTGGCAGATGCTCGAGGCGATCGCGCCCCGCTCCAGTCCGAACCCCCTGACGAAGCCGCGCGCGATATTGCCGTTATGCCCGTGACGCTCGATGACCGCGATCCGCGCCAGGTCGCGCGCCGGATCGGGACGCTTGTCACCGTCGCTCACCACGATCTCCTCGCGCAGATGCTCGGTGATGATCTTGCCAGGCAGGATGCCGATCACATCCGTCATCGCCTGGTTCGACCGCGACGCGAAATCGGAGGACGCAAGATGCGGTGCCTTCATGCTGTTCCGCCCGATGGGGGCCACCGGCGCACGGGCGGCGAAGGCGGCCTCGTCGAGACGCCGCCCCCCGCTCAGCACCATGCGCGCGTCGCATGCCTCGAGGCTCCCGAGCACCACGATATCGGCGCGCTTTCCCGGAGCGATCTGCCCGCGATCCTTCAGGCCGAACGCCTCTGCCGCCGACAGGGTTGCCGCGCGATAAACCGCAAGAGGGCTCGCCCCTTTCGCGATGGCATGGCGGATCATGTAGTCGAGATGCCCGTGCTCACCGATGTCGAGCGGGTTGCGATCGTCGGTGCACAGGCACAGGTAGGCGCTGTTACGCTCGGTCAGGATCGGCAGCAGCGCGTCGAGATCCTTGCTGACCGAGCCCTCTCGGATCAGGATGCGCATCCCGCGCGACAGCTTCTCGAGCGCCTCCTCGGCACGGGTCGCCTCGTGCTCGGTGCGGATGCCCGCCGCCACGTAGGCATTGAGCCCCTTGCCCGAGAGCTGCGGCGCATGCCCGTCGATATGGGCCCCCGAGAACGCGGCCAGCTTGTCGAGACAGTCCGCCGCGCCGGAGACGACGCCGGGATAATTCATGAACTCGGCGAGGCCCAGCGCCGAAGGGTGCGCGGCCAGCGCGGCCAGCTCCGCCGCGCCGATCCGTGCGCCCGAGGTCTCCATGTGGCTCGAGGGCACGCAACTGGGAAGGTTGACCTTGATGCTCATCAGCGTGTGACGCGCCGCCTCGAGGAAATAGGTGATGCCGGGCACCCCCAGCACATTCGCGATCTCGTGCGGATCGCAGATCGCGGTGGTGATCCCGCGCGGGCCCACGCAGCGGTCGAACTCGTGCGGGGTGACCATGCTGCTCTCGATATGCAGATGGGTGTCGATGAAGCCGGGCACGAGCACGCCGCCGCCCATGTCGATCACCTCGCCGCCCTCGTAATGCGCGCCGATTCCCGCGATCCGCCCCTCGACGATCGCCACGTCCCCTTCGATCATCGCGCCCGTCACCACATCGAGCACCGTGCCGCCCCGCAGCACCATCTGCGCCGGCGCATCCCCCCGCCCCGCCGCGATCAGCCGCGAGAGCCCGTCCCTGTCGAGGGCCGCGAGTTCCATCAGAACGCCTTGAAGGTCAGGGTCGTCTGGGTTCGCTCGATTCCCTCGATGTCGAGCAGGCCGTCATTGATGAACTGCCCCGTATCGGCTTCCTCGGGCACGTAGAGCTTGAGCAGGAGGTCATGGGCGCCGGAGGTGGAATAGAGTTCGGAATGGATCTCCCGCAGAACGATCTGCTCGGCCACCTTGTAGGCCGTTCCGGGCCGGCAGCGGATCTGCACGAACACGCATTTCATCGTCTCTTTCTCCCTTGTTGCCGGGCCATTTGACCACCCCGTGTCCCGGCCCGCCAGCGAATTTGCGCGTCCCTCCCGCATCGCGCAGCGCTTGACACTGCCCCGCCGCGCATTCCACCTAGCATCGTTGCCCGAAAGGGTCCCCACTCCCGATCAAGCCCGGATGGACTTCAGAAGATGAGCTATGCCCCCCGTCTCGCCCCTTCCCTGTCACGCCTGGGCACCGAAAGTGCCTTCGAGGTGCTGGCCCGGGCCCAGGCGCTGGCCGCGCAGGGGCGCGACATCATCAACCTGGGCATCGGGCAACCCGATTTCCGCACGCCCGAGCACATCGTCGAAGCGGGCGTCAAGGCGCTGCGCGACGGGCATCACGGTTACACGCCGGCCGCCGGGCTGCCGCGCCTGCGCGCCGCCGTCGCCGCCGATCTGGGGGCAAGGCATGCGCTCGCGGGAGAGGCGGAGGTCGATCCGGACACGGTCGTGATCGTGCCGGGCGGCAAGCCGACGATGTTCTTCGCGGTGATGATGCTCGGCGGGGCGGGATCGGAGATCCTCTATCCCGATCCGGGCTTCCCGATCTATCAAAGCGTCATCCGCTATTCCGGCGCCACGCCCGTGCCCATCGCCCTGCACGAGGAAGACGGCTTCGCCTTCGACGCGGACACGGTGCTGTCGCAGATCACGCCGCGAACCAGCCTGATCATCATCAACAGCCCCGCCAACCCGACGGGCGGCGTCACCCCCAAGGCGCAGATCGACAAGCTCGTCGCCGGGCTCGAGGCCCATCCCCATGTCACCTTGCTGAGCGACGAGATCTACAGCCAGATGCTCTATGGCGGCCGCCGTCACGTCAGCCTGCTGAGCTATCCGCAGATCCGCGACAGGCTCATCATGCTCGACGGCTGGTCCAAGACCTACGCGATGACCGGCTGGCGGCTCGGCTATGCCGTCTGGCCCAAGGCCCTGGTCGAGCACGCGGTCAGGCTCTGTATCAACGATCATTCCTGCGTCAACGCGGCGGCGCAATTTGCCGGTCTCGCGGCGCTCGAAGGACCGCAGGATGCCGTGAACGACATGCTGGCGCAGTTCGACCGGCGGCGCACCGAGATCGTCCCGGCGCTCGACGCGCTGCCCGGAATGCGCTGCGCCGATGCGGCGGGCGCCTTCTACGCCTTCCCCAGTATCGAGGGCACGGGGCTCGATGCGCGCGGCGCGCAGGACCTCTTCTTGCAACAGGCCGGCGTCGCGACCGTGGCCGGCACCAGTTTCGGCGCATCCGGCGAGGGCTACCTGCGCTTTTCCTATGCCGCCAGCCTCGAGCATATCCAGGCCGCCATCGCGCGCATTCGCACCCTACTGGAGGAACGTTCATGAACAACCGGGTCCTGGCCATCGGCAATTACGACCCTTGGGACATCTCGGCCATGGAGGCCGATTTCGACCTGATCCACCTCGGCAGTTCCGCGCAGATCGGCGAGCTGGACGCACAGACCCGTGCCGGCATCACCGCCTCCGCCTTCAAGTTCGGCAGTTTCGGCCCCGATGAGATGGACCTGCTCCCCGATCTCGCGATGATTTCCAATTACGGCGTCGGCTACGATTCCATCGACATTGCCGCGGCCCGGGAACGCGGCATCCGGGTCACCAACACGCCCGATGTGCTCAATGACGACGTCGCCGACCTGACGATCGGAATGATGCTGATGCTGACGCGGCGGATGCGCGACGGCGAGGCGCATGTCCGCTCGGGGGCCTGGGCGGACGGGCCGCTCCCGCTCAACAGAAAATTCAGCGGCGGGCGCGCCGGCATCCTCGGCCTGGGACGGATCGGCCGCGCCATCGCCGAGCGTCTCGTTCCCTTCGGAATGGAGATCCACTACCACGCGCGCTCCGAGAAGGACACGCCGGGCTGGACCTATCACGACGATCCGGTCTCGCTCGCCGGGGCGGTCGATCACCTCGTCATCGCTCTCGTGGGCGGCCCCGCGACCGAGAAATACGTTTCAGCCGAGGTGATCGCGGCCCTTGGCGCCGAGGGCGCGCTCTACAACATCTCGCGCGGAACCACGGTCGACGAGGATGCCCTCCTCGATGCGCTGGAGGCCGGGCGCCTGATGGGTGCCGGCCTCGATGTCTATCTTGGCGAGCCACGGCCCAACCCCCGGTTCCTCGCGCTCGGAAACGTGGTGCTTCAACCGCACCAGGCCTCGGGCACGGTGCAGACCCGCAAGGCGATGGGCCAGCTGCAACGCGACAACATCGCGGCGCATTTCGCCCGCGAGGACCTTCTGACACCGGTCGCCTGACGGAGCGGAGGAGACGCCCACCCCTTCGAGCGGCGCTTCATCTTCGCGGAAAATACCTCCCCCGGAGGGGCTTGCGCGCGGCGCCGCGCGCAAGCTGCGGCCTCAGCCGCCGGCTACCGCGATCTCCTGGACCTGGCGTCCAAGCCCCGAAACCTCGAGCTCGAGCCGGTCGCCCGGTTGCAAGAACCGCTGCGGCGACATCCCCATGCCGACCCCCGAAGGGGTTCCCGTCGCGATGATGTCGCCCGGCTGGAGCCGCATGAAGCGCGACATGTAGGAAATGATCTCGGCCACCCCGAAGATCATGTCCGACGTCTCGCCATCCTGCACACGCGTCCCGTTCAGCGACAGCCACAGGCGCAGGGCCTGCGGGTCGGGAACCTCGTCCGCCGTCACCAGCCAAGGCCCGATCGGACCGAACCCCGGAGCGGACTTGCCCTTGATCCACTGCCCGCCGCGCTCGATCTGGAATTCGCGCTCGCTTACGTCGTTGATGGTGCAGTAGCCGGCGACATGCGACAGCGCATCGGCCTCCGACACGCCGTGACAGTCGCGCCCGATCACCACGCCGAGTTCGACCTCCCAGTCGCCCTTCCGCGATCCCTGCGGCAGGGTAATCGTGTCATTCGGACCCGAGAGCGCCGAACTGGCCTTGGAAAAGAGGATCGGCTCCTTCGGCGGCTCGGCCCCGGCCTCTGCCGCGTGCTTGGCATAGTTCAGCCCCACGCAGAAGAAATTGGGCACCCAGCCGAGGCAGGACCCGATGCGCGGGGTGCCCTCGATCGGCGGAAGGCTCTCGACATCGATGCCGCGCAGCCGGTCGAGCGCCTCGATCGAGACCCCCTCCCCCGCGAGCGGCATGATGTTCTTCACCGACAGGTCGCGCGGCGTGCCCTGCGCATCCAGGATCGCAGGACGTTCCGCCCCGGCCGGCCCAACTCTGAGCAATTTCATTCTCGTCTCCCTTGCAAACGGCACCCGGCCGCCATCACGGCCATCGCGTCATGCCTATCCACGGCCGATGAACGGCATCGCCGTGGCCATGATGGTGTGGAACTGGACATTCGCCTCCGGCGGCAGCTCGGCCATGTAGAGCACGGAGGCCGCGACATGGGCGACATCCATTACCGGCTCCGCGCGCACCGCGCCATCGGCCTGCGGCACGCCGCGGGTGAAGACCTCCGCCATGTCGGTCATCGCATTGCCGATGTCGATTTGCCCGCAGGCGATGCCGAAGCGCCGCCCGTCGAGTGACAGGGTGCGCGTCAGGCCGGTCATCGCGTGCTTGCTGACGGTGTAGGGCACCGATCCGGGCCGGGGCGCATGGGCCGAGATGGAGCCGTTGTTGATGATCCGCCCCCCCTGCGGCTCCTGCCGTCGCATCAGGCCGAAAGCCGCGCGCGCCGCGAGGAAGGCGCCGGTGATGTTGATGTCGCAGACCGCCTGCCAGTCGGCGACGGCGATCTCGTCGATCGGGGCGGCGGGGGCGGCGATACCGGCATTGTTGAAGAGCACGTCGAGCCTGCCCCAGCGGTCCTCGATCCGCGAGAAGGCCGCCTCGACGGCGCCGGGATCGGACACGTCGCAAGGCAGCACGAGACAGGTTTCCGCGCCCCGCGCCACCGCCTCGAGCGGCTCTGCCCGGCGGCCGATCAGCGCCACGCGCCAGCCGCGCCCGGCAAAGAGCTCGGCGGTGGCCTTGCCGATCCCGCTGCCGGCGCCGGTGATCGCGATGACGCGGCCTTCCGCACCGTTTCCTTGTCCGTCCCTTGTCATGGCTCCCCTCCCCCCGAGGTGATCGCCGCGCCGTCCCGCCGCCGGCGCGGCCGGTTTTCAGTGACTGTCGCGCGGCAACTGGCGGGCGACCTTGCGATAGGCCGTGGCCAGCTCCAGACAGCCACCCTCGGCCAGCTGCCCCACATGCCGGCGATAGAGTTCCTGCCAGGGGGTCTGGTTCTCGAGCGCGGGCGCGCGCCATTCGGCCTGCCGCTCCTTCCATTCCTCCTCGGGCACGAGGGCCATCATCGTGCCCGCGTTCAGATCGAGCCTGACCCGATCACCACTGCGCAGGTAGGCGAGCCCGCCCCCGACGGCGGCCTCGGGCGAGGCGTTGAGGATCGAGGGCGATTCGGAGGTGCCGGACTGGCGCCCGTCGCCCACCGTGGGCAGATGGGCGATGCCGCCGCGCACCACCGCGTCGGGGGGCAGCATGTTCACGACCTCTGCCGAGCCGGGATAGCCGACGCATCCGACACCGCGAATGAAGAGGATCGAGCGCTCGTCGATCCCGAGCCCCTCGTCGTTGATCCGCTCGTGATAATCCTCGGGGCCTTCGAAGACGACGGCCACGCCCTCGTGGATGCCCTCCTTGCCGGCATCGCTGAGAAAGCGACGCCGGAAATCCTCGGAAATCACGGAAGTCTTCATCAGCGCCGAGTCGAAGAGGTTGCCCCGCAGGACCTTGAAGCCCGCCTTCTCGCGCAGCGGCGCGGAAACATCGCGGATCACCTCGCGGTCGCGGCTCGACCAGCCTTCGAGATTGGCGCCGATGCTGCGGCCGGTCGCGGTCATTGCACCCTCGCGCAAACGGCCCGCCGCGCGCAGCTCGCCCATCACCGCCGGAACGCCGCCCGCCCGGTAGAACGACTCGCCCAGATAGGCGCCCGCGGGCTGCATGTTCACCAGCAGCGGCACGTCGAGGCCGATCGTCTCCCAGTCCTCCATCGCAAGCGGCACGCCGGCATGGCGGGCGATCGCCTGCAGATGCGGTGGCGCGTTGGTCGAGCCCCCGATCGCGGTATTGGTCACGATGGCATTCTCGAAAGCCTCGCGCGTCAGGATGTCGGAGGGCTTGAGATCCTCGTGCACCATGTCGACGATCCTGCGGCCCGTCTCGTAGGCCATCGCCATGCGCTCGCGGAATGGCGCGGGGATCGCCGAGCAGCCCGGCAGGGTCATGCCCAGCGCCTCTGCCATCGCGTTCATCGTGCTCGCCGTGCCCATCGTGTTGCAATGGCCAAGCGAGGGCGCTGAGGCGCAGACACGGGCCATGAACTCGTCGTAGTCGATCTCGCCCTCGGCCAGCAGGCGGCGGCTCTCCCAGATGATCGTTCCAGACCCCGCCAGCTTGCCGTTCCACCAGCCGTCGAGCATCGGCCCGCCACTGAGCGCGATCGCCGGCAGATCGACCGTCGCCGCCCCCATCAGCATGGCCGGCGTGGTCTTGTCGCATCCGGTGGTCAGCACCACCCCGTCGATGGGATAGCCGTGCAGCACCTCGACCAGCCCCAGATAGGCCAGGTTGCGGTCGAGCCCCGCCGTGGGACGCTTGCCGGTCTCCTGAATGGGGTGGACGGGAAATTCCATCGGGATCCCGCCCGCATCGCGGATCCCCGCCTTGATGCGGTCCATCAGGAAGACATGGATCTTGTTGCAGGGCGCCAGGTCGCTCCCGGTCTGCGCGATGCCGATGACCGGACGGTCGCTTTGCAACTCCTCGCGGGTGTATTCCTGGTTGAGGTACCGCTCGAGATAGAGGGCCGTCATCCCCGGATTGTCCGGGTTGTCGAACCATTGGCGGGACCGCAATCCCGCTGCACTCTTCGTCTTGCCCATCGGTAGCCCTCCCCCGGCGCGCGCCGCGCCTGTCGGGGGCGGGCTCGCGGCAAGATCGCGGCTCGCCGCACGGGATGCAAGACCGTTCGGAACCTTCGCCGCGCCCGCCCCCGCGGCACAGCATTGCCAGAAACGCCGTGGAGCCCGCGCAGATCCCACGGGGCATGACGGCAGGAGAAAGCGCGCGCGGGGCCGAAGCCGCCACCGGGCCCCTCGGGGGCCGCGCACATGGCCGCGAGAGCGGCGGGCGGCCCTCTCGCACCCCGCCGCGCGCCATGCAGGGATGGCACGCCCGCCCGGAAGCGCTGTCAGACGCTCTTGTTGCCCGCCGCGTCCTTTTCGAGCGCATCGAGCCGGGATTTCAGCGCCGCGTTCTCCTCGCGCGCCTTCTGGGCCATGATGCGCACCGCGTCGAACTCCTCGCGGGTCACGAAATCACGGTCCGCCAGCCAGCGGTCGATCATGCCCTTCATGGCATTCTCCGCCTCGCCGCGCGCACCCTGGGCCACGCCCATCGCGTTCGTCATGAGCTGCGAAAGGTCGTCGAACATTCTGCCGCGTGTCTGCATCAAAGCCTCCTGAATGGATATGAGGCATCATATGGCGGCGGGCCGGCCGCGCTGCAAGGGCCGCCCGGACCCCCGCGGGCCTCCGGCATGCGGTCCCGCGCGGGCAAGGCTCCCGATCTAAGGAAGGGGGCCGAAGGAAGAGGGCGATGCACATGACCGGAGGCGGCCGCCCCGACCCGAATGGACGGCCCCGTTCAGCCCGGCCCCGCCGCGCGCGCTTCCCCCTGGGCAAGCCTGTTGACTTCGCCGCCGCGTTCCGGCCCATGTCAGGCCATGCAAACCATCCTCCCCTTCCCGGACATCGCCCCCGAGATCTTCTCGATCGACCTCGGCGGTTTCACCCTCGCATTGCGCTGGTATGCCTTGGCCTACATCGTGGGCATTCTCGCCGGCTGGCGCCTCGCGATCATGGCGGTCCGCCGCCCCGCCCTGTGGCCGGGCGGCACCGCGCCCTTCACCATGGAGGCGATCGATGACCTGATGACCTCCGTGATCCTCGGGATCATCATCGGCGGGCGCCTGGGCTTCGTGCTTTTCTATCAACCGGGATACTACCTCGCCAATCCGGCCGAGATCGCGATGATCTGGCAGGGCGGCATGTCCTTCCATGGCGGGATGCTGGGGGTGGCGGCGGCGGGCCTGTATTTTGCATGGCGCCGCGCGGTGCCACTGGCCAGCGTGCTCGACATCATGGCGCTCGCCACACCGCCGGGGCTGCTGCTCGGCCGAATCGCCAATTTCATCAATGCCGAGCTGTGGGGCCGGCCCACCGACCTGCCCTGGGGCGTCGTCTTTCCCGGCATCAGGGCACAGGACTGCCCTGGCATCGAGGGTCCCTGCGCCCGTCACCCCTCGCAGCTCTACGAGGCGGGTCTCGAGGGGATCATCCTCGGCATTGCCCTGATCATCCTGGTCTTCGGGCGCGGCTGGCTGCGACGTCCGGGGCAGATCACGGGCGTTTTCCTGATCGGCTATGGATTGTCGCGATTCGCCGTCGAATTCGTGCGACAGGCCGACCCGCAATTCATCACCGAAACGAACCCGCTCGGCCACGTGATCGGGCTCGGCGGCACCGGGCTCAGCATGGGACAGCTTCTGTCGCTGCCGATGATCGCGATCGGCATCGGCTTCGTTATCTGGGCGCGGCGGCGCCCGGTGCCCGCGTGAGCGCCCCGGCGAACCGGGGCGAAAGCTTCGCCGCCACGACGCCCCTGGCCGGAATCCTGCTTCGGCAGATCGCGGCGACCGGGCCGATGCGCATCGCCGACTACATGCAGGCCTGCCTGCTGCATCCCGAATGGGGCTATTACACCACCCGCGACCCCTTGGGCGCGGAGGGCGACTTCATTACCGCGCCCGAGATCAGCCAGATGTTCGGCGAACTCGTCGGCCTGTCGCTGGCGCAGGGCTGGATCGATCTGGGGCGTCCCGACCGGATCGCCCTGGCCGAGCTCGGACCGGGGCGTGGCACGTTGATGGCCGACGCGCTGCGCGCCGCCGCCGCCGCCGTGCCGGGCTTTGCCGATGCGGTCACGCTGCACCTGGTGGAGGTCTCGCCGCGCCTGCGTGCGGCGCAGGCACAGCGCCTGTCGGCATATGATCCGCAGTGGCACGCGGACATCGCGGGACTTCCCGACCTGCCCCTTCTGCTCGTGGCGAACGAGTTCTTCGACGCGCTGCCGATCCGGCAATTCCTGCGCGATGGCGACGGCTGGCGCGAGCGGATGGTGATGGCGCGCGGCGAAGCCCTTGCCTTCGGCCTGGGTCCGGTCGCCAAACTCGACGCGCTGGCGCACCGGCTCGGGGACACGGCGCAGGGCGACATGGTCGAGACCTGCGTGCAGGGCACCGGCATCGCGGCCGCGATCGGCGGGCATATCGCGGCGCATGGCGGCGCGGCCCTCATCGTGGATTACGGCAGCACCCTGCCCCGCGGCGACACGTTCCAGGCCGTGCAGGCCCATTGCCGCGTGCATCCCCTCGCGGCTCCCGGCGAGGCGGACCTGACCGCGCATGTCGATTTCGGCGCGCTGGCCCGCGCCGGCGGCCTGCATGCATCCGCCCCGACGCCGCAGGGGCTCTGGCTCGAGCGCCTTGGGATCACGGAACGCGCACGCATCCTCGCCCGCAACCTCGAGGGCGCCGCACTCGAGGCGCATGTCGCCGCGCATCGACGGTTGACCCACCCCGCCCAAATGGGACACCTTTTCCAGGCAATGTCGTTCGGCTCCGGATCGCAACCGCTTCCGGGCCTCGATCCGGGAACCGTCCCATGACCCTCGAAATCATCACGGCCGACAGCCTGCTGTCGACCCGGCACGGCTTCTTCACCCGGCGCGGCGGGGCGTCTTCCGGCGTCTTCGAGGGGCTCAATTGCGGCGAGGGCTCGTCGGATCAATGCGATGCGGTGCGCATCAATCGCGCCCGCGTGGCCGAGGCGATGGGCGTCGCGCCCGGGGCCCTCATCACCATGCGCCAGGTCCATTCGGCGAAGGTGGCGGTGATCGAGGACCGGGCGCCCGCCCGGCGCGAGGCCGACGCGATGGTCACCGACCGGCCGGGCATCGCCCTCGGGATCCTGACCGCCGACTGCCAGCCGGTGCTTTTCAGCGATCCCGAAGCGGGGGTCATCGGCGCGGCGCATGCCGGCTGGAAGGGAGCGCTCGCCGGCATTCTCGAAGCGGTGGTCGACGCGATGGAGACGCTGGGCGCGCGGCGCGAACGGATCAACGCGGTGATCGGCCCCTCGATCAGCCAGCGCGCCTACGAGGTCGGCCCCGAGTTCATGGAAACCTTCGCCGCGCGCGATCCGCAAAGCGTGCATCATTTCGCGCGCGGACGCGCGGACCGGCTGCATTTCGACCTGCCGGGCTACGGACTCTCGCGGCTCGGGCTGGCGCGCGTGGCCGGGGCGCAATGGACCCGGCACTGCACCTATTCCGATCCGCAGCGTTTCTACTCCTACCGCCGCTCGGTGCATTTCAAGGAAGCCGATTACGGGCGGCTGATCGCGGCCATCCGGCTGTGACACCGGCGCGGCGCGCGCCGTCCGGGCGCGCCATCGCGCCAGATTTGATCCGCGAAACGGCGCGGTCTTACCCCGTCTCCGCCATGCGAACGCCCGATTTCCCGACCAGTCTGTCTGCAACGACCATTGCAGCATGCGCTCAGAAAGAGCCCGCGAGACAGGAGATCGGCATGAAGAAGACCCCGCGCTGGATGAAATCGGTCCTCGACGAGGCCTCGAAGCCCCAACCCAACCTGCCCTGGGCACGCAGCGCCGGCCGCGTGCCGCCCGCCGCCACGATTGTCCCGCGCCTTCAGACCGCGCCGCTGCGCGCCGGCTCCGCCTGAAGCGGCCGCGCCCGCCCGCGCCGGCATGCCGGCACGGGCAGGCGGACCCTCGGCCTCGCGGAACAATGTTGCGCCTGGCGGCGCAATGACGCCGCACCGGCGTCAATTCCAGGGCAATTTTGACATAAGCTTGCGCAAACCCATATGCTTGTCTTGTCCTTCTGCAAATTGGTGGGGGCCAATGCAGATGTGGTGAGACCGAAAGGCTGCTACCATGTCCCACACCCCGCACATGCGCACCGGCGTTCCGGCGCCCTCGGGCAACGTGCCCTGGACCGTCAAGCGGCGCATCCCGAGCGCGCCCCGCCCGCCGGCGCCCAACCTGCCTTGCAACCGGCTTTATCACTCATGCTGGCTCGCCCCTGACGGGCAGATCGAGGATTTGTCGCGCAAGGGACCGTCGATCCCCCTGTTCCGCGACGCTTTTTCCGCCCTCGCGCGCGGATCGCTCCTGCCGACGGAAGAGGGTCCGGTGGCTATCGAGGACGTGCTGCCGGGAATGCGCGTGTCGACATCGAACGGGCTTCAGACCTTGCTCTGGAAGGGCAGCAGCGCCTTCGCGCCCGCCCCGATCGGACAGGCCGGCGGGATCCGCCTCTATCGCATTCCCGCCGACGCCTTCGGCTTCGGCCGCCCGATGCCCGATCTCGTTCTCGGGCCGGCGGCCCGGCTGGTGGATCGCGCGCCGGCATTGCGGACGGTAACGCCCGACGGGGCGGCCCTTGTGCCCGTCGCGCCCTTCGCCGATGGCATGTCGGTCATCGAGGTGACACCCGTGGCGTCGGTCGAGCTGTTCCATATCGGTTTTGCCGAGCATTGCCTGCTGACGGTCAACGGCGTCGAGATCGAGAGCCACCATCCCGGCCCGGTCGACACCGCGCGCCTGGGGCCGGCGATGACCGAGCTTTTCCTGGGTCTCTTCCCGCATGTCGCGAGCCTGTCGGGCTTCGGGCGCATGACCTGTCCGCGCCTGACGGTCGAGCAGTATCAGACCCTGGGCGCCGCCTGACGGCTCGCCCGGGGACGGCCCGTCAAGCCTCCCGCGCCAGGCGCTGCTCGAGGATGTCGAAGGGCACGCCGGGCTCGTCCTTGGCCCCCCGGATCACGAGGGAGGTCTTGACGCTGCCGACATTCGGCGCGGCCGTCAGCTCCTCGGTCAGGAAGCTCTGGAAGGTGCTCAGGTCGGGCGCCACGCATTTGAGCACGAAATCCACCTCGCCGTTGAGCATGTGGCATTCCCGAATCAGGGGCCAACCGCGACAGCGCTCCTCGAAGGCGGCGAGATCGGCCTCGGCCTGGCTCTGCAGCCCGACCATCGCGAAGACATGCACCTCGAAGCCGAGAAGCCGCGGATCGACGACGGCATGGTAGCCGCGAATGTAGCCCGCCTCCTCCAGCGTCCTGACGCGCCGCAGGCAGGGGGGCGCCGAAATGCCGACCCGGCGCGCCAGTTCGACATTCGTCATTCGCCCGTCCGACTGCAGCTCGGACAGGATCATGCGATCGATGGTATCCAGCTTGTGACCCGCCATGGTCGAACCCTACCCCTGAGAATTTCGTAACTTTACGAAAGCGCGCATCCATGCGCAACATTGTTTCAACGATGCGCAATATCGTTATAGGTGCGCGGCATCCACCCCTTCCGCGACAATCTCATGGCCATTCCCGGACATGGCCCCGAGCCTCGCCCCATCGCCGGTATCGCGCGTCGCGCCCGGATGACCACGGGGGTTTCGCAGCCCTGCCCGAGTGGTTATATCGGCCCGGCGCCGCGAGGCGAATGCACAGAACGCGAGGACCACAGCGATGGCCGATACACGCCATGTCAAACTCCTGATCGTCGGATCGGGCCCGGCCGGCTACACGGCGGCCGTCTATGCCGCACGCGCGATGCTCGAGCCGGTCCTGGTGCAGGGCATCCAGCCCGGCGGACAGCTCACCATCACGACCGATGTCGAGAACTGGCCGGGCGAGGCGTCGATCATGGGGCCCGACCTGATGGTGCGCATGGAGGCCCATGCCAAGGAGATGGGCGCCGAGATCGTCTCCGACCACATCTCCTCGCTCGATCTGTCCTCGCGTCCATTCACCGCCCGCGCCGATAGCGGCGCGGTCTATACCGCCGATGCGATCATCCTGGCGACGGGGGCGCAGGCCAAGTGGCTCGGGCTCGAATCCGAGGAGAAGTTCAAGGGTTTCGGCGTCAGCGCCTGCGCCACCTGCGACGGCTTCTTCTATCGCGGCCAGGATGTCGTGGTCGTCGGCGGCGGCAACACGGCCGTCGAGGAGGCCCTGTTCCTGACCAATTTCGCCTCCAAGGTGACGCTGGTCCATCGCCGCGGCGAATTGCGTGCCGAGAAGATCCTGCAAAACCGTCTTTTTGCCCATCCCAAGGTCGAGGTGGTCTGGGATCACGGCATCGAGGAGATCACCGGAAGTCAGACCCCGCCCGGCGTCGAGGGCGTGCGCCTGAGGCATGTCGAGACCGGCGCGATCACCGAGCTGCCGTGCAAGGGCGTCTTCGTGGCGATCGGCCACGCGCCGGCTTCCGAACTGGTCAAGGATCAGCTCGAGACGCAGATGGGCGGCTATGTCGTCACCAAGCCCGACAGCACCGCGACCTCCATTCCCGGCGTCTTCGCGGCGGGCGATTTGACTGATCACATCTACCGGCAGGCGGTCACCAGCGCCGGGATGGGCTGCATGGCGGCGCTCGAGGCGGAGCGCTTCCTGGCCGAGGTCGGCACCACCGAGGGGCGCGACATGCACGAGCCCCTGGGATACGGCGCGCCGGTCTGACCCGCTTGCCCCCCCTTTTGCATGGGGGGCAGACACGGCCCGGGCGATGGGCAGGGTCTCCTTCCCATGCCCGGCCCGGGCGGGAGATCTGTCCGCCGATCATCCGCGAATCGCGAACAGGCCATGCCCGTGAGGGGGAATGTCCGGGAATCGCGCCTCAATCCTGCCCGAGCGATGCTGGCGGGTTGAACTTTCGTCCGGCTCCGGGGTAATCGGGCCCTCAAACATTCTCCGCAGGCCCCGGTCTGCGTTCCGCGCCGGGCCGCTGGCCCGCATTCCCGAATTCGCCGGCCTTCCTTGCCGGCACAAGCCGTTAAGTCAGGAAAACCGATGACTCTCGCGAATCTCGCGCCCGTCCCCGAACTCTATGTCTCCTATGACAGCGCCCAGAAGCTGAAGACGGAGGCCGGTGATCTGATCTCCCACGATCTGAGCCCGCGCCAGCTGTGCGATCTGGAAATGCTGATGAACGGGGCGTTCAACCCGCTCAAGGGCTTCCTGGGCGAGGCCGATTACGACAGCGTCGTCGAGACCATGCGCCTGAAGGACGGTGCGCTCTGGCCGATGCCGATCACGCTCGACGTGTCCGAGACGTTCGCCGAAGGGGTCGAGACCGGTCAGGACATCGCCCTGCGCGACCAGGAGGGCGTGATCCTCGCGATCATGTCCGTCACCGACAAGTGGGTGCCCAACAAATCGCGCGAGGCCGAGAAGGTCTTCGGCGCCGATGATTCGGCCCATCCGGCGGTGAACTACCTGCACAACCAGGCCGGCAAGGTCTATCTTGGCGGGCCGATCACCGGCATCCAGCAGCCCGTGCATTACGACTTCAAGGCCCGCCGCGACACGCCCAACGAGTTGCGTGCCTTCTTCCGCAAGATGGGCTGGCGCAAGGTCGTGGCCTTCCAGACGCGCAACCCGCTGCATCGCGCGCACCAGGAGCTGACCTTCCGCGCCGCCAAGGAAGCGCAGGCCAACCTGCTGATCCATCCCGTTGTCGGCATGACGAAGCCCGGCGATGTCGATCACTTTACCCGCGTGCGCTGCTACGAAGCCGTGCTCGACCAGTATCCGGCCGCCACCACCACGATGAGCCTGCTGAACCTTGCCATGCGCATGGCCGGCCCGCGCGAGGCGGTCTGGCACGGGCTGATCCGCAAGAACCATGGTGTGACCCACTTCATCGTCGGCCGCGACCATGCCGGCCCCGGCAAGAACTCCGCCGGCGAGGATTTCTACGGGCCCTATGACGCACAGGACCTCTTCCGCGAGCACCAGGAGGAGATGGGCATCGAGATGGTCGACTTCAAACACATGGTCTATGTGCAGGAGCGCGCCCAATACGAGCCCGCCGACGAGGTCGAGGAAGGCGCGACCGTCCTCAACATCTCCGGCACCGAGCTGCGCCGCCGCCTGGCCGAAGGGCTCGAGATCCCCGAATGGTTCTCCTTCCCGCAGGTGGTCAAGGAGCTGCGCCGCACCCGTCCGCCGCGGGCCCAGCAGGGCTTCACGGTGTTCCTGACCGGGCTGTCAGGCTCCGGCAAGTCGACCATCGCCAACGCGCTGATGATCAAGCTGATGGAGATGGGCGGGCGTCCCGTGACCCTTCTCGACGGCGATATCGTGCGCAAGAATCTCAGCTCCGAGCTTGGCTTCTCCAAGGAGCATCGCGACCTCAACATCCGCCGGATCGGCTATGTCGCGAGCGAGATCACCAAGAATGGCGGCATTGCCATCTGTGCCCCGATCGCGCCCTATGCCACGACGCGCCGCGCGGTGCGCGAGGATATCGAGCAGTTCGGCGCCTTCATCGAAGTGCATGTCGCAACCAGCATCGAGGAATGCGAGCGCCGCGACCGCAAGGGCCTCTACAAGCTGGCGCGCGAGGGCAAGATCAAGGAATTCACCGGGATTTCCGATCCCTATGACGTTCCCGAGAATCCCGAACTGCGCCTCGACACCGAAACGGTCGATGTGGACCATTGTGCCCATCAGATCCTGCTGAAACTCGAAAGCCTCGGGCTGATCGGCGCCTGATCCCCCGGATTGGTTATCGAGATCGGAAACGGGCGCCCAGTCGGGCGCCCGTTCTTTGTCTGCCCTCCCCTTCCTGTCCCCGCGGCGTGCACGGGCAGAAAGGGGAATGAACGCTCAGGCCGCCTGGAACAGGCCGCGCCCCTTCAAGAGCGCCTCCACGCCGGGCATGCGTCCCCGGAACGCGGTGTAGAGCGCTTCCGGCTCGACCGTTCCCCCGGTCGAGAGAACATGCGTCTCGAGCGCGCGCGCCGTTTGCGGATCGAAGGGATCGCCGGCCTCCTCGAAGGCGGCGAAGGCATCGGCATCCATCACCTCCGACCACATGTAGCTGTAATAGCCCGAGGAATAGCCATCACCGGCGAAGACGTGGGCGAAATGCGGTGTCGCATGGCGCATCGTGATCGCCGAGGGCATGTCGAGCGCTTCGAGGATTTCGGTCTGCCGCGCCATTGCATCAGCCGGCGCCGGCCCCGCATGGAACTCCAGGTCCACGATGGCCGAGGCAAGGTATTCGACCGTCTGGAAGCCCATGTCGAAAGTTGCGGCCGCAAGCAGCCGATCGCGCATCTCCCCGGGCATCGGCGCACCCGTCTCGACATGGGTCGCGAACCGCTCCAGCAGGTCCGGCACGTCCAGCCAATGCTCGAAGAGCTGGCTCGGCAATTCCACGAAATCGCGCGCCACCGAGGTACCCGACACCGACTCATAGGTCACATCGGACAGAAGCTGGTGCAGCGCATGGCCGAACTCGTGGAACAGGGTGCGCGCGTCATCATGCGACAGAAGCGCCGGGTGCCCCTTCGAGGGCTTGGCGAAGTTGCAGACATTGACCACCACGGGCCGAATGTCTCCCGCAAGCTTCTGCTGGCTGCGCAGGGCCGAGCACCAGGCGCCCGACCGCTTCGAGGCCCGCGCGAAATAATCCCCAAGGAAGATCCCCACATGCGCGCCATCGCGGCGCACCTCCCAGGCCCGGATGTCAGGATGGTACAGCGACACCTCGATCGGCTCGAAGCTCAGGCCGAAAAGCCGTCCCGCGGTCCAGAACGCCGCCTCGATCATCTTGTCGAGCTGCAGGTAGGGCTTGAGCGCCGCCTCGTCGAGATCGTGCTCCGCCGCGCGCCGCTTCTGCGCGTAATAGCGCCAGTCCCAAGGCGCGAGGTCCCCGTTCACACCGTCGCCATGCATCATCGCCGTCAGGCGGGTCTGATCGGCCTGAGCGGCGGCCTTGGCGGGCTCCCATACACGCATCAGCAGCGCGCGGACCTGCTCTGGCGTGCCGGCCATCTCCGTCTCGAGCTTGTAGGAGGCGAAATCGTCATAGCCGAGCAGCATCGCCCGCTCCGCGCGCAGGGCCAGGATCTCGGTCGCGATCTCGCGGTTGTCGGTCTGTCCGCCATTGGCGCCGCGCAGGCTCCATGCGGTATGCGCCGCCTCGCGCAGATCGCGTCGAGGGGAGAATTGCAAGAACGGCACGATGACCGAGCGCGACAAGGTGATCGCCGGACCGGCATGTCCCCGCTCCGCCCCGGCCCCGCGCGCGGCATCGGCGACGAAATCGGGCAAACCGTCGAGATCACCCTCCTGCAGCGGCATGATCCAGTCGCTCTCGTCGGCCAGCAGGTTCTGCGTGAACTGCGTGCCCAGCACCGCGAGCCGTGCCTTGACCTCCGTCAGCCTGTCGCGCGCAGCACCCTCAAGCTGCGCACCCTGGCGCACGAACCCGCGCCGCGTCAGCATGAGCAGCCGCTCCTGCTCGGCGGTCAGCCCGAGCACCTCGCGCGACTGCCAAAGGGTCTCGATCCTGCCGAAAAGGTCCGCATTCATCGCGACCTCGGACGAGTAGGCCGACAGGAGCGGCGAGAACCGGCGGCTGAGCTCCTGGCGGGCGGGTGAGCTGTCGGAGCCGGCAAGCGTGTAGAACACCGACAGGACCCGGCCCAGCGTCTCATCCGCACGCTCGAGCGCCTCGATCGTATTGGCAAAGTCCGGGGGGGCGGGATTGGCGGCGATATCGCCGATCCGCGCACGCGCCTCCTGCAGGGCGGCTTCGACGGCCGGCGCGAAATCCTCGTCCTTTATGCGCTCGAACGGCGGCAGCTGGTGAGGGCCGCTCCACGGCTGCAGAAGGGGGTTGGTCATCAGGTCACTCCTTTATCCATTCACGACATATCGAGAGGCGGGCCTCCTGCTGCAAGTGCGGGCCATGCTGTCCGCGGCCGCAAGCCGGCGGCCCGGATACCGCGCCGCCGGCTGATTCAGCTTCGCGAAAATACCTCCCCGCTGGAGGCGTCCGCCGCCACCGCAAGCCGAACGGCCCGCCCGTCAGGGTGCGGCGTGGCCACCGCAAACGGGACAGTCCGCGCGCCGTTTAAGCGTGATCACCCGCGCCTCGGCATAAAGGGCATCATGGATCATCATGCGTCCCGTCAGGTCGGCCCCGGCACCCGTGATCCTCTTGATCGCCTCGGCCGCCATCATCGAGCCGATGATCCCGGGCAGCGGGCTCAAGACACCGGCCTCGGCGCAGGAGGGCGCGAGATGCGGCGCGGGGGCCTCGGGGAAAACACATTGGTAGCATGGCCCGCCGCGCGCCGGATCGAACAGGGCCACCTGGCCCTCCCACTGGCTGAGCGCGCCGGACACGAGCGGCACCCCCAGGCGCGCGGCCGTCCGGTTCACCAAATAGCGCGTTTCGAAGTTGTCGGACCCTTCGAGCACCAGGTCATAGTCCTCGAAAAGCGCCGCGTCCGCCTTGACGAAGCGGCGATTGTAGGGGCGTATGTCGGCCCAGGGATTGATCGCCTGCATCGCGATCTGCGCGGAGAAGACCTTGGGCATGCCGATCCGCGCATCCGTATGGATCACCTGCCGCTGCAGGTTCGCGCCCTCGACGACGTCATCGTCGACCACGCCGATCCGCCCCACGCCGGCCGCCGCCAGATAGAGTAGCGCGGGCGCGCCGAGGCCCCCGGCCCCGATGACCAGCACACGCGCGTTCTTCAGCGCCTTCTGCCCGCCCCCGCCGATCTCCCGCAGGACGATGTGACGCGCGTAGCGCTCGATCTCGCCCGGCGCGAAACGCCCCGGCTGGGTCTGCGGCTCCTGCGGGGGCTTGTTCTCCTGGCGCACGCGGCCGCGCAGAACACCGAGCAGCGCCGCATAGAGGGCGGCAAGCCCGCCAAGCCCCAGGAGAAGCAGCCAGGGCGCGGCGCTCCCGCCCGTCGCCACACGAAGGGCGTTGCCCGCCGGAAGCGTCAGCTGGATCAGCAGGACCACCCCGAGCAGCAGTCCCAGAAGCACGGCCCGCCGGCGCCGCGCCACGCCCATCACCGCACCAAGGAGCCAGATGCCCCCGCCGATCAATCCGACCAGAAGCATCAGTCCCTCCCCGTCGAGCCGAAACCGCCCGCGCCGCGCGCCGTCTCCCCGAGCGCGGATACCTCGACGAGCATTGCCTGGACGACCGGAGCGACGATCATCTGCGCGATGCGTGCCCCGTGCTCGATCACGAAAGGATCCGCCGACAGGTTCACCAGGATCACGCCCAGGGGACCGCGATAGTCGCTGTCGATCGTGCCGGGCGCGTTGACCAGCGCGATCCCGTGGCGCAGCGCGAGGCCGGAGCGCGCCCGCAGCTGCACCTCGTAGCCCGGCGGGATCGCAAGGCACAGGCCCGTGGGAACGAGCATACGCTCCATGGGCGCAAGGCGCAGCCCGCCGGACCGGACGGAGAGCGGCAGATCCGCGCGCAGGTCCGCCCCCGCCGCGCCCGCGCTTTCATAGGCCGGCAAAGGCAAGTCCGGATCGGCGCCGGGTGCGCGCATGATCTGCACTCTCGGCGCGGCGCTCATCGTGCGGCCTGCAGGGCGAAATGTCCGGCCACGCGCTCGGCGAGCTGCGCGGCCACTGCCGCCTTGCTCATGCGCGGCCAATCCTCCGCGCCGTCGCCGGTGATCAGCGTGACCGCATTCTCGCTGCCGCCCATGATGCAGGTTCCGGGCGAGACGTCGTTGGCCACGATCCAGTCGCAGCCCTTGCGCTGCCGCTTGGCACGCGCCGCCTCGTGCAGATCATGCGTCTCGGCCGCGAAACCGATCACGAGTTCCGGGCGCCCCGCCTCCATCCGCGCGATCCGTGCGAGAATGTCGGCATTCTCGGCAAGCTGCAATTCGGGCAGGCCGCCGGCATCCTTCTTGATCTTGCGCTCCGAGGCCTCCGCCACGCGCCAGTCGGCGACGGCGGCCGCGAAGACGGCGATATCGGCAGGGAGGGCGTCGTTCACGGCAGCGAGCATCTGGGCGGCGGTCTCGACCGCGACGATACGAACTCCATCGGGCGGCGGCGCCGTGGCCGGCCCCGTGATGAACGTCACCCGCGCGCCCAGCGCGCGCAGCGCGGCGGCGATGGCGCTGCCCTGTGCGCCGGAAGAGCGGTTGGCGATGTAGCGCACGGGGTCGATCGGCTCATGTGTCGGGCCGGAGGTCACGAGGGCATGACGGCCCTCGAGTGGGCGTGCGCGCCCGCCGCCTCCCCCGCGCGCGGCCGCGGCGTCGATGCCGGTGCCCGTTTCCGTGCCAATGTCCGTGCCCGTGTCCGGATCAAACACCTCCTCGATGGCCGCCACGATCCGCTCGGGCTCCGCCATGCGGCCCGGTCCGAACTCGCCGCAGGCCATCTCCCCCTCGTCCGGCCCCACGAGGATCACGCCGTCGCCCTCGAGGATGCGCGCGTTGCGGCGCGTTGCGGGATGCTGCCACATCCTGACATTCATCGCGGGCGCGATCAGCACCCTCTTGTCGGTCGCCATCAGCAGGGTCGAGGCAAGATCGTCGGCATGGCCCTGCGCCATCTTCGCCATCAGGTTGGCCGTCGCGGGGGTCACCACCACCAGGTCCGCCGCGCGGCTGAGCTGGATATGACCCATCTCGGCCTCGGCGGTCAGGTCGAACAGGTCGGTATGCACCTTGCGCCCCGCGAGGGCGGAGACGGATAGGGGCGTGACGAATTGCGCGCCGCCGGATGTCAGGACCGGCGTCACCTCCGCCCCCCGCGCACGCAGTCGGCGGATCAGGTCGAGCGATTTGAAAGCGGCGATCCCGCCCCCGATGATCAGTAGGACATGTCTGCCTGACAGCATTCTGGCTCTCCCCTGGCGCGCCGCGCCGGGCACCGTATGCCGCACGGCACCCTGAGGCAAGCACCCCCCGGGCGCCGCCCGCGCGCGCAAGGCTCAGCGGAGCGCATCACAGGGATCGCCGCGCTCGGGCGCGGGGGCATGGGCGACAATGTCGAACGGGGCGAGCCCGTCATGATCGCTCCCCTCGCCCTGCCCGATGGAGAGGACCTCGTAGCCCGGCGCGGCACGCGCAAGGGCCGCCGGTATCCCGTAATCGCGGCGCGCGTGACCGGTTCCGGTGATCACCGCCACCGGCCCGCCGGTTTCCTCCATCGCCGCGATGACGGCGCGTGCCAGCGCCGCGTCGCGCAACCTTTGCGCCTCGACCATTCCGGGAAGCATCGCGCTCGGCAGCAGGCCGCAATGGGCCTCGGCCTGCGCGGCGATGCGCGCGGTCGCCTCCTCCTCCGGCAAGGCAAGCTCCAGACCGAAGCGGAATGCACCCTCGCCGAAAGCCGCCGCGGCGCCCTCGGCCGCGGCCATCCGCACCGCGTCGCGCCCCGGATCGGCCCCGTGGATCGACGCCTGCGGCGCGGCCTCGAAGATCGGAACATAAAGATCGAAGTCGGGCCAACCCCGCGCTTCCCATTGCAGCGCCTCCTGGAGCACCGCGCGCGGCGCGTCCCGCAGCCGCATCGCCTCTCGTCCCAGTGCAGGGGTCAACATCTCGAAGACAAGCGCCCTGGGGCGCTGCAGGGCGACCCAGACGGCCTGGTTCGCGTGATGGTCGGGATTGTCATGGATCTCGCCGAAGATCGCGACGTCATGCGCCGCGAAATCCTCCGCCGTCGGTCCGCCCCTGGCAGGAGCGGCACCCGGCCGCTCGATACCCGGCGCCTTCTGTGCGAGCGCCGGGCCGGCTGCCACCGCGCCCGCGAAAAGCGCGGCCATCGCGGCGATACACAGGCCCGGCCGTATCGCCGCGCGCACCGTGTCAGGCAAAGAAGTTGTGCACTTCGCGCGACTGGCCCTCGAGGGTCTTGCGCATCTTCTGGAACGCGGCCGCCTCCAGCTGGCGCACCCGCTCTTTCGAAAGGCCCAGTTCTCCGCCCAGCGATTCGAGGGTGCGCGGCGTCTCGCGCAGCTTGCGCTCGCGGACGATGAACCGCTCGCGTTCGTTGAGCTGCGACATCGCCGCAAGAAGCCAGTTGCGCAAGGTGCCCAGATCCCGCTCATGCGCGACCGCGTCGGCGGCCTGCTGGCCATCATCCTCGAGCGCCTCGATCCATTCGCGGCCCTCGTCATCGGAGGATTGCGTTGCATTCAGCGAGTAGTCGGACCCCGCGAGGCGCCCTTCCATCATCTCGACATCATGCATCGGCACACCGACCTCGATCGAGATCATCTGCCGCATCTGGTGACGGTCGAGCCGCTCACCGCGCGAGGCGGCCTCGCGCTCGAGACGGGCCTGCACGCGCCGCATGTTGAAGAAGAGCGACTTCTGGCTGGAGGTGCTTCCGGTGCGCACCATCGACCAGTTGCGCATCACGTAGTCCTGAATGCTTGCCTTGATCCACCAGACGGCATAGGTCGAGAACCGGACGCCGCGATCGGGATCGAACTTGTCGGCGGCCTTCATCAGTCCCAGGCCGGCCTCCTGGATCAGGTCGTTCATCGGGGCGCCATAGCGGCGGAACTTGCCTGCCATCGAGATCGCAAGCCGCATGTAGGCGGTGATCAGACGGTGAAGCGCCGCCTCGTCACGCTGGTCGCGCCAGGCATAGGCGAGCCGCAGCTCGGTCTCGGCGTCGAGAAGCTCGGCCTGCATCGCGCGCCGGGACATGCTTTGGTCTGAGAAGCCGTCAAGTGCCATGGTCGTTCCCCCGATGGCCCCGTCTGGCAGGGCCCGATAGTGTCGTTCAAAAGCTGTTTCACGGATGGACTACGCAGTTGCAGCAAAGAAAGTTCCCATCAACATTGCCTAGACTGAGCTTCGTGCTAGGGGGAGCGGCCTCCGGGAAATCGGATATTGCCGAACGTTTGCTCGCCCGGATCGAGGGGCCGCGGCTCTATCTCGCGACCGCGCAGGGGCTCGATGCGGAGATGCGCGACAAGATCGCGGCGCACCGTGCCGCGCGCGGGGAGAACTGGCTCACCCAGGAGGTGCCGCAGACCCTTCCCGACGCGATCCGCGCCGCGCCGGCCGGCCATGCGGTGCTCGCCGATTGCCTCACCATGTGGCTGAGCAACCTGATCCTCGCCGAGCGCGATCCGGACCCGCAATTCGCCGCGCTCGCCCAGGCGATCCGCGCCGCGCCGGGCCCCCTCGTGCTGGTCTCGAACGAAGTGGGCGCCGGGATCGTGCCGGATACCGCGCTCGGGCGCCGCTTTCGCAATGCGCAAGGACGGCTCAACCGGATCGTCGCGGCGGAGGCGGATGCGGTTATCGGGGTGATGGCCGGGCTGCCCTTCGCGCTCAAGGGCCGGCTCCCGCGCGAGGTGGACGCGTGACCGCGCGCCTGTGGTGGGTGCGCCATGGACCGACCCACGCCCGCGGCATGATCGGCTGGACCGACCTGCCGGCGGACCTGTCGGACGAGGCCGCGATCGGCCGCCTGTCGGCGTCCCTGCCCGAGGGGGCGCCGGTCATATCCTCCGATCTCGACAGGGCACGGCGCACCGCCGATGCGATCGCAGGCTCGCGCCCGCGCCTGGGTGACGATCGCGATCTCAGGGAGCTGCATTTCGGGGGCTGGGAGCGCCGCCTGCATGATGACATCGAGGCCGAGGACCCTGGTCTCGCCCGCGCCTTCTGGGAGCGGCCCGGCGATCTTGCCCCCCCGGGCGGCGAGAGCTGGAACGCGCTGTCCGCGCGGGTCTGCGCCGCGGCCGACAGGCTCGCCGCGCGGGGCGGCGACATCATCGTGGTCGCCCATTTCGGCGCCATCCTCAGCCAGGTGCAAAGGGCCCGCGCCATCCCCGCCCAGGAGGCCTTCGCACAGCATATCACGCCGCTCTCGCTGACCGTGACGGAGCGAGGCCCTGCGGGGCGCTGGACGCTGCGTTCGGTCAACGAGATCAAGTGATGCCGCGGCATTAACATCCCGCTAACCACTCGGGGCAATAGTGAGGGACGGCCCGGCCGGGGAGGTTTCAGCACGGCGGAGCATGGTTGCGGTCGTATCGAAGCCGAGCCCCGGGCCGACGAGGATATCTTTGTGAGGATCGCGGACCGAGACCCGCGCCGCCGAGGAGTGCGGGATGGTTGCGCTCGCCTATACCGTGGCCTTTCAAGGCATCGAGGCCCGCATGGTCGAGGTGCAATGCGCCATCGCCCCCGGCCTGCCCGCCTTCACGATCGTCGGGCTGCCCGACAAGGCTGTAAGCGAGGCGCGCGAGCGGATCCGCGCGGCTCTTTCGGCCCTGGCCATCTGCCTGCCGTCCAGGCGCATCACCATCAACCTCTCACCGGCCGATCTACCCAAGGAAGGCTCGCATTTCGACCTGCCGATCGCTCTGTCGCTCCTGGCCGCGCTCGAGCTTTTGCCGCCGGACATGGTGGCGGGCACCGTGGCGCTGGGAGAGCTGGCGCTGGACGGAACGCTGGTGAGGGTCGCCGGCGCGCTCGCGGCCGCGCTTGCCGCCGCCGAGCGCGAGCGCGCGCTTCTATGCCCGCTCGAATGCGGCGCGGAGGCCGCCTGGGTCGGCGCCGCGCAAGTGCTTCCGGCGCGCGGACTGGCCGAGGTGATTGCCCATTTCACGGGCCGCACGATCATCGCCGAGGCCCTGCCGGGGCCGATCGCAACGGCCCCACCAGTCCCGGACATGGCCGAGATCCGCGGCCAGGAACGTGCCAAGCGCGCCGCCGAGATCGCGGCGGCGGGGCGCCACCATCTCCTCCTCATCGGACCGCCGGGCTCGGGGAAATCGATGTTGGCGCGGCGCATCGCGGGGATCCTGCCGCCGATGGACGCACAGGAAGCGCTGGAGACCTCGCTCGTTCGGTCCGTCGCGGGCGCCGCGCCGGAGGGCGGGATCAGTACCGCACGGCCGGTTCAGGAGCCGCATCACACCGCCTCGATGGCGGCCATCGCCGGCGGCGGGCGGCTGGCCCGTCCCGGGCAGATCTCGCTGGCTCATAACGGCATTCTCTTTCTCGACGAATTGCCCGAATTCGCGCGCCCGGTGCTCGAATCCCTGCGCCAGCCGCTCGAGACCGGGGAGATCGTAGTGGCGCGGGCCCATGCCCAGCTGCGCTATCCCTGCCGCTTCCTGCTGGTGGCCGCCGCCAATCCCTGCCGCTGCGGCTATCTTGCCGATCCGGCACGGGCCTGTGCGAGGGCGCCGGCCTGCTCGAACGATTACCTCGAGCGCATCTCGGGCCCCCTTCTCGACAGGTTCGATCTGCGCATCGACGTTCCACCCGTCAGCTTCGACGATCTTGCCGGCGCGCCCTGCGCAGAGCCCAGCGCCGCGATCGCCGCGCGCGTGGCCACGGCCCGAGGCATCCAGGGCGAACGCCTCGCGGCCTTCGGCGGCACGGCGCGCGTCAATGCCGACATGCAGGGCGCGGTGCTCGAGGAGGTGGTCCAGATCGACGCCGAGGGACGCGCGCTTCTGAAGCGGGCATCCGAGCGCTTCGGCTTGACCGGGCGGGGCTATCACCGGACGCTGCGCGTGGCCCGCACGATCGCCGATCTCGACGGCGCGACGGAGGTCGGCACGGCCCATCTTGCCGAGGCGATTGGATTGCGCATGGGCATGACAGGCTGACGGCATGGGAACGGCCGGGGAGCTCGGATCGATCGGGACAAGCGGAGTGCCGGAAATACAGGGGTGTCGAGCCAGTTGCGACCCCGGGTGAGGGAGCGCGCCGGATCAACCGGGACCGCAAGGGCGGAGCGACCGCGAAGGCGCCGCCCCCACCGGGCCAGTTCCCTGAAATCCCCGCCCCGCCTTCGAACCCGCCACGGCCGCATCCCGCGCGGTGCGGTGCTCCGGGCCCGTGCCGCGTCAGGGCCGCGCGGCGCAGCGCCTTTCGATGGCTTCCCAGATCATGCCGGCGACATTGGTTCCGTCGAAACGTTCCAGCTCTTGTATGCCGGTTGGCGAGGTCAGGTTGATTTCCGTGAGGTAGTCTCCGATCACGTCGATCCCGACGAAAACCTGCCCTTTTTCGCGCAGGAGCGGGCCGATCGCCGCACAGATTTCCCTGTCCCTCTCGGTCAGGGCGACCTTCTCGGGCCGTCCGCCGACATGCATGTTCGAGCGGGTCTCGCCGGTGGCGGGCACCCGGTTGATCGCTCCGGCAACCTCGCCATCGACGAGGATGATGCGCTTGTCGCCCCTGGAAACGGCGGGCAGGAACTTCTGCGCGATCAGCGGCTCATTGTTGATGTTGCCGAAAAGCTCGTGCAGCGCGCCGAGGTTGCGGTCGTCGGGGCCAAGGCGGAACACGCCCGCCCCGCCATTGCCGTAGAGCGGCTTGACGATGATGTCCCCGTGATCCTCCTTGAAGCGGCGCAGGACCTCCAGGTCCCTGGCGATCGCCGTGGGGGGCGTCAGATCGGGAAACTGCAGCACGAGAAGCTTCTCGGGGTAGTTGCGCACCCAGAAGGGATCGTTGACGACGAGGGTGCGCGGTCCGGCCAGATCGAGCAGGTGGGTCGTGGTGATGTAGCCCATGTCGAAGGGCGGATCCTGGCGCAGCCAGATGACGTCGAATTGCGATAGCGGATGCTCGGTCTCTTCGCCCAGGGTGAAGTGATCGCCCCGCACCCGCTGGACCCGGAGCGGCCATCCGCGCGCGCGCACCGCGCCGTCGCGCCAGCTCAGACGGTCGGGCGTGTAGTAGAACAGCTCATGTCCGCGCGCCTGCGCCTCCTCCGCGATGCGGAAGCTGCTGTCGGCGTCGATGTTGACAGGTCCGATCGGATCCATCTGGATGGCAACCTTGAGCGACATGGGGTCTCCTGCATGCAAAACAGGCATCTACATGGCGCACGGGTGCAAGTCTGGCAAGGGCGTGCCGGCAGGACGGCCGGTCCGGGGCGGCTGCCCGCCGCGCAGATTCAGGGAAAGGCGCCGGCGCGGATCTCGATCCGGCCGGCGGCATCCACCAGTGCCGCGTCGAAACGCATCGGCGTGCCGAGGCCGCGCGGCTGCCGTCCGGCATATTCCTGCGCCGCCGCCAGAATGCGGGCAATCTGCGCGGGGCCGATCCGCTCGGCGGCGCGGGCAAAGCTCGGGGCCTTCTTGACCTCGACGAAGATCAGGCCGCAATCCGCATCCTCGCCCTTCTCCCGTTCGGACAAGATCAGGTCGATCTCGCCGCCCCGGCCCCGCCAGCGCCGCGCGAGCACCCGGCACCCCCGCGCCTCGTAGAGCGCCGCGACCTGCATCTCCGCGGCGCATCCTGCGTGATAGGAGGCTGCGCCGCTCACCGCGCCCGCCCCATCGCGAGGGCGGCCTGATAGACGTCGCGCCGCGCCAGCCCGAGCTGTTCGGCCACCTCGCGCGCCGCGTCCTTCATGCTCATCGTTTCGAGCGCCTCGCTCAATGCCGCCTCCATGTCCTCGGCGCTGGCCTGCCGCCTGCCACGGTCGATGACCAGCACGATCTCGCCGCGCGGCGGATCGGTCGCGGCGCCTTGCGCGATCTCGCCCGCCGTGCCGCGCCGAACTTCCTCGAAGCGCTTGGTCAGCTCCCTGCACAGCGCCATGCGCCGATCCTCGCCCAGAACATCCACGATATCGTTAAGCGTCTTGGCGCATCTTTTCGGCGCCTCGAAGAGAACCAGCGTCGCGGGGACCGCGCCCAGCTCGCGCAGCGCACGCTTCCTCGCGCCCTGCGCCGGCGGCAGGAAGCCCGCGAAGAGGAACCGGTCGCTCGGCAGGCCCGCCAGGGTGAGCGCCGCCAGCACCGCCGATGGCCCGGGCGCACCCGTCACCGGCAACCCCGCCGCGATGGCGTCGCGTCCCAGCGCGAAACCCGGATCGGCCACCAGCGGCGTGCCGGCATCCGAGGCATAGGCCACCGAGCGCCCCTCGGCGATCAGGGCGAGCAGTTTGGGACGCATCGCCGGCCCGTTATGGTCGTGGTAGGGCAAGACCTGCCGGCCGGCGAGCGGCACGCCGTGGATCTCGAGCAGCTTGCGCAGCGTGCGCGTATCCTCGGCCGCGATCACGTCGGCATCACGCAGGATGTCGAGCGCGCGCAGCGTGATGTCACGCGCCGAGCCGATCGGCGTGGCGACGAAATAGAGCCCCGCCGCGAGGGCGGAGGGTCGGGTCGGCGGCAAACTCATGCCATTCGCTCCATCTGGGACAATTTACACTCTCCCCCGCTGGCCCTAAAGTCCATCACGATACGTTTTCCCTAAGCTTGATACAGGAGTTCGAGGCCGATGTTTGCCTTTCCCCGCCCCGGCGCCAAGCCGGTCCTGAGAACCGCGATCGCGGCCTTCGCCCTCCTTGGCCTCGCGGCCTGCCAGTCGGTCTCCGTGCCCGGCCTGGGCGGCGCCACCGGTCCGCAGATCGACAGCAGCAAGCCGGTGCCGGTCGCCCTCCTCGTTCCGAAGGGCGCCGAGGGCGGCGGCGGGGTCGTCGGCCGCAGCCTCGAGAACGCGGCGCTCCTGGCGCTCAGCGAGATGCCCGGCCGTCCGGTCGATCTGCGCATCTACGACACGGCCGGCGATCCCGGCGTCACGGCGAGCGTGGCGACGACGGCCGTCAGGGAAGGGGCGCAGATCCTCATCGGCCCCCTCTACACCCAATCGACCAGCGCGGCCACCGGGGTGATCGCGGGCCAGGACATCAACATGCTGTCCTTCTCGAACAACACCGCCGTCGCGGGCGGCAACGTCTTCATCCTCGGCCAGACCTTCCGCGACACCGCCAACCGCATGACCGCCTTCGCCCGCAACCAGGGCGTCGGTAGCGTCGCCATCGTCCATGCGCAGGACGTGGCCGGCGAGGCGGGGCGCGTGGCGATCGCCGAGGCGGCCGCCGCGAACGGTCTGAGCGTCGCCACGGTGGGCAGCTATCCGCTCTCGCAGCGCGGCATCAGCGAGGCGGCCCCGCGCATCGCCGAGATGATCCGCCAGAGCGGCGCGCAATCGGTCTTCCTCACCGCCAATGTCGACAGCGACCTGCCGCTGATCTCGGATGCGCTGGTGAATGCCGGCATCGCGCCCGACAGCGTCCGTTTCCTCGGCCTGACCCGCTGGAACAGCGTGGCGAGCGCGACGAGCCTTCCCGCGCTGCAGGGCGGCTGGTTCACCCTCCCCGACCAGGCGATGCAGTCCGGCTTCGAGACCCGGTATCGCGCGGCCTATGGCGAGATGCCCCATCCGCTGGCCGGGCTTGCCTATGACGGGGTCAAGGCGGTCGGCACGCTCGTGGCCTCCGGCCGGCGCGACGCCTTCTCGGGCGGCGCATTGACCGCCGCGCAGGGCTTCTCCGGCGCGACGGGCGCCTTCCGCCTCCTGCCCGACGGAACCAACCAGCGCGGCCTCGCGGTCGCGCAGGTTCAGGACGGGCGCGTGATGGTCATCGATGCCGCGCCCAAGCGTTTCGGCCGTGCCGGTTTCTGATCCCGCCGCGCCGGACGACACGCACAGGGTTCCACGCGACCTGATCCGTCCGCCGTCGGAGATCTTCGATCCCGACACGCGGATGGAGGCCCTGCGCGCCGCGCTCGACGGGTGCACCGACCCCGCACAGGTGCGCGCCATCGCGGTGCGCGAGCTCAAGGCCGCGATGGAGCGGGGGCGCGCCGTGATCGCGGCCGCCTTTACCGCCGCGCCCGATGCCGCGCGCCCCACCGTCTCCGCATACAGCTACCTGACCGATTGCATCGTGACCGCGGTGCTCGAGGTGGTGACGGTCCATCTTCACCCCTGCCCCAATCCCACCGAGGCCGAACGTCTCGCGGTGATCGCCGTGGGCGGTTACGGCCGCGCCGAGATGGCCCCCCATTCCGATGTCGACCTGCTGTTCCTGAGCCCCTACAAGCTCACCGGCTGGGCCGAGAGCGTTATCGAATCGATGCTCTACATTCTCTGGGACCTGCATCTGAAGGTGGGTCATTCGAGCCGCACGGTGCATGACTGCCTGCGCCTTGGCGCCGAGGATTACACGATCCGGACCGCCCTGCTCGAACACCGGTTCCTCGCCGGCAATGCCGCCCTCGCCGACGAGTTGCAGGAAACGCTCTGGCGGGACCTCTTCGACGGCACCGGGCCGGACTTCATCCGTGCCAAGCTCGACGAGCGCTCGGCGCGCCATGCCAAGCAGGGCGGCCAGCGCTATGTCGTGGAGCCCAACGTCAAGGAGGGCAAGGGGGGCTTGCGCGATCTGCAGACCCTCTTCTGGATCGCGAAATACGTGAACGGCGTGCAGGACGCAGCCGAGCTGGTCGCCGCCGACGTCTTTACCCGCGGCGAGTTCGACGCCTTCGTCAAGGCCGAGAGTTTCCTCCTGGGCGTGCGCTGCCACCTGCATCTCGTCTCCGGCCGCGCGATGGAGCAGCTGACCTTCGACCGGCAGGTCGAGATCGCCGAGCGCATGGGCTATGTCGACAAGGGCGGGCGCCGGGCGGTCGAGCATTTCATGCAGGCCTATTTCCGCCATGCCACGCGGGTGGGCGAGCTGACCCGTATCCTGCTGACCGCGCTCGAGGCCGATGCCAAGAAGGAGGCGCCCAGCCTCGTGGGCTTCTTCCGCCGCCGCCGGCGCGCCCGTCCGGGCTACAGGATCGTGCAGAACCGCCTCTCCTATGACGACGAGACGAGCTTCCTGTCCGACAAGCTGAACCTTCTGCGGATCTTCGACGAGGCGCTGCGCACCGGCAACCTGCTGCATCCCGACGCGATGCGGCTGATCGCGCGCAACCTGCATCTCATCGATGACGAGGTGCGGAGCAACCCGGAGGCGGTGCGGCTCTTTCTCGACCTGATGCTGCGTCACCAGTCCCCGGAACGCGCGCTGAGGCGGATGAACGAGCTTGGCGTTCTCGCGGCCTTCCTGCCCGAATTCGAACCGATCGTCGCGATGATGCAGTTCAACATGTATCACCATTACACGGTCGACGAGCACACCATCCAGTGCATCTGGCATCTGAGCCAGATCGAGCAGGGCGCGCTGGAGGAGGACCTTCCCCTCGCCACTTCCATCATGAAGGCGGGGGTGAACCGCAAGGTCCTCTATGTCGCGCTGCTGCTGCATGACATCGGCAAGGGCCGCCCCGAGGATCACTCGGTCGTCGGCGCCCGCATCGCGCGCAGCGTGGCCCCGCGCCTGGGGCTGAACCGGGCTGATTGCGAGACGGTCGAATGGCTGGTGCGCTATCACCTTTTGATGTCCGACATGGCGCAGAAGCGCGACCTGTCGGACCCGCGCACGGTGCGCGATTTCGCCAAGGCGGTGCGCACCCGCAAACGGCTCGACCTGCTCACCGTCCTCACCGTCTGCGACATCCGCGGTGTCGGGCCCGGCACCTGGAACAACTGGAAAGCGCAGCTCTTGCGCGCGCTTCACGCCGAGACGGCCAATGCGCTGGAGAACGGGCTCGAGGCGCTCAACCGCGAAACCCGCGGCAACGAGGCGCGCCGGGCGCTGCGCGCCGCCCTGCCGGACTGGGACCCCAAGCTCCTGCGCCGGGAAACCCAGCGCCACTACCCGCCCTACTGGACCGGGCTCAACACATCGAGCCATGTCACCTTCGCGCGGATGCTGGGCGATATCGGCAGCAACGAGATCCGCATCGACCTCATGCCCGACGAGGACCGCGACGCGACGCGGGCCTGTTTCGTGATGGCCGACCATCCCGGCATCTTCAGCAGGCTCGCCGGTGCCCTCGCCCTTGTCGGGGCCAATGTCGTGGATGCGCGCACCTACACCTCCAAGGACGGCTTTGCCACGGCCGTCTTCTGGGTGCAGGACGCCGATGGCCACCCCTACGAGCAGGCCCGCCTGCCCCGGCTGCGCAGCATGATCGACAAGACCCTCAAGGGCGAGGTCATCACCAGGACCGCCCTAGAATCGCGCGACAAGATCCGCAAGCGCGAGCGCGATTTCAGGGTTCCCACATCCATCGCCTTCGACAACGAGGGCTCCGAGATCTACACCATCATCGAGGTCGATACCCGTGATCGCCCCGGCCTGCTGCACGATCTGACGCGGACCTTCGCCAGCAGCAACATCTCGATCGCCAGCGCCGTCATCGCCACCTATGGTGCGCAGGTCGTCGACACCTTTTATGTCAAGGACATGTTCGGGTTGAAAATCTATTCCGAAACCAAGCAGCGCACGCTCGAGCGGCGTCTGCGCGACGCCATCGAGAGCGGCGCGAAACGAGCGATCAGCTAATGCAAGCGCCTTCGATGATGCGCGGTTTCGTCACCGTCGGGGGCTGGACCCTCGCAAGCCGTGTCATGGGGTTCGCGCGCGACATCATGATCGCCGCGACACTGGGTGCCGGGCCCGCGGCCGAGGCCTTCCTCATTGCCTTCTCGCTGCCCAACATGTTCCGCAGGTTCTTCGCCGAGGGCGCCTTCAACATGGCCTTCGTGCCGATGTTCTCCAAGAAGCTCGAGAGCGACGACGACCCGCATGGCTTCGCACGGGACGCCTTCTCGACCCTCGCGAGCCTGCTGATCGTGCTCACTGTCCTGGCGCAAGTTTTCATGCCGTGGCTGGTCCTGCTCATGGCTTCAGGCTTTGCTGAGGACGAGCGTCTGCCTCTCGCGGTGACCTACGGGCGCATCGCCTTTCCCTACATCCTCCTGATTTCACTGGCCGCGCTGCTATCGGGCGTGCTCAACTCGACCGGGCGCTTCGCGGCCGCGGCGGCGGCCCCCATCCTGCTCAACCTCATCCTCGTGGGGCTTTTGCTGGTGGCCGGCAGGCAGGGCTGGCCGGCGGGCCTGACCCTCGCCTGGGGCGTGCCGATCGCCGGCATCGCACAGCTCGTCCTCCTCTGGATCGCCGCCGGGCGCGCCGGCTACAGGCTCGTTCCGCGCCGCCCCCGCCTCACGCCCGAGCTGCGCCGCCTCGCGGCGATCGCCGCGCCGGCGGCACTCGCCGGCGGAGTGGTGCAGGTGAACCTCCTGGTCGGCCGCCAGGTCGCGAGCTTCTTCGACGGGGCGATCGCATGGCTGAGCTATGCCGACCGTCTCTACCAGCTGCCGCTCGGCGTGGTGGGGATCGCCATCGGGGTCGTCCTGCTGCCCGACCTGTCGCGGCGCCTGCGTGCCGGCGACGACGCGGGAGGGCGCGACGCGATCAACCGCGCCGCCGAGTTCGCCCTGATCCTGACGGTGCCCGCGACGGTGGCCTTCCTGGTGATCCCGATGCCGCTCGTCATGACCCTGTTCCAGCGCGGCGCATTCGGGCCCGACGATGCTGCGGCGACGGCCCTGGCGCTGGCGATCTACGGGCTCGGGCTTCCGGCCTTCGTGCTGCAAAAGGTGCTGCAACCGCTCTACTTCGCGCGCGAGGATACCCGCCGCCCCTTCTACTTCGCGCTCGTGTCGATGGTCGTGAACGCCCTGCTCGCGATCGGCCTCGCGCCGGTTGCGGGCTTTCTCGCCGCCGCGATCGGGACCACCATCGCGGGATGGTCCATGGTCTGGCTGCTCAGGCGCGGCACCCGCCGGATGGGCGATGCCGCGCAGAGCGACGCGCGCCTGCGCCGCCGCGTGCCGCGCATCGTCGCGGCGGCGGCGGCGATGGGGCTGTGCCTTTGGCTGTCGATGATCGTCATCGGACCGCTCTTCGGCATGGGCGCGTGGAAGTTCGTGGCCCTGCTCGCCCTCGTGATGATCGGCGCGATCAGCTATTTCGGCATCGGCAACGCGATCGGGGCCTTCTCGCTGCGCGACATCCGCGCCGCGATCCGCCGCTAGTAACTCTTCAGTTCCGGCGGCGGGTACGGTCCATGACCCGCCGCCAGCCGCCGGGGCTGACCGCGAAGGAGATCAGGAAGCCCGCCGCGAAGCCGGCAATGTCCCCGATCCAGTCATTGCCGCCGCCGAGGGCGAAGGCGAAGAAAAGCTGTATGCCCAGCAGGAAGCCGATCAGCGTGAAGGCACGCGCCCGGCTCTCCCCGGCCGCACCGAGCCCCGTCCACAGGATGTAGGTATAGGCCCCGATCAGCCCGTAGACTGCCGGGTAGCCGCCGATCAGCGCCATCTGCATCCCGGGGATCAGCCCGTAGACCGCCGCCCCCGCGATGCCGGCGCCGAAGAACACCGCCAGCAGGGCCGGTGTGCTGAACGCCTCTCCGACCAGCTTGCCGAGCGCCAGCAGGAACACGATGACGAACAGGACATGGCTGAAGCCCATATGCACGAAGAGATAGGTGACCATGCGCACGAGTTGCCGCGGATCGACCGAGCCTGTCTGCACCATCCTCTCCATGATGCCCGGCGAGAAAGCCCAGGCGTTGAGCGCGTCGAGCCGCCAGCCGACGGCACCGGCCCCGCCGGCCAGTCCGGCATCGCCGAGCTGGAAGACCAACTCGATCCCGCCGATGACGAGTGCCAGGGCCACCACCACGGGGGGCAGGCTGTTGAAAGGCGATGCTGTGTGATCGGGGCCGAAAGGTGTCATCGGGGGGCCTTCCTTGACGGGGGTGCCGGCTCTGGGTAAGCGAGCAGAGCAGTTATTTCCAGATGGAGCGTGCCATGACGCAGCCTGATTTCGCGCCGCGGGTCTTTTCGGGGATCCAGCCGTCCGGCGGGCTGACGCTTGGCAATTATCTGGGCGCCATCCGACGGTTCGCCGAGATGCAGGATCGCGGCGGGCACCAGACAATCTACTGCATGGTCGATCTGCACGCGATCACCGTCTGGCAGGATCCGGCGGCGCTGCGCCGCAACACGCGCGAGCTGGCGGCCGGCTTCATCGCCAGCGGCATCGATCCCGAGAAATCCATCCTCATCAACCAAAGCCAGGTGCCCGAACACGCGCAGCTTGGCTGGGTGCTCAACTGCGTCGCCCGGATGGGCTGGATGAAGCGGATGACGCAGTTCAAGGACAAGGCGGGCAAGCATGCCGAAAACGCTTCGCTGGGGCTCTTCGGCTACCCCGCGCTGATGGCGGCCGACATCCTGATCTATCACGCGACCCATGTGCCGGTCGGCGAGGATCAGAAACAGCACCTGGAGCTGACGCGCGACATCGCCGCCAAGTTCAACCACGATTACGGCGTCGATTTCTTCCCCATGACCGAGCCTGTGATCGAAGGCGCGGCCACGCGGGTCATGAGCCTGCGCGATGGCACCAAGAAGATGTCGAAATCCGACCCCTCGGATGCCAGCCGGATCAACATGACCGACGATGCCGATGCGATCGCCAAGAAGATCCGCAAGGCCAAGACCGATCCCGAGCCCCTGCCCGAAACGCTCGAAGGCCTGGAAGGCCGCCCCGAGGCGCGCAACCTGGTGAACATCTACGCCGCGCTGTCGGACCTTACGGCCGAGCAGGCGATGGCGCATGTGGGCGGGCAGCAATTTGGCCAGTTCAAGCCGATGCTCGCCGATCTTGCGGTCGAGAAACTGTCGCCGATCTCCTCCGAGATGGCCCGGCTGATGCAGGACACCGCCGAGATCGACCGCATCCTTGCCCGCGGCGCCGAGCGGGCGCGCGAAATCGCCGCCCCGATCCTGGCACGCACCTACGAGATTGTCGGCATGGTCCGCTGACCTCTTCCGCCCCGCGCCTCCGGTGCGGGGTCGCCGGAAAATTCCGGAAACCGGTGTCGCAAAACCTTCGTGAAAGCGTCACACTCCTGAATCGCGGACGGACGAGAACCCGCTCGAGGCGGACAATGCGTCCGGTCCGGCATCATGGGAGATCGAATCATGCAAGACATCAGACCCTCATTTGACGACTACGACGAGATCAACAGCCCCCGCGCCGAACAGACCGATATCGACCGGGTGATCGAGACCGCGATCAGCCGTCGCGGCTTTCTCGGCGGCGCGATGAGCTTCGGCCTCGGCAGCTTCCTCGTCGGCAGCACGGCGCTGAACCGGCGGGCGGCGGCGCAGACCCAGGGCGCCAGGTTCGACTTCGCCGCCGTCGAGGCAACCACGGCCGATACCGTGACCCTGCCCGAGGGCTACGAGTGGAAGATGCTGGTGAAATGGGGCGACCCGCTGCATCCCGACGCGCCCGAGTTCGACCCCGAGACCCGCGGCACCGTCGAAAGCCAGGCCCGCGCCTTTGGCGACAACAATGACGGCATGGCCCTGTTCACACGCGACGGCCGGCATGTCTTTGCGATTAACAACGAATACACCAATCTCGATATCCTCTGGGGCGAGATGGCCGAGGGCGAAGCCCCGACCGACGAGCAGATCCGAAAGAGCATGATGGCGCATGGCCTGTCGGTCTTCGAGATCGTCGAGGGCGCCGACGGCTGGGAGGTCAAGCGCGACAGCGATCTGAACCGCCGCGTGACCACCGATACCGAGATGGACATCGCCGGGCCGGCCGCAGGGCATGATCTTCTCAGGACCTCCGCCGATCCCGAAGGCATGATGTCGCTCGGCACCTGGAACAACTGCGGCAACGGGCGCACGCCATGGGGGACCTACCTCGCCTGCGAGGAGAACTTCAACGGCTACTACTCCTCGAGCGAGGAGCGCGCCGAGGATGCCGAGGACACCCGCAGCGAGGCGTTCAGGCGCTACGGCATCAACTATTCGGACTGGGGTTACGGCTGGGCCCGCGTCGATCCGCGCTTCGACATCTCGGCCGAACCCAACGAGCCGAACCGCAATGGCTACGTGGTCGAGCTCGACCCCTTCGACCCCGAGGCCCGGCCCGTCAAACGCACGGCGCTCGGCCGGTTCAAGCACGAGAATGCCGAGCTGGTGATCAACGACGATGGCCGGGTGGTCGTCTACATGGGCGATGACGAGCGTGGCGAGTTCCTCTATCGCTATGTCTCCGAAGGGACATGGGCCGAGGGTCAGGATGGCGGCGATCTGCTGGACAAGGGCCAGCTCTACGTGGCCGTGTTCGACCCCGAGATGACCGGCAAATGGGTCGCCCTGACCCCCGATGCCACCGGGATGAGCGCGCCCGAAATCGCCATCCATACCCGCATCGCCGCCTCCAGGGTCGGGGCGACGACGATGGACCGGCCCGAATGGGTCGCCGCGAACCCCAGCAAGCCCGAGCTTTACGTCGCGCTGACCAACAACAAGAATCGCGGGGTGAAACCCAACGAGGGCGGCGACAACCAAGACGTGAACGGCCCTAACCCGCGCGAGGTCAACAATTACGGGCAAATCCTGCGCTGGACCCCGGATAACGGTGACCATACCGCCGATGGGTTCGAATGGCGCCTGTTCGCGCTGGCGGGCAACCCGGTTCTGGCCGAGGCTCTCGAAGGCGTCACCGATGCGGAAATGGCCGAGCCCGCCGATCCCGGTCTCGCGGTCGAAAATGTCTATCCGGGGTCAGAGAACGTGACCGCGGGCAACATGTTCAACTCGCCCGATTGCCTTGCCTTCGACACGCGCGGGATGCTGTGGATCCTGACCGATGGCAATTACTCGGACGAGGGTCCGTTCGAGGGGATGGGCAACAACCAGATGCTTGCCGGCGACACCGAAACCGGCGAGATCCGCCGCTTCATGGTCGGCCCGCGCGAATGCGAGCTGACGGGCATGCAGCTGTCGCCTGACGGCAAGACCATGTTCGTGGGTGTCCAGCATCCCGGCGAGGACGGCAATTCCAACTTCCCCGATGGCGGTTTGCCGCGCTCGGGGGTGGTGATGATCACCCGCACCGATGGCGGCGTGATGGGCTGAGCCACCGGTATCGTGTCGCTCTCCCGGCACCGTCCGCGGGGGAGAGCGGCGCGGCCGCCGGGGCCGCGGATGAGAAGAAACGCGCCGCGCGTCGCCGCGGCGCGCCGGAAGGGGGGCGCCTGCTCTGGCCAAGAGTGACCCCCGCCCCTAGTCTGCGGCATTCGCAACGAGACGGGGGCAACATGGCCACGGGCACCAATATCCGAACCTATTTCGAAGGACGCTGGCATGATGGGGACGTTCCGATCATGCGGGCGGCCGATCACGGCAGCTGGCTCGGCGGAACGGTGTTCGACGGTGCACGCTACATCCATGGGCGGGCGCCGGATCTGCTGGCCCATTGCAGGCGCGTCAACCGGTCCGCGCGCGCGCTGATGATGACCCCCACCGTCAGTCCCGAGGACATGGTCGAGATCGTGCGCGAGGGCCTGCGCGGCTACGCGCCGGATGCGGCGGTCTACATCCGCCCGATGTATTGGAGCACGCAAGGCGGCCCTTCGGCGATCATGCCGCTGGACGAGGAAATCGGCTTCTGCATCTGCCTCGAGGATATCCCGATGATCGATCCGGCCAGTTCGGTCGGACTGACCACGACGCGGTTCCGCCGCCCGGTGCTCGACGACAACGTGGTCGATGCGAAGGCCGGGTGCCTCTATCCCAACAACGCGCGGATGCTCGCGGAGGCGCGGGCCAAGGGCTTTGCCAACGCGCTTGTCGCCGATGCGATGGGCAACGTGGCCGAGGCGGCGACGGCCAATGTCTTCATGGTGCGCGACGGCGAGGTGCTGACGCCCATTCCCAACGGCACCTTCCTCGCCGGAATCACCAGGGCGCGCCACATCGCCAACATGCGCGATGCGGGCATCACGGTGACGGAGACGGTCCTCGGCTTCGACGACTTCCGCGAGGCGGACGAAGTGTTCCTTTCGGGCAACTTGATGAAAGTGATCCCGGTCGACGCCTTCGAGAGCCGCAGCTTCCAGATCGGGCCGGTGACGCGGCGGGTGCGCGAGATGTACTGGGACTGGGCAGCGAGCGAGCCGGCGCTTTGAAACGGGGACAAGGCGCGGGACGGGGCGCGGGACGCGCTTGCGCTGTTGCCAGTCCCGCGCCCCTCGGTCATCATCCGCCCGTTCCGTCCCGGAGGCCAAAGATGCGCAAGTTCCTCGTCATTCTCGACGATACACGCGAATGTCTGAACGCGATGCGCTTTGCCGCGATGCGTGCCGCCCGCACAGATGCCGGCGTGACCATCCTGTCGGTCATCCATCCCGAGGAGTTCAACCACTGGATCGGCGTCGGCGAGATCATGCGCGACGAGGCGCGCGAGCGGATCGAGGCCCATTACGAGGTCTTCGCCAAGTGGATGCGCGACCGGCAGGGGATCGACCCGGAACTGGTGATCAGGGAGGGCGAGGCAGTTCCGGAGATCCTCGCCCTGCTGCAGGACGACCCCGATATCGGCGTGCTGGTGCTTGGCGCGGGGGTCGAGAAATCGGGACCGGGACCGCTTGTCACCCAGCTCGTGCGCAGTGCGGGCAGCCTGCCGGTGCCGGTGACGGTCGTGCCGGGAAGCCTGTCCAAGGAGCGGCTCGAATCGGTTTGCTGATGCGGCGGCCGCAGGTTCGCGATCCCGGCCAAATCTTGACATGGACCGCATCGAGGCGCATATCTGCCTCCCATTCAGGAGGCTGCCTTCATGTTCATCCAGACCGAATCCACGCCCAATCCCGCGACCCTGAAATTCCTGCCCGGGCAAACGATCCTGGAGGCGGGCACCGCCGATTTCCCGACCATCGAGACATCCGGGAAGTCACCGCTCGCTGCCCGGATCTTCGCCGTGGACGGCACGGCCGGGGTCTTTCTCGGGAATGACTTTGTCACCGTGACGAAGGCCGAGGCTGTCGAGTGGGATCACATCAAGCCTGCCGTTCTCGGCGCCATCATGGAGCATTTCCAGTCCGGTCAGCCGGTGATGGCCAGTGATGCCGAGGCGAGCGGGGGTCACGCCGTGCACGAGGGCCCCGACGGCGAGATCGTCGGACAGATCAAGGAGCTGCTCGACACGCGGGTGCGCCCCGCCGTGGCGCAGGATGGCGGCGACATCACCTTCCACGGCTTCGAGCGCGGCATCGTCTATCTGCACATGCAGGGCGCCTGTGCCGGTTGCCCCTCCTCGACCCTGACGCTGAAGATGGGGATCGAGAACCTGCTGCGCCACTACATCCCCGAAGTGGTCGAGGTGCGGCCCGTCGCCGCCTGATCGCCTGGCACCCGTGATCCTGGCTTTCGATACGTCGGCCGCGCATTGCGCGGCCGCCCTTCTGTCGGAGGAAGGCGTGCACGCGCGCCGGCACGAGGAGATGGCGCGGGGCCAGGGCGAGCGTCTGATCGGCCTGCTCGAGGAGGTCCTGGCCGAAGGCGGCGCCGCCTGGTCCGACCTGACGCGGATCGGGGTCGGGACGGGCCCCGGCAACTTCACGGGCATCCGCATCTCCGTCTCGGCCGCGCGCGGACTGGCGCTCGGCCTCGGGATCCCGGCGATCGGCGTGACCCATTTCGAATGCGTGCTGCACGCGGCGCGGCAGTCAGATGAGAGGCTCGGCGCGGGGCGCCATCTCGTCTCCCTTCCCTACAAGGGCGGCCTCTACCTGCAACCGGCGAGCGCCTCCGGCATCGATGGCATGGCGGCGATGCTGCCCGATGCCGCGCCGTCCACCCCCCTGCCCCGCCTCGCCGATCCGGGGGCATTGCACCTTCTGGGGGAGCGGGCCGGGGACTTGGCGCGCCGCTATGCGCAGGAGGGCATTCCACTCGGCGGCCACAGGGACGTGACGCTCGCGCCGGACGCCCTCGCAGAGGCGATCGCGCATGTCGCCCTGACGCGCCCCGCGCAAAGTCCGCGCCCCACGCCGCATTACATCAAGGCACCGGATGCCGCCCCCTCGCGCCACGCGGCCCCGTGCCTGTTGCCCTGACGCCCCTCGCAATGGCCCGCATCCATGCGGCGGCGATGCGCGGCACGCGGCCCTGGAGCGCCGGCGAGTTCGAACGGCTGCTCGGCATGCCGGGCGTCTTCGCGGTGGGTGACGGCCATGGCTTCGCCCTCGGGCGGGTGATCCTCGACGAGGCCGAGCTGCTGACGCTGGCGGTTGATCCGGGCCGGCGGCGGCGCGGTCTCGGACGCGCCGCGCTCGGCCAATTCCACGACATCGCGCGTTCCGGGCGGGCAGAGCGGGCCTTTCTCGAGGTCGATGCGGAAAATGACGCGGCGCGGGCGCTCTACCTGCTTGAGGGCTATGCCGAGACGGGACGGCGGCGGGGTTACTACACCCGCGCCGGCGCGCCGCCCTCGGATGCGGTGATCATGGCCCGCGCGCTGTGATCCCCCGCCCCGGGCGGCCCCGACGTCAAGCATCGAATCCGCCCCGCGGCGGGCTTCGGGGACAGGAGCTTTCCGAAAAACCAGTTGACCCCCAGAGGCCCCTGCGGCCTTATTCTGCGATGACCCCCCTTCGGGACCCACGCGATCCATGGATCGGCCGACTGTGCCGGTTCCAAGACAAAAGACACGGGAGACATCCATGACCTTGATGCACAAGCTACTCGGCGCCGCCGCCCTCACCGCGCTGGGCGCCGGTTCGGCGCTTGCGGAGCCCGGGCTGATCATCGATCTCGGCGGCAAGTTCGACAAGTCCTTCAACGAGAGCGCCTATGCCGGCGCCCAGCGTTGGAAGGAGGAGACGGGCAATGATTACATGGAGACCGAACTGCAATCCGAGGCCCAGCGCGAGCAGACGATGCGCCGCATGGCCGAGCGCGGCGCGAACCCCGTGGTGGTCCTCGGCTTTGCAAACGCCTCGACGCTCGAGAAGGTCGCGCCCGATTATCCCGACACCAACTTCACCATCGTCGACATGGTCGTCGATCAGCCCAACGTGCAGTCGGTGGTCTTCACCGAGCACGAGGGCAGCTACCTTGCCGGCATGATGGCCGCCCTCGCCTCCGAGAGCGGCACCGTGAGCTTCGTGGGCGGCATGGACGTTCCGCTGATCCGCAAGTTCGCCTGCGGCTACAAGCAGGGCGCCAAGGCGGTGAACCCCGACATCACGGTGATCGAGAACATGACCGGCACGACGCCCGCCGCCTGGAACGATCCGGTCAAGGGCGGCGAGCTGACCCGCGCGCAGATCAGCCAGGGCTCGGACGTGGTCTATGCCGCCGCCGGGGGCACCGGCGTGGGCGTGCTGCAGACCGCAGCCGACGAGGGGATCAAGGCGATCGGCGTCGACAGCAACCAGAACTACATGCATCCGGGCACCATGCTGACCTCGATGGTCAAGCGCGTGGACAACGCCGTCTACGAGGCGTTCCAGAGCGCCGAGGAAGACCGCTTCGAGACCGGCATCCAAGTGCTCGACCTCGGCACGGACGGCGTCGCCTACGCGATGGACGAGCACAATGCCGACCTCGTCGACGAGGAAATGAAGTCCAGGGTCGAGGAAGCCAAGGCGAAGATCATCGCCGGCGAGATCGAGGTCCACGACTACACTTCCGACGACAGCTGCCCGAGCTGATCGCGGGGCCGGCCCGGCGCCGGCCTTGATTGAACCCTGCCGAAGGGCCGCGCCGCCGCGAAGGAGGCCGCGGCCCTTTCACACAGATGAGAGGCGGCTCATGAGCGACGACGCGACAACTCCGGCGATCGAGCTTGTCGGCATCTCCAAGTCCTTCGGCCCGGTGCAGGCCAACAAGGATATCTCGATGCGGGTGATGCCGGGGACGATCCACGGCATCATCGGCGAGAACGGTGCCGGAAAATCGACGCTGATGTCGATCCTCTACGGCTTCTACAAGGCCGATGCCGGCCAGGTCATGATCCGCGGCAAGACCGCCGAGATCCCCGACAGCCAGGCCGCGATCGCCGCCGGCATCGGCATGGTCTTCCAGCATTTCAAGCTGGTCGAGAATTTCACCGTGCTCGAGAACATCGTGCTCGGCGCCGAGGAGGGCGCCTGGTTGAGGCCGAGCCTCGCGAAGGCGCGCAAGCTGCTCTCGCGCCTGTCGGAGGATTACGAGCTGCATGTCGATCCCGATGCCCGGATCGAGGATCTCGGCGTCGGGATGCAGCAGCGCGTGGAGATCCTCAAGGCGCTCTACAGGCAGGCCGACATCCTCATCCTCGACGAGCCCACGGGCGTGCTCACCCCCGCCGAGGCCGATCATCTCTTCCGCATCCTCGAGGGGCTGCGGCGGGAGGGAAAGACGATCATCCTGATCACCCACAAGCTCCGGGAAATCATGGACATCACCGATACCGTCAGTGTCATGCGGCGCGGCGAGATGACGGCGACCGTGGCCACGGCGAGCACCGATCCAAGCCGGCTTGCCGAGATGATGGTGGGGCGCGAGGTCCTGCTGCGGGTCGAGAAGACCCCCGCCGTGCCGCGCGACGTGGTCCTGGAGATCGAAGGGCTCAGGGTGGTGGACGAGAAGAAGGTCGAGCGCCTGCGCGGTATCGACCTTACCTTGCGCGCCGGAGAGATCCTCGGCATTGCCGGGGTGGCGGGCAACGGCCAGTCCGAACTCCTCCAGGTGCTGGGCGGCATGCGCGCGGCCGAGGGGCGCGTCACCCTCAACGGCCGCGACCTGCCGCTCGAGGGTCCACGGGCCGGGGCCAGGTTCCGCCGGCAGGCCGGGATCGCGCATGTGCCCGAGGACCGGCACCGCGAGGGGCTGATCCTCGATTTCCATGCCTGGGAGAATGTCGCCTTCGGCTATCACGACGATCCGGCCTATGCGCGCGGCTTGCTCATGGACAACGATGCGCTGCGCCGCGACATGCAGGCCAAGATCGAGAAATTCGACGTGCGCCCCGCCGATTGCTGGCTCAGCGCGAAGAACTTCTCGGGAGGCAACCAGCAGAAGATCGTCATCGCCCGCGAGCTTGAGCGCAATCCCGACCTGCTGCTTGTCGGACAGCCGACGCGGGGTGTCGATATCGGGGCGATCGAGTTCATCCATCAGCAGATCGTCGCGCTTCGCGATGCCGGCAAGGCGGTGCTTCTCGTTTCGGTCGAGCTTGACGAGATCCTGTCGCTCTCGGACCGGATCGCCGTCATGTTCGACGGCCGCATCATGGGCGAGCGTCACCCGTCCGAGACCGACGAGCGCGAGCTGGGGCTCCTGATGGCGGGCATCACCGACACGGACGCCGATCCCACCCTCGATGAGATCGAGGCCAATCTCGACCTGACCGGCCAGAGGACTCCGTGATGGACAAGCTTCCCAAATGGGCCGATGTCGCCCTGATCCCCCTGATCAACCTGCTGCTCGCCCTGCTCGTCTCCGGCCTCGTGGTCCTGCTGATCGGCGAGGACCCGGTCGAGGCATTGCAGATCATGGTGCGGGGCGCCGTGGGCTCGACCTATGGCTGGGGCTACACGCTTTTCTATGCCACCAACTTCATCTTCACCGGCCTCGCGGTCGCCGTCGCCTTCCATGCACGGCTCTTCAATATCGGCGGCGAGGGACAGGCGCAGCTCGGCGCGCTCGGCGTCGCGCTGGTGGTGCTCTGGGTGCCATGGCCGCACTGGACGCTGGCCCTGCCCGCGGCGGTGCTGGGCGGCGCGCTTTTCGGTGCCGCCTGGGCGGCGATCCCGGCCTATCTGCAGGCGCGCCGCGGCAGCCATATCGTGATCACCACGATCATGTTCAACTTCATCGCATCCGCCCTGCTCGTCTACCTGCTCGTGGGCGCGCTCAAGGTGCCGGGCTCGATGGCGCCGGAGACGGCGCGCTTCCCCGAGACCACGTTCCTGCCCACGGCGCGCGACATCTTCGCGGCGATGGGCATCAGCTTCGGGCGCACCCCGCTCAACATCAGCTTCGTGCTTGGCCTCGCGGCCTGCTGGGCAACCTGGCTGCTGATCTGGCGCACCAGGCTCGGCTACGAGATCCGCGCTTTCGGACAGAGCGAATCGGCGGCGGTCTATGCCGGTATCTCGCCGTTCCGCATCATCATGCTGGCGATGCTGATCTCCGGCGGGCTGGCCGGCATGATGGCGATCAACGCGGTGATGGGCGAGCAGCAGCGCCTGCTGCAAGACAACGTCTTGGGCGCCGGCTTCGTCGGCATCGCCGTGGCCCTCATGGGCCGCTCGCATCCCCTGGGCGTGCTGCTGGCCGCGATCCTCTTCGGCGCGCTCTACCAAGGGGGCGCCGAGCTCGAATTCGAAACCTCCGTCCCGCGCGAAATGGTGGTCGTTATTCAGGCGCTCGTCATCCTCTTCACGGGCGCGCTCGACGGGATGGTGCGCCGTCCGCTCAGCCGGATGTTCCTGCGCTTCGGTCGCCGCAGGCCCGCGCCCGCCGCCGGAGGGGAGTAAGCCATCATGACACCACCGCTTTCCGCCTCCCAAGCCTCAACCGCCGCGCCGCGCCGCCACAAAGGAGCCCCGAGATGGATCTCCTGACGATCATCCAGATCCTCGACAGCACCGTCCGCCTTGCCACGCCCCTGCTTCTGGCCTGCCTCGCGGGGCTCTTCTCCGAACGCGCCGGGGTCATCGACATCGGGCTCGAGGGAAAGATGCTGGTCGCCGCCTTCTTTTCTGCGGCCGTGGCCGCGGCAACGGGATCGGTCTGGCTCGGCCTCGCGGCGGGGGTCACGGCTTCGGTGACCTTCGCACTGATCCACGGGCTGGCCTCGATCACCTTCCGCGGCGATCAGCTGATCTCGGGCGTGGCGATCAACTTCCTCGCATCCGGCATGACCGTGCTCATCGCGCAGGACTGGTTCTCGCAGGGCGGCCGCACGCCGAGCCTGACGGGCGGGGCGCGCTTTTCGGAGATCTCGCTGCCCGGCGCCACCGCCCTGCGGGAAGGCTATCGGGAGACGATCGCCGACGGGGTCGAACCCAGCGGCGTCAGCGCCATCTACTGGGACCTGATCTCGGGGCATACATTGCTGGTCTACGTCGCCATCGCGATGGTCCCGGTCAGTTGGTACGTCCTGTTCCGTACCCGGTTCGGGCTGCGCCTGCGGGCCGTTGGCGAGAACCCGGGCGCCGTCGACACGGCCGGTGTCTCGGTCGTGCGCCTGCGCTATGCGGCCGTTGTGATCGCCGGCGTGCTGTGCGGCCTTGCCGGAGCCTATCTGGCGACCGGGCTGGCGGCGGGCTTCGTGAAGGACATGACCGCCGGGCGCGGCTTCATCGCCCTCGCCGCGCTGATCTTCGCCAAGTGGCGGCCATGGTATGCGCTCTTCGCCTGCCTGCTCTTCGGCCTGCTCGAGGCGGTCGGCAACCGGTTCCAGAGCATCGATATCCTGGGCATCGGCATCCCGACGCAATTCATGCAGGCTTTGCCCTATATCCTCACCGTCGTCATCCTGGCCGGCTTCGTCGGCCGCGCCATTCCGCCCCGTGCCGGAGGAGAACCCTATGTCAAGGAACGCTGACGACCTCGTCCGCTTCATCCGCGATCGCGCCGGCCCCGAGCCGGTTGAACTGGGGCTGATCCTCGGCTCCGGGCTCGGCCATCTCGCCGACACGGTCGAGGGCGTGTCCATTCCCTACGGCCAGCTTCCAGGCTTTCCCCATGCCGGGGTGTCGGGACATGCGCCGAAACTGGTGATCGGACAGCTGGAGGGGCGGCGCGTGGCGGTGCTTGGCGGGCGGGCCCATTACTACGAGAGCGGACAGGCCGACGCGATGCGATTGCCGCTCGAGGTGCTGCGCGGTCTCGGCGCGGAGCAGCTGATCCTGACCAATGCCGCCGGATCGCTCGATCCCGCGATGCGGACGGGCAGCCTGATGATGCTGCGTGATCACATCAACTTCTCGGGTCTCAATCCGTTGATCGGCGAGACGACGGACGCGCGCTTCGTCCCCATGGGCGATGCCTACGACCCGCAGATGCGCGCGGCGCTCGCCCGCGCGGCCGCGGACAGCGACATCGCCCTGCCCGAAGGCGTCTATGCCTGGTATTCCGGCCCCTCCTTCGAGACCCCGGCCGAGATCAGGGCGATCCGCATCCTCGGCGCCGACGCGGTCGGGATGTCGACGGTGCCGGAGGTGATCCTGGGGCGGTTCCTGGGGCTGCGCTGCGCGGCGATCTCGACCATCACCAACATGGCTGCGGGTATGAGCGACGAGGCGATCAGCCATGAGCATACCAAGGCGATGGCGCCCATCGGGGCCGCCAAGCTCGAAACGGTGCTTCGACGGTTCCTGTCGCAAGGGTGATCCGCCGCGGCCCTGCCGGGGATAGTCATCGATCGCCATGAATGATTGAAGGAAGCCAGTACGCAGGACCGCCGCCATGCAGATCTACCTTCCCATCGCCGAGGTTTCGGTCAACGCCTTCCTGCTGCTGGGGCTCGGCGGGATCGTCGGCCTTCTGTCGGGAATGTTCGGCGTCGGCGGCGGCTTCCTCATCACGCCCCTGCTCTTCTTCGTGGGGATCCCGCCCGCGGTCGCCGTCGCGACCTCGGCCAATCAGATCGTCGCCTCCTCCATTTCGGGCGTCCTGGCGCATATCCGGCGGCGCACGGTGGATTTCCGAATGGGGCTGGTGCTGCTCGCCGGGGGCCTGCTGGGCTCCCTGATGGGGGTGCAGCTGTTCAACCGGCTGCGCGAGTTGGGACAGGTCGATCTCCTGGTTCAGCTCAGCTACGTCGTCTTTCTCGGGATCATCGGGGCCCTGATGTTCGCCGAATCGCTGACCGCGATCGCCCGCGCCCGCCGTCCCGGAGGCGCCAGGCCGCGGCGGCGGCGTCATAACTGGGTCCATGCCCTTCCGGGGAAGATGAAGTTCCGCACATCCGGCCTTTATATCTCGGTGATCCCGCCGCTGATGGTCGGCACGCTCGTCGGTGTCCTTGCGGCGATCATGGGGGTGGGCGGCGGCTTCATCATGGTGCCCGCGATGATCTACCTGCTTGGAATGCCCACGAAAGTCGTGATCGGCACCTCGCTTTTCCAGATCATCTTCGTCACCGCCTTCACCACGCTGCTGCATGCCACGACCAACTACACCGTGGACATGCTCCTCGCCCTGCTGCTGATCGTGGGCGGGGTGATCGGGGCACAGGTCGGCACACGTCTTGGATTGCTGCTCAGGGCCGAGCAGTTGCGCATCCTGCTCGCGGCGCTGGTCCTTCTGGTCTGCGGCAAGCTGGCTTTCGACCTGCTGGTGCGACCGGCGGAGCTTTACTCGATCGGGTCCACGAAATGATCCTGCCGCGTCTCATCGCGCTGGCCTGCATCGCGGCGCTGTCATGGCCCGCATCCGGCACCGCCGACGAGCAGGTCGTGGCCGGGCTCAGCCAGAACCGCATCTCTATCACCGCCAATTTCGATGGCACGGAGATCCTCATCTTCGGCGCGGTCAAGCGCGATGCCCCGGCACCCGATGGTCCGCCGCTCGAAGTGGTGATCACGGTGGAGGGCCCCGACGAGGCCGTGGCGGTGCGACGCAAGGCGCGGTGGGCGGCGATCTGGCTGAACCGCGATTCGGTCGAGATCGACAGTGCGCCGAGCTTCTACGCGGTCTCCACCAGTGGCCCGCTGCGCGCCGCCCTGAGCAATACCGAGGACCTGCGCCACGCGATCACCATCAAGCGCGCGATCCGTTCGGTCGGCGCCCCTCCCGGCATCGACGATCCCAAGAGTTTCACCGAGGCGCTGATCCGCATCCGCGAGGCGGTCGGGCTCTACCAGCTCAACGAGGGGACAGTGCGGATCACCGAGGAGACGCTGTTCGAGACGCGCGTCGCGCTGCCGGCCAATCTCGTCGAGGGCAATTACGAGGTCCGGGTCTTCCTCACCCGCGGGGGCCGCATCGCCAACAGTTTCAAGACCGCCATCTTCGTTCAGAAAGTCGGCCTCGAGCGGTTCCTTTTCACACTCGCGCATGAGCAGCCGCTTCTCTACGGGCTGCTTTCCATCGCGATCGCCATTCTCGCGGGATGGGCCGCATCGGCAGCCTTCAGGCAGTTCAAGAGCTGAGGCCCGCCGCCTCCCGTCTCATTCTCCGGGGGCGTCTTGTGGCTCGAGCGCCAGGGGCGCGCCGGGACGCGCGGCCAGATCCTCGACCGAAAGCGGTGCCTCGGGCCGGGCGAGGCGGTTGCGCATCACCCAGAAAAGCCGCTCCTCCGCGCGCGTGATCGCGACATAGGCCAGCCGTTTCCACAAGGGCACCCCCGCCTCCATCCGTCCCACGCGCGCCGCCGCCCAAAGGTCCGGGGCAAAGACCTGAACCTCGCGCCACTGGCTGCCTTGCGCCTTGTGGATCGTCACGGCGGCGCCGTGCAGGAAGGTGGCACCCATCCGCGCAGCATAAGGGATGAAGGGCTCCTCGACGTCGGGAAGCTCGATCTTGACGATCGAGGCGGCGCTGATCTGCGGCTCCTCGGCGCCCATGACATGGAGCCGTGAGAAGCCCGGCTTGCGCCCCGCCCCCAGGTAGACGACCTGCGCACCCTTGATGAGGCCGCGTGCCTCCAGATCGATGCGCTTCTTGCGATGCTTGAGCGGCAATTCGAGCCCGTCGCAGATCAGCGGTTCGCCGGGCAGAAGCGCGTCGGGCGGCGCGCCATAGGCGGCCCTGAAGGCATGGATCAGCCTGATGCGGGTCGCGTTGCGCCAGACGAGGACAGGACTGCGGGCCATCTTCTGTGCCTCGACGCGCCCGGCCATCACCACGCGGTCATCGCGGGCCGCCGCCTCTTCGACCATCCTCTCGAACTGCTCGAAAGTCAGGCTGTCATCGGCAAGCGCATGGGCGAGATCGAGGATCGGATTGTCGCTGTCCTGCCGGTGCACGCGGTGCAGGATCAGCTTTTGTCTTTCGGACAGCCCGTCGAAGACCATCTCGCCCGATTGCTGCACGGGGGCGAGCTGCGCGGGGTCGCCAAAGAGCAGGAGCGTCGGGAAGATTTCCTTGAGATCGTCGAACTGCCGCTTGTCGAGCATCGAGCTCTCATCGACGAAACCGATATCGAGCGGCTCCTCGCGTCGCTTCCAGCCGGTGATGAAGTCGGACCCGCGCAGGCCCGCCGTCGCAAGGGCGCCGGGGACGGACTTGTTGGTCTGGAAGAAGGCGAGCGCGCGGTCGAGCGCCTCCTCGCTCAGCCCCTCGATCACCGGGCGATCGCCATTGCCCGCCAGCCATTCGGCGACCTTCTCGTATTCGGGGTCGTAGACCGGGGTATAGAGGATGCGGTGGATGGTGGTCGCGGGCACGCCGCGATTGCGCAGCACGCTCGCGGCCTTGTTCGTCGGGGCGAGGATGGCCAGCGTGCGCCTCTCGCGCTTGCGGCGGCTTTCGTAATCCCCCGAGACGATCTCGACGCCCGCCGCGGCGAGCGCCTTGTAGAGATCGGCCAGCAGGAGGGTCTTGCCAGATCCGGCCTTGCCGATGACGGCCATGACCTGCTCGCGCGCATCGGGCATGGGACGCAGCGCGGCCTCCTCGGGATCGCCCGCATGGTGCACGCCGGCATCCTCGAGCAGCTTGAGGATGCGGTCACGGGCGGCGGACTGGTCTTCGGAATACTGGATGGACGGCTCTTGCATGGGCCGGACCCTAACTTCTGGCCCGGCCCTTGCCCAGATCGGATCGTCAGGCCGCGACCAGTTTGCCGGGCGTGCCGAAGGCACGCCGTGTCCAATGCGCGGTGACCTGCGCCGACACGCCCGCCCTCCGGCGCAGCTCCGGGCGCAGCTCCGGCTCGATCGCCCAGAGCCCCGCGCAAATCGCGTCGCGCCCCTCATGTGAGCGCCCGGTCACGGCCGGGGACCAGCCAAGCCGCCGGTAGACACCGATCATCCTCGCGTCGAACACGCCCACGAGGTGGCTGAGCCCCAGTGCGACGCCGAATTCGAGTGCGCCCAGCATCAGCAGTGCCGCGATCTGCGGCGGCGCGCCGGGCGCGGCGCAGAACCGGGTGCTCTCCCAGATATGAGGGGAGGCGATCGGCTTGTCGCCCCAAAGCTCGGCGAAATGCTCGGCCAGCATCGTGCGCCCGGTCGTGGGCAGCATCCGCATCGAGCCGGCATGATGGCCAGATGGCGTCTGCGCGATCATGTAGACGGGCGAGAGGGCGTCATATGCATCGCGCTCGCAGCCGGACGCGTCCACCGTCACCTCCCAGCCGAGACGGCGCGAGAATTGCGCAGCCCGATCGCGGAACATGCCGTCGCGCAGCACTGGATGCGCCTGCAGAGCCTCGGCGCGGACATATCTGAGCATGGTGATCCTCCTTGAATGGAAGACCAGCCTCATTCGGGGACGGTTAACGGGGGCCGATGGCAGCGCGCGCTCGGTAATCGGCATGCCAAGGCGAGCGCCCTGCCCCGCCTGAATGCGGGAAAGGCCGCCGCCTGCGCGGAGCGGTTCGGGCGCCTGAGCGGCGGGTTCAGACGGCGATCATGCCAAGGCAGATGGCGCGCGCGACCGCATGGGTGGTGTTGTTGGCCTTGAGCTTGAAGCGCGCGCTTTCGATATAGACCCGCAACGTATGCTCCGAGATGCGCAGGTAATCGGCCGATTGCGCACGGTTCATTCCGCCTGCCAGAAGGGTCAGCGCATCCGCTTCCCGTGGGGAGAGGCGGGGGATCTCGCCCCGTCCCTGGACGGTGTCGAGTTCCAGTGCCTTCTGGTTGATGACATGCGCGAGCATGACAAGGTCGAGCGCGAAATTGTCGGTATAGCTCTTCCAGCCCTCGATGCTGTCACGCTGCGAGACGGTGAAAAGCGCGAACTGCCCGCGCGGTCCGCGGATCGGAATGGACAATCCCTGGTTCCCGACACCGGCGCTCTGGGCCTCGCCCATGAAGGCCCTGGCCGACTTGCCGCTCCAGTCGAGCTCGTTCCAGTTGACCGGTCCGAATTGCGTGAACCCGGCCTGCACCACCGGGTCTATGCGGCTGTAGCCGTTCCCCAGATAGCAATCGATCCAGTCGTCCTTGTAGGTGGAGCTTGCATATTCACCGCCGCCATTGACCGAATGATAGGCGATATGCTCGACGTCCAGAACATCCGTCAGTCCAAGAATGGTCGCGCCGATCTCGCCGATATTCGAGGCTCCACTCACATGCTCAATGATGTCGTGCAGTCGCTTCTGCATTCCACTCCGCCCAGGCTCCCGCTTCCCTCTGGAGCGCCCCGACTTCATGTGCGGCGAGTTCGGACGCCGTGATATTGGCGGTCCGTTCAAGTTGCACGGCAAGGGCGGCATACTCGTTCTTGTCCGCGAAAGCCTTCAGGTCGGCAAGAACGTCGATCAACCAGTCGTTGGTCATGATAAGACCACCTCCCATTGCACTGTCAATGCTGTTTATACAACCTTAGCATGTGAACTATGACTCGAGGCGGAGTGCCGGCGCAACTCCCCCAAAATGGGGAGAACGTATTTTTCAGTGGTAAATGCAGATAAAATTAACGCGGCGCCCTGAGCGCCGCGCTTTTTTCAGAAGCCGATCATCGTCTTAGCGGTTGAGGCTCGCCTCATACGTGTCTTCGAAGGTCCGCAGTCCGGTCTTTGGTGCCTGAACCAACACCGACATGTTGCCCGGCTTGTGCTCGTTGCGGCGCATTTTCACATGCGCGGCCGGGATCTCGTTCCACTCGAAGACTTCGGACATGCACGGATCGAGACGCCGCTCGACCATGAGCTTGTTGGCGGCGGCCGCCTGCTTGAGATGGGCGAAATGGCTGCCCTGCACGCGCTTTTGATGCATCCACAGATAGCGCGCATCCATCGTCAGGTTGTAACCGGTCGTCCCGGCGCAGATCACGACCATGCCGCCCTTCTTGCACACGAAGGTCGAAACCGGGAAGGTGGCCTCGCCGGGATGCTCGAAGACCATGTCGACATTGTTGCCCTTTCCGGTGAAGTCCCAGATGGCCTTTCCGAACTTGCGCACCTCGCCGAACCATTTCTTGTACGCGTCGGTGTTCACGACCGGCATCTGGCCCCAGCAGTCGAATTCCTTGCGGTTGATGACCCCCTTGGCCCCGAGCCCCATGACGAAGTCGCGCTTGTCCTCCTCGGAGATCACCGCGATGGCATTCGCGCCGGCGGTGTTGATGAGCTGGATCGCGTATGAACCCAGACCCCCGGAAGCGCCCCAGACGAGCACGTTCTGACCCGGCTTGAGCTCGTGCGGGTGATGGCCGAAGAGCATGCGGTAGGCGGTGGCGAGGGTCAGCGTGTAGCACGCGCTCTCTTCCCAGGTCAGGTGGCGCGGACGCGGCATGAGCTGCTGAGCCTGCACGCAGGTGAACTGCGCGAAGGAGCCGTCGGGCGTCTCGTAGCCCCAGATGCGCTGGCTGGTGGAGAACATCGGATCGCCGCCGTTGCACTCCTCGTCGTCGCCATCGTCCTGGTTGCAGTGGATCACGACCTCGTCGCCGACCTTCCAGCGGGTGACCTTGTCGCCCACCGCCCAGACGATGCCAGAGGCGTCCGATCCGGCAATGTGATACTCGGCCTTGTGCACGTCGAAGGGGCTGATCGGAATGCCGAGACCGGCCCAGACGCCGTTGTAGTTCACCCCGGCCGCCATCACCAGAACGAGGACCTCGTGGCTGTCGGGGCGCGGCGTGTCGACCTGCTCGAGCTGGAACGACTTGTCGGGCTCGCCGTGACGCTCCCGGCGGATCGCCCAAGCATGCATTTTCGCCGGGATATGGCCCATCGGAGGCATCTCTCCAACCGCATAGATATCCTTCACCGGCGCATCGTAGCTGGGCAGGGTCTGTTCATCGTCAAGCGCCATTTCGGACCTCCTTGGCATCACCTCGCGCCGCATTGCAGAAAACTGGGCGCCCTGCTGCGGGAATATCGTCCGAAGCGCAATAATGCAACCCGCGTGCGCGGCCTATAGCAACTTTATGTCTCCAGTCGCGGCTCGATCGCCTCGTTTTCCTGCGGCGCAGCATCATCGGCCAGCGGATCGCCGACCGAGGCGGCGTAGAAGGCCGCGATCGACATGCGCCCCGGCGCGATCTTGATCCGCCCGCCGCTCTCGTCGAGCATGCGCCGCACCCTCAACCGTTCGAGCGCATCGCGCGCCGTCAGCGAGATGCTGTCCTCGCGCAGATGGGCAACGGCACCGCTCGCGCGCAGCATCTCGACCCGCCGCGCCATCCACAGTTCGATCTCGCCGAGCGTCTCGCAGCCCTCGATCAGCGCGGCGAGAAAGAGCGGCACGGGAAGGGCCGGAACCCCCTTGCGGATGCGCTGCATCACCTCCTGCGCGATCGCGGTCACGCCGCGCTCGCCGGTCACATCGCCTTGCGTCACGGCACGCGCGGCCAGGAAGGCTTTCAGCGAAAGCGGCTCGCCGAAGGTGACCGCCGCCATTCCGAACCGCTTTGCCCGCCCCGTGATGCGGCGCCGCAGCCATCGCCCGGCGAAGAAGGCGCCCCGCAGGAAGGAGGCGCGGAAGCGGCGCTCACCCGATTGCGCGGCCTCGACCAGGATGCGGTCCTCGATCACCCTGTCGTAGTTCAACGAGATCGGCACGAAGACGACATCGCGCCCGCGCATGTCGAAGTCGGAGACAATGTAGCTCAGCAACCCGAGCCGTGCCGCGCCCACGCTTCCGGTCAGGCTCAGCCCGCCTTCGGGAAAGATCGCCTGGGTGACGCCGGCCTGGGTGGAAAGCTGCACATAGCGCGCCAGCACCCTGCGGTAGAGCGTGTTGCGCGACTTGCGCCGAATGAAATACGCCCCCATCGCGCGGATCAGCCGGCTGAGCGGCCAGACCTGCGCCCATTCCCCCACGGCATAACTGAGCGCGGAGCGGTCCGCGACGAGATAGGTGACGAGGACGTAATCGGTATTGCTGCGGTGGTTCATCACGAAGATCACCGTGGCATCGGGGTCGATCTTCTGCATCCCCGCCTGCCCGATCTCGCCGAGACGGATGTCGTAGAGCCGGGTCGAAAGCCAGCGCGCCGCCCGGATCGCGACGCCGAAATAGGCGGATGCGCTGAAGGATGGGACGATTTCCCGTGCATAGCGCCGGGCCTCGGCGAAGGCGACGTCCTCGCGCATTCCCGTCTCGCGCGCATGACGGGTCACCGCCTCGGCAACCTTCGGATCATAGATCAGGCGCTGGATCATGTCGTGACGCCGGGCCAGCTTGAAAGGCTGTATCGGCCGCTCGAGCCGCTTGTTGAGCCGCTCTACCGCCCGCTCCATCCGGCGGCGGAAGAACCAGCGCACCGGCGGGTTGATGAAATGCGTCAGCAACGTCGCCGCCGCGAAGAGCAGGATCAGGACCAGCAGCCAGACGGGGATTTGTACGGTGTCGAACATTGCACGGGACCGTGGCATCATTGCCCGCCGTCGAAAAGCGGCCAGCGTGCGGTGGCTCCAACGGACCGCGATTGGGTGCAGCCCCGCAACAGGGCCGGCCGGACAAACCCGCGCGCGATACCCGCGATGCCGGCCCGCCGAAGGCGGACCATTCCCCGGCCCGTCCGGGCGCCCTCACGCATCCGCATCGGGGCGGCATCAACCGCGAGACCGGACATGGCGAGGCGGGCGCCCGCGCCGCTGCCCGGTGAAGACGGCCGGACGCACGCTTGTGCACTGAATTCGGCCAGCGGCACGGATCGGCATAGGGCCGACGCGCCACGGCCGTTTTTTTTGCGGCGCAGCATTTACACGCAATATTATTGCCAGTATAGCCGATATTCTAGCAACAATAATGTGCAGAGGTTCGAGATGTCCGAGACGGAAAACCGCGATCATCCCTGGCTGTTCCGCACCTATGCCGGCCATTCCACGGCCACCGCCTCGAACGCGCTCTATCGCGGGAACCTCGCGAAGGGGCAGACCGGGCTTTCGGTGGCCTTCGACCTGCCGACGCAGACCGGCTATGACAGCGACCACGAACTGGCCCGCGGCGAGGTCGGCAAGGTCGGTGTGCCGGTGAGCCACCTTGGCGACATGCGTGCGCTTTTCGATAACATCCCGCTCGAGAAGATGAACACGTCGATGACGATCAACGCGACCGCCCCGTGGCTGCTCGCCCTCTATATTGCCGCCGCCGAGGAGCAGGGCGCCGATGTCAGCCAGTTGCAGGGCACGGTCCAGAACGACATCATCAAGGAATATCTCAGCCGCGGAACCTATATCTGTCCGCCGCGCCCCAGCTTGCGGATGATCACGGATGTCGCGGCCTATACGCGCGAGCACCTGCCGCGCTGGAACCCGATGAACGTGTGCTCCTACCATTTGCAGGAGGCCGGTGCGACGCCCGAGCAGGAGCTTGCCTTCGCTCTCGCCACCGCGACCGCGGTGCTCGACGATCTTCGCGGAAAGGTGTCCGAAGCCGATTTCCCGAAAATGGCGGGGCGCATTTCCTTTTTCGTGAATGCCGGCATCCGTTTCGTCACCGAAATGTGCAAGATGCGCGCTTTCGTCGATCTGTGGGACGAGATTTGCGAGACGCGCTACGGGGTCGCCGATCCCAAGTATCGCCGATTCCGCTACGGTGTTCAGGTCAACAGTCTCGGGCTGACCGAGCAGCAGCCAGAGAACAACGTCTACCGCATCCTGATCGAGATGCTGGCCGTGACGCTGAGCAAGAATGCCCGCGCCCGCGCCGTGCAGCTTCCAGCCTGGAACGAGGCACTCGGCCTGCCGCGCCCCTGGGATCAGCAATGGTCGCTCAGGATGCAGCAGATCCTGGCCTACGAGACCGACCTGCTGGAATACGAGGACCTTTTCGACGGCAACCCGGCTGTCGAGCGCAAGGTGGAGGCCCTCAAACAGGGCGCCCGCCAGGAGCTTGCGCAGATCGACGCGATGGGCGGCGCGGTCGAGGCGATCGAATACATGAAATCGCGCCTCGTCGAAGCCAATGCCGAGCGCATCGGCCGGATCGAGACGGGAGAGACCGCCGTCATCGGGGTGAACCGCAACATCGAGGCCGAGCCCTCTCCCCTGACGTCGGGGCCGGACGCGATCATGGCCAGCGATCCCGCGGCGGAGGCCGACCAGATCGCGCGCCTGCAGGAATGGCGCGACGGGCGCGACGAGGATGCCCTGCGGCGCGCGCTCGCCGAGTTGCGCCGCGCCGCGCAGGAGGGCGACAACATCATGCCCCCCTCCATCGCGGCCGCGCGGGCCGGTGCGACGACAGGCGAATGGGGCGACATCGTGCGCGCCGTCTTCGGGCAGTATCGCGGCCCGACCGGCGTCGCCCGCGCCAGATCGAACCGCACCGAGGGTCTCGACGACATCCGCGCGCGGGTCGATGCCATTTCCACCCTGCTGGGACGCCGCCTCAAACTGCTGGTCGGCAAACCCGGGCTCGATGGTCATTCAAACGGCGCCGAGCAGATCGCGGCCCGGGCGCGTGATTGCGGCATGGAAATCGATTACGAGGGCATTCGTCTTACGCCCGCGGAAATCGTGCAGGCCGTAATCCGGGAAACGCCGCATGTCATCGGTCTTTCGATTCTCTCGGGAAGCCATATGCCATTGATCGAAACCCTGATGGAGCAATTGCGCGAAGCGGGGCTGTCGCATCTGCCCGTCGTGGTCGGCGGCATCATTCCGCAAAGCGATGCCGAGGCGTTGAAGGCGCTTGGGGTCGCGCGGGTCTATACGCCGAAGGATTTCGAATTGAATCTGATAATGACGGATATCGTCGCCCTCGCCGATCCCGAAACACTGGCCGCGCAATGAAATGATCATCGGCTGCAAGCGTAGAAAATCCGACCATTAACCTGCATAAAAATACAGGTGACAATTTTTCTTGCGAATGTGCATGCACCCGTCGGATAATACGCTTATCTGACCCGACGAAAAACTGCATGCATATACAATGGGGATGACTTGGATGGATCTCGAAAGAATGTCGCAGCAGGAGCTCGAAAAGCTCCGGACGGAAGTGGATAATGCCATTCGCACACATGACGCGCGCCGCCGGGCACAAGCCCGGAAAGCGGCGGAAACGGCCGCGAAAGAGCATGGCTTTTCCCTGGATGAATTGATGGTCCGTGACAAGAAGCCAAAAAAATCACCAGCCCGCTACCGCAACCCCGAAGATCCAAGCCAAACCTGGACTGGCCGTGGCAGGCAGCCCGGCTGGATCAAGTCTGCGCTCGAGAATGGCGGCTCGCTCGAGGATTTTGCGATCTGAGTGACCATCCACGTGGGTCGGGGAAGCAGGCCTTCTGTGCCCTGCTCCCACCCGCGTCCTCTAGTGAGCATTTCGAGCCGGTTCGCTCAACGAATTACCAGATCTCGAAATTCATATCTCTATTCAAGTATCGTTAACTGGCACAATTCTGAACTGAATTGGCCTTCTCTTTTCTCACCCGGACGGGCTTTGGAAAGAGCGATGGCCTCCACCATTCCGCACGGCGTTGTTGCGTAACTCACGCCTGAGACATGATGCCCCCTTTCCCCGCCGTCATCAGTCCACGCGGACGATCTCGGCCG
>NZ_APKE01000025.1 GCF_009835145.1 Profundibacterium mesophilum KAUST100406-0324 | reverse complement strand
AGCGTCGTCTTGCCGTGGTCAACATGGCCGATCGTGCCAATGTTAACATGCGGTTTGTTGCGTTCGAATTTTGCCTTCGCCATGGCCGGTCACGCCTCGTTCTGTTCGGGGGCCCGCAGGCCCGTCACTTTCAACGGGCGCTCTCTACCCATGCGGGCGCGCGAAATCAAGAGGCTGCTGCGCTGTCGCGCGGGCCCGGATCGCATGCGCCGGGCCCGGCCCTTGCCGAAGCTCGTCTCGGGGCGCGGCCTATTGTGCGCTCTCCTGGATGATCGCCGGACCTTGCGGCGTGGCGGCGGTGTCGCCGCTCTCCTGCGTGTCCGCGGACGTGTCAGCGGATGCATCCGCGGGCGGGCTCAGCGGCGTCTGCTCGATCGGCGGCGTCGGTGTGGGGGCCGGTTCAGGAGCAGGCGCGGGGGCCGGTGCGGGCTGCGGCGCGGGCGCGGTTGGACGGGACGCGCTGCCGGGCGCGGCCATCATGGGCACCTCGGCGTTGCCGCTGACATTTGCCGGCACGGGCATGGCCACCGGATCGACGATGGGGCGGCTGCTGTGCGAGCGGCTCGACTGCTGACGCGGCGCTGCCGGTGCGGTCACGGGATTCGGCGCGGCCACCCTGCCCGCCGCGACCGCGGCGCGGTCGAAGGGCGTGCGCGGCGTATCGTCGGGAACGAACCAGTCGGGATTGCGCCGCAGCCATGTCTCGAGCGCCTTCGCTCCCTCCTCCGCGAGATTGGAGAGCTGCTCCTCCTTGCCGCGCACATTGCCCGAGCCCACGACCGGGGCGATGTTCTTGAGCCCCTCGAAGACAGTGAAGCGACGCGGCTCCGCGTTGAGCTTCTGTTGCGTGGCGTTGTCGTAGACAGTCACGTCGAAGATCAGGACGGATTTCGGCGTGTAGACCACCGGGAGACCGGGCTGCGCCAGCACGTAGCCGCCGATCGACACACCCAGGTGATAAAGCCCGTTCCCGTCATAGCGGTCCAGCCGGCGCTCGATCGCGGTCGACAGGGCCGCCGTCAACTCGGCCGCGCTCGCCTCGCGCGAGAAGGGCCCCTTCTGGACGCTCTTGGCCATGACCACGTTATGCCCGAGCCTGAAATCGCCCAAGGGGCTGCGCGCATCCTGATCGGCGGTACAGGCAGCGGCGAGAAGGATGGCGCCGAGCGCGGCGGAACGCATGAATGACATGTTTGGGAACCCTCGTGTTTCACCCTCCGCACTAGCTCAGGGCCGGGCGGAATTCAATCGCGCTTGCTTGCCGGACACCTGTCTGGCGACGCGGCAACTCTCATCGACCGTCGAGCGCCGGAATACCAAAGTGTTTTTGTAAGGAATCGGTTGACCGTGGTTTGGGGCCCCATTACCAACTGAAAAAGTAAGGTTTAATGAGGATATCTCCCGATGATTTCTGGCATATTCACCGCCGCGTGGCGCACAGGCCTGTGTGGCAATCCGGCGGCGGCGCTCACGGCGATCACGCTTGTCGCCGGGCTTGCGACCCCGGCGCATTCGGAAGTGACGGCGCCCGAGAAAAGCGTCTCCGCCGCACCGCGGGCGGCGAGCAGCGGCAGCGCGGAAAACACGGGCGCGGACATGGCCCGAGAGACAGCAGAAGCAGGGACGCCAACCGAGGCGGGTCCGATGGAGACAGACCGCTACCTTCGGGATCTCGGACTGATCGACGGTCATCTGCGCGCCGGCGTCGCCCTGTTCGCGGCCGGCAAGCAGGATGGCGCGGCGACGCATATGAAGCACCCGGAGGATGAGATCTACGCGGCGCTCGTTCCCGGCCTGGAGGCACGCGGCGCGCCCGAGTTCGGCGACCGTCTCACGGAGCTTGCCGATCTCGTCGAAGACGGGGCCCCTGCCGAGCAGGTCGAGGCGGCCCATGCGCAGATCGCCGGCCAGATCGACGCCGCCCGCGTCGCCGCCGACGCCGCGCCGCGGGAGACGCTCCTGGCCCTCGCAGCCATGCTGCGCATAGCGGCGGAGGAATACGGCGCCGGTATCGATGCGGCCGGCAAGGTCACCGACCTGCACGAGTACCAGGATGCCTGGGGCTTCGTGGCCGCCGCCCGCGCGCAGGCAGAGCGACTGGCCGAGGAGACGCAAGGCCCGGCCGCGGATGCCGCGCGCGGCGCCCTCAAGGCGATCGAAGCTGCCGGGTCAGCGTTCGGCACTCTCACCCCGGAGCAGCCGATCGAGGGTGACGCGGCACCGCTTCTGTCCGCCGCGGGCCGGATCGAGGCAGCCGCGCAGAAGGCGGGGTGAACGCAAGCACGGCGCCGGGGGCATCCCGGCGCCGCGCTGTTCCGGCAGGGGCGCGCGCCGCCCCCCGATCAGTTGAAGCGGTTGTCGCGGGGAAAGCCGCGCGGCGCCATTCGGCCGGAGCCCGCGCGGCGCGCGATCCATTCATCCAGGTCGGTCTGGGTCCGGGTGCGTCCTGCGGGATCCTTCCAGCTCAGCCCGTCCTGCAGCGTGAATGTCGTCAGATCGCTCAAGCCCCCATCCTTGTAGCGCTGCAACCGCACGCCCTTGCCGCGGCCCATCTCCGGCAGCTCCTCGATCGGGAAGACGAGCACCTTGCGGTTCTCCCCCACCACGGCGACATGGTCCCCGGCGACCGGGCGGCAGATCGAGGCCCGCACCTCGCCGCGCACGTTCAGCACCTGTTTGCCGGCCCGTGTCTGCGCCAGCGTTTCCACCTCGGGGATCACGAACCCGTCTCCCGCGCTCGATGCGACGAGGAGCCGCCGGTCGGGCGCATGGATGAAGAGGTCGACGATCTCGGCCTCGTTGGGAAGATCGACGATCAGCCGCACCGGCTCGCCCATGCCCCGCCCGCCCGGCAGGTTGCTGGCCTGCAGTGTGTAGAACCGTCCGTTCGAGCCGAAGAGCAGCAGCTTGTCGGTCGTTTCGGCGTGGAACATGAAACGCGCCGCGTCGCCATCCTTGAACTTCAGCTCCTTGTCGAGCGCGACATGACCCGACAGCGCGCGAATCCAGCCCATCTGCGAGCAGACGACGGTGATCGGCTCGCGGTCGATCATCGCCTCAAGCGGCACCTCCTCCACCTGCGCCGCCTCGGCGAAACGTGACAGGCGGTGCCCGCGAGCATATTGCCGGCCGAACTGCTTCTTCGTCTCGCGCAGCTGCTCGGCGATCCGTCCCCATTGCAGCGCGGTGTCATCCAGCAACGCATGCAGACCCGCACGTTCGGCATCGAGCGCGTCACGCTCGGCCTTCAACTCGATCTCCTCGAGCCGGCGCAGGCTGCGCAGGCGCATGTTGAGGATCGCCTCGGCCTGGACCTCCGATAGCGGACCGGCCCCCTTGGCGGGCGGGACGTAATCGGCCTCGCTCATCGCGCGCGGGATGTCGCGGTCCCATGTCTCGCGCATCAAGGCGTCCTTCGGACCCTCGTCGTAGCGGATGATGTCGATCACCCGGTCGAGGTTGAGGAAGGCGATGATGAACCCCTCGAGCACCTCGAGCCGGTGGTCGATCTTCTCGAGCCTGTGACGGGTGCGGCGCAGGAGCACTTCCCGGCGGTGATCGAGAAAGGCGCGCAGCACTTCCTTTAGCGAGCAGACCTTGGGCGTGCGCCCGTCGATCAGCACGTTCATGTTGAGCGCGAACTTCACCTCCAGATCGGACGCTTTGAACAACATGTTCATCAGCATGTCCGGATCGACATTCTTCGACTTGGGCTCGATCACCAGCCTGATGTCATCGGCGCTCTCGTCGCGCACATCGCCCAGGATCGGCAATTTCTTGAGCTGGATGAGCTCGGCGATCTTCTCGATCAGGCGCGACTTCTGCACCTGGTAGGGGATTTCCGTGACGATGATCTGCCACAGGCCCCGGCCGAGATCCTCTCGCTCCCAACGCGCCCGCAAACGGAAGGAGCCGCGCCCTGTCCTGTAGGTCTCGACCATGCTCTCCTGCGGCTCGACGATCACCCCGCCGGTGGGAAAATCGGGCCCTTTCACGTGGTTCAGCAGTGTCTCGTCGCGGGCATCGGGCGATTTGATCAGGTGCAGGCAGGCATCGACCAGCTCGGCGATGTTATGGGGCGGGATATTCGTCGCCATGCCCACGGCGATGCCCGATGAGCCGTTCGCCAACAGGTTCGGGAAAGCCGCCGGAAGCACCACCGGTTCGGTCAGGGTTCCGTCGTAGTTTTCGCGGAAATCGACGGCGTCCTCGGACAATCCCTCGAGCAGCGCCTCGGCCGCGATGGTCATCCGCGCCTCGGTGTAGCGCGAGGCGGCCGGGTTGTCGCCGTCGATGTTGCCGAAGTTGCCCTGCCCGTCCACCAGGGGGTAGCGGACCGCGAAATCCTGCGCGAGGCGGGCCATCGCGTCATAGATCGCGGCATCGCCATGCGGGTGATAGTTGCCCATCACGTCGCCGCTGATCTTCGCGGATTTGCGAAAACCCCCGTTGGAGCCGAGCCGCAGCTCGCGCATCGCATAGAGGATGCGCCGGTGCACCGGCTTGAGCCCGTCGCGCGCATCGGGCAGCGCCCGGTGCATGATCGTGCTCAGCGCATAGGTCAGGTAGCGCTCGCCGATGGCACGGCGCAGCGGCTCGATCAGGTCGCCCTGCATGCCCGATTGAGGCCGCGGACCGGACGGGATTTTATCGTTATCATCACTCATCTACCGGGGGATAGCGGCGCCGCACGCGCCGGTAAAGCGCGCCTCGTGCAAAAAACAATGAACTTTTCACCCCCGATGCAAGTTCATGGCTCAAGGGTTACATAAAACGACGCGAGGTTCGAGATGGTACGGCTGACGCTTCTTCTGCTCATGGGAATTGGAACGACGATGGCGATCGCCGGCCGCGACCTTCCGCAAACCGAGGGCAACGGCGTCGAAGTCGCGCGTATGGATACCGGCGATACCGGCCTGCTCCAAGCGGCTCCGCAGCAAGCCCATCGCCTGTCGCTCGACGACGAGGCCGGCGCGATCGAGCTGGCCCTTGCCGCCTCCATGACAAGGCAATCGCAGAGTGCCGCCCCGGCAACCGTGACACGCGCCGTCGCCCCGGCGCCCGCGGCAGAGCCCAGCCAGCCACTCTGGACCGTGACCGCCGACGCGGTGAACCTGCGCGCCGGACCCTCCACCGCCAATCCCGTCGTGGGCCAGGCCAATTCCGGCGCCCGTGCCCAGGTGCTCGAGCAGACCGACAATGGCTGGTATCGCATCCGCCTGAGCGAATCCAATCTCGACGCCTATATCTACGGCCGGTTCCTCGACAGCAGCAGCTGATCGGCGCCCCCGCCCGGCATGACGCGTTCGATCCTGATCACGGGCTGCTCCTCGGGGATCGGCCGCGATGCGGCGGTGACGTTGAAGGTGCGCGGATGGCGCGTCTTCGCCGGTTTGCGCCGCGCCGAGGATGCCCGCGCGCTCGAGGCGGAACACGGGCTTGAGACCGTCCTCATCGATCTCGCCGATCCCCGCAGCATCGAGACCGGCTTCGACGACGTGCTCTTGCGCAGCGGCGGCACGCTGGACGCCCTTTTCAACAACGCCGCCTATGCCATTCCAGGTGCGATCGAGGATATGCCCGTCGATGCGCTGAGGGCGATCTTCGAGACCAATTTCTTCGGCTGGCACGACCTGACCCGGCGCGCCATCCCGGTGATGCGCCGCCAGGGACATGGGCGCATCGTGATGAACAGTTCGGTGCTCGGGATGGTCGCCGCCCCGTGGCGCGGCGCCTACAACGCCAGCAAGTTCGCGCTTGAAGGGCTGACCGATACGTTGCGCGTCGAGATGCGCGATACCCCGGTCCATGTCGTGACGATCGCGCCCGGACCGATCCGCACCCCGTTCCGGCGCAACTCGGTCCCCCATTTCGAGCGCTGGATCGACTGGCGCGCCTCGCCCCGCGCGGCGCAGTATGAAAGCGCACTGCTGCCGCGCCTCTACGCGCCCCCCCGGCGGAACCGGTTCGAACTCATGCCCGCCGCCGTGACGCGGCATCTGCTGCACGCGCTCGAGGCACCGCACCCGCGCCCGCGCTACCACGTGACCGTGCCGACCCACGCGATGGGGGCGCTGCGCCGCATCCTGCCGGTGCGCGCGCTCGACGCGATCCTGAGCCGCGGCTAGGGGCGGCCGGGGCGGCGCCATGCGATGCCATGCGATGACGCGGCGCGGGAATGCGCGACATCTTCGCCCGCGACCGCGCGTCCCCTTCGCAATCGCGCGCCGCGCGCCTATCCTCTGGCGTGACAGTGGAAAAAGGACCGCCCATGTTCCAAGACCCCCTCTTCATCCTGGTCGCGATTGCCGTCTTGGCCGTGCTGGCCATCCTGCTCTTCGGGATCGGCGGCTTCGCCAAGGGCGGCGATTTCAACCGCAAGCATGCCAACAAGGTGATGCGTTACCGGATCTACGCGCAGGCCGTCGCCATCGTCGCGATCCTGCTCTTCGTCTATTTCCGCCGCGTGGGAGGTTGACCATGGTTGTCCTGAACAAGATCTACACCCGTGGCGGCGACGCCGGAGACACCGCGCTCGGCAATGGCGCCCGCGTTGCCAAGCATGATGCCCGCGTCGAAGCCTATGGCACCGTGGACGAGACCAATTCGCTGGTCGGCATCGCGCGCCTCCACGCCTCCGGCGAGATGGATGCGGCCCTTGCCGCGATCCAGAACGATCTCTTCGATCTCGGGGCCGACCTGTGCCGCCCTGACATCGCGTCCGACGCCGAGGCCGAATATCCGCCGCTCAGGATCGCCCAGTCCCAGGTCGATCGCCTCGAGCGCGAGATCGACGCGATGAACGGCGCGCTTGCTCCCTTGCGCAGCTTCATCCTGCCGGGCGGCAGCGCGCTGTCGGCCCATCTGCACCAGTGCCGCACCGTGTCGCGCCGCGCCGAGCGCCTGACCGTGGCCCTCGCCGCCGGTCAGGATGTGAACCCCGCGGCGATCCGCTATCTCAACCGGCTCAGCGATTGGTGTTTCGTGGCCGCGCGCGCCGCCAACAACGGCGGCGCCGACGATGTCCTGTGGGTGCCCGGCAATAACCGCTAGGTGGAACGGCGCCTTGCCGATTGGCGAAAACGTGGCGTTTGCGTGCTGCGCCGCGGCTTTTTTTCTCTGTTGCAAGGCGCGTCCACGCGCTACGCCTATGCTCGAACAAAGGGAGTTGCGCCAATGAAGGTTCTAGTGCCGGTCAAGCGCGTGATCGACTACAATGTGAAGGTTCGCGTCAAGTCAGACGGGTCCGGGGTCGATCTCGCCAATGTCAAAATGTCGATGAACCCGTTCGACGAGATCGCGGTCGAGGAGGCGATCCGGCTGCGCGAGAAGGGTGCCGCAGAGGAAGTCATCGTTGTCTCGATCGGGGTGAAGCAGGCGCAGGAAACCCTGCGCACCGCCCTCGCGATGGGCGCCGACCGTGCCATCCTCATCGTGGCCGCCGACGACGTGCATACCGATATCGAGCCGCTCGCCGTTGCCAAGCTTCTCAAGGCCGTGGCGGATGCCGAGGCACCCGGCCTCGTGATCTGCGGCAAGCAGGCGATCGACAACGACATGAACGCCACCGGCCAGATGCTGGGCGCCCTGCTCGGATGGAGCCAGGCCACCTTCGCGAGTGCCGTCGAGATCGAGGGCGAGCACGCCACCGTGACGCGCGAGGTCGATGGTGGCCTGCAGACGATCAAGGTGAAGATGCCGGCCATCGTGACCGCCGATCTGCGTCTCAACGAGCCGCGCTACGCGTCCCTGCCCAACATCATGAAGGCCAAGAAGAAGCCGCTCGAGGAGAAGACGCCCGAGGATTACGGCGTCGATGTGAGCCCGCGCCTCGAGGTGGTCGGAACCTCGGAGCCCGAGGCGCGCAAGGCGGGCGTTCTCGTGGGTTCGGTGGACGAGCTCGTCGACAAGCTGAAAAATGAAGCGGGGGTGATCTGATGGCCGTTCTTCTACTTGCCGAAGTGACCGATGGCACGCTGAGCATGGATGCGACCGCCAAGGCGGTCAGCGCCTGTGCCGACCTGGGTGACGTAACCCTGCTTTGCACCGGCGCGTCTTGCGCCGACGCAGCCGAGCAGGCGGCGACCATCGAAGGTGTTGCCAAGGTGCTCTGCGCCGAGGACCCGCTCTACGGCCACCGCCTTGCCGAGCCTGTCGCCGCGCTGATGGTCGATCTGGCGGGGGATTACGTGCATATCGTCGCGCCCGCCACCACCGATGCCAAGAACATCCTGCCCCGTGTCGCGGCCCTGCTCGACGTGATGGTGATCTCTGATGTCTCCCGCGTCGTCGACGCGCAGACCTTCGAGCGTCCCGTCTATGCGGGCAACGCGGTGCAGACTGTCAAATCCTCCGACCGGATCAAGGTTCTGACGGTGCGCACGTCGACCTTCGACGCGGCCGGCACCGGCAACAGCGCCCCCGTCGAGAAGATCGGCGCCGCGTCCGATCCCGCCCTGTCGCAATGGGTCGAGGACAAGGTCGCCGAATCGGACCGGCCCGACCTCACCTCGGCGGGAATCGTCGTCTCCGGCGGCCGCGGCATCGGCTCCGAGGAGAACTTCGCGATCGTCGAGAAGCTGGCCGACAAGCTCGGCGCCGCCGTCGGCGCAAGCCGGGCTGCGGTGGATTCGGGCTATGCCCCGAACGATTGGCAGGTCGGACAGACGGGCAAGGTCGTCGCCCCCGCGCTCTACATCGCCCTCGGCATCTCGGGTGCGATCCAGCATCTCGCCGGCATGAAGGACAGCAAGGTCATCGTCGCCATCAACAAGGACGAGGAGGCGCCGATCTTCCAGGTGGCCGATTACGGTCTCGTTGGCGATCTCTTCGAGCTGGTGCCCGAACTGACCGAGAAGCTCTGATCCCATCGGGACGGTTGCATCGCGAAGGCCCGCCGAAGACGGCGGGCCTTTTGCATGTCAGCCGATCCGCCTGTGACATTCCCCGCTTGCGGCCCGCCGGGCCCTGATCGCATCGGCAATGGCATCCGCGGCGCGCATATGCGTCCTGGGGCCCGGAACCTGCAGGGCGACCTGCTGCTCGCCGGGGCCGAAGACCTTGTCACCGAGGGCCGCCGCCCGCTCCTGCGGCGTCTCGACCACTTCCACGAGACCGATCAGCCGTCCTTCCACCGCGTCGAGCATTGCGCGCGTCACGAAGAGCGGCGCGCCGCCCCAGACCGTGCTTTCCGAGCCACCGGGCCCGCGATCGGCGATCCATACGAGCACTGCCTTGCGGCCGACCCTGTCCGTCAGCAGGCGCATCTTCGCGATCCAGAGCCGCTGCAGCTCGCTCAGCACCAGTTCGAACCGGCTCGGGGATGTCTCGATCAGGCAATCGAGCATATGCCGCGTGAAATGGAAATGCGTGAAGTCGATCTCCGGATAGAGAGCGCGCAACATCGCGCTTGCCTTCACGAACCTGTCGTTGCGCCGGGGATGCACGGTGTAGAACCTGTTCGTCAGGTTATGTGCACCGAGCACCTGGATGACCGTCACGGCCGAATGCGCACATGTCTCGATGACCGTGGCATCGCCGAGGAACACGTCGATCCCGGCATTGACGTAGCCGAAATTCACACAGCGCAGATCCATGTCCTGCTCGAGGATGTCCGGAAACGGTTGCGCAACATAACGCCCGTAGGTCTCCGTTCCTCCGATGCAGGACAGATATTCCCCGCCAAGCTGCCGCCGCGGCCCGCGAAAGGACAATGGTGACGTGCCATATCGGCAGGTCGGAAAATCGGAGGCCCTGGTGCCCCCGGCGATCATTCCCGTACGCTTCACATCCTGTACCCCCTGTACCCCACCATGCCAGTCTCGTCGCAAACCCTTCCCATTCCCCTAATGCACGAGGGCGGGATGCCGTCTTTGCGCCTTGCATCGCGCCGCGCGCGGCCCTTACAGTCCGCCCGACGACGAGTTCGGGAAGGGGCATCGCATGAGTATCGAGACGGTGGGCGTGATCGGCGCGGGACAGATGGGCAACGGCATCGCCCATGTCTTCGCGCTTTCGGGATACGAGGTCCTTCTCACGGATGTGAGCCAGGAGACGCTCGACCGCGCGCGCGGCCTGATCGATGGCAATCTCGAGCGGCAGGTCCTTCGCGAGAAGATCAGCGCCGAGACCAAAAGCGAGGCGATGCGCCGGATCAGGACGACCCTGAAACTGTCCGATCTGGGCGCGACGGATCTCGTGATCGAGGCGGCGACTGAGCGCGAGACCATCAAGTCCGCGATCTTCGAGGACCTGCAGCCGCATCTCAAGCCCGACACGATCCTGACATCGAACACTTCGTCGATTTCGATCACGCGGCTCGCCAGCCGCACCGACCGTCCCGAGAAGTTCATGGGCTTTCACTTCATGAACCCGGTGCCGGTGATGCAGCTGGTGGAACTGATCCGGGGCATTGCGACGGACCAGGAAACCTTCGAGCAGCTGCTCGCCGTCGTCGGCAGGCTCGGCAAGACGGCGGCGACCGCCGAGGATTTCCCCGCCTTCATCGTCAACCGCATCCTGATGCCGATGATCAACGAGGCGGTCTACACTCTTTATGAAGGGGTCGGGAACGTCTCCTCCATCGACAGCGCGATGAAGCTGGGGACGAATCATCCCATGGGGCCGCTCGAGCTGGCCGACTTCATCGGGCTCGACACCTGCCTCGCGATCATGAATGTGCTGCATGACGGGCTCGCCGATACCAAGTATCGCCCCTGCCCCCTGCTCACCAAGTATGTCGAGGCCGGCTGGCTCGGTCGCAAGACGGGCCGTGGATTCTACGACTACCGCGGCGATACGCCGAAACCCACCCGCTGATCCGGGGGGGGCTGCCGGGATCGCCGCGCCGGCCTGCCCGCCCTACATGTCCTCGCCGAAGCGGTCCGCGACGAGCGCCTCGATCGCATCGGCGAGCGAGCGCGCCTCGGGTCCCGAAGTCGCCACGTCGATGCTGGTGCCGCGATGCGCCGCCAGCATCAACAGCCCCATGATGCTGTCCCCCGACACGGTCTGACCGTCCCGGGAGATCCGCGCGCGCGCGTCATGACGTTCGACGACCTCGACGAGCCGCGCGGATGCACGGGCATGCAGCCCCTTCTCGTTCACGATCTGCAGGGTTCTCTCGATCGTTTCAGACACGGTCTTCGACCTCGCCCCTGTGCATCTGGAATGTATCGATATACTTGCGCCCCGAGGCCAGCGCCGAGCGCACCGCCTCCGCCACCGGCAGATTGCGGGATTTCGCCAGTTTGATCAGCATCGGCAGGTTCGTTCCATAGATGATCTGTCGATCCCGCGGGCTGCAGGCCATGAGGCTCAGGTTCGACGGGGAGCCGCCGAACATGTCCGTGGCGACGACGACGCCGTCGCCGGTATCGACACCGTCGGCCGCGGCGCAGATCTCCGACTGCTTGTCGGCCCGATTGTGGTCGGGTTCGATGGAGATGGCCTTGATCCCGGCCTGCTTTCCGACCACGTGCTCGACCGCTCGCAGGAACTCCTGCGCCAATCCGCCATGGGCCACGATGACAATGCCGATCACGGCGCAAATCCTCTGTCCGGGCCCGCATTCAAGGTCGCGCGCCGTTCAAGCTCCCTGTGACGAGTTGATACCCGCCACCCTTTCTGCACAAGGGCCCGGGACAGCTTCTCCGCCACGGCAACCGACCTGTGTTGCCCTCCGGTACACCCAAAGGCAATGGCGAAATGCGTCTTCCCCTCCGCACGGTAAGCCGGAAGAAGGGTCAGGGTCAGTGTTTCGATCTGCGCGAAGACCGCCTCGAACCGCGGATCCTCCGCGATATACCGCGCCACCTCCTCGTCGCGCCCGTCCCGCTGGCGCAGGCTTGGCTCCCAATGCGGATTGCGCAGGAACCTCATGTCGAACACCATGTCCACGCCGCGCGGAAGACCCCGCTTGTAGGAGAAGGACTGGACCGACAGGGTCAGGCCCTCCGTCCCCTTCATGTCGAACCATTGGCCGATCTCGGCGCGCAGGTCGTGGGGGTTCATGTCGGACGTGTCGATGAGGATGTTCGCCCGCGCGCGAATCGGAACGAGGTGGTCGATCTCCTGCGCGATGCCATAGGCCGGCATTCCGTCGGGGGCGAGCGGATGGCGGCGCCGCGTCTCCGAGTAGCGCCGCTCGAGCACCCCCGGCTGCGCATCGAGATAGAGCAGCTCGACATTGATGTCCGGCGCGGCCATCAGCCGGTCGACCGTGTGGACCATGGCGTCGGTGCTGAAATCACGGTTGCGCGCATCGATGCCGAGCGCGAGGGGCCGGTCATGCGGCCGCCCGTCCAGCAGCCTGTCCGTCAGGGACAGTGGCATGTTGTCGATGGCCTCGAAGCCCAGATCTTCCAGCGCGTTGATCGCGGTCGAGCGCCCGGCGCCGGAAGGACCCGTAACGAGCACGAGCCGCGCACCTGCGGCGGGACGCGGGGCGGATGGTTCAGGCATCGCGGTCGTCATCGGCTTCGGTCCAAACCCTTCTTGAGCAATTGCAACAGTGCGGGACCCAGATGATCGTTTTCCCCGCCGGGTATCAAGGTGACCAAGTGACCCAAGAGGTTCAGATCACGCAGTTGTGGTAGGCGCTCGCGGGCCGCCTGCGCGAGGTCGACAGCGCAGATGACGGAGGCCGCGGTCGCCGCATCGGCTTTCAGCAGGCCGATGCCCCGCGCCTCGATCAGGCCGTGGATCGGCGCGGGCGCCCGGGCCAGAAGCTCGTCGCCGCGCCGCGTGACGCAGGTCCGGTCATCGGCGACCAGCTCGGCCCCGTAGGCCATCAACTGCAGGGCCAGGCGCGACTTCCCGCTTCCCGATGGCCCGAGGATCAGCACGGCCCGCCCGTCCCAGGCGACACAGCTGGCATGCAGCGTCGCCTCGGACCTATCGGACGGGCTCACACCGGCAGGCCGACCACGAAACGGGCACCGAGCGGCTCGGAGGTCGGATCCGCATCCGTCGGCTGGATATTCTCGGCCCAGATGACCCCACCATGCGCCTCGACGATCTGCTTGGAAATCGCAAGGCCCAGCCCCGAATTGTTCCCGAACTGCCCTTCGGGGCGCTCCGAGTAGAAGCGGTTGAAGACCTTTGCGAGCGCCTGCTCGGGAATGCCGGGGCCGGTATCCTCGACCACCACAAGCACGCGGTTCTCCCGGCGGCGCACCCAGACACGGATCGCATCGCCCTCTTCGCAAAAGGAGATCGCATTCGTGATGAGGTTGACGAAGACCTGCGCCAGCCGGCTCTCCAGGCCGTCGATCACGATCGGTGCGGAAGGCAGGTCGCAGATGAACTCGATGCCCTTGGCCTGTGCCTCACCGCCAAGATAATCTCCCAGATTGTCGATCATCTTGAGAAGGTTGAAGCTTTCCTCGTCTTCCTTGACCAGTTCGCTGTCGAGGCGTGATGCATTCGAGATGTCGCTGACGAGGCGGTCGAGGCGACGCACATCGTGATCGATCACGTCGAGAAGCTTCTCACGCTGCTCTTCTTTCTTGATGAAGCGCAGGCTGCCGACAGCGGAACGGAGCGAGGCGAGCGGATTCTTGATCTCATGGGCGACATCGGCGGCGAACTGTTCGTTCGCATCGATCCGGTCGTAGAGTGCCGCGACCATTCCGCGGAGGGCACCTGACAGCCGGCCGATCTCGTCGGGACGCGCGGTCAGGTCCGGGATCCTCACCCGGCCGGGCTTGACGGCCTTGGCGTTCTTGTCGCGGCCGATCTCGGCCGCCGCGGCCAGATCGCTCAGCGGGTTGGCGATCGTGGAGGCCAGAACGAGGCTCAGGCCAATGGAGACCAGGATCGCGATCACGAACATCTGCAGGACCTGTTCGCGCTCGGCGCGCACCAGCCGATCGATCTCGCCTGCCCCGCTGGTCAGGGCAACCACGCCGATCACGTCGCCATTGCGCAGAACGGGCGTCGCCACCGCGAAGATCGTGCTGCCATTGGTGATCAGCCCCGTTTCCACATGGGTGGCCCCGGACAAGGTTCGGCGCACGAGCTCACGCGCCAGGCGCTCGGCCTCGACATTCGGATCCCCGGGCAGCTCGGTCATCAGCAGCGCGGCGGCAGAGGTCCATGCGCGGTTCAGGAAATCGGTGATCGCCGTGCTGCCCCCGGCGGCGCCCGGGCTGACGAGGCCGGGCTGGGTCCGGCCCTCGGTCGAGCCGGCGATCTCCATGTCGGGGGTGAAGACGAAGACGCGTGTGCCGAGGGAGGGGTTGATCCCGCGCAAGGTCGCGAGCGGATCGAAGCCGTCCTCGCCGAGCGTGCCATTGCCGGCGGCCAGCTGTGCCTCGAAGACATCGGCGATCAGCTCGGCCTCGGTGACGAGACCGGCCTCGCGCTGGAAGACCAGGCTATCGCGGAACGGGTTGAGATAGAGCACCCCCGCGACCAGCACCAGGATCGCGAGCAGGTTGAAGGTGATGATCTTGCGGGCCAGCGGCGAGCGGTTGATCGCGATCAATCCGTGCTTCTGGCGCCGTTGACGCAGCTCGCGCTCGGCGGTGGCATCCGCGCCGACCCAATCCTCGCCGAGCAGCACGCCGTTCTCGTGCAGGCCACGCTCGTTCGTATCGATATCGGATGCCATTGCCATTCGGCTTACTCTTCGTTGTAGCGGTAGCCGATGCCGTAGAGGGTCTCGATCGCCGAGAATTCGGGATCGACGCTGCGCATCTTCTTGCGCAGGCGCTTGATGTGGCTGTCGATCGTCCGGTCATCGACATAGACCTGATCGTCATAGGCGACATCCATCAGCTGGTCGCGGCTCTTGACGAAGCCGGGCCGCTGGGCCAGCGCCTGCAGCAGCAGGAACTCGGTCACGGTCAGGGAGACATCCTTGCCCTTCCACGCGACGGCATGGCGGGCGGGATCCATCTTCAGCTCGCCGCGCTGCATCACCTGGCTGGCCTCGACCTCGGTGACCTCCTCGCCCGACAGGACCTCCTGACGGCGCAGCAGGGCGCGGATCCGCTCGACGAGCAGGCGCTGCGAGAAGGGTTTCTTGACGTAGTCGTCGGCCCCCATGCGCAGTCCCAGAACCTCGTCGATCTCGTCATCCTTGGATGTCAGGAAGATCACCGGCATCGCCGTCTTCTGGCGCACCCGTTGCAAAAGGTCCATTCCGTCCATCCGCGGCATCTTGATATCGAAGACGGCCATGTCGGGAAGCTTCTTGCTGAAGGCGTCCAGTGCGGCCTGCCCGTCATTGTAGGTCTCGACCTCGAAGCCTTCGGCCTCCAGCGTCATGGAAACGGATGTCAGGATATTCCTGTCATCGTCGACCAGTGCGATCCTAGACATGTCTCGATAGTCCTTGTGCTGCTCGCGAATGTGCCAAACGGTATTATTGTAAGTTTTCCCGCCACAATCCGTAGATGGCGAGCCGGAATCAACAAATAACGCGAATCGCGCCCTTCGACTGCCACAATCTGGACAGTTGATCCTTGAGAATGACTTAATTGCCGCAGTCCCCCGTCGATCGGCGCCGTCGGGCGCCCCGCCGAGTCGCCCTCGGCGCGGCGCCGACAACCGGCCCGAACGCAGCGCGCCGGCCATGCCCGGAAACTTGATTGCGCTAAAGCCAACTTGCTATCGCTAACAGCGACGTCTTGACCTGTTCTCCGGCAATTCGCCCATGCTACTTCACGTGCAACAACAGTCCTTGCCGCGGCGTCAGGCGCGGTTCTCATCCTGGACCGTCGGCAATATCGGCATAGGAGCAGCCTCTCATGACATCAGGTCGCGTCAACCCCAAACACCGTCTCGAAGATCAGGGCATCGATGGCCTGGGAGCGGTCGCCTACAATCTCATCGAGCCGCAGCTCATCGAGGCGGCCCTTGCGCGGGGCGAAGGCAAGCTCGGCCAGGGCGGCACCTTCCTCGTCTCGACCGGCAAGCACACCGGACGGTCACCCAAGGACAAGTTCGTCGTGCGCAGCCCCGAGCTGGAAGATACCATCTGGTGGGAGAACAACGCGCCGATGGAGCCCTCCTCCTTCGATGTGCTCAAGGCGGACATGATCGCCCATATGAAGGGCCGCGACTACTTCGTGCAGGATCTCTACGGCGGCGCCGATCCGGCTCACCGGCTCGATGTCCGCGTCATAACCGAGCTTGCCTGGCACGCACTCTTCATCAGGCACCTGCTGCGCCGTCCCGAGGCCGAGGCGCTCGCCAGCTTCGTGCCCGATTTCACGATCATCAACTGCCCCAGCTTCAAGGCCGATCCCGAGAAGCATGGCTGTCGCTCCGAGACGGTGATCGCGATCAGCATGGCCGAGAAGACGATCCTGATCGGCGGCACGGAATATGCCGGCGAGAACAAGAAATCCGTTTTCACCCTGCTCAACTACCTGCTGCCCGAGAAGGGCATCATGCCGATGCATTGCTCGGCCAACCACGCCCCCGGCAACCCGGTCGACACGGCCGTCTTCTTCGGCCTGTCGGGCACCGGCAAGACGACTCTCTCCGCCGATCCGAGCCGCGTTCTGATCGGCGATGACGAGCATGGCTGGTCGGATCGCGGGACCTTCAACTTCGAAGGCGGCTGCTATGCCAAGACGATCAACCTGAGCGCCGAGGCGGAGCCCGAAATCCACGCGACGACCAAGCGCTTCGCGACCGTGATCGAGAACATGGTCTATGACGAGGAAACGCGCGAGCTTGATTTCGAGGATGACAGCCTGACCGCGAACATGCGCTGCGCCTACCCGCTGCACTACATCTCCAACGCGTCGGAAACCGCGCTGGGCGGCCATCCCAAGAATGTCATCATGCTCACCTGCGACGCCTTTGGCGTGCTGCCGCCGATCGCGCGGCTGACCCCGGCGCAGGCGATGTATCACTTCCTGTCGGGCTTCACCTCCAAGGTCGCGGGCACCGAGCGCGGCGTGACCGAGCCCGAGCCCACCTTCTCGACCTGTTTCGGTGCCCCCTTCATGCCGCGCCGGCCCGAGGTCTACGGCGAACTGCTCAAGGGCAAGATCGCCAAGCATGGCGCGACCTGCTGGCTGGTGAACACCGGCTGGACCGGCGGCGCCTATGGCACCGGCAGCCGCATGCCGATCAAGGCGACGCGCGCGCTTCTGACGGCGGCACTCGACGGCTCGCTCGACAAGGCGCCGTTCCGCAAGGACAGGAATTTCGGCTTCGAGGTTCCGACCACGGTGCAGGGCGTTCCCGACATCCTGCTCGATCCGCGCCGGACCTGGGATGACGGCGAGGCCTATGACCGCCAAGCGGCCAAGCTGGTCAAGATGTTCTCCGAGAACTTCGCCCAGTACGAGGCGCATATCGACGAGGATGTGCGGGCCGTCGCGCTCGGCTGAGCCCGTATCGCGGCGCGCGCCCCGCCGGGGCGCGCGCCGCACCCATTCAGCCCATGAGGCCCCTGCGAATGAGGTTCGCACCGGCCACGACCAGGACGACCAAGGTCAGACGCTTGAAGCGCGCCTGATCGAGCCGGTCGCAGAAGGCCATCCCCAGGGCCATGCCGGCCAGCGCCGGAACCAGCAGCCCGGCGGAGAGCGGCAGGGTTTGCGCGTTCAGCACGCCAGAGCGCAGATGCGCGGCGAGCAGCATGACCGAACCCATCCCGTAGACGACGCCCTGAACCCTGATCTGCTGCGCCTTGGGAGTGTCGAGCGCGGTGAGATACATCACCGTCGGCGGCCCCCAGACCCCGGACATGCCGCCCATGAAACCGGCGAAGGCACCGATCCCGAGCTCGGCACGGCGCCGCGCATGGGCGGGAATGCGCGGCGACCAGCCGGCAAGCTGCGCGATGGCGAAGCCGGTCACCGGCACCCCGAGGATCAGGTAGAGCAGCCATGCCGGCAGAAGGGTCAGCAACTGCGCGCTGCCCATGATGAACAGCATCACGATCACGATGTAGCGCCAGTGATCGACGAAAGCGGCCCGCGCCGCGCCAAGCCCGCCGCGCAGCGCCTGCCAGATGTTGCTCACGAGCGTGGGCAGGATGATGGCGGCCAGGGCCAGCTCGGGCGCCAGCACCGATCCCAGGCCGGAGATCATCAGCATCGGCATGGCGAAGCCCACGGCCCCCTTGACGAATCCGGCGGCGAGGGTGATCGCAATGACGACGATCCAGAGAGATGTATCATCCATACGACCCCTATACGCCGCGCCGGAAAGAACAGCGACCGCAATTTTTCGTGTCATTTTCGTACGAAAGCGTGCTCTATTTTGAAATCTTCTTGCGCAACGGCGCGCGGCGATCTAAGTCTTTCGCAACTGCAGAAAAGAGGAGCCGCCGATGCCGCATGAAGGACAAGCCCCGACCCATGCCTCCACGGCCGCGCTGGATGCGGCCACGCTGCTGGCGCTGAGCGCCGATGCGCTGATCCCCGCGGAGGCACTCGTCGATGCCGCGACGCGGCACCTGCGCGAGATGGTTTCGCGCGAGGGGCGGATCGACGCCGCCGCGCTCGAGGCCGAACAGACCGCCGTTCATGGCCTGGCATGGCTCGCGACATACACGCAGGCCCTGCGCCAGCTTCAGGAATGGGCCGCGCGCCTGTCCGCGCAGGACCGGTTCGGCGAGATCGAACAGCTCATCCTGTCGATCGGGTTCGGAGAATATCTCGCCCAGATCCGCGGCGGCCTTCCGATGAGCCAGACCGAAATCCTGCGTCCGGCCGATATCGGCCTCGGCCCGGACCGCGTCGCCGCCTTCGAAAGCGAGAGCGTGCTGCGGCTGATCGAGGCGGGGAACACGCCGCGTGCCCGCGCGCGTCTCGTCGCGCTGATGGAGGAGCAATCGGCGGAGCTGATCGCCGGGGCCAGCGGCCTCGACGAGGAGCTCGAGATGATCCGCGCGCAGTTCCGCCGTTTCTCGGCCGAAAAGGTCGAGCCGCATGCGCATGACTGGCACCTCGAGGATGAGCTGATCCCGATGGAGATCATCGCGGAAATGGCCGAGATGGGTGTCTTCGGCCTGACGATCCCTGAGGAATTCGGCGGCTTCGGATTGAGCAAGGCGGCGATGTGCGTGGTCTCCGAGGAACTCAGCCGGGGCTACATCGGCGTCGGCAGCCTCGGCACACGCTCCGAGATCGCCGCCGAGCTGATCCTGTGCGGCGGCACCCGGGCGCAAAAGGAGAAATGGCTGCCCGGCCTCGCATCGGGCGAGATCCTTCCGACGGCGGTCTTCACCGAGCCCAATACCGGCTCCGACCTCGGCAGCCTGCGCACGCGGGCGACGAGGAATGGCGAGGATTACACGGTCACCGGCAACAAGACCTGGATCACCCATGCCGCGCGCACCCATGTGATGACCCTGCTGGCCCGTACCGATCCCGAAACGACCGATTACCGCGGCCTGTCGATGTTCCTCGCCGAGAAGACCCCTGGCACCGATGCCGAGCCCTTCCCCACTCCCGGCATGTCGGGCGGCGAGATCGAGGTGCTCGGCTACCGCGGCATGAAGGAATACGAGCTTGCCTTCGACGGCTTCGAGATCAAGGGCGAGAACCTTTTGGGCGGCGAGGAGGGCAAGGGCTTCAAGCAGCTCATGCAGACCTTCGAGAGTGCCCGGATCCAGACCGCCGCACGGGCCATCGGCGTTGCGCAATCGGCGCTCGATGTCTCCATGCGCTATGCACGTGATCGCAAGCAGTTCGGGAAATCCCTGATCGAGTTCCCGCGCGTCGGCGGCAAGCTGGCGATGATGGCGGTCGAGATCACCATCGCGCGGCAGCTGACCTATTTCTCAGCCGCCGAAAAGGACGAGGGACGGCGCTGCGATCTTGAGGCGGGCATGGCCAAGCTGCTGGCCGCGCGCGTTGCGTGGTCGAGCGCCGATAACGGGGTGCAGATCCATGGCGGCAACGGCTTCGCACTGGAATATGGCATCAGCCGCATCCTGTGCGACGCGCGTATCCTGTCGATCTTCGAGGGTGCCGCCGAGATCCAGGCGCAGGTGATCGCCCGCAGGCTTCTGGGCTGAAGAGCTCGCGGGGCATCAAAAACGCCGGCGCATCCGTTCGACGAGACGGGTGCGCGCACCCGGTATCGGCCGGTCGCCCAGGGCCGGCGCCAGCCGCGTGTCGAGGAAATGCCCGGTGAGCCGCAAACCGTCGAGCAGCTCGCCCGCCGTCGCGGGCCCTTGCCCGAGCAGGCAGGGCGGCAGCGGCAAGAGACGGTCGGCCCAATCGCCCGCAGCCTCGCGCGAGACCGCGCGCCCGGTGCGCGGCGAGACGAAGGCCAGATTCTCGCGGTCGCCACTCAAAGTGCAGCGGCTCAGATCGAGACCGAAGCCAAGCTCCTCCAGGAGCGCCATCTCGAAGACGAGATAGGCCAGCGGCCAGACATCCTCGTCACCGAGCATGTCCAGCAGCGCGACGCTGCGCGTGTAAAGACCGGGATGCGGCTCGCGCTCGGGCAGGGCGAATGCCAGAAGCGAAGTGACCGCCGACAGCCCGGCAAGCGCGAGGGGATCGGCGAAATGGGCGGACCGGCTGCGGACCGGCTCGATGGTGAAGGCGCCGAGGTGATCCTCGAGCCGCGCTCGCCAGGAGAAGGAAAGCTGACCGCCGGGCTGCAGAAGGGGCGCCATCCGCCGGCCGCCCCCCCCGCGCACCACCCCGGCATGCCGTCCATGGCTGCGGGTGAAGGCCTCCACGATGGCCGAGGATTCGCCATGCTTGCGCACCGACAGGAGCACCCCCTCCTCCTGCCACGCGATCACCGGGCAGGTTCCGCCGCGATGACCGAACGGCTGGCGGGCATGGCCGGGATCATTCCGACAGGCCCTCCTCGTCCAGAAGATGCCGCCCCGCGCGGTCCTCGACCTCGATCACCCACAGATCGGGATCGAAGCGCCGCTGAGCCGCGATGCTGGCCTCGACGGCGGCATCCTCACCTTCCGTCAGAACGATCCACCGCCGCATGTCGCGGCTCATGTCGAAGCCGCGCTGGAACAGGCGGGCCATGCCGTCGAGCGTCGACAGCTTGACCAGCACCGCGCCCGCCGTCGCATCCCCGCGATGCAGCACGAAGGCCGGAATGTCGCGCAGCGCCAGGCGGCGCAGGTAGGCATGGACCCAGAACTCGGCGCTCAGGCGGCCCATCGCGCGGCCCCGTCGCGGCGCGGGTTACTCGCCGTCACGAAAATCGAGCCCCATTTCCGAGAAACGCTCCGCTTCGTCGAGCCATCCGGGCCGCACCTTGACCTGCAGGAAGAGATGCACCTTGCGGCCGAGAAACTCCTCAAGCTCCACCCGTGCCGCCTGCCCCACGGCCTTGGCCGTCTCGCCCTTGCGTCCCAGAACGATGCCCTTGTGGCCGTCCCGGATCACGTAGATGACCTGGTCGATCCGGGCCGAGCCATCCTTGCGCTCCTCCCAGGCTTCCGTCTCGACCGTCAGCTGGTAGGGCAGCTCCTGATGCAGGCGCAGCGTCAGCTTCTCGCGGGTGATCTCGGCGGCAATCATGCGCATCGGCAGATCGGCGATCTGGTCCTCCGGATAGAGCCAGGGCCCTTGCGGCACGTGCTGCGCCAGCCAGCGGCGCAGATCGTCCACGCCATGGCCCTTCTCGGCCGAGATCATGAATGTCTCGGTGAACGCGTAGGCTTCGTTCAGCGCCTTGGTCAGGCCCAGCAGGGCCGGCGCCGAGACCCGGTCGATCTTGTTGATGGCAAGGGCCACCCTCGCGCCGCCGGCACGCTCGCGCAATCCGTCGAGGATCGCCTCCACGCCTTCGGTGATGCCGCGATGCGCCTCGACCAGCAGCACCACGATATCGGCATCGGCCGCCCCGCTCCAGGCCGCCGCGACCATGGCCCGGTCGAGCCTGCGCCGGGGACGGAAGAGACCGGGCGTGTCGACGAAGACGAGCTGCGCGTCGCCCTCCATCGCCACGCCGCGGATCCGGGCCCGGGTCGTCTGCACCTTGTGCGTGACGATCGAGACCTTGGCCCCCACCATCCTGTTGAGAAGGGTCGACTTGCCCGCATTCGGCTCGCCGATGAGGGCGATGAAGCCCGCGCGTGTCTGGGTCATTCTTTCTCCATCCTCTCGAGGAGGGCACGGGCGGCGGCCTGCTCGGCCACCCGCTTGCTCGGGGCGGTGGCCCGTTCCGAGGCGCCGTTCTGAAGCCGCGCCTCCATGGTGAAGACGGGCGCATGGTCGGGGCCGTCACGGGCGATCTCGACATAGGAGGGCGGGCTGAACCGTCTGGCCTGCGCCCATTCCTGCAACGCGGTCTTGGCATCGCGCGCGTCCTCGTCGAGCTCAGCGATCCGGTTGCGCCAATGCGACAGGACCACCTGCCGGGCCGCCTCGTAGCCCCCGTCGAGATAGATCGCGGCGATCACCGCCTCCATCGCATCGCCGAGCAGCGCCTCCTTGCGTCGCCCGCCCGACATCATCTCGGATCGCCCGAGACGCAGCACCGTGCCAAGTTCGATCTCGCGCGCGACCTCGGCGCATGTCTCCTTGCGCACCAGGGCGTTAAAGCGCGGGGCAAGCCGGCCCTCGGCGGCCCGCTCGTCGGCATCGAGCACCGCCTCGGCGATCACGAGCCCGAGCACCCTGTCGCCGAGAAACTCGAGCCGCTGGTTGTCGGGCCGGGTGCTGCTGGAGATCGAGCTGTGCGTGAGCGCCCGGATCAGCAGGCCGGACGCTGCGAAGCGATGGCCGAGCCGTTCCTCGAAGGCCTTCTGTTCGGCCGAGAGTTTCACACGATCTTCTCGAAGAAACGGTCCGCGCGCCAGGTCCAGAAGAACAGCATCGAGCGTCCCGCCGAGGAGAAGATCACGCGGTCCGCGCGGCCGATCAGGTTCTCGTAGGGCACGAAGCCGACCCCCATCGCGTTCTGGCTGACGCGGCTGTCGGTGGAATTGTCGCGGTTGTCGCCCATGAAGAAGTAATGTCCCTCAGGCACCGTGTAGACCGGCGTGTCGTCGAGCCGGCTTTCGCGGATGTTGAGGATGTCATGGCGCACCCCGTTGGGCAGGACCTCGGTGAAACGCGACTTGCGGCATTCGCCGCCGAGCGGGACGCCGCCATTCTCGCATTGCGGCAGGTTGCCCACGGGGCCCTGTTTCTCGAAGGCCTCGATGAAGACGCCGTTGGGCTCCTGCGGGGCCATCGTGCCGTTGATATAGAGAACGCCGCCCTTGACCTGCACGCTGTCGCCGGGAAGCCCGATCAGCCGCTTGATGAAGTCCGACTTGGTCACCGGGTGACGAAAGACCACCACGTCGCCGCGCTCGGGCTCGGAGCCCAGCCAGCGCCCGTCGATGAAGCTGCACATCGCGAAGGGGCACGAATATTGCGAATAACCGTAGGCCATCTTGTTGACGAAGAGGAAGTCGCCGACCAGCAGCGTGTCCTTCATGCTCCCCGACGGGATCCAGAAGGGCTGGAACAGCAAGGTGCGAAAGATGCCCGCAATCAGAAGTGCATAAACCACCGTCTTGATGGTCTCGAGAATTCCATCGCGTTTCTCGGCCGTCTCAGCCATGAAGTGCCCGCCGTGTCATTGCCGCCCACCCTACCGGGGCCAATGCTTCATGGTTTGACAGGCAAGGGGTGTCAAGTTTGCCGCCCCGCCCCGGATGCGGTCATTCGTCTCCGTCGGCATAAAGATCGAGCACCTTTTCGGCATCGACGCCGCCGGCATAGTCGAACCCCTGCCCCGACGCCTCGCGGAACGCATCGATGGTGATCGAGGGAAACTGGAAGTATCGCGCCGCGACGCGCGGCTTGTCCGCCGCAAAGACGAGGCGGTCGATCCCGCTGAAACGCATCGCCGCGAGGCACATCTCGCAAGGCTGCAGGGTCGAGACCAGCGTCGCGCCAGACAGGTCGCTGCGGCCCAGCGCGCGGCAGGCCGCGCCGATCGCCACGATCTCGGCATGGCGTGTCGGATCATGATGGAGATGGACCTCGTTCACCCCGACGGCGACAACGCGGTCCTCCAGCACGATCGCGGCGGCGATCCCGGCGCGCGGCCCCGCCCCCGCGGCATCGCGCGCCGACCGGATGGCATCGGCGAGGGCACCGCGTTCGGCTGGTGTCGGGGTCATGGCGGCGTCCTCGCTATGCGGCGGCCCGCGCGGCGGGCCATCGGCAGGGCAACGCGGCCGGCCGGCGCACGTTCCCTCGCCGCGCGTTCGCCCCGGCACCTGGCTGCTGGCGGCTCAGTCCGGGCGCGCCTCGATCACCACGAAAGCCTGCGCCCAGGGGTGATCGTCGGTCAGCGTGACATGGATGATCGCCCTATGCCCGTCCGGGGTCATCTCGGCGAGACGCTGCGCGGCCCATCCCGTGACATGCATGACGGGCTGCCCGGTCGGAAGATTGCTCACGGCCATGTCCTTCCAGGCGATACCCATGCGCAGCCCCGTTCCCAGCGCCTTGGAGCACGCCTCCTTGGCCGCCCAGCGCTTGGCATAGGTGCCGGCGACATCGGCGCGGGCCTCCGCCCTGGCCTGTTCGCGCTCGGTGAAGACACGGTTGCGGAAGCGGTCGCCGAAGCGCTCCAGCGTTCCGGCGATCCGCTCGATATTCGCAAGGTCGGTACCGATGCCGAGGATCATGACGAACCGTTAGCCTTCCCATAGCGGCCCCGCAAGACCGGCGCCGTCATGCGAAAGGGGCGCCCCGGCGGGACGCCCCTCACACCGACCCCCGAGGGGCCGATCGTCGTTCCATCAGGCCGCGTGACGGGCCTTCTCGGCACGGGCCTGCTCGATCGCGCGCTCGACCGACTGACGCTGCTCGGTCAGGAAGCCGTATTGCGGATGACCGGCGCATTCGCGGATCGCGTCATCATAGAGCTCCTTGAGCTGCTGCTCGCCGTTGATGATCTCGTCATAGACGCCTTCATCATTGCCGGTCAGCGAATCCTTGAGCTTCATCCAGCCGCGATGCGCGCCGGCAAGGGCGGAGCCCTTCTCGTCGACTTCGACGCCTTCGGCACCCAGCGTCTGGTGCAGCTTGGTGTGGAACTGCTCGCGCTCGGAAATCATGCGGTCGAAGAAGCCCACATAGCTCACTTCGCCCGACGCGTCGTTGCGTGCTTCGCGGTAGCCGTCACGGCTGTCGATGAGGCGGGTGTGGAGCTTCTTGAGGGTGTCGGTGTGATTGCTCATGGATATTCTCCGGTGTCTGTTACTGTTGCCCCCTCAACGCGGCCCTGAACAATTCGATCCATGGAATTCTCATTGTCCTTGCACCCCGGATTTCGGCCGGTGGTTTCCTGCCGATCAGCCTTGCGGCAGACGTGCGGCATCCATCAGCCGCCGCATTTCCCCGATCGCCGGGGTCAGGCCGCGGAAGATCGCCTCGCCGATGAGGAAATGCCCGATATTGAGCTCGGCAAGCTCGGGAAAGGCGGCCACCGGGGCGACCGTGTCATAGGTCAGCCCGTGCCCGGCATGAACCTCGAGCCCCAGGTCATGCGCCAGGCGGGACATTTCGCGCAGCCGTTCCAGCTCGGCATCGCGCCGCTCGAAACGCCCCTCGGCATGCGCGTCGCAATAAGCACCGGTATGAAGCTCGACCACCTGGGCCCCGATGCGCCGGGCCGCCTCGACCTGGGCCCGGTCGGCGGCGATGAAGATCGACACGCGGCAGCCGGCCTCGGCGAGCGGGGCTATGAAATGCGCGAGCCGATTCTCCTCGCGGGCGACCTCGAGTCCGCCTTCCGTCGTGCGCTCCTCGCGCCGCTCGGGCACGAGACAGACCGCATGCGGGCGGTGGCGTAGGGCGATCGCCTGCATCTCGGGCGTCGCCGCCATTTCCAGGTTGAGCGGCAGGGACAGCTCGGACATGAGGGCGTCGATATCCGCGTCCGAGATATGGCGCCGGTCCTCGCGCAGATGCGCCGTGATCCCGTCGGCCCCGGCCTCCTGCGCCAGCCGCGCGGCGCGAACGGGATCGGGCACGGCCCCGCCGCGCGCGTTGCGCACCGTCGCGACGTGGTCGATGTTCACGCCCAGCCGCAGCCGCGCTCCGCCCGCATCCGCCTCACGTCCCGCCATTGCCACCATCCTTCTTCATGTTGCGCGCCGCCGCCCGGCGCTTGGCAAGCTTGTTCTCGAGCGCCCGCGCCCGCGATTTCTGGTAGGCGGAGATCACCGGGCGTGATGCGGCATAGGCGATCACCGCGCAGACCACGCCCGGGATCAGCCCGCCCACGAGATAGGGGAGGAAGACCTGCCCCATGAAATCGTCGAGGCGGTACCACCGCACCGGTGCCCCGCTGAACACCGCCTTCGCATTGCTCCACAGCTCGATCGAAACACGGCTGAAGGCGCCGATCGTCTCGTGCAGCGGCTGTCCGTTCTCCACCCCCAACAGGGCCGCGCCAAGCTCGACCGACGTGCCGGCGATGATGGGAAAGGTCAGCGGATTGCCAAAGAAGGTCGCGAGGAGCGCCGCGAGGATGTTGCCGCCCATGATCCAGGCGAGACCGCTGGCCAGCAGGAAATGCAGTCCGAAGAAGGGCGTGAAGCTGACGAAGACCCCCGCCGCGATGCCGCGGCTGATCTTGTAGGCCGGGTCCGGCAGTCGCCGCAGCCTGTAGCCCATGTAGCGGATCGCACGCCACCACCCGCCCCGCGGATAGAGCGCCCGGCCGAAAGCTGCGACATGGGAGCGTGGCCTGCGCCGCTTGAACACCCCGGAGCCTCCTTGCTCAGCACGCCCCGGGCGAGGCCGCGGCCTCGGGGCGCTGGTTACGGCTCGCGCGAGGGATCGCGGAACCTTGTGATCGTCGCCACGTCGCTATCGGCCTCGAGGACCAGCCTGACGGCGTGCATATGTTCGACATCGCGCAGATCCACGTCGATCAGCAAGCGATAGAAGTCCTGTTTCCGGTCGCAAAAATGCAGATCCGAGATATTGGCCTTCTGCTCCCCGATCAATGTGCATATCCGGCCCAGAACACCAGCGTCGTTCGACAATGTCACATCGAAGGTGACGGTATTGACCGCCGGATGGGTGCCCGAATGCCAGTGCAGGTCGATCCAGCGATCGGGCTGATCCTCGAAGGGCACGAGCGCGGGGCAGTCGATGGCATGGATGCGCACCCCCTGCCCGCGGTAGGTGATGCCGACGATCCGCTCGCCCGGCACCGGCTGGCAGCAGGCCCCGCGCTGGAAGGTCTGGTCGCGCTCGAGGCCCACGATGGCGGCGCTGGCATCGATCTCGTCGGCGCGGCGGTTGGCCAGTTCGGGATAGAGCGTCTGGAGCATCTGCCGCGTGGTGATCTCGGCCGACCCGATGCGCGCCAGGAGCTCGTCGGAGCCCGGCAGTCCCAGTTGCCGCGCCGCCGTGGTCAGGGCCTTGTCGCCCACCCGCTTGCCGATCCCGTCGAAGGCCACGCGTGCCAGCTCCAGCCCCAGGCGGATGAAGCGGGCGCGGTCCTCCTCGCGCAAGGACCGCCGGATCGCGGCCTTTGCCCGCCCCGTGGCCACGATGTCGATCCAGGTCACCTGCGGGCGCTGCCCCTCGGCGGTCATGATCTCGACGGACTGGCCGTTCTTGAGCCGTGTCCAGAGCGGCACGCGGATATGATCGACCTTGGCGCCCACGCAGCTGTCGCCGATCCTTGTATGGATCGCATAGGCGAAGTCGAGCGGCGTCGCCCCGCGCGGCAGCTTCACGACCTCGCCCTTGGGCGTGAAGCAGAAGACCTGGTCCTGGTACATCTCGAGCTTCACGGCCTCGAGAAATTCGTCGTGATCCTCGGAGGCGTCGAAACGCTCGGTCAGCGAGGCGATCCATTTCGCGGGATCGACGGCAAAAGGGTTCTCGACACGCTCACCGTCGCGATAGGACCAATGCGCGGCCACGCCGGCCTCGGCGACCTCATGCATCTGGCGGGTGCGGACCTGCACCTCGACGCGCTTGCCGTCGCGTCCCGACACGGTGGTGTGGATCGAGCGGTAGCCGTTCGATTTGGGCTGGCTGATGTAATCCTTGAAGCGCCCCGGAACGGCGCGCCATCTTTGGTGGATCACCCCGAGCGTGCCGTAGCAGTCGGCCTCGTTCTCGCAGATCACCCGGAAGCCGTAGATGTCGGACAGGCGGGAGAAGCCGATATCCTTCTCCTCCATCTTGCGCCAGATCGAGAAGGGCTTCTTGGCCCGGCCGAACACCGTCGCCTCGATATTGGCACGCACCAGCTCGAAGCGGATGTCGGTGGTGATCTTGTCGATCACGTCGCCGGTCTCGCGCTGCAACGTGATGAAGCGCCGGATGATGGAGGTGCGCGCCTCGGGATTGAGCACCTGGAAGGCCAAGTCCTCGAGCTCCTCGCGCATCCATTGCATCCCCATGCGGCCCGCAAGGGGCGCATAGATGTCCATCGTCTCGCGCGCCTTCTTGACCTGCTTGTCGGGACGCATCGACTTGATGGTGCGCATGTTATGCAAGCGGTCGGAAAGCTTGACCAGGATCACCCGCAGATCCTTGCTCATCGCCATGAAGAGCTTGCGGAAATTCTCGGCCTGCTTGGTCTCGGTGGAGGTCAGCTCGAGATTGGTCAGCTTGGTGACGCCATCGACCAGCTCGGCGATCTCGGGGCCGAACCGTCCGGCGATCGCCCCGTAGGTCGACTTGGTGTCCTCGATCGTGTCGTGAAGGAGCGCGGTGACGATGGTCGCATCGTCGAGCTGCTGCTCGGCGAGCAGCATCGCCACGGCGACCGGATGCGTGAAATAGGGCTCGCCGGAATGGCGGAACTGACCCTCGTGCATCTCGCGCCCGTAGGTGAACGCGTCCCCGATCAGGCTGGAATTCGTCCTGGGATTGTAGCTGCGCACCTTCGCGATCAGCTCGTCTGCGCCGTCCATCAGTGCTGCGAATCCCGAATCCTGGGTGCGGGGCCGGCGGGCCGGCCCCGGCATGCCCCTATTGCTGGCCCTGCGCTTCCATCAGCGCGCGCAGGAGCTTCTCCTCGGACATGTCGTCCTCGGCGGGCTTGTCGTTCTCGGCGCCCATCAGGAGGGCCATCGAGTCCTCTTCGGGCTCGTCGACCTCGATCTGTGTCTGGTGGCTCTCGATCATCCGCTCGCGCAGCGCGTCGGCCTGCTGCGTCTCCTCGGCGATCTCGCGCAGGCTGACGACGGGGTTCTTGTCGTTGTCGCGGTCGACGGTCGGCGCGTCGCCGGAGGTGATCTCCCGCGCGCGGTGAGCGGCAAGCATCACCAGCTCGAACCGGTTGGGAACCTTGTCTACGCAGTCTTCAACGGTCACGCGGGCCATGGGTGCACTCCGGGTCGGGGATGAGAAAGCCCTGTTCTACGCCTTGCGAAATACCTTGACAACCCGCAATTCGAAGTGCCCGCGCGATCACCGCCCCGCCAGCGGTCCGCCGGCAAGGCGCTCGACCCCGGCACGCGCCTCGGCGGGAAGCGCATCGCGCATCTCGGTGACGCTCGATCCGGTTACCGGATGCCGCCAGTCGGGCGCGACATCGGCCCAGGGGATCAGGACGAACCCCCGCTCGTGGAGCCTCGGATGCGGCAGGATCAGCTCGCCGGGCGCTTCCACCGCCTGTCGCTCGGGCGGCATGTCGCGCCATGCGGCGTAGCCGGCGAGATCGGGACAGATCATCCCGTCCATGTCGAGCAGGTCCAGATCGAGCGTCCTTGGCGCCCAGCGACGCAGCCGCACCCGCCCGGCCGCCGCCTCGGCGCGGTGCATTGACGCAAGGCAATCGCGTGGCCCCATGGTCACGGTGAAGCGCGCCACCGCGTTGAGGAAATCGGGACCCGACCCGGCGGGAACCGCTATGCTTTTGTAAACGTAACTGGAATTCACGAGATCGAAACCTTCACCGCGCAGCATCTCTACAGCGGCACGAAGATTACCCCCCAGGCTGATTCCTCCGGAGGTTGCATTACTGCCAAAAGCCACAGTGACCCAGCGTAACACAACTCGAGATAAAGGGCGTTGTGTTACCATGGCATCGTTCTAAATGTTGCTAGCCGAACTTCGTTCATACGATCTACGCCCACTTATCGGCATGTTGCCGTGATTAAAGGAAACTGATCCATGTTCTATCGTGACGAGCGGCTCGCGCTGTTCATCGATGGATCGAACCTCTATGCGGCGGCAAAGTCGCTGGGTTTCGACATCGACTACAAACTTCTTCGCCAGGAGTTCGTGCGACGCGGCAAACTCCTGCGTGCCTTCTATTATACCGCTCTGCTCGAGAATGACGAATACTCCCCCATCAGGCCCCTGGTGGACTGGCTGCACTACAACGGCTTCACCATGGTGACCAAGCCGGCGAAGGAATATACAGACAGCCAGGGCCGCCGTAAGGTCAAGGGCAACATGGATATAGAGCTGGCCGTCGATGCGATGGAACTGGCGCCCCGGGTCGATCACATCGTTCTGTTCTCCGGCGACGGCGATTTCCGCCCCCTCGTGGAAGCCCTGCAGCGTGCCGGCGTGCGCGTCTCGGTCGTCTCCACCGTCCGCTCGCAACCGCCCATGATCGCCGACGAGCTCCGCCGTCAGGCCGACAACTTCATCGAGCTCGACGAGCTCAAGGAAGTGATCGGGCGTCCCCCGCGTGAAGAGACCCGCAATCTGCGCGAGGCTGTCGGCGAGTAACCCCGCCGGCCTCGCGCCGCTTGCCCTTCCCTGCAACGGGTATTCCGGACCTGCGCACGGGCGCGCATCGCCCAGGTGGGCCGCATGGTGGTGCCATCTGCTTGGCGCAGGCGAGCGGGCGCTGGATCTTCCGCCCGACAATCCCTAGATCCGGCCCAGCAGGAGGGCCATCTATGCGCAAACCCGATCTCAAACTCTATCTCGCCGCGCCGCGCGGCTTTTGCGCCGGCGTCGACCGTGCCATCAAGATCGTCGAACTGGCGCTCGAAAAATGGGGCAAGCCGGTCTATGTCCGGCACGAAATCGTCCATAACAAGTTCGTCGTCGATACCCTGCGCGCGCAGGGTGCCGTCTTCGTCGAGGAGCTCGACGAGGCCCCCTCCGACCGGCCCGTGATCTTCTCCGCCCATGGCGTACCGAAAGCGGTCCCCGCGGAGGCGCGGCGGCGCGAGATGGTCTATGTCGATGCCACCTGCCCGCTTGTGAGCAAGGTCCATATCGAGGCGGAACGCCATCACGCCAACGGATTGCAGATGATCATGATCGGCCATGCGGGCCATCCCGAGACGCTCGGTACCATGGGCCAGCTCCCCGAGGGCGAAGTCCTCCTCGTCGAGACCGCCGAGGATGTCGCGGGCCTGACGCCGCGCGATCCCGAACGTCTCGCTTTCATCACCCAGACGACGCTGAGCGTCGATGACACGGCCGGCATCGTCGCCGCGCTCAAGGCACGGTTCCCCGCGATCATCGGACCGCACAAGGAAGACATCTGCTATGCCACGACGAACCGCCAGGCCGCGGTCAAGCAGATCGCGCCGCTGATCGACGCCCTGCTTGTCATCGGCGCGCCGAACTCCTCCAATTCGCGCCGCCTCGTGGAAGTGGGCCGCTCGGCGGGATGCCCCTATGCTCAGCTGGTCCAGCGCGCGGTCGACATCGACTGGCGCGCACTTGATGGAGTACGGCGAATCGGGATTACCGCCGGCGCATCGGCGCCCGAGATGCTCATCGAGGAGGTCGTCGACGCCTTTCGCGAGCGGTTCGAGGTGGATGTCGAACTGGTCGAGACGGCCGTTGAGAATGTAGAGTTCAAGGTGCCGAGGGTCCTGCGCGAGCCGGCCTGATCCCGGGCTCCCGCCGGCATCCGCGATCCTGACCGCGTTCCGAAGGCTCAGCCTGCGCCCCCGGGGCGCGTCCATCACAGGAGACCGCCATGCCGCCCAATGTTCCGACGCTCCTCACCATGGCCGGCCTGCTGCCCTTCTTGTGGGGCGCCGCCACGATGGCCAGCCCGGCTCTCGCCGAACTGGGCGCGCGTCTCCTCGGCCCCCGCTTCATCGGACCCTATGTGCAGCTCTCCTACGGCACGGTGATCCTCAGCTTCATGTCCGGCATCCTGTGGGGTTTCGCCACCCGGGCACAGGGCCGCGTCGCCGCGACGGGCTACGCCCTGTCTGTCCTTCCGGCGCTCTGGACCTTCTTCCTGGTGGGCGGCGGGCCGGTCTCTGCCGCGATCTACCTGATGACGGGCTTCATCGCCGTGCTCGGCCTCGACTGGCTTTACTGGCGCCAGGGCCTGGCACCCGCCTGGTGGATGGCGCTCAGGATCCCGGTCACCGTGGCGGTTCTGCTCTGTTTGCTGCCGATCATCCTCTAGGCCCGGATACCCCCCTGTGCTCCGGTGCCCCGAAAGCGTAAGGAGCCCGCACCACGCCAGGAGACACTGATCGATGACGGACCTCTTCGCCTATACCGATGGCGCCTGCTCGGGCAATCCGGGCCCCGGCGGCTGGGGCGCCCTGCTGATCGCGCGCGACGATGACGGCGCCGTGGTCAAGGAGCGCGAGCTCAATGGCGGCGAGAAGTTGACGACGAACAACCGGATGGAGCTGCTTGCCGCGATCAGCGCGCTCGAGAGCCTCGCGCGCGCCAGCGCCATCACCATCGTCACCGACAGCCAATACGTGAAGAACGGGGTCACCTCCTGGATCCATGGCTGGAAGCGCAACGGCTGGAAGACGAGCCAGAAGAAGCCGGTGAAGAACGAGGATCTGTGGAAACGTCTCGATATCGCGCAGGGACGCCACCAGGTGCGCTGGGAATGGGTCAAGGGCCATGCGGGCCACCCCGAGAACGAGCGCGCCGACGCGCTGGCGCGGGCCGGCATGGCGCCGCACAAGACCGCGGGCGCCCCGCGAAAGAGCGAACGGGGATGAGCGCCGCGCCGCTTCTCGATTACGCCGCGGTCTGGGTCTTCGCGCTGACCGGCGCGCTGACGGCCAGCCGCGCGCAGCTCGACATCGTCGGGTTCATCTTCCTCGCCGGGCTCACCGCTCTCGGGGGCGGAACCATGCGCGATCTGCTGCTCGACCGCGACACCGTCTTCTGGATCGGGCAGCCGGGATACCTGGCCGTCGCCTGCACCGCCGCCCTGCTGATCTTCTTCACGGCCCATCTGGTCGAGAGCCGCCTGCGCTGGGTCGTCTGGCTCGACGCGGCCGCGCTCGGGGTCGCGGTGCCCGCCGGTATGGCCGCCGCCCTCGCCGACGGGCAGCCCTCCGGCATCGTGATCGTGATGGGCGTGGTCACCGGAACCCTCGGCGGCCTGATGCGCGATGTCGTCGCCAACGAGGTTCCCTTGGTCCTCACGCAGGGCGAGCTCTACGCGACGGCCGCATGCGCCGGTGCCGGTGCCGGCCTGATCGCGGCGGCGCTCGGGGCGGGACCGACCGCCGCGCTCGCCACCGCCGGCGTTGTCACCACCGCCCTGCGCGCGGGAAGTCTCGCCTTTGGCTGGGGCCTTCCGATCTACCGTCACCGCCCGCCGCGCAGCTGAGCGGCGCGCGCCCCTGGCCATTCATCTTCGTAAAAATACCTGAACTGTGCCGGAGGCGCGGGCGCACGGATGCCCCTTCCGGGCGCTGCGGCTCAACCGATCCGTTCAGGCAGGTCGAGCCCGCGCAGAACGTCCCGCGCCGGCATGGCCCGCCGCCCCTGCCTCTGGGCCTGGGTGATCTCGACCGCCCCCGTCCCGCAAGCGACCGTGAACGCGCCAAGGACCGTTCCCGGCTCCCTCCCTTCCGCCCCCCCCGGCGCCACGCGGCTGCCGAGCAGCTTCACGCGCTCCCCCGCGATTTCGCACCATGCGCCGGGGAAGGGGGAAAGCCCCCTGATCTGCCGGTCGACCTCCAGGGCGGGACGCGACCAGTCGATCCGCGCCTCGGCCTTGTCGATCTTGCTGGCATAGCTCACGCCATCCTCGGGCTGCGGCCGCGGAGGGAGGGCATCCAGCTGTCCGAGCGTTTCGACCACCGCCCGCGCACCCAGATCCGAAAGCCTGTCATGGAGCGTTCCGGCCGTATCGCCGGGACCGATCTCGACCTCTCGGCAGAGCCTGACCGGCCCGGTATCGAGGCCGGCTTCCATCTGCATGATGCACACGCCCGTCCGCGCATCCCCGGCCATCACCGCCCGTTGGATCGGCGCGGCACCGCGCCAGCGTGGCAGGAGCGATGCGTGGATATTCAGGCAGCCATGGCGGGGCGCATCCAGAACCGCCCGCGGCAGGATCAGCCCATAGGCCACGACCACGGCGATATCGGCGCCGAGCGCGGCAAACGCCTCCTGCTCGGGTGCGGCGCGCAGCGAGGCCGGATGGCGCACCGGCAGGCCGAGCGCCTGCGCGCGGGCCTGCACCGGGCTCGGCCGGTCCTTCTTGCCGCGCCCGGCGGGGCGTGGCGGCTGGCTGTAGACGCAGAGGATCTCATGCCCGGCATCGCACAGCGCATCGAGCGCCGGCACCGAGAAATCGGGCGTTCCCATGAAGATGATTCGCATATCCGCTCCTGTCCTATGCGCGCGCCGCCGCGCGGCTCAGCCCTTCGACTTGCGGGCGCGGCGAAGCAGAATATCCCTGCGGGTCCGGCTGAGACGGTCGAAATACATCCGCCCCTCAAGATGGTCGAGCTGGTGCTGCACGCTGGTCGCCCAGAGACCGACGAAATCGCGCTCCTCGCGCAGCCCGTCGGCATTGGTGAAGGCAATGGTGACGGCGCGGGGGCGCGCGACCAGCGCCGAGACACCCTCGAGATTGGGACTCGCCTCCTCGTGCGGGCGCAGCGTCACGCTGGCATGAAGCAGTTCGGGATCGGCCATCCGCACCACCTGCCCGCGCGTCTCGGAGGCATCGACGACCGCAAGGCGCAGCATCACGCCGATCTGCGGGCCCGCAAGCCCCACGCCGGGCACCGCCTCCATGGTATCGATCATGTCCTGCCAATGCGCGCGGATTTCGTCCGTGATCTCGCCCACCGGCGCGGCGGCCCGCCGCAGGCGCGGATCGGGCCATGGCAGGATCGGCCGGATGCTCATCCGCGCGCCATCTCGCGCTTCAGCTTGACCATCTTGCGGGTGATCATCTGGCGGCGCAGAGGCTTGAGGTAGTCGATGAAGAGCTTGCCGTCGAGATGGTCGATCTCGTGCTGCACGCAGGTCGCCCAGAGCCCCTCGAAACGCTGGCGCATCGGGCTGCCGTCGGGATCGCTCCAGCTGACCTCGACCTCGGCGGGCCGCTCGACCTCGGCATATTGCTCGGGGATCGACAGGCAGCCCTCCTCGTAGACGCTGCGCGCCTCGGAGGACCATTCGATCACCGGGTTCACGAGGGCCATGGGCCGGGGGGCCTCGCCCTCCTCCTTGACGCAATCCATGACGAGCACTCGCCGCATCACGCCGATCTGCGGCGCCGCAAGCCCGATGCCGGGCGCGTCATACATCGTCTCGAGCATGTCATCGGCGAGGCCCCGCAGCTCCGCGTCGAAGGCGGTGACGGGATCGGCCGGCTTCTTGAGACGCGGGTCGGGATGGATCAGGATCGAGCGCAATGTCATGAGGCTGCATGTATGCGAGCCTGCGCGCCCGCGCAATCTCCTTGCACCCAGACCGCGCCGCGTTAGCCTCGCCGCGATACCGGATCCGCGCGGATCCCCCGAAAGACACAGCCAGGGAGCGGGACATGGATTTCGACGAGATCATCGACAGGCGCGGCACCCATTGCTCGAAATGGGACATGATGGAGCCGCTCTACGGTGTCTCGCCGCAAGATGGCATCGCGATGTGGGTCGCGGACATGGACTTCCGCCCCCCCAGGGTCGTGACCGAAGCCCTAGAGGCGATGACGGCGCATGGCATCTATGGCTATTACGGCGACGAGGGCAGCTATCTCGAGGCGATCCGCTGGTGGCTCGGCACCCGTCACGGCTGGACCCCCGAGGCGCGCGACATCTTCTCGGCGAACGGGCTGGTGAACGGCACGGCGATGTGCGTCGACACCTACACCGCCCCGGGCGACGGGGTCGTGCTCTTCTCGCCGGTCTATCACGCCTTCTACAGGGTCATCACGGCCGCCGGCCGGCGGGTCGTCGAATGCCCGCTCGCGCTCGAGAACGGGCGCCATGTCTTCGATTTCGACGCTTACGACGCGCAGATGGATGGCAGCGAGACGATGCTGATCCTGTGCTCGCCCCACAATCCGGGCGGACGCGTCTGGAGCACCGAGGAGTTGCGCGCCGTCGCCGCCTTCGCCGAGCGTCACGGGCTCGTCCTCGTCTCGGACGAGATCCATCAGGACATCGTCATGCCCGGGCACCAGCATATGCCGATGCCCCTTGCCGCGCCCGAGGCCGCCGGGCGGACGATCGTGCTCAACGCGGCAACCAAGAGCTTCAACATCGCCGGCGCCCATATCGGCAATGTCATCATCTCCGATCCCGAGCTGCGCCGCGCCTTCGCCGCACGCATGACCGCCCTTGGCCAGTCACCCAACAGTTTCGGGCTGCACATGGTCACCGCGGCCTACTCGCCGCAAGGGGCGGAATGGATCGATGCTCTGAACACGTATCTCGACGGGAACCGGCGCACCTTCGAGGAGGCGATGGCCGCCATCCCCGGCGTGGCGCCGGTTCCCATCGAGGCGACCTACCTGTGCTGGATCGACATGCGCGGCACCGGGATGGACCAGGCCGAGCTGGCCGCGCGCATCGGCGAGCGGGCGCGCATCGCGGCGAGCGCGGGGCCGAGCTTCGGCACCGGCGGCGAAGGGTTCGCGCGGTTCAACATCGCCATGCCCCGCGCGCGCGTCGAGGAGGCCGCGGCACGGCTCACGGAGGCGTTCTCGGACCTGCAATGATCCGCCGGACGGGGACCCGCGATCCGCGCCGCGACTTGACTTGCGGGGCAATCGCGACGATATGGCATCCCAAGACGTCGTCCCCTGCCGCGTGAGCAGACGGCCCGAGGGGCCTTGAGCAGGACGGCGCACCGTTTCCCAGATCACGCGGGGAGGCAGGCGCCTTGGCGGCAGGTGGGCAATCCGGCTCCCGGTCAGTTTATCGCGCATCCTCTGATCCGCCCCGGCAACAGTGCCGGTTCCCTTTCGTGCGGCGCGCCCGCACCTTAATGCCGGTGCCCCCGCGCCGCGCAAACCCAAGGATTTCCAATGGACTTCGACATGCTGGGCCTGTCGCCCAAACTCGTCGCCAGGCTCGCCGAGCAAGGCATCACCGAACCCACCCCGATTCAGAAGCAGGCCATTCCCCACGCGATGAACGGCCGCGACGTCATGGGTCTTGCGCAGACCGGAACCGGCAAGACCGCCGCCTTCGGCCTGCCGCTGATCCACGCGCTGACCACCGAAGGGACCAAGCCCGCGCCCAAGACCGCGCGCGGCCTGATCCTTGCGCCGACGCGCGAGCTTGCCAACCAGATCGCCGAGAACCTGCGCTCCTATACCGGCGGCTCGCACCTGTCGGTCGCGATCGTCGTGGGCGGCGTGTCCATCAACCGCCAGATCAACCGCCTCGAGCGCGGCGTCGACCTGCTCGTCGCCACGCCCGGTCGCCTGATCGACCTGCTCGACCGCCGTGCCGTGCGCCTCGACGAGACGCGCTTCCTCGTACTCGACGAAGCGGACCAGATGCTGGACATGGGCTTCATCCACGCGCTGCGCAAGATCGCGCCCCTGCTCGCCCCCGAGCGCCAGACGATGCTCTTTTCGGCAACCATGCCCAAGTTGATGAACGAGATCGCGCAGGCCTATCTCGACAATCCGGTGCGCGTCGAGGTCTCGCCTCCGGGCAAGGTCGCCGACAAGGTCACGCAGGAGGTGCATTTCCTTCCCAAGGAAGGCAAGCAGGGCAAGCTCGTCGAGCTGCTTCAGCGGCACCGCGAGGAGCGCGCGCTTGTCTTCGCCCGCACCAAACACGGCGCCGAGCGGCTGATGAAGCAGCTCGACCGGGCCGGCTTCGCCGCCGCCTCGATCCATGGCAACAAGAGCCAGAACCAGCGCGACCGTGCGATCACGGATTTCAAGAGCGCCAAGATCCGCGTGCTCGTGGCCACCGATGTCGCCGCGCGCGGCATCGACATTCCGGGCGTCGAGTATGTCTACAATTTCGACCTGCCGAACGTGCCCGAGAACTACGTGCACCGCATCGGGCGGACGGCGCGGGCCGGACGTGCCGGCGAGGCGATCGCCTTCTGCGCGCCCGACGAGATGGGCGATCTTCGCGGCATCGAGAAGGTGATGAAACTGTCGATCCCGGTGGCCAGTGGCGCCCCCTGGGCCGAAGCCGAGGCACCCGCAAAATCGGGCCGCGGCGGGGCCGGCAACCGTCGGCGCCGCTCCTCGGGCGGCGCAGGTGGGGGCGGCGGTGGCCGGCGCTCCGGCGGCGGACGCCGGGCCGCCTGAGCCAGCTTTTCAGCTGCCGGCGGCATCCTTCGCCGGCAGCTCCCGCGCGGGGCGCTGCGCCTTCGGGCGCAGCACATGCGGCGCGGCCGCGTCGTAAAGGGCCGAGTCGCGAAAACCCTCATTCTCCCCGAGCGCCGGCCCCACGAGGATCAGCGCGGTCCGGGTGATCTTCTGCGCACGCACCTTCTCCCGGATGTCGGCGATCGTTCCGCGCAGCAGCATCTGATCGGGCCAGCCCACCCTGTAGGCCACGACGACCGGGCATTGCGCGCCATAATGCGGCGTCAGCACCCGCTCGATCTCGCGCAAGGCGCGCACGCCGAGATGAATTGCCAATGTGGCGCCGGTCGCGGCAAAGTTCTCGAGCGTTTCGCGCGGCGGCATGGACGTCGATTTCATCGAGACCCGCGTCAGCACGATCGATTGCGCGATCTCCGGTATTGTCAGCTCCTGACCCAGCGCCGCGGCCGCCGCGGCATAGGCCGGCACCCCGGGCACGATCTCGTAGGGGATGCCATCGGCGCGCAGCTTCCTGATCTGTTCGGCGATCGCGCCGTAGAGGGATGGATCGCCGGAATGAACCCGCGCCACGTCCTCCCCCCGCTCCCGCGCGGCAAGGATCTCGGCATGGGTCTCCTCCAGCGTCATCGAAGCCGTGTCGCGCACCAGCGCCCCTTGCGGGGCCTGCGCGACCACCGCCTCCGGCACCAGCGAGCCGGCATAGAGACAGACCGGACAGCGCGCGATCACCCTTTGCGCCTTCAGCGTCAGCAGTTCCGGATCCCCCGGACCCGCTCCAACGAACCAGACCTTCATCGCGCCGTCCCCTTCATCTTCGTCCAAATACCTAAAGGAAATCTGATCGCGCTCAGCGCCCCGACAGATCGCCGTCGATCCGGCGGGCATAACCGCGCGGCGTATACATCCGGGGTCCTTCGCCAAGCTGGGCGAGCCGCGTCTGCGACGAGCCCACGAGCACCACCGTCAGCATGTCCACCTCGTCCACATCGAGCGCGTCGAGCCGGCGATAGACCAGCGCCTCCTCCGGCCGGCCAAGGGAGCTGGCAAGCAGGACCGGGGTGTCCGCCGGCCTGTGGCGCAGCAGGATGTCGCGCGCCTCCGCCAAGAGCGTGCGGCGCCGTTTCGACACGGGGTTGTAAAAGGCGATGACGAAATCGCCCTGCGCCGCCGCCTCCAGCCGCCGCACGATATCCTCGCGCGGGGTCAGCAGATCGCTGAGGGAAATGGCGCAGAAATCGTGGCCGAGCGGCGCGCCGGCCTGCGCCGCCGCCGCCTGAAGCGCCGAGACGCCGGGCGAGCAGACGATTTCCGCCCGCCGCGCAGCCGGGCCGACACCGCCCTCCGCCTCGGCGCGGTCGAGCAGCTCGAAGACCAGCGCCCCCATCGCGTAGATCCCCGCATCCCCGGAACAGACGAGGGCGACCGAATGCCCCTGCCCCGCCAGCTCGAGCGCGTGACGGCAACGCGCCTCCTCGCCGCCCAGTGGAAAATCGTGCCGCTCCTTGCCGGCGGCAAGCGGGCCCAGGAGATCAATGTAGAGCCCGTAGCCCACGAGGATATCGGCCTGCGCCACCAGCCTCGAGACCTCGGGCGTGCGCCACGCCGCCTGCCCCGGACCGATCCCCACGACACTGAGCCTTCCGCGTGGCCGGCCGCCGGGCTCGGTGATCGGCTCGGGCGCGAGCGCCAGCGCCGCCGTTGCCATGGCGCTGCGTCTCTTGGGCATGACGAGCTCCCCTGAGCCGCCCGCGCCGGCCAGCGCCGCGCCCTCGCAGACCCCGTGACAGCCGACCTCGTCGAACACCACCTGCGAGGGCGTCGCGAGGCGTCCGGCCTCCGCCTCGAGCGCATCCGCGGTGAAGAAACGCAAAGGCGCTCCGAGATGGGCCGCAAGCGCATGCATCGCCGGCTCGTCCTCTTTCAGATCGAGCGTGTGCACGGCGGCGATCGCGCCGGGGGCAATATCCGCCTCGGCCAGAAGCTCGTCGACCAGCCCGATCAGCTCCTCGGGCGGACAGTTGCGCGAGCAGCCGACACCGAGCGCCGCGCGCTGCGGGCGGTAGACCAGCCTCGGTAGGGTGGCAGGCGGAAGGCTGGCTGCCATGGTGCAGCACAGCTCGGCCGCGTCACCCTCCGGGACATCCTTCAGCCAGGTGGCCGTTCCGGCCGCAGCGCCGGTGATCCGCGCGCCGCCTCCCAGGAGCGCCGCCATCACCGGCCGCGCGCCGGCGGGCGTTCCGGGATCGTCGAGCGACCAGCCCGGCGGCGGCGCATCGAGCGCGGTGCCCAGCGCGATGTCGCCCGCCGTCGTGACCGCCGGCACACCGCCCAGCCCCTCGGCGAGGCGGCGCGCGATCCGGTTCGCGCCGCGATGACCGCCGAGCAGCGGCACGATCACCGCGCCGTCATCGCTGACCGAGACGACCGGCGGCTCGCTGCGCTTGTCGCCCAGGAGCGGCGCCACCGCGCGGATCAGGATGCCACTGGCACAGACCCCGACGATCGGCACCCCCGCAGCGAAGAGATCGCGCGCATGGGCGAGGGCATCCGGGAAATGCGCATCGGCCGTGCCCGTGCGTCCCTCCCGGCCGTGAAGCTCGGCGCCGAGCATCTCCGCCGCGGCGCGCGCGACCTTCTCGCCGGATTGCGAGAGCATCATCACAACAGGTTTCACAGCCAAGGATCGGCTCCTTTCGCAAGCAGGATCATCGAGAAATAAGGCGCCGGATCGGGCGCATCGCGCAGCGGCATCACCCGTTCCTGCGGCAGGCTGGCACGCTCGACATAGACGGCCCGCTCCAGCAGGCCGAGCCCATCGACCACATCCCTGATCTTGGCGAGATGGCGGCCGACCTTCATGATCGCGACCGTCTCGGCGCCCTCGATCCGGCTCTCGAGCTCGGCGCGCGGAAGCGGTCCCGGCAGGATGGTTATGCGCTCGTTGCGCGCGGCGAGCGGCAAACGCGCAAGGGCGGCGCAGGCATTGAGGGAGGTGACGCCCGGCACGATCTCGCAGGTGAAGCGCGGCGCGAGGCGGGCATGCAGATACATGAAGGAGCCGTAGAAGAACGGATCCCCCTCGCACAGGCAGGCCACGTCGTCCCCCGCATCGAGGGCGGCGGCGATCCGGTGCGCGCCGGCGTCGTAGGCGGCCTGCGCAGGGGCGCGCTCGGGCGTCATCGGCACTTCCATCGCGATCTCCCGCGCGCCCGGCGCGATCAGCCCGGCCGCGATTGACCGGGCAAGGCTTTCACGGCCGGCAAGGGCCGGGTAGGCGATGACCGGACAGGACGCGATCAGCCGCGCCGCTTTCAGCGTGATGAGCTCGGGATCGCCGGGGCCGAGCCCGATCCCGTAGAGCGTGCCCGCCATCAGGTCTCGAAGCTCCATTGCATCACCGGCATCGCCGCGCGCCAGCCGCGATAGGGGCCGACCGGCTCGGCGCGCGCGATCTGCAACTGCACCAGGTCGCCCCCGTGGCGTGCATGCAGCTCGCTCATCAGGGACTGGCTTTCCAGGGTCACGGCATTGGCCACCAGCCGCCCGGAGGGGCGCAGGGCCCCGAGCGCCATGTCCACCACGCCCGAGGACAGGCCACCGCCGATGAAGACGGCATCGGGCGGCGCAAGACCCGCGCAGGCCTCCGGCGCGCTGCCCCCACGCAGTTCCAACCGGGGCGTGCCGAGGGCCTCGGCGTTGCGTGCTGCCATCATCCGGCGGTCCTCGCGCGGCTCTATCCCGATGGCGCGCGCCTCGCGTGCCGCGCGCATCCACTCGATCGAGACCGACCCGCAGCCGCAGCCCAGGTCCCACAGCAGCGCGCCGCGCATCGGCTTGAGCCGGGCCAGCGTCAGGGCACGCATCTCGCGCTTGGTCATCGTGCCGTCATGCTCGAACGCGTCGTCCGGAAGGCCGGGGATCCGGGCATGCCAGCGGGTGCCGGGCGCCGCGACGCATTCGACGGCAAGGGTGTTGAAGGGCGGAACCTGCGCGTCCCAGTCGGCCGCGCGCCCCTCGATGCGGGCCTCGTTCGGCCCGTCCATCGCCGAGAGCACGGTCAGGCGGCTCTCTTCCATGCCGGCCGCCCGCAGGAAACCGGCGATCACGCCGGGCGTCGCCGCCCCCGTGGTCAGGATCAGCAACCGCGCACCGGGTTGAATGAAGGGGATCACCTGCGCCTCGGGCCTGCCATGAACGGTCAGGGTCTCCACATCCGGCAGGCTCCATCCCATGCGGGCGGCCGCGAGCTGGAAGGCCGAGATCTGCGGATGGAAAACGATCTCGCCGGCGGGAAGCGCGCGGGCGATCCGCGCGCCGACCGAATACCAGAGCGGATCGCCGGTCGCGAGCACCGCCACGCGGCGGCCGCGCAAGGACCCGAGCCGTTCGATCAGCGCGTCGAAGGGCGAGGGCCAGGCGACCCGCTCGGCGGTGACCGCCTCCGACAGGCGGTGATGGCGGTCACCGCCGACGATCACATCCGCCGCCTCGAGCACGGCGCGCGCCGCCGGGCGCAGCCCCGCCATCCCGTCCTCGCCGATGCCGATCACGTGCAGCCACGGACCGCTCACCGATCCGGCTCCGTGACCGCAAGACCGGAGGCCAGGGCGTTCACCGCCGCCGACGCCATCGCCGAGCCGCCGCGCCGGCCGCGCAAGGTCACGAATTGCGCGCCGCGCGGATCGGCGGCCAGTTCCGCCTTGCTCTCGGCTGCGCCCACGAAGCCCACGGGAAAGCCCAGGATCACCGCCGGGGCAGGCCAGCCCTTCTCGATGCCCTCGAGCAGGTGGAAAAGGGCGGTGGGCGCGTTGCCGATGGCCACGACCGCGCCTTCGAGGTTCGGCGCCCAGAGCTCGGTCGCGGCGGCCGAGCGGGTCGTCCCGAGGTGGGCGGCCATGTCCGGAACACGGGGCGCGTTGAGGGTGCAGATCACCGCGTTCCCGGCAGGCAGGTTGCGCGCGATCACGCCGGAGGCCACCGCCTCGCAATCGCACAGGATCGGCGCGCCGGCACGCAGTGCCGCCATGCCCGCCTGCACCGCGCCGGGTGAATGGGCGATCCTGTCGGCGATCTCGACCATGCCGCAGGCATGGATGAGCCTGACCACCAGCGCCTCCGTTGCCCCGTCGAACCGCTCCAGCCGCGCCTCGGCCCTGACGGTCGCAAAGCTCCGGGCGTAGATCGCCGCCGGGTCCTTCTCGTAGGGCCGCATCATGACAGGCCGGCGCTCCCGCACATGCAGGGAGCCTCCGGCGGAGGTATTTTGGCGAAGCTGAAGGCCATGGCGTTCACTTTCGGACCTTGCGCGCGCTCAGCGGGCCATGCGGGTGGTCGGCATGGGGATAGGGGGCATGGTGATGGTCGTGGTCATGAGCATGATCGTGGTGATGGTCATGCCCGTGGTGATGGTGGTGATGACCGGCTTCCTGCATCTGGAGCCGGCACTCACCGGTGCAGAAATCCTCGCAAAGGGTGCAATCGGCCACGTTGGAGCCCGGTGCCGCGGCGCCCTGCCCCTCGACATGGTGATGGTGGCTTTCCTGCACCGCGCCCATCTCCGCCTCGAAGCCGAGAACCTGGGTGCGATACTTGCACATGGCGCAATTGGGCGGCGGGATCTCCCCGACCTGTTCGGTGATGCGTTCGGCGAAGGTCTCGATCACCTTCGGATGATCGTTCAGGTAGCCCGCCTTGACCCAGCGGATCTCGGGATGTGCCTCCGCGACGCGATCGGTGAAGCCATAGATCCGGTCGATCAGGATGCCTGTGAACAGGAAATACGGAAAGACGACGACGCGGCGGTAGCCGAGCTTCGCGACATGCTCGAGGCAGGGTTCAACCAGGGGAAAGGTGACGCCGGAATATCCGGTCTCGACCCATCCGAAGCCGAGCCCTTCGGCAAGCATGCGCGCGACCTTCGCGACGTTTCCGTTGGCATCGGGGTCGGAGGCGCCGCGCCCGATCACCACGAGGCATGTCTCGTGCAGCGGGACGGCACCATCCTGCGCGTCGGCGGCGGCGACGGCATCGCGCACCCGGTCGGCGGCGGCGGCGATCATCTTCGGGTCGACGCCGAGCTCACGCCCGTAGCTGATCTCGATCCCATTGGCGGCGGCGTAGGTGTTGAGAACGGTCGGGATGTCATTCTTGGAATGCATTGCGGCGAAGAGCATTCCGGGCACCGCGAGGATCCGGTCGCAACCGGCATCGCGCAACCTGTCGAGCCCGTCGCGGATCACCGGGTTGGCGAATTCCAGATAGCCGTAATCACACAGCCAGTCCGGCGGCAGATGCCCGGGAAGACGCTTGGCAAGGACCGCGAACTCGTCGACCGCAGCCTGGCTGCGCGAGCCGTGACCGCAGATCATCACGCCCGTCTTTCCCCGGGCTTGCCCCTGCGCGCCGCTCATGCCGGTGCCTCGTCGCCGCCCGCCGGTGCCTCGTCGCCGCCCGCCGACGGCTCCTGCGCGGTGTCCTTGTTTTCCGAGCGAGAGCGCCGCCCCTTCAGATGCGCCCAGGCCGAGAGCCCGATGGCGATGCCGGCCGCGGCGCCGGCAACCCAGTGATCATGCCCGGCGAGGTCGGCCAGATGACCCGAATGGCCCAGGAGCGGCGTCGGCAGGGCGAGAGCGGCGAGAAGTATCGAAAGGCGCATGTGCATCCTCCATCCGGCAGGGCGGGCGCCGCAAAGGAGGCGGCACCGCGGCGCGGTGCCAGACGATGCCATGCTGCGCCCCCCTAGCTGGGTCGGGTGCAGCGCGGCCACCTTTCCGGCCCCGCGAGGGGGCGTCGTCGCGCCGGGTATAGGCGCGCACAGGCACGGGCGCAAACCGTTAAGCGTCTCCGGAGGCGGCGAAACCGACATGTGCGCGGATGCAGGCAAGGCGCGCGCGCGCGCCGCTTGGCCCCTTGCGCGCCGCGCGCTACGTGCAAGCGGGCAGGGAAATCCAGGGAGACGGACATGGGCAAACTGATCGACGGCATCTGGAGCGACAGCTGGTACGACACGGCCAAGACCGGCGGCAGCTTCGTGCGCTCGGAGGCGAGCTTTCGTAACTGGATCACTCCGGACGGCGCCGCCGGACCAAGTGGCCAGGCAGGCTACAAGGCCGAGGCGGACCGGTATCACCTTTATGTCAGCTACGCGTGTCCCTGGGCGAACCGGGCGCTGTTCCTGCGCAAGCTCAAGTCGCTCGAACCGCTGATCGGCGTCTCTGCCGTCCATCCGCACATGCTGTCCGATGGCTGGACCTTCGAGGATGATTTTCCCGGCGCGACCGGGGACCGGCTGTACGGCCTGCCCTTCGCGCGTGATGTCTATCTCAAGGCGATGCCGGACATGACCGGCCGCGTCACGGTGCCGATCCTGTGGGACCGGCAGACCGAAACGATCGTCTCCAACGAATCCTCCGAGATCATCAGGATGCTCAACACCGCCTTCGACGGGCTGACGGGCAACACCGACGACTACTGGCCCGAGGAGCAGCGCGAGGAGATCGAGCCGATCAACGCGCGGGTCTACGACACCGTCAACAACGGCGTCTACAAGGCCGGCTTCGCCACCACCCAAAAGGCCTATGACGACGCGGTCCACGCGCTTTTCGACAGTCTCGACTGGCTGGAGGGTCTGCTGGCGGAGCGGCGCTACCTTGCCGGCGCGCGCGTCACCGAGGCCGACTGGCGCCTTTTCTCGACCCTGGTGCGCTTCGATCTCGTCTATCACCTGCATTTCAAGTGCAACCGGCGGCGGATCATCGACTACCCCAACCTGTGGGCCTATACGCGCGAGCTCTACCAGTGGCGCACCCCTGATGGGGGACGGATCGCGGACACGGTGCATTTCGACCATATCGTCGAGCATTACCATTACAGCCACGAGACGATTAACCCGCACAGGATCATCCCGATCAACCCGGTCCTCGACTGGGAGGAGCCGCACGGGCGGGGATGAGAGCGCGCCGAAAACCGGCCCGCCGATGTCAGTCGGCGGCGCCGTAATGGGTGACGATCGCGGCCAGGTCCTCGGGTGCGGTATGGGCGTTCACCGACATGGCCACGTTCGGGATCATTCCGAAGACCGATCCGTCCGAGAAGAAGCGGCGCGATGTGATCGGGATGATCTTCGCCTCAGGGCGGCGATAGGCCGCGAAATCGGCGACCGCCAGCGCATCGCCCTCCCCCAGCGCCAGGCTGAGGATGACAACGCCGATCTCCGCCTCGCGCAGGCACGCGGTCGCGCCATCGGCGTCCTGCGCGCAAAGCACCCGGCACCCGGCTCGCTCGAGCTGCCTGCTCCAGAGCCAGGAAAGATTCGCATCGCTTTCGACGAGAAGCACGAGCATCGGCGGTCTCCGAAGGCCACCCGAGCTGCGCGATGCCCTCTTCGACGACCTGTTCCCTTGAAGGATTGATTTTAGCCAATTTCCCCGCATCCGTCCATCGAGCCCTGCTACATGGTTAACGCACCCCCCTCGCGGGCCGGGCTTGCACTGCGGACCCAGTTGCGCGATCACCCCGCCCTGAATGCCCGCGACCCGCAAGGGCAAGCCATTCCCGAGGAAGCATCCATGAGCACCTGGATCACCATTTGCGACACCTGCAGGCGGGAGGGACGTCCCGAGGACGAGGCAGGCCCGCGCGACGGCGCGCGTCTTGCCGAACTGGTCGAGGCGGCCGCCGGCGCCTCCCGGATGCAGGGCGAGGATCTCAGGACGCGCCGCGTCTCCTGCCTGATGGGATGCACCCACGGGTGCAATGTCGCCGTGCAGGCCGATGGCAAGCTGAGCTATACATTGGGCCGGTTCGAAGCCCGGACGCAGGATGCCGAGGCGATCGTCGCCTATGCCGCGCTGCATGCCCGGAGCGATGCGGGGCAGGTTCCCTACAGGACATGGCCGCAGGGGGTGAAGGGCCATTTCATCACGCGCCATCCGCCCCTGCCCCGCGAGGGCGAGGGCACCGATCAGGACGGCACGGAAGGCGCCGCGGGATGAGCGCCGGCGGCGCGCGCGACCATGGCGGCGGCGTCGATGCGGCCGCCGCGCATCATGGCGGGACGCGCGGCGACTGGCTCGACCTGTCGACCGGGATCAACAGGGTGCCCTACCCGCTCGGCCAATTCGATCCGGACGATTGGTGCGCGCTGCCCGACACGGGCGCGCATCGGCGCCTCGAGGATGCCGCGCGCCGCTTCTGGCAGGTGCCCCGCGAGGCGGACGTGCTCGCCGCGCCGGGCGCCTCCGCGCTGATCGCGCGCCTGCCCGCGCTCGCGCCTCCCGCACGCGTTGCCATTCCCGGCCCGACCTATAATGAACATGCCGCCGCCTTCGCCGCGCAGGGCTGGGAGGTGGTCGAGGCCGCACCCGGCGAGCCCGCCGCGCTCGGTGCTGCGGCGCAGGTCCTCGTCCACCCCAACAATCCCGACGGCCGGATGGCCGATGCGGATGCCCTGCGCGCGCCGCTGCGCATCACGGATGAGAGTTTCTGCGACCTCGTGCCCGAGCGGTCCCTGATCGCGGATGCGAGGCGCCCCGGCGGCGTGGTGCTCAAGAGCTTCGGGAAGTTCTGGGGGCTTGCAGGGATCCGTCTCGGCTTTGCCATCGGCGATCCAGCCCTCATCGCACCCTTGCGCGCGGCCCTCGGCCCATGGCCGGTTTCGGGTCCGGCGCTGCGCATCGGCACCGCCGCGCTCGGGGATGCGGACTGGGCCCGGCGGACCCGCGCGCGCCTGCGCGGCGACGCGCTCTGGCTCGACGCGCGCCTTGCCGAACGGGGCGCCGCGCTGGTGGGCGGCACCGATCTCTTCCGCCTCTACCGCCATCCGAATGCGCGCGCCTGGCACGCGGCGCTCGCAGGGCGGCAGATCTGGAGCCGGGTCTTTCCCTATGCGCCGGACTGGCTGCGCCTGGGATTGCCGGCACCGGACGAGCGCGCGCGTCTCGCGGCGGCGCTCGAGACCCTGGAATGAGCCATGCGGCGGTTCTTCTGGGGGCGCTGCTGCTCGACGCGCTCCTCGGCGAGCCGCGCTGGCTGTGGTCTCGGTTGCCGCATCCGGCGGTGCTCATGGGCCGCGCGATCGATCTTGCCGATCGGCGGTTCAATCGCGGCGGCATGCGGCGCGCGAAGGGCGCGTTGCTCCTCGCGCTGGGCGCGGCGGGGGCCCTTGCCGCCGGCCGGGTGATCGGGGCCCTCGGCTGGCCGGCCGAGATGATCGTCGCGGCGATCCTCCTGGCGCAGCGCAGCCTCGCCGATCACGTTGGCGCAGTGGCCTCGGCCCTCTCGCGCGGGCTGCCGGAGGGGCGGCGGGCCGTGTCGATGATCGTTGGCCGGGAGACCAGCACGCTCAACGAGGCGGGCGTGTCGCGCGCGGCGATCGAATCGGGAGCGGAGAACCTCGCTGACGGGGTGATCGCGCCGGCGCTGTGGTTCGCGCTGGGCGGATTGCCGGGAATGCTGCTCTACAAGCTGGTGAATACCGCCGACAGCATGATCGGCCACCTGACACCGCGCCATGCCCGGTTCGGCTGGGCGGCGGCGCGGCTCGACGATGTGATGAACTGGCCGGCCGCGCGCCTGACCGCGCTGCTGATCGCGGTGTCCCATGGGCGGCCGGGCCTCTGGCCGGCGATCCGCCGCGAAGCGCCGCGCCACCGATCACCCAATGCCGGCTGGCCCGAGGCCGCCATGGCGCATGTGCTGGACGTGGCGCTGTCGGGGCCGCGGACCTATGGCGGAGAGCTGCGGGACGAGCCCTTCGTGCATCCCTCCGGCCGCCGCGATCCGGGCCGGGGCGAGATCACCCGCTCGGTCGCCGCGCTCTGGCGGTCCTGGGCGCTCTTCGCGCTCGCCGTCACGCTGGTGTCATTTGCCTGACGGGGGCGGTCTGCTACCAGCAGGGCGACCGATCAGAAAAGGAGCCCCCATGCGCCCTACCGTTCCGACAATCGCCAAGGCTGCCATTGGCGCCGCCGTCGCCTCCCTCGCGGGACTGTCCCCGGCCAGTGCCCAGGACGCACCCTGCGGCGGGGATTTCCGCAGCTTCGTGGCCGAGCTGGAGCGCGAGGCGGTCTCGCGCGGCCATGCCCCGGAGGTTGCCGCGCGTTTCTTCTCGGGCGTGCAGCGCGACCAGCGCACCATCGACGCGGACCGGCGGCAGGGCGTCTTCCAGATCCCCTTCATCGATTTCGCGCGCCGCCTGATCAGCGCGGGCCGGATCGAGCAGGGCCGCCAGATGGCGACGCGCCATGACGCGATCTTCGACAGGATCGAGCGCGATTACGGCGTCAGCCGGGGCGTGCTCCTGGCCTTCTGGGCCTTCGAGACGGATTACGGCGCGGTGCAGGGCGATTTCAACACCGTCAATTCACTCGTCACGCTGGCCCATGATTGCCGCCGCCCGGAACTCTTCCGCCCGCAGGTCTTTGCCGCGATCGAGCTGGCACAGCGCGGCGGCCTCGATCCCGCGCGCACCCAAGGCGCCTGGGCCGGCGAGATCGGGATGGTGCAGATGCTGCCGGAGGACATCCTGCGCAACGGCACCGACGGCGATGGCGACGGGCGCGTCGAGCTCAAGACATCGGTGCCCGACGCGCTGGTCTCCGGCGCGCGGATGCTCTCGCAGATGGGCTGGCGTCCGAACGAGCCGTGGATCACCGAGGTCGCCGTTCCCGGTGACCTCGACCTGTCGCTCAGCGGGCTCGAGACGGTGATGAGCGGCGCCGAATGGGCCGCGCGCGGCATTCGGGCGCGCAGCGGCGAAATCCGCGAGGATCTTCCCGCCTCGCTCGTATTGCCCCAGGGCGCGGGCGGGCCGGCCTTCCTCGCCTATCCCAACTTCAACGTCTACTTCGAGTGGAACCAGTCCTTCGTCTACGTGATGACGGCGGCTTATTTCGCGACGCGCCTCGAGGGGGCCCCGATCTTCGATGCCGGCAGCCCGGCACCCGGTCTGGGCAAGGACGACATGCTGCGCCTTCAACGAGAGCTCGCCGGGCGCGGCCACGATGTCGGCGAGATCGACGGGATCCTCGGTGCGGGCACGCGCGGCGCCGTGCGGGCCGAGCAGGAGCGCCTCGGGCTGCCGGCCGATGGCTGGCCCACGGCGGCGCTTCTCAACCGGCTCTGAGATCGCGCGCCTGTCCCTTTGGGCAGGCGCGGCGCCATTTCAAGGGAACGGCGGCGAAGGCAGGCCGCAAAGATGCCCCGTCCCCCGCCATGCGCCATAATCCGCGGGCCGGGGGTGATGGTTTGGGCGGCGTCTGGCCGATCCGCCAAGGTCGCGATCCATGGCGAAACCACGGCGGCGATACGGTGTTGGCCCTTCAGCAAAGCCACGAACGGCACGAAAGGATACGTCATGAAAAAGATGATCTCCACCACCGCTGCAATCGCCCTGCTCGCCGCCAGCCCGGTGATCGCCCAGGTCTCCACGCAGACCGAAAGCCAGACCGAGCTCGACGCACAGGCCAGCGATCTTGCCGGCGAAGCCAACACCGCCACCGACAACACCGCCAGCGGAACCGCCGCCGACGGCTCCACCGATCTGGGCGTCAGCGTCCAGGATCGCGGCATGGGTGGCTCCACCACCCTCGACACCGATGTCGACGCGATGACCGGGGCCGATGGCGACCGCGAGGGAACCACGATCGGCACTGACAGCAACGTCCAGATCGACAGTGAAGCCGGTGCCGGCCAGTCGAATGTCGGTACGGGCGCGGCCGTCGAGCTGGAGGAGAACGCGATCTCCACCGTCGAGAACGGCGCTGGCACCTCCGGGGCCGCCGGAACCGATGCGCAGATCGATGCCGAGGGTTATTCCATGGCCGACCTGTCGATGGTCGATCCCGAGAAGCTGATCGGGGCCGAGGTCTACAACACCGAATCGGACCGCGTCGGCAAGGTCGAGAACGTGCTCACCTCCGAGAATGGCGAGATCGAAGGTCTGGTGATCAGCGTTGGCGGCTTCCTCGGCATCGGCGACAAGCCGGTGAAGCTCTCCTCGGGGGATTTCGAACTGCGCCAGAACGCGGACGCCGACATCCGCATCAGCACGCAGATGACCGAGGACCAGCTCAAGGCGATGGACCGCTTCGAGGAAGCCTCCTGATACGCCGCGAGGCGGGCTCTGCCCCCTCTTCGGAATGATGAACGGCCCGTGGAGCGACCCACGGGCCGTTTTCATGATGCCGCGCTTTCAGGCGACAAGCTCCGCCGCATCGCTCAGATCGACGCTGACCAGCTGGCTCACGCCCTGCTCGCCCATCGTCACCCCGAACAGACGGTCCATCCGGGCCATGGTGACCGCGTGATGGGTGATGACGAGAAAGCGCGTCTCCGTCCGGCGCACCATCTCGTCGAGCATATCGCAAAACCGCGTGACATTGGCATCGTCGAGCGGGGCATCCACCTCGTCGAGCACGCAGATCGGCGCGGGATTGGCCAGGAAGACCGCGAAGATCAGGGCCATGGCGGTCAATGTCTGCTCGCCGCCCGACAAAAGGCTCAGCGTGCTGAGCTTCTTGCCCGGAGGCTGGCACATGATCTCGAGCCCCGCGTCGAGCGGGTCGTCCGATTCGACCAGCTCCAGCCGGGCCTCGCCGCCGCCGAAGAGATGGCGGAAGAGCATCGAGAAATTCTGATTCACCTCCTCGAAAGCGGCCAGGAGACGCTCGCGTCCCTCCTTGTTGAGCCCCGAGATACCGGTGCGCAGCGCCGCGATCGCCGCCTCGAGGTCGCCGCGCTCGCCGCTCAGGGCCGAATGCTCCTCCTCGACCTCGGCCGCATCTGCCTCGGCGCGCAGGTTGACCGCCCCGAGCGCCTCGCGCTTGCCGCGCAGCTCGGCGATCCGCGCCTCGATCCATGCCGGCTCCGGCACCTCCTGCGCCGCCATTTCCAGCGTGGCCAGCAGGGCGTCCGGCGCCACGTCGAGTTCCTCCTCGATGCGGTCCGCCGCCCGCTGCGCGTCACGCGCCGCCGCGTCGTGGCGCGCCTCGGCGGCGGCGCGTGCCTCGCGCAGTGTGCCCGCGGCACGCTCGGCCGCGCGCTCCTCCTCGACCGCCGCGCGCGCCGCGGCATCGCCCTCCGCGAGGGACTGCTGCGCGGCCGCACGGCGCCGGTCCGCCTCATCCAGCTCGGCGCGCAGCGCGTCGCTTCGTGCCGCCAGCGCCGCGGGACGCGCACGCTCGCGCTCGAGCGCGGTGGCCGCGGCGGTCCGCCGGCCCTCGATCTCGGCGACATGCCCGTCTGAGCGCGCGGCCCGCTCGCGCCAACGATCAAGCTCGCCATCCAGCGCGAGGAGGCGCGCCGCCCGGTCGGCGGCATCGCGGCGGAGCTCACCGGCCGCGCTGCGCCGCGCGATCATCGTCAGGCGCGCCGCCTCGACCGAGGCGCGCAGCCTGTCGCCCGCCGTGCGCGCCGCATCGAGATCCTCGAGCCCCCGCACCGCCTCCTGCGCCTCGCGAAGCCCTCCCTGGGCCTCGAGGGCCGCATCCTCGTGGCGGCGCAGGGTCAGTCCCTGGGCCTCGAGGCGGCTTTCGGCCCGGTCGCGCTCCGCCTCCGCGCGGCTGAGCGCCCGGCTCGCCGCGCTGAGTTCGGCCTCGGCCTCGCGCCGGGCGGTGCGCGCCGCGCCATCGTGTCCGCTGGCCTGCGCGTGGCGCGTCTTCTGCTCTTCATGCGCGCCGATCGCCGCCGCCGTGCGCTCGGCGAGCGCCTCGATCTCCCGCGACAGCTCGGTCATCCGGTTGCGCTGCCTGAGCCGCTGCGCCGCCGCCCCGCCGCCCGCGCCATCGGGCATGCACAGCCCGTCCCAGCGCCACAGATCGCCCTCGCGGCTGACCAGCCGCTGACCTGTCGCAAGCTCCCCTTGCAAGGCCGGACCGGCCTCGCGCGCCACGATGCCGATCGCGGCAAGGCGCCTTGCGAGAAGCGGAGGCGCATCGACATGTTCGAGAAGCGGCACGGCATCGCCCGGAAGGGCGTCACGGGGATTGCCCGGAGAAGCGTCATGCGGGTTGCCCGAGGCCGCATCCCGGAGCTTGCCGGGCGGCAACTCCGCCCAGCCGGCGCCGCCGCGCGCGCGGGCCTGCGCGTCGATCACCGGGGCGTGCAGGTCCTCGGCGAGGGCCGCGCCGAGAGCCGCTTCGTAGCCTGGCTCGGCGCGCACCTGGTCGAGCAGCTGCCCCGCGCCCGTCGTCTCGCGCGCGGCGAGGCGTTCAAGCGCCTGCATCTCGGCGCGCAGCGCGGCAAGCTCGCCTTCGAGCGCGGCGCGCGCGGCACGGGCCTCCGCCTCGCCGCGCTGCGCGTTTTGCAGGGCATCATCAGCCGCGCGCAACGCGGCCTCGGCCGTCTCGGCGCGCTGCACCGCGCCCGACTGCGCCTCGCGCGCCTCCTCGAGCAGGCGGGCCGCGTCCTCGCTCGCAGCCTGCGTGCCCGGCATCGCCTCGCGCGCCGTGCTCGCCGCATCCCGCGCCCGGCCAAGGCGGCGCTCGGCCTCCGAAAGGGCGCGCTGCGCGGTCTGGTGCGCGGCGGCGAGGCGGGCGGTATCCTCCGTGGCCTGCGACAGCTCCGCCTCGCGCGCGGTGAGTGCCTCCGCCGCCAGGCGGGCCTGCGTCTCGAGCCCGGCGAGGCGATCCTCGTGGCCCTCATCCGCCGCCCGCAGCTCCTGACCCTCCTTCTGCAGCGACGCGATGCTCTGTGCCGCGTCCCCCGCCACCGACACCGCCCGCTCGGCATCACGGTCCATCTGGTCGATCTGCGCCTTGAGCGTCTCGATTGTCTTGAGGGCCTCGTCGTGATCGGCAAGGACCGCGCGCCGCTCGGCGGCACGCTTGCCCGCGATCGCGGAGGCGATCGCCTCCTCCTCGCGCAGCGCCGGCAGGGCGGCCTCTGCCCTCCCGCGGGCCGCCCCGGCGCCGCGCGCGCCGCGTTCGGCCACCGAGGCCGCGTCGGACCGCGCCTCGAACTCTTCCGCCGCCGCTTGCGCCGCGGCTCCCGCCGAAACCCATGCGCGGTAGAGAAGCATCCCCTCGGCCCGGCGCAGCTCGTCGTTGATCTTGCGGTAGCGGCCAACCTGCTTGGCCTGCCGCGCGAGTTGGGCGAGGCGCGCGGCGAGCTGTTCGATCACGTCATCGACCCTGAGCAGGTTCGCCTCGGCCGCCTTGAGCTTCAACTCCGCCTCGTGCCGGCGCTGATAGAGGCCCGAGATCCCCGCCGCCTCCTCGAGCACCCGGCGCCGTGCCTTGGGCTTGGCCCCGATCAGCTCGGCGATCTGCCCCTGCCGCACGAGGGCGGGGGACTGCGCGCCGGTCGAGGCATCGGCAAAGAGCATCTGCACGTCGCGCGCCCGCGCGTCGCGGTCGTTCACCTTGTAGCTCGACCCCGAATCGCGCGTGATCCGGCGCGTCACCTCGAGCTGGTCGACCGTGTTGAACATGGCCGGTGCGAGGCGCTGCGCATTGTCGAGCACCAGCGTGACCTCGGCGAAGCTGCGGGCGGGGCGGCGCGTGGTGCCCGCGAAGATCACGTCGTCCATTCCCGCGCCGCGCATCGCCCTGGCGCGGCTTTCGCCCATCACCCAGCGCAGCGCCTCGAGCAGGTTGGACTTGCCGCAACCATTGGGACCCACGACCCCGGTCAGCCCCCGCGAAATGCTCAGATCGGTGGGATCGACGAAACTCTTGAAGCCGTTGAGGCGCAATTTCGAGAAACGCATGATGGTTGGCCTTTCGAATACGTTCCTGCCGGTGCCGCCGCCCGCGCAAAAGGCAGCCTTGCCGACGGGACTGTCCCGGGGCGCGCCGTGGTGACATGCGGCCGGCCCGGCCGCGGATCGCGGGCGGGCGCCGCAGGGTCTTGGTCGGCCCCCTGGCCCCGTCCGATCCCGTCATGTCCCCGTCCGGCCCGCTTCGGGACCGGCATATGGAACGGAAACGCGCTTGACGCAAGCCGCCCCGCGGCGCAAGGTCGCCGGGCATGGTTCCCTGTCCATGGCGCAAAGCGCCCGGGATGAAAAGGGAATGCGGTGCGGGCAGATCCAGACCGGAGGCCCAATTCCGCAGCCGCCCCCGCGACTGTCAGCGGCGAGCGTGCGCCGACGATGCCACTGGCCCCCGGGCCGGGAAGGCCGGTGCCACGCTGCGACCCGCGAGCCAGGAGACCTGCCATGCGCCAGTGCAGCCAGCCGTCGGGGATGACGGCCAAGGAGACGACAACATGACCGAACTGACCCGCCGCATGACCCTCGCCGCGCCCCTCTCCGGACGGGCCCTTCGCCATATGGCGATCCTGTCCCTGGCCGTGATCGGCCTCGGGATCGTCGGGGTTGCGGGCAACCTGCAGGCCGCGAGCCTGCATGACGCGGCCCACGATGTGCGCCACGCGACCGGCTTCCCCTGCCACTGACGCGATGTTCCGCAACATTCTGGCCGGCGCGCTGATCTCCGGCACCGTCGCGGGGCTTCTCGCGGTGGCGCTGCATTTCGCCTTCCTGCAACCGCTCCTCCTGCATGCCGAGCTCTACGAGACCGGCGTGCTGGAGCATTTCGCCGATCTGTCGAGCCCGGGACCGGAGGCCGGACCCGGTTTTTCCATCACGCCGCTGCGCGATGCGATGACGGCGCTGTTCATGGTGCTGATCTATTGCGGCTACGGCGCGCTTCTGGGTGCGGCGATGGCGCTTGCGGCCGAGTATGGCGCGGGGCCGCGGGGCGCCGGTGCGGGCGCGCTATGGGGCCTGTCGGGCTTTGTCGCGGTCCAGCTGGCACCAGCCTTCGGCCTGCCGCCCGAGGTGCCGGGTGTCGCATCGGCGGCGATGGAGACGCGGCAACTCTGGTGGAGCGCCACGGTGGCCCTGAGCGCCGCCGGGCTGGCGCTGATCGGGCTGGCGGGGAGGATTGGCATGAAGGCCGCCGGCGCCGCGCTCGTTCTCCTGCCGCATCTGTGGGGGGCACCGGTGCCGCAGGGCTTCATCGGCCCCGTGCCGCCCGAGCTCTCCAGTCTCTTCGCCGCGCGGGCCCTCGCCATCGGCCTTGCCGCCTGGGTCTTGCTGGGCACGCTTCTGGGCCGCGCGGCCTCGATGGCGCGGGACGGGTGAGCCGGTGCCCCGGCCCGCGCCCATTCGATCAGCCCGCCCCGGCGGTTCTGAGCGCCGGCACCCGCGTGACGAGGCGAAAGCGCAATCGCCCGAGCGGGCGCGCATCCGCGATCCAGCCGCGCGGCGCCGCCTCGTAGGCCTCGGCGAAGGCCGACAGGTCTTCGAGATCGCCCGTTCCAAGGCCCGAGAACACGTATGTCGCCCGCCCCGCCCCTTGCGCGGCAAGCGTCACCGGCGCCGCGCAGACCGACAGGCAGGCGGCCTGCACCACCTCGACACCGGGGCGCAGATCGGCCAGAGCTTGCGCAAGCGCCTCGGCGTCCCCGGCGCAACCGCGGCACACCACCAGCTGCCATCCGGCCGGCTTCGACATGACAAGGGCCTTTCATCGGTCCGATCACACACCTCCTACCGGAGTTCGACATGAGCGCAAAGATCCCCGCAACCATCGTCACCGGCTTCCTCGGCGCCGGCAAGACCACCCTCATCAGGCACATGCTGGCCAATGCCGAAGGACGGCGCATCGCGCTCGTGATCAACGAGTTCGGCGACCTGGGCGTGGATGGCGAGATCCTCAAGGGCTGCGGCGAGGAGAGCTGCTCGGAGGAGGACATCGTCGAGCTGAGCAATGGCTGCATCTGCTGCACCGTGGCCGAGGATTTCATTCCGACATTGAAGGCCCTGCTCGCGCGTGAGAACCGGCCCGATCACATCGTGATCGAGACATCCGGCCTGGCCTTGCCGCAGCCGTTGGTGCGGGCCTTCGGATGGCCCGAGATCGCGGGCCAAGTCACCGTGGACGGGGTCGTGACCGTGGTCGATGGCAAGGCCGCCGCCGACGGACAGTTCGCCCATGACCTTGCCGCGATCGAGGCCCAGCGCCGCGCCGATGACACGCTCGATCACGAAACGCCCCTGTCGGAGCTTTTCGAGGATCAGCTGGCCTGCGCCGACATGATCGTCGTCAACAAGAGCGACCTTCTGAGCGTCGAGGAGGCCGACCGCCTCGCCGCCGAGCTTCGTGAAGGCAGCCGCGACGGCGTGCAGATCGTCCGTGCCAGCCAGGGCGCGCTGCCCATCGAGGTGCTCCTGGGCCGCGGCGCCGCCGCCGAGCGGGACATGGCCGCCCGCGGCGAGCTGCACCACACCCACGGGGAGGGTCATGGGCATGACCATCACCACGAAGACCATGAGCATGACCACGATCATGGGCACGGGCATGAGCACGGGCACGATCACGGGCACGACGCTTTCGAGAGCTTCGTCGTCTCGCGCGGCGAGATCGCCGATCCGGCCGATTTCCTCGCGCGGGTCGGCCAGACCATCAAGGATCACGGCATCCTGCGCCTCAAGGGGTTCGCCGCCGTGGCCGGCAAGCCGATGCGCCTGACCATCCAGGCCGTCGGCCCGCGCACCGACAGCCATTACGACCGTCCCTTCGGGTCCGATGCCACGCGCGAGACGCGGCTCGTGGTGATCGGTGCGTCCGGCCTCGACCGTGCGGCGATCGAGACGGCCCTGCGCGCATGAGCCCTTCCATCACGCCCGGCGATCCCCGCAGTCCCGAGATCGCGGCGCTGCTGGCCGAAAGCCGGGCGCTGATGGATGCGCTCTTTCCCGTTGAGGACAACCACTATCTCGGCCCGGAGGCGCTGGCCGGGCCGGAGATCGTCTTCCTCGTGGCACGCGGGGCCGATGGCACGGTGCTGGGCACGGGCGCGTTGGCCCCGCTCGCGCCGCAAGGGTTGCCGGAGGCCGATCCGCGCATGCAAGGCGCCGAGATCAAGGCGATGTTCACCGCGCCCGAGGCACGTGGAAGCGGCGTGGGCGCGGCGCTTCTGGCCCGGCTCGAGGCCGAGGCGCTGGCGCGGGGGCATCGCTGGCTGGGCCTTGAAACCGGCGATGCGCTGGGCCCGGCGATCCGCCTCTACGAGCGCGCCGGCTTCATCCCCTGCCCGCCCTTCGGCACCTATGTCGCCGGCCCGTCCAGTGTCTTCATGCACAAGAGGCTGACCCGCTGAGGCGACGCGATCGCCGGCGCAACCTAGATTTCCCAGGAGAGCCCATATGCACCTTCTCGCCGCGACACCGGGCGCCATCGACGATGGCACGGACCCCGTCGATCCGGGACAGAGCCCCGCCGACCTGGTGGTGATCTCCGCCGCCGATACCGAGCTTGCGGCGCTGAGCGCCGCGCGCGCCGAGATGGAGACGCCGCCGACGCTGCGCCTGACGAGCCTGCTGCACCTGCGCCATCCGATGTCAGTCGATCTGCACCTTGCCGATTGCGCATCCAGATCGCGCATGGTCGTGGCCCGGATCCTGGGCGGCGCGGGCTACTGGCGCTACGGGCTCGAGCAATACGCCGCCCATCTGCATGCCGCCGGCATCCCCTTCGCCGCCCTGCCCGGCGACGACCGCCCCGATCCCGACCTGCGCGGCCTCTCCACGGTCAGCGATGCCGATTACGACGCGCTCTGGGGCTACCTGATCGAGGGGGGCGAGGCCAACAGCGCCAATTTCCTGCGCCATGCGCGTGCCATGCTGGACGGCACCGCACGTCCCGAGGGCGCGCGCCCGCTCCTGCGCGCCGGGCTCTACTGGCCCGGATCGCCATCCGTGGGCCTGGACGATCTGCGGTCGCACTGGCACGAGGGTGCCCCCGTGGTGCCGGTCGTCTTCTACCGCGCGCTCGTGCAGGGCGCCGGGCTCAACCCGATCAACCGCATGGTCCGGGCGCTGCTGCGCCGCGGTCTGAACCCGATGCCCGTCTTCGTGGCCTCTCTCAAGGATCCGGTCTCGGCGGCCACGCTCACCGCGCTCTTCGAGCAATCACCCCCTTCGGTGATCCTCAACATGACGAGTTTCAGCGCCGGAAGCCCTTATCCCGGCGAAGGCGCCGGCAATCCGCTCGCCGCGCCCGAAGCGGCGGGAGCGCCGGTCCTGCAGGTCGTGCTCGCCGCCTCCTCCGAGGCCGACTGGGAGGAGCGCGCCTCGGGCCTGTCGGCGCGCGACATCGCGATGAACGTGGCTCTGCCGGAAATCGACGGGCGCATCCTGTCCCGTGCGATCAGCTTCAAGGGCGAGGCCTTCTACGACGAGGCGACGCAATGCCCCATTGCCGCCTACAGGGCGCGCGGCGACCGGATCGACTTCGTGGCCCGCCTCGCGGAAGGCTGGGCACGGCTGCGCGCCAGCACGCCCGAGCGGCGGCGCGTCGCGCTGGTGCTGGCCAACTATCCCAACAAGGACGGACGCCTGGCCAACGGGGTCGGGCTCGACACGCCTGCCGCCACGGTCGGGGTGCTCAAACGGCTCAAGGAGGCGGGGCATACGCTGCACGGCATCCCCGAAACGTCCGATGCCCTGATGCAGGCGATCCTGTCGGGGCCGACCAACTGGCTGACCGACCGGGCCGAGCGCCGCGGCGGCGTCACCCTGCCGCTCGCCACCTACAAGGCGGCCTATGGCACGCTTTCCTGGGAGTTGCGCTCCAGGATCGAGGAGCGCTGGGGGCAGCCGCACGAGGACGTGTTCTTCGAGGGGGATGACGAGACGGGGCGGTTCAAGCTGTCGGTTCTCGAATACGGCAACGTGGTGATCGGCGTGCAGCCCGCGCGCGGCTACAACATCGATCCGACCGAGACCTACCATTCCCCCGACCTCGTGCCGCCGCACAACTATCTGGCCTTCTATTTCTGGCTGCGCCACGCATTCGGCGCCGATGCGATCGTCCACATGGGCAAGCACGGCAATCTCGAATGGCTCCCCGGCAAGGCCCTGGCCCTGTCGCAGGACTGCCTGCCCGAGGCGGTGCTGGGCCCGATGCCCCATATCTACCCCTTCATCGTCAACGATCCCGGCGAGGGGACGCAGGCCAAGAGGCGGACGCAGGCAGTCATCATCGACCATCTCACGCCGCCGCTGACGCGCGCCGAAAGCTACGGGCCCTTGCGCGATCTCGAAGGGCTCGTGGACGAGTATTACGAGGCGGCCGGCATCGATCCGCGCCGCATCGCCCATCTGCGCGGCGAGATCCTCGACCTGGCCGCGCGCAGCGGGCTGGACGTGGATGCGGGAATGAAGGGCAGCGACGCCGAGGGCGATCTGGCCAAGCTCGACGCCTATCTGTGCGAGCTGAAGGAGGCGCAGATCCGCGACGGCCTCCATATCTTCGGACAGAGCCCCGAAGGGGTGCAGGAGCGCGATCTGCTGCAAGCCCTGCTGCGGGTGCCGCGCGGTAACGGGACGGGCAGCGATGCGTCGCTGCCGCGGGCGCTGGCCGCCGATCTGGAGCTTGGCTTCGATCCGCTCGATTGCGACATGGCCGCGCCCTGGGATGGCCCGCGACCGGGCGCGCTCGCATCCGGGGATACCTGGCGCAGCCACGGCGATACCGTCGAGCGGCTCGAAGCCCTCGCCGCGCGGCTGCTCGACGATCCGGGCCTCGCGCCGCCCGGCGCGGCCAGCGCCGCCGTTCTGACCGCCGCGCGCGATCACGTCCGCCCCACCTTGCGCGCCTGCGGCCCGGCGGAGGCCGAAGGGCTTCTGACCGCGCTCTCGGGCCGCTTCGTGGCGCCGGCGCCCTCGGGCGCGCCGACGCGCGGCCGGCTCGACGTGCTGCCGACGGGACGCAATTTCTTCTCGGTGGACAGCCGCGCCGTGCCCACCCCGACCGCCTGGGCGCTCGGGTGGAAATCGGCCAACCTGCTGATCGAGCGGCACCTGCAGACCGAGGGGGACTGGCCCCGCGCATTGCTGCTCACCGCCTGGGGCACCGCGAACATGCGCACCGGGGGCGATGACATCGCGCAATGCCTCGCCCTGATGGGGGTCAAGCCGACATGGGACGCGGCCAACCGGCGCGTCACCGGCTTCGAGATCATTCCCCATACCGCGCTCGGCCGGCCACGGGTCGATGTCACCTTGCGGGTCTCGGGCTTCTTTCGCGACGCCTTCCCGCAACTGATCGCCCTCGTGGATTCGGCGGCGCGGGCGGTGATGGCGCTCGACGAGCCCGAAGAGGTCAATCCCGCCGCGGCGCGCGCTGCCGCCGAGGGGCCGGGCGCGCGGGTCTTCGGCTCCAGGCCCGGCGCTTACGGCGCGGGGCTGCAGGCGCTGATCGACGAGCGGCTCTGGTCCGAAAAGGAGGACCTCGCCGAGGCCTACCTCACCTGGGGCAGCTATGCCTACGGCGCGGGCGAAGAGGGCCGTTCCGACCGCGCGGGCTTCGAGGCGCGGCTGCGCGACGCCGAGGCGATCGTGCAGAACCAGGACAACCGCGAGCACGACCTTCTGGACAGTGACGACTACTACCAGTTCGAAGGCGGCGCGGCGGCGGCGGTGGCAACCTTGCAGGGACGCGACCGTCCGATCTATCACAACGACCATTCGCGCCCCGAGCGCCCGGTGATCCGCACCCTCGACGAGGAGATCGCCCGCGTGGTGCGCGCGCGCGTGGTCAATCCCAAGTGGATCGCGGGGGTGAAGCGCCACGGCTACAAGGGCGCGTTCGAGATCGCGGCGACGGTTGATTACCTCTTCGCCTTCGCCGCCACGACCGGCGCCGTGCGCAATGCGCATTTCGACGCGGTGCACGCGGCGTTCCTCGAGGACGAGGAGACGCGGGAGTTCATCAACGAGCATAACGCGCCCGCGCTGCGCGAGATCGCGGAGCGGTTGGGAGAGGCGATCGAGCGGGGCCTGTGGACCCCGCGCTCGAACTCGGCGCGCGGCCTGATCGACGCGCTGGGCGGCGCGGCGGCCAGCCGATGAGCCATCGGCACGCCGCCGCCCCCGGCCCTGCCGCGCATCTTGCCCCGGCGCCGCGTTGCCCCCACCATGCCGCCTGAACAAAGGAGCCCTCGATGACCGACAAACCCGCCCAGGACGACGACCGCCACGCGGCCAAGATGATCAAGAAGAAGGCCGCCCGCGACAAGATCATGGCCACCAAGACCGACGAGAAGGGGCTGGTGATCGTCCATACCGGCAAGGGCAAGGGCAAAAGCTCGGCCGCTTTCGGGATGATCTTCCGCTGCATCGCCCATGACATGCAATGCGCCGTCGTGCAGTTCATCAAGGGCGGGATGAGCACCGGCGAGCGCGACCTCATCCTGTCGCGCTTCACCGACATCTGCGCGTTTCACACGATGGGCGAGGGCTTCACCTGGGAGACGCAGGACCGCAGCCGCGATACCGAGATGGCGCAGGCGGCCTGGGAGAAGGCCAAGGAGTTGATCCGCGATCCGGCCAACCACATGGTCCTGCTCGACGAGATCAACATCGCCCTGCGCTACGACTATATCGATGTCGCCGAGGTCGTGGCCTTCCTGCGCGACGAGAAGCCCGAGATGACCCATGTCGTGCTCACCGGGCGCAACGCCAAGGAACCCCTGATCGAGATCGCCGATCTCGTAACCGAGATGGAACTGGTCAAGCATCCGTTCCGCTCGGGGATCAAGGCACAGATCGGGGTGGAGTTCTGACGCGCCGGCGGGCTCAGATCTCGGTAAGAACCGCGCCGAAGAAGAGCAGCGTCGCGGCGAGCACGAAGACATGCCAGATCGTGTAGTGGAACGGCAGCGCCTCCCACAGGAAAAAGACCACCCCGGCGGTGTAGAGAAGCCCGCCGGCGGTCACCATCGCGAAGGCCGCCGGGCTCAGCGCGCCGAAAACCTCGCCGCCCAGCGCGACGCCCCCCCATCCCATGCCCAGGTAGAGCGTCAGCCCCAGCCAGCGCAGCCGGTCGGGAGAGGCGATCTTGAGCATTGCCCCGGCGAGTGCCGCCAGCCACAGCCCGATGAGAAGCCCCGTCCCGGGCACCTCGCTCAGCGCGACGAGGGGCGTGAAGGTACCGGCGATCTTGATGTAGATGGCCGAATGATCCATCCGCTTGAGGACGGGGCGCCAGTTCGGGGCCGGGAGGGTGTTGTAGAGGGCCGAGCACCCCAGCATGGCGAGAAGGCTCGCCCCGTAGATCGAGATCGCGACCAGCGATGCCGTATCGCCACGCTCCGAGATCACGGCCATGATCAGGATGGGAACGCCGAGCAGCGCCGCGCCGACACCGATAACGTGGATCACCGAATCAGAGCGGCGTTCGGCAAGACTGTATCCCGCCCGGCGAAGACGTGCGGGTTTCATGACAGGCAGATAGGCGCGGGCGGAAGCTGTGCAAGCCCCGCGCACGCCTCCTTCCTCATCTTCGCGGCAAATACCTTCGGGGGGTCCGGGGGCCGAAAGCCCCCGGCGGCGGGCCTTCTTGCCCAAGGCCCCGACCGCGTTTGCACCGCCCCTCGCTTGCGCGTAGCAAGATAACGGTATCGGTTCGCCGGGCCGGGGCCGAACTGGGCCAGGTTGGTCCGAACTGGGCTGGGGAGGAGCGCCAATGTTGCTGTGCATATCGGGATCGCTGCGCCGCGAGGCGACGAACCGCACCCTGCTGGCGGAGGCGGCGCGTCTCTTCGGTGGCCCCTCCCTCGTCGCCGACCTGCGGATGCCGCTCTATGATGCCGACCTGCAGGAGGCCGAGGGCATCCCCGGGCCCGTTTTGCGCCTCGCCGCACAGATCGCGCAGGCCGATGCGGTCGTCATCTCGTCGCCCGAATACAACCAGTCGATCTCGGGCGTGCTGAAAAACGCGCTCGACTGGGTCAGCCGCACCGAGGGCGCCCCCTGGAGGAACAAGCCGCTTGCGATGATGTCGGCCTCCTCGGGCCGCTCTGGCGGGGCACGGGGACTCTCGGCCCTGCGCCTTGCGATGGTGCCATACGGACCGCGTTTCAGCGCGGGGCCGGAGGTGATGCTCGCCGGCTCGAAGACGGTGCTGGCCAGCGGCCGGCTCGAGGATCCGCGCAGCTTGGCCACGCTGACCGCGGCGATGGAGATCCTGCGCCGGGAAGCGGGCCTGTGAGCGCCGCGCGTCAAGCCGGCATGCGGGATGGCATGCAGGTCTCGGAGACGTCCGACGATCTCGATCCCGCGCGCGCCGACGCGCTGCGCGCGGCGCTGAACCTCGATGGGCCGCCCTTTCGTGCCGGGGATCCCCTGCCGCCCTTCTTCCACCAGGTCTATTTCTGGAATCCCCTCCCGCCCGCGCGGCTGGGGCGCGACGGCCATCCGGCACGCCCGCCCGCCCTTGCCGATGCGGGGCTGACGCGGCGAATGTGGGCCGGGGGAAGGCTGGACTTCGCGCACTCTCTCGAATGCGGCCGCCGCGCGCAGCGCCGCACCATTCCCGGTCCGCTCAGCTTCAAGACCGGGCGCAGCGGCCCCCTCGCCTTCCAGACCCTGACGCACGAGATCGTTCAGGACGGCATCATCCGCGTCACCGAACGCCAGGATCTCGTCTTTCGCGCGGAGCCCGGCCCGGATGCGCGCCCGCCCGAGCCGATCCCCGCCCGCCGCGACGAGACGCAGAGCGCCGAGCAAGATTTCTCGAGCACCCTGCTCTTTCGCTATTCGGCCCTGACCTTCAACGGCCACCGCATCCATTACGATGCCGATTACGCCAGGCAGGTGGAGGGCTACGATGGCCTCGTGGTCCACGGGCCGCTGCTCGCGCAGCTTCTGATGCTGATGGCGGACGCGCTCGCGGGGCCGTTGCGGCGGTTCACATTCCGCGCCGCCGCTCCGCTGATTGCCGGCGAAGGGGCGACGCTGTGCCGGGCGGGCCGCGATCTTTGGGTACGGGCGGCAGACGGGCGCGAAATCATGACCGCCAGCCTGGACTAGCCTTCCCGCGGCGGCACCGGAGCGAATCCCGCCGGGATCGTGTCCACCCCCTCGAGCACGAGACGCGTCATCGCGAGGGCCACGCCGGGCGCGATGCCGAAGCCGATCTTGAACCCGCCATTGGCGATGAAATGACCCGGGCGTCCGGGCCAGGGCCCCAGAAGCGGCGCCCGGCTGCGCGCGCGCGGGCGCAGACCGGCCCAGCGTCCGATCACCGGCGCATCGCGCAGCGCCGGAACCGCGGCGCGGGCCTGGGCGATCACCGTGTCGAGCGCCCCGTCGGTGGCGGCCGGATCGCTCCAGTCGCGCTCCGTCGTCGAGCCGATGCCGACAGTCCCGTCGGCATGGGGGATCACGTGCACGCCGCCCGCGAAGATCTGAGCGGCGCCCGCCGGTACCGAGGCATCGAGCAAAGCCGCCTGCCCCTTGATCCCGGTGCCGGCGGGCGGCCCGGCGGGGCCCGATGGTCCCGGAATCCGTGCCAGTCCTGCCGCACCCGTCGCATGGATCACGCAGTCCCCCTCGCGGCCCTCGGGGGTGATCTCGACCCCGTTGCGCGCCAGGGCGGCGGCGAGCGCGGCGCAGGCGCGGCGTGGATGCAGCCGTGCGCTGAGCGTGTCGTGGATCAGCCAGCCGCTCGGAGAGACAGGCGCCCAGCCGCCCGCATCTGAAGCGCGCAGCACCGTCCAGTCCGCCTCGCCCCGCCACAGCGTCCGCGCCCCTTCGGCGCGCGCATGGGCACGCTCGAGGGCCGCGTCATCCTCGATCGGCTGCAACCGTCCGCTGCGCGCATAGCCCGGGGATGTCCCGCCCGCCCGCGCGACCTCTGCCCAGAAACGCTCCGCCATCAGGAGACTGTCGAGCTGGAAGGCCTTCTTGTCGTTCCATGCTTCCGGCACATGCGGCGCGAGCGCCCCGACGATGCCGCCCGATGCACCCGCCCCCGGCCCCCCCGGATCGATCACCGAGACCTGCGCCCCTGCCATGCGCAACGTCCAGGCGATGGACAGCCCGAAGATGCCGGCGCCTCTTATGGTGATCTGCATGAACGCTCCGTCTCCCGTGTCGCGGGGCACGCGGGGCCCGCTTCGGGGGCCATGCGGCCCCTGTTGCCATCGCGCGCCGTCCGGCGCAGTGTCGCGCCGCAGCGAAAGGCCTATGACAGATGTCCATGCCAGACCAGACGGCACAGATCGAGTGGACCGGCGAGGTGCCGCGCTCCACGCTCTTCGATGATCCTTATTACTCGCTCGAGGATGGCGCCGCCGAGACGGCGCATGTCTTTCTCGGCGGCAACGGGCTGCCGGAACGCTTCGCTCCCGGTTTCCGCATCGCCGAGCTCGGCTTCGGAACCGGGCTCAACGTCCTTTGCGCCTGGCAGGCCTGGCGCCGCGCGGGCATCGCCGGCCCCTTGCGCTTCGTCAGCTTCGAGGCCTTCCCGATGGCGGCCGCCGACATGGCGCGCGCCCACCGGGCGCTTGGCATCGACGATGCGCTCGGCGCGCCGCTGCGTGCGGCATGGGCCGCCGGCCGGCGCGAGTTCAGGACCGACGAGCTGCACCTGTCGGTGATCGTCGGGGATGCGGCGGTCACTGTTCCGGCCTGGGACGGCTTGGCCGATGCGTGGTTCCTCGACGGCTTCTCGCCGGCGCGCAATCCCGGCCTGTGGGCCGCGCCGCTTCTGGAGGCGGTGGCCATCCATACCGCCCCCGGCGGCACCGCCGCCACCTACAGCGCTGCGGGCGCGGTGCGCCGCGATCTCGCCGCCGCCGGCTTCGAGGTCTCGCGGGTGCCGGGTTACGGGCGCAAACGGCACATGAGCCGGGCGGTGCTGCGGTGACGGGAAGCGACACCCAGAAGGGTATCTGGCTGATGGTCGCGGTCACCGCGATCTTCGCCGCGCAGGACGGCATCTCGCGCCACCTGGCCAGCCAGTACAACGTGCTGATGATCATCACGGTGCGCTACTGGTTCTTCGCCGCCTTCGTACTGGCCATGGCGGCGCGGCGGCCCGGCGGCTTGGCGCGCACCGCCGCCACGCGCCAACCCCTCGCGCAGGCCTTTCGCGGCGTGCTTCTGGCGGCGGAGGTCTGCGTGATGGTCGTGGGCTTCGTCGCGCTGGGACTGGTGCAGTCCCACGCGATCTTCGCCTCCTACCCGCTGCTGGTGGCCGCGCTTTCGGGCCCGCTCCTGGGCGAGACTGTGGGCTGGCGCCGCTGGGGGGCGATCGCGATCGGCTTTGCCGGCATCCTGGTGATCCTGCGCCCCGGCTTCGCCGTCTTCTCCCCGCAGGCGCTGATCCCCCTGGCGGCGGCCCTGATGTTCGCGCTCTACGGGCTGATGACCCGCTACGTGGCCCGGCAGGACAGCGCGGCCACCAGCTTCTTCTGGACCGGGACGGTCGGCGCGGTGGTGCTCACGCCGCTCGGGCTGATGAACTGGGAGGCGATGGACCCGCGCGACTGGGGCTGGATGGCGCTCTTGTGCGTGACGGCCGCCACCGGCCACTACCTGTTGATCCGCTGCTACGAGGTGGCCGAGGCGAGCGCGGTCCAGCCCTTTGCCTATCTGCAACTGGTCTTCGCCGCACTCATCGGGGTCGGCATCTTCGGCGAGGCGATCGCGCCGAACGTGGCGCTCGGTGCGGGGATCGTGGTGCTTGCCGGCCTTTTCACCCTGTGGCGCGAACGCGCGGCGCGGCGGCGCGGGTGACTGCCGCGCCGCGCCGCGGCCTACGCCTTGTAGCGGCGCAGGGTGTCGCCGTATTGCAGCTTGGGCTCCATCGTCACCCTCTGCCCGCCTTCGGTTATCTCGCCAGAGGCGCGCGCGGCGATGATCCTGGCCGCGGCCCGGCCGATCTCGATCCGCTCCGAATCCATGGTCGCCAGGCGGCGCGGCAGGCCCTCGAGCAGCTCGACGCCGTTGAAGCCGGCAAGGCCCAGCCTGCCGGGCACGTCGATCCCCGTTTCAAGACAGTGGATCAGTCCGCCGGCCCCGATCATGTCGTTCGAGTAGTAGAGGAAATCGAGATCGGGACTGCGGGCGAGGATGTTCGCCGTCATCTCGCGCCCCTTCGCAAGCGCCGAGCCGCCCTCGTAGAATTCCTGGTCCATCACCTCAAGGCCGTGCTTGGCAAGCGCCTCGGTGAAGCCCTCGAAGCGCTTGCGCGCCCGGTAATCGAGCGCCATTTTCGTGCCGAGAAAGCCGATCCGCTCATAGCCCTGCCTGATGATGGCCTCGGCGATGTGGCGACCGGCACGGCGATGGGAGATGCCGACCACGGCGTCGATCGCCTCGCCGTCGACATCCATGATCTCGACCACCGGGATGCCCGCCGCCTTGAGCATCGCGCGGCTCGCCTCCGAATGCTCGAGCCCCGCCACGATCACGCCCGAGGGACGCCAGGACAGCATCTCGTAGAGGACGTTCTCCTCCTTTTCGGGCAGGTAGTTGGTGAAGCCCACCACGGGTTGAAGGTCGGTATCGTCTAGGACCTCGCCGATCCCGGTCATCACCTCGGGAAAGATCATGTTCGACATCGAGGGGATCACGACCGCCACGAGGTTGACCCGGCTCGAGGCGAGGGCCCCGGCGATCTTGTTGGGCACGTAGCCGAGCGATTTTGCCACGGCCAGCACCTTGTCGCGGGTTCCCGCGCTCACGTCGCCGCGGTTGCGCAGCACCCGGCTCACGGTCATTTCGCTGACGCCTGACGCCTCCGAGACATCCCTGAGTGTCAGGGGCCGGCGCGGCGGGATGGTGGGATCATCGGTCAATGGCGGATCTTTCCTATGGCTCGGCGCGAGCTTACCCCCATTCCGCCGGAGGGGCCAAGCCTGCGCGGCATCACGCGGCGCGCTGTGGCCCCGCGCCCTCGGCGCCGCCTTCATGGCCGAGATAATCGGCGAGGCGGTTCTGGAACATGGGGATCGCGCCGGGATGCTGCAGGAAGGTCGCGATCTCCATCAGCCGCAGCTCCTGGCCCTCGCTGCCCAGCCGCAGTGCCCCGGGGCGCAGGCCCGGCAGGCGGGCCACGAAGAACCATACCGAGCCGGGCGCCGTGCCGTAGGGCCGCGCCCAGATCAGATCATCCGCGCCAAGGACGAGGCTCGTCTCCTCGCGGGTCTCGCGCAGCGCGCAATCCTGCGGCGTCTCGGCCCCCTCGCGCCCACCACCCGGAAAATCCCACTGTCCCGGAAAGGGAATGTCGGGGCGGTCGTCGCGCAGCAGCGTGACAAGCGAGGTGCCGCACAGGATCGCGAGCTTGGCCCCCCTGAAATCCTCTGTCGGTCCGGGCCACAAGGCTTTAGACTGATCGCGTCTTCTCCGCCCCTCTTTGTGCATTCCGCCTCCATGCCCAGCCTGTGCCGCGACTGCCTGTCCCATTCCGACGCGACGCCTCCGGGCGCCGCGCCGCGCTGCGCGCTGTGCCGCAGCCCCAGGCTCGTCGTGCATCCCGAACTTTTCGAGCTCGGCATCGCACATATGGACTGCGATGCGTTCTATGCCAGCGTCGAGAAGCGTGATAGCCCCGAATTGCGTCACCTGCCCGTGATCGTGGGCGGCGGACGGCGCGGCGTCGTCACCACGGCCTGCTACATCGCCCGGATCAAGGGTGTCCGCAGCGCCATGCCGATGTTCCAGGCGCTCCGGCTCTGTCCCGAGGCGGTGATCGTGAAGCCGCGATTCGACGCCTATGCCGAGGCGAGCCGCGCGGTCCGCGACATGATGAACGCGCTCACCCCCGTGGTCGAGCCCCTCAGTCTCGACGAGGCATTCATGGATCTGAGCGGCACCGCGCGGCTGCATGGGGCGCCGCCGGCCGTGATGCTCGCGCGGCTCACCGCCAGGATGCAGAGCGAGATCGGCATCACCGGCTCGATCGGGCTCAGCCACAACAAGTTCCTCGCCAAGATCGCCTCCGACCTCGACAAGCCGCGCGGCTTCTCGGTGATCGGCGCGGCGCAGACCGCCGAATTCCTGCGCGAGCGTCCGGTCAGCCTGATCTGGGGCGTGGGCGCCGTTACCCAAGGCGCGCTCGAGCGGGCCGGCATCCGCAGCTTCGCCGACCTGCTGCGCTGGGAAAAGCGCGATCTCGTCGCTCGGTTCGGCGGAATGGGCGAGCGCCTGTGGCACCTTGCGCGCGGGCACGACAGGCGCCGCGTCACCGCGAATGCCCCCACCCGCGGCCTGTCGAACGAGACCACCTTCGATACCGACCTGGGAGATGTCGAGATACTCGACGGCCATCTTTGGCGCTTGGCCGAGAAGGTCTGCGGGCGCGCGAAGGCGCGCGGTCTGGCCGGCGGCGTCGTGACCCTCAAGCTCAAGCGTCACGATCACGCCCTGCTGGCCAGGCGCCTGACGCTGCGCCAACCCACGCAGATCGCCGACAACGTCTACAGGACCGCCCGCGCGCTGCTCGATCAGTCGATGGACGCCGCCCCCTTCCGCCTGCTGGGTGTCGGGCTGGGCGCGCTCGTGCCGGCTGGACGGGCCGATGCGAGCGGAGACCTGCTCGATCCCGGCGCGGCCAGGCGGGCGGAAGCCGAACGCGCCGCCGATGCGATCCGCGCCCGCTTCGGCGCGGGTGCGATCGTCAAGGGACGCGCGCTGCGCTGAAACCGGACCCGCTACTCGGCGGCCAGGGAAATGTCCGACCGGCCGATCTCGGCGATCTGCTCCACCACCTTGGCGAGGATCTGCGTCAGCGGGCCGTAGCCGGCATGCGGCCTGATCCGCCGCTCATCCATGTAGAGGGCCCTGTCGATCTCCACCTGCACCGCGTGGCGCCCCCGCGCGGGCCGCCCGTAATGCTGGGTGATGAACGCTCCCGCGAAGGGTGCGTTGCGCGACACGCACAGGCCCTGCGCGGTGAAGGCGGCCTCGATGCGGTCGACCACATCTCCCGCGGCGGCCGCCCCGAACCGGTCGCCGAGCACCACGTCGGGACGCCGGGTGCCGCGCTCGCCCATGGTCTCGATCGCCTCGTGCGGCATCGAGTGGCAATCGATCAGGATCGCCTCGCCGAAGCGGCTCATGCTTTCGTCCATCAAGGCCCCGAGCTGATCGTGATAGGGCTGCCAGACATCGCGCAGCCGTCTTTGCGCCTCGTTCAGGGTGATCTTGCCGCTGTAGATCGACCGCCCTCCGGCCACCACGCGCGGCACCACGCCGAGCCCGGAGACGACACGCGGATTGTGACCGATGGGGCGGACCGTCTCGATCAGGGCGGGGTCGAGCTCGTCGTGCGCCCGGTTGAGATCGAGATAGGCCCGCGGGGTTGAGGCCGCCAGGAGGGGCGCGCCGGCCGAGGGGGCCGATTCGAAGAGCTGATCGACGAAGGCATCTTCCGAGGAGCGAATCGCGTGCGCGTCCAGGACACTGCGCCGGAGGAAGGACGCCGGGTAATCCCGGCCCGAATGCGGAGACGCGAAGATCACGCTCGTGCTGCGCACTTGCGGCATCGTCAACTGGTACGGGGACCTGACCATACGGGTGCACTCCTTCACGGCCAAACTATAGGCGATGAAGATGGGGCGCCGAAAGGCCTTGAACAGGTTGCCGCTTCCAATTATAGACCCGGCACCGGCGCGGAAACGATCCCGCGTCTCGCTCTCCCGAGCGGGCCTGAAAGGGCGGCAAGCGTCGGTAAAGTGGGTGATTAGCTCAGCGGTAGAGCACTTCGTTGACATCGAAGGGGTCACTGGTTCGATCCCAGTATCGCCCACCACCGAGGCCCGAATGAACCGCCGGCTCGCCGGCATGTTGAAACAGGCGCCACCCGCGCCGCACAGGATAGGGAGAGGGCCGATGAAAGTCCGCAACTCGCTCCGCTCGCTGAAGAACCGGCATCGCGATTGCCGTGTCGTGCGCCGCAAGGGCCGCGTCTACGTCATCAACAAGACGCAGCGCCGCTTCAAGGCTCGTCAGGGCTGATCGCTCCGGCAGCAGGTTTCCAACGCGGAAACTCGTGGTAAATCCTCGCCTCGGCGGGGATTTTTGCGTTTCGGATCCCGGCGCTGGATACCCCTTGGCCCCGCATCGCGGCGGTCGATCCTGCACCCGCCGCCGGGCTACTCTTCACATTCGCTTCAAATACCTCCGCCGGAGGCGCAGGCCAGCCAAGCGCGCGCCCGCCGGCCGATCGCGCCCCCGCCCGACACCTTGCGCCATGCCGCCGTTTCACCCTAGGCCGTCCCTTCGAGTGCGGCCGGCGGGCCGGCGCCGAATCCCCGGCGGCGGTCAGACCATGCGGATCACGTCCTTGTCGATCGACAGCATGTAGCCCTTGCGGGCGATGGTCTTGACCAGAAGCTCGCTGACGATCTGGTTGCCGAGCGCATCGCGCAGCCGCTTGATCCGGGTGGCGCCTGCCGCCTCGTCGCAATCATCCGGCCGCCTCCCCGAGATCATCGCCTCGATCTGCGCACCCGAGAGCACATCCTCGTCCATCCGCGCTTCGGCCAGGATGCCGAGCGTCTCGATCGCCGCCTCGGTCAGCTTGAATTCCATGTTGTTGAGATAGACGGTTCGCTGCTCGCGGCTGATCAGGAGCGAGGAGACCTGGATGCCCGCCCGTTCGATCTCGCTCATCCGGCGGTTCACCGTGACAAGTGCCACGAGGAACACGAGGCAGGCGACGAGCAGCGCCGTCGCGAAGACCAGGAGCACGAAGATGATCGAGCGATAGCTCGCAAGCACGTCCGAGAAAGACGTCCCCGACTGGGCCAGTATCTCGAGCAGCCGTATGTCCTCGCCCGAGGTCAGGCTCGCATTTTCGACGAAGAGGGCTTCGACGCGCGCGTTGAAGGCGTTCGCGTCCGGCAGGTTCACGAAGAGCAGAAGCGCCGCGCCCAGCAGGATCGTCACGATCGCCCCGATGCCCAGCGTCACGATGCGCATCGACGAGCGCCGCGCGTCAGTAGCGGAGAAAATAGTCGCCAGCACTTGTCCTGCGCTCCTCAAGTCCATCCGCGTCGAAGATCGCCATGACCTTGAGCAATGTCCAGCCTTCACCATCGATCCGCTCGGCGATGAGCCGCGGCGCGGCCTCAGGCGTGCAAGCCTCCTCCGGCAGGGCGATGACGCCGTAATGCAGTCTCAGCGGATCGTCGGTCTTGGCCTTGTAGTCGGCATAGCATTCGGCGCGGGCGGCGGCCGCGACGCCGATCAGCGCCAAGGCGAGCAGGAAGGGGGCGAGCATTCTGAGCATGGTGCGTTCCCGAAGGGTCAAGGGGCGGCGCGGCGCGCTTCCTCGTCGGAAAGAGCGGCGCGTTCGGGTCCAACATGCCGCCGGCCGGCGCTGTCATGCAATGACAAGCATGGCGGGCGGCGAGGTTCCGCGCTCACGAAACGGTAAGATCGGGCTGTTATCGGATAACCGCGCGCTGTCATTGCCTGTCATCGCGCCCCGGTGACAGGCTCGCCACAGTTCGGCTCCGATCCGCCGGGACACGCAGATTGAACGGGACCGCCCGCCATGTTTTCGACAAGACTTCGCCTGCATCCCCCCTTCAGGACCACCGGCCACAGGCGGGCCGGGCCATGTTCGGGGCCGCCCGACACGACCCGATGCCAGACAGAGGAAGGACATTCCATGCACCGACAGACCCTCCCCGCCGCGGCGGTTGCCCTGGCACTCGGTCTTCTTCCGGTGAAGGGCGATGCCGGCAGTCTCGATCTCGGCGGCATCTTCACATCGCTGATGATGGTGGGAACCATGGGCGCGGCCGTCGAGAGGCGGGTGATCGCGCAGCAGCTTTCGGGCCCGGCCATGCTCAGGCAGGCCGCGCTGAACGGCACGCCGGACCGCAATGGCCGCCATGTCGTGCCGAAGCGGGACGGGCAACTGCCGCCGGCCTGCATGCGCGAGGTTCCTTTCGACGGCACTGCGGCGCAGGTCTTCTCGAAATCCTGCCTCGAGCGGGAGATGGTCGACGCTGACCGGTTGCCGCGCCATTGCACGGCCCGCGTACCGGGCACGGGCCGCGAGCGCACCGTCTATCATGTCGATTGCCTCTCGAAGGCTGGCTGGCGCGCGCTCTGAGGCGCCCCGCCGATCGCGAATTCGCCGGCCTGTGCTTCACGCATATCTCCAACAGCGCCGGTGAAAGGGGCGGGGGCCGTCATGGCTCCCGCCTCGTGAGACCCCTTGGCAGGGGCGCGCAAACACTTCAGTAGGAGCACCATGCCGCCTGCCCCGCCACCCGATTTCATTCGAGAACGCGCCCTGCACCACGCCGGGCGCACCCGCATCTGCGGCATCGACGAGGTCGGCCGCGGCCCGCTGGCCGGTCCCGTCGTCGCCGCGGCTGTGATCCTCGATCCCGCGGCGATCCCTGATGGGATCCGCGACAGCAAGCGCCTCACCCGGCTGCGGCGGCGCGCGCTCGCAGCCCGGATCGCCGAATGCGCGGAGGTGGGCATCGGCAGCGCCAGCGTCGAGGAGATCGACGAGATCAACATCCTCCAGGCCACATTGCTCGCGATGCGCCGCGCGGTCGCGGCCCTTCCGGCCCCGCCCGATCACGCGCTGATCGATGGCAACAGGCATCCCGGCGGCCTGCCCTGCCCGGCCGACACGCTGGTTCGCGGCGACGCGCTGAGCCTGAGCATCGCCGCCGCTTCGATCGCGGCGAAGGTCTGGCGCGATGACCTGATGGCGGAACTCGCGGTGAAATTTCCCGGCTACGGATGGGAACGCAACGCCGGATACGGCACCTTGGCCCATCACGGGGGGCTGCAATTGCTCGGCGTCACCCCCCACCATAGACGCAGCTTCAGGCCGGTCCACAACATCTTGTATCAAGGGAATTCTTCAAGGCCTTGATTCACAAAGGGAATTGACCCTGATTCGCGCATGATTCATCTTCTTATCCACAAGATGAAAGCGTCGCCCAACGGCGCAATGAACGAGGCCGAGATGACGACGAAGATCGCGACGGGGGCAGCCGAGCTGCCGCTTAACCAAATCGTGCCCGGTGACTGTATCGAGGTCATGAACAGTCTGCCGGAGGCGTCGGTTGACCTGATCTTCGCCGACCCGCCCTACAACCTGCAACTGAAGGGCGACCTGCATCGCCCCGACAACAGCCGCGTGGATGCCGTCGACGATGCCTGGGACCAGTTCTCGAGCTTCGCCGCCTATGACAGGTTCACCCGCGACTGGCTCGCCGCCGCGCGCCGGCTCCTCAAGCCGCATGGCGCGATCTGGGTGATCGGCAGCTATCACAACGTCTTTCGCCTCGGGGCCGAATTGCAGAACCAGGGCTTCTGGATTCTCAATGACGTCGTCTGGCGCAAGTCCAACCCGATGCCGAACTTCCGCGGCAAGCGGCTGACGAATGCGCATGAGACGCTGATCTGGGCCTCCAAGCAGGAGGCCAGCAAGTACACCTTCAACTACGACGCGCTGAAGGCGCTGAACGAAGGGGTGCAGATGCGCTCCGACTGGGTGCTGCCGATCTGCTCGGGCCATGAGCGGCTGAAGGACGAGGCCGGCGACAAGGCGCATCCGACCCAGAAGCCCGAATCGCTCCTGCACCGTGTCCTGCTCGGCACCACCAATCCCGGCGATGTCGTTCTCGATCCCTTTTTCGGCACCGGCACCACCGGCGCCGTGGCCAAGATGCTGGGTCGCGACTTCATAGGCATCGAGCGTGAGAAATCCTACCGCGATGCCGCGCGCGCGCGCCTCGACAAGGTGCGCAAATACGACCGCGCCACCCTCGAGGTGACGCAGTCCAAGCGTGCCCTTCCACGCATCCCCTTCGGCCAGCTGATCGAACGCGGGCTGCTGCGGCCCGGCGAGATGCTGGTCAACGCGCGTGGACAGATGGCCAAGGTGCGCGTGGACGGCACGCTCATCGCCGATGACATCCGCGGCTCCATCCACCAGGTCGGCGCGGCGCTCGACGGCGCGCCCAGCTGCAACGGCTGGACCTATTGGAGCTTTCGCCGGGAGGGGCAGATGGTGCCCATCGACCTGCTGCGCCAGCAACTGCGCGCCGAACTGGGCTGAGCCCGTCCGCATGTCGGGAGCCGCCGGGATCCGGACGGGCTCGACGCTCCCCCCCGGTGGGTCGCGGCGGGGCACCGGAGCATGTCCCCGGCAAAGGCGCGGCGGGTCGCGGCGGGGCCGGTCGGAGGCGGGTCGGGTGCATGCCGAGCGCGGGCTCCGGGACAGGTCCGCCGCACGGTGCCCGGCTGCGCCACGCGCTTTTTCGCCGCCCTGCCCCAGCTTCTGCCGTGACGGCAGCCGCTCGCCCGCCTAGATAGAGGTCAGGCCCAAGGAGAACGCATCATGTCACAGACCGTCCGCTCGATGACCCTCGCCAGCCGCCCGACAGGGCAGCCCACCGCGCAGAATTTCGCCCTGACCGAGACCGCGATGCCCGAGCCCGCCGAAGGCGAAGTGCTGGTGCGCGTCATCTGGCTCTCGCTCGATCCCTACATGCGCGGCCGGATGGATGACGCGAAATCCTACGCCCCCCCGGTCGAGATCGGCGGAATCATGGAGGGCGGTGCCGTCGGCGAGGTCATCGCATCGCGCCACGCGGGCTTCTCCGAGGGCGACATCGCGCTCGGCGCCTTCGGCTGGACCAGCCACGCCGCCCTGCCCGGCGACGCGCTGCGCAAGGTCGATCCCGCCATCGCACCGATCCAGACCGCGCTCGGCGTGCTGGGCATGCCCGGGATCACCGCCTGGGTCGGCGTCAACCGCATCATCGGCATCCAGCAAGGCGAGACCGCCCTGATCTCTGCGGCGACCGGCGCGGTCGGCACGCTGGCCGGGCAGCTCGCGCAGATCAAGGGTGCCAGGGCGATCGGCGTCGCGGGTGGTGAGGAAAAGTGCGCCTATGCCACCTCCGAGCTGGGCTACGCCGCCTGCCTCGATCACAAGGCGCTCGATGCGGCCGGCCTGAAGGAAGCATTGGCCGCCGCGGCGCCCGGCGGCGTCGACGGTTATTTCGAGAATGTCGGGGGCAAGACCCTCGAGGCGGCCCTGTCGGGAATGAACGATCACGGCCGCATCGCGCTATGCGGCATGATCGCCTGGTATTCGGGGCGCGGGCTGGACGAGGCGATGTCCCTGCCGGCGGCCTGGCGCGCCATCCTGGTCAAGCGCCTCAAGGTCGAGGGCTTCATCATCTTCGATCACATGCATCTCTATCCCGAATTCCTCGCCGAGGTCGCACCGATGGTGAAGGACGGGCGCATCCGCTACCGCGAGAGCATCGCAGAAGGGCTGGAGGCGGCGCCGGATGCCTTCATCTCGATGCTGGAGGGCGGCAATTTCGGCAAGCAACTTGTGCGTGTCGGCGACGATCCCTGATCGCTTGCAAAGGTCCTCCCGGGTCGTAAGGGTGCTGACAGGCAACCTTCAGGGAGGACCACCCATGCAACGTATCGCAACAGCCGCGCTGGCGCTGCTCGCCGCGGCGCCGGCCATCGCGCAGACCCCCATCGACAGCATCCGCCCCGATGCGCCCGAGCTCGCCCCCTATGGCGATCACGCGGTCGGGGTCAGGACCCTCACCCTGACGCGCGAGGGGGTTCCCGACATCGTCAACGCGACCCCCGAGGCGCAGCCGAGCTACGACCGCGCGCTGACGGTCGAGCTGTGGTATCCGGCAGCCGACGGCACCCGGCCCGGCACCGACTACGAGACGGTGCTGCGCGATGGCGAGACGGAGGTGACGCTGACGGGCCGCGCCGCACGCGATGCCGATCCCGCCGCCGAGGGAAGCTACCCGCTGGTGATCGTCTCCCATGGCTATCCGGGCAATCGCTTCCTGATGAGCCACCTGGCCGAGAACATCGCCTCCAAGGGCTATGTCGTGGCCTCGATCGACCATCGCGATTCGACCTATTCGGACATGGCGGCCTTTGGCTCGACCCTTGTGAACCGACCCCGCGACCAGGCCTTCGTGCTCGATGAGCTGGCAAGCGCGACGGACGATGTCGGGCAGATCACCGATGCCGAGCGCACCGGGGTCATCGGCTATTCGATGGGCGGCTACGGGGCGCTGATCTTCGCGGGCGCCGGCGTCGCGCAGGCCGCGCTCGAGGGCCGCTACGCGCCGCCCGCCGGACTTCTGGAGATCAACGCGGCCGGCAGCGAAAGCCACGAGGCCCTGCCCGACGAGCGGGTCAAGGCGGTGATCGCCATCGGCCCCTGGGGGCGCAACCGAGACTTCTGGGATGCCGAGGGGCTGGGCGCGATCACCACGCCCCTGATGCTGGTGGCGGGCAGTGTCGACGATGTTTCCGAATATCCCTTCATCCGCACCATCTTCGAGGAGACGACGGGTACCGAGCGGCACCTGCTGACCTTCGAGAACGCCAACCACAACGCCGCCGCCCCCTTCCCCGCCCCGCGCGAGGCCTGGGCGCAGTCCGAGAAGCTCGGCTGGCCGCCCTTCGAGCATTACGCCGACGCGGTCTGGGACACTGTGCGGATGAACAACATCCTGCAGCATTTCTCCACCGCCTTCCTCGACCTGCACCTGAAGGGCGAGGAGGACAAGAAGACCTTCCTCTCGCTTACACCCAATGCCGCCGACGGGGTCTGGGCGATGGAGGAGGACGACACGCCGAAGCCCGAGCACACCTACTGGGCCGGGTTCGCCAACCGCACGGCGGCCGGCCTGCGCTTCGAGACGAGGCGCGCCGAGTGAGCTAGCGCGGGGCGGGATTGGCGCCGGTGTTGTAGGGGCGCCAATCCTCCACCTCCGGGTAATGGGCCGCGCGCCAGGCCCGCACGCGCGGGTTCATCCGCCGGCGCCAGAGCGGCGGGATCATCGCCAGCGTCGTCATCACCGGATAGCCGAAGGGAAGCTGCGGCGCCGTTTCGGGTCCATGCGCCTGGAGCAGCGGAAAGCGCCGGTCGGGCCGGCTGTGATGGTCCGAATGACGCTGCAGATTGATCAGCAGCCAGTTCGACGCCTTGTGCGTGGCGTTCCACGAATGGCGCGGCAGGACATGCTCGTAACGCCCGCCGCCCAAGTGCTTGCGCGTCAGCCCGTAATGCTCGACGTAATTGACCAGCTCGAGCTGCCAGATCGCCACGAGCGCCTGGAAGACGAAGAAGCCAAGGCCTGTCCATCCCCCCAGCACGATGGCAAGCGCCATGAAACCCAGTTGCAGCGCCAGGTAGCGCCAGAAGGGATTGCGCGGATGATGCGCCGGCAATCCGCGCCGCGCCAGCAGCGCCGCCTCCGCCGCGAAGGCCGAGCGCCAGCAGGCGATCACGACCCGCGGAAAGAAGCGGTGGAAGCCCTCGTTGTAGCGCGCCGTCACCGGATCGCGCGGCGTTCCGACATAACGGTGATGCACCAGCAGATGCTCGGAGCGGAAATGCGAATAGAGCACCATTCCCATCAGAAGATCGCCCAGCCAGCGTTCGATTCGGTTGCGCTGATGCATCAGCTCATGGGCATAGGTGATGCCGATCGTGCCGCTGATCACCCCCGCCCCGAAGGCGAGACCCAGCCTCTCCCATCCGCCGAGATGCGGCGCGCGGGCGGTATAGGCGATGAGGCCGAAGATCACGAAGGCCTGTACCACCGGCCAGACGAGCGTGATCGCGCGGTGCCAGCGCAGCGCGCTGTCCGGCGTGAGCGGGTCCGCGTTGCCGCGCTCATGGCCGATCAGCGCATCCAGCACCGAGAAGAGATACCAGGTGCAGAGCGGCACGAGCAGGACGAGCCATCCGCCGAACACCGCCCCCGCCCATGCCAGCGGCACGAGCCCGAGGGACATCCAGAACGGTGCGGCATTGGCCAGTCGGTGCATGTGCTGCTCCCCTTGTCTCATGCCGCGAGCATAGCGCCTAGCGGAAGCCGGGCTCAATCGCATCGAGCGCGGGGAGCGCAAGGTCATGCGCCTTTCGCATCACCGTCGGCAGATCGCTGCGGCGAAAGGCGCCAGGTTCGAGAAAACGGCCGCGGGTGGGAAGGCTGCCTTGCGGCAGCCGCGCGATCTGCACGCACAGATGCAGGTGGAAATGGGTGAAGGTGTGGCGCAGCCCGGCATCGAGCATCCGCCAGTCGGCCGCAACGGGCGGCACGGGAGGCACGGACGGCGGCGCATCGGCGCCCCCCTCCCCGGCGGGCAGCCAGTCGCTTCCGGGCCAGCCGAGCATCCCGCCCAAAAGCCCGGAGGGCGGGCGCTCCTCGAGAAGCCAGGCGCCATCGGCGCGCCGCCCGACGAAGATCACCCCCTCGCGCACGGGCTTGGGCTTCTTGGCAAGCTTGCGCGGCAGCTCCGCCGCGCGCCCCTCCGCGCGCGCCATGCACAGGTCCATCAGCGGGCAAATCCCGCAGGCCGGCCGGCGCGGTGTGCAGATCGTCGCGCCCAGGTCCATCACCGCCTGCGCGTGATCGCCGGGACGCAGCTTCGGGGTGAGGGCAGCGGCGCGGTCGGTCAGCGCGGGCTTGGCCCCGGGAAGCGGCTGCTCCACGGCAAAGAGCCGCGCCATGACCCGCTCGACATTGCCATCCACGACCGTCAGGGGCAGATCGAAGGCGATCGCCCCGAGCGATGCGGCGGTGTAGCGTCCGATCCCCGGCAGGGCGAGAAGCGCGTCGTGATCGGCCGGGAACCGCCCGCCATGCAGATCGCGCACCGCCCGCGCGCATTTGAGCAGGTTGCGCGCCCGTGCATAATAGCCGAGCCCCGCCCATTCGCCCATCACCTGCGCGTCCGGGGCCGCGGCGAGGGCCAGCACATCGGGCCAGAGCGCGGTGAACCGCTCGAAATAGCCGCGCACGGCCGCCACCGTTGTCTGCTGCAGCATCACCTCGCTGAGCCAGACGCGGTAGGGATCGGGGCGCTGCCCCGTGGCGCGTGCCGCGGGACCCACCCGCCAGGGCATCTGCCGCGCATGCGCGTCATACCAGTGCAGGAGCGCCGCGCCCGCCTCCGCCTCGATCCGTGCCACATTCATCCGCGCTTTTCCTGCAACCGCCGCGCCCCCGCAGCAGGTAGCCACCCGCGCCGCGATCCACAAGAAGACCCGCCGCGCCCTCCCCCGGTGAACGCGGTCGCATCATGGTGATCGCCGCGGCGCTGTTGCCTCTGGCACTTGCCGGCGAGGGCCATAGAATGGCGATCATGAACAAGGGCCCGAATTCCAAAGCCAAGCGTCCCAGCCGGGGCTTTCGCAGCGCCGCCGGCCTGCTGCAGACACGTATCCGGCAAGCCGGGGAGAGCCGGGGATTCGCGGTCACGCGCCTGCTGACCCACTGGGCCGAGATCGTGGGGCCGGAATTCGCCGGCGTCGCCCGTCCTGTCGACGTGCGCTATGGCCGCAAGGGATTCGGCGCGACGCTCACCGTCCTGACGACCGGCGCGCAGGCGCAGATGCTCGAGATGTCGAAGGCGCGGATCCTGGAGCGGGTGAACGCCTGCTACGGCTACAACGCGATCAGCCGCATCTTCATCACCCAGACCGCGCCCACCGGCTTCGCCGATGGCGCGGTGCAGTTCGGCCATGCGCCGGCGCCGGATGCGCCCCGCCGCGATCCCGAACTGCGCGCCCGCGCCGCCGAAACCGCTTCGGCGGTCAGCGATCCGGGGCTCAAGGCGGCCCTTGAAGCCCTTGGCGAAAACATCCTTACTGCGCGCAACACCACGAAAGGATCCTGAATGACCCGTCTTGCCCTTCTCGCCGCGACGACCGCCCTGATCATGGGCGCCGCCGGCCTCTCCCCCCAGACGCTCGGCTCCGCCGCGCAAGCCCAGGATGCAAAGGCCGTGCAGGACGGCGCGATCGACACGGCCGAGGAGGCGGCCACCGAGGTGATCGAGATGTCGATGGGCAATCCCGATGCCGAGGTGACGGTCATCGAATACGCCTCCTTCACCTGCCCGCATTGCAAGAACTTCCATGCCGGCCCGCTCAAGGAGTTGAAATCCGAGTATATCGACCCCGGCAAGATCAACTTCATCTACCGCGAGATCTATTTCGACCGCTACGGCCTGTGGGCCGGGATGCTGGCGCGCTGCGGCGGTCCGGCCCGTTACTTCGGCCTCGCCGACCTGCTCTATGAGCAGCAGTCGGAATGGACCAAGGGCGAGCCGGCGCAGGTCGCCGACAATCTGCGGCGGCTCGGCAAGACCGCCGGGCTGGAGGAAGACCGGATCGAGGCCTGCATGAGCGATGCCGACAAGGCCCAGGCGATGGTGGCCCGCTTCGAGGAGACCTCGAAGGCCGACGACATCAACTCCACCCCATCCTTCGTGATCAACGGCAAGAAATACAGCAACATGAACTACGAGGACTTCTCCGAGATCCTCGACGCCGAACTGGCGGAGTGAGCGCCGTGCAGGCGCCGCTCGCGGGTCTGAAGGTCGTCGAGCTGGCGCGCATCCTGGCCGGTCCCTGGGCCGGCCAGACATTGGCCGATCTGGGGGCCGAGGTCATCAAGGTCGAAAGCCCCGAGGGCGACGACACCCGCAAATGGGGGCCGCCCTTCATCGAGCGCGACGGTGATCGCTCGGCCTCCTATTTCCATGGCTGCAATCGCGGCAAGCGCTCGGTGGCCTGCGATTTCCGCACCCATGAGGGACAGGCCCTCGTGCGCGATCTCGTGGCCGACGCGGACGTGCTGATCGAGAACTTCAAGGTCGGCGGGCTGGCGAAATACGGGCTCGACCATGCCGCGCTCTCGGCGCTCAACCCCCGCCTCGTCTATTGCTCGATCACCGGCTTCGGGCAGACCGGCCCCTACGCGCACCGGGCGGGCTACGACTACATCATCCAGGGCATGTCGGGACTGATGAGCGTGACCGGCGCGCCCGAGGGCCAGCCGCAGAAGGTCGGCGTCGCCGTCACCGACATCTTCACCGGGGTCTACGCCACCACCGCGATCCTCGCGGCACTGCGCGAGCGGGACCGGACGGGCATCGGCACCCATATCGACATGGCGCTGCTCGACGTGGCCGTCGCGATCAACGCGAACCAGGCGATGAACTACCTCGTGACCGGCACGCCTCCGGGCCGCATCGGCAACGCGCATCAGAACCTTACCCCCTACCAGGTCTTCGACTGCAAGGATGGCTGGCTGATCATCGCGGTCGGCAATGACGGTCAGTTCAAGCGTTTCTGCGCCCTGCTCGGCCTGCCGGAGATGGCGGACGAACCGTTGTTTCACGTGAACTCGGCCCGCATCGAGAACCGCGCGGAGATGACGCGCCGGCTGACCGAGGCCACCTTGCGGCACAGCAAGGCCGAGCTTCTGGCCGCCTGCGAGGCGCAAGGCGTGCCAGCAGGGCCGATCAACGACATGGCGGAGGTTTTCGACGATCCGCAGGTGCGCGATCGCGGCCTCTTGCAGCATGTGGACGGCATTCCCACGGTGCGCGCACCCTTCCGCTTCTCAGGCCAGGGCACCCTGCCGGAACGCGCCTCGCCCAAGCTCGATGCGGATGGGCCGGCCCTGCGCGCCGCGCCGGGGCGCAAGGATCGCGGCGCCTGCTGACGCGGCGCGCTCAGAGGCCCAGCGCCGAGAGCGCCGCGTCCAGCGGTGCCGGATCGGCGAGCTTCAGCCTGACCGGCAGGGCAAGGACCTTGCCGCGGAACTCGGGCGGCAGGCGCACCGCGTCCTTCTCCGTGGTCACGAGCTGCGCGCCGAGGGCTGCCGCCTCCGCCTCCATCCGGCTCATCAATGCGCGGCTGAGCGGCTGGTGATCGTCGAGCGCACGGGTGCCGCGCAGATCGGCCCCGAGGTCGCGCAAGGTCTCGAACATCTTCTCCGGGCGGCCGATGCCGGCAAAGGCATAGACCGGCATGCCCTCCCACTCCATTCCCGTCCGCAGCGCCTCCAGGGCGCCGCGCAGGCGCACCACACCCGCACCCTCCGCATGGTCGCCCAGCGCCGCGTCGAACTGCGCCTGCGCCTGCGGCGGCCCGATCGAAAGCAGCAGGTCGGCACGCGCCATTCCCGCCGCGACCGGCTCGCGCAGCGGCCCGCCGGGCAGGACCCGGCCATTGCCGAACCCCGCCGCCGCATCGACCACCACCACGGCGAGGTCCTTGTGCAGGGCCGGATCCTGGAAGCCATCATCCATGAGGATCACCTGCGCTCCCGCGGCTTCGGCCGCGCGGGCACAGGCGGCCCGGTCCCGCCCGACCCAGCAGGGCGCGAAGGCGGAGATCAGCAGGGGCTCATCGCCGGTGCGCGCGGCGTCATGGCGCAGGGGATCGACACGGAGCGGGCCGCTTTCGCTGCCGCCATAGCCGCGCGAGATCACATGCGGCGCCCGTCCCCGCGCAGTCAGGCGTTCGATCAGGGCGATCACGGTGGGGGTCTTGCCGGTGCCGCCCACGTTGATGTTCCCGGCGCAGATCACCGGAATACCGGCCCGGCGACGCGGCGCCCGCGCCACCCGGCGCGCCGTCGCCGCCGCGTAGAGCGCCGAGAGCGGAGCCGCCGCGCGGGCCGCCCAACCCGGATCGGCCGCCGGGCGCTGCCAGAAGGCAGGAGGCCGCAGGCTCATTGGCTTACCTCGTCGAGCATCGCCTCGATCAGCTCATGGGCGCGGTTGAACGCATCCGCCCCATCGGTCGTGACCATCCAGGCGGCATGGGCGAGGCGCGCGACCTTCTCGGGCGAGAGCAACCGCTCCACCACCCGGCCCAGGTCCTCCCCGTCGCGCACGCGCCACGCCGCGCGTCCTTGGTGCAGGGCCGCGTAGCTGTCGGCATGGGCCGCGGTCGCCGGCCCGTGCAGGACCGCCGAGCCGAGCGCGGCGGGGGCGCCGGGATCGCGTCCGGCGGCCGGGGGCGAGAGCGTGCCGCCCAGAAAGCTGATCGGGGCAAGACGATACCAAAGGCCATCCTCGCCCGCCGTATCGGCCACGTAGATCGCCGTGTCGTCCCGCGGCTCCTCGTCCGCCGAGCGCAGCGCGCAGCGCCAGCCCTGCGCGGCGAGGCGGTCGCGCAGCATCGCGCCCTCTTCGGGCGCCTCGGGCACCACGATCAACAGAAGCCGGTGCGACAGGTGACTGGCGATCCGGTGGGCGGTGGCGACCGCGGCGAGCTCCTCCGCGCGCAAGCCCGCGGCGAGCCAGACGGGGCGGCTCAGAAGCAACCCGGCCAGATGCTCGCGCTCACCCTCGTTGCAGCGCAGCGGCGCCTGCAGCGGACGCAACCGGCCCACCCGTTCGACCGCCCGGCCAAGCTGGCTCTCGAGGCCGGCGGGCGGGGGCGTGCTGGCCAGCAGGAAACGAAAGCGCGCGAGCTGCCGCGCGCCCCCCTTGCGAAATCGCCCCGGCAAAGCGCGCAGGTCGAGATCGATGCCCCCCATCGGGACCCCACGGTCGAGGGCCGCTCCGGCGAGGGCCGGACGCATGTCCATGCCCACCCAGATCGCCATGTCCGGGCGCCAATGGGAAAGAAAACGCTGCGCGATGGCCGGGGTGTCGATCGGCGCGGCGACCACCCGCTCGCCGGGGACCTCGCCGCACGCCGCGCGCAGCGCGGAAGGCTCGTCGCAACTCAGCAGGCATGACAGGTCGCGATGCTCCTGGCGCAGTGCCGCCAGCAGGGAGCGGATCCCCCGCGGATCGACCCCCGGCGCCAGATGCACCCACAATAGCGTTCCCCCCGGACGCTCCGCGCGGCTTCGGCCGAGGCTCTCGTCCAGGTCACCCGGGATCGCATCCGCGCCGGGCGCGGCCAGCTTGCGCCGCGCCGCGATCGCCGCGCGCTCCGCGCCGGCACGGCGAAGGAGTTGCGCGAAGGACAGGCTCATGCCCGCCGGCGCCGGACCTCAGACACCGATTTCCTCGGTCGGTGACGCGGCCGTCTCCTCGTCGCGCAGGCGATGGATATGGGCGATGAAATACCGCATGTGGGCGTTGTCCACGGTCCGCTGCGCCTCACGCTTCCAGGCGCCGTAGGCACTGGCGTAATCGGGAAACATGCCGACGACATGGATGTCGTCGACGGATTTGAAGACGTTTTCCGACGGATCGACGAGTTCCCCGCCGAAGACGAGGTGCAGACGCTGGGTCATTATGCTCTCCGGTTGCGTTTCGCGCGCAGACTACGCCCCGGTGCAGGCGCGTCAAGCGGTGCGGACCGGCGGACCCCTGCGCCGTTCGGGATCACGCGCGCCGGGGCGGCCGCGGGGCCCATGCCCCGGGGCGAGACGCTCAGGCCAGCTCGCCGCGCAGCCGCTCGTGCAGGGACCACGGGGCGGCCAGCATCCCGTCGGTGCGCCGCCCGGGCGAGTTGAAGCGCTGCGGCGCGCCGTGCCTGTCGGTGACGAGCCCCCCCGCCTCCGCCACGATCAGGGCGCCCGCCGCCACGTCCCATTCCCAGGCCGGGCGCAGCGTCACCATCGCATCGTAGCGCCCCTCGGCCACGAGGGCGAGGCGGTAGGCCATGGGCGGGCAGTAATCCCTGTCGATCCCCGGCACCGCGCCGCGCCAGCTCCTGGAGGAGAGGGTCGGACCGGAGGCCAGGATGCGCGCGGCATGCGGATCGCCGGCTTCCGACACGCCGATCGGCCTGCCGTTGAGCATCGCGCCCTGCCCGCGGGCCGCCGAGTAGAGCTTGTCCTCGATCGGCAGGTAGATGACGGCGGCGGTGATCTGCCCGCCTTCGCAAACGGCAAGCGAATGGCACCATTCGGTCTGTCCGGCCACGAAGGCCCGGGTGCCGTCGATCGGGTCAAGGATGAAACAATGCTCCGCCGCGAGCCGCTCGGCGCTGTCGGCGCTCTCCTCGCTCAGCCAGCCATAGCTCGGTCGCGCCCCGATCAGCGTCTTGCGCAGATGGGTATCGACCGCGAGATCGGCCTCGCTGACGGGGCTCTTGTCGGCCTTGCCCCAGACCTGCGGATCGGAGCGCCAGTGCTTGCGGGCGATCTCCGCCGCGGCGAGCACCGCGTCTATGAGAAGGGGGAGGTCAGTCGCCGGCAAGGGTCAGCCCCTCGACCAGGAGCGAGGGCACGCGGCGGCTCAGATGCGGGCGGGCGTCATTGGCCGGCACGATGCTGCGCAGCATCTGCGGCAGGGAGCCGGCCAGGGTGATCTCGTTCACCGGATAGGCGATCTCGCCATTCTCGATCCAGAAGCCCGACGCGCCGCGCGAATAGTCGCCCGTGTTGGGGTTGATCGAGCTGCCGAGCATCGAGGTGACGAGCAGCCCCGTCCCGATCTCCCGCATCATCGCCTCGCGGCTGAGCGTGCCTTGCGTCAAGGAGATGTTGCCTGTCACGGGGGCCGGCGGGCCGGATGTGCCGCGCGCCGCGTTCGCCGTGCTGCGCATCCCCAGCTTGCGGGCCGTGGCCAGATCGAGCGTCCAGCCGCACAGAACGCCGTCCTCGACGATGGCCCGCCGCGTGGTGGGCAGCCCCTCGGCGTCGAAGGGCCGCGATCCCGCACAGCGCGGACGCCGCGGATCTTCGATGATCGAGAGCCCCTCCGGCAAAACCTGCGTGCCGAGCGCGCCGCGCAACCAGGAGGCGCCGCGTGCCACGGCCGCGCCATTGGCCGCCTGCAGCAAATGCCCGATCAGCCCGGTCGAGATCCGCTCGTCATAGATCACCGGATAGGCGCCGGTCCTGGGACGGCGCGCGCCGTTGCGGGCCACCGTGCGTTCGCCGGCGCGCCGCCCGATCGTCTCGGGGTCGGGCATGTCGGCGGCGTAGATGCGGGTCTCGCCGTCGTAATCGCGCTCCATTCCGCTGCCGCTGCCGGTGATCGCGACGCAGGAGAGCGCGGTATCGGTCCGGGCGTAGCCGCCGCTGAAGCCATTGCTCGCCGCGACATGGATCGCCCGGCGCCCGTAGCCGGCGCTCGCCGATTGCACCTGCGAGACACCCTCGACCCCCAGCGCGGCGGCCTCGGCCCGGCAGGCGAGCGCCTCGAGCGTCGCGGGATCGGGTTCGGCGGCAGGATCGGCCAGGTCGAGCGCCGCCAGGTCCCATTCGCGCGCCAGCTGGTCGGGATCGGCGAGGCCGAGCGTGTCGTCGGCGGGGGCCTCGCGGGCCATCGCCACCGCGCGCGCGGCCATCGTGGCGAGGGTCTCGGGCTTGATGTCGGAGGCCGAGACGCAGGCCTGCCTCTGGCCGATCAGGACCCGCAGACCGATATCGACACCCTCCGAGCGCTCGGCATGTTCGAGACGGCCATTGAGCACGTCGATGGAGATCGAGGTGCCGTCCACGGCGATCGCGTCGGCCGCGTCGGCCCCCGCCTTCCTGGCCTGCGCGAGCAGGTCTGAGGCGAGTTGTTCAAGACGGTCGGACATTGCGATGGCTCCTGCGGGTCAGCTCTGGACCTAAGCGTGGGTGTGCGAGGGTGCAAGGGCGCGGCTCAGCGCAGGCGCTGGCCATTGGCGGTGATGGTGCCGTCGGGGCCGAACTCGATGCGGCTGCGCACGGTGTCGGGCGCCTCGGCGGGGGATGCGAACATGCCGAGCATCATCTGGGCCCCCATCGCCTGTCCCGGCGGGATCACCCCGATCCTGGCAAGGTTCTCGATCAGTCCCGTGCTGCCTTTCAACCAGAGCTGCACGGCACCGGTCGGGGCGGGAAAACCGGGATAACTGTGCCTGTCCTCGGGATCGAAGGTCAGCGTCCCGGTCCCGCTCAGCTCGGCCCCCGCGACCGACAGCGCCAGGTCGCGCAGCTCCAGCGTCCGCGGCTCGAGCGGCGGCACCCCTTCGGCAAGCGCCGCCGGGTCGGTCAGATCGCCGGTCACCTGCGCCGTTCCGTCCATCTCCAGCAGGAGCCTTGCCGGATCGCGCGGCAGGACCCCCGACGGGTCGAGGACCGTCCAGATCGGCTCTGACAGCGTCAGGCCGGCCAGATCGAGCAGAAGCGCGAAGGGAGAGGCCGCGTCGGAGGCGGCCACGGGCAGCTCGGCGCGTGCGCGCAGCCGGTCGAACGCGGCGCCGATCGGCGCCAGTCCCAATCGCTCGGACAGGAACTCGAAGGCGAGCCCGTCGGAGCGCAGGGCATAGCGCATCGTCCCGTCCTCGACCGCCGAATCGAAACCGCCGCCGCGGCTGTTTCCGGCGATGCGGCTCTCGCTGCCGCCGCCCGAATAGGTCAGCTCGAAGCGTCCGCCCTCATGGGCGATCGCGGCGCGGGCCGTGGCCTCTCCGCTCAGCAGCGCCGCGGCGACATCGCCGCCCGGACCCGAGCCGTCGCTGCGGGCGGCGAGGGTCACGTCGTCATAGCTGGCGGTGAGGGCCGCGCGCCCGCCGCCGCCCTCGGGATCGACCGCGGAAAGCGTGAGCGCGGCCCGCGCGGCCCGCAGATCGGAGGTGATGCCGGGCGCGGAACCGTCGCCGGCGACGCCGTAAAGGCCGCTGACATCCTCGAACGTGAACGCAAGGTCGATCGGAGCGCGCGCGTCGGCCGGGCCGGGAACCGATGTCACGCGCAGCGCATCGGCTTCGATGTCGTAGCGCACGCGCGCCGGGTCGCCCCGCGCGGTCATCTCGAGCCCCTCGCTCACCAGCGTCAGGTCGACCCGCATCCCCGCCGGATCTCCCGGCGCGGGCAGGAAGCTGATATCGTAGCGCGGCGAGACCTCGATCGCGACGCTGCCATCGGGATTGGGTGCGAGCCGGACCATGTCGATACGGGTGCGCATCACCCCGTCGGGCAGGATCGCCTCCGCCGTCAGCTCGCGCAGCTGCAGGGCGCCGCCCTCGCGGTCCTGCCGGTCCGCCAAGAGGGTCTGTCCCGAGGCCGCGCCAAGCGACTTCCAGCTCTCCCACAGCGCGTCAGGCGTGATCTGCGCCGCGGCCGGGCCCGCGCTCCATGCGAGCACTGCGAAGGCATGGACGACGACCGGGGCCCCGAGAGCGTTCCGGCGAATGATGTTGCGAAGCACGTTCTACCCCTCTTGGCGGTCACTGCCCATACAATTGGAGGGCGCGCCGCCGGGGTCAAGCGCAAGGCAAGGCCCGGGCGGGCGCCCGTGCCATGCCCGTGCCATGCCCGTGCCATGCCTCTGCGGCCCGCTCGGGTCCGGCGCGGGTCACGCGCCGCGCCGGGGCGGCGCATTCGGGCGCGATATTCCCGCTCGCTTCGCGCTGGATCATCGCGTCCGCGGCAGATAGCCTTCAGGCGGAATGCCATAGGAGGATTTCATGGGAGCCTTGACTGGAAAGACGGCGGTCATCACCGGGGCGAGCCGCGGGATCGGGGCGCAGACGGCCCGCGTTTTCGCCGAGGCCGGCGCGAAGGTGGCCCTTCTGGCGCGCAGCGGCGACGCGATCGCCGAGCTGGCGGGCGAGCTTGGCCCCGATACGGCCATCGCGATCCCCTGCGACGTGTCGCGCTTCTGGGAGGTGCAGGCCGCGTTCGAGGCAGCACGCGCGGCCTTCGGCGGGCTCGATGTCGTGATCAACAATGCCGGGGTCATCGAGCCGATCGCCCACCTGTCGGAGGTCGATCCCGATGCCTGGAGCCAGTCGATCGACATCAACCTCAAGGGTGTGTTTCACGGGATGCGCGCCGCCCTTCCGGTGATGCGCGCGCAGCGCTCGGGCACCATCGTGACCGTTTCCTCCGGCGCGGCGCACAATCCCGTCGAGGCCTGGTCGCAATATTGCGCGGCCAAGGCGGGCGCGGCGATGCTGACGCGTGCGGCGCATCTGGAAAACAGCGGTCGCGGCCTGCGCATCATGGGCCTGTCGCCCGGAACCGTCGCCACCGAGATGCAGCGCGAGATCAAGCATAGCGGCATCAACCCCGTGAGCCAGCTCGACTGGTCGGCGCATATCCCGGCGGAATGGCCGGCAAGGGCGCTCCTGTGGATGTGCGGCCCGGAGGCCGACGCGCATCTGGGCGATGAGATCTCGCTGCGCGAGGAAGAGATCAGGACCAAGATCGGCCTGTCGCGGTGATCGACTGCCACGAGGCGCAGGGGATCGTCACGATCCGCCTCGCCCGGCCCGACAAGGCCAACGCGCTGACCGCGCCCATGCTCGAGGCGTTGATCGGGCATGTCGCGGGGGCGCGCGGCGCACGCGCGGTGATCGTGACGGGCACGGGCGCTGTCTTCTCCGCCGGCGCCGATCTTGCGCAGGCGCGCGCGGGACTTGCGACATCGCCCCTGTGGGAGACGCTCTCGGGCGCCATCGCCTCCCTGCCCTGCCCGAGCATCGCCGCCCTGAACGGCACGGCCGCCGGAGGCGCGCTGGGTATGGTGCTGGCCTGCGATCTGCGCATCGCCGTGCCGGGAAGCGAGATATTCTACCCGGTGATGAAACGCGGCTTCCTGCCACAGCCATCGGACCCCGCCCGCCTCACCGCGCTGGTCGGACCGGCGCGTGCCGCCCTGATCCTGCTGGCCGGGGCGCGGATCGGCACCGAGGAGGCGCTGCGCATCGGACTGATCGAACGCATCGCGGCATCCGATACACTGCTGCAGACGGCGCAGGCGCTTTGCGCGGATGCCTGCGGCGCATCGCCCGGCCATGCCGCGGCGATCAAGGCGATGCTTCGCGGCGGCGCGGCCCCATGAGATCAGCGGCGCGAACGGCGCCCCCTGCGGCTCCCCGCGCGGCGCGAATGAAAGCCCGGAGGCCGGCTCGCCACCCAGGCGATGAAGGTCGCGAGGCGCGGATGCGCGCGCAGGGCCTCGATGGTGTTGAAGGAGCGGGCCAGTTCCGTCTCGCCCAGGCTGACATGGATCTCGTCATGGCAGATCTGCGGCCTTAGGTAGCAAACGCACCAAGCATACAACGGTTGTAACCGCTATCCTGATGGCATGAAACAACTTCGCCTAGGCCGCGTGTCAGAGGACACCATCCGCAACGCCCTGCTTTATATCCGAGCGGAGTGCCTGCGCGACGGTGCGCCTGGATTGGCTGAGGTGGACGAGCTACTGCGCCTGCGCGGGCATGAAGTGGCCCATGTGCCGGTGAAGACGGAACGCCTGTTCAAGAGGGGCAAGCTGCGGATCGCTGTGCTGGCGGCTCTACGCGACGGACCGAAGACAGGGCCGCAGATAGCGGCGCACATCGCGGAAGCCGAGGGCCTGCCCTACAGGACGGTCTACAAGCGGCTGTACCAGTGCCTGCACACGCTCAAGGAATCTGAGACGGTTAGTCGCGAGAAGGACCGGATGCGGCGGTATGTGTGGAAGATCCGTTAACAGCCAAAGTGGCCCATGAGATATTCTTTCGCGGGCGTCGTCGTATCTGCTATGATGGTTCTGGGGAGGCTGGAACCAACCCCAGAACCGACGAAAGTTTGCATGAACTCTCTTTTGCAAGGATCATCCTAAAAGATTTTTTCGGGATTGTGCAGGCTTTCACGTCACCACCTTAAGTGATTGATATGAAAGCATAATATGAAAGAAAATAACTCGCCGGTCACCGGCTACCAATACCCACTCGACCTCGAAATCGTGGTGGAAAAGGAAATCGACGGCGTCGGGATGGGGGTCCTGAACGATGGAACCCCCTTCCTCAACATGCGCGGACTCGCCCGGATGTGTGGTGTGGACCATGCCGTCATCGTAAGGATCACTGACCAATGGGCCGCTGAGCCGTTGAAGCCTCGCGAAAGAAGGATCAAAGAGATTGTTCGGGAGCAGGGTTATGACGATTCTCTGTCGTTTTACGCCGTAGTCAAAGACGGCACCATCAACCATGCGATCCCTGCCCACGTGTGCATGGCGATCCTTGAATACTACGCCTTTGAAGCAAAGCAGGGAACTCGCGACCACGCGCTTTCAAGCTACAGAACTCTTGCCAAGAAGGGCCTAAGCGATTTTGTTTACGCCCACGTCGGCTACAACCCTACCAATGCGGTCGATATCTCTTGGCGGCAGTTCCATGACAGGGTGACGCTAACCGCGGATTCTGTTCCCTTTGGGTATTTCAGTATTTTCCGCGAGATCGCTGGGATCATTGTTCCGATGATCAAGGCAGGGATATCGGTTGGACCGCATATCGTCCCTGACATCAGCGTAGGGCAACGGTGGGGCGCAAAGTGGAAAAAAGAGAATCTCGAAGCGGTCTACGGGATGAGGGAAAAGTACGAGCATAACTATCCGGATTATTTTCCGCAGGCTCTTTCAAATCCCCAACACCCTTGGTGCTATCCTGACGATGCACTTGCTGAGTTCAGGGCATGGTTCAAGCAAGAGTATCTTGCCGAACACTTTCCCACGTACCTGAACGGGCAAGTCAAAGGCGGTAAGATCAAAGCTCCCATCGGCGCAAAAATGCTGGCGGCTGCGAATCCGAAGATCGGGCTGTCGAAGAACTGAACACACATGGCAACGGGCGATCACACCGCCCGTTGCCAATAGCCTTTCCAAGACCGGCTGACCGGGGCGTCCATTGAGTTCGACACCATGATGTGCGCCAGCGTACCGTTGTCGGTGCGGCGGTTGTCCTCAAGCCATGCGGCGTGGTTCGCGTACTGGTGAAGGTACTGCGGGCTGACGTGGTGGTGCTGGCCCTGCACCATGCGGCGCAGACGCGAGAAGAAGCTTTCTACCATATTCGTGTGCTTGCCGTGGTCGCTGTAGATTTCCGAGTGGTTCACACGGTCCACCATCCAGCCGGCGTGGAGCATGTCCCAGTGGGACGCTTCGTCGGCTGACATGGTGGCGATGCGGCTGACGTTCTCGATTGAGAATGCCACGCCTTCGCCTTCGTGCTTGGCAACGAACGGAAGGGTGCGACCGGCGCGCTCGCGCAGCGCGACGACAACGCGGCGCTGTCCGGTCTGGTGACGCTTCAAGCGGCGGTCAACGCGGTTGGCTTTGACGTTCTCGGGGCGGATATGGCCGCCGAAGTACGCGCCGTCAATTTCAACGTGACCGTCAAGGACAACGCCCGTCTGAACTTCCTGCGCCATTGCTTCGCGCAGCTTGTGAGCCAGGACGAACGCCGTCTTGTACTGGCAGTCCAGATCGCGGCTCAGTTGGATCATGCTGACGCCCTTGGAGGCGTTCACGATGATGCAGATCGCGGCCAGCAGATCCACGAAATCCATCTTGCGGCTGGCGAAGATCGTGCCGCTAGTGACGCTGAACTGGTGGGCGCAAGCCTTGCACTTGAACTTGCGGCGCGTGGTGATCTTGTACGTTTCGTCATGCGAACAACGGGGGCAGATCGCCTCGCCATCGGTCTCGGCCCAACGCATCTTGCAGAAGGTCTCGTAGGCCGCATCCTCGCCCGCCTTGTAGATCTGACGAAGCGAGAGGGTGCGAGACGCTGCTGAAAGTAGAAAGTGCTGTGCCATTTGTACCGTATCCGATGCCTATGCATCGTAAGCATCCGGCGTAGGCCGTGGTCATGCGGCGCGTTGGCGCTCCGATGGCTGCCAATTCCATGGGAGAAGGTCCGGCACGC
>NZ_APKE01000024.1 GCF_009835145.1 Profundibacterium mesophilum KAUST100406-0324 | reverse complement strand
ACTTTTTAGATAACAGATTTCATCCGCTAGCGACGTCACAAAAGGTATGTGACGCGTGGCAAAAACAATCAGAAGCAAAGGGCAAGTGGCACTCTGTCAGGCGTTGGTCGACGCCCGTGTCAAAGCGGGCCTTGGTCAGAAAGACTTGGCAGACAGGCTCAGATGCCACCAGTCCCTTATTGCCCGTCTTGAAAGCGGTCAGCGCCGGGTCGACGTTGTCGAGCTGGTCGTTTTGGCGCGTGCCATCGGCTTTGATCCGTTCCAGCTTCTGGCGATCGTCGAAGCCGCCACGGAGCCCGACCACAGGATTTGAAGCCAATGAATTGTTGAGAGAACCGGAACCCATTTCCCCGGTCTGATGATCATTCCCTCATTGAGGACCAGGTAGCCAACATCAACGAAGCCCGGCGCGCGGTCGTAGTGAACGCTCTGCAAACCCACACCGCAATTCGCAGCGCCACAGTGCAGGAAGTCAGTAAACAGTGAACGAAGATAAGGGTGAGGGCGTCGCGATCGCCAATCTGATCGGGACCGATGGGTGCAGTGTTGTTGGTTGGGTTTATCGCTGGAGGACAGGATCACATGCGGTGATGTGGGACGTCCAAGGGCCCCGGCCGGTATCGGAAACCCGGCCGGATATAAGTGACGAACAGAAGCAAGAAATCGACTTCGATGCACTCATGCGGATTTGAAAAAGTGACAGTGGATAGGCTTCTCAGGCAGCTGCCAGTTCATATTGATGGAAAGGGTCTGCGAGCGTACCGGTCATTGGAGCAGATGGCAGCGAAGGTCTCGAAGGAGCCCTTTTTGACGAATGCTGCCGAGCGACTGAACGGCCGCTTCGGCGGACCCGCAGCTTAGCGAGGTGTTCTCCGTTCGGGTCTAGACATACTCCGTAATGCGTTTCAACAAGGCGACACCGGCACCTGATAGAACGCCGCAAGAAGACGTAAGCTCTTGACGACGCCCGGTGTCGAGCGGGTGGGGTCCTGTTATGTGACCGTAAACTGCCCCATCATGCCCGCATCCTCGTGTTCGAGGATGTGGCAGTGATACATGAATGGTGTCTCTTCCGAAGCCAGCTTGTCGAACCTTAGCAAGATTTCGGTCGGACCCTGCACACGGACAACATTTTTCCAACCGATCTGCGCCGAGTCGACCGGCCGCCCGTTCTGACTCACGACCCGAAAGGAAGTCCCGTGAACGTGGAAGGTGTGCCGCATCATCATGTCGGCATTAATGCGCCAAAGCTCGGTTTCGCCTGCGCGGACGGTCTCATCAATGCGATCCATGACGTAAGGTGCACCGTTGATCCCCATCGTCTGGCCGCCGCCACCCATCATGCCGCCGCGCATCATGCCCCCGGTGTGCATGTTGAGGGTGAAATTGCGCCTGCGGACCGGATCGCCGAGTGCGGGCGCATCCGAAGGCAGCGAGGTGGGCAGGCGGGTGGGGCCGGCGGGCGCAGCTTCGCCTACATCAAACGACATGATCTCGAGCGGCGCACCACTGTTTCCATCCATCCCCATCATGCCGCGGTCGCCCATCATGCCTCTATCGCCCATCATCATGGAGCCGCCCCTGTCACCCATCATGCCCCCGTTCATTACGCCATTCATCCCGATGTCGCGCGAGACAAGAGAAACAGGTGACCGGTCCGAGAATTCGACCACGATCTCGGCCCGTTCGGCACCGTCGAGTTGCAGGCTGGCCATGGCAAGAGGGCGGGCCAGAAGGCCGCCGTCACTCGCGACCTGGTGGAATTGCCTGCCGTCGGTGAAACGGAAATCATACACGCGCGCATTCGACGCGTTCAGGATACGCAGGCGTACCAGACCCGCCGGAACTGTAAGCTTGGGACGGATCACACCGTTGACGAGGATCTGGTCCCCCTGGAACCCATGCATCCGATCCATCATGCCAAGACTATAGGTCATGCGGCCTGACCGATCGAAGCGTCGATCCTGCACGATGAGTGGAAAATCGTTCACGCCATAGTCGTGCGGCAGTGGATCGTCGATCTCGGGGTCGTCGATGACAATCATGCCCGCCAACCCGCGATATACCTGCGGGCCTGTTCGCCCGTGAACATGGCTGTGATAAAACAGCGTTGCCGCCGGGTGATCGACCGGTAATTCCGGCGCCCAGGTCTCGCCCGGGCCGAAAGCAAGTTGCGGCCCACCGTCGAGATAGCCCGGCACGTGCATGCCGTGCCAGTGAGCAGTGATCGGTTCATCGAGACGGTTCATGACACTTATGTTTGCGGTGCGCCCGCGCCGGAACCGCAGCAGCGGTCCGAGGTAATCCTGGGAGTAGCCCCAGGTCTCCGACGTCGCGCCTCCGGTGAACTCGCGTGTTCCGCGTATCGCATCGAGTGTGTTGCCTGCGCCGGGGCCGATCTCCATAACCTCCGGTATCGGCAAAGGCGCGCCGGGTTCGGCGGCCCATGCCCGGCTGATATTAAGTGCTGGGGTTGCGAGCGAGGCTGCGGCTAGGCTAAGGAACTTTCGGCGTCTCACAGTGATACTCCGTCATTGGAAGGGTTGCATCGTCCCAACCGAGGCCGAGCAAATATCGCGATAGCGCTCGCACCGGTGTTAGGCCCGAAGCGGGAGACCCGCGTCTTTCCAGCCCGCCAGACCCCCTTCGATTACAGCGGTGTCATAGCCCATCTGTCGCAGGCTGTCGGCGGCAAGGGCCGCGCGTGCGCCGGACGCACAGAGAACGTGAACACGGCCCGTGCCATCGCGTTTCGCGGCCAAAGCCTCGTTCGCCTTGCCGGTCTCGGGATCGGCCTGTGCTTCGACCAACCCGCGCGGGATGTGGATCGCGCCTTCGATTGCGCCGTCGCTCTTCAGCTCTGCCGTTTCACGCACGTCGAGGATGACATCTCCCTGCGCCATCGCTCTGTGCGCGTCAGCGGGAGCGATTCCATCGACGCGCGATCTTGCGTCCGCGACGAGGTCTTTCATGGACTTGTTCACGATCCTTTCTTCTTTCAGAACTTGTTGACGGGCATTTTCAGGTAGTGCGCACCGTTGCTTTCGGCTTCGGGCAATTGCCCCGCACGCAGGTTGACCTGAAGTGCTGCGAGCATCCGGTCCGGCAGGTCCAGTGTGGCATCCCGATCCTCGCGGGTCTGGATGTAGTCGGCCTTGTCGGTGCCGTCCTTGACATGGACATTCTTGGCTTTGTGGGTGGCAACTGAGGCTTCCCATTCCGGCCTGTCGCGATCCTCGGACCCATAGTCATGACCGACGAAAAGCCGCGTATCCTTGGGCAGAGACAGGATCACCTGGATCGAGTTCCACAAATCCTCGGTGGTGCCACCGGGAAAATCGGCACGGGACGTGCCGCTGTCGGGCTGCATCAGCGTGTCGTGCACGAAGGCCGCATCGCCGCAGACATAGGTGATCGACCCAAGCGTATGCCCCGGGGACAGCATCACCCGAACGTCCAGATAGCCGATGCGGAAGGTATCCCCGTCCGCGAACAGGCGGTCGAAGTCGCGGTGGGGGTCGAAGGCGTCCGGCGTGTTGTAGTAGTCGCGCCAGAGTTCGGCGATGTCGCGGACCTTTTCACCGATGGCGTTTGCAGCACCGGTCCGTTTCTTGAGGTGCGACGACGCCATCATATGATCGGCGTGGGGATGCGTATCGAGTACCCATTCCACCGTCAGGCCGTGCTTCTCCACAAGGCCCAGCACCTGCTCCATGCTGCGCGTATCGGTCGCGAAACGCGCCGGATCGAAGTTCAGCACCACGTCGATCAGTGCGGCCTTCTTCGTCGCGGGATCGGCGCAGATATATTGGATCGACCCGGTGTCGGGCTCGTAGATGCCCCAGACATCGGGGCTGTTCGGCCCAGTCGATGCGGATTGGCGGACGATGGGCTCGTTCAGTTCGGCCACATTTACGCTCCTTTGCTTGCGAATGAGGAAGATGATTTGGCGAAACCGGCGAGGACGATCCCGACCAGCATGGCGGGCAGGAAAATGAGGATGCCTGACGATCCAATCAACAGCGATGTCCAAGCGGGTCCCGGACAGAAGCCGCCTAGGCCCCAGCCCATGCCGAAGATGGCCGCGCCGGTCAGAAGCGGCGCGTCTATGGCGGTGCTGTCCGGCAGATCAAACTGCGACCCCATTACGGGTCGCTCACGTCGCCAGATCAGGCGATACCCGATGAAGGCAGTGACAGACGCGCCTCCCATCACGAAGGCGAGGCTCGGATCCCATGGCCCGAGGATATCCAGAAAGTTCAGAACCTTTGCAGGATCGGTCATGCCGGAGATGATGAGGCCGATGCCGAAGACCAGCCCGGCGGCGAAACCCAGAAAATTGCGCATGTCTACTTTCCTCAAATCACGTGACGCACGAGCGTCGTCGCCAAAACGGCCGCGACCAGAAAGACTGCGACGGCGGCTGCCGATCTTGGCGACAGCCGGGCCAGACCGCAGACCCCGTGCCCGGAGGTGCATCCGGCCCCCAGACTGGTCCCGAAGCCAACCAGAAGCCCTGCCAGCGCCATACCCCAGACGTTCGTAGGCACGCTTTGCTGGGGAAATGCCCCCGTCGTGAGCAGCACGACGAGCGGCGCTGCGACCAACCCGATCAGGAACGACAGGCGCCAGCCCCGGTCGTTGGGTCCGCCGGTTCCCGGAATGGCAGTTGTCAAACCTTTGGTGATGCCCGTGATGCCCGCGATCTTGCCGAACAGGCCCATCACCATGACGGCACTGAGACCGATCAGAACGCCCCCGAAAAGCGAAAGCCAGGGCGTGAATTCCGTTGGCACGACCGGCCCCATATGCGGTCCTTCCATTTGCTGTATTGTTTTCGTTCTCTGTCGGAGACAAATGTAAGATATGTCTAAATTAGTCAATGACGATATAAAGCGGCCTTCGCTACCGGTTCTTCAAGCGCGTGCGGCGGACGTGGCGGGTCAACTGGCTTTGTTGTCGAATGCCAACAGGCTGATGGTGCTTTGCCACCTGCTGGAGGGAGAGCAATCGGTTGGTGCGCTACAGGGCCAGCTCGCCCTGAGTCAGTCGGCGCTCAGCCAGCATCTCGCGCGGTTGCGCGAGGCTGGCATGGTTGCGACCCGACGCGAGAGCCAGACGATCCACTACAGCATCGCCGACCCGCGTCTGCACGATATGATCGATGCGCTTTATCGGATCTACTGTGAAACGGATGGGGACGCGCTTGGGTGACGCGCGCACCTGTACCGTTGCCCGAACGGGCGCGGCCCTAGCTACAGTAAAGGAACAAACGACATGATGGATACATGATGGACGGAATGGGATCGATGGCGAGGGGCATGGGCCTCTGGATGCTGGGCATCTTGTTTGCAGGAAGCTGAGCCGGACAGGCGCGCGTGATGGAAGAGCCCTTCGTTCAGCTCTGGCACCGTTCGGCGGTCACGGCGCTCGGCCTGTTCTGGACGGCGTTCTGGGCGTTTGGCCTCGGCTATCTCGTTTCCTCGATGATCCAGGTCTTCGTGACGCGCGACCGGATGCAGCGGGCGATGGGCACGGAAGGGCCGCGCTCGGTCGCCTTGGGCACATTCTTCGGCTTCGTCAGCTCGTCGTGCAGTTTCGCCGCGCTGTCGGGAACACGCGCGCTCTTCGCCAAGGGGGCCGGGCTGGTGCCGTCGCTGGCCTTTCTTCTCGCCTCGACCAACCTCGTGATCGAGCTGGGTATCATCATCGGCATTTTCCTCGGCTGGCAATTCGTGGTCGGCGAGTATGTCGGCGGCGTGCTGTTGATCCTGCTCATGTGGCTTGTGGTCCGGCTGACCCGCGGCTTCGCGCCGATCGAACGGGCGCGAGAAACCGCGCAGTCGCAGAAAAACGATACCGATAGCTCCGACAAGGACTGGAAAGCGAAAGCCACGTCGCGCGAAGGCTGGGGCGAGGTCGCCACGCGCTACGTCATGGAATGGGGCATGGTGTGGAAGGACGTGACCGTCGGCTTCACCATCGCGGGGATTATCGCCGCCTTCGTGCCGCGCCGCTTCTTCGAATGGCTTTTCATCGGCGGCGACGATCCGAACTTCTTCGAGCTGCTGGCACAGGCGCTGGTCGGCCCCGTCGCCGCGTTCTTCACCTTCATCGGGTCCATGGGGAACATCCCGCTTGCCGCCGTGCTCTACGGCAACGGCGTGGCCTTTGCTGGCATCATGGCCTTCATCTTCTCCGACCTTGTGGTGATCCCCGTCCTGCGCGTGAACGCGAAATATTATGGCTGGCGCATGGCGGTCTATATCCTCGGCGTCTTCCTCGTGGTCCTCGTCGCGACGGCGCTGCTCCTGCATTACGGCTTTGCGGCCCTCGGGCTTCTTCCCTCGGCCGATCAGGTTCGCGCGGTCACTGAGCGCGAGTTCTTCAAGATCGACTATACCTTCTGGTTCAACATAGGGTTCATTGCCCTCACGGTCGTCTTTCTCGTCTGGAAAGTCAGAAGAACTGGTTCTTCCTTCTCGACCGGCGACGGCGCTATCGAGAAGGTGCTATTCTGGCTCGCCATGATCGCCTACGCGTGGCTGGGGGGCGGTCTTCTCTTCGGGTTATGAGGCTCAAGGATCGGACTATCGCGCGCCAAATGTCCTACTTGTCGGCAAGCTGTGCCGTCAAAGCGCTGAGGTTCGCGATGCTGCGTGTGCCGGTCAAAATTCGACCTTTTACGCCTCACGATAATTGTCACACGCCTCAACACCCACTGCGACCACGTCGAGAAGTGCGTCCACATCGCTCAGAAGAACCGTGATGCGCGGGCTGCTGATACGGTAGCGGATGAAACGCCCATGGCGATCGCTGGCGACAAGCCCGCACTCCAGCAGGCACCTCAGATGGTTGGAGACGTTGGGTTGCGATAGTTTCGTCCGCTCGACGAGCTCGTGAACGGCCAATGGCTCGTTACAAAGTGCACCGAGGATGGCCAGGCGGCTCGGGTCCGCGAAGCCGCGAAACAGCTTCGCCCGTCGCTCGATGGTTGCGCTCTTGCGGTCATCGACGAATTGCGCCATATCACTCCTCGCTGATATGTTGTTCTTTGATTCATCCTAGCAGGAATAGCGCGACCATGGCCAACACCGAAAGTGCCGGATTGACGGCAGATGCCCCGCCCGTCCGTTACCGGGTTTCCGGTATGGACTGCGCCAAGGATGCCGCACAGATCGAGCGGGCGGCACAGTCGGCCGGAGTCGCGCCCGGCGATGTGAAGGTGTCGGCCGCAACTCACATCATGACACTGAATGCCCCCGAAGCGCGCCTGCCGGACATCGAAAAGGCAGTCGCGGTGACAGGCTATGGCTTCGACCGGATCGATGGCGATGAAGACATTCCGCCGAATCCTGCCCATCAGGACCCGGCCTACCGCCGCGCCCTCTGGATCGTCGTGATCCTGAACGTGGGATACGGGGTCCTCGAAATGATCGGCGGTTTCATTTCCGGATCGCAGGCCGTGAAGGCCGATGCGCTCGATTTCATCGGCGACGGCGCGATCACCTTCCTTGGCCTGCTGGCCATCGGCTGGAGCCTCGCTTGGCGGGCACGGTCGGCCTTGATCCAGGGCATCTTCCTCGGGCTCCTCGGTCTCGGCGTCCTCGGCACGACCATCGTCCGGGTCTTCGAACGGACGACGCCGGATGCGGGTCTCATGGGCCTGCTTGGCATGATTGCCCTTGTCGTCAACGTCATCTCCGTTCTGCCGCTGCTGCCGTTCCGCAAGGGCGACGCGAACATGCGGGCCGTCTGGCTTTTCTCTCGCAACGACGCCATCGGCAATGCGGCGGTTGTCGTTGCCGCCGGTCTTGTGGCCTGGCTGGGCAGCGCGTGGCCCGACCTTATCGTTGCCTTCGGTATCGCCGGGCTATTCCTGCACTCGTCCTGGGCGATCATTCGCGATGCGCGGGCCGATCTGAAGACGACTGCATGAACAGCCGCGTTCTAGGCGGAGTTTGCGCCATCTCGGCGTTCGCCCTCGATCAGGGCACCAAGGCGCTTGCCCTGAACACACCTGCGCTTGAGGGCGGCGTCGAGGTTCTACCCTTTCTCAATCTCGTGCGGGTTCTGAACGATGGAGTCAGCTTCGGTATGCTGGGCGGGATCGTGCCTTGGTGGGGTCTCATCGCGCTTGCTGGCGTGATCGTGTTATGGCTGCTGATCTGGTTGTGGCGCGCGCCGGACAGGCTGACGGCTGCCGCTCTCGGTCTGATCATCGGCGGCGCACTCGGCAATGTCCTCGACCGGCTGCGTTATCAGGCCGTCCCAGACTTTCTGGATTTCCATTACGGAACATACCACTGGCCGTCCTTCAATCTTGCGGATGTGGCGATTTTCTGCGGCGCGGCCCTACTGTTCTGGGACAGCTTCCGCTCTGCGACGGACAAGCCTGGTCAGGGTCAACGCAAGGAAAACACAACGGGGGTGTAACCCATGTTCGGCATACCATCTGCGAAAGGCTTTGACAGCACACTTGCCCTGCTGCGCAACCCATATGGGTTCATTTCGGAGACCTGCCGCGCACTCGACACAGACCTGTTCGAAACCCGCATCCTCCTTCAAGAGACGATCTGCATGACCGGCGCGGCGGCGGCAGAAGCCTTCTATCGGGAAGACCGGCTGATCCGCGCAGGCTCGATGCCAGGCCGCATACAGAAGTCCCTGCTGGGAGAAGGCGGCGTTCAGGGATTGGACGGCGCTGCCCACCAGCACCGCAAGAAGATGTTCATGTCACTCATGGGGACCGAGCGGATCGCCGCGCTTGAGGGCACGTCTCTTCACATGTTGGACAACTATGCGCCGGACTGGGAGGCGAGGAACGAGGTCGTCCTCTATGACGAAGTGCGCGAAATGCTCACAAGAGCTGCCTGCGCCTGGGCCAGGGTGCCGCTTAATGAAGCTGAGGTGGCGACCCGAACGGCGCAGCTTACAGCGCTTTTTCAGGACGCCGGGGCCCTTGGCCCCAAACACTGGCGCGCGCGTCTGGCGCGCCACCGCCTGGAAAAATGGGCAGCACGGCTAATCCAACAGGTCCGCGATGGTGAGCTTCAGCCGACGCAGGAAAGTGCCCTTCATATCATCGCGACATGGCGCGATCTCGATGGGGAGTTGTTGACCCCCAGGGTGGCCGCCGTAGAGCTGTTGAATGTCCTGCGCCCGACCGTCGCGCTATCCGTGTTCATAGTTCAGGCGGCGCATGCTTTACATCGGCATCCCGAGTGGCGGCAAAAGCTGAAGGACGACGAGGGACAGCTCGAACCTTTCGTGCAAGAGGTCCGCCGTCTGTATCCGTTCTTTCCCGCGGTTGCGGCACGGGTGAAGAGCGATTTCGAGTGGCGCGGATATCGCTTTCCCAAAGGGTACAGGGTTCTGCTCGACCTCTACGGCACGAATACCGACGCTCGTTCGTGGGACGCGCCGCAAGAGTTCCGGCCCGAGCGGTTTCACGATCGGGAGGTCACTCCCTACGAGTTCATTCCGCAGGGCGGTGGCGATCACCACAGGAACCACCGTTGTCCGGGCGAGTGGATCGCGATCAGCCAGATGAAGGCGTTTTGCAGTTTCTTCGTGAACGCCATCGACTACGAAGTGCCGGATCAGGATCTGGATCTGGAAACCGGAGAACTGCCGCCCATGCCTAAATCCCGGTTCATCATGCGCAACGTCAGGCGTCGGCAGTAGCGTCGGCCTCCTCCGGCTCGACCGACCGCGCATCCTTGGTGGCCTCAAACGCTTCCCACGCAACGTAGGGCACGATCAGAAGCGCCGCGACCGGGTCGGCCCACCACCAGCCCATCCATTGCGTCAGACCGATCCCGGCCAACACCACGATTGTCTGATACTGGCAGATCATGGTGTCCTTGGCATCGTACTTCAGGGCGGGCGCATCGAGCCGTTTGCCATAGCGATACTTGCCCCAGGCGAGGAACGGGTTGACCACGAGCGAAGCACCCAGAATCGCGATACCCCACCAGTTGAAGCCCGGCGCCTTCTGCGAAATGAAGGCGGAGACCGCCTCGTAGAGGATCGCCGCGACGACGATCCAGAAGGCACAGGCAACCACGTAGAGCGCGACCTTCTTGCGGTGCAGGACCGTGCGCTTGCCGGCACCGTCCTTCTCCCCCTTCAAGCGCCAGATCAGCGTCGCGGCTGAGGTGGCTTCGACCGTGCTGTCGAGACCCCAGCTTACCAGTGCCGCGCTGCCGGTCAGAAGTCCCACGGTGACGGATACGACGACCTCGATGATGTTGTAGACGAGGCTGGCGATCTCGACGCGGATGCCGCGCGTCAGATTGGCCTGCCGGTTATCTTTCTGACTACTCATAATACCTCATAATGCGGAGCCTGCAGCAAAAGTTCGAGGCGGGAATTGATTGCCTTGCCATTAGTGTTGCGCCACGAATCGAAAGCCGATGTTGTTCTTTTTCCAAGCTTCCTCAGTAGAGGCGAGCTTGCCCCTCATACATGAATACGAATGGCCTCGGACCTGTCGCGTAGCCGGTGTCGAGCCGCTCGATCCGAAACCCGCTCTTCTCGACAAGGGCGTTCGTCGGGCGGTCAAGGTGACAGTTCCCGGCGCAACGCTTCCAGGCAGGCGTGAGCCAGCGCTGCCAGCGCCGGACACGGGCTTCCGGCGCCAAACCATGCTCGACGAAGCGGAAGATGCCGTCCGGCTTGAGAACGCGCCGGATCTCGGCGAGCGCCTTCTCCGGCTCCGACACGCTGCAGAGCGCCCAGGTGGCGACGACGCAGTCGACGCTGCGATCCTCCAGCGGCAATGCTTCGGCCACGCCCTCGATCATCTCGGCCGTGGGCATCAGGCCATGGGAGGTTTGCGCGGCCCGAGAGAGGAGTTCGGGCGACGGGTCAACACCGATGATCTGACGCACGGCCTCGGGGTAGAGCGCAAGGTTCAGGCCCGAGCCGATCCCGATCTCCAGCACACGTCCATGCAGCCCGGAGGCGGCGCGGCGCCGGTAGGGAAGAAGTTGATCCTGGCCCATCGCCAGATGCGTCAGCCGAGGGAGGATATGTTTCTCGTACAGTCGCATCTGTTCACCCGATCCGCGCAAGGACAGGGAAGGTGTCCAGCAGCCAGTAGGCCAGTGCGCTCAACCGCCCGGTCATCATCGCCAAACCCATCAGGATCATGACGCCGCCCGCAGCCTGATGCAGGCGGCGACCCCAACGACCGATGCCGCGCAGCCTGCCGGCAATACTGTCGGTGAACCCCGCGACGACCAGAAACGGGATCCCAAGGCCGGCCGAGTAGAAGGCAAGCAATGCGACGCCCTCGCCAATCGTCGCGCTTGTCGCGCTGGCGGTTAGGATGGCGCCGAGGATCGGCCCGATGCACGGTGTCCAGCCGAAACCGAAGGCGAGTCCGAGCACGTAGGAGGCGACCGGTTGCCCGCCCGGCAGGTCGAGATGAAAACGCAGGTCGCGCTCCATGGCCGACAGGCGCGCTGCCCCGATCATGAACAGACCGAACAGGATCACGATCGCGCCGCCGACGAGGTTGAGTTCGTAGCGCCACTGCAGCAGCGCCTGACCGAGCGCGGTGGCAGAGGCCCCAAGCGCGATGAATATCGTGGAGAAGCCAAGGACGAAACAGAAGCTGAGCCAGACGGCCCGCCCCTTCGAAGGCGCTGCACTGCCGGTGACCGTACGTCCGGCAACGTAGGATACGTAGCCGGGCACGAGCGGCAGCACGCAGGGCGACAGAAAGGAAACGGCACCGGCCAGCAATGCCGCCATTAGTCCAAGAACGGAAAGTTCAATCAAATCCACATCTCCAAACTGATCGGTAGACCGCCACCACGTGTGCGCACGGAGCGGAACGGCTGGCGCGGTCGTCGTGCTTTTCCATGTCCTATTGCTTACGTTCGTCAATAAGAGCGCTTATCTGCGCAACGGCTTCGGGGCTGTTCCATTCGGCCGGGCCTGCGAGGCGCCCCCGCTCGCGCCCAATGCGGTCGATCAGAATCGTTGTCGGCAGACCCACCACGGCCAAGGCCAGCATCGCGCGCGTATCCTCCGCGATATAGAGATCGAGGTTGCGAATGCCGGTCTCTCGGTAGAAGCGGCGCACAGGTTCGAGACCGGCCCGATCGATCGACAGCGGCAGAACATGAAAATCCGATCCGCCGAGGCGCGCTTGCAGCGCGTCGAGCGTCGGCATCTCCTCGCGACAAGGCGGGCACCAAGTCGCCCAAATGTTCAGAAGCACGACACGTCCCTCGAAGTCCGCCAGCGTCAGATCCCGTCCATCTCCATCCACGAAAGGCGGCGACAGGAGATCACGCGGAGTCCCGTGATTAGGGATCGGTGGTCGGGCGGAGGCAGGGCTTGCCGCAAGCGCCAAGACTCCGGCAAGGACGTCACGTCGCCTCACGGGTCGCTCTCAGCCTGCAACCGGCGCACGACCGGCAGAATGTCCTCCTCAAGCGAGGCCTGATCAAAGGGGCCGACATGCTTGTATGCAATGCGCCCCTCGGCGTCGATTATGTATGTTTCCGGCACTCCATAGACGCCCCAGTCTATCGCAACGCGGCCTGATCGGTCCGCGCCGATGCGGGTGAAGGGATCGCCGAGCTCTTCGAGGAAACCCAGCGCCTCCTCGGCATCGTCCTTGTAGTTGATACCGTAGATCGGAACGGTGCCCGCTTCGGCAAGATCGACGAGAAGCGGGTTCTCCGTGCGGCAGGGGACGCACCACGACGCCCAGACGTTGACGAGAGAAACCTGGTCTTGCAGGTTCGCCGAGGCTAGGCCGTCCTGCCGCCCTTCGATGGGCGGGAGCGCGAATTCCGGGATTGGTCTTCCGATCAGCGTCGAGGGCAACCGGTCGTCGTTGTTCCAGAGGCCCCAGTAGAAGACTACGCCCAGCAACCCAAACAGAAGAATAGGCAAAATCATGAGCGGCCGTCCGCTCCGGCGCCGCTTTTCTTGGTTATCCTTCGAACTCATAGCCTGCCATCAATGCTTGGAAGGAATAAGGTATCAGCAACCGCTGATATGAAGCAAACCGTCGCCGATCACAATGCCGAACGATGGGGGAGGCTTGGCCGCGGCTTCGCAGACCCGAGCCATACTTACTGTTTAGATTCGTAAGAAATCAGTGAAAGGTCGGTATCTGAAGAGGCCGTTGAATTCAGACCTCTGAACGGCCCCTTCGTCCGCTCTCCGGACATGCGCACCGAAAGCAGCGAAGAGCCGGTATTTGAGCAACTCAGCACGCTCAAATTCTCGCAGCATGATGGCAAAGCTGTCTTTGCCAGCGCTAGTAGTTCACCTGTTCGAAGTCGTAGTTGCCATCATAGTCACGCCAATCGACGAAGACAGATCGGTGATAGATACCCGGGCAATTCTGGCCCCAACGTTCAAGTCCCACATGGCCCTCAGGCAGGGCAGTTATAGAAGATCGCTGCCATGAGAAATCGCCTTGGGTTCCATAAGTGCCGAGGACTACAGTGGCGTAGCGTTCGCAGTCTCCTTCGTTTCCTGCTTCGTATTGCCGCGCGTAACGAACATCAAAGACACGGATGGATCGTACGAAATTGAACTCAGGTCCGCTGATATTGATGTCCGCCCGATCTTGAACGAGCCGGAGGGCCTGGTCGGCGGGAACGAATTTGTCTCTTGGCAAGGATTGGAGCGGTCGACGGCTGTCGGGCCAGTACAAGGCTTCAAAGATACGGCCAGCGTTGTTTGGTGGCCGATCGCCCTCATAGGAGGCGCCCATGGGACAGCGCCAGATTTGCAGCGGCGGTTCCACTGGCCAAGGCGTGATACGCCTGATGAATTCGGCGCGAGCTCGGGCGCAAGGGACGGAAGCGGGCCAGCCGCCAGACAGACACAAGAGGATCGCGCAGTCGATCGGGTATGTCTGCGCTCGGGCGGACATTGGTAGCGAAAGACCAGTCACGGTGAAAGCGACTGCAACCGAGGGGAGGAGCTTCTTGATCAGATAGTGCATGCTGCGGAACCTCCGTGAGAGGAGTCCAGCATATATACGATAATATACTATCGCAACACTAAGTATAAATACGCATAATGAAGTTTATGTTAACCAACTGGCGCCCTGAGCCGCTAAAACATTACGATTTGATAATGCCCCGGCAAGGGCAGTGCCACCGTACCAAAGTTACTCCTTTGCGAAAGGAGCGACCATGTTCAGAACTTTCGGATTGCTCTTGGGTCTCGCAACTGCTGTAGCTCTTTTGTTTATGGTTTCGAACAGATGCTGTCTTCTGCGAAGGCATCTGATTGAAAGCTACTCTACCTTTCACTTGCCCAGGCGATTGCCGCCTTCATTTCCGCCGGGTCGAACTGACGGAGTTCTGCCGTGGTCAGCACGTCGGCGAACCTGGTTCCCCACTCCAACAAAGCCCCTTCGCCCACCACAGCGACGCGGCGGAAGTCATTCCTATGGGCTGTGTCGATTTTCAGATCTTCGAGCAGAGCGGACGGCCCATCGTAGCCTTCGAACCTCGTGAGATCGAGAACCAGGCCGGGCTTACTTGTCTCTTGCAGGCGCTCATGAAGCAGGGCGTGCATCCGTTTCAGGTCGCTTTCGCTGAGCTTGCCCTCGCAGGCGAGGCCAATCGTGTCGTCATGAGCTGTCAGTGTCTCGGTGAACATGGTTTTCCTCCTCTTTTTCCGGTTTGCCGTGACCGTAAAGGTCAGCGTTTTCGTGTGCGCGGTCTTCGTGCTCAAATTCCAGACTCGAATGACCGATGCTGAAATCGTCCTTCAGCCGGTCCTTGATCGCGGCCTTGATCTTTTCGATTTGACCCCAGCCGTCCGCTGTCAGCACGACGTGGCAGTCCAGAGCCGCCTCGTGCTCCTGCATCTGCCACAGATGCACGTGATGAACGTCCGCGACACCATCCACACCCCGCATCGCCTGAACGACGGTTTCATTATCGATGTCCGGTGGACTGCCGAGCATCAGCGTCCGAATCGGACCGCCGATCTCGGTAAATGCGAGGTAGAGGATGTAGAGAGCGATGCCGATGGTGATCGCCGGGTCGACCCACCGCATGTTGTAGAGGAGGATGAGCGAGCCGCCGATGATGACCGCCACGGAGGCCAAAGCGTCCGATAGGTTGTGCAGGAAGAGCGCACGGATGTTCACGCTGCCTTTCTGCATCGAATAGGTGAGCAGCGCCGTCAACGTGTCGACGACCAGTGCCACACCGCCCAGGATCACCACCGTCCAGCCCTGTACCTCTGGTGGGTCGATCATGCGCATGCCACCCTCGTAGATCAGGTAGAAGCCGATCAGGATAAGTGTCGTGTAGTTGATGAGCGCTGCGACGATTTCTACCCGCCCATAGCCGAAGGTCATGCGCTTGTCCGCCGGGCGGCGAGCGATCTTACGCGCGAAGAAGGCGATCACCAGCGACGCCATGTCCGAGAAATTGTGGAGGGCATCCGCGATCAGCGCGAGGCTGCCGGAAAGGATCCCGCCGACGATCTGCGCGACCGTCAGGAGGCCGTTGGCCCAGATGGCGATGGAGACGCGACGATCACCGGATTGAGGATCGATGTGGGCGTGGCCGTGATCATGCGGCACGGTTCGTCTCCTCATGGCGGTGGTTCGGCCGATCGAATCCGGGGACCGGCGGCAAGATTCCGCGGCGGATGCGGCGAACCCTGGCATTCATCCAGTGACGGATGACGTGGCGATAGAGCAAGTCGCGCACAAATCCGAAGTTCTGGCGGTGCTTTGAGTAAAAATCGTCGGGTGCGTTGAAGGTTCCAAGATCGCGAACAATACCGGTTTTCTGGATGTAGGTATCATTGCCGGACCAAGTGACAGGCGGGGCGCTCAGACACTCCGTTCCAACCCCGTAGCCGCACAGACTATCCGTCTCGCGGAATTTCTGCTGCAGCGTCTGCAGGAAAGGCGCGTCCAGGATGAAGCCTTCAAGATTGACCCATCCGTCGCCCAAGTCCACCTCTACCCAGGAGTGGAGGATTTCGGACGGCGCGAGGGGATAGACGAGTTCCGGAACGACGCCTCTCTGAAGCGCCTTGTGGATTGTGAACCCGTGCAGTCGGCAGCGAACTCCCACGCCACGCAGCAAGGCCATGAGGAGCGTGCCCTTGGTGTTGCACTGCCCGTGGCCATCTGCGAGGACCTCGGACGCCGGAATGTCGTCGGCGCGGTTGTAGCCGAAGGTAATCTCGTTCCTGACGAAATCGTAGATGGCCCCAATTCGGTCGTCGCTGGGAAGGTCTGCCCAGCCGCGCTCCTCGATCAGTTTTGCAATTGAGGTCGCGTCAAAATCCAGCAGCCGGGTTTTGGCCAAATGAGGGTCGGCGGGGTTCACGGGATATCTCCTCGAATCGTTCACGAGAATATGTAGTTGCTACAGTCACTGTAGCTTCAAGCCCCGATTTCAGGCCGAGTCCTTGGTTACCTGATCGTCATTGTGCACCGCCTTGTGGTGTTCACCATGCGCGTCTCTCAGGATTCCGACGCCACCCCAGGCCGCGATGCCGGCGACAATCACGCCCACGACAAGGTCCGGCCAATTCGTTCCGAGCCAGGCTACGAGCCCGCCTGCGACGACGATTCCGAGATTGGCCGCGAAGTCGTTCCAGCTGAACGTATTCGCCGCTCGGATGTTCACGTCCGGATCGCGAAGCCGTGCCAACAGCCAGACGCAAAGTGCGTTGATGGCCGCCGCTACCAGCGCCATGACAATCATGATCGTGCCAAGAGGATCCGATCCGCCGACGTAGCGGCGCCAGGCGTCATACAGGATTCCAAGGGCGAAGAGGATCAGCAGGCCGCCCGAAACGTTCGCCGCTCCGCGCTTCCACTTGGCGGAGCGGGACAGCGCGAAGAGGCTGATCGCGTAGACGAAACTGTCCGACAGATTGTCGAGGCCATTGGCGATAAGCGCGCTTGAATCGCCGAATGCGCCCGAGGCGAAGAAAGCGATTGCCAGCCCGATGTTAAGACCCAGCACGATCCAGAGTGTGCGTCTTTCCGTTGCGTTTCTCTGCTCCGCCATGCCGGGTATCCAAATTAGTGAATTGCCAATGAGTAACTAACACCGGGCTTTTTGCGTTCCGATCAAAGGTCGTCGAAATTGCTCAGGCGCCGATCTCTTCATGGTCGGTCAGGCATTCGGAATGGTCGCGCAGTACCTCGAGCACACGGCAATCAGAAGTCTGTCCGCCGCTGCACTCATGCACCATCCGCTTCAATTCCGTCCGCAGCGCCTCGAGCCGCGCCAATCGTTGCTCGACCTGTTTGAGTTGCCGACGGGCGATTGCATCCGCCTCTGCACAGGACTTTCCCGGATGATCGCTGAGATCGAGGAGCTCACGGATCGCGTCCAACGAGAAGCCCAGTTGCCGAGCGTGCCGGACGAATGACAAGCGGTCGAGTTCGGCGTCGCCATAGCGTCGTTGGCCCCCCTCGGTCCTGCCGGGCTCAGGCATAAGTCCGATCTGCTCGTAATACCGGATGGTCTGCACTTTTGTTCCGGTCTTCTTCGCCAGAGTCCCAATCGTCAGCATTTCCGCTCCCCACATTACCTACAGTGGGTGTAGCTTTATGCGGTGCGCATCACAAGCTTCACCTGAGTTTCACAGATAGGTGATTGTTGGCCGATCGGTGACAATCACGCTTGAACCTACAGTAGCTAGAGGATGTAAACGCACACAAAATATAGAATCAAGTTCGGGCGGAGCGGCGTGAGGCTTTCAGGTCTTCAGAAGGTATTGTGGGTGTTGGCGGGCGCGGCGGCGTTCGTTTTCATCTGGCTGTTGCTATGGTCCGACTACCGTGCCGACCTTGCCCGAGCCGAGAATGAACCACCGTTTCTTGCTGATTTCGAACTGACCGATCATCGCGGCATTGTCCAAACGGACGAAGATTTCGCAGGGCGCTGGATGCTGGTCTTCTTTGGCTTCACCAATTGCCCTGACGTCTGTCCGACAACACTGTCCGAAGTCGCGGCCGTGATGGAGGGCCTGGGCGATGAGGCGGCAGTGGTTCAGCCGATTTTCATAACGATCGATCCCGAGCGAGATACGCCGACGGCTTTAGCGGAGTACGTGCCCATGTTCGACGCAGGGATCATCGGGCTTACCGGTACACCGGAGCAGATCGCCGCGACATCCGAAACTTTTCCGATATTCTATGAACGGATCGAGCAGGCGACTGCGCCGGGCGGATACACGATGGGTCACACGTCGCATCTTTTCCTTTTCGACACGCAAGCAGGCTTCGCGGACTCCTGGCCCTACGGCACGCCCGCCGAAGAGATCCTCGCCGATCTGAGAGAGAGGATCTGATCGTCATGACCCGACTTTCCGGAGAGACGGCCCTCGGGCTGGCCTGGATCATCGCGCTCACCGCGTCGCTTGCAGTGCTCTTCATCGGCGAGGTTCTGGGGCAGACACCTTGCGTGCTTTGCTGGTTTCAGCGTGCCTTCATGTTTCCCTTGGCCATCGTCCTCGGGCTCGGGCTGTGGTGGCAGGATCGGCGCGTGGGTCGCTACGGGATCGCGCTGGCAATCGGGGGCGCCGCCATAGCGCTCTGGCACCTCGGCCTCTATGTCGAGCTGATCCCCGAACGCATCCAGCCCTGCACGGCGACAGGCCCATCCTGTACTGACGACAATCAACTGGTCTTCGGCATTCCGATTCCTCTGATGGCGCTCGTCGCCTTCGTGGTGATCGGGCTGCTGTCGGCTCTCTCACTGAAGGAAGCACAAGAATGAAACGACGCGGCCTCATCCTGTCCGTTCTCGCGCTCGGGGTCGCCGGTTTCGGCGGGGCCGCCTGGTATGCCACCCGCCCCGACCCGATTGCCGCGTCCGATCCCATCGACCCTGAAATGGCCAACGCGCTGATCCGACCCTATTCCCCGATCCTCGGGCCCGAGGATGCGCCCGTAACCATCGTTGAATTCTTCGACCCGGCCTGCGAGGCATGCCGCGCTTTCTATCCGGTCGTCGAGGATATCATGGCGGAGCACGGAGACGCGGTGCGCGTTGTAATCCGCTATACGCCTTTTCACGGCGAGGCGTCGGTAGAAGCGATCCGTGTGCTCGAGGCGGCGCGCATGCAGGACGTGTTTGAACCTGTGCTCGAGGCAGTCTTGCGAGAGCAGCCCAGATGGGCGTCTCACGGGACCCCGGCACCCGGATTGATCCTTGAGATTGCAGCAAGCGGAGGTCTGGATGTCGAAGCTGCCCGGACACAGATGCTGGCCCCCGGTGTTGTGGCGGTGCTCAACCAGGACCGCGCCGATGTCGAGACAGTCGGGGTCCGCCAAACGCCCACGTTCTTCGTGAACGGCAAGCCTCTCGATCCGTTCGGTGAGGCCGAATTGCGGAGGCTGGTGGCAGTGGAAGTTGCGGCAAGCCAAAGCTGATTTGCGGAGGCAGGAGAAACGAGTGGTGAAGAAGTTGAGATATACCAATGCATTGGCCGTGCTTTTCACGGTTGCAGGGCTGTCGGCCCCCGCACTGGCCGGTTCGGAGGATGTCGTGGTCGAGAATGCGTGGTCCCGCGCCTCGATCGGCGTCAACAGGCCAGGTGCCGCCTATATGACCGTGCGCAACACGGGTGAAGACGCCGTTACGCTGACCGGACTTGCGACACCGCTGGCAATGATGCCCGAGATCCATGAGTCGAAAACCAACTCCGTTGGCGTCAGTTCCATGGCACCTGCAGGCGAGATCACGATTGAGCCCGGCCAAAGCGTGGCATTGGAGCCGGGCGGGTTGCACGCCATGCTCATGAAGCTGCAAGAGCCGATGACCGAAGGCGAGAATTTCCCGCTGACACTGACCTTCTCGGATGGCGGCAAGGTGACGGTCGAGGTCCCAATCCTCGGAATCGCCGCGCGTGGACCGGAGGGCTGATGCAACGTCGGCAGCTCCTTCTATACGGCGCAGCCGGTGCCGGCGTTCTTGGCCTGACGCTCTTCGTGGGCTGGTGGCGGGTGGACGGGCCCGGTGCGCCTGAACCAAAAGGGCAGCGGCCCCTGCCCCTATCGGCGATGGAGTTCCGGCTGACCGACCACGAGGAAAATGAGGTAGGGCCTGGCAACCTGATCGGTCGTCCGACAATGGTGTTTTTCGGGTTCACCTACTGCCCGGACGTCTGCCCGACGACCCTATCGGATATTTCCGGCTGGCTTGAGGAACTGGGCGACGAAGCATCAGAGATGAACGTGGTCTTCATCACGGTCGACCCGGAGCGGGACACGGTCGAGGCCATGGCCGAATATGTCGGCTATTTTCATCCGGTCATTCGTGGTTGGACGGGGCCGGAAGACCAGATTGCCCGCGCTGCAGAAGGGTTTCGTGCCTCATTTGAGCGCGTCCCGACTGAGGGCGGCGGCTATACGATGAACCATACGGCAAGCGTATTCCTGTTCGATGCCGAGGGTGAGCTCGTCACCATGATCGACTATCACGAGCCAAGAGAATTCGCGGTGCCGAAGATCCGGCGCGCACTGACAGAAGACGTAGAGGGGGCAACATGAAGATAAGAACTGTCTTGGCGGCCGTTGCGGTCGCAGGCGCATTTTCGGTGACCGCCATCGCCATCTCTGGCGTTCTGTCCAAAGAACCGGTGCCCCCTGCGATTGCTGAAGCGACCCTCTGGACTCCCGATCCGCTTGCGCCGCCTCGGATTACCGAAACCAATTCGGTCCGCCCTACACTCGCCCAGGCAGATATCGCATTCGAGTTCAGACCCCGGCCCCTCCTGACCGTTTCCCCCGCTGATACCTCCTTGCCATCTATCGAGCCCCAGCTGGTCACCTGGTCGCGCGAGATTGCGTCGGGCGAGACGCTTGATGCGGTCCTTTCCGATGCGGGGCTGGATGCTTCGGATCGCGCCGAAATCGCCTTGGCGATTGGCGCGGAATACGATCTGCGCCGTCTGCGTCCGGGTCACATCATTACCGTGGTTTCCACAACGGACGACAACCCGCGTCGTGTAGAACTAGCCGTCGATGACGGTGTCCGGATAGAGGCGGTCTTCGGCGAACAGCTTGCCGCCCGCGTGTTGGAGCCGGATCCCGAATTGGTGACTTTCGCTGGCGAGGCGGTGATCGAGAGCTCGATTTTCGCCGCCCTAGACACGGCAGACATCCCCGCCCGTTTTGCGGTGGACCTGGCGCAGATGCTGGGCGGCACCGTGGATTTCCGTCGTGATCTTGCGGGTGGCGAGACGATGCGCCTCCTTTGGCGCGAGGCCCGAGACGGGAACAAGAGGATTGGTCAGCCCGAGCTTGCCTTTGCCGCACTGGATATCGATGGCTCGGTCTATGAAATCGTCTGGCCGAACGACGGCAGCGGCCAAGCGACGATCTATGTCGACGGAGAAGTCCTGCGCGTGTTTGCGCAACCGGTCGAAGGTGCACGGCTGAGTTCTGTGTTCGGGCGCCGCACCCATCCGGTCTACGGCAATGTACGGATGCACACAGGGGTCGACTTCGCGGCGGCGCGCGGCACGCCGGTACAGGCGACGGCGCCGGGCCGCGTTCGCTTCATCGGCCGACGCGGTGGGTATGGCCGGGTCGTCGAGATCGCTCATGGCTCCGACACCCTGACGCGCTATGCGCATCTGAGCGCCGTACCGGACGGGCTCACACAAGGGCAACGCGTGATGGCCGGAGATATGATCGGGCGGGTCGGTGCGACGGGTACCGCGACAGGCCCCAACCTACATTACGAAGTGCTGGTGGACGGTCGCCCAACCGACCCTCTCTCTGACGACCGATTGGCAGAGGCGGCCGAGCGTGAAGCGGACGACACGGCCGCGCTTGAGCGACTGCGTGAGGCGCGTTCACTTCTTGCTGAGAGGCTCGCCAGCGAATTTGCACAGACGACAACCGAAAGGCTTTGATCCATGAAACGATTTACTCCCGCCCTTGCCATCGCATTTGCCTTGCTTCCCGCGGCGCAGGCCGTCGCAGAGACGATTCAGATCGACGTCCGGAAGACAAACGGCTGCGGCTGTTGCCTGTCCTGGATGAAGCACCTCGAGGAGAATGGCTTCGCGCCGATGGGCGAGGACATGTTCGGAGGATCTCTTGTGCGCTTCAAACTCGACAATGGCGTGCCGCAGCGCATGGTGTCCTGCCATACTGCTCTGGTCGACGGCTATGTGATCGAGGGCCACGTGCCGACGGCTGACATCCAACGCCTGCTGGAGGACCGGCCAGACGCGGTAGGCCTGGCGGTGCCGGGAATGCCCTACGGGTCGCCCGGCATGGGACCGGAGGACGACCGGGAGGCTTACGATGTCTTCCTGATCCACGAAGACGGATCGACCGAGGTCTACACCAGCTACTCGGCTCCTGACTGAACTCGCGGCAGAACCTTAACAATTGGAACCCCTCTCCCCCATAGCGCTTGGCTTTCTTGGAAGCCTGGCCGCCGGATCGCTGACCGCGGTCGGGGCGGTCCCCGTTCTTTTTGGGCGCATCCCGTCCCGGGCCACGCGCGATCTGCTGCTTGGCTTCGCGGCGGGTGTCATGCTCGCGGCTTCGTTCTTCTCGCTGATCATCCCGGCTCTCGACGCAGCTGAAGGACAGTTCGACAACGGTGCTCTCCCGGCGGCCATCGTATGTGTTGCGATCCTGCTTGGCATGGGCGCGGTCGCTCTGATGAACGAACGGCTGCCGCATGAACATTTCAAGACGGGGCGGGAAGGTCCCGACGCCGCATCGCTGCGGCGCGTCTGGCTTTTCATCATCGCGATCACTATCCACAATTTTCCCGAAGGGCTTGCCGTCGGCGTCGGGTTCGGGGCTGACGGTTTGTCGGGCGGGTTGCCACTTGCGATCGGTATTGGATTACAGAATGCCCCCGAAGGTCTGGCGGTGGCGGTTTCGTTGCTCGGCGAGGGCTATTCCAGGTTTCGCGCCTGGGGCATCGCCGCCCTGACCGGTCTCGTCGAGCCCGTCGGCGGGCTCATCGGCGCGGGTATCATCGGCATCTCGCAACCGCTGCTGCCTTGGGGTCTCGCCTTCGCAGCAGGGGCGATGCTCTATGTCATCAGCCACGAGATCATTCCGGAAACCCACCGGTCCGGACATCAGAACAGGGCGACGCTCGGCCTCGCGGTTGGTCTTGTGATCATGTTGTTCCTCGACGTCTGGCTGGGATAAGCGGATGAGATCTTGCCTCTTCGTCGGTCTGCTTGCTGCTCTGATCGCCTTTCTTGTCGATCAGGCAACGAAGGCAATCGTTGTTTCCAATGCGACTGTTCTTAGTTCCGGCGTATCGGTCTTTCCCGGCTTCAATCTCATCTACCTGCGCAATGACGGGGTGACCTTCGGGCTTCTCGGCGGTGCGCCGTGGTGGAGCCTTGTCGTATTGGCACTTGGCATCTGCGTCTGGTTGGCGGCTATGCTGATCCGTTCCAGCAGCCGGGTCGAGGCCATTGCCTATGGTGCGATCATCGGCGGTGCTCTCGGCAATATTCTGGACCGCCTGCGCTATCGTGCGGTGACGGATTTCCTCGATTTCTACATCGGGACGGCGCACTGGCCTGCCTTCAACATGGCCGATGTTTTTGTGGTTGGCGGCGTGATGCTGCTGCTCATTGCGCCGTGGGTTGGCGCTCGACTTCAGACCGATTCATGAAGCCGGGTTTGCCGCAGATCGTTAGTGAGGACCCGAACCTGTTCCAGTGCATGGGTCTTGCCCTTGTTGCCGGCGGATTGACGGTTTTGACCCTTCCGCCGTTTTCTTGGCTCATGGCGGTCCCTGTCGCCTTCTCAGTGCTCTTTATCGTTCTCCGGAACATCTCAACCTCGCGCGCTTTCCTTGTCGGTTGGGCTTTCGGACTGGGCCAATTCGGGATTGGAATTTCCTGGATCGCCGAGAGCTTTTACGTCGATGCCGAACGTTTCGGCGCACTGGCGATCCCGGCGGTCGCGGGTCTGTCCGCCGGACTTGCCATCTTCCCGGGCATGGCGGCGATGCTTTTTGCCGCCATCATGCAGCGCCGAGCTTTCGGCGGCATTGCGGCGGGCCTTCTGTTTGCAACCTGCTGGGTGGTCACGGAGTGGCTGCGGGGTCATATCCTGACGGGGTTTCCCTGGAACCTTGCCGCTTATGCCCTTGTCGACTATGCCGCCCTGCGCCAACCCGCCGCCTGGGTCGGCAGCTACGGTTTGGGCTTTCTCACGGTCTTCATCGGCATATTGCCAGGTGTGTTGACTGTGGCGGCGCCAAAGAGACGCGCGCCTGTTCACGTGCTCTTCGCCGTTGCTGTGACGGGTCTCTGGGTTGGCGGTGCGCTTCGGTCAGGGCAGGACGTGCCGCCGACAGACGTTGCTTTGCGCATCGTCCAAGGCAATGTGCCACAAGTCGAGAAGTGGGTACCGGGCAGCCGCCAGCGAGCCTTAGAAAAATACCTGGGCTTGTCCGCGCAACCCGGACGTTTCGATGTGCTGCTTTGGCCGGAAACGGCCTTCCCCGGCTTTCTGGATGAAGATGCTGCGGCACGCGCGCGGATATCTGCAGCTTTGCCAGACGGCAGGATCCTACTGACAGGTGCGCCTGACCGAGTGGAGGGCGATGGGGGAACCAGATATTTCAACACGGTTCAGGCATACGATGGCACCAGTGAGATTCTGACGGGATATGCAAAACATCATCTCGTTCCGTTTGGCGAATATGTGCCGCTGAGAGGCTGGCTGCCCATCGAACGACTGACGGAAGGGTTGGGCGATTTCACGCCGGGACCAGGGCCGCGCACGCTGGCGATCCCTGGCGCGCCTCTGGTCGCGGTGGCGATCTGTTACGAGATCATCTTTCCGGGCCACGTGGTCGATGACCTTTTCCGTCCCGACTGGATATTCAACGCCACAAATGATGCCTGGTTCGGAACCAGCATCGGACCCGAGCAGCACCTCGCCTCCGCGCGGATGCGCGCGGTCGAGGAGGGGCTTCCCGTGGTCCGGGCGGCCAACACTGGGATATCCGCGATCATCGACGCCAATGGAAATGTCGTCGCGCGTCTTGATACCGGGGAAACAGGCACCATTGATGCCGGCCTGCCGGGCGCGCGTACTCCAACGCCCTATGCGCGGTTCGGCGACTGGACCTTGTTGGTTCTTGTTTTTGGGTGCTGGGTCTTCGGCTGGCTGGCCAGTTTGCTCGGACGAGATCCCGATGCGCGGCATTTTGGAACGGAGGTATCCTGATGCTTGTGATCGTGAGCGCTATCGGAGGCGCGATCTGGGGTGGCTATCTGGCACGACGGAGGAGGGGGAATCACCTGGATATCCTCCAATATGCGGTAGCGTCTGCGATCGCCTTCGGACTTGTCGCCCTGTTTGCAACCATCGTGCTGTCGCGGGTTCTCGGCTAGCGAGCTTCGAAATTGCGCAAACGTGTCAGCGGCTTGAAGACCCGATAGCTCGAGGTCCCGATAGAGAATCGCGCGAATGTGCATCTAGGCGAGCTCATTTCTGATTGAGCCGTCGCTCGAACGCCTCCAATGTCGTCCCGCTGACGTGATGCTCGATCCCTTCCGCATCGCGTTCCGCGGTCTCTTTGTCGATTCCCAGGCTCAGAAGAAAGGCGACGACGACCCTGTGGCGGCGTCGACAGATCTCCGCGAGGTCCTGCCCGGCATCGGTGAGGAATATCGCGCGGTATGGCTCCCGCCGGACCAGACCAGCAGCCTTGAGCCGCGAGATGTTCTTGGTCACGGTCGGCGGCTTCACGCCAAGCCGCTCGGCGATCTCGACCGGTCTGGCCTCCCCGCGCGTCTCGATCAGTTCCGCGATCAGTTCGACGTAATCCTCCGCCATCTCGCTTTCATGTGCCTGACGCACGGTCGCAAAGCCATCGGCCTGCGCCTCGGGAGTCCGGTCGACCGCTTCGAATGGCTCACGCCCTTGTGATTGTAGCTTTGTCATACTCGGGACTTTGCAGCGAAACAGCGGGATTGACAACTTGTTTGCTTCGGGTAGATAAGTTAGCCGTGTCTAACTTTGTACTTTGGAGGCCGTGGTGATGCGAAATATTATGAGAGTGCTGCTCGCCACACTCGCAAGTGCGCTCCTCCTGTCCGGACCTGTCGCCGCGACGCCGGCCAAGGAGGCGCCTTGGCTTCCCGAGGCAGCGGCCTACCGTCTGACGCTCTTTCTTGGAAATCTCGAGCCTCTGCCCTGGGACGACATCGAGACCGCCTGGACGGAACCCTACCGGGGTTCGGAATTCTCTGTCGGGGCGCTGGCGTGGCTGGACCGCAAAAGCGATATCGAGCCCGACGGTCTCCTGGACGCTATAATGCGCGAAGACCTGCAGGCGGTCTTCGCCGAGGCGACGCGGCTTGTAGCGCTCAGGATTGAGGAGAATTTGGACCGTGCTCTCGCGGCCGAAGAATCGGCGACAGCACAGCTGGCGGTGCAGACGGCACGCGAACTCTACCGTGCGTTTGAGGATGGTATCGCGGCGGCCGATCCCGAAGCTGCAAGACGCATCGGCCTCGCCTGGCTGGAACTCAACAGCAGCACAGGTTCCGCTGGTGTTCTCGGCGCTGGCGCCACATCTGCGGATCGCGACACGATGGAAGCCGCCCGTGCAGTCATCTCCGGCTATCTTGCGGAGAACTACCTCCTGGACAGTTTCGCTCCGCGCCGGACGCTGAGCGCCCTGCCGGAAACAGCTGTGCTCAGCGGAAAGGCCATCGAGGTACCGCCAAGCCTGCCGCCTGGGTCCGACATCTTCGATCAGGACCCGCTGCCGCTGCTCGTGCTCAACTTCGAGGAACAGGGCATCGACGAGACCGATCTGCCGCTTGTTGCCTACGGCGACATGCTGTTCGACAGCGCGCAACTCTTTGGAAGCCCGGCGCAGGATCTCGGGATCGCCTGCTCGACCTGTCACAACCGCTCGGACGTCAACCAGCGGCTCTTCATCCCCGGCGCCAGCCACCAACCGGGCGCGATCGACGTGGACGGCGCCTTTTTCAACCCGATCTTCAATGACAGGCGCGACGACCCGCTCGACATTCCCAGCCTGCGCGGCTTGCGTTTTACCGGTCCCTACGGCCGCGATGGCCGCTTCGCCTCCTTGCGCGATTTTACCCGCAACGTGGTCGTCAACGAGTTCGGCGGGAAGGAACCGACGCCCTTCATGCTGGACGCTCTCGTCGCCTACATGCTCGAATTCGACTTCCTGCCGAATTCCATGCTGACGACTGATGGCCGTCTGACCGATACGACCCAAGAGGCCGCCCGGCGCGGCGAGGAGATCTTCAATACGCCCTTCGCCCGGCTCGGTGATCGGTCCTGCGCCAGTTGCCACGTGCCAGACGCGAACTTCCTCGACCGGCAGGCCCACGACATCGGCTCAGTCGCGCCGGGCTACGAGGGGGCCCGCGCCGGTGCGCTGGACACGCCCACGCTGCTCGGCACGGCCTATACCGCCCCCTATTTCCACGACGGGTCATTGCCGACGTTGGCCGCCGTCGTGGACTGGTTCGACGAGACGAAATCGCTTGGGCTTACCGAGGAAGACCGCGCCGACCTAACCGCCTATCTCGAGACCGTTGGCGCGGCAGACGAGCCCTATGAAGCCTTCGACACCGAGAACACCGCTTTCCGGCTGGCATTCGCCGAACTGACGACCTTCGCCTCGACAATCGATACGCTACTGCCGCGGCGGGACGCAGAGCATATCCTGCTGCTGACCGACACCGTGGCTGCGGACCTTTCGGCCGACGCCAGCACCATGTCGAACCTCCCCGCCCGGCCCGAGGTCTATGCGCTGGCCGAGCGGCTGGCCGCGGTCGGCGCCGCCGTCCGCGTGGAAGACTGGGAGGCCGCTGAAGCAAGCTGGACCGCGTTCAAGTCCGAAGCCGACGCAATCGAAGAGAGGGCATTCTGATGCCGGTCCATCTGACCCGTAGAACGATACTGACCTTGGTCGGCGCGGGCGCGGTGTCGCTGGCGACACCTCTCGCCGCGCAAGACGTAACCCTGCGGCTTGCCTTCATCCCGCAAGAGAACCCCGACAAGCTTCTGGGGGACATCGAGGCCATCACCGGATGGCTGGCAGAGGAGATCGGCGTCCCCGTCGAGGGGTTCGTCACCATCGACCATGCAGCGGCGGTCGAGGCGCTGCGCAACGGCGACGCGGATATCTCCTTCATGGGCGCCCTGCCCTTCGTTCTGGCCGAGGCCGAGATCGGTGCCGTGCCGCTCCTGTCCGAGGTCTACCGCGACGCGCCGAGTTATACGGGCCGCATCTTCGTGCGGCGCGACAGCGGCATCGGCGCGCTCGCAGACCTGCGCGGGCGCGACATCGCTTTTGCCGATCCGATTTCGGAATCGGGCTATCTCTACCCGCTCGCCGAATTCGTAGAAGCCGGGCTGATCGAAGACCCCGGACAGGCGGAAGCATTCTTCGGCCGCGTCTTCTTCGCGGGCGGCTACCAGCAGGCGATGCAGGCGATGGCCGAAGGCCTGGTCGATGCCGCAGGCGCCAGCCAGTATGCCGACCTGCTTCTGACGCCGCAGCAACAGGCAGAGGTAACCTGGATCGCGGAAAGCGCGCCGATCCCGAGCCATTTGGTGATCGCTCGCCCGGGGCTCGATGCCGCTCTGCGGGACCGTTTTGTCGACGCAATGCTGCGGCTCAACGAGCCGGAGCACCGCAACAAGCTGCGCTATTTTTATGGACCGGATGGGTACGTCAGGGCCGACGGCGCCGCCTATGACGGCGTACGCGATATGGCACGGCAATACGGGCTGTTGCGATGAGCACAGCTGTCGAAGTAGACGACCTGAGGTTTGCCCATACGGGCGCGGACCTCCCGGCGCTGGAGCGGGTCTCGTTTCGGGTTTCGGCGGGCGAGAGCGTCGCTTTGCTCGGCCCGTCCGGGGCGGGCAAGACGACCCTGCTGGCACTGCTCGACGGCAGGCTCCAAGGCTGGAGCGGGCGGGTATCGGTTCTGGGTGCGCCGCTCGATCCCGACCGTCCGCCGCCGAGCGCGCGCCGTCCGGATACCGGTTTCGTGTTTCAGGAGTTTGCATTGGTCGAGCGTTCCTCGGTTCTGCGCAACGTCCTGAATGGCCGCCTGGGGCGCATGTCGCCGCTGCGGGCCCTGTTGGGATCACCGACCAAACATGATCTGGAGATTGCGCGCACGGCACTTGCCGATTGCGGAATTGCCGATCTTGCCGAACGCAGGGTCGACAGCCTCAGCGGCGGGCAGCGGCAGCGTGTGGCCATCGCACGGTGTCTGGCGCAGGAACCGCGCCTAATCCTCGCCGACGAACCGGTGAGCAACCTCGACCCCGCGCATGCATGTGAGATCCTGGCGCTGCTGACCGGGGCGGCGCGAACGCGCGGCGCGACGGCGCTGTTTTCGTCGCACCAGCCCGACCTGGCGCGGCGTTTCGCGCAGCGCATCATCGGCATGCGGGACGGGCGGATCGTGTTCGATGTACCGACCTCCGAGTTGAACGATGATGCGACGGCGGAGCTCTATCGGGAGGTAGGGCCAATCCCCGGTATCGGCCTCAGGGCGGTGTCCTGATGGCGTTCCGCGGGTTTGGCGGCATTGCGACGAGCGGTCTGATCGCAGCCGCGATCCTGTGGTCCTTCGCCACGACCGATGTCGAGTTCTCGCGACTTCTGTCGGCCGGCCCGCGGATCGCCGATTTCTTCGGCCGGATGTTTCCGCCTGACCCGACGGTGATGGCCGAGATCAAGAAGGGCAGCGCGGAAACGCTGAGGATCGCGATCCTCGGCACCCTCGGTGCTGTGATCCTGTCCGTTCCCCTCGGCATTCTCGCGTCTGAGACGATGGTATCGCCTGCGGTGTTTCGGCCGATCCGAACGCTGCTTGCCTTCATCCGGGCGATTCCGCTGATCCTCGTGGCCATGCTCATGGTGGGCGCTGTCGGGCTCGGGCCGCTGCCCGGCATCATCGCGGTCGCCTTTCATGCAACGGGGATGCTCGCCAAGTTCTATGCCGAGGCGATCGACGGCGTGTCCCGCGCGCCGATCGCAGCACTTGAAAGCGCGGGCGCCGGGCCGCTCGTGCGGCTCAGATACGCGATCTGGCCGCAGATGGCGCCGGTCGTCGCCCGCGACACGATTTTCCGGTTCGAGTTGAACCTGCGCGAGTCGCTGATCCTCGGCATTGTCGGCGCGGGCGGGATCGGCTTTTACATCCAGACCTACGTGCGCTCTTTCCAGTATGATAAGGCGGCCAGCGTCACGATTGCCGTCGTCGTCATGGTCATCGCTATCGAAGCCATCAACGTTGCGCTGCGCCGTCGCTTCACCTGACGATCAGGCATAGATGTCGATGGGGGTTCCGTCCCTGACCATGGCGTAGATATCCTCGATTTGCCGGTCTGTGACGGAGATGCAGCCTGCGGTCCAGTCGCGCTTGTTCATCGGGTCGATCCCCTTGCGCGGCCCCCCGTGGATGAAAATGTTGCCGCCCGGCGATTTTCCTTGCGCCTTCGCAAACGCGATATCGGCCTCGTTCGGGAATGAAATGCCGATGGAGAGGTGGAAGAGGCTGTCCGGGTTGCGCCGGTCAATCAGATAGGAGCCCTCCGGCGTGCGGCCGTCTCCTTCGAACTGCTTGTGGCCTTCGGGCGCGAAGCCCAATCCGATGGGATAGGTCCGCAAGACATCATCCGTTCCGTCAAGAACCAGCAGCCGCTGCGCCTTGTATATACGCAGCCGGGTCACTTCGGGTCCGTTGTAGGACCGGAACTTGCTGGCACAGCCAGACAGGAAGGTGGCCAATCCGCCCAACAGCAAGACCCGCCGTGGAATTCTGGTATTCATCACTGCTCGACGCCCCTTTTGCGAGGTCTGGTTGATGTCAGACGTTACTCTACCGAAACCGCCGGATCAATGACCGTGCGCCAGTGCTCCTTTCGCCATCTGCTCGCCCACCGGTTCTCCGCCTGAAGGCCCGGCCTCAACCTGATGGCCGTTCAGGAGCCGAAGTGCGTTGGCGACCACCAGCAGAGACACGCCTACATCCGCAGCAATGGCGCCCCACATTGAGGCCATACCGAACGCGGTCAGCCCGACGAACAGCGCCTTGGTCGCCAGCGATATGCCGATATTCTGGTGGATGATCGTCATGGCACGGCGCGAATGGCCGATAAGCCAGGGTACCTTGCCGATGTCGTCGGTCATCAGCGCGATGTCGGCCGTCTCGATCGCGGCATCCGATCCGACAGCGCCCATGGCGATGGCATAATGCGCCCGCGCCATGGCCGGTGCGTCATTCACACCGTCGCCGATCATCGCCACCATGTCGTGGCTTTCGACGAGTTCCTCAATGGCCGTCACCTTGTCTTCTGGCAAAAGTTCGGCGCGCACCTCGTCGATGCCGACTTCGGCTGCCACCGCGCGCGCGGTGCGTTCGTTGTCGCCCGTCAACATCACGATGGTCTTCACACCCTGCGCATGCAGACGCGCAACGATCCCCTTTGCATCTGGGCGGATGCGGTCGCGAAGCTCCAGTACGCCGGTCACGCCGGTCTCGTCACCCACGGCAACGAGGGTGCTCCCTGCCCCTTCGATCCGATCCCGCAGATCCGCCGGAATGGCATTGCCGAACCCCTTCTCTTCGGCGAAGCGATCCGAGCCGAGCCAGATAGCGCGCCCGTCGGCGCGTCCTTCCAGACCGCGCCCGGGCACGGTACGGGTGTCCTCTGCGGCAGACACGGAAACACCATCGGCTTCGGCGCGCGAGAGGATGGCGCGTGCCAGCGGGTGTGAAGACCGCGCCTCCAGGCTTGCTGCCAGCGCCATGAGATCGCGTGCGGAAACGCCGACCAGTGGGTGAACCGCCGCCACCTCAGGCTCGCCCATGGTGATCGTCCCGGTCTTGTCCATCGCCAGTGCCGTGGTCCGCCCCGGCGCCTCGACATAGGCGCCGCCCTTGATGAGCACCCCCGCCCGTGCCGACGCGGTCAGCGCTGCCACGATGGAGACCGGCGTAGAAATGACCAGCGCGCAAGGACATGCGATGACCAGAAGGACCAGAGCATTGTAGAACCAGTAGTCCCAGGCGCCGCCGAGCAGCAGTGGCGGCACCAGCGCGATGGCGATCGCCAAAGCCATCACGATGGGTGTGTAGATGCGCGCGAACTTGGCCACCCACTGTTCGACCGGCGCGCGGCGGGCATGGGCATCGCCCACCATGCGAATGATTTTCGCCAGCACCGTGTCCGAGGCGGCTTTGGTCGCCCGCACCGTCAGTGTGCCCTCGCCGTTGATAGTGCCGGCATAGACCTCGTCGCCGGGCTCCTTGGGCACCAGTGCGCTTTCGCCGGTAATAGGAGCCTGATCGACGGCCCCTGCCCCGTCCACGACTTCACCGTCGAGAGGGATCCGGTCGCCGCCGCGCACGATAAACCTTGCATTGACTGCCACGGCAGCGGCCGGAACGTCGGCTTCCGATCCGTCGTCGTAAAGAACCCGAGCCGTAGGCGGCGCGAGGTCGAGGAGAGATGAAACCGCGTTGCGTGCGCGACCGACACTCCAGCTCTCAAGATAGAGCGACAAAGAGAAGAAAAACGCGACCGTCGCGGCCTCGAAGAATTCGCCGAGCCCGATGGCTCCTGCAACGGCCACCACCATAAGTAGGTTCATGTCTGGCGAAAGTCGCCGCGCCGAAGACCATGCCTTGGGCGCAACCAGCCAGACCCCAAAGAGGATCGCGACGGCGAAGATCCCTGCTTCCGCCATAGGCATAGGCACCTCGCCATGCCCCGCAAAGAGCCCGAGCGCGCCGCCCATGCCGGTCTCGACAATGTGAAAAAGGAATCCCGCCGCCCAGAAGCCGCCGCTCAACGAGGTAAAGCGCTTCTGACGTGCCAGATGCGCGGCCTGATCCTCTGCTGCGTTGTCGGCGTCCCACGGTTTTGTGCTCATGCCGGTACTCGCGACCAGTTGCGAAACCTCGTTGTCCGAAATTCCGACTGCGGTATCCAGAATCGTCATCCGACCATTGATGACATCGAACGCCAGATGCTCAGTCCCGCCGACTTTTGGACCGACCACCCTATTCAGAATTGCCACCTCTTCGGCACAATCTAGACCGGAAACTTGAAAACTTCGCCCATTCGAGGGGATGGATTGTGCCGGTCCCGTGTTGGCTCCAGCACCGCAGCACGCAGCACCTTTTCCATGAGAGTGGGGAACTACGCTCGCATGTTTGTGATCATCACCATGATCGTGACTGCAGTCAGAGCTGTGCTTGTGGTCGTGGCGGTGGCCATTGGAAGACATGGGATTGACCTCGGGATTCGTTCATTCCACATTGAGATAGCCCCTACAGTAACTAGAGCTTCAAGAGCAAAAACAGAAACTTGGTCAAATAAGGACACAGACCTGCGGAACCTTGAAACGCGCCGCTAAGTCTGAGGACGCGGCTGACCTGCCAAAGAGTGAGATAGATATGCTTCAAAAATATGCGGTGATCATGGTTGCAACATTGGCCCTGGCTGGCTGCGCGGTGCCTTCTAAGGAAGACAACGATCCATTCAGGATCGGAAATGTTCCAGAATCTGTCGCAGCCCTCGCTGCACCCGACCAGGATCTCATCACGGCACGGCTACGTCCCGAAGATAATTGCTATTGGTATGCCCATAGTGGGCCGGTGGAAACGACCTTGGTCCCGTTGCGATCGGCAGGCGGCAATCCCATCTGCGTCGCGCGCCAATCCTGATTGACGCGTCCAAGCGTCGGATTGACGGCGCGGCTTGGGTCAACTCTGCGGAGTCACGCTGTCCTCGGCCGAATATAGGAACGCCGTCGAGCCAATCTCCACATTCGGATACAGATCGTTTATGTGCGCCATGACCATCCGGACGCAACCGGAACTGGCTCGGCCGCCGATGCTTCGCGGCTGTGGTGTACCGTGGATGCGCAGATAGGTGTCTCGGTCCCCGACATAGAGATAAAGCGCCCGTGACCCGAGCGCGTTCTCAGGTCCGGGTTCCATACCGTCAGCGATGTCGGCGTAGAGCTCCGGGTCGCGGTCAATCATGTTCTGTGTTGGCTGCCAATGCGGCCACCTGACCTTGCGCTTGATCGTGTAGACGCCTGGCTCATAAAGTTTGCCACGAGCAATCGCTACGCCATAGCGCATCGCCGTGCCGCCTTCCTCGATATGGTAAAGATAGCGCGCGACAGCATCGACATGGATGTCACCGGCCACAAGACCATCTTTAGTTATAACCCGCTGCGGCAGAAAGCGCGGGTGCAGGCCCCACGGGTTTGATGTGGCTGGGTTATAGCCCGGCGGTGTAATCTGTGCATCCCAAGCCGCCTTTTCCGCTTCAGTGGGCCAGGTGTCAGCGAGGAGCGGACTCGAGATAGACGCCGAGAACAATGCGGCAGTCGTCTGGATGAAGTGTCGTCTTGTCAGCATGTATCGTGCTCCGCGCAGTTTCTAATTTGGTGCTGGATCTGTCAGATCAATTTCTTTCATGCTAAAACGTCTAGCCACTAGAGGTTCAAGGGTTAAATTTTCACTTAACCGCGAGAAGCAGAGAATAGAATAGCGATTTCAATGCTAGACGTTCACGCGCCAACTGGGTCAGCAAAGGGCTAAATCTGAAAAGGCTTCTCTACTATATCGTTGCGCGCCACATCCGATAGCGCCCCTGCCCGGTCACCTCACGGATCAGACCCCGCGCTTCCAACCAGCTAAGGTTACGTTGAACAGCGGCGCGGCTGGCGCCAGTCAAGATCTCGGTCATCGGTGCAGAGACGAGTGGCCACTCGATCAGTACAGCGCGAAGAGCAGGTGGCGTCTTGCCCGAGAGCGGCGCCATTTCGGTGTCTGCGCGCATAGCCCATGCCTCTATGTCGTCTAGGTGCCGCATCGCGCTCAGGGATGCTATCATCATCCCATCGAGCCAACGCGACAGACGGTCAGCGGGTGGGCCGCCAGCGCGCAGCCCCCCTGATCCGCCCATGGCCAGAGGTACAAAGACCGCCCCCCTTCCCGCACCGGCCGCAATCCTTGCGGCTGTGACTGCCGCCTCCATCCCGTCTCCGTGCTGTCCGAGACCCGCGAGGTTCCAGAGGTGGAAGCCCATGCAGGCGCGGCTGATCGGATGCAGATCGACAGCTCTCGCCATCAGATCCAGCCACCCGCTCGCACGATTCATGAAAGGTTCGGCATCATCACCAAGGTTCTCGGGGTCGCGGCAGTCGAGAAAGGCGGAAAGGTCCACCTCGGGCCCCGGCCCGCCGCTCAAACGGCGAACTGCCCATCCGACGCGCGCGAGTGCTGCGGTGTCCTCCTGAACGCCTGATAGGCGCATGGATATCCAAAGAGCAAGGCGATCCGGGCCGATATGATCACCCACAAACCAGCTGAGGTCAGCTGCCTCGATCAGTGCAAGCCTGTGTCGCCATCCTTCGGGGCCGCGCTTCAGGCGGTCGTGCAGCGCGCCGACGCGACCAGCTACACTGGCAAGACGCGCGGCGAGGCCCGCCTCTGCTTTCCGCCAGTCATCAAGGACCTCGGTTTCACGCGGTTCGGTCCGTGGTCCGGGTGGCAGATAATCCGGCTCTTCTTCCATCGGACCGGGCAGGAACCAAAGATCCTCCTCTGACGACTGTCCCACCTCTTCAGCGTCGAGGAAGAGAGCATCAAAATCATCATGTAATGTAGGCGCTTGAGGCTTCATATGTGCAAAATACTAGAATTTTGCACTTTACTAAAGGGTTTTGTCAGAGTGCGACCACGCTCTTTATATGGTACGCGCGGGCGATGGTCGGCGAGGGCTCTCACATCGCGCTCAGCCTATGGAAACCAAGGGCTTTCCGCTGAACCAGGCCACAGAGAGCATCCTTGCATCCGTTTACAAACGGTCGTTTATTGGTGATATGTGAAACTGCAAACGGCCTATTTTGATGCCTCTGATCGGCTATGCGCGCGTCTCGACCGAGGATCAGACCCCCCTGTCCCAGTCTGAGGCTCTGCAAACTGCGGGATGCGTCGAGATCTTCGAAGAGCACGCCTCAGGCGGCAATCGTGCCCGGCCGGTGCTTGCCCGCTTGCTGGAGCGCATTAGCAAGGGCGACACGCTGGTTGTCGTACGGATCGACCGGCTCGCACGGTCTCTGTCGCACCTTCTCGAGGTGATCGAACGGTTGGAGGTCAAGGGGGCGTTCTTTCGTTCCATTCAGGACCCGATCGACACCGGATCCCCGCAAGGCAAGTTCACGCTGCAGGTTCTGGGCGCCGCGGCCGAGTTCGAGCGGGCGCTGATCCGGGAACGTACCAAAGCAGGGCTGGCGAGCGCCCGTACCAAGGGCCGGGTCGGCGGGAACCCTGGACTGCGGGCCAAAGACCCTGCTGCTCTTCGCAAAGTACGGCTGGCGCGACAAGGTGGTGCGCATCATCAACGGCCCCTTGCCCGAGGCGCGTCGCTGGACCCAAAGCCGTCTCTTGCGCGCTGTGAAGGCCTATGTCGGCGACGGCTTCCTGCCGGCCGAGGTGCTAGCCCGCGCCGGGCGCCGCGAAACCGACGACCGTCTGCCCGCCATCGTCGCCGGCATCAAGGGCGCGGACCCCGACATCACGCTTCAGGCGATCTGCACCCGGCTGGAAGCGATGCGCGAACGCACGCCTCATGGCCGAACAAGATGGCAGCCGTCTTCGGTGAAAATGCTGTTGGAGCGGGCGGAACGACTTGGCCTCATGCCGTACGAATCGAGCCAAAATCAGATGTAGCTTCTGACCCGAATCCAAAAAATTTCACCGGGAGAAAACTCCGCAGGAGGCAGAAAGTGCCATTAGTTGCTTGGGGTTAGCTGCTAATGTGCCAACTCAACAGAGTAGCGGCTCGATTTGGTTAGATCTGCATTTAATATCTCTATATCAATGACTTGCTGAGTTTTTTACACGACAACACCTATAGGTGTTGTGGATAACTCTCACACTACATTTAGATTCTTCTTGCCGGACTCACTGGATCGTGGCATTCCCATTCTGACGGCAAAACGCGTCAGACACGCTGTACACCGTCAGAATGACTAAGAGCCTCAACAGAGGCCGAGAGTGGGCGGCAGGACATGGATGATCGTAACATTGGATACACGCAAGGCATAGGCTCTTCCGATATCGGAGCATTTGCCGACAATCTGGCTGAGTCTTTGGATCGCCAGATGAAGATCGCTTTTGAACCCGAAGAACGAAAGTCCCTACGTCGCTTCAGTTCCACCGAAGTCGCCGGCCTCCTGCGCGTAAGCACATCTAACCTGCGCAACCGGCACAAGGACGGCAGCTTCCCGGAAGTGCATACAGACAACCGCGGACACCGGTTCTACACAGCCCAAGAGATTGATGAGTTGCGCGATGTTCTTGGACGCACTGGAAAGAACGCAGAAAGCTACCGCCCAGGTCGACGTGATGGCGATCGTCTCCAGGTGATATCCGTCGTCAACTTCAAAGGCGGCTCATCAAAGACTACTGCAACGATTCATCTTGCGCAAAGGTATGCCTTGCGCGGTTACCGCGTGCTGGTCCTAGACCTCGATCCGCAAGCAAGTTTGACCACGTTTTTCGGCTTTCGGCCCGAGCTTGAGTTCGCCGATGGCGGCACAATCTATGATGCTTTGAGATATGAGGACCAAGTTCCTCTCTCGAACGTCATCCAAAAGACCTACTTCCATAAGCTCGACATGGTGCCCGCCGGTTTGATGCTCTCGGAGTACGAAACCGAGACCGCAAACGCTCTCGCCCGTCGCGTACAGCCCATCTTTGCAGAGCGCCTCGCCTTGGCGCTTGAAGAGGTTGAGGCAAACTACGACATCGTCCTGATCGACTGCCCGCCTCAGCTTGGGTTTCTAACCCTGACTGCGCTGGCAGCCTCGACTGGGCTTTTGGTTACCGTGGTACCTGGCATGCTTGACATCGCATCTATGAGCCAATTCCTGAAGCTTGCTTCAGAAACGGTCAAGGCCGTGGAGGAAGCCATCGGTCGGCGTGTCACATGGGATTTTGTCAAGTTCCTGATTACCAGATATGAACCGTCGGACGGTCCGCAGACCCAAATGGCAGGCTACCTGAGATCAATTCTGGCAGGTCAGGTCATGACAGAGCCAATGCTGAAGTCTACGGCGATCTCCGACGCGGGGATGACCCAGCAGACCGTCTACGAAGTCGATCCAAGCCAATTCATCAGAAAGACAATTGATCGCGCCCTGACCAGCGTGAATGGCGTTGGCGATGAGCTAGAGCAGACGATCCAAATGGCATGGGGGCGTCGCTGATGGCCCGAAACATCTTCAACCAGCCTCCAAGGAATGAGACGGAGAGCGGAGCCCCCTCCCCTACCCCGCCAAAAGCGGCAAAGCTGCCGGGATCTGTTGGAGGATTGCGCGACTCTTTGCGCGAGATCACAGCAAACTCGATTCGCGATATCGAACCCGATCAGATTGACATGGATGGGCTGCGCGATCGGTTGGTGCTGGAAGATTCCAGTATCGATGAGTTGGCCGAGAGCATTCGCAAGCATGGCCAACAAGTGCCCATCATGGTCCGTCCATCTGCCCAACCGGACAGATACCGCATCATCTACGGCCGCCGCAGGCTTGCGGCGATCCGTAAGGTCGGTGGAACGGTCAAGGCAATTGTTCGAACCTTGGACGATGACGCATCTCTGATCGCTCAAGGCCAGGAGAACAACCTCAGGCTTGATCCGTCTTTTATAGAAAAGTCTCTTTTTATCAAAGAGATGCAAGAATCCGGGTACAAACCCGGTGTCATTCAAGATGCTCTAGGTCTGACCCGGCAAGGCGTATCCAACCACAGGGTCGTCATAGAACAACTGCCAGACGGTCTTGTTCAACTCATCGGGCCAGCACATGGGATCGGACGACGGCAGTGGGGTGATCTAGCTGCCTTGTCGGTGAAGGTAGATTTGGTGGACATCGCCAAAGAGGCGCTCGCCGCCCTGCCCGACGACACTCCTAGTTCCGAAAAGTTCCAAGCGGTCTATTCGGCTTGCTCGAGCAAAGCACGTAGCGACAAGAAGCCGCCCAATCGTGGGCTGACTTCGGTCATCAATGATGAGAATGGCAGTTCATTGGGCACGCTGACAATCGATGAGAAGGCGATCGCGCTCAAGGTCACCAAGAAGGACAATCCAGAATTCGGCCAATGGCTCGAAGAGCACGCGGAAGCTACGCTTTTGCAACTCTTCGTACAGTGGCGGAATGAGAGAGGCTCTGGGTCCTAACCCAGGCCACACAGAGCAACACGAGCAGAGGAGAAAAGCGAAGACCCGAAAGAAAAGAGCCCCCCAAAGTTTCCCCTGGAGAGCCCTCATCATCTGATTAGCATCTTTGATGTAGCAACCTCCAGCATACCGGTCAAGAGTCACCGATTCGGTGGACTGATATTTTTTGCCTTTTTCCGCGAAAATTCGAGGAAAGAGACGGGGAAGTTGGGGGCCGAACGGTCGTCGTGAACAAGCCATGGCATTTACAAAACTCTCGATCGAAGCCGCAGGTGCTGATGCAACCCGCGGCTCATTTCCCCCATCTGAAACCGACGTCTGGACCATCTTCAGAGCCCTGAGAGATGCACGCAGCGTGTTTGGTCTACGTCCTGGCCACATACAGACACTTCAAGCAATGCTCAGTTTTCTGAAACCTGGCCATGGCGAAACGGTTTTTGCGTCTAACAATTCACTTTGCCAGCGCGTTGGCGGAATCGACGAACGGACACTCCGGAGGCACATCAACCGCTTCGTTGAACTCGGATTCATCGAGCGCAATGACAGCTCGAACCGAAAGCGCTACCGCGTTCGCTCATCCGGCGGGGAGTGCATCAGTTATGGATTGTCTCTCACCCCCCTGCTCCAACGTGCGAGCGAGCTTATAGCCATCGCGCAAGAGATGGAGAATAACCGGCGAGATCGAATATTTGTCCGCAAACAGATCCTTACAAAGCTCGCCCATTTGGAAGAGCACGATCCTAGCAACACATTCATCAACCACGCACGGAAAGCTCTACGCAGGAAGCTGAGCCTCCCCGAATACCACGCTCTGCTCGCCAATACAGATGCAGAATGCCAGAGTTTGTCTACCCCGGATGACCCGCCTGAAACTATGGAATTGCCCGCCAATGACGGACAAACTGTCCGGCATCAATCTAAGTCTGAAGAAGAAAAAAAAGATTTAGATAGCAACATAGGCCTTGAGGCCCTGAAACCAGACTTGCTGACCTCAGTCTGCGATCAGGCGACATCGTTCTCCACAGAGAGACTTAGAAACTGGTTGGACATTGAAAACCATGCTCGAACACTTGCACCCATGATGGGCATTCACCCAGAGACTTTCGAGAAAGCCAAGAATGCTGTAGGAGCTCAGAAAGCGTCATGCGCGATCTTCATCATGCTACATCTTGGAAAACGCATCAGGGATTTTGGAGCGTATTTTCACAGTATCACCCTGGGTCAAAGGCAAAACCAATTTGATCCATTAGCTTTGATCAAGCGACTGTCCGAAAACAATGAGCGAACTGTCTAATGTCCACCGCGGTGGACTTCGAACGAGAAGCGGCGCTTGTGGCAACCAAAACTGTCCAAACGCACGTAGCGGCGCGTGGTGGTTCTTCAGTTTATCTCAGACCAGCAGATGTCCACCGCGGTGGACAAGTGACACACGAGCAAGCCTTGATGAAAATCTGGCCGCCCATGGAAGAAATCGGCGGCCAGGCATTACACCCTAAATGCCTAAAGTTATTGTGGGAGGTCACCGTCTCCAAAGAGGTTTGGAAAGAGCCGCTCTCGATAATCCAACGGAAACGCCAACCGAACCGGCGTCTTCGGCGAGGCGGACGTCATGTATCCGGCGGCGGTCAGTTTACTCAGCGTGTTGCGAGCAGTACGCTCGGACGTCTTGAGCACAATCTGCGCATCGCCTCGTTCCAGTGCCCCATGCCGAAGAACCGCCGAGATTAGTTCCGGCGCTCGCTTGTCATCGATGGTATCTGCAACAAGACGACGATACCGTTGGTCAAGACCGCCGAGATCGAACAATCTTGCTGAGAAGGTGATCTGGTCGAGCGTCACCTTTAGGAACCATTCACTAAACGTCTTCAGTGCCGCTTCTGACAGGTTCCCCCGTCCGTCGCGGTCTCCGCGGCGTGGACTGTCGGCCAGATCCATCATCCGTTTGTACTCGCCCCGATCGGTTAGCCCGCGGGCCAGCCCACGTGATACGGACCAGAGCCCTTGGCCACCAATCCCCGCTGTGAGGGCCATGGCATGAGACATCAGTCTGCTGACACGGCCGTTACCATCCGGGAAAGGGTGGATGTAGTTGAGCCGGTGATGCGCAGAGGCGATCGCGATGATCCGTCCGCTCGAAGACCGCGCCGCAATCTGAAATCGTTTGTCGAAATGGTCCATGAATGCCGCGACGCGCGACGATGAAGGAGGTAGGTGGCGCCCAACCGCAACTTCCCGATCATCATCCTGCCGCATGCGTCCCGGAACGATGGGCTCTTGTGTGCCGTCGGGATGTTCGATGACCCGAAACTCTTCCGGCATCTCGTCGTAGAAGCTCTTATGGACCCAAGTCAGGAATTCGACGGATGTGGGGCGGGGCAGGGTGCCCTTGCGATGCATCTCGTCGATGGCCCGTTGAACGATGACGTGCGCCCGGGCCTCAAGGGCGAGGGGACGGGTTTCTTCCTCAAGCTCGGCACCAGCCAGCGCCCTTTCGATGTCGCGGGGGCGCGTGTTGTGTCCTTCGATCAGGTTGGAGTAGTAGCAGTTCATCACACGGACGAGATCGGCAAGTTCGGCTGCGCTGTCAGGATGCAACCCTTGTCCCAGCCCGCTGGCTTCCCTCTGGATGTCGACCGAAAGGTCTGCCAGTTCTGTGGGAATATGCTCCTCGAAGAAGCAGGGTTCGATCCTGGCGGGTGTTTCCAGCATTTTTGCCGATCTTCCATGTTTGCAAAGTAATTGAAAAATAAACACATTTCGTACTTTCAAGCAAGGTTTTGCCGATATGCGTTGCCGATCTTGCCTGCCGATCTGGAATTGCTGCATGAAATCAATGGCTTCGGCAGAAGGGCCGGGCTTTTCGGTTTTGTTGTGTGCCCAAAGGGGCCGGAAAAAGAGAAAGTGTTCTTCGGGTATTGTGACTGACGGATGAGGGCCTTTGGGGTCCCTCAGATGGGTCCGGGCCGGGTTCCGGTCTGCCGTTCCGGATGAAGGGCATTCCTATGCAATCAGGTGTCTTGCGCGTGCTCCGCGCAACCGCCGCCTCCTGGTGGCGGCATAGAGAGCTGCGCCGAACTGGCCAGACGGCGCTGGCACAGCGGCTCGAACGCCAGACCGTCCTGCGTGATCTCGGCTATCTGAAGCAGGCGGCGTCATTGCCAAACGCGCATGTGATCTGCGGGGAGGGTGGGACATTCCTCCATCTCGGTTGGACCACCGTGTCGACCTTCGCGCCGATCGAGCGCTTTCCCTTGGCCGCCCTCGCGGTCGCACGAGGAACGCCGTTCATCGATATCCGATCCGTCACCGATGTCACCGCCTTCGCGAACTTGCCGTGCGTGGCGCGGGACGGATCGGTCGACCCTGACCCTTGCGGTCCTGGCAGGTCCGTCTCGCTGACCACCTACATCGACATGGTCGAAGCCCTCGGTGCCAAGATCGCCAACGATCCGCGCCCCCGCCAGTCAACCTGATCACCATTCCCTCTCACCAACACTCGAAAGGAGGCCAGCCATGGCCCGATCCCGCACGCCCAAATTCGATGCCTCCGAGGTCATCACAAACGAAATCATCCGCATCATCGAGCGCGGCGTCCTGCCGTGGCGCAAGCCATGGACCGCAGGTGGCAGCTCTCGTCCCCTGCGCGTGGGCGGAGAACCCTACCAAGGGGTGAACAACTTCCTGCTGACGATGCGGGCCGTGATGGCGGGCCACAGCTCTCCCTTCTGGATGACGCTGCCGCAAGCCAATGCGTTGGACGCAAAGGTCCGCAAGGGCGAGAAGTCCTCTGTCGTCGTTTATTACGGTCAAAGCCGGAAAGACGCGGGCGCATATGAGCATGACCGCAGCGACGGGGATGATCACTCCGAGGAAGCCCGTATATTCCGCTTCCAGAAATCCTACCGCGTGTTCAATGCCTGCCAGATTGAGGGCTTGCCCGACAGCTTCTTTCCGGACCCGGAGCCCGTGCCCGAGCATCCGCGGTCCGAGCCAATCCCGCACATGCAGGCGTTTTTCGATGCCATCAACATCACGACCGTCTTCACGGGCACGGAGGCGTACTATTTGCCGCCCGTGGACAAGGTCTACATGCCGTCCATCACGCGGTTCCAGGACCCGCGCAATTTCTACGGGGTCTGGGCCCATGAGCTGGCCCATGTCGGTGTTCCTGGGTCAGACGCTCGGCTTCACGGCGCATACGCTCGAGATGAATGCCGCCTACCTCCACAACTGGTTGCGCGTTCTTCGGTCGGACAAGGGTGCGATCTTCAAGCACGCCGCGGATGCGCAGCGCGCCTGTGACTATCTGATCGCACAATCTGAGGCGGGTAGGGCAGGGCGCAGTGCCGAGGCCGCCTGACCACACGGAGAACGGAGACTCGCATGTCACGCAAGGAACCCAAGACGCTGCGGGTGGCCTGCTTCGAAGACGGCCGCCGCAAGATCATCACCTTCAAACGCGGTGCCTATTGGTGGAGCCCGTCCGAGGGCGCTTACCCGCTCTCGGCGGCACTCGAGAGCATCAAGGAACAGGGCGGCTGGATCGAAACCATCCCCAACCCGAACTACAGAGCCAGAGGGCTGTTCGGGTAAGGCGCCTTCTGCTTCGGTCCTTCCGCCAAGCAGAAAAGTGAAAGCGGGCTTTGGGAAGGGTGTTTCAACTTCTCAAAGGAAATCCCATGTCCATGACCGTTCAATCCCAGCCAGACCGTCCGGATCCGACCGTGATCGCGGCGCAAAACGACGCGTTTCGCAAGCTCGCGTGCCTTGGAGTGGCGCCCGCGAAGCCCATTCAGGGCCGAATGCATGTCACCCGCTCGCTTATGGAGGCCGGTGACGGCTTCATGGCCGAGGCGGTGAAGGCCACCGGTGAGTTTGCCACGTTCGAGCCTGAGAATGATCCCGAGGGATGGCACGATTTTGGCGCGGTCGAGATCCGGGGCGAGACCGTGTTCTGGAAAATCGATCTCTATGAGGCAGATTCGGATTTCCGCTACGGGGCCGAGACCCCGGACAATCCTGCCACAACCATGCGCGTGCTGACCATCATGCTGGCGCGTGACTGGTAGGGTAGGAGGGCTTCCCAAAGTGTCGATCTGAAAACTCAAGGCCCACTGACCCCTCAAAGGGAAAGTGGGCTTTTTGTCTTGGTGATCCCTGAAGCCGGGGATTGGTCACGCGCAAGCGCGCGGGCCGCATCTCACCCACCTGGAAGGATATCCCATGACCGTAAGCTTTGCCCCTCTCACCGTCGCCATCGGCGATCTGGTCCCGCATCCAGCCAACGTGCGCAGCAACGCGCCGGAAACTTATGACCCCGAGAACATCGCGCATCTGAAGGCCAGCATCGCCGTTCTGGGCTTGCTCCAGCCTCTCCTGGTCCAGAAGCTCGACGGCAAATACGCTGTCCTCGCTGGTGGCCGACGCCATGCCGCGCTGAAGGAGCTGGTCGCAGACAAGGCCGCCAAGGGGTTCACCGCGAAAACCAAGATCGACTGCCGCCTTGTACCGGAAGACTGCGACGTCACCACGGCCCTGTCGCTGGCCGAGAACATCACCCAGGCCCCCATGAACGCGATTGACGAGTTCGAGGCTTTCGCCCGGATGATGGAGGTCGACGGCCAGACGCCCGAGACCATCGCCAAGACCTTCGGCACCACGGTGGCGGCCGTAAAAGGCCGGTTGCGTTATGGCCTTATCCACCCCGACATCCGCGCTGCGGCTCGGGGCAAGGTGATTACGCTCGACACGATGAAGGCCTTCGCCGAGCACCCGAGCCAGGAGGCGCAGCGCGAGGTTTTCGAGGCGCTCACGAAAGATGGCAGTTATCTGCAGGCCTATACCGTCCGTCAGGCGCTCAAATCCCGCGGGGTGCAGGTTAGCGACGACATCGGGGCTTTCGTGCGCGAAGACTACGAGGCACGCGGTGGCGCCGTCGCGGCTGACCTTCTTGAAGAGCATTCCGTGCTTGAGGATGCGGCGCTGGTCGAGACCATCTTGCTCGAAAAGCTCGGTGCCGCTGCCGAAGAGGCCCGTATGAGGCTGGGGTTTGCCTGGGCCGATGCGATGGTGCGCTATGACTACGCGACCATGGCCGACTATGGCCGCGTCTATCCCGGCCCGATCGAGCCGGATGAGGCTGCCCAGAAGCGCATCGATGAGATCACCGCCGAGCTTGAGAAATTGCAGCTCGAGATGGAGGATGAGGGGCTCGAGGACGGTGCCTACAACGCGCTTTACGAGCGCGTCGACGCTCTGGATGAGGAAGCGCGCGATCTGCAGGAGGCCTACAGCGCCGAGGACCTCGCACGGTCTGGGGTGATCGCCTCGTGGCAGGGTGGGCAGATCACGCTCCATGTTGGTCTCGTCCGCCCGGAAGACACCATCAAAGAGGAGGGCGCGCGCGGCTCCTCGGCTAGCCCGACCGGGGAGGAGGCCCCGGACCCGGGCGAAATCACTTATCCATCTTCACTGGCTGAGGACCTCAAGACCGAGCGAGCCATGGCGCTTGGGGCCGCGATGGCGCTGCATCCGGAGGCCACGCTTGATGTGACGCTCTTCAAGCTGGTCAGTGATGTTCTGGCCAGCGGCATGAGTGTCACGCAGGCGATCAAGATCGAGGCCCGCAAGGAATATCGCAGCCACGCCAAGATGGACGAGATCGACGAGACCTCGCTCGAGCAGGTGGCGGCGGCGCATGATGCGCTTGATCTGTCCTGGCTCGATGACGCCCGCGCGCCCGCTGATCAGTTCGCGGCGTTTCGCGCGCTGGAGGCAGGGGAGAAGGCCAAACTTGTCGCCTATGCTACGGCCAGCACCACGCAGTCCTGCTTCGCACGGGATTCTCGGCGCGACAGCCTGATGCATGCGTTCGAGATCGAGATCATGCCCGACATCCGCGCCCACTGGACGCCGAACGCGGCGCTGTTCAACCGCTTCAAGAAGGCCTGGCTCCTGAAGATCCTCGGCGAGGATCTGGGTCTCGCCCAGGAGGCGGTGACGCTGGCCTCGTCGAGCAAGAAGGAGATTGTCGCCTTCTGCGACAAGCTCTTCGCCGAACCCTTCGCCACCCTCACCGACGCGCAGCGCGCTGCCGTGGCCGCCTGGTGCCCGCCGATGATGCAGACCAACGGTGTCGCCTTTGATGAGGCGGAGCCCATCGCGGAATCTCCGGAGCCTGACAGCGAGGTCGCGCAAGCGGCCTGAGCCATCACGCGACCCGCGCGTGGGCCATGCCACCCGCGCGGGTCGACCCTTCCAAACCGAACAGAAAGACATCCCCATGGCTATTCTCAAGTTCTCTGCCTCCGCTGTTGCGGCGCAGATCGCCCATGCACGCGCCTGCAAAACCTTCTTGCCCAACTGGAACGGGCCCGTGGACAGGCCCGCCCTGATCCTCATCGTCGGCAATGGTGTGCATCTGCGCTCAAACGGCATCGATGGCACGACCACCCGTATCGTCACCACCGAGCAGGCCGATCCGTCCTTTGCTTTCGCCGATAGCATGAACCCGTTTCGGGACACCGACTGGATGGCGCAGCGCCGCATGGCGTTTCGCGATTTGACCGGCCAGTTCTACACCGACATCCTGGATGACGTGCAGGTGCTCATCGACCGGGGGCGGGGTGCGATCCGGCTCGCCACCGATGGCCACAGCATCCGCGTCTTCGTGCGCCGGGCCTCGGACTATCTCATCGGCGGGACCTACGAAGTGCCCTCGGGCCTTGGCGGCACCTTCCGGGTCATTCTCAAGGATGCCTGCGACACCTTCGCAATCGTGCAGAACTGCGGCAATTGCGAGGATTTCGACGCCATGCAGCCCTACCGCGTGCCGCTCGATGCGCTGATGGAACTCGATGACCGGAGGGTGGCGTAATGCGCCCTTTCTCAAACAAGCATCGCCAATACCCTGCCGGGCCTGCGGCCCGCTCGGGACATTGGCGACAACAGTTTCCCCAATGAGAGAAAGGACTCTGAGATGGGATGGCTCTTCTACACCGACGGCCGCGTCCAGACCTACGCGGATGAGAAAGCGGAGATTGCTCGGCTGTGCACCTTCGAGGGCGACAGGCGCAAGACGGAACTGGTCAAAGCCTGCAAGGTGGGTTCGACTTGGTATGCGGCGGCAAAGGTCACAAATATCGACGGCACCCCTGTCGAAGACAGTAAGCGTTTCCTGGCCCGCACCTTCCCAATTCTCACCTGACCTGAGATTTCGCACCTGACGGAGATTAGGGCAGGAGTTT
>NZ_APKE01000023.1 GCF_009835145.1 Profundibacterium mesophilum KAUST100406-0324 | reverse complement strand
ACTCCTGCCCTAATCTCCGTCAGGTGCGAAATCTCAGGTCAGGTGAGAATTGGGAAGGTGCGGGCCAGGAAACGCTTACACATGTTCCTCACCTCGGCCGCGCTCAGTGCGCTCGCACTGGATACCGCGCAGCTCTATGCCGCCCGCGTGCAGCTTCAGGTCGCGGCGGATGTCGCCGCCCATGCCGCCCTCTACAGCCGCGACAGCATCGACGAGCAGAGCGCCAAGGACCGTGCGCTCCTGCTCGCGCGCAACGCCCTGCCGAAGGGACGCTATGGCGATGTCCTGCTCGCGGAGGAGATCGAGTTCGGCACCTGGGACGCCGAGACCTGGACCTTCACCCCGAAGTCCGGCGCCCGCAGCGCCGTCCATGTCGGCACCGGTCGTCTGGCGCAGAAGGCCAACCCGGCCAGCGTCTTCTTGCTGCAATTCCTCGGGATCACGCAGCTCGACGTGCGCGCCGTCTCGGTCTTCGAGGCCTATATCCCCAAATGCCTGACCGAGGGGCTGGTCGCCGACGGCATCGTCGACATGCAGAGCAACAACTACGTCCACAAGGGGTTCTGCATCCATTCCAACACCCATGTCGAGCTGAACAACAACAACACGTTCGAGCCGGGCTCGGTCGTCTCGATGCCGGACAAGGCGGATGTCGTCACGCCGCACATGGATGACAGCTCCAATCCCGGCATGATCGACGCGCTGCACTCCTACGAATACCGGCTCCGCGTCCTCTCGCGCATCGAGGCGCTGATCGCCGGCGTCGCCGACCCCTCGAGCCGCTACATGCCCTCCTACATAAAGAACACGAATGTCGTGTCGATCAAGGGCAAGAACGTCCGGACCTCAGATCTGCGCAAGGGGCGCATCCACAGGATCGAATGCGCGGGAAACAACGTCTCGATCGATGCCGGCACGGTGATCGAGGAGATGGTCCTGATCACCGATTGCCCCGTCAGCTTCAACGGCGAGGTGACGATGATCAATTCGATCTTCGGCAATACGAGCCTGTCGAAACGCTCCTTCAACGGCTCATCGACGGTCGTGATGGGCCGCCGCGACAATTGCAGCCCGGGCGGCGGTGCGAGCATCGTGACGCGGGGCGGCATGGCCTTCGCCGCCAAGATCGAGCTGCACGGATCGCAATTCCTCGCCGGCGGGGATGTGAGCTTCTCGGCGCAGGGGCAGGTGATCGAGGGCGCGTCGATCATCGCGGGCGGACAGATCGATGCCGCCGCCAACAACGATTTCGGATATTGCAACGGTCGCGGTATGGAGCAGATCCTGTCGGCCAGTTCCTTCAGGCTCGCCGGCTGAGGCAGGTCAGGGCGCACGGCCGCTGGACAGTGCCGGCGTGGGGCGCGATATTGCCGGCATGAGTTTGCCCCCCGGATTCCTGGATGAGCTTCGCAGCCGGATCAGCCTGTCGCAGGTGGTCGGGCGCAAGGTCTCGTGGGACGCGCGCAAGTCGAACCAGGGCAAGGGGGACATGTGGGCATCCTGTCCCTTCCACCAGGAGAAATCCGCCAGCTTCCACGTCGATGACCGCAAGGGGTTCTTCTACTGTTTCGGCTGTCACGCGAAGGGCGATGCGATCGGCTTCGTGAAGGACAGCGAGAATGTCGGCTTCATGGAAGCGGTGCAGATCCTCGCCGCCGAGGCGGGCCTGCCGATGCCGCAACGCGATCCGGTCGCCCAGCAGCGGTCGGACCGGCGCGGGCAGCTGGCCGAGGTGATGGAACAGGCGGTGCAGTGGTTCAGGCTGCAACTGCGCAGCTCGGGCGCGCTGGGCGCGCGCGACTACCTCGAGGGACGCGGTATCGACGCGGATGCGGTCCAGCGCTGGGAGATCGGTTTCGCGCCCGAGAATGGCGGCCTCCTGCGTCACCTGCGCGAGAAGGGCATCGCGCCGGACCTGATCGAGGGCGCCGGGCTGGTGGCGCGCAGCGACCGCGGCGGTGATGTCTACGAGCGGTTCCGGGGCCGGATCATCTATCCCATACGCGATGCGCGGGGCCGGGCGATGGCGCTGGGCGGCAGGGCGATGGATCCCAACGCGCGTGCGAAATACCTCAACTCGCCCGAGACCGAGCTCTTCGACAAGGGGCGCAGCCTCTACAATCACGCCGCTGCCCGCGAGGCCGCCGGCAAGGGCGCGCCGCTGATCGTGGCAGAGGGCTACATGGACGTGATCGCCCTGGCCGAGGCCGGGTTCGCGGGGGCGGTCGCGCCTCTGGGCACCGCGATCACCGAGCATCAACTGCGCCTCTTGTGGCGGATCAGCCCCGAGCCGGTGATCGCGCTCGACGGCGATACCGCGGGGCTGCGCGCGGCGATGCGGCTCATCGATGTGGCCTTGCCGCTCCTGGAGGCGGGGCAATCCCTGCGCTTTTGCATCCTGCCGGAAGGGCGCGATCCGGATGATCTTCTGAGGTCCGACGGGCCGGGCGCGATCAAGGCGCTTCTGGAGCGCAGCGAGGCAATGGTCGACCTTCTGTGGCGGCGCGAGACGGAGGGCCGTCCGATCGACAGCCCCGAGCGGCGTGCGGCGCTCGACAAGGCGCTGCGCGAGGCCCTCGCGCGGATCGCCGATCCCTCGATCAGGAGCCATTACGCAGAAGCGATCAAGGAACGCCGGCAGACCCTCTTCGCGCCGCGCCGCACGGGATCCGAGGGCGGGCCTTCGCGCGGTTTCGGGCAGGGGCGCCCCCCGGGCGGCGCGTATGCCGGCGGGGGCGCGCGCGGGGGACGGCGCCCTCCTTGGGCACCGCTCGCGCCGGCGCAGGCCAGCACGCGGGCCTCGATCCTGGCCGCGGGCGATGCCAGCGTCGAGGACAGCCTGCGCGAGGCCGTGATCCTCGCCGTGCTGCTGCATTACCCCAAGCTCCTGGCGCGCTTCGAGGAGGATCTGGACCGCCTGGACTGTGCCAGGCCGGAATTTGCGCGACTTGCCGGCGCCCTGCTGGCGCATGCCGGAGCGCCGCCGGAGGCGTTGCGCGAAAACGTCGAGAGCGTTCTGGGCCGGGATGCTCTTGAAAATCTGATGGCGCTGCGCCATTTGAGCGTCGTGCCCGCCTTGCGGGATCCCGATGAGGACATGGCGGCGCTCTGTCTTGCCGAGGAATTCGCCAAGCTGGCCGCGAGACGTGGTGCGCGCCGCGAGATCGACGAGGCGGTCCAGGATTTCGACACGGTCGCCGATGAGGGGCTGACCTGGCGTCTGGGGCAGGCTGCGGAGGCACTGCAAAGGGCGCAGCGCAGCGAGACCGAGGACCGGACCGAATACGAGATCGCCCCGAACGGCGTGCGGATGAACCGGCGTGAGAAGAGCGCGCTTGATGGATTGCTCGACAAGATTGGCATGAGCAAAGAAGATAATTCGCGCAAATAGGTGACTGTGGGAAACCCCGTGCCTCTTTGCTAAGAGAATCCACGTAATTTGGTTTGCGAATCACTTCGGCAGACTGGATGATTCGCAGTGTTCCCTGATTCGTTGACCGGGGAGTGTGGAAGGAGTGCCGGATGGCCGCCAAGGACAATGACGATCGCAAACAGGACGATTCCGATGGCGAGGCGATGCTGGACATGAGCCAGACTGCGGTCAAGAAGATGATCGCCGAAGCGCGCGAAAAGGGCTACATCACCTACGATCAGCTCAATCAGGTCCTCCCGCCCGAGCAGGTCAACTCGGAGCAGATCGAGGATGTCATGTCGATGCTCTCCGAGATGGGCATCAACGTGATCGAGGACGAGGAAAGCGAGGACGAAGGCCGCAAGACCGGCACCGATGTCGCCGAGACCTCGAATTCGCGCGAAGTGGCCGTCTCCTCCACCGAATCGGAAAAGCTCGACCGCACCGATGATCCGGTGCGCATGTACCTGCGCGAGATGGGGTCGGTCGAGCTTCTCAGCCGCGAGGGTGAGATCGCGATCGCCAAGCGGATCGAGGCCGGCCGCAACACGATGATCTCGGGGCTCTGCGAGAGCCCGCTGACCTTCCAGGCGATCACCATCTGGCGCGACGAATTGCTCAACGAGGACATCCTGCTGCGTGATGTCATCGATCTGGAGACCACCTTCGGCCGCTCGATGGGCGAGGAAGGCGAGGAGGGCGAGAGCCCGGTCGTCGAGGGGCTTGCCGCCGGCGAGACCAAGAAGCCCGAGACCGATGGCCGCTCCGAGCTCGATGCCGACGGCAACCCGATCAAGCAGGACGATGACGAGGAAGAGGACGACCAGACCAACATGAGCCTCGCGGCCATGGAGGCCGCTCTCAAGCCGCGCGTTCTGGAGATGCTCGACGTCATCGCCGACAACTACACGCAGCTCTCCGAGATGCAGGATCAGCGGATGTCCGCGACGCTCAACGAGACCGGCTCGTTCAGCAAGTCCGCGGAAGCCAAGTACCAGAAATTGCGCAGCGAGATCGTGCTCCTGGTCAACGAGCTGCACCTGCACAACAACCGCATCGAGGCGCTGATCGACCAGCTCTACGGCATCAACCGCAAGATCATGTCGATCGACAGTGCCCTCGTAAAGCTCGCCGACCAAGCGCGGATCAACCGCCGCGAGTTCGTCGACGCCTATCGTGGTCACGAGCTCGACCCCGCCTGGATGGACAAGATGTCCGAGCGTCCGGGGCGCGGTTGGAAGGCGTTCATCGAACGGTCGGCGCCCAAGATCGAGGAGCTGCGCGGCGAGATGGCCCAGGTGGGCCAGTATGTCGGCGTCGACATCTCCGAGTATCGCCGCATCGTCCAGCAGGTTCAGAAGGGCGAGAAGGAAGCCCGTCAGGCCAAGAAGGAAATGGTCGAGGCGAACCTGCGGCTCGTGATCTCCATCGCCAAGAAATACACCAATCGCGGCCTGCAATTCCTTGATCTCATTCAGGAAGGCAATATCGGCCTGATGAAGGCGGTGGACAAGTTCGAGTATCGCCGCGGCTACAAGTTCTCGACCTATGCGACATGGTGGATCCGGCAGGCGATCACCCGGTCCATCGCCGATCAGGCGCGCACGATCCGCATCCCCGTGCACATGATCGAGACGATCAACAAGCTGGTGCGGACCGGGCGCCAGATGCTGCACGAGATCGGCCGCGAGCCGACGCCGGAAGAGCTGGCCGAGAAGCTGCAGATGCCGCTCGAGAAGGTCCGCAAGGTGATGAAGATCGCCAAGGAGCCGATCTCCCTCGAGACGCCGATCGGCGACGAGGAAGACAGCCAGCTCGGCGATTTCATCGAGGACAAAAACGCCGTTCTGCCGCTCGACAGCGCGATCCAGGAGAACCTCAAGGAGACAACCACGCGGGTTCTGGCCAGCCTCACCCCGCGCGAGGAGCGTGTGCTGCGGATGCGTTTCGGCATCGGCATGAACACCGATCACACGCTCGAGGAAGTCGGCCAGCAGTTCAGCGTGACGCGCGAGCGGATCCGGCAGATCGAGGCGAAAGCGCTGCGCAAGCTCAAGCATCCCTCGCGTTCGCGCAAGCTGCGCTCCTTCCTCGATCAGTGAGGGCCGTGCGGTGACGGATGATGGCTCTGCGGACGGGGCGGGGGCGGTCGAAGCGATCATTGCGGATCGCGGGCTTGGCGACATGCGTGCCGCCTTCGCGGCGCGCCGGGAGCTTTATGAATGGCCGCTGCTGACCTATCTGCAGGCCGATATCGTGCGCGAGCTCGACCCCGGTGAGGCGCTCGAGCCCGAGGACGAAATCAACTTCGTCGAGGCCGTGCTCCAGGCGACCGGCTTCGGGATGCCCGGCGCCGTGATCTTCTGCCGCCGCGAGGATGGCGGCTGGTGGATGGTGCATGCCGAGTGGGACGCCTTCGCCTTCTACGCGCTCCCGCCCGACGCGGGCTCGCACGCGCTCGTGCCGCGGCCCGACTTCTGGGCGCTGCGGCCGAACAACGATCCGGACCGCGGTCAGACGCAACCCATGCTGAACTGAGGGGATCAGGTCCGGATGATCCGCGAGATCGAGATTGCCACGCATGGCCCCGGCATGACCGAGATTACCGCGCAGGAGGGGCAGGGGCTTCGCGGTGACGGGCTCCTGACCCTCTTCGTTCGCCACACCTCCTGTTCCCTGCTCATCCAGGAGAATGCCGATCCGGACGTGCAGCGCGATCTTGGCGCTTTCCTAGAGCGTCTCGTGCCGCCGGCGAGCGATGCCGCGATGCGCTACCTGGTCCATGTCGCCGAAGGGCCGATGACATGCCAGCCCATATCAAGGCGGCGTTGCTGCCCACTAGCCTGCAGATCCCGGTGCGCGGCGGGCGGCCGATGCTGGGCCAGTGGCAGGGCATCTATCTCGTCGAGCACCGCGATGCGCCCCACCGGCGGCGCGTCGCGGTGCATTTCGCCTGAACGCAGTTCCGGTCATCCGGTCGGCATGACGTAGATCTCCTGGATGGCGGCGCGGGGACCCGCGGTGATTGCATGCAGGACCGATGCCGCGACATCCTCGGGGTGCAGCTTGTCGGGCTTGCCCTCGTCGAAGAACTCCGTGTCGACCATTCCGGGCGCGATGACGCAGCACCTGCCGCCCCATTCACGCATTTCGTCGGCCATGTTGCCGGCATAACCGTGCACGAACCACTTGCTCGCACCATAGATCGAGCCCTTGATGTGCTGCCGCCCGGCGGCGGAGCCGGTCATGACCAGCGTGCCCTTCGAGCGGCGCAGGGCGGGCAGAACGGCGCGCGTGGTATAGAGCACCCCCATGACGTTGACCTCCACGAGGCGGCGCCATTCCTCGGGATCGCCCTTCTGCGTGCCGGCGGTCTGCAGGCCCATCCCGGCATTGGCAAAGGCGGCGTCGAGCCGGCCGAAATGCTCCTCGCACCGCGCGGTTGCCGCCTCGAGGCCCGCAAGGTCGGTCACGTCGCCCTGAAGGCTCAGCGCGGCATCGCCGATCTCGCCGACAAGAGCGTCGAGACGGTCCGCGCGCCGCGCAAGCATCGCCACGTTCCAGCCGGCACCGGCCGCGGCGCGAGCGGTTGCGGCGCCGATGCCCGAACTGGCGCCGGTGATCAGGATCGTCGGTTTAAACATGCTCGCTCCTTTTGATGACTGAAGGATGAACGCCCCCGACCCGCACCGGGTTCAAAGCTGTATCTTGCGGCGGATCAACGACACTACCCAATTTGTGGCGGGCAGCCTATAGTGGTGGGTGTTGGGGGCGACCTGTCAGCGAGGGGGATTTCATGCGCTGTCCGTTTTGCGGAAACATCGACACACAGGTGAAGGATTCCCGGCCTGCGGAGGATCATGTCGCGATCCGGCGGAGGCGATTCTGTCCTGCCTGCGGTGGCAGGTTCACCACCTATGAACGGGTGCAGCTGCGCGATCTCGTGGTCATCAAGACCAACGGACGGCGCGAGGATTTCGACCGTGACAAGCTCGAGCGGTCGATCCGTATCGCGTTGCAGAAGCGCCCCGTCGATCCCGAGCGCGTCGACCAGATGATCTCCGGCATCGTCAGACGGCTCGAGAGCCTCGGCGATACAGACATCCCCTCGAAGGCGATCGGCGAGATCGTGATGGAGAGCCTCGCGCGGATCGACACGGTCGCCTATGTGCGTTTCGCCAGCGTCTACAAGAACTTCCAGGCCGCAGACGATTTCGATCGTTTCGTCAGCGAGCTGCGCCCGCCGCCCGCCGAGGAGTGAGCCGCGTGAGCTCCGCGTCCGATCGCGCCATGATGCGCCACGCGCTTGGCCTCGCGCGGCGCGGGCTCGGCAATGTCTGGCCCAACCCGGCCGTCGGCTGCGTCATCGTGAAAGACGGGCGCGTCGTGGGGCGGGGATGGACGCAGCCCGGCGGCCGTCCCCATGCCGAGGCGATGGCGCTCGCGCAGGCGGGGCCGCTGGCCGCTGGCGCCGAGGCCTATGTCACCCTCGAACCCTGCGCCCATCACGGGCGTACGCCGCCCTGCGCCGAGGCGTTGGTGCGGGCCGGCATCGTCCGTGTCGTCAGCGCCCTCGGCGATCCGGATCCCCGGGTCGCGGGGCGGGGTCACGCGATGCTGGAGGCGGCCGGGATCGCAGTCCTGCAGGGTGTCATGGCCGAGGAGGCCGCCCGTTTGCAGCAGGGGTTCCTGTGCCGGGTGGTGCAAGGGCGCCCGATGGTGACCCTGAAGCTGGCAAGCACGCTCGACGGGCGCATCGCCACCGCTTCGGGCCAGTCGCGCTGGATCACCGGTGCGCAGGCCAGGCGCCGGGTCCATGCGATGCGTCTTGCGCATGATGGCGTGCTGGTGGGCGCGGGAACGGTGCGTGCGGATGATCCGATGCTCGACGTGCGCGGTTTCGGCGCGGTGCGGCAACCTTTGCGGATCGTGGCGGCACGAAAGGGGATCGCTCCCGAAAGCCGTCTGGTGCGGTCGGCCCGGCAAAGCCCGCTCTGGGTGCTGCATGGCGCGCAGATGAGCGAGACGCAGCGCACCGACCTCGAGGTCGCGGGCGCGCGCTGCCTCGAGGTCGAGACGGGGTCCGGCGGGGAGGGGATCGCGCCCGGGGCGATGATGGCCCGCCTTGCGGCGGAGGGGCTCACGCGTGTCTTTTGCGAGGGAGGGGGGCAGCTGGCGGCATCGCTGCTCGGCGCGGGCTGTGTCGACCGGATGGCGGGCTTCGTCGCCGGCAAGATCATCGGCGCCGAGGGACGTGCGGGGATCGGGCCCATGGGGCTGGGCGATCTCGGGGCGGCGCCGGGCTTCGTGCTGGCGCATGTCGAGCGTTGCGGCGAGGATGTCCTTGCGCAGTGGGACCGCGCGCCCGGCTGACCAGTCTTTCGCGGTCCGTCAGCGTCTTATCGCAAGCAGTCAGCGCGCAGATCGCAGCCCGGCGGTCGCGAGCAGGCCCTGCAGCTTCGAAAGGCTGCGCAAGAACGGGCCACGGCCATGCAGCTTGCCCTCCGCAAGCCGCTCGACGATCACCTCCGGGGTGCAGGGCAGGCCCGAGACCGGATCGCGGTAGCGCGGGTAGTCGATGAGAACCGCGTGCACGAGCTGATCGAGGCTGGGACGTGCGGTGCGGCGGGCGGCGGTCCGGACGGCATGCGCAGTCCCGCCCGCCCCATCGGGCGGCCCGACATCATGCGTCAGGCCCCATCCCGCATAAAAGGGCATGCCGGTGCAAACCACGGGGAGACCGCGCAGCAGCGCCTCGAAGCCGACGAGGGAGGTCATCGTCCAGAGCTCCTCGACATGGTCCAAGAGGGCCACCGGATCGGCTTCGGGCGCGTTTGCATCGGCAAGGCCGGCCAGCATCGCGGGTTCCACGGCGCCGCGCCGCAACCCCGCTTCGACATCGGGATGGGGTTTGTAGAGGATCGCTGCATCCGGGCGCGCGGCGCGGCATTGCGCAAGCAGGCCGCGATTGCCGCCGCAACCGGGCGCGCCGCAAAGGATCGAGGCATCGTCTTCCACCTGTCCGGCCACGAGGATGCGCCGGCGGCCGGGGGGCAGGGCCGCGAGCGCATCGGCGGCATCCGAGCCGCCGAGATTGTATTTCGACAAGCCATGCGCAACCAGCGCCCGCCTGAGCCTTGCGGCACGCTCTTCGGCGTGACCGGGAAGATTGGCAGCGGCGCCGATCAGCCGCTCCAGCCGGCTTGGCCGCGCCGGATCGTAATAGATGCCCAGATCGTCGCGCACCAGCGAGAGCGGCGGCACGAGCGCTGCCCCGAGACCGCGCGAGCGCAGGAAGCCGTCCTCGACGCGGATCACCGGTGCCGAGGCGAGGCTCCCCGGGGGCGGTGCCTCCGCGTTCCCCATGCGCCCCGCCCAGACCAGGAGGGACCTTCCGGTGGCGGCCGCGCGCCGCGCCGCGCGCTCCGGCGGATCGCCGAAGCTCAGGCGGCCATGGCCCCCGAACATCGTGCGGATCACCGGGCGTTTCCACAGCCGCATGCCGGCGGCGACATAGCCGCCGCGATCCTCGCGCCAGGTCCGGGCCTGCGCGCCGAGCGCCTCCATGGCATCCTCGAAGCGGCCGATGCGGTCACGCCAGGGGTCGTACCAGACGGGGTAGAGGATCATCGCGCCGGCGAAGAGCTGCGCGCGCGTCAGGCGCCGGCTGCGGCGCGGGACGGGGCTCTCGTCCTGCGTGAGCCCCCAGCCGCCGTAGAAGGGCTGCCCGAAGATGCGCGGGCGATGTCCCGCGAGGATCGCCTCGAAGCCCAGCTGCGAGGTGACGGCATAGACCCCGACCGCCCCCTCGAGCATCGTCCAGGGGCTCACGGGCGTATCGAGAAGCTGGGTGCGCGCGTCCAGATCGGATGGCCCGTAATGTCCGGCGCGGTAGCCTTGTGCCGTTTCGGGATGGGTCTTGATGACGATCCGGGCGCCGGGATTCTCGATCCGCGCGAAGGCCAGCATCTCGGCAAAGAGCGCGGCGGAGCCGGCGCCATGCTCGATGGAGGCATCGCCGCGCGTCTGGTCCACCACGAGGACATAGCCTGGCTCCGGCAGGGGGGCCGCGGGATCGACAGCGCAATACTTGCTCAGGTGCAGCGCCTGCATGCGCTGTATCCCGGCGCGGGCGCGGTCGAGAAGGGCGGTATCGTCGAGCGGATGGCCGGCAAGGAGATGTTCCAGATCGGACGGGGCGGCACTGTCGAAATAGGCGCCGCGCCTGTCGATCAGCAGCCCCATCGGCGGCTCGCCGGCACGTCCGGGATGCAAGGAGCGCAGGAAGGGATCCTCGAGGCGCAGGATATGCGCGCCGCGCCGCGCCGCCACGGCCTCGCCGCGATGCGCGGCGCCCGCCCGGCCCCAGACCGCGACATGCCCCTCCGCGCGCGGCAGCCCCAGGGCAATGCGCCAGCCCAGCAGTTCGAGGATACGCCGCCGGCGTCCGAGCAGGAAGCCGCCCCCGAAGACATGCAGCGGGTGCGGCCCGGACGGCTCCGCCGCGCCCTGGCCGGCAGGAGGCCGCCCGCTGCCCGCAGCCCGGGTCAGTTGGCGCCGAAGGAGGCGAAGCTGTCGGCGGAATTCACGGTCCCGCTCAGCGCGCTGACCGTCTTGGTCCAGGTCACGTAGGGCGCCTCGGTCACGTAGACGGTATCGCCGTCGCGGATCAGGAAGTCGCGTGCCTCGAACATGCCGGTCGGCGCCGTCAGGTCGAGCACGTAGACCATCCGCTGCGTGCCGTTCAGATCGTCGCGCGCGAGCACCTGCTCGGCGATCTCCTCGGGCTCGTTGCGGAAGACGAAGACGCCGGTGGGATCGGCAAGCGCGGGATTGAGGCCGCCGACGCGGGCGATCGCCTCGATGGCGCTTATCGTGCGGTCCTCGAAATCGACACGGCTTTGCGTGCCGGTCGCGCCCAGCGCCGTGAAGGAGCGGTTGTCCTGCTCGATGATGATGCGGTCATTGTCACGCAACGCGATGTCGACCGTGGGATCCTGGTAGAGGTCCTCGAACCAGATCCGCCCCGTCTCGCGGCCCCGGATCAACGTCACCTGCGCCACTTCGGACGGGATCGCGATGCCGCCGGCCCGCGCCAGCATCGCCGACAGCGTGCGGGTGGGACGCTCGATCGGGTAGACGCCCTGCGCGCCGACGCCGCCGACCACCGAGACGGTCGCGCCGTTGCCGGCGAGGCGCCGCACCTGGACCTGCGGATCGGGGGTCTGGCTGTCGAGCTTGCCGGTGATGATCCGGCGGATCGCCTCCGGCGAGTTGCCCGCCGCCCTGATCCGCCCGGCATAGGGCACGAAGATGAAGCCGGCGCCATCGACCTGCACTTCCTCGAGGATGGTGGAGTTCAGGCCGCGATCGGTGAGCAGCCCGTCCTCGACGTTCTCGTAGATGGTCAGCCCGAGCGTATCGCCGGGACGGATCGTGTCCGACCCGACAAGACCGGCGGCATTGAAGCTGCCGGGAAAGCCCAAGGCGGGAACGACGGCGGTGGCGCGGGTGACGCGCTCGTTGACGGAGACGACAAAGGCGTCGCCCTGGCGCTGAACGGAGCCTTCGAAGATCTCGGCCTTCGTGGGGCCGGAGCGCGGTAGGGCACAGCCGGCGACGATGGCCGGAAGCACCACGAGGGCAAGCGATCTGGCCCAGCGCGATTGTCTGATTCTCACTGCTCGGTCTCCTCGACCTTATTGTTCTGCCTCGGTCTTTTGAGAGGCAAATTACCCAGATAGTGGCAAAAAAGCTAGGCGATGCGATGCACTGTCAGATGGCCGCGCGCAACTGTTGCCGGGGGGACGCTGTGCCTTGCGAAAGTTGCGTATAGGGATCTTCGGCCGCGAGCAGCAGGTCGACGACCTGCCTGAGCAGTTGCCGGCGGCCGCTTGCCGAGTAGAAGCCGCCGGCGATCTGCGATGTTTCGAGAAGGTAATGCCTGTAGTCGCGATAGGCCCGCGCGTCCGGGCGGGTGGGAGCGGCGAAGAACTCGGCGATCGGCTGCGTGGATGCGAATTCGGGCTTGTTGTAGACCGCCTCGCCGAAGGCCTTGAGCGGCAGGCCCCGCCAGAGCGCCTGCTGCGCGGCGGTCGAGTTGACGGTGACCGCGCTTCTGGCGTGATCGAGAAGGGCGGCGAGCTTGCCGCCACGGATGTAGTGAACCCGTGCGCTCACGCCGTGGCGCGCGGCGAGGCGGCGCACGGCGCCGCGCTGGTCCGAGCGGCCGTCCTCGAGCGGATGGGCCTTGAACACGAGATGATGATGACCCGGCGCGCCATCGGCGAAGCCGGCGATGACGGTCTGCAGGAAATCGTCCATCCGCGTGAAGGGGGAATGGTCGCGAAAGCTGCTGTCATGGTCGAGCTGCAGCAGGGCCAGGTGATAGGGAAAGCCGCCGCGCCGAACGGCACGGGTCGCGATCAGGCGATCGGCGGCGAGGAAGGGCATCAGCATCAGGCGCCGCAGATAGAGCCTGAACTCCTGGGCCACGCTGATGCCGCGATGCGGCGCGAAACCCTTGTAGCGCGCGTTCCCGAAGAGCACGAAGGCATGGTAGAGCGCCCCGTAGAAAACATGGTTCCGCATGTCTCCCCAATGCGCCGGGGCCTCGCTCTGCTCCAGCTCGCTATCGGCAAGGGCGGCCTGCATCTCGGCGACGGCGGTGCGCATCAGCCGCGAATGGCCGTTCGCCCCGCCGCGCTCGTAGCTCACCCAGTAGGGGCGCAGGTACCCTTCCTCGAAGACATGCACGGTCGCCCCGCGGCCGCGGGCCTGCCGGACGGCCTCGGCATGTGTGGGGCGGGTGTCGCCATAGAGCACGATATCGGTGATCCGGTGTTTCTCGAGCAAGCCGGCAAGGGTGCCTGGCCAGGCCTCGGGCGCATCGGTGAAGGCGACATAGCGGGCCTTGTCAGGCCAGAAGGCGGCATCGCCGCGGTTGAAGCCGACCCGGAGCACCTCCGCCCCCGCCATGCGCAGCATCGCGCCCAGCCCCGCGAAGAACGGTCCATGGGGGCCTTGCAGGAACAGGAATCTGCGGCCGGTGCCGGTGATCGTCGCCATTCGTCCTCCCGCCTTGCCATCATTTCGCCGAAAGCTTTCCCGGTCTGCCCCACGGCATCCTGCGCCGCGCCGCCACGGTGCCGCCCCGCAGGATGCCCCGAACGGTAGGCGCCGGGCAAGGGGCGGTCGGCCCTCCGGGCCAAGATGCCGCCGCGCTGGTGCAGGCTTGCCCCCCCGCGGCGCAGGGGGCATAGATCGGAGCCTGAAGCAACGCGGAGGAGCGCCCCCCATGTTCACCGGCATCATCACCGATATCGGAGAGATCCTCGAAACCGAACGCCGCGGCGACCTGCGCGCGCGCATTGCCACGAATTACGCGCTCGACGGGATCGCCATCGGTGCCTCGATCGCCTGCGACGGTGTGTGCCTCACGGTGATCTCCACCGGTAAGGAGCCGCGCCCCTGGTTCGATGTCGAGATATCGGCGGAGACGCTCTCCAAGACCAACATCGCCGAGCGCGGCTGGCCGCCGGGGCGCAGGATCAACCTCGAGCGGGCGCTCAGGGTCGGCGACGAGCTCGGGGGGCATATTGTGTCGGGGCATGTCGACGGGGTGGCCAGGATCACGCAAATGCGCGAAGAGGGCGACAGTACCCGCGTCACCCTCGAGGCGCCGTCGGAGCTGGCGCGGTTCATCGCGCCCAAGGGGTCGGTCGCGCTGAACGGCGCATCGCTGACGGTCAACGAGGTCGAGGGCGCCCGGTTCGGGATCAACTTCATCCCCCATACCAAAACGGCGACCACCTGGGGCGACGCGGCCGTGGGCGATCCGGTCAACCTCGAGATCGACACTATGGCGCGCTATGTAGAGCGGCTGCGCAACTGGGACTGACCTGCTGGGCGGCCCGCGCAAGGCGGTCATGCGCGGCGGAAGGCTGGCCAAGCGCGGTCCGCTGCGCTATTGCCCCCGCAACGCCGATCCGCCTGCCGAAAAGCGAGCCGCCATGTCTCAGCCCGTCCTGTCAGAATACCACGATGCCGTCTCCCAGATCGAGGAGATCATCGAGGATGCCCGCAACGGGCGCATGTTCATCCTCGTCGATCACGAGGATCGCGAGAACGAGGGCGATCTCGTCATTCCCGCGCAGATGGCCACGCCCGACGCGATCAACTTCATGGCGATGCACGGCCGCGGCCTGATCTGTCTCAGCCTCACGGGAGCGCGGGTCGACGCGCTCGGCCTGCCATTGATGGCATCCTACAATTCCTCGCGCCACGAGACGGCCTTCACCATCTCGATCGAGGCGCGGGAGGGCGTGAGCACCGGCATTTCCGCCCATGACCGTGCCCGAACCGTGGCCGTGGCTATCGATGCGGGCAAGACCGCCGCCGATATCGCGACGCCGGGCCATGTCTTTCCGCTGCGCGCCCGCGATGGCGGGGTGCTGGTGCGCGCGGGTCATACGGAGGCGGCCGTGGACATCTCCCGCCTTGCCGGGCTCAACCCGTCGGGCGTGATCTGCGAGATCATGAACGAGGACGGCACGATGGCGCGCCTTCCCGACCTCGTGAGCTTCGCGCAGCGTCACAACCTCAAGATCGGGACGATCAGCGATCTCATCGCCTATCGCCGCCGGCACGACAACCTCGTCGGCAAGAAGAGCGAGCAGGTCATCCAGAGCGAATTCGGCGGCGAGTGGACGATGCGCGTCTATACCGACGAGACGCAGGGCGCCGAGCATATCGCGCTGATCAAGGGCGACATCACCGGTGACGATCCGGTGCTGGTGCGCATGCACGCGATGGACCCCATGCTCGACGTGGTGGGTACGGGCGGCAAGGGCCGCGCGGCGGAGTTCGGCGATGCGATGACGCTGATCGCGCAGGAGGGCCGCGGCGCGCTCGTGCTGCTGCGTGATCTGCATATGAAGCTCGATGACGGTCACGAGGCCTCGCCCCAGACGCTGCGCCAATACGGGCTCGGCGCACAGATCCTCTCCAGCCTCGGGCTGTCGAAGATGATCCTTCTCACCAATTCGCCAAAACCCAAGGTGGTCGGGCTCGAGGCTTACGGGCTCGAGATCGCCGGCACCCGCAAGATATCGGAGATCGGCTGATGGCCGGAGCCTCGCATTACACCCCGCCAATGCCCGAGTTCGACAAGGCACCCCGGCTTCTGATCGTCGTGGCGCCCTATTACCGCGACATCGCCGACGATCTCCTGGCGGGCGCGCGGGCGATGATCGAGGGCGCCGGCGGCGCGCATGAGACGGTCGAGGTGCCCGGCGCGCTCGAGGTGCCGACCGCGATCCGCATCGCGCAGCGCACCGGCGATTTCGACGGGTATGTCGCGCTGGGCTGCGTGATCCGGGGCGAGACGACGCATTACGAGACGGTGTGCAATGACAGCAGCCGTGCGCTCACGCTGCTCGGGCTGGACGGCTGCTGCATCGGCAACGGTATCCTGACGGTGGAAACCCATGCGCAGGCCGCGGTGCGCGCTGCCCCGGGAGAGCAGGACAAGGGCGGCGGGGCGGCGGCTGCGGCGCTCCACCTGATCGCCCTGTCGCGCAGATGGTCGCGCGCGCCCAGCGGGATCGGCTTCAAGCCGGGCGGAACGCGGAGCGCACAGTCATGAAGCCTGTCGATCAGAAACGACAGATGAAATCGGCATCGCGCCTCTACGCGGTTCAGGCGCTCTTCCAGATGGAGCATTCCGCGCTGACCATCGACCAGGTTCGCGCCGAGTTCGAGACGCATCGCTTTGGCGCGGTCTATGACGACGAGGAGATGGCCGAGGGCAATGTCGACCTTTTCAGGGCCCTTCTCGAAACGGCGGTCGAATTCCAGGGACGCATCGACCAGATGACCGACCGGGCGCTCGTGGCCAAGTGGCCGATCGACCGGATCGATCCGACCTTGCGGGCCCTGTTCCGGGCCGCGGGGGCGGAGCTGCTGCGCAGGTCGGCGCCGCCGCGTGTCGTCATCAACGAATTCGTCGACGTGGCGAAGGCCTTCCATCCCGAAGGCCGCGAGGCTCGCTTCGTGAACGCGGTCCTCGATCACATGGCCCGCGAGGCGCAGCCCGACGCATTCTGAAGCCCTGCCCGGCGTGACGCGACGGCTTGGAGAGCACTCCCGGCCGGGCCGGCACGGTGCGCCTTGGTATTCTCGACGCCCTCTGCGCCCGTTGCAGCGTCTTCGCCATTTCCGAAAGCATCACGAAAACGGCCGGTCCCTTGCGGGGCCGGCCGTGTTCATTCGCGCGTGCAAGGAGCGGATCAGAGCAGCGACTGCACCTTGGCCGAAACGGCCTCGGCGGTGATGCCGAACTTCTCGAAAAGCTCCTCGGCGGGGGCGGAGGCGCCAAAGCCTTCCATGCCGACGAAGCCGGCCTTCTTCGCATTGCCGCGCTCGCCGCTGAGCCAGCGGTCCCAGCCGAAGGGCGAGGCGGCCTCGACCGCGACGCGCACCGGGCCGGGGGGCAGGATGCGGCGGCGGTAGCTCTCGTCCTGCTCCGCGAAAAGCTCCTGGCAGGGCATCGAGACGACACGGGTGCCGATCTTCAGCTCATGCAGCAACTCGCGCGCGGCGAGGGCGACGGACACTTCAGAGCCGGTGGCGATGATGATCGCCTGCCGCTTGCCCTCGGCCTCGGCCAGCACGTAGGCGCCCTGCGCGGTCAGGTTCTTCTGCTTGTGCTCGGTGCGCACGGTCGGAAGGTTCTGACGGCTCAGCGCGAGGGCCGAGGGGGTCTTCGCGGAGGTCAGGGCGATCTCCCAGGCCTCTGCGGTCTCGACCGTGTCGGCGGGGCGGAAGACATGCAGGTTCGGCGTCGCGCGCAGCATCGCGAGATGCTCGACGGGCTGGTGCGTCGGGCCGTCCTCGCCAAGGCCGATGCTGTCATGGGTCAGCACGTAGACGGCGGGAACCTGGCTCAGGGCCGACAGGCGGATCGCGCCGCGCGCGTAGTCGGCAAAGCACATGAAGGTGCCGCCATAGGGGCGCACGCCGCCATGCAGCGCCATCCCGTTCATCGCGGATGCCATCCCGTGCTCGCGGATGCCGTAATAGATGTAGCGGCCCTTGCGATCCTCGGCGCTGAACGTGCCAAGATCCTTGGTCAGGGTGTTGTTCGAGCCGGTGAGATCGGCCGAGCCGCCGACGGTCTCGGGCATGATCGGGTTCACTACCTCGAGCACCATTTCCGAGCTCTTGCGGGTGGCGAGCTTGGGCGCGGACTCGCTGATCTGCTTCTTGAGCGCCCGGATCGTCCCCGCGAGTTTCTTGGGGGCCTCGCCGGCCAGCATCCGCTCGAACTCGCCCTTGCGGCTCGCCGACAGCCCGTTGAAGCGGTCCTGCCATTCTGAGCGCTTGGCGCCACCGCGGCGGCCCATCTCCTCCCACTGTCCCTTGATGTCGGCGGGAATGTCGAAGGGGCCATGCGGCCAGCCGTAAGCCTCGCGCGCATCGGCAATGAGCTGCGGATCGGTCAGGGCGCCGTGACCCTTGGAGGTGTCCTGCGCCGAGGAGCCCAGCGCGATATGGGTCCTGCAGGCGATCATCGAGGGACGCGGATCGGCCTTGGCTGCGGTCAGCGCGGCGTCGATCGCCTCGGGGTCATGGCCGTCGATCTCCTGCACATGCCAGCCGGAGGCCTTGAAGCGGGCCTGCTGGTCGGTGCTGTCGGCGATATCGACCCGGCCGTCGATGGTGATGCCATTATCGTCGAAGAGCACCACGAGCTTGCCGAGTTGCAAGTGGCCGGCGAGGGCGATCGCCTCCTGGCTGACACCTTCCATCAAGCAGCCGTCGCCGGCGAAGACATAGGTGTGATGGTCGACGATCTTCTTGCCGAAACGGGCGCGCTGGATTTCCTCGGCGATGGCGAAGCCGACCGAGTTGGCGATGCCCTGGCCGAGCGGTCCGGTCGTGGTCTCGATCGCGTCCACGAGGAAGTTTTCGGGGTGGCCGGCGGTACGTGCGCCCAGCTGGCGAAAATTCTTCACCTGGTCGAGCGTGATCTGCGGATCGCCCAGCAGGTAGAGCAGCGAATAGATCAGCATCGAGCCATGGCCGTTCGACAGGATGAACCGGTCGCGATCGGGCCAGCCGGGATTGGCGGCATCGAACTTGAGATGCTTGCCGAAAAGCACGGTCGCGATATCGGCCATGCCCATCGGGGCGCCGCTATGTCCGGAATTGGCCTCGGCGACGGCGTCGAGCGTGAGCACGCGGATCGCGGTCGCCTTCTGCCAATGATCGGGATGCGTCTCGCGCAAAGTGGCTATGTCCAAGGGTCCTGTCCTTTTCGGGTACGGTGTCACGGCGCTCGGCGCGTGATAAGCGAGAGGGGGGGGCAACTTCAAGCGTCACGGCGCGAAGCTGCGCCCGCGCCCCGACAAGGGGGGCTGAAATCGGGTTTGACTTGCGATTAAGTGGCACGAAGACAGTGACCGGCGATTCGGTGCAATCTTGGGGCACGTGCCCGCGCCCGCGCCGGGACAGGAAGGACAGGCCATGATGAACGAGTTCACCCAATTGCAGCAGCGTCTCGACGCCGCCCTGGAGCGGATCGAGGCGGGGCTTGCCGGTCTGGAGCCGCCCCGCCCCGAACCGGAGCCGGCCGAGGTCGAGGGCCCGAAACCGGAAGAGTTGCAGGCCGAGCTGGAGGAGGAGCGCGCCGTCAACGCGACCCTCGAGGCTCGCGTCCTTGCAATCAAGGAGCGGCAGGAAACCCGCGTCGCCGCCCTCGAGCGGGACCTGGCCGATGCCCGGCGCGCGCTCGGCGTGCTCGAGCCCGACCGCCACCGGCTCAAGCAGGTCATCGATGCGCTGCGCCGGTCCAACACCGCATTGCGCGAGGCCAACCGGGCGGGCATGGCCGAGCCCGGTCTGATCGACGAGGCGATGCGCACCGAGCTCGAGGCGCTGCGGGCCGAGCGCGACAGCGACCGCGCCGAACTCGAGGCGCTCCTGGGCGCACTCGCACCACTCATCACCAAGGAAAAGGAGGCTCCGGCCGATGCCTGAAGTCAAGATCTCGATCGGCGGGCGCGATTACGAAGTCGCTTGCCAGGAAGGGGAGGAGCATTTCCTGCAAAACGCCGCGGCGCGCCTCGCCGCCGAAGCGGATGTGCTGGGCTCGCAGATCGGCCGCATCCCGGAGCAGCGCATGCTCCTGATGGCGGGGCTGATGCTCGCGGACCGGACATCGGGACTGGACGAGCAGGTGCGCTCGCTCGAAACCCGCGTGCGCACGCTCAGCCGCGAGATCGACACGCTGCGCAACGCGCCCGAGCCCGAACCCCAGACGATCGAGGTCCCCGTGGTGCCCGACGAGGTCAACGAGGGGCTTGCCACATTGTCCGAACGCATCGAGGCGCTGGCGCGTCAGGTCGAGGAAAAGGCAGCGGGCTGAGCCGGCCTCATCCACCGCGCGCGGCCACGCGGGACGGGTCGGCGTGGGTGCATGATGACACGAAAAAAGGGGGAACGCCGGCGCCGGCATCCCCCCTTTCCATCACGGCAGCCCGGGCCCGTTTCGGCAGACCCCGTGCGGCTCAGCCGTTGGCTTCGCGGATCTTGTCGGCGGCATCCTTGTCGAAGGCCACGCCGTTATCGCTGAACAGCTGGTCCAGCTCGCCCGACAGGGTCATCTCGGTGATGATGTCGCAGCCGCCGACGAACTCGCCCTTGACGTAGAGCTGCGGGATCGTCGGCCAGTCGGAATAGTCCTTGATGCCCTGGCGGATGCCCTCGTCGGCCAGAACATTGACGTCCTCGTAATCGACGCCCATGAAGTTCAGGACGCCGGCGACACGGCTCGAGAAGCCGCATTGCGGCATCGACTTGGTGCCCTTCATGAAGAGCACGACATCGTTGCTTGTGACGGCATCGGCGATGCGGTTTTCGACGGGCTGGGTTTGCGGGCTCGTTTCGGTGCTCATGGATTGCATCCTCATCGGGTGAATTTCAGATCGTGTATCGTGGCGGCGCTTGCAGCGCAGATAGGCATTCGGGCGGCCGGCGTAAAGGTGGCGGCCCGAAGGTCATCGGGACCGTTTAGCGGGCGGCACGAAGAGCCGCGCATAGTCATCGGGATCGCGCGGCACCGTGAAGCTGTAATCCTGCCCGCCGCCGCCACCACCCGAATGGTAACTGGCGTCGATCACATGCGTACCCTTGCCGGGCGGGCTGCCGCGCGGGCGGCCGCGTTCTGCACGCACCACGAAGGTCGCCCGCAATCCCAGCAGAACGAGGATCGCCGCCCCCAGGATCGCTGAGACGGCAAGGCTGCTCACTCGGGCACCTTGGTCGTCAGCGCGAGGGCATGCAGCTCGCCGGCCGATCCGTCCATCTTGCCCTTCAGGGCCGCATAGACGGCACGCTGCTGCTGAACGCGGTTCTTGCCGCGGAAGGATTCGTCGACCACCTCCGCGGCATAATGATTTCCGTCCCCCGCGAGATCGGTGATCGTCACGCGTGCCTGCGGGAAGCTTTCCCGGATCAGGGCCTCGATTTCATTCGCCTGCATGGCCATCGCTGGTCGTCCTCCGTTTGCCCCCGGAATGTAGGGCCGGGCCGGGGGCGGTGCAAGCAGGGCGGTCAGCCCAGCCGTGCCTCGAAGCTGTCGCTCCACAGTGACAGGTATTCGGAGAAGGGACCCGAATGGCCCCCGATGCGGAGCTTCTTACCGCCGAATTTGCCCACCGTCTCGATGGCGATGCCCTGCCGGTAGCCCTCGCTGAGCAGGAACTCGGCCGCGTCGAAGGTGCAGGCGACGAGGTAGCGCGCCTGGTCTTCGCCGAAGAGTTGCCCGATATCGCCGCTGTCGAGCGTCAGGCCGACACCGCCGGCGGCCGCCATCTCGAACGCGGCGAGGGCAAGGCCGCCATCGGAAAGATCGCTCGCCGCGGTGATCCATTGACGGTTGGCGAGCAGGAATTCCCCGTGCCGTCTCTCCAGTTCGAGATCGACGGGGGGCGCGTCGCCCTCCTCGCGCCCGAACGCCTCGGCCATGAGGGCCGACTGCCCCAGATGTCCGTGTGTCTCGCCGATCACCAGCGCGACACATCCCGAATGGGCGGTGCCCGCGATGAGCTGCGCGGCATCGTCGATCAGGCCGACCGCGCCGATCGTCGGGGTGGGCAGGATGCCCGAGCCATCGGTTTCGTTGTAGAGCGAGACGTTGCCGGACACGATCGGCATGTCGAGCGCGCGGCAGGCCGCACCGATCCCCTCGATCGCGCCCACGAACTGTCCCATGATCTCGGGCTTTTCGGGATTGCCGAAATTGAGGTTGTCGGTGGTGGCGAGCGCCCTGGCGCCGACGGCCGTGAGGTTGCGATAGGCCTCCGCCACCGCCTGCTTGCCGCCCTCGACCGGGTTCGCCTTGACGTAGCGCGGCGTCACGTCCGAGGTAAAGGCGAGCAGCTTGCGTGTGCCATGCACCCGCACCACGCCGGCACCGAGACCCGGCGCGCGCACCGTATCGGCCATCACCTGCGTGTCATACTGCTCGTAGACCCAGGCTTTCGACGCGTAATTGGGCGAGCCGAGAAGGGCCTCCAGTGCGGCGAAGGGCCCGATCTGCGGAATGTCCTCGAGGGGCGCGGGAATGGGGCTGCGCTCCCACGGGCGGTCGTATTCAGGCGCGGTGCCCGATAGGGCCTTGAGAGGAAGGTCGGCCTTGGTCTCGCCGTTATGCGTGATGAGGAAGCGGTCCTCGGCAATCGTCTCGCCGACGATGGCGAAGTCGAGATCCCACTTGTCGAACACCGCCTTGGCCTCGGCCTCGAGCTCGGGCCTGAGCACCATGAGCATCCGTTCCTGCGACTCCGAGAGCATCATCTCGTAGGCGGTCATGTCGGCCTCGCGCACGGGCACGTTCTCAAGATCGAGCCTTACGCCGAGATTGCCCTTGTCGCCCATCTCCACCGCCGAGCATGTCAGGCCGGCCGCGCCCATGTCCTGGATCGAGATCACGGCGCCGGTTGCCATCAGCTCGAGGCAGGCCTCCATCAGGCTCTTTTCGGTGAAGGGATCGCCGACCTGGACGGTGGGCCGCTTCTCCTCGATCGTGTCGTCGAACTCGGCGCTGGCCATCGTGGCCCCGCCGACGCCGTCACGTCCGGTCTTGGCGCCGAGATAGACAACCGGCATCCCGACGCCCGAGGCCGCCGAGTAGAAGATGCTGTCGGCGCGGGCGAGACCGGCGGCAAAGGCGTTGACGAGGCAGTTGCCATTGTAGGAGCGGTGGAAGCGGACCTCTCCGCCGACGGTCGGCACGCCGAAGCAGTTGCCATACCCGCCGACACCTTCGACCACGCCATGCACCAGCTGCCGCGTCTTGGGGTGGTCCGGCATCCCGAACGAAAGCGCGTTCATCGCCGCAATGGGACGCGCACCCATCGTGAAGACGTCACGCAGGATGCCGCCCACGCCGGTGGCCGCGCCCTGGTAGGGCTCGATATAGGAGGGATGGTTGTGGCTCTCCATCTTGAAAACCACGGCCAGCCCATCACCGATATCGACGACGCCGGCATTCTCGCCCGGCCCGCAAATCACCTGCGGCCCCTCGGTCGGCAGGGTGCGCAACCATTTCTTGGACGATTTGTAGGAGCAATGCTCGTTCCACATGGCCGAGAAGATACCGAGTTCCGTGAAGGTGGGATCGCGGTTCAGCAGGCGCAGGATCTCACCGTATTCGCTGGTGCTCAGCCCGTGGGCTGCGATCAGGTCATCGGATATTTGGGGCTCGGTCATGCGGGTCCTCTGGTGGCGTGCGGTTACACGTTCTTAACGGCTGCGGCGGGAGGGGGAAAGGGCAGGCGGCCCGGTAGCCCGCAGGCGCGGCCCCCGGGTTCGGAAATCCCCTCAAGACGGGGCGGAGAGTTTCCCGTGCGCGAAAAGGGCGGATGCCGCGTCTTGGCTGGGGGAGAATGATTGCCTGTTTCGGCAAGGCCGGACGGTTTGGCCCGGGTGAAAGGGCCGCATTCGGCAAAGGCGCATGGCCAAGGTGGCACCGGCACTCCCGCAGGGCGGTGATGCCGGAGCGGCACCGCCCGGCGCGGGGCAAGCCGAGGGGGACGACGGATCGGGGCCCACCCATCCGATCGCCAAAAAAAAGGCCGAGCATGAAGCTCGGCCAAGTCCAACAGGGAGGTAGAATGCACGAGAGCGAATCTTCGTGCGTTCTGATGGAGGAGCTAGGATTTGACGGCTTGCAGATCAAGGAAAATCGCTGCGCTGCAGCGCAAATCCGCTATGCGTCGCGCGCATGGTCCACAGGCTCAGTTCCGCTCCGCGCCCTGGCGCCTCTGGATGGCGAGTTCGTCGATGACGAAATCGCGGAAGGCGGAGATGCGCTTTGATTGCCGCAACTCCTCGGGATAGGCGAGGAAGACGGGCACCTCGGCGGATTCGACATCGGGCAGAACGCGCACGATACGCGGGAAATCCTCGATCACGTAGTTGGGCAGGACACCGATGCCGAGATTGGCCAGCGTCGCCTGGAGAACGCCGAAATAGTTGTTCACGGTGAGGGTCGAGGGGATCTTCTGCGTCATCAGCTCATGCACGAGCGTGGCGCCGGCGCTGACCTGGGCCGCGCCCATCTGCTGGCAGATCAACCTGTGCCGCGACAGATCGGCAAGGGTTTCGGGCAAGCCCCGCTCCTCGATGTATTCCGGTGTCGCGTAGAGGCGCATGCGCACTGTCATGAGCCGCTTGCGGATCAGGTCGGCCTGGCTCGGCTCCTTCATGCGGATCGCGAGATCGGCCTCGCGCATCGGCAGGTCCAATACCCGTTCCTCGAGCATCAGGTCGATCTTGAGATCGGGATATTTCTCGTAGAGCTTGGGCAGGCGGGGCGCCAACCACAGGGAGCCGAACCCGGTCGTCGTCGTCACCCGCAGCTCGCCGAACACCTCCTCTTCACTGTCACGTATGCGCGCAGAGGCGGCTTCGAGCCGGCGGGACATGGCTGAGGTGGCATCGTGCAGAAGCTCGCCCTGCTCGGTGAGAATCAGGCCGCGCGCATGGCGGTGAAAGAGGGTCGTGTCGAGCGATTCCTCGAGCGCCCGTATCTGGCGTGAGACTGCCGACTGGCTCAGATGCAGGGTATCGCCTGCTGCGGTCAGGCTGCCGGCATCCGCGACCGCGTGGAATATTCTGAGCTTGTCCCAGTCCATGAGGGTGTTTTCCGTCGTTTGGGCGTCGTTGGGCGATGGTTCGAGCGCGGATGGATACCGGTATTCCATGATATAAGGCAATCACCTAACCGAAATCTAACCGATCTAGAAATCTTTTGGTAGGTCACGCCCTTTGACCTATAATCGGCGCGACCACGACATTGCGGCGCTATTGGGAGGTAGAGCGGTATGCGGTTGGATGTGACGCTTCACGACAGGTTCGATCTGCAGAAGTCCCCCGTCCTGTTGAACGGAACGCAAGCCCTGGTGCGCCTCGTGCTGATGCAAAGGGCGCGGGACGCGGCGGCCGGATTGAACACGGCGGGCTACGTGACGGGGTATCGCGGCTCACCGCTCGGCGCAGTCGATCTGCAGATGGCCCGGGCACAGCCCCTTCTGAGCGCGGCGGACATCCTCTTCCAGCCGGGACTGAACGAGGATCTGGCCGCGACGGCCCTATGGGGCAGCCAGCAGGCCGAGCTTCGCGGCGAGGGCAAGCATGACGGCGTGTTCGGGCTCTGGTATGGCAAGGGGCCGGGCGTGGACCGCTCCGGCGACGTGATGCGGCACGCCAACATGGCCGGAACCTCGCCGCATGGCGGGGTGATCATGGCGATGGGGGACGATCATACCGGCGAGAGTTCGACGACGCTGCACCAGTCCGACTGGGCGATGGTCGATGCCTACATGCCGATCGTCTCGCCTGCGGGGGTGCAGGAAATCCTCGATTACGGTCTTTATGGCTGGGCCCTGTCGCGTTTCGCCGGTGTCTGGGTGGGACTCAAGACAATGAAGGACACGGTCGAGGCGACGAGCGTCGTCGAGGGCGATGCGAACCGGATGAGCTTCGTGCGCCCCCGGCTCGAACTGCCGCCCGGCGGGCTGAACATCCGGCTCGCCGACACGCCGCTCGCGCAGGAAGCGCGGATGATCGACCACAAGCGTTTCGCGGCAGAGGCCTTCTCGCGCGCCAATGGCATGGACAGGCGTGTCTGGGGCAAGCCCGGCGCGAAGATCGGCTTCGTCGCGGCCGGCAAGAACTGGCTCGACCTGGTGCATGCGCTCACCTTGCTCGGGATCGACGCGGACGAGGCCGAGCGGCTGGGGCTGACGAGCTACAAGGTGGGGCAGACCTGGCCTCTGGACATGGCCGGGTTTCACGACTGGGCCGAGGGGCTCGATCTGATCGTCGTGGTCGAGGAGAAGCGCAAGCTCATCGAGGTCCAGGTCAAGGAGGCCCTGTTCGATGACCGTGCGGGGCGACGCGTCTATGGCTGGCACAAGGGCGACGAGCATTCGGAGGGACGGCGCGAGGAATTCTTCCCCACCCGCTATGCGCTCGATCCGATCTTCATCGCGCAGAAACTCGGCGGGCTGCTGATCGAGGAAGGGCGGCGCACTGACCGGATCGAGGCGATGCTGGAGCGCCTGTTGGATGCCGCGCGCGGCGCCAATACCGAGGAGATTGCCGCGCGCCTTCCCTATTTCTGCTCCGGATGCCCCCACAATACCAGCACCAGGGTGCCGCAGGGCCACAGGGCCTATGCCGGGATCGGCTGCCACTACATGGTGCAATGGATGGACCGCGAGACGGTCGGTTTCACCCAGATGGGCGGCGAGGGGGCGAACTGGATCGGCGAGGCGCCCTTCTCCAGGCGCGCGCATGTCTTCCAGAACCTCGGGGATGGCACCTATAACCATTCCGGGGTCATGGCGATCCGGGCCGCGCTCGCCGCCGGCACGAACATCACCTTCAAGATCCTCTACAACGACGCCGTCGCCATGACCGGCGGGCAGGGCAACGAGGGCGGGCTCACCCCCGACCGCATCGCTCGCGAGGTCTCGGCCATGGGCGTGCGGGAGATCGCCGTGGTTTTCGACGAGAAGGAGGAGCCGGAGCGCGCCGATTTTCCAACCGGCGTCGCCTGGCATCCGCGCGCCGAGCTCGAACAAGTGCAGACCCGACTGGCCGAGGAGCCCGGCGTCAGCGCGATCATCTACGTGCAGACCTGCGCGGCCGAGAAGCGACGCAGGCGCAAGAGGGGCCAGTTCCCCGATCCGCAGACACGCGTTTTCATCAACACCGACATTTGCGAGGGCTGCGGCGATTGCGGCGTGCAGTCGAACTGCGTCAGCCTCGTGCCGGTCGAGACGGAGCTGGGCCGCAAGAGAGCGGTGGACCAGTCCTCCTGCAACAAGGATTACAGCTGCCTCAACGGCTTCTGCCCGTCATTCGTGACGGTCGAGGGCGGCCGGCCGCGCAAGGCCGCCGTCGCCGAGCTCGAGATCGGGGATCTGCCGCTGCCCGAACTGCCGAAGATCGCGGGAACCCATAACATCGTGATCACCGGCGTCGGCGGAACCGGGGTCGTGACCATCGGGGCGATCTTGTCGATGGCCGCCCATGTCGACGGCAAGGGGGCAGGCATGATGGAGATGGCCGGCCTGGCGCAGAAGGGCGGCGCGGTGCATATTCATTGCCGCATCGCCGAGAAGCCGGGCGATATCAGCGCGATCCGCGTGGCCACCGGTGAATGCGACGCGTTGATCGGGGGCGACCTGGTCGTCTCGGCGGGGCCCAGGACGCTCGGGCTGATGCGGCGGGAGAACGCGGGGGCCGTGGTCAACAGCCATGAGATCATCACCGGCGATTTTACGCGGGACACCGAGTTCAGGTTGCCGGCGGACCGCCTTGTCCTTGCGCTCGAACGGCGGGTGCCGGGACGGTTGCAGATTTTCGATGCCAGCGCGCTCGCCGGACGCCTCATGGGCGATACGATCTTTTCGAACATGATGATCTTCGGCGCGGCGTGGCAGCTTGGCCTGATCCCGGTCGGCTTGCCGGCGATAGAGAAGGCGATCGAGCTGAACGGTGCCGCCGTGGAGCGCAACCGCCGCGCCTTCGAGATCGGGCGCTGGGCGGCATTGCATCCCGAGGAGGTGCGCCGCCTCGGCGAGGATGCGCCCGGCATGGACATGCGCGATCTTTCGGGACGGATCGACTACAGGGTGGATCACCTCACCGCCTACCAGTCGCGCCGATACGCTGCGCGCTATCGCAAGCTGGTCGACGCGGTGTACGAAGACGCGGCGCTGCGCGAGGCGGTGGCGCTCGGCTATCACAAGCTGCTGGCCTACAAGGACGAGTACGAAGTCGCGCGGCTCCTGGCGCGCACGCGCGAAATGGTACGCGAATCCTTCGAGGGTGATGTCGGGCTGACCTTCCACCTCGCGCCGCCGGTGCTGGGCGCGAAATCCTCCGGCGGACGGCCAAAGAAGCGGCCCTTCGGTCCATGGGCCGAGCGACTCTTCCCGCTGCTCGCGCGCTTCAAGGGGCTGCGCGGCACGGGCTTCGATCCTTTCGGAAGGACGGCGGAGCGGAGGATGGAGCGCGCCCTGATCGCGCAATACGAGGCCGATATGCGGCCCCTTCTCGCGGCTCATGCCGAGGGGCGCCTGTCGCTCCAGGCGCGGGAAGCGGCGATCGAGCTCGCGCGCCTTCCCCTGGCGATCAGGGGGTTCGGCCCGGTCAAGCAAGCCGCCGAGGCAGCGGCCGCGAAGCGCCGCGAGACGCTTCTTTCCCGGATCGGCGGGAGCCCGGATGAGATGCTCACCGCGGCGGAATAGGCATTCGCGCACGTGTCTGCGCGCGCGCCGGCGCAGTGGACAACAGTCCTTACGTTGCCTATTGCAGATCGGGGCGGCCGGCGATCCCCGGTGGCCTTCCCATGGTCCCGCGCGGGCCCGGACAGGCGGAGAGAGCACGATGGCGGTAGGTATCTTCGACAGCGGATTGGGTGGGCTGACGGTCCTCGATGCGGTGGCCAAGCGCCTTCCCGATGTCCCGTTCGTCTATTTCGGCGACAATGCCAACGCGCCCTACGGCGTGCGCGACGCCGACGACATCTATGGGCTGACGACAGCCGCCACGCAGCGTCTCTTCGATGCCGGTTGCGACCTGGTGATCCTGGCCTGCAACACCGCGAGCGCGGCCGCGCTGCGCCGGATGCAGGAAAGCTGGGTTCCACCCGGCAAGCGGGTCCTTGGTGTCTTCGTTCCCATGATCGAGGCGCTGACCGAGCGTCAGTGGGGCGACAACAGCCCGCCGCGCGAGGTCAAGGTGAAGAACGTGGCGCTCTTCGCGACCCCGGCGACGGTAGCCAGCCGGGCCTTCCAGCGCGAGCTGGCTTTCCGGGCGATCGGGGTCGACGTGGAGGCGCAGGCCTGCGGCGGTGTGGTCGACGCGATCGAGGAGGGCGACCAGATCCTCTCCGAAGCGCTGGTGCGCAGCCATGTCGAGGCGCTCAAGCGCAAGATGCCCTCACCGGACGCGGCGGTGCTGGGCTGCACCCATTACCCCTTCGTGGAAGAGGTCTTTCAGGACGCGCTGGGCCCCGATGTCGAGGTCTACTCGCAGGCCCGTCTCGTCGCCGACAGCCTTGCCGACTACCTCGACCGCCATCCGGAGATGGTCGGCGGGGGCAAGGCGCGCTTCCTGACGACCGGGGACGTGCGCAAGGTTTCGGCACAGGCCACCCGCGTCCTGCGCCGCGAGATCAACTTTCAGCCGGCCTGACCTGCCGGCTTCCATCGAATATTTCCGGGAGACATCATGTCCCACAAGATCGCCATCCTCGGAGCGTCTGGCTATACCGGCGCCGAACTCGTCAGGCTCATCGCGACGCATCCCGATCTGCAGATCGCGGCGCTCAGTGCCGACCGGAAGGCCGGCGAGGAAATGGCTAGCGTCTTCCCGCACCTGCGCCATCTCGACCTTCCGCGCCTGGTGACGATCGACGAGATCGATTTCTCCGGCATCGATCTGGTCTTCTGCGCCCTGCCGCATGCCACGAGCCAGGCAGTGATCGCGACGTTGCCGCGTACGGTCAAGATCGTCGATCTGTCGGCCGATTTCAGGCTCCGCGATCCCGAGGCGTACAAAAAGTGGTACGGGAAGGCGCATGAGCAACCCGAGCTGCAGGCCGAGGCGGTCTACGGGCTCACCGAGTTTTACCGCGGCGAGATCCGCAAGGCGCGCCTCGTGGCGGGAACGGGCTGCAATGCCGCCACCGGGCAGTTCGCGCTTCGCCCGCTCATCGCGGCGGGCGTGATCGATCTCGACGAGATCGTCATCGACCTGAAGGCGGGGGTCTCCGGCGCGGGCCGCTCGCTGAAGGAGAACCTGCTCCATGCCGAGCTTGCCGAGGGGTGGCATGCCTATGCGGCCGGCAGTACCCATCGTCACCTCGGCGAATTCGACCAGGAGTTCAGTGCCCTCGCCGGACGCCCGGTCGAGGTGCAGTTCACGCCCCACCTGCTGCCGGCCAACCGCGGCATCCTGGCGACGGTCTACGTTCACGGAGAGCCTGAGGAGATCGACGCAACACTCCGGAAAGCCTACGAGAACGAGCCTTTCTGCGTCGTGCTGCCGATGGGCGATTTGCCATCTACCCGCCACGTGCGCGGCTCGAACTTCGTCCACCTTTCCGTTGTGCCCGACCGGCGCGCCGGACGCTGCACCGTCTTCGCCGCCCTCGACAACCTCACGAAGGGGTCATCCGGGCAGGCTTTGCAGAATGCCAACCTGATGCTAGGTCTCGATGAGACAATGGGGCTGATGGCGGCACCGCTCTTTCCCTGAGGAACGCGATGAAAAGTCTCAAGAAGAAGCGCCGTATCCAGATCATCGCGGTCGCGGTCGTGGCGCTGACCGTATCGACCGGGCTCATCGGCTACGCGATGCGGGACGGGATCAACTTCTTCAGGGCTCCCGCACAGGTCCTTGCCGAGCCCCCGTCGCCGAACGAGACGTTCCGCATCGGCGGGCTGGTGGAGGAGGGCAGCCTTCAGCGCGGCTCCGGCGAGACGGTCCGCTTCAAGGTGACCGACGGTGCCGCCAGCATTCCCGTCGCCTTCACCGGGGTGCTGCCCGATCTCTTTGGCGAAGGCGAGGGCATGGTCGGCACCGGACGCTACATCGACGGCACCTTCGTCGCCTCCGACATCCTTGCCAAGCATGACGAGACCTACATGCCCAAGGAAGTGATCGAGGCGCTCAAGGAGCAGGGCGTCTATCAGGAAGCGGACGCGGCGGTTCCCATTAATTAACGCCGCTCCTCGACCTTCGCCGGGCATATTGCCGCGAAGGAGCGTTCGCAATGTCCACCATCAGGAAGATCGCGGAAGGCATCCTTTCGCGCGAAGGCGGGTTCACGGATGACCCGGATGATCCCGGCGGGGCGACGCGTTTCGGGGTGACCCTCGGCACGCTTCGGCGTCTCGGACGTGATCTCGACGGCGACGGGACAGTCACCCGCGCCGATCTCATGCGCCTCGAGAAACACGAGGCGGTCGATATCTTCATCGCCCACTACTTCGAGGCGCCCGGTCTCGGGGCCTTGCCGGAAGCGCTGCATCCGACCGTCTTCGACATGCAGGTGAATGCCGGCGCCAATGCCATCCGCATCCTGCAGCGGCTCCTGTGCGAGATGGGGTTCACCGTGGCGATCGATGGCCGCATGGGACCGAGGACCGCCGCCGCGTCGGCCAGGGCGATGGCGGCCGCGCCGCGCCACCTCGTCGACGCCTACGGTATCGCGCGGCGCAACTACTATTACCGCCTAGCCGATCGCCGGCCGCCCTTGCGCAAGTTCGCAAGGCGGCGCGATGGCGGCAAGGGGGGCTGGATCCTTCGCGCCGAGACCTTCATTTCGCGGCGCTTCCATCTGAGCGCCCAGGAACATGGCGAAAGGGTAGCATCATGGGCTTGATCGACCGTCTTTTCAGTCTCGTCTTCTCGCCCCGCTCGGCCTTGCGCGAGACGGTCGAGGTGTTCCGCGAGAATGCGGAAGCCTCCGCTGTCCGCCGGGCCGCGGATGGCGCAGGCGCGCGCGCGCAGTTTGCCGCGGAGTTCAGAACCGAGGGAAGAAGCATGTTCGACCGCTTCATCGACGGGTTGAACCGCCTGCCGCGCCCCATGATGGCATTGGGAACCCTCGGCCTCTTCGTATCCGCCATGGCCGATCCCGCCTGGTTCTCGGAGCGGATGCGGGGCATCGCCCTGGTGCCCGAGCCGCTCTGGTGGCTTCTGGGGGCGGTGGTCTCGTTCTATTTCGGGGCACGGCACCAGGCGAAGGGACAGGCGTTTCAGGCCAGTGTGCTGCGCAATCTCGCTCGGGGGCCTGCGCCGCGTGCGGCACCGGACGATCCCGTGCCGGAGGGGCCTGTGCCTGACGGCCCCACCGCTCCCGGCCCCGCAAGCGGCGAGAGCAACGCCGCCCTCGCCGAATGGAGGCAGAAGCGTGGGCGGTAACGGCATCGTTGGTCTCGCGGCGGAGTATGGACCTTGGGTGATGCTGGTCTTCTACCTGCTCTACAGGGACATGCAGAAGGACGAGGTCGCGCGCGCCGCGCTCGAGCGCAACACGCGCGTGTTGTCGGAGCTGAACCTGCTGCTGCGCGAACGTCTTCCGAGGGGGTGAAGGTCATGTCGTTCAGAAAACTCATGCAGGTGGTCCCACACCTTATGGCGCGCCGCGGCCTCTCGCGGGTCAAGGGCGAGCTACCGGCAGCCGCGGCCCGGAACGAGGCCGCCGCCGGCGCGCTAGCGGACACCCTTGCGCGCCGCGCGCCTCCCGCGCCGCGCCGCGCGGCAAGGCGGCTCAAGCTGGCGAGCGGCTGAAACGGGCGGGGCGGGGGCGGCGAGGCCGGACAGGCAGGCCCGGCCCCGCCCCCGCCCGGCCCGAACCCACCCGGCGAAATGCACCTTCCTGCGCTGTAAGCCACTGATAGGGAGGCGGTTTCACTTTTGCGTTGGTGGATTGGCTAGATCGGCCGCGCACTGTAGTCTGCGGCCATGATAATCGAGCTTGGACATTTCGCCCTGATTCTCGCCCTGTGCACGGCGACGATCCAGATGATCCTGCCACTGATCGGCGCGTCGCGTGGATGGCCCGGATGGATGGAGGCCGCGAGGCCGGCGGCCACGGCGCAATGCCTGCTGCTGGTCTTCGCCTTCGGCGCGCTCACCTACGGTTTCGTGACCTCGGACTTCTCGTTGCGGGTGGTCGTGTCGAACTCGCATACTGCCAAGCCGATGCTTTACAAGATTACCGGCGTCTGGGGGAACCACGAGGGCTCCATGCTGCTGTGGTCGCTGATCGTCGCGCTCTACGGCGCCATGGCGGCCTGGTTCGGGGGCAATCTCCCCTCGACCCTGCGGGCGCGTGTGCTCGGCGTGCAGGGGGCGATAGGCATCGCCTTCCTGTCCTTCCTGATCTTCACCTCGAACCCGTTCGAACGACTGGCGGTCCCGCCCTTCAATGGCGAGGATCTCAATCCTCTGCTGCAGGATCCGGGCCTCGCCTTTCATCCCCCCTTCCTCTATCTCGGCTATGTCGGGCTCTCCATGTCCTTCTCCTTTGCCATCGCGGCGCTGATCGAGGGCCGGGTCGATGCCGCCTGGGGCCGCTGGGTGCGCCCCTGGACGCTCGCGGCGTGGCTGTTCCTGACCGTCGGCATCTCCCTGGGATCCTGGTGGGCCTATTACGAGCTTGGCTGGGGCGGATTCTGGTTCTGGGACCCGGTCGAGAACGCCTCGTTCATGCCGTGGCTTCTGGCGGCCGCACTCCTGCATTCTGCCATCGTCGTCGAGAAACGCGAGGCCCTCAAAAGCTGGACGATCCTTCTGGCGATCCTTGCCTTCGGCTTCTCGATGATCGGTGCCTTCATCGTGCGCTCCGGCGTGCTCACCTCGGTCCATGCCTTCGCGACCGATCCCGAGCGCGGCGTCTATCTGCTGGCGATCACAGGGGTTTTCATGGGCGGCGGGCTGATGCTCTATGCCGCGCGGGCAGGGGCGATGGAGGCGAAGGGCGTCTTCTCGACCTTGAGCCGCGAAAGCGCGCTCGTGGCCAACAACGTGCTTCTGGCCGTGGCCTGTTTCGTCGTCTTCATCGGCACGGTCTGGCCGCTGATCGCCGAGCTCTTCTTCGACCGAAAGCTCAGCGTGGGTCCCCCCTTCTTCGACGCGGCCTTCACGCCTTTCGCCGTGGCCCTGCTGGCGATCCTGCCGATCGGGGCGACGATGCCGTGGAAGCGGGCGCGCATTGGGCGGGTGATGCGGCCCCTTTGGGGCGCCATGGCGCTCAGCATCGCGGTGGGCGCGCTGATCTGGGTCATGCAGACCGGCGGCAACATGCTCGCGCCGGTGGGATCGGCGCTGGCGCTCTGGCTCCTGCTCGGGACGGTGATCGACCTATGGAGCCGCGGCGGACGCGGCGGGATCGGCACACGCCTGCGCCGTATCGCCCGGCTGCCGCGCGCCGACTGGGGCAAGGCGGTCGCCCATGCCGGCGTCGCGGTCACGGCCTTCGGAATGACGGCGCTTCTGGCGTGGGAGTCCGAGGATATCAGGATCGCGCGCGTCGGAGAGCCCTTCGAGGTGGCCGGCTACACCGTGACGCTGGACGAGGTCGAGGAGACCCGCGGGCCCAACTACTTCTCGACGATGGGACGGATGACGATCACGCGGGACGGGACGGAGATCGCCGTCCTGCGCCCCGAAAAGCGCATCTATCCGGTCGCGCGCGTGCCGACCACGGAGGCCGCCATCGACAGCACCGTTCTGCGCGATCTGTACCTTGTGATCGGCGATCCGCAGGATGACGGCGGCTGGACCGTGCGCACCTATGTGAAGCCCTTCGCGGGCTGGATCTGGGCGGGCTTCATCATCATGGCCCTTGGCGGCGTGTTGAGCCTGACCGACAGGCGGTTCAGGGTAGCCGCCGGCGCGGACCATCGCCGCAAGAGTGGCGGTGCACGCGCGGTGCCCGCGGAATGAGGCGCCTCGTCCTCGCCCTATGCCTTCTGGCCGGCCCGCTCTGGGCCGTCCAGCCGGACGAGATCCTCGACGATCCGGCGCTTGAGATGCGTGCGCGCGAGCTGAGCCAGGGGCTGCGCTGCCTCGTCTGCCGCAACGAGAACATCGACGAGAGCGACGCCGATCTCGCGCGCGACCTGCGCCTCTTGGTGCGCGAGCGGCTGGTCGCGGGTGACAGCAACGAGGAGGCGATGCGCTTCATCGTCGCCCGCTATGGCGAATACGTCCTGTTGCGCCCCGATACGAGCGGCTGGAACATGCTGCTCTGGATCGCGGGTCCGCTCGCGCTCTTGGGCGGATTGGGCGTCGCGGGCATGATGATCCGGGGACGGTCCCGCGCGCCAGAACCCGAAACGCTGAGCGACGAGGAGCAGGCGCGGCTGGACGATTTGCTCTCGCGCTGACGCGGCTTCCCGCTTTCCTCGCCGCGGCCCCGGCCTATGCTGGACGCAACTGTGGAGGAGGAACGGGAATGGATTACCGGACGATCGGTTTCACGGTCGAGGAAAACGTGGCGGTCCTGACGCTTCGGCGTCCCGACAAGATGAACGCGCTCAACAGCGAGATGCGCCGCGAAATCATCGACGCACTCGGACGCGGCGCGCAAGATGCGCGCGCGCTGGTTCTGACCGGGGAGGGGCGTGCCTTCTGCTCGGGCCAGGAACTCGGCGAGAACGGCGGCATGGAGAAAATCGATCTCGGCCGGGTTCTGCGCGAGGAATACGAGCCGATGCTGCGCGCGATCTATGACTGTCCGGTCCCGACCATATCGGCGGTCAACGGTCCTGCCGCCGGCGCGGGAGCCAATCTCGCGCTCGCGGCCGATGTCGTTATCGCGACCGAAAGCGCGAGCTTCCTGCAGGCCTTCACGCGGATCGGACTGATCCCCGATGCGGGGGGGACCTACTGGCTGCCGCGGCAGGTGGGCATGGCGCGCGCCATGGGGGCGGCGCTTTTCGCCGAACCCGTCACCGCGCGGCAGGCCGCCGATTGGGGAATGATCTGGGAAGCCGTTCCCGATGACGCGTTCGCTGCACACTGGAAAAGCCGGGCACGAAAGCTCGCCGCCGGGCCGACGCAGGCCTACGCACACGTGAAGACGGCTCTCAGAAGCTCTTTCGAGAACACGCTCGACGTGCAGCTCGATCTCGAGGCCGAATTGCAGGGTAAATGTGGAAAGACCGCTGATTTCGCCGAGGGCGTCGCGGCCTTTCTCGAGAAACGTCCGGCGCGCTACGAGGGCCGCTGAGACCGTGCCGTCCGCAGGGCGCCGTGCCCTGCGGATCGTGGACCCGCGCGGAGCACCCGCTCAGAGCATCGCATTGTAGGGGTCGAGCAGCGGGTCCTCGTCATCCTCGTCTTCGTCCCGGTCATGCTCGCAGCGATCCTCGTTCAGGATCGGTCCGTTCTTGAAGAGCCAGGCAATGATGTCCTCCTCTTCCTCATCACCGCGATGCGCGGTGTCCCCGTCGGCATCATCCTTGCCCGAAGGCTGACGGCCGTCGTCATCGCGCGCCTCGTGGGCGGGACGGGAAGGGGCACCGTGGCGATCCTCGTCGTCGCCATGGGCGTCGTGGTCGCGATCGTCCTCGTCCTCTTCGTCATGGTCATCGTCGTCATCCTCGTCATGCTTGGCGGCATATTTCGAGTCCGATCCATACTTTCCCCCGGGCCCATACTTGCCCTCCGGTCCGTATTTGTCATCGTCCTTGTCGTCCTTGTCGTCCTTGTCGTCCTTGTCGTCCTTGTCGTCCTTGTCGTCCTTGTCGTCTTCTTTTTTACGTGCCTTCTCTTCCTCCTCCTCCGCTTCCTCGCGGGCCTTTTCCTTCTCTGCCTTTTCCTTCTCCTTCTCCTTCTCCTTCTCCTTCTCCTTCTCCTTCTCCTTCTCCTTCTCCTTCTCCTTCTCTCCCTTTCGCGGCTTTTCTGCTTTCTCGGGTTTCGAGGCGGCGCGATCGGCTTCCGCGCGGTCATCCCGCACGTTTTCCGGCCTGTCGTCCTCTGCACCGCGCGGTGCATCCTCGTAGCCGTTCAGCAGGTCGCCCTCGTCCGCCGACACGGGCGGCGCCCCGTCGGAGGCCGAGGCGTAGCATTCTTCGATGCCCGGCGCGGTGCCGCCCATCTTCAACGATCCCTCGCGCCCCATGTCGATCTCCCCGACGGAGGACATCCGCACGCCCATATGCTGTCCGGCAATCATCTCGAGGCTGAGCGGGCGATCCTCATGCGAGATCACGAAGCTGGTGCTTTGGATGTCATCCTGGCCAGTGCCGGGAGTGCCGAGCGCGACACCGCCGTCGAAGGCACCGTATTCGGCGAGGATCGAGCCGTTGATGTTGGCGCCCCCTCCGAGATCGCTGATGCCGTCCTCGAGCAGGTCAACCTCGTGCACCATGTCACCCGAGACGCTCAGCCCGTCGAGAATGTCCTCGTCGGCAACGTCGAAGAAGAAGCCGCGCAGGTCGGCGGCAGAGCCTTCCTCCGTCTCCACATCCAGCGTCACCTCGATCCCTCCATCGGGCAGTTCGGTGAGGGTGACGAAGGTCGGCACGGGGCCGTCCATGGTGAAGTCCATGCTGCGAAGGGACCCTTGGGCGCCAACCATATGGGGCAGCTGCGTTGGTTCGGTCATGCGGCATCCTCGTTTCTGCGGGCGTCATTCCGCGAAACTGTCTGCCTTCCGATTCAGGCCCCTTTTGGTTCGGCTTGCGGCAGCCGGGCGGCATTGTTGCCGCCCGAGCCACTTTTCGCGGTGGGTGCCGCGATTATGCGTCATCCACCCGGCGCACCTCGACGGATTGATCCTGGAAGTTCGCCATGCCGAAGGTGGTCATGAAGGCGACATCCGCCGCGTCGCGCCCGACGCCGATCATCGCCATCTCGTCGGCCTTGGCCATCAGGGTCGCATCCACCAGGTGCCATGCTCCGCCAAGGTAGATCTCGGCCACTGCGTGAAAATCGGGCGGATCGACATCGGGGGCATAGACCGACGCAAAGCGGGCCGGGATCGCGCCGGCGCGCGCCAGCGTGATCATCACATGCGCGTAGTCGCGGCAGATGCCCTGGCGCTGGATAAAGCTGTCGGAGGCGCTGGTCTGTGCGTTGCTGCTTCCGGGCACATAGGAGAAATGCTCCGCGATCCAGTCGCGGATGGCCACGATACGCTTCCCGCCCGAGACTGTGCCGAACTCCGCCGCGACAAAGGACTGGAACTCGTCGGAGGGGCAGAACCGGGAAGGCATCAGGTACTTGATCGTATCGCCGGGCAGCTCGTGCACCGGGTTCTGTTCAAGCTTGGCAAGGTCAAGCGCCTCGCGCGTCACCTCGACCCGGGACTTGTAATCGCAGGTGAAACGGCCCTCGCCGCGCACCCAGACCCTGTCGCCGATATTCTCCTCGGCCGGGATGCGGCGAAAGTGATCGAGCGGACTGGTCCAGATCTGCGGATCGATGAGACGTTGATCCGGCAGGGGCGCGGCTTCGAGCTGCAGGAGGATGTCGGAGGGTGCGTTGAGCGTGTAGTCGAGCCGAGCCGTGATATCGAGGAGCATTTCCGCCCTTTCCTTGATGGCGCATCACAAGGAGAAACCGCCCCGGGGCGGGGCGGTTCCTTTGGATCGCGATGAGATCGGTCGCGGGGTCAGCGATTCTCGACATCCACGTAGTCGCGCGTCGTCGCACCCTGGTAGAGCTGACGCGGACGCCCGATGCGCAGCTGCGGATCGGAGATCTGCTCTTTCCACTGCGAGATCCAGCCCACGGTCCGCGCCACGGCGAAAATCGGGGTGAACATCGAGGTCGGAAAGCCCATCGCGTCGAGGATGATGCCGGAATAGAAGTCGACATTGGGGTAGAGCTTCTTCTCGGCGAAATACGGATCCTCGAGCGCGACGCGCTCCAGTTCCTTGGCAACCTGAAGCGTCGGGTTGTTCTCGATCCCGAGCAGATCGAGCACCTCGTCGGCGCTCTCCTTCATGACTTTGGCGCGCGGGTCGAAGTTCTTGTAGACGCGGTGTCCGAAGCCCATCAGGCGGAACGGATCGTTCTTGTCCTTGGCGCGGGCGATGAACTCGGGGATGCGGTCGGGCGTGCCGATCTCGCGCAGCATCTCGAGGCAGGCCTGGTTGGCGCCGCCATGCGCCGGTCCCCAGAGGCAGGCGATGCCGGCCGCGATGCAGGCGAAGGGGTTCGCGCCGGAGGAGGATGCCAGGCGCACCGTCGAGGTGGAGGCGTTCTGCTCGTGATCGGCATGAAGGGTGAAGATGCGGTCCATCGCCCGGCTCAGGATCGGATCGACGACGTAATCCTCGGCCGGAACCGAGAAGCACATGCGCAGGAAGTTCGACGCGTAGTCGAGATCGTTGCGCGGATAGACAAAGGGCTGGCCCACGGAATACTTGTAGGCCCAGGCGGCGATCGTCGGCATCTTGGCGATCAGGCGGATCGAGGCGACCTCGCGCTGCCAGGGATCGCCGATATCGGTGCTGTCGTGGTAGAAGGCGCTCATCGCGCCGACCACGCCGACCATGACGGCCATCGGATGCGCGTCGCGGCGGAAGCCCCTGAAGAAGTTCATCATCTGCTCGTGGAGCATCGTGTGATTGGTCACACGGCCCTCGAAATCCTCGAGCTGCTCGGCGGTGGGAAGCTCGCCATAGAGCAGCAGGTAGCACACTTCGAGGAAATGCGACTTGGCCGCCAGCTGATCGATCGGGTAGCCGCGGTGCAGCAATTCGCCCTTGTCGCCATCGATGAAGGTGATCGTGCTGTCGCAGGACGCGGTCGAGGTGAAACCCGGATCGTAGGTGAAGACATTGCCCTGCGCATAAAGCTTGCGGATGTCGATCACGTCAGGTCCGGCAGAGGGCGAGTACATCGGCAGTTCCAGTTCGGTATCACCGAAGCTCAACTTGGCCGTCTTGTCGCTTTGTGCCATTCGTAATCCCTTCCTGGACGGGTTCTCCGGCATATCCGGACCCGATTATGATTAATTGCCGGACGCGGGTCCGGCGGCATCCCCGATCCGGGACAACGATTCCTCGCGGCCCAGAACGGTCATCATGTCAAAGACACTGGGGGTGGACATGCGTCCCGCCAGTGCAGCCCTGAGCGGCCCGGCGACCTTGCCCAAACCCACGCCGCGTTCTTCGGCCAAACCGCTGGCACAGGCTTCGAGCGCGTCACGCGACCAAGTAGCATTTTGCAACTGCGGCGTCAAACTGCTCAGTATACTTCGGGATACCGGATCGAGAGCCTTCTCGGCCTTCGCATCCGGCGAAATCGGCCGCGAAACAAGGGCAAAACGCGCCTTTTCGAGAAGATCGCCAAAGGTCTTCGCACCACTTTTCACATGCGGCATCGCCGAAAGCAGGCGGCTGCGCTGCGTTTCGTCGAGCGGCTCTTGGCCGCTGGAGGCGAGAAAGGTGTCGATCTGCGCAAGAAGGGCGTCATCGGCCATCGCGGCGATATGCTGCCCGCTCAGATGGCCGAGTTTCTTGAAGTCGAGCCGGGCGGGGGATTTTCCGATACCGGAGAGATCGAACCAGTCGAGCGCCTCGGCATCGGTGAAGAATTCATCGTCGCCATGGCTCCAGCCAAGCCGCGCGAGGTAGTTGCGCATGGCCGCTGCCGGGTAGCCCATGTCGCGGTATTCCTCGACACCAAGCGCCCCGTGACGCTTGCTGAGCTTCTTGCCGTCCTCTCCATGGATCAGAGGGATATGCGCCCAGACCGGCACGTCCCAGCCCATGGCGCGATAAACGAGCATCTGTCGCGCGGCATTGTTGAGGTGATCGTCGCCGCGGATCACGTGCGTGACGCCCATGTCATGATCGTCCACCACCACCGCGAGCATGTAGACGGGTGTGCCGTCCGAGCGCAGCACGATCATGTCGTCGAGCTGGTCGTTGCGGATCGTCACGCGGCCCTGGACCTCATCCTCAATGACCGTCTCGCCGTCGAGCGGTGCGCGAACGCGGATCGCGTAAGGGGCGTCGGGATGGGCTTCGGGATCGACGTCGCGCCAGGGCGAGCGAAAGAGGGTGGAGCGATTCTCTGCCTTCGCCGCCTCGCGGAACGCGGCGATCTCCTCCTGCGTCGAGAAACACTTGTAGGCGGCGCCGCTCTCGAGCATCCGCGTCGCCACCTCGGCGTGGCGCGCGGCGTTCGCAGCCTGGCTGACCGCGTCACCGTCCCAGTCGAGCCCGAGCCAGGTCAGACCTTCGAGGATCGCGGCCGTCGCCTCGGGCGTCGAGCGGGCGATGTCCGTATCCTCGATCCTGAGCACGAAGCGTCCACCACGGCCGCGCGCGTAGAGCCAGTTGAACAGAGCCGTGCGTGCCCCGCCGATATGAAGAAACCCCGTAGGGGAGGGGGCGAAGCGCGTGACGACCGGCTGCTCTGACATTGTCGGAAATTTACCTTTTGGAAACCATGGGGGGAGACCCTGAGCGGATCTAGACAACTACCCAAGGGGTGACAAGGGTGCGGATGCCGTCCTCCATGCTGCGCCGTCTGGATGCCACCCTCGGTGCGCAGCAGGGACGGCTCTTTTGCTGGGCGCCGGTCTGCCTTGCCGCCGGGATCGGCTTCTATTTCGGCCTCCCGCGCGAGCCTTCGACCTGGCAATGGGGGGCGTCGGCTGCGCTTTTCGCGCTTTTGCTGCTGGGTGGCCTCAGGGCCCATGTCCTGCGCCCGCTGGCGTTCGGGGCGGCACTGATCGTCGCGGGGCTGCTCCTTGCCGGCCACCGCACACATTGGGTCGCCGAGCCCCGTCTCGACTGGCGTTATTACGGACCGATCGAGGGGCGGATCGTCCTGGTAGACCGCTCCGCGAGCGGGCGCCCGCGGCTCACCCTCGACCGTGTCGTCCTGTCGCGGGTCGCGCCGCATCACGTGCCGGCCCGCATCCGCATCTCGCTGCACGGCGCCTCGGGGGATCTCGATCCTCGGCCGGGCATGACGATCATCACCACCGGCCATCTCGGCCCCGCATCCGGACCCTCCGAGCCGGGCGGCTTCGATTTCCGGCGCCATGCCTGGTTCGCGCGGCTGGGTGCGATCGGCTACACACGCGCGCCCGCGCTCCTCCTGAGCCCGGCAAGGGGCGGGACGGAGCTTCTGGTGGCGCGCCTGCGCGACCGGATCTCGCGCGGGGTGCGCGCGGCGCTACCCGGCGAGACCGGCGCCTTTGCCGCGGCGATCACGACAGGGGATCGCTCGGTGATGAGCGCGCAGACGCTCGCCGCGCTGCGCAGCTCCAATCTCGCGCACCTGCTGGCAATCTCGGGACTGCATATGGGGCTTCTGACGGGGACCGTCTTCTGGGCCCTGCGCCTGTGTCTCGCCCTCGTGCCCACGCTCGCGCTGGGGGCTCCGATCAAGAAATACGCGGCCATCGGCGCCCTCGCGGCGGGTGCGGGCTACCTGGCGCTGTCGGGCGGCAATGTCGCCACGCAGCGGGCCTTCATCATGGTCGCGGTGGTCTTCGGCGCGGTGCTCGGTGACCGGCGGGCGATCACGCTGCGCGCCGTCGCGGCCGCGGCAATGATCGTCCTGATCCTGCGCCCGGAGGCACTGACCGGCCCCGGCTTCCAGATGTCCTTCGCCGCGACGACCGCGCTCGTGGCCATCTTCCGCGCCTTGCGCCACAGCCCCGGGCCCGCCTTGCCGCGATGGACCGCGCCCGTCATCGGAACCTTGCTTTCCTCGGCCATCGCGGGGGCTGCGACCGCGCCCTATGCCGCGGCGCATTTCAACCAGATGTCGCGCTACGGGCTGATCGCGAACCTGCTTTCGGTGCCCCTGATGGGGGCGTTGGTGATGCCGGCGGCGGTGCTGGCGGCCGTCCTCGCTCCGTTCGGCGGCGGCTGGATCGGCCTTGCGATCATGTCACCGGCCATCGACTGGATCCTCGGGGTCGCGCTTTATGTCTCCGCGCTGGAAGGGGTGCTCTGGCGCATCGTCACGCCGGTGCCCGCCGTGCTGCCGCTGATCAGCCTTGGCGCGCTCTGGGTGATCTTGTGGCGCGGCCGCGCCCGCTGGGCCGGTATCGCGCCCGCAATGCTGGCCCTGATGCTATGGCTGCAGACCGAGCGGCCGCTCCTGCTGGTCAGTGACAGCGGCGGGCTTCTGGGACGGCTCGGGGCCGAGGGAAGGGCATTGAGCAAACCCCGGGGCGAGGACTTCACGGCGATGTCCTGGCTCGAGAATGACGGCGATGACGCGGATCGCGATACGGCCTTCGCGCGTCCGGGCTTCACGGGCGTGCCGCCGCGGCGAGAGACGCGGATCGCCGGCCGCCCGGTCCGCCACCTGACCGGGCGCGGTGCGGCGGCGGCATTCGAGGCGGCCTGCGCGGATGGCGGTCTCGTCATCCTCTCGGTCCCCGCGCCGGATGTGCCCGCCGAGCACTCCTGCACGGTCCTCGACGAGAACGATCTGGCGAGGCTGGGCGCCGCCGCGATCCGGACCGGGCCCGGCGGGTGGCAGATCACCGGCGCCCGCGACGCCGCCGCGCACCGCCTCTGGGGGCGGTGAGCCGATGCGCGGCGCTCAGTAGGAGCGGATCAGGCCGACGAGGCGTCCCTGCACCTTGACCTGGTCATCGCGGAAGACACGCGTCTCATAGGCAGGGTTCGCGGCCTCCAGGCTGATGGACCGTCCATCGCGGCGATACCGTTTCAGCGTCGCCTCCGAATCCTCGACCAGCGCCACGACGATATCGCCGTTATCAGCGGCCGCCACTTCGCGGATCACCACAAGATCGCCGTCGTTGATCCCCGCCTCGATCATCGAGTCGCCCTTGACCTCAAGCGCGTAATGCGCGCCGCGGCCCGAAAGCATCTGTCCGGGGACCGTGATCTGATGGGAAACGGCACTGATCGCCTCGATCGGCACACCGGCCGCGATCCGTCCCATTACCGGCAGGTCGACGACCTGCGCGGATGTCGCGGGGGCGGGCGATGCCTTGGCCGGCGGGGCCCCGCCCTCGATCACTTCGGGCGTGAACTTGCCACCGCCCATCGCCTCAGGGAGCTTGACGATCTCGATCGCGCGGGCGCGATGTGCAAGCCGGCGGATGAAGCCGCGCTCCTCCAGAGCAGTGATCAGCCTGTGGATGCCGGACTTGGAGCGCAGGTCGAGCGCTTCCTTCATCTCGTCGAAAGAGGGCGGCACGCCATCCGCCTGAAGCCGGGTGTGAATGTAGTGAAGCAGGTCCATCTGCTTGCGGGTCAGCATGTTCATGCCCTCATCCTTGCGCCGCGGCATGGCCCCCTCCCATGCGGGAAAAGAACAAAGCCGCAGCAGGTCCGCCTTTGTTCTACCGCTGTTCACTTTTTGTGTCAAGACCGGGTCGTAACCGGCGAGAGTTGCGGGACTTCGATCCTCACGTGCCCTCGCCGGGGCATTCGGGACCTTGTCAGAGAGCGAGGTAGGGGACGCGCTCCCCGATTGCGCGCGCGCGGTCGTGCGCGGGCCGGATGATGAGGGCATCGGCACCCGCGAGGACGGTCAGCAGTGCGCTGTCCTGACGCTCATGGGCGCGGAGGCCGGCGGGCTCCATCATGGCACGCATGTAATGGGCCCGTGGACCGTTCGCCGGGAGGGCCGCGGCGAGCGGTGCCTCGCGCTGAACGTCCGCATCCGGCGCCAGACCGAGCATGACACGCAATGCCGGCCGCACGAAGACGAGCCCGCAGACCATCGAGGAGACCGGGTTTCCCGGCAGTCCGATCATCGCCGCCCCGTCCATGCGGCCGGCCATGAGCGGTTTTCCCGGCCGCATCGCCACCTTGTAGAAAGCGCGTTCGAGGCCGCGCGTCTCGGCCACCCTCGCCACCAGGTCGTGATCGCCGACGGAAGCGCCCCCGATGGTGATGACGAGATCGGCGCCCCGGGCCAGGTCGAAGACCGCGGCAAGGCTGCTTTCGGTGTCGCGTGCGATGGGCAGGATCCGGCCATGACCGCCCGCGGCATCCACCATCGCCTTGAGCCCGAAATTGTTAGAGGCCACGATCTGATCCGGGCCGGGTGTCTCGCCGGGCATCACGAGCTCGTCGCCGGTGGCGATGATCGCGACTTCCGGCCGGCGCATGACATCGACGTTCCCGTGACCCATCGCGGCGAGCAGCGCGATGTCGGAGGGGCGCAGGGGGCGGGCCGGATCGAAGCTGTCATCCTGCGCGAAGTCGGTGCCGGCGGGCCGGATATAGGTCTGCGTGTCGAGATCGCGCGCGAGGGTGATCGTGTCGCCCCGGCGTTCGACATCTTCCTGGATGATGACACGGTCGGCGCCCGGCGGGACCGGTGCCCCGGTGAAGATGCGGACCGCCGCGCCCTTGCCGAGCGTGCCGCCGAAGCCGCGCCCGGCGGCCGCCTCGCCGATCACCTCGAAGACGGCGCCGGGCCGGACAGCGGCATTCTCGACGGCATAGCCGTCCATGGCGCTTGCCGGGAAGGGAGGCTGGGTGCGGCGGGCGCGCACCGGCTCCGCGAGAACGCGGCCGGCGGCGAGGGACAGTGGAACGGTTTCGCTCCCGAGCGGGGCGACGAGGCTCAGAACCTTCTCGCGCGCCTCCGCGACGCTGATCACCGCGATACCTCGTAGCGCCCCGACTTGCCCCCATCCTTCAAAACCAGCCTGACAGTCTCGATGACCATGCCTTTCTCGGCGGCCTTGACCATGTCGTAGATGGTCAGCAGGGCGGTGGTGACGGCCGTCAGCGCCTCCATCTCGACGCCGGTCTGTCCGCCGGTCTTGACCGTTCCAGTAACCCGGATGCCCGGCAGGCTGTCATCGGCCGTCAGCTCGATCGCGACCTTGGTGATCGGGAGGGGATGACAGAGCGGGATCAGGTCGGCCGTCTTCTTGGCCCCCATGATGCCGGCAAGACGCGCGACCCCGAGCACGTCGCCCTTCTTCGCGCGCCCTTCGGTGATCAGGGCGAGCGTCTCGGCGCTCATCGTGATGGCGCCCTCGGCCACGGCGACACGCGCGGTCACCGGCTTGCCGGACACGTCGACCATATGCGCATGGCCGTCGGCATCGAAATGGGTCAGGCTCATCACATGGTCCCCGAGGTCAGCGGATCGGCCAGCAGTACGCGGGTCGCGGCAGCGACATCGTCGTGGCGCATCAGGTGCTCGCCGACCAAGAAGCAGCGCGCGCCGTAACGCGCGAGATCGGCGAGTTCGGCCGGATGGGACAGGCCGCTTTCGGAGACGATCGTGCGCCCCGCCTCGACCATCCGCGACAGGCGCCGCGTCGTGTCGAGCGAGGTGTCGAAGCTGTGCAGGTCGCGGTTGTTGATGCCTATCAGGGACGAGGAGAGGTTCATCGCACGGGTAAGCTCGTCGTCGTCATGCACTTCGACGAGGCAATCCATGCCCCAATGCGTCGCGGCGGCCTCGAGCTCGGCGGCCTGACCGTCATCGAGGGCGGCCATGATGATCAGGATGCAATCGGCGCCGAGCGCGCGGGATTCGGCGACCTGCCACGTATCGAAGAGGAAATCCTTGCGCAGGACCGGCAGTTTCACGGCGCTGCGTGCCTCGGCGAGGTAGCTGTCATCGCCTTGGAAGGACGGCGCGTCGGTCAGCACCGACAGGCAGGCCGCGCCGCCCGTCTCGTAGGCGCGCGCCAGAGCGGCGGGATCGAAATCCTCGCGGATCACCCCCTTGGACGGGCTGGCCTTCTTTATCTCGGCGATCAGCCCGTAGCCGCCATTGGCCGCCGAGACCAGCGCCTCGCGGAAGGGGCGCACGGAAGAGGCCGCGCGGGCGTCCGCCTCGATCGCATCGCGGGGGCGTTCGGCTTTGCGCGCCGCGATTTCGTCAAGCTTGTAGGCCTTGATGCGGTCGAGAACGGTGGTCATGGGCGGAACTCCGGGATTGCGGGGGGCGGAAGGGGCTTGCGCCCCCGGCCTGCGGCCTCCCCCCAAGGTATTTTGTCGAAGGTGAATGGCAAATTTCGCATCCCGAAATCAGGCCTCGCACGCCGCAGGTCCAAGGGTGGGGCATCGCAGGCCCGCAGGACCCGCACCGCCCCTGTCAGGATGCGCGCGTCACCAGGGCATGGCGCTTGCGCCCGGCGCTCAGCTTCACCGGGGTGTCGAAGGCGGCGGCATCAAGCATCATGCCGGCATCGACGAGCGGTGCATCATCCAGCTTCGCGCCGTTCTCGGAAATGAGGCGCTTGGCCTCCTTGCCCGACTTCGCCAGGCCCGCGCGCACGATGAGCTGCACCACGGAGATGCCTTCGCCGATATCCTCGGCACTGAGCGCGATGGTGGGCAGCGCCTCGCCGACACCGCCGCGCTCGAAGACCTCGCGCGCGGTCGCCTCGGCCTCGGCCGCCGCCGCCGCGCCATGGCACAGCGTGGTAATCTCGTTGGCGAGGACGATCTTGGCGGCGTTGATCTCGGCACCGCCGAGCGCTTCGAGCCGGGCGCATTCATCGAGCGGAAGCTCGGTGTAGAGGCGGGCGAAGCGTCCGACATCGGCATCGGCGGTGTTGCGCCAGAATTGCCAGAACTCGTAGGGCGATCGCATGTCGGCATTGAGCCAGACGGCGCCATCGGCGGTCTTGCCCATCTTCTTGCCATCCGAGGTGGTCAGCAGCGGCGAGGTCAGCCCGTAGATCTCGTGATCGAGGACCCGGCGCGTCAGGTCGATCCCGTTGACGATATTGCCCCATTGGTCGGAGCCGCCCATCTGCAGCACGCAGCCATAGCGGCGGTTCAACTCGAGGAAGTCGTAGGCCTGCAGGATCATGTAATTGAATTCGAGAAAAGAGAGGGACTGCTCGCGGTCGAGGCGCGATTTGACCGACTCAAAGGCGAGCATCCTGTTCACCGAGAAGTGCCGCCCGATGTCGCGCAGGAAATCGAGGTAGTTCAGCCCGTCCAGCCATTCCGAATTGTCCACCATCACGGCGTCGGACGGGCCGTCGCCGTAGGCGAGATACTTGCCGAAGACCTGCCCGATCCCGGTGATGTTCTCGTCGATCCGCTCGGGCGTGAGCAGCGGACGCTCGGCGGCGCGGAAGCTCGGATCGCCGACCTTCGTCGTGCCGCCGCCCATCAGGGTGATCGGCTTGCCGCCGGTCTTCTGCAGCCAGCGCAGCATCATGATCTGGATCAGGCTGCCGACATGCAAGGAGGGCGCGGTGGCGTCGAAGCCGATATAAGCGGGCGTGCCCCCGGCCAGCATGGCATCATCGAGACCCTGGTAATCGGTGCAGTCGGCGAGGAAGCCGCGCTGCATCATCACAGCAAGGAAATCGGATTTCGGGTGGTAGGTCATCGGCTCATCGTCCATTCTCCGCTCGCCGGGAGGGGTATATCCGGGCGGGCAACGAAGGGAAAGCCATGTTGAGGGAAAGGCTGTCTGCCGGACCGGTGCGCGCGCTCGGCGCGATGTCCGGGACCTCGCTCGACGGGGTCGACGCGGCGGTTATCGTGACCGACGGTATCACGATCACGGACTTTGCCGAAAGCGCCTACCGCCCCTATGGCCCCGAGGAGCGGGGCGTGCTGCGCGCGGCGCTGGGGCAGTGGGAGGGCGGCTCTGCGGCCGGCGATCTGGTCGAGAGCGCCCATGCCGAGCTTCTGTCGGGCTTCGAGGATGTGGCCCTGATCGGTTTTCATGGCCAGACGGTCGCGCATGAGCCGCGCGGACGCGGCACGCGGCAGCTTGGCTGCGGGCAGGTGCTCGCCGATGCGCTCGGCCGCCCCGTGGTCTGGGATTTCCGCTCGGCGGATGTCGAGATGGGCGGCGAGGGAGCGCCGCTCGCGCCATTCTTCCACCATGCCTGCGCGCGGTGGATGGGCGCGCGGGCGCCACTCGGGATCGTCAATCTCGGCGGCGTCGGGAACATCACCTGGATCGATCCGTCGATCCCGGCGCCCGAACTGCCCGGCGCCTGCCTCGCCTTCGACACCGGCCCGGCCAATGCGCCGCTGGACGATCTGATGGCGCTCAGGCGCGGGGCGAGCCGCGACGAGGGCGGTGCGCTCGCCGCCCGCGGAGAGGTGAACGACGCGGTGCTCGAGCGGCTGTTGTCGGGCGCGTTTTATCGGCGGATGCCGCCCAAGTCACTCGACCGCGACAGCTTCGCCTGGCTCGCGGAGGCGGTGAGCGGCCTCGATGACGCCGACGCGGCCGCGACCCTTGCCGCCTGCATGGCCGGAAGCGTCGCCGCGGCGCTCGAGCATTGCCCCGTGCCGCCGGAGCGCCTTCTGATCACCGGGGGCGGGCGGCACAATGCCGCCGTGATGGAGATGATCCGCGCGGCGGTCGATTGTCCGGTCGATCCGGTGGAGGAGGCCGGGCTCGACGGTGACATGCTCGAGGCGCAGGCCTTCGCCTATCTCGCGGTGCGCGTGGCGCGTGGGTTGCCGACATCCTGCCCCGGCACGACCGGGGTGGCGGCGGCCGTGGGCGGCGGCGTCGTCTCGCACCCGTCCGGCAGGTAAGCCGCTGGCAGTCCCGGCGGGGACGGGCGGGGGCCGAACCGGCGCGCCGATCAAGTCGCGGTGATGTCCGCCTCGGCGCAGACGATTTCGGTGCCGCCCGCATGAACGAGCTGTGTGTCTCGCAGGCGCGGCCTGTAGAGCCGCGTTCCCTCGGGCGCGGCGACGGGCGCGGCGAGGCGGGCGGCGGTCCGGATCGCGCCGGCGCCTCCCAGAAGGGCGGCCGCGCGGCCATGCAGGGTCACTTCCTGATCGGGGCCCATGACGAGCGGGCGCTCCGGGCGGCCATGTCCGAACGCATGGGCGGGGATGACGCAGACCCGGGCCGCATGCTCCACGTCGAGCGACAGCAGGGGCCTTGGTCCGGCGCGGGTGACGATCATGTCGCGGGGGTTGAGGAAGCGGGCCGGTATCGCGCCATCGAGGGTCAGGATGGCGGTCCCGCCGGCGATTCCCGTTCGGCCCGCCCGGCCCATTCGGGGCGCTTCCCCGGCTCTCCGGGCCATGTCCATGAATGCGCCGATATCCATGTTGTCCGAATCCTCATGGAGGGCCGTTTGTCGACGCCTGCCGCGAGGGTGGGGAGCAATTGCGGCGCGGGTGGCGAGGAATTGTGGCGATAATTCGACGCGGGCCGGGACGGGCACGCGCCTTTTCCCCTCGCATCCGAGCGGTGGCTTTGCTATGGGGGCTGAGATTTTCGGGGCCGTGCCAGTGCGGCCCCTAACGGAGCATGCGGGTGTGGCGGAACTGGTAGACGCACCAGATTTAGGTTCTGGCGCCGCGAGGCGTGGGGGTTCGAGTCCCTTCACCCGCACCAAGAGACAAGAAGGACGGGAATAGACATGCAGGTCACCGAGACCCAGAACGACGGTCTGAAGCGCGGGTATCACATCACGGTCACGGCGGCCGAGCTGGAGGCCAAGGTCAACGAGAAGCTGACCGAGGCGCAGCCCGATGTCGAGATGAAGGGCTTTCGCAAGGGCAAGGTCCCGATGGCCCTGCTCAAGAAGCAGTTTGGCCAGCGCGTCATGGGCGAGGCCATGCAGGAAGCCGTCGACGGCGCGATGTCCGAGCATTTCGAGAAGACCGGCGACCGTCCGGCGATGCAGCCCGAAGTGAAGATGTCGAATGCCGACTGGAAGGAAGGCGACGATGTCGAGGTCGACATGAGCTACGAGGCGCTTCCCGATATTCCCGATTTCGACGCATCCGGCCTAAAGCTCGAGCGGATGACCGTCGAGGCGGACGACGAATCGGTCGATGAGGCGCTCGAGAGCCTGGCCAAGAACGCGCAGAACTTCGAGGACCGCGAAGAGGGCGCCGCCGCCGAGGATGGCGACCAGGTGGTGATCGACTTCAAAGGCTCGATCGATGGCGAGGAATTCGAGGGCGGCGCTGCCGAGGATTATCCCCTCGTGCTGGGCTCGGGCTCGTTCATTCCCGGCTTCGAAGAGCAGCTCAAGGGTGCCAAGGCCGGCGACGATGTCGAGGTCACGGTGAACTTCCCCGAGGATTACCAGGCCGAGCAGCTCGCCGGCAAGGAAGCCAAGTTCGCCTGCACCGTGAAGGCCGTGAAAGCCTCCGCGCCCGCCGCGATCGACGATGAGCTGGCCAAGAAGTTCGGCGCCGACGATCTCGAGGCGCTGAAGGGTCAGATCCGCGAGCGTCTTTCGGCCGAATACGGCCAGGCCGCGCGTGCCGTCCTCAAGCGCCAGCTGCTCGACCAGCTCGACGAGCAGGTCAGCTTCGATTTGCCGCCCAGCCTCGTCGAGGCCGAGGCGAACCAGATCGCGCATCAGCTCTGGCATGAGGAAAACCCCGAGGTTCAAGGCCACGATCACCCCGAGATCAAGCCGACCGAAGAGCATAACAAGCTCGCCGAGCGCCGCGTGCGCCTCGGCCTGCTGCTCGCCGAGCTGGGCCGCAAGAACGAGATCCAGGTCACCGACGCCGAGATGACCCAGGCGGTCATGAACCAGGCGCGCCAATATCCCGGCCAGGAGCGCCAGTTCTTCGAGTTCGTGCAGCAGAACCCGCAGATGCGTCAGCAGCTGCAGGCACCGATCTTCGAAGACAAGGTCGTCGACCACATCTTCGAGCAGGCCGACATCTCCGAGAAGAGCGTCAGCAAGGACGAGCTGCAGAAAGCTGTCGAGGAGCTCGAGGACGAGAGCGACGAGACCGCCGCCGCCTGATCCATAGCGCGCCTCCCCCCGGGGGGGCGCTGCAAGCCCGGAGATGCCGCCTCCCTTGCTGACAAGGGGGGCGGTTTTCGTTTGGGGTGTTGACAGTTTCGCAATCCGGACTGGCCCCGGCACGATGCGTGGACGGCGTGCGGCACATGTGGGGACCCATGCCGGCGGCCACCCCGGGACTATTGAGGTTCGCGCTGGAAGGGCGGATCTCGCCGTCTTGAGGGGACGGGCCCTATACGGGGCAACGCCATGGGGATGCCCGCATCGTTTTCAGCGAACGACGCGCACCGCTCCACCGCGCACGGGAATGATGTGCTCTGCCTTGCCGCGCGGTTCGGCTCAGTTGCGATTGACCCGGCAGAAAACCTTCTTGCGCCGCAGAAGGCGGCACAGATCGCTGGCCTCCTCCCGGCTTGCGGCGGCAAGCTGCGCTGTCAGGCGCGGGCGGGTGCCGAAGCCCGGGATCACGGCATCGACGATGCGCATCTCGGGCCCCGACAGAAGGTCGGGATGCTCCCGCCGCAGGCGTGCCGCGAACCGCTCCACCGTCGCGCGCCGCGTTCCGGCGGCCACGATCACCCCCCAGGGCGGTTCGGGATCGCGGAAGCGGCGCACCGACTTGCCGGCGGCCATCCTGCGGCAGGCTTCCTCGAAACCGCGCTCGGGATCGAGCCTGTAATCGATCTCGGCCGGGGGGCTGTCGCGCCAGGTCACGCCGCTATGCCCGGTGATGGCCGCCACGTAGGCGCGGGTTTCGGGTGGGAGACCGCGCCGGCCGGCGGCGAAATCGGCAAGCCGTGCCTCGCCGGCATTGTAGGCGGCGGCCGCCAGTCCTTCCGATCCGAAAACTTCGGTCAGCTCCGCGAGATAGTGCGCGGAGGCAAAGATCGCGGCTGCCGGGTTGAAGGGATCGTCGAGCCGGCGCAGGAGGGCGGTTCCGGGCATGAATTGCGCAATGCCCTGCGCGCCCGCGGGGCTCACGGCATTCGCGTCGAACAGGCTTTCGCGCCAGAGCAGCCGAGCGAAGAAATCCGCGTCGATGCCCGCATCGGTGGCGGCGGCCGAGATGGCGCGGCAAATATCGGCGCCGTAGCTGATGACCCCGATGCAGTGCCGCCGGTCTTCGGTGCAACGCTTCTCGGTCCTGCGCGCCGGCGGTCGGCGCGTGGCGCGCTCGGGCAGCGGCGCCGAACGCTCACCGATCACCGGGGGCGTGCTGCTGGTTTGCAGGACTGCCGGCGCGGGAGTGGCCATGAGCGACAGTGCTGCCGCCAGTCCGGTGACGAAGGTCCTGAGCCGCATGCTGTGTGTCATGCTGCTCGATCTAGCCGCGCGCGCATCGCGGGAAAGGGCATGCACGAACGAAAAAAGGGCGCCCGCGATGCGGACGCCCCCTTTGCCCTGAACGGGACGGGACGGGACGGGATCAGTCGTTGTCGTTCATCCGGTTGGAGTTCAGCGCAACGAGCTGAGCCAGCGTGTAGGCGTCGGCATCGACGCCGAGGCTTCCGGCGAGCTGGGCCTTGGCTGCCGCGTTCTGGCTGTTCTCGCGCTCACCCGAGAGGATGTAATCGGCGCGGAACGCGTCATTCTCGCGGCGGGCATCGTTCAGGCGCTGCAGCTCGTTGGTGTCGAGCGTGCCGGGGGTGACGCCGGCGCTCAGCGAGAGCTGTGCGGGGCCGCTGACGCTGTCGCGGGTCGTGACGTCGCCGGCATTCTTCTGGATGAAGGCGATACGGTCACGGGCTTCGGAGCTGTCCTCGGCCTTCAGCGTCTTGAGAAGGGTCAGCTCGGAAAGGGTATAGGCACCGGGGGTGACGCCGATCGAGCGGGCCAGTTGCGCTTCGCCCGCGGGCAGGCGCTCGGCGGAGGCGGGAAGGGCACCTGCGAGGGTTGCGGCAGCGGCGGTGGCGGCGATGAGGGATGCGAATTTCATTTTGTCTCTCCAGTCATGTGCAGCGTCAGGCTGCGAATTTGTTGTGTGCGGGGCGGTGCCCGTCGTCTGAGACAGAAGATAGATACCTGCGTCAAAGAACGGTATTGGGCAAAGTTGACGTGGCTCTGTGCATATATGCGCATCACAGCTCTGTGCGTCAGTGAACCTTTTTCGACCAGCTTCCGTAGCGTTCTGTATCTCCGCGCATGCGGCTCGGTTGTCGGGAGGCAAAGCATGCCACAACGCGAAAGGGCCGCATCCTTCGATGCGGCCCTTCGGATCGGGTTACAAGTTGGAGCGGACCTGCCGCTCCGTACCGGTCAGCTGCGATCGTCCTCGGACTGATCCTGCTCGTCGGACTGCGCCTCGCGGGGCGCGTCCTCGTCATCCTCGTTCTGAGCCGCTCCGATATCGTCGAAGAGCTCCTGGATTTCGAACTCCGCGGCGGCCTCTTCTTCGGCGGCCAGTTCCTGGATGGACTTGCCCGATGCCTGAAGCTCGGCTTCCTCGGGCGAGCGTGCCACGTTCAGCTCGATCGTCGCGATGACCTCGGGATGCAGCGTCACGGTGACGTGGTGCAGGCCGAGTTCCTTGATCGGCGCGTTCAGCGCGACCTGGCGGCGATCGAGGGTGAAGCCCTCTTCGTTGGCGGCTTCGGCGGCGTCGCGGGTCGAGACGGAGCCATAGAGCGCACCACCGTCGGAGGCGGAGCGGATCACGACGAACTGCTGCCCGTCGAGTTTCTCGGCGAGCTGTTCGGCCTCGCGCTTGGTCTCGAGGTTGCGCGCCTCGAGCTGCGCCTTCTGGCCTTCGAATGCCTCGATATTGGCTTTCGACGCCCAGAGCGCCTTCTTCTGCGGCAGCAGGAAGTTACGGGCGTAACCTTCCTTGACCGAGACGACATCGCCCATCTGGCCGAGCTTGGCCACGCGTTCGAGAAGGATAACTTGCATGAGAGGTCTCCTTATTTCACGGCGTAGGGAAGGAGCGCGAGGAAGCGGGCGCGCTTGATCGCGCGGGCCAGCTCACGCTGCTTCTTGGACGACACGGCGGTGATCCGCGAGGGAACGATCTTGCCCCGCTCGGAGATGTAACGCTGCAGAAGGCGCGTGTCCTTGTAGTCGATGGCGGGAGCATTGTCGCCCGAGAAGGGGCAGACCTTGCGGCGGCGGAAAAACGGTTTGGCGGCCATTGTGATGATCCTTTCGCGTCAGACTTAGCGGCGGCTGCGACGGTCGTCGCGCTCGTCGCGTTTCTGCATCTGGACGGATGGGCCGTCCTGGTGGTCATCGACCTTGATCGTCAGAACGCGCATCACATCGTCGTGCAGACGCATCAGGCGCTCCATCTCCTGCACCGCGGTCGCCGGGGCGTCGGTGCGCAGGAAGGCGTAATGGCCCTTGCGGTTCTTGTTGATCTTGTAGGCCATCGTCTTGACGCCCCAGTATTCCTGATCGACCAGCTTTCCGCCGTTGTCGTTCAGGATAGCGCCGAAATGTTCGATGAGTCCCTCGGCCTGCGTGTTCGACAGGTCCTGACGGGAGATGAAGACATGCTCGTAGAGCGGCATGTGAGCTCCAGTTCCATATGGGGCGCATTTCATAGACCGGGGAGGAAACCCGCCGCGTCCCGGTCACGAGAGGCTGCGCCGATGACGGTCATCAGCGGCGGGATTTCGCTGCTCTAACGCTTTCCGCAAATTGATGCAAGCAGGTCCCAATGCCGCCCGATTCTCCACTTAGCTCAAAGCGGCGCCAATACAGGAATACCGCCCATGGTCATCGAACGCATCATGCAGCTCGCAGAGCAAATCCACCTGCCGCCGCAGCTCGTGGCCGAACCAACCGAGACCGGCTGGATGCTGCGGCAGCTCGACTGGCGCCAGAGGCTCTCCGCACCGCTGGAGAACGTTCTGCGCATCGGCGGGGCGGGCGCCGTGGCTCTCGCGCTGTCGGACTGGATCATGCCCGGAAGCGCGTCGCCCTTCGCACCCGACGGCGCGCGGCTTCTCTCGACCCTCGTTCTGGGGGGGATCGGCTGGGCCGGGTTCATGGTTGCGGAGCGCGGGGTCGAGCGGCGCGTGCAGCTCGATTTCCATCGCGGGCTCTTGGTACGGATCGTGCGCAACGCCCGGGGCCGCAACCGCTACCTCGAGCCGATCCCGCTCGACGCGGTGCAAAGCGTCTATGTCGCCCGGCGCCACGGCGATCAGCCCGGCAGCTCCCTCTTCGTTCGGGCCGCCGGCCTTGCCGAGCCGCTTCTCCTGGGCAGCGGCGCGACAAGCGAGCTGGAACGGCTTCAGCGCGAGATCTCGGCGGCCTTCCGCAGGCGTCACGACACTGCCGCCGCCGCCGAGAAGCGCCGCCGGAAACGCACGGAACGCCCCCTGCCCAAGCTTCCCAAGCAGGTGAGCCGCTGGGTCATTGCGCAGAGCGCTTGGCGGACCGGTCCCTGAACCGGGATTTTTGAACCGGTAAGTGCCGGCGGGCACACCGCAATCACATATCGGCGCAGCGCGCGGATCAGCCGGGCGAGCGTGCCGGGTCCGCCGAGCGGGGGAACGTCCGCTCCTCGCCATACGTGCCGTCTTCCTTCTGGATTTTCACCGAGCCGCGACCATCCGGGAGGACGGATTCGAGCGCGCCGCCGGCGGTCGCATCCTCCTTGTTGTCGAAGCGGTGAATTTGCGTTCCGCTCTCATCCTCGCGCAAGAGCCATCCCGGCCCGTCCTGCTCGGGGACGAGCGTGAATTTCCTCAGATTCGACATCTTGCTCACCTCCTTCTCGTGATCCGTCGCGCATTCCCGACAATTCCGGTCTGCCTCGCGATGCTCCACCGGATCGGTGCGCGCCGCAAGGGGGGGAGGGCGGCGGCTGCGCCCCTCCCTGATCGAAAGGAGGGGGCGGACATGACAAGGGCCCGGTCATTGCCGGGCCCTCTTCCATGATTTTCCAGGCAGGTCCCGCCAAGGGGCCTGTCCGGTCCGATCAGGCGAAATCGAACTCGTCGATGCGCATGGTCTGATCGCGGAAGCCGAGCGCCTCGATATTCTCGAACGTGTCGGTGCCGTCATAGCCGGTGCCGTTGAGATGGCTGACCTGGTAGGTGTCACCATTACGGGAGACTTCGTATTCCGAACGGTTCTGGGTCAGGAAGAGCGTGTCGAACCCGGTGCCGCCGTCGATCGTGTCATTGCCATCGAGACCGTAGAGGCGGTCGTTTCCGGCCTTGCCGTCCAGCGTGTCATTGCCCGAGCCTCCATAGAGACGGTCCGCACTGCGACCGCCATTCAGGAAGTCGTTGCCACCGTTGCCGGCCAAGACGACGTTGCCATTGGCACCGCTGAGCACGTCGCTTTGATCCGTGCCGAAGGCTTTCTTCAGGCCGACGGAATTGTTCATGGTCACGTTGACGCCGGCACCGGTGATACGGCTGGCATCGATAATGGAGACATTTGAGGTATCTCCGTCGACCATGATCTCGGTGCGTCCGGCATCGTTGTCGAGCAGGGTGAAGGCCGAATTCGTGCTGTCGATATCGAGACGGTTGGTCGGGCTGTTGGCAAAGGCGTTGCCTGCGATGTTGACGCGGCCATTATTGGCGGAGGCCAGCAGGTTCGACGGATCTGTGTTCACGTTGATCGTGCGGTCAGCGAAGACGAACTGCTCGACATAGACGATCTCGTCCACACCTTCCGAGCCGGTGCCGTTCAGGTGGCTGACAATGGTGCGGCCATTGGCGCTGGAGATGGTGTAATCGCCAAAGTTGCCGGCGAAGCGGGCGATGTCGAAGCCCTCGCCGCCGTTGATCTTGTCGTCGCCGGCTTGGCCCGAGAGCTCGTCATTGCCACGCCCACCGAAGAGGAAGTCACGCCCGTCACCGCCGAAGAGGCGATCGCGGCCGCCGCCACCGGTGATGTCGTCATCGCCGCCATAGCCAGCGATCGTGGCATTGCCGCCCTTGGAGGTCAGGAAGTCATTGAACTCGGTGCCGAAGATCTTCTTGAAAGCCGAGGTCGAGACCAGGTTCACGAAAACGCCGGTATTGGTGATGCCGGTCGCGTCGATGCTGGAGATGTTCGAGGCATTGCCGGAGATCGGGATCTCGGTGCGCGTCGCGTCGTTGTCCTGCACGATCACGCCGTTGGAATTGGTGATGGTGATGAAGCGGAAGGGGTTGTTGTCGAAGCCGGTGCCGCTCACCTTCAGCGTCGCGCCGTTGGAGGTTGCGGTCAGGTTGGTCGGCGGCGTGCTGATGTTGATCGAGCCGTCGGCGAAGACGAGGCTGTCGATATAGACGAGGCTGTCCACGCCGTCGGCGCCGTTGCCGTTCTGATGGCTGACCTGGGTGCGGCCATTCACGTTCGTGATCGTGTACTCGCTGCGCAGGCCAGAGAAGACAGCGGCGTCAAAGCCGCGGCCACCGTTCATCGTGTCGTTGCCGCCCTGACCGTAGAAGAGATCGCCGCCGCCGTTGCCGATCATCTGATCGTCGCCGTTGCCGCCATAGAGGCGGTCGCTGCCCTCGCCGCCGAACATCGAATCGTCGCCGTCGAAGCCGGCGAGGGAGCCGCGGCCGCCGTCGAGCGAAAGGTTGTCGTTGAAATCGGTGCCGCGGATTTTCTTAAAGCCCGAGCCCCCGAAGCTGACGGCGACGCCGGCATTGGTGATGCCGCGCGCGTTAACCTCGGCCACATCGCTGGTATTGCCGGTCACGGTCACGTTCTCACGGGCAGCGCCGTTGTCACTGATGGTGACGGTTCCATCGACGGCGACGATCACGCGGTCAAACGGGTTGTTGTCGGTCGCGCTCCCGGTGATCGAGAGGACTTTCCTGTTTACGTTGGCACTGAGCATGGCGAACCTTCCTGGTTTGACGCGTTGTCTTGTTGGGCCGGCGAGGGACGGGCCGGGGCCCACAAGCCTTGAAAAAGAGCTTACTGAGTTCGAATTTCAACACTCGCTATCAAAATTCGGCACCCTTCACAATTCACGTTGGCGCGGGGAAGCAGAGTTATGCTTGCGAAGGGCTTGCTCGCTGATTTCTGGACGAAATCTGCTCTTTCGAGCTGTCTTGATGCCCGCAGTGCGAGCGGTATCAGCAGGCTTGCGAAACACTGTGTTGACGTGAATGCAGGCAATGCCGACCCTGTTATTCGGCGATTCGGCACGATTTGGTTGCAATCGGCCGCGTCGTACGGTCGAGGACCCAGGATCGCCGTCATCCTTCACGAAGATTGCGCCACACCTCCGCGACAATCGCCATGGCCCCGTGAAACTGTCTCTGTCCCGTGATGCGCTTCGGGCGGATGGATTTGGTCAACATGCCGCTAAAGAAGGGCTTTCCCGAAAGTCTGGCAAAACGGGGGCAGCTCCGTCTGATTTGAGTCGCATCTGTCATGCCTAACCACGGGTAACGCAAGATCAGGAAAAGGACGGGACAGGACATGACAGAGGGAATCTTCGCTCAGACAGAAGCACAGAATTCGGCTACGGTTGGCCAGTTCCAGAGCAACGCCGCATTCACTCGAAGCGCGGTGAGTTCCGACGATCTGTTCGGAGCCGATCGCTGGACCATCGTCGACATCGCGCGCGACGAGATCTTCTTCGAGGTGACGGTTCCCGAAATGACGCTGATGCCGGACTCTCGGCACCTCAAGACCGACGGTTTCGCAGATGTGCGGAGTGGATCCCTCGTGACGGGTCAGGGGACGCAGGAGGCGGACGATGTTGGCCCCTCCGCGCGAATGGAATGGCACGAGTTGTCCGGGGACGGTATCCTCGGCGCCGTGCAGACGGAGGCGTTCCTCGCCGGTTCCGGCGCGGAACGGGGCGGTCTTTACCATGATGGCGTCCCTGCGCCGAGCTTGCCGGACGGCGTGACCGGAGGGCACCGTGATGCGGATGCGGTCTCGTCCGCCCCGGCGCAGGGGGGTGCGATGCCCGATGCCTTCGGGCAGGAGACGCCGGAGGCGCCGGGCGCACCGGAACCGCAAGACGGTGCCAGCGGCACCGGGACCCGCAATGACGCAGGGGTACCGGAGCTTTCGACGGCCGCGCAGCACGGATCGGCGGGTATTGCGCAGAGCGGCATCGACAAGGGATCGGCATTCGCGCCCGGGCCGGCTCCGGCGGCTGGCGCGCGCTTCGGTGACGCAGGCACGCGCTCCGGTGACGTTGGCACTGCGGAAAGTGCGGGTGCCGCGCCGGAAGCAACCCCGGCGCTCGCCGATCTGCAGGACCCCGTGATCCCCATGGGCGAGACGGAGGGTGCCGCGGCACAGGACCCGGCACCGCTTCCGGGCGGCGGGACGGGTCTACCGGCCGCGCAGGGGGCCTCTCCGGCATCGCCAGCGGCCGAGGCCTCGTCGCAGCCCGATGGGATGGACGGCACCGCGCCCGCGATGCACGCTAGTGCCGCGACCGTGGCAGGGGATGACGGACGCTTCCTCGTCGAACTGGAGCTCGACCTGAGCGAGATGGCCCTGGCGGTCGGGATCAATTCCGCTGCATCGCAGACCGAGATCGGGACGGCGATGCTCGACGGTCTGTCCGTGAGCAGCACGGCACCGATCTCCGGCGGGCTCGACGCTGCGGGATCAGCGATGCCGATCGGGCGTGATGCGGAGATTGCGGATTCGGGCGCGGCCGAGCTCGTTGAAGCGGGAATCGCCGCCCTCGGAACGGCCGGTGTTTTTGCGGTCGAGGGCGGGGCGGAAGGCGATCAGGTGACCTTCAACGCGGTTTCCGTGCAGGAAGCAGGCGAGGCGACCGACCAGTTCGATTTTTCGAGCGGAGCGGCCCCCGCCGGCGCTGCGACCGCGACGAACGGGGGCGAGCCCGCGCAATCAGGCATTCCTGCCTCTCCTGACGGGGGCGCGGTGCTCATGCCCGTTCCCGGCGCCGCCGCTGCGCCGGTTTCGGCCCTGACGGTATCCGACGAGACCGAGATCGCCGCGATCGAGGCCGCCGCCGCGCAAGAGGCACTGCTGCCCTTGCCCGCGCAGCAGCCCGCCGAAATCGATGCCGATCAGTTCGCTTTCGCCTCTTCGGAGACGTCTGCGGGCAGCGTCGACGAGGGGTTTTTCTGAGTCGGACGCCGGACCGGATGCCGTATCGAACCGATACGCGTCCGGTCCGCTGACATCCGGGCAGGCAGATGATGCCATACACGCACCACTGGCGTCGCGCCGATAGTGCGGCGCGGTAACTGGCGTCATTTTACTGGGAAAACGTGGTGCCCGGGGGCGGAATCGAACCACCGACACGAGGATTTTCAATCCACTGCTCTACCCCTGAGCTACCCGGGCACGGGAGCCGGAGAATGTCCCCGGCGGGTGGCGCTGTCTTAGACGCGGCGGCGGGGCAAGTCCAGAGGCCCAAGGGGAAAAATCAATGCGGAAGCGAAGGTTTTTCCGGAGCCGTCTCGTCTTCCTCCTCGCCCACGCCTTCGGGCAGGGAATAGCCGCCCGTCAGCCATTTCCCGAGGTCGATATCGGCGCAGCGGCGCGAGCAGAACGGCCTGTAGCTCGGCGAAGCGGGACGGGCGCAGATCGGGCAGCTCATCGGTTCCAACCCTTGGGAAGCGTCTCGTGCAGCGGCAGGCGTTCGCGCTTGCGCTGCAACTCGAAGCAGCCAAGCGGCGTCCAGCCCGCCAAGATGGTATCCACGCTGTCGGCGCGGAAGGCGGCGCGCAGGACCTGCTCGATGGTGCGGCGTTCCTTCTTGGCCATCGGTGCGAGGTCGATGGTCACCTGACCGCCCAGACCGCGGCAGCGCAGCTGAGCGGGCAGGGCCCTGATGGCGGCGATATTGGCCTTCAGCCCCGCGGCGAGCGAAGTGTCGGCGCCGGTGTTTACATCCACCGTGACCATCGCGCGCGTCGCCTCGACATACATCCGCCCCTCACCGCCGAGCTCCACCGCCGGGCCGCGCAGCGCGTCGATGGCATCGATCACGCCAAGCCGGTCGAAAGCGTCGGCATCGGTTTCGATGGCATCCGGCATCTGCCAGTCGCGCCAGGCCAGCGCATGGGGATCGGGCCCGTCCAGCAGCAGCTCCGGCGCATTGCCATCCTCGGCGAGGATGGCGCGGGCGGTCGCGATCGTGGCGAGGATGTCATCGGCGATGTCCTCGTCGCTGCCGGTCTCGGCGGCGGAGCGAAGGATCAGGCCGAGATCGGCGGGCGGGCCGGCCACGTCATGGACCAGCGCAAGCAGTTCGTCGCGCCGCTCGTCGTCGCGCAGGCTGCGGCTGACATTGTAGCCCGGGCGCCCCGGGGTGACGATCACGAACCGCGACTTGAAGAGAATGTCAGGGGTGACGGGAGTGGCCTTGCCCGGCTCGGCATGGCCCGTCGTCTGAACGGTCAGCGCATCACCGGGGGCGATCCCCTTGGATTGCCGCAAGAAACCGCGCGCGCCATCCGCAAGTTTCAGGACGATGCCGCCCTGACCCTTCATCGGACGGTCGGCGACGGCCCTGTAGGTGGCGCCGAGGGCGGGGCGGTCGCCGCCATCCTCGATCAGCAGATCGTCGAGCCGGCCATCGACGAGCAGCGCGGCGGCGCGCCGGTCCGCAAGGGTGCCAAGCACCACGATCCGGCCCTTCATGCGCGCCTCCAGACCGGCAGGCCAGCGGCGGCGAGAACATGGGCGGTTTCGGCGAGCGGCAAGCCGACGACGGCCGAGAAGGATCCCCTGATCCACGGGATCAGCGCGCCGGCCGGTCCCTGGATGCCATAGGCACCGGCCTTGCCGCGCCAGTCTTCGGTCGCGAGGTAGCCGTTCACCTCGTCATCGGAGAGGCGTTTCATCATGACGGTCGTCACCACGTCCCGCTCCCATCGCTGCGTGCCGCATCCGGCGGCGATCGCGGTGATCACCTTGTGCCGGCGACCCGAAAGCGCGTGGAGGAAGGCCGCGGCCTCCTTCTCATCGCGCGGTTTACCCAAGATGCGCCGCCCCAGCGCCACGGTGGTGTCGGCGCAGAGCACGACCTCGCCGGGGCCGGGGGGCAGGGCGGCCAGTTTCTGGCGCGCCATGCGCTGGCAATAGGGGCGGGGAAGCTCGCCGCGCTCGGGCGTCTCGTCGATCTCCGGCGCCCTGACGGCATCGGGAACGAGCCCGAGCTGCGCGAGCAACTCGAGGCGCCGGGGCGAGCCCGATCCGAGGATCAGGCGCATCGCGGCCTCACTTGAACCGGTAATTGATCCGTCCCTTGGTCAGATCATAGGGGGTCATCTCGACCTGCACCTTGTCACCTGCCAGAACGCGGATGCGGTTCTTGCGCATCTTGCCTGCCGTATGTGCGATGATCTCATGGCCGTTCTCCAGCTCGACCCGAAACGTCGCATTGGGCAGGAGTTCCTTTACGACGCCTGGAAATTCGAGCAGTTCTTCCTTGGCCATGTCGACTCCGTGTTTGCTGCCGGCGGATCTGCCGGCGTGGCACTAGATGAGGCCAAAGCGCCGCATATTCAAGACTTCATCACCGCAAGGGGGCGGTGATTTATGTTCTGAATGCAGTCCAGCTGCTCATCCCAGTGCTCGGAGACCGAAACCTGCGCGGCGCCGCGATAGTCGGGAAGCTCGTCGACCTCGATCTCGGCATAGGTCCAGCCGGGTTGATCGAGCCGTCCATCGGCGAGGATGCCCGATGTGCCGAAACCCGAATCAGGCGGACCGAAGATGCCGCCGGCACCCGAATTCTCGTCGAGGTAGGGGCAGAGCGGCGTGGCACCGACCGTCGCGGATTGCACCGCCACGCATTGCCCTTCGAGCGCGCGGGCACGTCCCGCGACCCTGACGCGCGTGTAGCCGGCCGGCCCGTCGGTACAGGACGGAATGAGGAGGACATCGCAGGGCAGGGCGCGTGCGAGAAGTGGGAACTCCGAATCGTAGCAGATGAGGATCGAGATCCGGCCCAGATCGGTGTCGAAGGCGCTCAACCCGCGTCCTGGCGACAGCGGCGTCTCGCGGCGCTCCCAGGGGGTGAGGATCTGCTTGTCCTGAAAGCCGCGCCGCCCGTCCGGCGACAGGAAGGTCGCGCGGTTGACGATCTTGCCACTGTCGAAATCGCGCGTGGGACCGCTTCCCGCGAGGATATGCACCCCGTAATCGGCGGCAAGGCGCGCGTGCACGTTGATGCCGTCGGCCATCGCGGCGACCGCCGAGAGGGCCCAGCCATCGGGCTGCGCGGCATCATGCGGCTCGCCGATCAGCGAGGCCTCCATGCCGGCATATTCGGGAAAGACCAGAAGCTCGGCTCCTTGTTGGGCCGCCATCGCCACCCACAGTTCGAGCTTCTCCTCATAATCGGCCCAGCTGGCATGCCAGTCGACGGGATATGCGGACGTTGCGATCTTCACAGTTCTCTCATCCAAATCTGCATCTGCTTGATTGTCTCCTGATCCTCGCCCCGGTCGCGCCAATGGTAGTAGGTCGTCATGTCGTCCATCCGCGCATAGCCGCGCTTTTCCCAGAAACCGTCGAGGGGCTGGTAATCCTCGGGGCGGGCGGGGTGATCGTCGGGGCGCATCACCGAGCAGAAGGTCGCATATCTGCGCCCGAGCGCAACCGCGTGCTTCTCGCGCTGATCGAAGAAGGCATGCCCCAGCCCATGGCCGCGATATTCCGGCAGCAAGACCGATTCGGCGCAGTAGAAGATCTGATCCACCTCGTAGCCGGCCTCGGCATAAGGTTGCACGTATTGCGGCTCGTGATCCTCGAGCGGGGTGCCGGTCGCGGCACCGATCAGCGTCTGCCCGTCGAAAGCGCCGACGAGGATCGCCCTTTCATTGTCGCGATACGTCTCGCAATAGGCACGCTCGTAGGCGTAGTCGCCGTCGTAGTAGTAGGGGAAGTCGTGGAAGACCTTGATCCGCAGCCGTGCAAGGGCATCGAGCTGCGGCTCCACGTCGTCGCCCTTGAGAATTCTGATGTCGACGCTCATGCGTGCTCCGTCGCTGGGCCGAACCGCTCGAGGATCAGTTGGAGGATCCGGTCGCGGGTCTGGCGGTAGGTATCGAGGATCGCCTCGCGTCCGTCGCCCGTCGCGACGGGTGTCGCGACCGGCCAGTATTCCACGCGCATGCCGCGGTCCCTGGTCAGATCGAGCGCCCGGCGCCGGGACGCCGGAGACAGGGCGACCACGAGGTCGAAACCGGAGAGATCGTCGCCCCGGTCCCGCATTTCGTCGAAGGAACGGGTCCGGTGGCGCTCCAGTTCCACGCCGATCTCGCGGCAGACCGCGACCGCGAAGCCGTCGATCTCCAGCTCGCCGCGCAATCCGGCGGATTGCACGTAGAGCGCGCGGCCGTGAAGCCGCTTCATGATGCCTTCCGCCATGGGGGAGCGCACCGCGTTCTGATCGCAGCAGAAAAGAACCGCGCGCGGAAGCCGTGCCATGCGGGCTAGCTCCCGAACTGCAGGACGCAGATCAGCGTGAAGAGACGGCGCGCGGTGTCCAGATCGATCCGCGCCTTGCCCTCGAGCCGTTCCGCGAGCACGCGCGCGCCCTCGGTATGGATGCCGCGCCGCGCCATGTCGATCGTCTCGATCTGACTGGGCGGCAGGCGCTTGACTGCGTCGAAATAGCTCTCGCAGATCTGGAAGTAATCCTTCACCACCTGCCTGAAGGGGCCCAGAGAGAGATGGAAGGCCGCGACCTCGGCGCCGTCCAGCTCGGCGATCTCAAGGACGAGACGCCGCTCGCGGATGGCAAGGGTCAGGGCATAGCCTTCGGGGCTTGCGGGATGCTCGACCAGAGCGAAGCTGTTCTCCTCGAGCAGGTCGAAGATCGCCACCCGCCGTTCCTGCTCGATGGCCGGCGTGGGGGGCGGCAATCCCGCATCGTCGATCGCGATCCGCCTGATCCCGCTCATGATCCCGGCATCTCGTTGCGCTTGGCGAGCCGCGCGCTGACGGAAAGGCCGTGTGCCTCGAGGCTTTCGGAGCGCGCCAGCGTCTCGGCCGCCGGCCCGATCGCGGCAAGGGCCGCCGGGGTCATGGTGGCCATGGTGCTGCGCTTCATGAAATCGAGCACCGACAGGCCGGAGGAGAAGCGGGCCGAACGTGCCGTCGGCAGCACGTGGTTCGGGCCGCCCACGTAATCGCCGATCGCCTCCGGCGTCCACTGGCCGAGGAAGATGGCCCCGGCGTGACGGATACGGCCCGCCAGGGCCTCGGGATCGGCGACGCAAAGCTCGAGATGCTCCGGTGCGATCCTGTCGGACAGGGCGGCCGCCTCCCGCAGATCGCGAACCGTGATGATGGCGCCGTTCTCGCGCCAGCTCTGCGCCGCGATCGGGCCGCGCTGCAGCGTGGCAAGGCGCGCCGCGACCGCTTCGGCCACGGCATCGCCGAAGTCCGCATCCGTGGTGATCAGGATGGATTGCGCGCTGGGATCATGCTCGGCCTGGCTGAGCAGATCGAGCGCGATCCAGTCAGGATCGTTCTGCGCATCGGCGATCACCAGGATCTCGGAAGGGCCGGCGATCATGTCGATGCCCACCTTGCCGAAGACCCGGCGCTTGGCCGCCGCGACATAGGCGTTGCCCGGCCCGGTGATCTTGTCCACGGGACGGATCGTCTCGGTGCCATAGGCCAGTGCCGCGATTGCCTGCGCGCCGCCGATGCGGTAGACCGTCTCCACCCCCGAGAGCCGCGCGGCGAGAAGCACCAGCGGATTGCTCTTCCCGTTCGGGGTGGGCGCCGTGATGACCAGCCGGTCGACACCGGCGACACGGGCGGGAATCGCGTTCATCAGCACCGAGGAGGGGTAGGAGGCGGTGCCGCCCGGAACATAGAGGCCAGCGGCCGCGACCGGACCCCAGCGCCAGCCGAGCCTTGCCCCTTGCGCATCGGTCCAGTCGGCATCCTGGGGAAGTTGGCGGGCATGGTAGTCGCGGATGCGCTCGGCGGCGAGTTCGAGCGCGGCGCGCTCCTCGGCCGGCACCTTGGCGCATTCGGCCTCGATTTCCTCCTCGCTGAAGGCGAGTGTCTGTGGGGTCAGGCGCAGACCGTCAAACTTTTCAGTCAGCTCGATGAGCGCCTCGTCGCCGCGCGCGCGAATCTGGGCGATGATCCCCGCCACCGTCTCGTCGACATCGGGGCTGTCCTCGCGCTTCATCTCCAGGAGGGCGGTGAAGCGTCGTTCGAAATCCGCGTCTTCGCTCGACAGGCGCATCGGGCCGCGGCCCTGCGCCGGGGCGGGATCGTCCGTGCCGGTCCCGAGGGCAGGGGCGGCAAGGGCAGGATCGTCCGATCCGCGCGGCGTGTCGGGATGGGCTGGCATCTTTCCCGACGGCGCGGCGTAGGGGCGGGTGACATCGCGCAGGCTCACCTCGAGCGTCTCGACATCGAGGGCAATCGCGCCGTCGCCGGCCAGCGTCAGCAGCAGTTCGCCCGTGCCATCCTCACCGGGCGTGAAATCGATCGACAGGATCGACAGGACCGTGTCGCGCTCGCCGCGGTCGATGCCCTGGCTGCGCACGGTCTGCACATCCTCGATGCTCAGGACCGACTGCACGCGCTCGAAGGGGCGCTTGCGCCGCTCGGCAAGGGGTGCATCCTCCCATCTGAACCGGTTCACCAGAAGCGCGAAGCGGCGCTGTCCACGCTGCCAGCGCATCTCGGTGATCGGAAAGACGGCGTCCTGCGCGAGGGACGAGATGATCTGCAGATCCTCCGTGTCGAGCGCCCTGAGCCGCACGGGCCGCTCCGCGCCGTCGGCGAAACTTGCATCCCCGGTATTTGACGTCATGTTCCCCTGATCCTCTCGATCTTCGCGCCACAGGCACTCAGCTTTTCCTCGACACGCTCATAGCCGCGATCGAGGTGATAGACGCGGTTGACCACCGTCTCGCCTTCCGCCGCCAGGCCGGCGAGGATCAGCGAGACGCTGGCGCGCAGGTCCGTGGCCATGACCGGGGCCCCGCGCAGCCGCTCGACGCCGGTGACCGTAGCGTGTCCGCCATGCACATCGATACGCGCACCCATGCGGATCAGTTCCGGGGCATGCATGAAGCGGTTCTCGAAGATCTTCTCCTCGAGCACGGACGTGCCGTCGGCGGTGCACAGGAGGGCCATCATCTGCGCCTGCAGATCGGTGGGAAAGCCCGGGAAGGGCTGCGTCTCGATATCGACCGCGCGAATGCGGTCGCCGCGCCGCGCGACCTTGAGGCCGCGCTCCGTCTGCTCGACATGGATGCCGGCCTCGTCGAGCTTCTCGCAGAAGGACTGCACCAGTTCGATCCGCCCGCCGAGGCATTCGACCTCGCCGCCACAGAAGGCGGGGGCCAGCATGTAGGTGCCCAGCTCGATGCGGTCGGTGACCACCGGATGGGTGGCGCCGTGCAGCGCGTCGACCCCCTCGATGGTGATGCGCGCGCTGCCCTCGCCCTCGATCCGCGCGCCCATGCGGCGCAGGCATTGCGCAAGATCGACGATCTCGGGCTCGCGCGCGGCGTTCTCGATGACGGTCGTGCCCTTGGCGAGGGTCGCGGCCATCAACACGTTCTCGGTCGCCCCGACAGAGACGATCGGGAATACGACGCGCCCGCCCCTGAGACCGCCCGGCGCCTTGGCATGGACGTAACCGTCGCGCAGCTCCAGCTCGGCGCCAAGCGCCTCGAGGCCCGCGAGATGCAGATCGACGGGGCGTGCCCCGATCGCGCAGCCGCCCGGAAGCGAGACCTCGGCATGACCGAAGCGCGCGAGCAGCGGGCCGAGCACGAGGATCGAGGCGCGCATCTTGCGCACGATGTCGTAATCGGCGCGCTGCGATGTCAGCGCATGGGAGGACATGGCCAGGACCTGGCCCGATTGCAGCGCCGTCACCTCGGCGCCGAGCGACTTGAGCAGCGCCGTCATCGTGGCGATGTCGCTCAGGCGCGGCGCGTTGGTCAATGTCAGGGGGTCATCGGTGAGCAGCGTCGCCGGCATCAGCGCGAGACAGGCGTTCTTGGCCCCCGCGATCGGGATGGTGCCGTTCAGCGCGTGGCCGCCGGTTACGAGAATCGAATCCATGATCTGTCCTGTCTCATTCCGCCCGGTCGGGGCTTTCGGGGTCGCGGGCGCGGTCCGGTGCGTTGGGATCGGACCGCGCCGCGTCGCCATCCTCCGGCGCGTTCCCGGCCGCGTCCCGCGCGCGGGCCTGCGACTTGCGCCGGGCAAGGTTGGCCTTCAACGCGGCCTTAAGGCGGTCCTCGCGCGTGGCGGGGGGGCGTCGTCTGCCGGGCGTGCCGTCTCGGGTGCTCATGTGGGGTGCTTAGCCGAGGCCGGACCACCCGTCCAGATCGCCGGGCCAAACATCGCATCATGCGGCGCGGGGGCCAGATGTCATGCGGAACGCCCCGGACGAGAGGGGCCTCGGTCTCACGGCCAAAACGCCGTGGCGGGTATGCGGGGGCAGGGGCGCTGGCGGCAGGGAAGGAGGCATGCCGGCAAAAAGGCAAAAACCCCGCAACCACCCCCTTGCACCCTGCAGGCTTTGCGACTAATCAGCCGCCACCGACACGGCGCTGCTGTAGCTCAGAGGTAGAGCACTCCCTTGGTAAGGGAGAGGTCGAGAGTTCAATTCTCTCCAGCAGCACCATCGGTTTTCCCACATGATGACCCAAGACCGCCAGGGGCGCGCGATGCCGCTTGCCGTTTTCCCCACGGCGCAGGATGCGTGCCCGGCGATGGTGCCCCGGCGCGGAGGCGAAAGCCGTGCATATCCGCAAGCGGCGCGGGGTGGGCGATCCGCGCGCACCATTCCTCCCCCGGACTTTCCTTCAGGGAAACCCTTGCATTGGCCAGATGCGGCTGCATGGATGGAGGCAAGATCGGCGCCTCGAGCGGAGGCAGTCATCGCGACGGGGCCGCAGAGCCCCATTCCAAGGGAGACAGACCATGTTCCACAAGCAGATCGCGACCGTCAGCGCGGCGGCCCTCCTTGCCTTTTCGGCCGTTCCGGGCCTTGCCGAGACCCATGCCATGACCGAGCACCCCGAGACCGGCGAGGCACTCGCCGCCGAGCAGACCTACAGCTATCGCCTGCTCGACCAGTTCCCCACGCTCGATCCGCAGCTCAACGAGGAAACCGCCGGCAATCACGTGATCCGCCAGCTCTTCGAGGGGCTGATGATCCAGGATGCCGAGGGCAACCTGCGCCCGGGCGTCGCCGAGGGCTTCGAGGCCAGCGAGGGCAACACCGTCTACACCTTCAAGCTGCGCGAGGATGCGACGTGGTCGAACGGTGATCCGGTCACGGCGCAGGATTTCGTCTATGGCTGGCAGCGCGCCGCCGATCCCGAAACCGCCTCGCCCTATGCCTGGTATGTCGAGCTGACCTCGATGAAGAATGCGGCCCAGATCGTAGCGGGCGAGATGGACCCGTCCGAGCTTGGCGTCGAGGCGGTGGACGAGCGCACGCTGAAGGTCACGCTGACACAGCCGCTGCCCTATTTCCCGGCGATGACGACCTATGCGACGCTGCTGCCGGCGCACAAGGCCACGATCGAGGAGTTCGGCTCCGACTGGACCCGCCCCGAGAACATGGTCAACAACGGCGCCTACAACCTCAAGGAGCTGGCGCTGAACGAGTATTTCACGCTCGAGAAGAACCCCGAATACTGGGATGCCGAAAATGTCATCATCGAGGAGGTGACGGGCCTCGTCATCAACGACGAGAACCAGGCTCTGACACGCTACGAATCGGGCGAGTTCGACATGCTCGAGCCGCTTCCCGCCGGCGCCTATCCCCGGCTCGAGGAGGAACGCCCGGACGAGGCGCATTCCGTGCCGCGCCTGTGCTCGTATTACTATGCCTTCAACCTGCGCGACGATGCCAAGCCCGAGTTGCAGGATCCCAAGGTGCGCGAAGCGCTCAACCTCGCCGTCGACCGCGAGGTGATCGTCGATCAGATCCTGCAGGGCGGACAGACCCCGGCCTACAATTTCGCCCATGCCGCCACGGCCGGCTTCGAGATGCCGAACATCGCCATGGCCTCGATGAGCCAGGCCGAGCGCGACGCGCGTGCCAAGGAGCTGATGGAGGAGGCCGGGGTCGATGAGCTCGAGCTGAAGCTGATCTACAACACCTCCGAGAACCACAAGCAGATCGCCACTGTGGTCACCCAGATGTGGAAACAGAAGCTTGGCGTCGAGACGACGCTCGAGAACATGGAATGGTCGACCTATCTTGACGTGCGCAAGGCCGGCAATTTCGATCTCGCGCGTTCGGCGTGGTGCGGGGACTACAACGAGGCCTCAACCTTTCTCGACCTGCTCACCACCACCCATGGCTCCAATGACGGCCAGTTCTCGAACGAGGAATACGACGCGCTGATGGCCGCCTCCAAGACCTCGGACACGCCGAACGAGCAATACAGCCAGGCCGAGCAGATCATCGCCGAGCAAAGCGCGATCATCCCCGTCTATCACTACTCCAACACCTTCCTGCTGAACCCGGCGGTGAAGGGCTTCCCGATGCAGAACGTCGAGAACAACTGGTACGTGAAGGATTTCTATCGCACCGCCGAGGAGTGATCCCCTGACCCAACGGGCGCCTCGGCGATAGGGCCGGGCGCCCCGCAAACCCGAAGGGCCGCGCATGACCGCGTTCATCCTGCGACGCCTCGCGATCGCGATACCGACCATCCTGGCGCTGATCGTCTTTTCCTTCCTGCTCATGGAGGCCGCACCCGGCAGCCCGTTCGCCAGCGAGCGCGGCGTGCCGCCGGCCGTGCTCGCCAATCTCGAGGCGAAATACGGGCTCGACCGCTCGCTTCTGGAGCGGATGGGCATCTATGTGTGGAACGTCATGACGCAATTCGATTTCGGCCCCTCCTTCAAGTTCAAGGACCGCACCGTGAACGACCTGATCGCGCAGGGCTTTCCGGTGACACTGACCTACGGGTTCTGGTCCTTCCTCGTGGCGATCACGGTGGGCGGCACGCTGGGGCTGCTCGCAGCCGTCTACCACAATTCCTGGCTCGATACGCTCGCGGTCGGCATCTCCGTCGGCGCGCAGGTGCTCCCCAATTTCGTGATGGCCCCGATCCTCGTGCTCATCTTCACCCTGTGGCTGGGCTGGCTGCCCGGGGGCGGCTGGCGCGGCGGGCAGGCTGCATACGTGATCCTGCCGGTGATCGCGCTCAGTACGTCCTACATGGCCTCGATCGCGCGCATCACGCGCTCCTCCATGCTCGAAGTGCTGGGGGCGGGCTTCATCAGGACGGCCCGCGCCAAGGGGCTGCCGATGCGGCGGATCGTCCTGCGCCATGCGCTCAAACCGGCCCTGCTGCCCATCATCTCCTATCTTGGGCCGGCCTTCGTCGGGATGATCACCGGATCGGTGCTTATCGACGTGTTCTTCTCGACGGGGGGGATCGGCCAGTTCTTCGTCAACTCGGCGCTGGCGCGCGACTACTCGGTGATCATGGGGATCACCATCCTGATCGGTACGCTCACCGTTCTGTTCAACCTTCTCGTCGACGTGCTCTATGCCTGGATCGACCCCAAGATCAGGTACTGAGCATGATGCTGTTTCGCCGGGCAATCGCATCCGCGCCGAGGCTGCAGGCCGCCGGCGCCGACACGCCGGCCGGACGCTCGCTCTGGGCCGATGCGCGGGCGCGTTTCCTGCGCAACCGCGCGGCGGTGGCGAGCCTTGCCATCCTCGGGCTCGTCATCGCCTTCGCGCTCTTCGGCCAGCATTTCGCGGTCTGGAACAACGAGGAGATCGACTGGGCGATGCTCGGCAACGTGCCGCAGGTGGGCGGACCGTCCCTGTCGAACGGACATTATTTCGGGGTGGACGAGACGGGGCGGGATCTTTTCGCGCGCACCGTGCAGGGCACCCGGATCAGCCTCATGGTCGGGATTGTCGGCGCGCTCATCTCGGTCGTCGTGGGCACCGCATGGGGCGCGACCGCGGGCTATGTCGGCGGGCGCACGGACCAGGTCATGATGCGCATCGTCGATCTGATGATGTCGATCCCCTACATGTTCGTGCTGATCTTGCTCCTCGTCGTGTTCGAGCGCTCGCTGATCATGCTTTTCGTCGGGATCGGCCTGATCTCCTGGCTCGACATGGCGCGGATCGCGCGCGGCCAGACATTGAGCATCAAGAACCGCGAATTCGTCGAGGCGGCGATCGCCACCGGGGTGCGCCGACCGGTGATCATCTGGCGCCATATCGTGCCGAACCTGCTGGGGGTGGTGATCGTCTACGCCACCTTGCTCGTGCCCAGCATGATCATCTTCGAAAGCTTCATCAGCTTTCTCGGTCTCGGCGTTCAGGAGCCCTCCACGTCCTGGGGTGCGCTGATCAACGCGGGGGCGCAGAACATGCGCAACGAGACGCCCTGGATGCTCGCCTTTCCGCTCGCCTTCTTCGTCGTCACCCTTTTCGCCTTCTTCTTTCTGGGGGATGGGCTGCGCGATGCGCTCGATCCCAAGGACCGCTGATGAGTTTGCTCCGCATCGACGATCTCCATGTCAGCTTCCGGACCAATGACGGCACGGTGAACGCGGTGAACGGCGTCTCGCTCGATCTGGCCGCGGGAGAGACTCTCGCAATCGTGGGCGAGAGCGGGTCCGGCAAGAGCCAGACCGCCTTCGCGCTGATGGGCCTCCTGGCGCGCAACGGCACCGCCAACGGCTCGGTGCGCTTCGATGGGCGCGAGATCCTCGGCCTGCGCCCGCGCGCGCTCAACGCGATCCGCGCCGAGCAGATCGCGATGATCTTCCAGGACCCCATGACCTCGCTCAATCCCTACCTGCGGATTTCCGAGCAGATGACCGAGGTGCTGCGGCAGCATCTGGGACTGTCGCGCAAGGCGGCGCTGGCACGGGCGATCGAGATGCTCGATGCCGTGCAGATCCCCGGCGCCGCGCAGCGCATCCGAATGTATCCGCACGAGTTCTCGGGAGGGATGCGTCAGAGGATCATGATCGCGATGGCCCTTCTGTGCCGCCCCCGCCTGCTAATCGCGGATGAGCCGACCACGGCGCTCGACGTGACGGTGCAGGCGCAGATCATCCAGCTTCTGGAGGAGCTGCAGCGCGAGTTCGACATGTCGATGATCCTGATCACGCATGACCTGGGCATCGTCGCGGGAAGCTGTGCGCGCACCGTCGTCCTCTATGGGGGGCGCGTGATGGAGGAGGGCCCGACCGAGGCGCTCTTCCACGCCCCGTCCCATCCCTACACCGCGGGATTGCTGGCCGCCGTGCCGCGCCTCGACATCGTGCAGGACGCGTTGCGCACGATTCCGGGCGATCCGCCGGACATGTCGCACGCGCCGCCGGGCTGCCCCTTCGCGCCGCGCTGCGCGTTCGCGATGGATGCCTGCGCCCGGATGCCGCCGCTGGTGCCGCGAAAGGCCGGCGAGGGATCGTGGCTGCGTGCCTGTCATGCCGATCCGGAGGCGGTACGATGAGCCTTCTGCAAGTCGAGAACCTGTGCGTCGGCTTCGACGTCAAGCCGCGCGGGGCCTGGCCCTGGACCCCTCCTGACCGTTTGCGGGCGGTGGAGGACATGAGCTTCGAGCTGGCAGCCGGCGAGACGCTGGGCATCGTGGGCGAGAGCGGCTCGGGCAAGTCGACGCTCGCGCGGGCGGTGATCGGAACCGTCCCGGCGCGTTCCGGGCGCATCTTGTGGGAGGGCACGGATATCCTCGCGCTGGGCGCCGAGCCGCGCCGGGCGATGCGCCGCGACATGCAGATGGTGTTCCAGGATCCCCTGGCGGCCCTGAACCCGCGCATGACGGTCGGCCAGATCATCGCCGAGCCGCTGCGCACGCATCTGCCGAAGCTCGGCCGAGCCGAGACCCGAAACCGCGTCGGGGCGATGATGGAGCGCGTCGGCCTGCTGCCCGGCCTCGTCAACCGCTATCCGCACGAGTTCTCGGGCGGACAATGCCAGAGGATCGGCATCGCGCGCGCCCTCATCCTCGAGCCGCGTCTCGTCGTCTGCGACGAGCCGGTCTCCGCCCTCGACGTGTCGGTGCAGGCGCAGGTGGTCAACATGCTGCGCGCGCTGCAACGCGACATGGGGCTGGCGATGATCTTCATCGCCCATGACCTGAGCGTCGTGCGCCACATCTCGGACCGTATCCTCGTCATGTATCTGGGGCGCGAAATGGAGGAGGCGCCGGCGGGCGCGCTGATCGGCGATCCGCGCCATCCCTACACGCAGGCCCTGATCTCCTCGGTGCCGATCCCCGATCCGGCGGCCGAACGCGCCCGCGCCCGTCCCGTCCTGCAAGGAGAGCTTCCTTCGGCGCTCGATCCGCCATCGGGCTGCGTCTTTCGCACGCGGTGCCCGCGGGCGCGCGAGAGCTGCGCCGTTCCCCCGGTGCCGGTCCTGCGCCACGGCGCGCGGCATCTCGTGGCCTGTCCCTGGCACGGGCCCCCGGCCGGACCCGAGGCCGAAGCCCCGGCAGGGAAGGGCGGGGAATAGGCGGCGCGGGCATGCAGGGGCGCGCGTCCGGGGATGCGGCGCATCCAGGCACATCGATCGCGCCGGCCCCGCGCCATGCACCCTTCCACCGGCGGGCCTGCATGGCTAGTCTCGCGCCGCATGATGTAGCGGAGACCCCATGAGCCCGGTTCAAGATCACCCCTTGCGTTACACGCTGTCGAACGAGCTGCATGCGCGGCCGTTCCCGACACTGACGCCGCCCTGTTTCGCCGCGCATCTGGCCATCAAGCAGCCGCGCGATGCCGCCGCGCGCGACCGGAGCCTCGACCGCGCGCATCTGCTGGAGCTTCTCGACCGCTTCGGAGCGCAGCATCCCGAACCGGAAGCCACCCATTACTTCGGCAAGATCGGACGCTACGAGCTGAAATGGGAGCAGCATACCGAGTTCGTCACCTATACCATCTTCGGGCCCGGCGTGGCCGACCGTCCCTTCGATCCGTCGCAATTCTCGGTCTTCCCCGACGATTGGCTGGCGCGGGCGCCGGGCACGCGGGTCACGTCCGTCCTGATCCGGGTCGAGCCGATCCCGGACGAGAATGCGATGATGGAGAAGCTCAAATCCTGGCTCGTGCCCGAAAGCATGGCCGTCAGCCGGGTTCTCGACGCCTCCGCGGTGATCGCGTCCGATTTCCGGATCGACCCGGCGGGGCATATGCGCATGGCGGTCTTCACGGCGCCGGGAACCGGGGCACGCCGGGTCGGGCGCATCGTCCAGAGGCTTTGCGAGATCGAGACCTACAAGGCGATGTCGATGTTGGGACTGGCGCGGGCGCGGGTCCTGTCGGGCAACCTGGGGCAGCTCGATCGCGAGCTCGGCGCCCTGACGACCGAGATGACGGCCGAGGTGAGCCAGCCGGACGTGACCTTGAAGGCCCTTCTGGAGACCTCCGCCGAGCTCGAGACGCTGCTGGCGCAAAGTTCCTTCCGTTTCGGGGCGACGACCGCCTACGAGGCGCTGGTCAACCAGCGTATCGCGGTTCTGCGCGAGGCCAATCTCGGGGGTCGCCAGACGCTCGCCGAATTCATGATGCGTCGGTTCGACCCATCGATGCGCACCGTCAAGGCGACGGAGAAGCGGCTGCACGAGATGTCGGACAGGGCGATCCGGGCGGGCAACCTGCTGCGCACGCGGGTCGATGTCGAACGCTCCGCGCAGAACCAGGAACTGCTCGAGAGCATGGATCGCCGCGCCGATCTGCAACTGCGTCTGCAGCATACCGTCGAAGGGCTCTCGGTCGTCGCGATCAGTTATTACGCGGTGAGCCTTGCAAGCTACCTGGCCTATCCCGCCCTGGGTCCGCTTGGGCTGAGCAAGGGGATGGGAACGGCGATCCTGACGCCGGTGGTGGTGCTCCTGGTCTGGGCCATGGTGCGCCGGATCCGCAAATCCGTGGAATAGGGCCGGCGGCCCGCCGCCGCCCGCGCGGTCTGGCCCGGGCCCGTGTTGCTCCTCCTTCGGCGCTGTGCTTGGGTCATCCTGCGGCCGAGGGCCGCACGATCTTCGGGAGGGAGATGACATGGACCGGATAACGACTTCGGCGCTGGCCGGCATCGCGGCATTGCCGCTGCTTGCGGCCGCGCAGATCGCGGCGGCCGGCGAGGCGGCGCGCTACAGTTTCGCCTCCGACACGCTCGGACGCGACTACGCCTATACGATCTACACACCGGATGGCTACGAGGATGGCGATCTGCGCTATCCGCACATGTATCTTCTGCATGGCTCTTTCGGGAACGAGACCGACTGGCTGCGCAAGGGGAACGCGAAGGCGACGCTCGACCGGATGATCGAGGAGGGGCGCATTCCGCCCGCCGTGGTCATCATGCCCGGCAGCGAGAGCTGGTGGGTCGACGGCTACAACGAGAAGGCCGAGACGGCATTCTTCGAGGACCTGATCCCGCATGTCGAAAGCACATGGCGGGTGATCCCCGAACGCGAGGGCCGGGTGATCGGGGGGCTGTCGGCGGGGGGCTACGGCACCGTCAACTTCGTGCTCGAGCATCCGGACATGTTCGCCGCCGGCGCGGCCCTGTCGCCCGCCTCCTACGTGCCGCAGCCGCCCGAAAGCTCGTCGGGCAACCGGCATCCGGCCTACCTGGACGCCGAGGGCAACTACGATCCGGCGAAATGGACCGAGCTGAACTATACCGCCCATATCGACGACTACATGGCGCAGGAGACCGTCGTGCCGCTCTACATCAACTCGGGCGATCACGATGTCTTCGACATCGCCTACCATGCCGCCGTGCTCTACCAGGCGCTGCGCGAACATCAGCCCGACGCGGTCGAGTTCCGCGTCGTGGACGGCGATCACGAATGGCGGGTCTGGGAGGAAACCCTCCCCGAGGCGCTCGAATTCGTGTTCGGCCATGCCGCCTTCCCCGGTGGCACGCTGCCGGCCTCGGAAACGGATGCGCGGCAGGAGAACGCGCAAGGCAACGGCCAGGACAACACGCAGGACAATGCCCAAGGCACTGCGCAGGATAACGGGCAGGCGGCCCAGTAACCGGCAGGCGTCCCGCCAGTGCGGGGCGCCGCATCACGGGGAGAGCAGGAATGGAGGCGGCGCGGCATTCCGATGGCCCGGTCACGGCGGCCACGACGCGGCGGTTTCGCGGCCAGGTGCCGCAGGAGGCCGATCTGGTGATTATCGGCGGCGGGATCGCCGGGGTCACGGCAGCGCTCTTCGCAGCGCGCGCCGGGCTCAGATGCGTCCTTCTGGAAAAGGGGCGTATCGCGGGCGAGCAATCCTCGCGCAACTGGGGCTGGATCCGCCAGCAGGGGCGCGACCCGGCGGAACTACCCATCGTCGTCGAGGCGGCGCGGCACTGGCGGCGTTTCGATACCGAGACGGGCGGCGCGCTCGGGCTGCGCCAGACGGGCACGCTCTACCTGGTGGACAGGGAGCGCGATCTCGAACGCTACGACGCGTGGCTGCCCCATGCCCGCGCGAACGGGATCGAATCGAAACTTCTGAGCGATGTGCGCTGCTACGAGATGATGCCGGCGGCCGCGGGCGGCTGGAAGGGTGCGCTCTGGACGGCCAGCGACATGCGCGCCGAGCCTTTCGTGGCGGTGCCGGAACTGGCGCGCCACGCGGAGCGCGCGGGGGCCGTGATCTGCGAGGAGGTCGCGGTGCGCCGGCTGGACATCGTCGCCGGCAAGGTCGCGGGGGCGGTGAGCGAGACGGGGCGGATCAGCGCGCCGCGGGTGGTCCTGGCGGGCGGGGCATGGTCGTCGCTCTTCTTGCGCAATCACGGTGTCTGGCTGCCGCAGCTTTCCGTTCGTGCCTCCGTGGCGGCGACGGCCCCCATGCCGGAGGTCTTCGCGGGATGTGCCGCCGACAGTCGCCTTGCCTTCCGCCGCCGGGCGGATGGGGGCTACACGCTCGCTCCAAGCAACTGGCACGAGCTTTTCATCGGTCCCGATGCGTTCAGGGCGCTGCGGGCCTTCGCGCCGCAGATCCGCTCAGATCTCGCCGGCACCGCCTTCCGGCCCGCCGCGCCGCGCGGCTGGCCCGACGCCTGGAGCACGCCGCGCCGCTGGAGCGGCGACGAGGTATCGCCCTTCGAGCGGATGCGCGTGCTCGATCCCCGGCCCTCGCCGCGCAAGCTGCGCGAGATCGCCGGCCGTTTCGCGGCCCGCTTCCCCCGCATTGGGCCGGTGCGCCTTGCCGGGCAATGGGCGGGGATGATCGACACGATGCCCGACATCGTTCCGGTGCTCGACCGCTGCGCGGCCCTGCCGGGGCTGATCGTGGCCACGGGGCTGTCCGGGCACGGCTTCGGGATCGGCCCCGGGATCGGCCGCATCGCCGCCGATCTGGCGATGGACCGCGATCCGGGGCATGATCTGACCCGGTTCCGCATGGGCCGATTCTCCGACGGTAGCCCGATCGCACAGGGCCCGCATCTTTGACATGTTCAGGAAAACAGGACCATCATCCGATGCCATTGACCAATCGCTTTGCCGAGCTGCTGCCCCAGATCACGCAATGGCGCCGTGATATCCATGCCCATCCCGAAATCCTCTTCGACACGCAGCGGACATCTGCGCTGGTCGCCGAGAAGCTGCGCGCGTTCGGCTGCGACGAGGTGGTCGAGGGGCTTGGGCGCACCGGCGTCGTCGGGTTGATCCACGGCCGCGCAACCGGTTCGGGCCGGGTCGTGGGTCTGCGGGCGGACATGGATGCGCTTCCCATACGCGAGGCGACCGGGCTCGAGCATGCCTCGACGGTTCCGGACGCCATGCACGCCTGCGGACATGACGGCCATACCGCGATGCTGCTGGGCGCGGCGCAATATCTCGCGGAGACGCGCAATTTCGACGGCACGGTCGCGGTCATCTTCCAGCCGGCCGAGGAAGGCGGCGGCGGCGGCCGGGAGATGGTCGAGGACGGGATGATGGAGCGGTTCGGCATCCAGGAAGTCTATGGAATGCACAATTGGCCGGGCATTCCGACCGGTGAATTCGCGATCCGGCCCGGACCCTTCTTCGCGGCGACCGACATCTTCGAGATCACCATCGAAGGGAAGGGGGGTCACGCCGCCAAGCCGCAGGACGCGATCGACAGCACGGTGGTCGCGAGCCACGTGGTGCTCGCCCTGCAGAGCATCGCCTCGCGCAATGTCGATCCGGTCGAGCAGGTGGTCGTCTCCGTGACCAGCTTCGAGACATCCTCGACCGCGTTCAACGTTCTGCCGCAGAGCGTCACGCTGAAGGGCACGGTGCGCAGCCTCACGCCGCAGGTGCAGGATCTCGCGCAGGATCGCCTGCACCGCATCGCCGAGCAGACGGCGCTCGCCTTCGGCGCGGCGGCGCGGATCGACTACACGCGCAACTATCCCGTCATGGTCAACGAGACCGACAGCACCCGGTTCGCCGCGGATGTTGCGCGCCAGGTCGCGGGAGGCTGCGCCGAGGCGCCGCTCATCATGGGCGGAGAGGATTTCGCCTTCATGCTGGAGGCGCGTCCGGGCGCCTATATCCTCGTCGGCAACGGCGACACGGCTCCGGTGCATCACCCCGAATACGATTTCAACGACGAGGCCATTCCGGCGGGATGTTCGTGGTGGGTGCAGCTTGCCGAGCAGCGGATGCCGCTCGGCTGAAAAGAGGGCGCGGGCGGGGCAGGGCATGCTGGCATCCCGTCCCGCTTTCCCATGCCCGTCCGGGGATCAGCCCCCGGTATGGCTCATGTGGCGGGTCATCTGCCCGTCGGCACGTTGACGCGAATAGTCGAAATCGTGCCCCTTGGGCTTGAGCGAGATGGCGGCGCGGATCGCGTTCTCGAGCACCGCGTCATCCTCGCTGGCGCGCAGGGGCGCGCGCAGGTCGGCCATGTCCTCCTGTCCGAGGCACATGTAGAGCTCGCCGGTGCAGGTCAGGCGCACACGGTTGCAGCTCTCGCAGAAATTATGGGTGAGGGGGGTGATGAAGCCGATCTTCTGGCCCGTCTCCTCGAGCCGCACATAGCGTGCCGGACCGCCCGAGCGCTCGGTCAGCTCCGTCAGGGTATATTCGCTCGCCAATTGCCGGCGCAGATCGCTGAGCGGCCAATACTGCCCGACCCGGTCCTCGTTGCCCAGATCGCCCATCGGCATCACCTCGATGAAGGTGAGATCCATGTCGCGCTCGGCGCACCACCGCGTGAGATCGAAGAGCTCCTCCTCGTTGAAGCCCTTCAGCGCCACGGTGTTGATCTTGACCCGGAGCCCGGCCTTTTGCGCGGCGTCGATGCCCTTCATCACTTGCGGCAGGCGGCCCCAGCGGGTGACGCGGGCGAATTTCTCCTCGTCGAGCGTGTCGAGCGAGATGTTCACCCGGCGCACGCCCGCGGCATAGAGATCGTCGGCGAAGCGGAAAAGCTGCGAGCCATTGGTGGTCAGTGTCAGCTCCTTGAGAGCGCCGCTGTCCAGATGCCGGCTCATGTTCTGGAAGAAGCTCAGGATGCCGCGCCGCACCAGAGGCTCGCCACCGGTAATGCGCAGCTTCTCGACCCCGAGCCCGACGAAGGTCGAGCACATCCGGTCGAGCTCCTCGAGGGTGAGCAGTTCCTTCTTGGGTAGGAACGTCATGTTTTCGGCCATGCAATAGACGCAACGAAAATCGCAGCGATCTGTCACCGAGACGCGAAGATAAGAGATCGCGCGCTGGAACGGGTCTATGAGCTTGTTTTCCATGGGTCCGATTCTAGGTAGCGTATGGCCCGCCCGCAAGGGGCCTTCGCCATTGATGACGGGCGGGCGGATCACTAACCTGTGGAACATGATCATGCACCGCGCAATCCTGGCCCTTCCGGCCATCGTCCTTCTTGCCGCCTGCCAGCCTGCGATGAACGGCGCGCGCACGGCCGCCACCCCGCGCGCCGACATGCCGCCCGCGGCGCCCCAGGCGCCCCCCGCGCCGGCGCCCGCGCAAGTCGTCAAGGCACCGGCCCCGCCCGCAAGCGCGCGCACGGCTGCCGCGCTCGATACCACGACGCCCGAGCAGAAGGCGGCCGCGGCGCGCAAGCCCGCGGCCGATGCCGAGCGTCTGCTCGGGGAGACCGTGGCCTCGCTCGGGGATGCGACGCGCCCGGGGCTCTGGATCCGCACGCCCCTCGCCGATGCGGCCGGTAGCGGCCGGGTCGAGGATGCGGCAAGCGGCAAGAGCGCGATGGTCGAGCTGATCCCTCTGGATGGACCCGACACCGCCGGTAGCGAGATCTCCCTCGCTGCCCTGCGCGTGCTGGAGATCGGCCTGACGGATTTGCCGACGCTCAAGGTCTACGCGCAGTAATCCTGTCGACGCTTCAGGGCGTGGTCCTTCCGCTTGAGGGCAGTGCGACCGGGGGAGGGGGCTTGGTTATGGCATCGTGTCCCGTCCTTCTTGCCACCCCGGCCGTGCAGCGGTCGGGCGGCGCGCCGGGGTGGCACTTTCAAGATCCCGTGGTCCGCGCGGTGGCGACCAGGCGCACCAGTAACTTCATGGTTTCCATCGGCTGGCCAGATGCCGCGTCTTCTCGTTGCCAAGTGATGCGCATCATCGTCGGTACGGGAAGGTCCCCTCCTGTCAGGTGTTCCAGGTTGTTCGGGTCCGAGCCGCGATCCGATCGGGCTTGCCGAGCAATGACGGGACTGGCCGAAGTAGGGCGACCCACCGAGCGCAGACATATCCTCTTGCGCAGCGCAGATTCCCCAAGCGCTCCCTTTTGTCGCCCTCTGGAAGCGCCTCTGCGCCCGAACAGTCACCCGCCGGCGAGGAGGGGTGATGGAGCACTGAACTTTTCCCAATCGACATGCGTTGACGATGAAAACGCGCTGCTGCGGTTTAACCGTATCGTTTGGGGCCTATATACTTAACTAGCCGCATTGACGGCTAGTTCGGTTTCCCTAGACACCGGATTCCGGCTAGTGATAGGTACGTT
>NZ_APKE01000022.1 GCF_009835145.1 Profundibacterium mesophilum KAUST100406-0324 | reverse complement strand
CCGGCATAGATGCCGCTGCCGACATGGGCACGGATCTCGTCGGCATCAAGCAACGTCTGGTTGTCGATGCCGTAGCCGCGCCAATCGGTATCGGAAATGCGCGCGGGCCGGTGCCACACGAGCAGCACGGCGAGAGCGAGCGGCGCCTTGCCGGTATCGCGGGTTATGGAGCCTTTCGCGAGCGTGAAGTGTTCACGCTCCCCGCGCCGGGAACCTGACCGCCGAGACTGTCGCGCAACTCGCGGGTCACCTGTGCCAACGTTGCGGCGGTCTCGTCCCCGAGCCGGTCCACGATCAGGGCATCGATATCGCGCCAGGCGGCGTGGATCTCCGACAGCAGGCCGCGCCCGCGCTCCGTCAGCCGCAGCATATTGCTCCGCGCCTCACCCGGATGGGGTTCGCGCGAGATATGGCCCGCCTCGATCAGCCGGACGGTCATCGTGCTCATGCTGGCGGGCGTGATGTCGAATTCGCGCGCGAGGGCGATCTGGCTCGTCGGCTCCATCCGGGACAGGGCCTCGATGATTCGGGCCTGACGCGGCTTGACGCCGATCCGGGCGAGACGTTCGCGCAACCGCTCTTCGAGCAGCGCGCCTGCATGCAACAGATAGTGCAGGGCGAATGTATCGGTTGTCATGCCGACAGTTCGTATGCTGATTGCTTTCACCAGACAACCGTGTGGCATCGGGCTGGCGGAAAGGCGCGGCAAGACACATCTGTCGGACCCCACCCGGTACATTGTGGCGGCGTCGCTGGTGCGCATGATGCGCCCGCTGACCGTCATGCTCCGGATACTGGCCCCGGTGGCGGTGTTCCGGACGATCTCAGGCAAGATGCTCGCCGCCGCCATGGTGCTACGCGCCCCGCGGGCGGGGATGTCGCTCCGGGCGTACTCGGTCCTGATGGCGGCGCTTTTCGGCGACTTTCACCTGACGCCCGGCCTCGACGGTTTCACGGCACTCTCTGTCTCCCGGTTCACCATCGCGGCGTCGATCTTCGAGTTGGTGATCCCCATGGGTTCTGCTGGGCCTACGGCCCGCATGGGGGAGGCGCCAAGTTCCACCCGAAGCGCGGCATCGGGGATGCGCTCCGCATGTGGCGCCGAAAGCGCGGCGCCATGGTTGTCTGCCGGTCTGCGGCCGAAGGCCGAGAGTGCGAAGAAGGGCCGACAATGAGCAAGTGGTGGGCCGTCCTCGGGTGGTCGAACCGGACGGATTGTCGATGACATCACCCCGTTGCATGGCGCGCCGCGTGGGGGGTGGCGGCATCTTGGATCGCTAGGCCAGTGTCAAGGGTGATTGCTGCGTGAGTACAACGGACCGCGGGCATGGACGGCACTGGCGAATTGCCGGCTCGCTATTGCCGCATTTCGGGAAAGGCAGGGGCTTTCCGTCTGGCTGCTGCGCCGTGGCAGGGCTTTGGTGCCTTTGGCGATCAGCGATGAGAGGCCTTTGCCCGTTGGTGCGCTTCCGCACCGCCACTTGTCCACCCATGCCCTATCGACCACAAATGACGTTGGGGCATTCGTCGGACAAAGTTTTCTCAGTATCTTCAGTGCGAGTAATGGCGGCGGATGTCCTCACTGCGAGTGTTTTTTTGTAAACTGTCATGACACAGGTACATCGATGCAAGAATTGAACACGTCTCATGCACCGCGCGACCGGGAAGCCGACCACAGGATCGGGAACAGCCTCGCGTTCCTTTCATCGGCGCTGCGCCATGAAAGCCGCCGGATCGATTCCGTCGCAGGGGCGCGCATCGCACTCGTGAACGCTGCCAACCGTTTGGGTGCGGTTTCGCGCCTTCACGGGATGATGGGACGGGACGGTACCAACGGGCGGGTACGGCTTTCGCGCCATCTCGAAGATTTTTCCGAAGACCTTTGCGAAAGTCTCGATATCGACATGCGCGTGGATGGTGAGGACATCGCGGTGCCGATGGATGTCGCGGGCTGCCTTGCCATCGTGGTGAACGAACTTGCGACAAATGCCGTCAAGCATGGCGGGGCCGAGGGGCGGACTGCGATCACGGTGACCTGTTTCACCAACGATGACGGGCACCTGGTCGTCATCGTCGGCGACAACGGCAAGGGCCTGCCGGCTGGATTCCGCCTCGACGACACCAGGGGGCTGGGCATGGTGATCGTAACCTCGACCGTGCAAAAGCACCGCGGGACGATAAGGATCGAAAAGGGTCCCTGCGCGGTCTACCGGATCGAGTTGCCGATCCGATGAAAACGCTCATCGTTCGATGCGGTCTTTTCCGAACAGGCGGAGATATTCCTTTTCGGCCACGCCGTATGAGCCGCGCGCCTCTTTCTCGAGGCCCTCTCGATCCAGCACGGAGATGATCCCGCGCTCCGCCCGGATAAGCCCCTTACCCTCCAAGAGATGGGTGCCGACCGTCACGCCCGCCCGCCGTACGCCCAGCATCACCGAAAGAAATTCATGGGTGAGAGAAATCCGGTCGCCGGGCACCCTGTCGTGACACATGAGAAGCCAGCGCGCCAGGCGCTCTTCAAGCTTGGCCTGGCCGTTCGAAAGGGCCGTCTGAGTGGTCTGGATGTTCAGGCAATGGATGTATCGCGTGAAGTGAGCCGCCAGCTCGTCATGTTGCCTCAGAAGCTTGCGGAAGACATCGGTATCGATCGCATACCCGTCACCGGCCACCTGGATAAACACCTCGAGCGGGCTCGTATCCACCCCCATCACGACGCTCGCGCCTGACATTCCTTCGAAGCCGAAGAGCCCGACTTCGATCCGCCGATCGTCGTTGCCGACCGCCACCATCGAGCCGATGCATCCGACCGGGAAGACGACACAGCCGATGGTTTCCTGCGGGTATTGCAGAACCGACTGTCGTTCGAACCGCGTCAGGTGCAGATGAGGCTCCAGCAGGGAGCGCAGGGCAGGTGAAAGCGATGAGAGAAGACGATTGGAGTCGGTCGGTTGACCGAAGGCCTTGGCCATGACGGCTCCTGCGTTTGGGGCAAGAGCATGAGGCATGTCTCTCCAACGACCCCGCCCGGAAACCCAAGGGTCGACCCCGGCACGCTAGCAGGTGCGCCCCCCCCTGTCGAACCGTGATCCCCTTGGTACAGTATCGCACGGAGAGGGCCGGGAGCCGCCGCGATGCATGTCGGGCCACGCCGCGAATGCCGCGCCGGTGGCGAGCGGCGCGCGGGGTACAGGCGCTTTCGCTCGACCGTGGCAAACGATCAACGGCGCCGGGAACAAAACTGCGGACAGACGCCGAGCGCTTCCATATGATGAGGACAGAAAACATATTGAACGACATTATTATCTTACGGCCTTTCCGGGGATTGCCAGCTCGGCAATCCCTCCCATGACGGGGGCCGCAACACGGAGATTTCCGATGCCAGCCAGACTCATTGTCGGTATCGACGGACATCCGTCGGGTGAGCGCGCGCTAGACTTCGCGGTCACCCAGGCACGGTTGATCGGCGAATGCGATCTTGTCGTCGCCTATATCATCGAATGGTCGCCCTACGCCTTCCAGACGGCGGAGGAAAACGCGCAGCGCCACCGACGGCGCGAGGAGGAAATCAGCACCGTGCAGACCCGCGTGATCACGCCGGCCGTCGAGCGGCTGTCGAAGGAGGGTCTCGCGGCGACGGGGATCGTGCGCCACGGTGATGTCGCGGATGCGCTGAACACGATCGCGCGCGAGCAGGGCGCCACCCAGATCATCGTCGCGCGCGCCTCGGAGGGCGGGTTCTCCAAGCGAATCTTCGGCTCCTCCACCCATAATCTCGTGAGGGGGGCGGACGTGCCCGTCACGGTCGTCAAATGAGGCCCGAACCCATGAAGAAACTCGCATTCGCAACGGCCGCGTCACTCGCCGCCGCACCGGCATCCGCTCAGGAGAGCCTGGGCCTCGATGCACGCGTGAACGAGATTTTCGCGCAGGCGACCGGGCCTTTCGTGAACTTCATCTTCGCGCCGCTCTACGGGACCGACTTTCCCTGGATCGTGCTGTGGCTGGTGGTCGCGGCCTCGGTGTTCTCGCTCTATTTCGGGTTCGTGCAGTTCCGCTATTTCGGCCATGCCATCCGCCTGGTCAAAGGGGACTACACCAATCCCAACGATGCCGGCGAAGTCAGCCATTTCCAGGCGCTCGCAACGGCCCTCTCGGGGACGGTCGGGCTCGGGAACATCGCCGGCGTCGCCGTCGCGGTGGGGATCGGCGGTCCGGGGGCGACATTCTGGATGATCCTCGCGGGTCTGCTGGGGATGGCGTCCAAGTTCACTGAATGCACGCTCGGGGTGAAATACCGCAACGAGTATCCAGACGGCTCGGTCTCCGGCGGACCGATGTATTATATGTCCAAGGGTTTTCGGGAACTGGGGCTGCCGGGGGGCGGATTGCTGGCGATCCTCTTCTCGGTCTTCTGCATCCTCGGGGCGCTTGGCGGCGGGAACATGTTCCAGGCCAACCAGGCCCATGCGCAGATCTCCGGGATCGTGGGCGATTATCCCGGCTGGATCACCGGCATCGTCTTCGCCGCCGTCGTCTTCACGGTGATCGTGGGGGGGATCAAGTCGATCGCGCGCGTGACCGAGAAGGTCGTGCCTTTCATGGGCATCCTCTATGTCGGGGCAGCGCTCATCATCCTGATCATGGAATACGACAAGATCGGATGGGCGTTCGGACAGATCTTCGCCGGCGCGTTCACCGGTCTCGGCGTGGCGGGCGGCCTTGTCGGCGCGCTCATCCAAGGCTTCAAGCGGGCGGCCTTCTCGAACGAGGCGGGCGTCGGATCGGCGGCGATCGCGCATTCCGCGGTGCGCACCAACGAGCCGATCACCGAAGGCTTCGTCTCGCTGCTCGAGCCGCTGATCGATACGGTCGTGATCTGCACGATGACCGCCCTCGTGATCACCATCTCGGGGCAGCTGATCATGGATCCCGCGACCGGCCGGTTCGTCCTGAACGAGGCGGGCAGCGCCATCTCCACGATCGACGGCAATACCGGCGTCGCCCTGACCTCGGCGGCATTCGGAACCTCGATCGGCTGGTTCCCCTATGTGCTGGCCGTCGCGGTCGTCCTCTTCGCCTTCTCGACGATGATCAGCTGGTCCTATTACGGACTGAAGGCCTGGACCTACCTCTTCGGCGAAGGCCGCGTGAAGGAGCTCGTCTTCAAGGTCATCTTCTGCGGGTTCATCATCGTGGGGGCGGCGGCCAATCTCGGTCCGGTCATCGACTTCTCCGATGCCGCTATCTTCTCCATGGCCGTTGTGAACATCTTCGCGCTCTACTTCCTGATGCGTCTCGTGCGCCGGGAGCTGAACTCCTACGGGGCACGCTTGAGCCGGGGAGAGATCGCGCGTTACAAGGGCTGAAGGGACCGCTTGATGCCGCGCTGAGCGCATTCTAAGCTATACCCGACGAGAAGGGCAGGCCGGCGGCAACCGGGCTGCCCTTTTTCGTCCCGGTGGGCAGATCCCGCACGGGCGATCCGAGGAAGGAAGGCATCCATGACCCCAGGCGCCAGAGTTCAGGCAGCCATCGACATCCTCGATGTGATCGGCGCGGGACAGCCGGCGGAGAAGGCGCTCACGAACTGGGCGCGGGGCGCGCGCTTCGCCGGCTCCAAGGACCGTGCCGCGGTGCGCGACCATGTCTTCGCCGCGCTTCGCCGCTGGTGCTCGGCGGCGGCCAGGGGCGGGGCCCCGACGGGCCGCGGACGCATGATTGGCCTTTTGCGCGGCACTGGAACGGACCCCGCGTCGCTCTTCACCGGGCAGGGGCATGCACCCGCGCCGCTCGATGCCGCCGAGGCGCTCGATCCCGGCATGCCCGCCGATCGGCTGGTTGCGCTCGATTGTCCCGAATGGCTCGCGCCCTCGCTCGAGACATCACTCGAACATCGCTTCGAGCCGGTCATGAAATGCCTCCAGGAGCGCGCGCCGGTTTTCGTCAGGGTCAACACGCTGCGCGGCGATCCGCGCGAGGCGGCGCGCCGTCTGGCCGAGGAAGGGATCGAAAGCCGGCCATCCGCACTGTCGCCGACCGCGCTGGAGCTGACGGCGAATGCGCGGCGCCTGCGACAGGGGCAGAGCTTTGCCGAAGGTCTGGTCGAGTTGCAGGACGCGGCGAGCCAGGCGGTCACGGACCTGCTTCCGGTCGAGAATGCGCGCCGCATCCTCGATTACTGCGCCGGGGGCGGTGGCAAGACCCTCGCGATGGCGCCCCGGACCGGCGGGGCGCTCCATGCGCATGACATCGCGCCCGCGCGGATGGCCGACCTGCCAGAACGGGCGGCTCGCGCGGGTGTCGAAGTGACGCTGCACGATCCGCGTTCGATCGGTGGGCAAGGCAGGTTCGATCTCGTTCTCGCCGATGCCCCCTGCTCGGGATCGGGGTCGTGGCGCCGTGCCCCCGAGGCCAAGTGGACATTGACCGAATCGCGGCTGCGCGCGCTGGAGGCCATGCAGGACGAGGTTTTGCATGACGCTGCGGCACATGTCGCATCCGGGGGGCGCCTCGCCTATGCGACCTGCTCGATGCTGCGATCCGAAAATGAAGATCGCATAGACACCTTTCTCGAACGCAATGGCGGGTGGACACTTGGAAAACAGGTGCGTTTCGACCCGCTCGATGGTGGTGACGGCTTTTTCCTGGCCATTCTGACCAAGTGCTGAGTGTCGGACGCTCCGTCAATCGATCCAAGATGAATTAAACTCGCCGTTCGAACTTAAAACTGCGTTAGCTTGTGGATGAGTAGGGTAAATCTCGAATTTACCAGACGAGGATGTCAGGTGGCGCTTTCCCGTTGTGAAACAAGTCCGGTGATTTCACCCTCCACGGCACAAAGCGGGTTGTTCGCCTCCGCGGCGATCTTCCTGCTCGCGATCGGCGGGATGATCGACGCTCCCCTTCTCAGGGCGGCCCTGTTTTCTGTTGCCGCCGTTATCGGCCTCACGGCGATCGGGATCGGCAGCTTTACCTTCAGGCGCCGGCAGCGTGACAAGACCCTTTCGGAACTGCTCGAGACGATCGCGGGCGCCTCGCCGGTTCCGCAATTCGTCACCGGGCCGCACGGGGAGATCGGTTATCAGAACGCCGCCGCCCGGTCGCAGTTCGGCGTGCTCGACGGACAGGGCGTGATCCGCGTCCTGCAACCTTTCGTGGCCGTGCCCGAGATAAATCTCGCGCGCCTCTTCGCGCAGGCTGCCAAGTTCGGGCGCGCGCGCGAGCACATGCGCAACGGCAGCGTCGAGGTCGACCTGTGCATCCTGGCGCTCGACGGGGCCCGCTTCTTGTGGTCCTTCGAGATGAACGACCGCCTGGCGCAGGATCGCTCGCCTCTCCCCCGCGCGCTTGTCGGCCCGGGCGAGCGGATCGACGGGATGAACGCGGCGATGCGCTCGCTGCTGGGCAGGACGGCGCGCACCTTGGACGATCTGCAGATCGCCGAGACAACCGTCGATCTTCCGGTGCGAAACCTGCGCAACTGCGGCGGCGTCGATCTTATCGAGGCCGGGCTTCCGGGCGGCCTACGTGAGTTGATCGCGGTTCCGGCGACCGGACGCCAGCAGAAGGGCGAGGACGCCTTCGACGCCCTTCCCGTACCGATCCTGCAGATGGTCGAGGGGGGGCAGGTCTGTCAGGCCAACAGGCTCGCCCGGCAGTTGCTGGAGATCGACGAGGGCACGCCTCATGATTTCGCCGACCTCGTCGAGGGCCTCGGTAGGCCCGTGTCCGAATGGCTCGGCGACGCGTTCGCCGGGCGCGGCCTGCATCGCCCGGAAGTGGTGCGCGCCAGCCTGGCCCCGAGCGAGCTGTTCCTGCAGATCACGCTGGGACGCATCGATGCGGAGGACGGCAAACGGCTCGTCGCGGTGCTGCATGACGCGACAGAGCTCAAGACGCTCGAGGCACAGTTCGTGCAAAGCCAGAAGATGCAGGCGATCGGGCAGCTGGCTGGCGGGGTCGCGCATGACTTCAACAACCTGCTGACCGCCATCAGCGGACATTGCGATCTTCTGCTGCTGCGACACGACGAGAGCGATCCCGAATTCGCCGATCTCGAGCAGATCAACCAGAACGCCAACCGCGCGGCCAGCCTCGTCGGACAGCTCCTCGCCTTCTCGCGCAAGCAGAACCTGCGTCCCGAACCGCTCGATCTGCGCGATACACTGTCGGACCTGACCCATCTGCTCAATCGGTTGGTGGGCGAGCGGGTCAATCTGGCCTTCGATCACGATCCCGAGCTGAAGATGGTGCGCGCAGACAAGCGGCAGCTCGAGCAGGTGATCATGAATCTCGTGGTCAATGCCCGCGATGCGATGCCATCGGGCGGCGACATCAAGATCTCGACGCAGTGCCAGCTGCTGATACGTCCCTTGCAGCGCGACCGTGTCACGGTGCCTGCCGGGGAATACGTCATCGTCAGGGTGAGGGACGAGGGCACCGGCATCACCCCCGACAAGCTGCCGAAGGTCTTCGAGCCCTTCTTCACCACGAAGCGGACCGGCGAGGGGACGGGGCTGGGACTGTCGACGGCCTATGGCATCGTCAAGCAGACGGGCGGTTACATCTTCGCCGACAGCACGCCTGGCGAGGGAACTGAGTTCAAACTCTATTTCCCTGCCCATAGCCGCAGCGGCGCCTCGCCGCAGCCCAGGGCGCCCGCGACCCGGCCGCCGCGCCCGCCCGCCGTGCGCAAGGAGGGCGTCGTCCTGCTCGTGGAGGACGAGGCGCCGGTGCGGGCCTTCGCATCGCGTGCCCTGCGGATGCGCGGCTATACCGTGATCGAGGCCGAGGATGGCGAGGCGGCTCTCGGGGTTCTGGAAGATCGAAGCATCGAGGTCGACCTGTTCGTCACCGATGTCATCATGCCCGGCCTCGATGGTCCCAGCTGGGTGCGCGAAGCACTCAAGACGCGCCCGGGTATCGGCGTGGTCTTCGTGTCCGGCTATGCCGAGGAGAGCTTCTCCGCGCACCAGGCCGAGATCCCCAATTCGGTCTTCCTTCCCAAGCCGTTCTCGCTCACCGCATTGACGCAAACCGTCAACGATCAGCTCGCCTGACCCGGATGGGACGCACTGCGTGACCAGTGCATGCCCCTCGCTTGACAATGGTTCGATGCAGAACCTTTAGTCCGGGTATGTTCAGCACGATCAAGCTCATGCCCCATCCTCGATGCCGCGACCCTTTGCGGCAGCATCGACGCTCGGTCCGGATTTGAGGGCGCATGGCCTGCGGATCGGGGCAATCCTCTCCGATCCCGAGCGGCCCGATCCGGGTGCCATACGGCTGCTGAACCTGCTCGTCGAGGATCCACGCTTCGATCTGCTCTACATCGCGCAAGGCACACCGGCTGCGTCGCCGCGTCGGGTCACCCGCGCGATCCTGGCCGCCGAGCGGCGGATCATGGGTCTGAAAGCCGCGGCCCCGCCGCTCGATCCGCGTCTGCACGACATTCCCCGCCGATCGCCGGAGCCATGCGACGTTCTCGTTGATCTGAGCGGTGTCGCGGTTACGCCATCTCTCGCCGCCCTGTCGCGTTTCGGCCTGTGGCAACTCGATCTGCATGGCACGGGCTCGGGGCACCGTCCGTCGGTAACCGGGCAGATCATGTCACCCGTCCGCCTGCAAATGCACACATGCGCCCCCGGCCGCGCCGATTGCACCTGCGAGACGATCGCGCATGCCCGCTTCGACGTGAAGTTTCTCGCCAGTCGGAACGATGATCTGCTCCGTGAGAAATCGGTGCAGATCATCGTGAACGCGCTGCGCCATCTTGCACTCCACGATACGCCGCCCGCGCCTTTGCCGCCGTCCCCACTGCAGACGCACGGGGACAAGTCCCGCATGGGCTACCCGTTCCGTGTCGGCAGAGAGCTTCTGCGACGCGTCGAGCAGCGTGCCAAAGCCCGGCTCGGCCGGCGCCCCGGCGCCTTCACGCTGCGCCTGGCGCAAGGCGATCCCTTGGATTTCGACCCCGCCCGGGCGCGGGAAATCGCAATCCCGGGAAACCGGTACTGGGCCGACCCCTTCCTCTTTGCGCATGCGGGCGAGACGTATCTCTTCTTCGAGGATTACGACTACGGAACGCGGCGCGGGCATATCGGTGTCGGCCGGATCGAGGATGACGCCTTCATCGAGATCGGCCCGGCGATGACGGCGCCGCACCATCTGTCCTATCCGATGGTCTTTGCCCATGGGGGCGAGATCTACATGATGCCCGAGACGCATCAGACGGGCCGCGTCGAGGTGCACCGCGCCCTGTCCTTTCCCGATCGGTGGACGCTTTTCGCCACCGCGCTCGACGGGACCGGCGCGGTGGATAGCGGTCTTGTCGAGCATGAGGGACAATGGTGGCTCTTTACCAACCTGGCGAATGACCGGCACGGCGATTTCGGAAGCGAGCTCCATCTTTTCATGGTCGATGGTCCCGATCTGGGCAATCCTGTTCCCCATCCGCTCAATCCCGTGGTGGTCGGCTCCGACCGCGCCCGGGGAGGCGGGCGGATCTTCGCCCGCGATGGCCATCTGTATCGCTGCGCGCAGGACAACACCCATGGCACCTATGGATATGGCCTCAACATCATGCGGATCGAGGCGCTGACACCGACCGAGTATCGCGAGCACCGGGTTCGGCACCTGACCCCGGATTTCGCCCCCGGCCATATCGGCATCCACCATGTCGACGCGCTGGACGGGCTTGTGGTGTTCGACGCGCGCCGGGTGTGACCGGCTCAGGCCGCGGGCAGGACGAGAATGCCCTTCCGCAGGAACAGCGCCATGATGCCCACCCAGACGAGCGCCAGCAAGGCGACCGTCAGGCCGAGCCCTTGGGGCCCCGGCCAATCCGCGCGCAGCTCCCGCGTGGCTATGATCACGGCGATGCAGGCAAGGGTGAGGCCAGCCCCCGGGCGCATCGCGGCCAGCGCCGCGTGCGGGCCGAGACCAAGTTGACCCAGCATCGCGTGCAAGGCCAGCAAAGCGACGCAGAGCCCGGTCAGAAGCTGCGCGATCGCGGCCATCTCGCCCCCGTGCCGCCCCAGGACCAGCAGCGCGACTAGGAGGATCGCCGCCCCGATCGCCCTGATACGGAGCTGAACCCCGGGCCGACCGCTACAGATCATCGTCGGCTCGAGAAGGACCGAAAAGCTCTGGAAGCTGCGTGCGATGGCAAGGATCGAGACCACCCCCGCCGCTGCCAGCCAGGTTTCGTTGAAGAGAGTGAGGACGAGGTCGCGCGACAGGAGCGCGACGGAGGCCATGACGGGCCAGATGAGGGCCACCGAAAAGGAGATCGTCTCGTGCCAGGCCGCGCCCAGCCGCGACAGCTCTCCATTGCGTTCGAGCCGCGAGAACCGTGCCCAGGTCAGCATCATCAGCGGTTGTACCACCACGTCGGAGGCGGTCATCGCGATGCGCGCCCCGCCCCTGTAGGCGCCGACGGCGGCAGGATTGAGAAAGATCCCGAGCATCAGGTCGGCGCCGTAATTGGAGAACATCCCGACCGATGCCGTCGCCCAGAGCGGCAAGGCGGTGCGCAGGCTGCGGCGCGCGGTGCCGGGGACGCGCCTGAGGCGCGGCAGGCGCGGCGACAGGGCCGTGGTAAGCACCGCCGCCACCAGCACCGCGCCGTAGCGCGCGGCGATCAGGCTGCCGATACCCATCCCGTGGCGGAACCCCACGAGTGCGACACCGAGCGCAGAGGCCTCGGCGGCAAGCGTGTAGGCGCTCGCCGACCTGACGCGCCCGGATTGCACGAGGCGCGCCTCGTTCCACGCAGGCAGGCTCTGCAACGTGGGGATGGGGGCAATCGCGAGAAGCGCGGCGCCGACCGCGCCGGGGGCAAGGAGGCCCGCCCCGGCGATGATCGTGCTGCCGACCAGCCCGACGCCGAGCATCAGGTAGAAAAGCTGATCCATCTCGCGGTCCGCGTCGTCGCTGCGCAGGACCGCCTGGTAGAGGCCGGTGAAGACGAACGTGTTGGCCACCACCGCCGCGGCCCATGCCAGGGCGTAGGTGCCGAACGCGGTGAGGCCCAGGTAGCGCGAGGCGATCATCACCAGCACGAAGGCGATGATCTGGCTGCCGATCCGCGTGCCGACGCCAAGCAGGAACGGCGCGGAGAGGAATTTCTTCACGCCGCCGGGGCTCCCGGGGCCGGCTCGAACGCGATGCCCTCGGCGGCGAGCATGTCCGCCAGGCCGGTTACGAAACTGGCCTCGTCGAACTGGCGGGCGTGATCGCGAAGCGCCATCGGATCGAGATCCTCGAGCCCCTCGGCCTCGAACCGCGTGACCGCGTCGACGAGGCCCTCGACGCTCTGGTCGCGGAACAGAAGGCCCGTTTCGCCGTCTCGGACCGTATCGAGCGCGCCGCCACGCCCATAGGCTATGACCGGCCGGCCCGATGCCATCGCCTCGACGGGAACGATGCCGAAATCCTCCTCTCCGGGAAAGATCAGCGCCCGGCAGGCCGCGAGATGCTGCTTGAGCACGTCATAAGGGGCATGGCCGAGGAAGCGGATGGTGTCGCCGGCCTTGGCCGACAGCGCCCGCACGGTCCTGCCCGGTCCGCCGATCACCACGAGGGGCCGTTGCAGGCGGTTGAATGCCTCGATCGCGATGTCGGGCCGCTTGTAAGGCGCGAGCTCTCCGGCCCAGAGGTAGAAATCCCCCCGTGCTTCCGGCGCGACAGGGGCAAACTGATCGAGTGCGACCGGCGGGTGCACGACCGTCGATTCGCGGCGCCAGTATTTGCGGATGCGCGCCGCGACATGGTGCGAGTTGGCGGCGAAGGCATCGACGCGGGCCGCGCTCACCACGTCCCAGCTGCGCAGTTTCGCCGCGAGGGGCGGCATCAGCGTGCGGGTCAGGAGCCCGGCGCCGTTGCGGTAGGTGTGATACTGGTCCCACAGGTAGCGCATGGGTGAGTGGCAATAGCAAAGGTGAACCGCGTCGGGCGGCGCGATCACCCCCTTGGCCGGACCTGCCTCGGAGGAGATCACCAGGTCATAGCCGGCCAGGTCGATCTCTTCGAGCGCGCGCGGCATAAGCGGCAGGTAGCGCGTATAGAGCTTCGGTGCGAAGGGCAGGCGCCCGACCGAGGTGGTGGTGATCTTGTGGCGCCGGATCGCGGGGCTGACCTTGGCGGGAAGATAGGCATGGGTATAGATGTCGGCCTGCGGGAACATCCGGCACAGCGCCTCGAGCACCTGCTCGCCGCCGCGCATGCCCACCAGCCAGTAATGGATGATCGCGACCCGCAGCCCGGAGCTGGGACGCAGATCCCCCCGCGGCGCGTTCAAGGCCCCGCGCGTTTCAGCTTTCATAGGTGTAGCCCTTGGCGTTGGGGTCACTGCTGCGCCCCTGATCGAACTTGTTGAGGATGATCCCGTCGATGGGCAGGCGCATCTCCGCAAGACGCGCCAGGCCTTCGGAGACAGCCGCGCGCGGCGTGGCGTTCCAGGCCACGAGATAGACGCGGGTATCGACGACCTGCGCCAGGATCATCGCGTCGGAAACCGCCAGAAGCGCGGGTGCATCGATCAGCACCACGTCATAGACCCGCTTCAGCTCCTCGATCACCGGCTGCAGCCATGTCACCGAAAGCTCCTCGGCGGCGTCGGGGCGCGGACCCTTGGCGGCCAGCACGTCGAAGCCCAGATCGGGCGGAACGAAGATCGCGTCCGACAAGGTGGTGTCACCCTTGATGAAATCGGCGAAATCGTTCTCCATGCTCCAGCCGAACGCTTTTTGCAGGGTCGAGCGGCGCAGGTCGCAATCGATCACGATCACCGATTTCCCGGCCATGGCGGCCATCTCCGCGAGGGCCACGGTGGTGGTCGTCTTGCCCTCTCCGGGCGCGGAGGAGAGAACGAGGACGCTGCGCACGAGGTCGCGCCCGCCGCGCATCAGGAGCGCGGTGCGCAATTGCCTGATCCGCTCGCCATAGACCGTGTAGGGCGCCGCGCGCAACGCCTTGATGCCGCGTTTCATATCGCGCCAGCGTTCTGCGGGGATAAGGGCGAGCACCGGCAGGCCGGTTTCCGTCTCGATCTCCCGCGCGCTGCGGAAGGTGGTGGCGGTCATCTCGTTGAAGAAGACGAGGCCGGCCATCAGGCTGCCCCCGACGGCGGCGGCGAGGACGGCCATCAGCTTGGGGCGCGGGGCGGAGGGAGCCCCCGGAACGGTGGCACGCTCGATCATCTTGGCATCGGGCTGCTGGAGCTGTTTTTGCGTGCGTGTCTCGGTCACCCGCGTCAGCAGCGATTCGTAGGTCTGCCGCGCGGCGGCCGCCTCGCGCTCGAGTTGCCGCAGGCCGAGCGAATTGCGGGTGATTGACATCACGCGGTCCTCGGTCGTACCGATGCTGCCCTCGAGGCTCTGCTCGCGCAGCCGCGCGATCTCGAGCTCGGAGCGGCGCGTCTCGATCACCTTGTCGAGCTCGCGCGTGATGTCGCTCTCGATCTGGACCAGTTCCTTCGCGATCTCGGTCCGGCGCGGATGGTCGGGGTCATAGCTTTGTGCCCAGACCGCATCCTTCTGCCGCAAATCGAGCGCCTGCGCGCGCAGGGCCTCGATCGCCGGGGTGGTGACGATCCGCGCGGCCTGCTCTTTGCCCTCCTCGGCGATGACCTTCTCGAGCTGGTCGAGACGCGCCTCGGCCTCGACACGCGCCGAGCGGGCGGTGATGAGCTGACCGTTGAGGCTCGCGAGCTGCTGGCTGGCATTCTCGAGCGTGCCGCCATCCTTGAGCAGGCTGTCCGCGCTGAAATTGGCGACGGCCGCCTCGGCCTCCTCGACCTGGGCACGCAGATCGGTCAGGCGTTCCTCCAGCCAGTCCGTCGCCTGCCCGACGGCATCGCGCCGGGTATCGAGCTGAAGGGTGATGTAACGCTCGGCAAGTGTGTTCGCGAGCAGGGCCGCGACCTGCGGATCGCCCGCCTCGACGCGCACCACGATGACATAGGAATCGCCGTCGCTGAAGACCGACAGGTTGCGACGAACGGCCCGCACCAGGCGTTCCGTCCGCGCGGGGTCATCGAGATCGGCGGCGGGTAGGGGGCTGTCCTCGGCGGGGCGGCCGAGCAGGATGTTCAATCGCTCGGCGAGCCGCTCTCTCAGCGAGGGGGGCGCGAGCGCGGGATCGATCGGTGCGAGCGCCTCGGCGCCGATGGTGCGGATGGCATCCTCGATCAGAAGGTTCGAGCGCAGGACGGCGATCTCGCCGTTGACGATCTGCGAGGTCAGGTCGAGATCGGCCACGACCTTGTCCTGGGTGATGATGTCCGGGTTGCGCGGATCGAGGATCAGCTTGGCCTGCGCGGTATAGACGGGGGTCATCTGCGACACGGCGAACCAGGTCAACGCGCCCAGGGCGAGCATCACGCCGAGGATCGACCAGCGCCGCTTCCAGAAAGTGCGCAGCAGGCCGCGCAGGTCCACGGCGTCGGGATCGCCGCCGCCCGATCCGCCGGGGGGAAGGCGCCCGCCGATGAACGGGCCCGTTTCGTTCGGGAAGATCCTGCTGTTCATTCGCTCTTCCACCAATTGCCTCGCGCGGTGCGTTCTCGATCGCTCGCACCGTGCTCGCCGCCCATATCACTCGCCCCCCGCACCCGCCATGCGCCGGTATTGGCCGGCGCGCGGGGCCGCCTTCGACATCGTGCCGGTCCGGATGAGCCGCCAGTATTGCACATGACGGCAGGCTGCCGGAATACATGGCCCGAACTGAGGCATCCGCACGGCGATACTGTCTCCATTTCCGGGCCGGTTCGCCTCTGCTCGCCAAACTGTTTCCACATCACCGATGGAGGGGCAGCCTGTCTAGCGTTCCTGCTCGTGATGGAATCTCTGGCGCGCAATGGCTTCGTTGCGCTCGGCCCTTTGCTGATCGCGCAGGGCGTTCTCGACGAAATCGAGATGTGCGCGAACGGCTGCACCGGCGGCCTGCGGATCCCGGTCCTGCAACGCCATGTTGATCGCCCGGTGCTGGCCAAGAAGGGTCTCGCGCCGCGTCATCTGCTGGAACATCATCTGCCGGTTGTAGAAGACACCGGCGCGCAGCAGCTCGAACATCGATCGCATCATGTGCAGCATGACGACATTGTGGCTCGCCTCGATGATCGCCATGTGAAACTCGGCATCGAGCCGGGCCTCGCCATCGCTGTCGCGGCGCGCATGCGCGGTCTCCATTTTCGTGAAGATCGCGTCGACGACCTGCAGATCGGTGGCCGATGCGAGCCGGGCGGCCCGCTCGGCGGCAAGCGCCTCCATGTCGCGGCGGAAGGACAGGTAGTCGGACTTGGCCTCGTCATGCTCGGCGAACAGGCGCACGAGGGCGGGAGAGAAGGCAGAGCCGAGCACGTCGGCCACGTAAAGCCCGTCGCCCGCCCGGCTCACGAGCAGGCCGCCACGCGACAGCTCCGCAATCGCCTCGCGCAGGGACGGGCGGGAGACCCCGAGCCTCTCCGACAGGTCGCGTTCGGGCGGCAGGCGCTCGCCCGGCCGCAAGATGCCGCGCAGGACAAGCAGCTCGATCTGCCGCACGACTGATCGGGCGAGCTTTTCGGGATGGACTTTCTCGAAGGGCATGGAGGCGGTGGCTCGGATTGGGCTGCGCGGGACAATCTAGGCGCTGCGCCCCGCGGGGGCAATCGCAAAGCCCATGCCCTCGGGTCGTCCGTGGCCCGGCCGGGATGCGTTCGGCCTCCCCCGAACGGCGACGGCCGGCCCCGATGGAGCCGGCCGTCCCTTGTGTCGCATCCTGCGCGCAGGCGGCGCGCGGCCGATCAGTTCGTCGGGCGGATGACGATCTGCACGCGGCGGTTCTGCGCGCGGCCCTCGGCCGACAGGTTCGAGGCGATGGGCTGGTTCTCACCGTAACCGACGGCGCGCAGGCGTCCTTGCGAAACGCCGTTCGCGGCGAGGATCTGCGTGACCGACTGGGCGCGGCGCTGCGACAGGTCCTGGTTATAGGCGGCCGAACCGGTGTTGTCGGTGTGGCCCTGAACCTCGACGGCGGAGTTCGGGTAGCGGTTCAGGTTGGAGGCCAGAACGCGCAGGTCGCCCTGCAGGCCGGCGGAGACGCTGGCGCTGTCGGTGGCGAACAGGATGTCCTGCGGCATGCGCACGATCAGCTCGGAGCCGGTATTGACCACGTCGATGGAGCCGTTCGAGAAGTCGTCGCGCAGCTCAGCGGCCTGCTGGTCGAGAATGTTGCCGATGGCCGCGCCGCCGGCCGCGCCGATCGCCGCGCCGATGGCCGCGTTCTTCAGCCGGTCATTGCCGCTTTCCTTGGTGCCGCCGATGACGGCGCCAACGGCCGCGCCGGTCAGCGCGCCGGTGCGCGTGCGGTTGCGCTCGCCGGTCATCGGATCGGTGCAGGCGGTCAGGACAAGAAGGCCGGCGGTGCCGACCAGCATGGGGGTCTTGAGTGCGATCATGGTATCCTCGCTCGTCAATTATGCATATCTCCACCCCGCTATATAGAGCGGCTGCACGAAAGCCGCAGGGTCCCCTCGGAAAAGTGAGCGAAATAATGCCACCCGCCTTCACAGAGACGTGAGGGCCGATTCATGTGCGAGCATCGCCCGCTTGACCGGGAGTCCCCAATGATAGCCTCCGAGCGCACCGGAGGCGCGCAGGGCCCTGTGACAGGGAATGAGGTATCCGACCGGGTTGCGCCCCACGGCGGTTCCCACGGCGCGCACCGCCCGCGGGCTGCCGATCGCGCCGGCAATCTCGCCATAGGTGCTCACATGGCCCGAGGGAATCGCCATCAGCGCCTCCCAGACCTTGATCTGGAACGGCGCGCCGATCACGTGGAGGCGGGCGCCGCCATGCCCGCCCAGCGCCGCGGCGACGAGCGCGCCCACGCCCGCGTCATCGTGGCTGTATCGCGCCTCCGGCCAGCGGGCCCGCATCTGCGCGAGGGCCGTCTCATCGCCGATCTCCTCGGTAAAGGCCAACCCGCACAACCCGCGCGGGCTGGCAGTGCCCAGCATCCGTCCGAAGGGGCCCTCTGCCCAGCCGGTCCGCAAGGTCAGACCCGCCCCCCGCCGGGCGGCCGCGCCGGGGCTCATCGCCTCCCAGGTGACGAAGAGGTCGTGCAGCCGCCCGCTTCCCGACAGGCCGACCGCATCGGCGGTGCCCAGCGCCGTGAAACGCTCCTCGAGCAGGCGGCGCGCATGGCCGAGGCGCAGGTATTGCTGATACCGCATGGGCGAGATGCCGGCCCAGCGGCTGAAGAGCCTCTGGAAATGCGCGGCACTGAAATTCATCTCCGCCGCGATCTGCTCGAGCGGGACGGGGGGCGCGCCGGCTTCGCTCGCCGCGTCGAGGCTGGCGATCGCGCGGCGCACGATCTTCCAGTAATAGCCGTCTTCCTCGCCTTGCTGCGTCATGCCATGCACTCCCCTCATCACGGCAGGCTAGCGCGGCAAGGAGCGCCGGCGCGACCCGGTTCTTGCGCGATCATCGCCGCCGGGGCATACCGGCGCGATGACACGCGCCTTGCCCTATTCCGCGATCGCCGAGATCTTCTCTAGGTTCGAGGCGGCCGAGCCAGAGCCCAAGGGCGAGCTCCATCACGTGAACGCCTATACCCTCCTCGTGGCGGTGGCGCTCAGCGCGCAGGCGACCGATGCGGGGGTCAACCGCGCCACCGCGGGTCTTTTCGAGATCGCCGATACCCCGCGCAAGATGCTCGATCTGGGCGAGGAGGCGCTGACCGCCCATATCAAGTCGATCGGCCTTTACCGCAACAAGGCCCGCAACGTCATCAAGCTGAGCCGGATTCTCGAAGAGGATTATGGCGGCGAGGTGCCGTCAAGCCGCGCGGCCCTGCAATCGTTGCCCGGGGTGGGCCGCAAGACCGCCAATGTCGTTCTGAACATGTGGTGGGGCCATCCCTCGCAAGCGGTCGACACGCATATCTTCCGCGTCGGCAACCGCACCGGGATCGCGCCCGGTAAGGACGTGGCCGCGGTCGAGCGGGCGGTCGAGGACAACGTGCCGGCGCCCTACCAGCGCCACGCGCATCACTGGCTGATCCTGCACGGGCGCTATGTGTGTGTCGCGCGCAAGCCGAAATGCGGAGCCTGCCTGATCCGGGATCTCTGCGCATACGAGGACAAGACGGAATGAAGAAGTATCAGGTTGTCGGTATCGGCAACGCGATGGTCGACGTGCTGGCCACCTGCGACGAAGCCTTTCTCGCGGCCAACGGCATCGACAAGGGCATCATGCAGCTCATCGACATGGAACGGGCGGTCGCGCTTTACGACCGGATCGGACCGGCCAAGGAGATGAGCGGCGGCTCGGCGGCCAACACGATCGCCGGCATCGCCCACCTAGGCGGACGCTGCGCCTATGTCGGCAAGGTCAAGGACGACCAGCTCGGCGCGATCTTCGCGCATGACCTGCGCGCCCAGGGCGCCGATTACGAAACCGCGCGCGCCCCCCGCGATCACGAGGCCGAGACGGGACGCTGCATCGTCTTGGTCACGCCCGACGGCGAGCGGTCGATGAACACCTATCTGGGCGTGACGGAGTTCCTCTCGGAGGCCGATATCGACGAGGCGCAGATGCGCGAGGCAGAGTGGATCTATCTTGAGGGCTACCGTTTCGACGGCCCTGAAAGCCATGCGGCCTTCGCCAAGGCGATCGCGGCGGCGCGCGGCGCGGGCGGGCGCGTGTCCCTCACGCTCAGCGATCCCTTCTGCGTCGAGCGTCACCGCGAGGCGTTCCGCGCGATGATCGCCGAGCATGTCGATCTGCTGTTTTGCAACAGGGCCGAGCTTTTGGCGATGGAGCTGACCAAGGATTTCGGCGCGGCGCTCGAGGCGATGGCCGGGCAGGTCGAAACCCTCGTCTGCACCGATGGCCCGCAGGGCGCGCATGTGATGCATGGCGGCCAGAGGCAGCATGCCCCGGCACGCCCGGTGAAGGTCGTGGATGCGACCGGGGCGGGCGATCTCTTCGCCGGTGCGTTCCTGTGGGCGATATGCGAGGGGCATCCGCCGCAGCGCGCGGCGCGGATCGGCTGCATCGCGGCGAGCGAGGTGATCGGCCATGTCGGCGCCCGGGCCGAAACAGATCTCAACGCTCTGATCGCCGAGGAACTGTCGATCTGAAGGAAATGCGCCCCGGGGCCTGTCCGGGGCGCGAAAGCCGAGGGCCGCCGCGCGGATCGCGGCGCGGCCCGGCCGCGCGCCTATTCGGCCGCGAGCGGCACGATCAGCGGTTGCGGCCGGATCAGGACCTGCATCTCCCAGCCGCGCGCGTCCTGGCCAAGCGTGAACTCGGCGCCGATGGCCCGCGTCAGCGTCTCAAGGAGCGACATCCGCAGGGTCATCGGCGTCGAGGTCTCGGGACGGCTCGACCTGGACCCGGTGCCGCTCGGCAGATTGTCGCAGAAATGCTGCAATTCGGAGGGGACATCCTCGAGGGTGAGTTGTCCGCCCACGGCCAGCACCGAGATGCAGGCCAGGCCGCGTTCGCCGTCCAGCTCCATCCTGACCTGCGCACCGCGCACGTTCCGGTCGATGGCGGCCTGCAGCAGCGCCGACAGGATGTTCTTGGCCGCGCTGGGAATGGTGCAGACCTCGAGCACCGGCGGCGCGATCAGCTCGATCGACACGCCGCGTTTCTGGGCGTGCAGGTGTTCGAGAGAGATCGCCTCCTGCGCCATGTCGGCAAGGTCGAACACCTCGCTATCCTCGGCAAGCTGGCTGCGGGCCTGCGCATCCGACAGGTCGAGCACGGATTGCAGCGTCTGCAGCAGCTCGCGTCCCGAATCCCCGATGGTCGCGGCGAACCGGCGATAGCTGTCGTCGCCGACCGGGCCGATGGCCTCGGATTTCATCAGCTCGGCAAAGCCCAGGATGCGGGTGAGCGGCGTGCGGAAATCGTGCTTCATGCCCGCCAGGATCTGGAATTTCGAGCTGTGCTCATGGGCGATCTGCTTGCGTGCGAGTTCGGATGTGGTGAGCGAGCTGTCGAGGCGGGTGATGCATTCCTGCACGCTGCTCATCAACACGCCGGCGCTGTCGGTGTAGGTGGTCGGCAGGCGGGGCGTGCGGCCTTCGCGCAAGTAGCCATCGGCGGCTTGCGTCGCGGCGACCACGGGCGCCAGCAGGGCGTTCATCACGAACATCGTGCCGCCGGTGCCGACCAATGTCGCGACCAGCATCGCGGCAAGGACGTCGAGCTGTTCGGTGAAGGGGGTGGCATCGGCCAGAAGGGCATAGGCAACGGCACCGAACATGGGCACGTGCACACCGATGAAGCTGACAAGAAGGATCTTGCCTGAATAGCTGTGCGGCCAATTGCGCTTCGCCATGTATTCATAGATTTTCATGTCCGTCCTCGATCTGTGTCGGTCTTGCTTGAGCCTGAGGCTTTCTGCCCGATGAGGATCATTCTCAAAAAGTTTGAGACTATTTTCGGACCTTGCCCGGTCATGCCTGGAAAGCCGCACCTACTGTATCAACACGGCAACAGAGGTGCGCGGCGAGGCCGGCGGCAATCTCGCCGATCCGCAAACATGCCCCGGTTCCGCTGCAGCCGGGCGCCTTCGAGCCGGGGGGCGCTGTTCAGCCGAAGGCGACCTGCGGGGGTGCCGCTACTCGCCCAGCCGCGCATGCACCTCGGCGAGGTCGATCCCGCGCACCGGGGCGAGTTGCGATGGGCGCGTGAAATCATAGCCGAAGAGCTGGAAATCGAGATGATAGATTTCCCACATCAGATGCATCGACAGATCGTCGAAGAAATCTTCCACCGGATGCGCGCGGGGCGGGCCATGCCCTTCGGATTCGTTGAAGCGGGGGATCCGGGACAGATCGACCCGGTGCGGCGTGTCGATCGCATCCAGAACCGAGGCCATGCCCCCCGTGAAGCTTTCGGACCAGAAGATCCGGTCATACCGGCCGCCATTATGGATGAAGGTCGACAGATGCCCCGACATCGACGACCAGTGGATGTCGGGATCCATCGGCTTGCGCCAGCGGATCGTGTCCCTGACGAAAAGCAAGAAGCGCCTGAAACTGGCGATCTGATCGAACGGGGCGGTTCCGTCCTCGCCCCCCACGTCCACGCCGTATCGCTGCACGAGGAGCGGCACCAGCTTGCCGCGATACCGCCGTCCGTTGCGTTGAATGCCGCAGATCTTGTCGAAAAAGGAGCTCAGCACCCTCGCATAGGGATTGCGCACGCAGCTGAAGGCATAGGTCTCGTGACCCTTGACCGCCCGCTCGATCAGGGGGCGGCTCGCCGGCTGGCCCCATTTGTGCAGGCCCTCCGACGCATCGTGGATATCGCCGTCGTAGAAGCGTCCGTGATCGCTGTAATGCAGGATTTGGCCGATGGTCGAGCAGGCGCATTTCGGAACCACCCTGTAAAGAACGCTTTCGCTCTCGGTCATCCAGGTTCCAGGAAACCCCATCGGCCGCGGCCCTCCCATAGGCAGTCCCGCGGATGCCGCGGGGTCAGCGTTGAAAAAAGCAAAACTCTCCTGTCAATACAATGGCTGTTCGCGGTAAGAACGGCCAAGGGCAAGACAGCGCAGAGGCAAATCGGGCGGCGCATCCATGGCACAGATCGCCTATATCCTTCTGGCGCACAAGGACCCCGATGCGGTTATCGCGCAGGTGCGCGATCTCGTCTCGTCGGGCGATTCCGTCGCTCTTCATTATGACGCCTGCGCCCCCCGCGCCGAGATGAGGAAGCTGCGCGCGGCGCTGGGCCGGGCGCCGAATGTCGTGCTGGTCAAGCCGCGGCGCTGCGGCTGGGGCGACTGGAGTCTCGTCGCCGCGAGCCTGACGGCGATGCACACGGCGCTGGCGCGGTTTCCCAGATGCACGCATCTCTACCTGATTTCCGGCGACTGCATGCCGATCAAGCCCGCCCATACAATCCACCGCGCTCTCGATGCCGCCGATGTCGATCACATCGAGAGCTTCGACTATTTCGAGAGCGGATGGATCAAGACGGGCTTTCGCGACGAGCGTCTCATCTACCGCCACTACTTCAACGAGCGCCGCCGCAAGTGGTTCTTCTACCGGTCGATCGACCTGCAGAAGGCGCTGGGCCTGAAGCGGGCGGTCCCGCTCGATCTGACGATGATGATCGGCAGCCAGTGGTGGTGCCTGCGCCGCACGACCGCCGAGGCGCTGCTCGATTTCTGCGCTCGGCGCCCCGACGTGATGCGCTTCTTCCGCACCACCTGGATCCCCGACGAGATCTTCTTCCAGACCCTCGTGCGCCATCTCGTGCCGCGCACGCAGATCAGCAACCGCGCCCCGACCTTCCTCGCCTTTTCCGAATACGGGATGCCGGCAACTTTCTACGACGATCATTACGAATTCCTGCGCGGACAGGATTTTCTCTTCGCCCGCAAGATCAGTGCCGAGGCAGGGGTGCTTAAACGGCGTCTCGCCGCACTCTACGCGGCGCGGGACGAGGTGGTGGCGCTGTCCGGCCACGGGCGGCAGCTCTACCGGTTCATGACGGGGCAGGGGCGGATCGGTCAGCGGTTCGCCCCGCGCTTCTGGGAGACCGAATCGAGCCTCGGGCGCGAGCGCGAACTGCTGATCGTGATCTGCCGGAAATGGCATGTCGCACAGCGCCTGCGCGAGCGCATCGACCGGCAGGCCGGCATTCCGAGCGTCGGCTTCGTCTTCGACGAGGAACATGCCGCGCTGCCCGATCTCGGCGGAATCGAGAACGGCATGGCCAAGCGCACCCGCCATCGCCGCGCGCTCCTGCGTATGCTGTTCGAGCGGTTCGGCAGCGACCGCATGGTGATCTGTCTCGATCCGGCCAATATCGAGCTGCTGCGCGACTTCGATGCGGACCGCTCCTCCGTCAGGATGCTCGAGATCGAGTGCAGTTTCGGCGATGACGACCTGCTGGGTCATGCGCGGCGGATCGGCCTTGCCGGCGGCACGCAGGAGGGGGGCGATCTTCTCGATCTGATCGGGGCGCTGCGGCGGAAGATGTTCGGCGAGAGCGATGCGATAAGGGATGCGCAGTTCCGCTCGATCAGCGTGCTGCGCGAGGCCGCGAGCGGGGCCGAGAATGCTACCGCCCTCGCCGCCTTTCTGGGATTGCCGCTCTCCGATTGCCGGGCCATCCTCGCCGAAGGCACCCTTTTCGACGATTGAGGAGACTTCCCTTGCACCCAGCCTATGACGATCAGAACATCTTCGCCAAGATCCTGCGCGGCGAGATCCCGAACGACACCGTCATGGAAAGCGAGCACACGCTCGCCTTCAACGATATCGCTCCGCAGGCGCCGGTCCACGTGCTGGTCATCCCGCGCAAGCCGTATCTCGATCAGGACGACTTCTTCGCGCATGCCTCCGCCGAGGAGATCGTCGACTTCGCACGGCTGGTGGCCGAGATCTGCAAGCAGAAGAACCTCTCGCCGGGCGCTGAGGGGAGCGGTTACCGCACGATCACGAATGCCGGCAAGGACGGGATCCAGGAAGTCCCGCATTACCATCTCCATATTCTCGGCGGGCGCCGTCTTGGCAGGATGCTGGCCGTCGCCGAGTGACGGGCCTGCCGCGGCGGCGCGGGGCGCGGCCGGGCCGGATGGCCTAGCTGGCCTCGCCGCGCGCCGGCGCGGTCTCGCGATCCCCGTCACTGCCACCGCTGCTGTTGCGCGCACCGTCGCTGTCGTCACTGCCCTCCTCGCCCTTTCGGCGTGACGCGCGGCCGCCCGCGATCGCATCGGCAATGCGGCGCGCTTCCGGATCGCGGCCCGAGGACGGCCAGCCTTCGCGCTGGGCGCTCCGGTCACCATCGGTCGCTTCGGTCTGGTCATGAAAAAGGACCATCCGCGTCGGATAGGGCAGATCGACGCCGCCGTCGTTGAGCGCGTTGTAGACGGTTCGGATGACGCGCCCCCAGGTCTGGACCACGTCGCCGCGTGCGGGCGCGGTCCACCAGCGCAGGCGCACGGTATTGCCGTCGGCATCCATGCCCCACGGGATCGCCTCGGGCGCGGGATCGGCAAGCACGCCCTCGCAGCCCGAGGCCGTCTCGACGATCAGCTTGCAGGCCGCCTCGAGATCGTCCGAGCAGCCGATCAGGATGTCATATTGCGAGCGGCGCTTGTCGAAGGCGGTGTTGACGATGACGGCATCGGTGTAGATGTCGGAATTGGGGATCACCACGCGGCGCCCGTCATAGGTCCTGATCAGGGTGGCGCGGGTCTCGATCCGCTCCACGGTGCCTTCATGCCCGCCCGAGACGATCTGATCGCCCACCTCGAATGGTTGGCGCAGCAGGATCAGGATGCCCGCCAGCAGGTTCTGCAGGATGTCCTTGAATGCGAAGCCGATCGCGACCGAGCCGATGCCGAGCCCGGCAAAGAGATCGGCCGGCGTGACCGAGGGCGCGACGATCGTCACCGCCAGCATCAGGCCGACGATGAACACCGTCCAGCGCAAGAGCGAGCCTCCCACCTCGCCGAGATTCTCCCGGTCGCGCCGCGCGCCGGAGCGCGTGACGACGCGGCCGAGCCACAGGGCAAGGAACCAGGAGAGCACCAGGAGCACGAGCGCGATGCCGATATTCGGCAGGAGGCGGAAGAAGCCATCGACCCAAGCGTCGATCTTGTCGAAGATATTCCCGACATCCGCATCGACCTGTTCCATGTGTTCGCTCTCCTTGACCTGATGGCGGGCAAACCCGCCGGTACCAATCGGGTTCCGAAGGGCGCGGGGCCGCGAATGCGCGAGAGGGCGCGGAACGGGCCGGTAAACCGGCCGCGGCGAGCGGGTATCGGCACCCGAACGGAGGCGAGGCCGGTCAGGGGCGCAGGGGACCGGAGCCGGACAAGAACAGCGTCAGGCCCGTGCCTCAGCGCGCGGCGCGGGTCATCTGCAGGAACACGTCCTCGAGATTGGGCTGCTCGATGCTGACATCGCTGATCCCGACACCGGCATCGCGCAGGGCCGCGAGGATCGCGTCGGGCGAGGTCGCCGAACGCGCATAGGTGAAGGCCAGGAGGCCGCCCGCGCGCTGCTCCATGCTCACCCCATCGGGCAGGGGCAACGATTGCGGCACGGCGCTCGCCGGCTCGATCACCAGCGTCTTGCTGTCCATGCGGTTCACGAGGTTGCGCGTCTTGTCACGCACGAGGACGCGGCCGCTGTCGATGATCGCGATCTCGTCGCACATTTCCTCGGCTTCCTCGAGGTAATGCGTGGTCAGGATGATGGTCATGCCATCGGCGTTGAGTTGGCGCACGTTCTTCCACAGCATCTGGCGCAGTTCGATATCCACCCCGGCGGTCGGCTCGTCGAGCACGAGGATCTGCGGGCGGTGCACCAGCGCCTTGCCGAGCAGCAGGCGCCGCTGCATGCCCCCCGAAAGGGTCCGCGCATAGGCCTCTGCCTTGTCCGTGAGGCCGATCATCTCGAGGATCTCGTCGGTGCGGCGCTCGCTCTTGGGCACACCGTAGAGCCCTGCCTGCACGTCGAGCGCACCGCGCGGCGTGAAGAACGGGTCCATGTTCAGCTCCTGCGGCATCACCCCGATCGCGGCGCGCGACTGGCGCGGGTTGATGTCCTGATCGAAGCCCCAGATGGTGACCTGCCCCTCGGTCTTGACCACGAGCCCGGCGAGGATGTTGATCAGCGTGGACTTGCCGGCGCCGTTCGGGCCGAGCAGCCCGAAGATCGAGCCTTGCGGAATCTCCAGGTCGATGCCGCTCAACGCCTCCTTGGCGCTTTCGCCGCGCCTGGCCGCGTAGACCTTGCGCAGCCCCTCGATCCTGATTGCCTCATCGCCCATGTTCCGGTCCCATTCGCACCTTGTCCGCAGGTTGCGGATCGCTATCATCCGCACCGACCTAGAGCCTGCCTCGCCGCGGGACAAGTTGAAGGAACAATCGCATGTCCGAGAAGCCCGTCGACCTCGAAGGCGATCTGCCGCCCACCGGCGTGCCCGGCGCGCCAGAAACCGAAACCGTCAGCCAGACCCGCGTCGCCTGCGACGGGGGCGAGGGAGCCCTGGGCCATCCGCGCGTCTGGCTTCAGATACCAGAGGCGCGCGGCTGGGTGGAATGCGGTTATTGCGACAAGCGCTTCGTGCTGGAGGGAGCGCCAGACCCGGCCCATGGCGCGCATTTCGACAAGAGCGTCGGGCATTCCGACGAGGCCTGATCCAGCGCGGCCGCGGCAGTGCCCCCTTGCCAACCATGCCCCGGACGCGACGGGGGCTTGTCCGTGCGATTGCCACGGCGCATAGCCCCGGCGGATGCCGCGCGTCCGCGATCCCACTGAGAACGGAGACGATCCCATGACATTCGGCAAGGGCCATCACCTGCATCTGGTCGACGGATCGGCCTTCATCTTCCGGGCCTATCATGCGCTGCCGCCCCTGACGCGCAAATCCGACGGATTGCCGATCGGGGCCGTGTCGGGCTTCGTCAACATGCTGTGGAAGATGATCGAGGACAATCGCGGCCCCGACGCGCCGACCCATGCGGCGGTGGTCTTCGACAAGGGCAGCCACACGTTCCGCAACGACATGTACGATCTTTACAAGGCCAATCGCGATGCCATGCCCGAGGATCTGCGCCCCCAGATTCCGCTGACGCGCGAGGCGACGCGCGCCTTCAACATCGCCTGCCTCGAGCAGGAGGGATTCGAGGCCGATGACATCATCGCCACGCTGGCCTGCCGCGCGCGCGATGCCGGCGGCCGGGTGACGATCATCAGCTCGGACAAGGATCTCATGCAGCTTGTCGGCGACGGCGTGGTGATGTTCGACGCGATGAAGAACACCACGATCGACCGCGAAGGGGTCGAGGCTAAGTTCGGCGTGGGACCCGAGCGGGTGGTCGACGTGCAGGCGCTTGCCGGGGATTCGGTGGATAACGTGCCGGGCGCGCCCGGGATCGGGATCAAGACGGCGGCGCTTCTGATCAACGAGTATGGCTCGCTCGACGCGCTCCTGGAGCGTGCGGGCGAGATCAAGCAGCCCAAGCGCCGGCAGACCCTGATCGAGCATGCCGAGCAGATCCGCCTGTCAAAGCGGCTTGTCCAGCTCGATTGCGAAATGGATCTCGGGTACGATCTCGACACGCTGGACGTGAGGGCCCCGGTCGCCGACGAGCTCCTGGGCTTCCTGTCGCGGATGGAGCTGCGCACGATCACCAGGCGGGTGGCCGACATGCTCGGGGCCGACGCGCCCGAGGCTTCCGCCGCTCCCGCCCCCGCGGCGGCGCAGGGGCAGGCGGCCGAAACGGTGCCCTTCCCCGAGACCTACGAGCGGGTCGGCGACGTGGCGGCGCTGGAGCGCTGGATCGGCAGGGCGCGCGCGGTGGGCCATGTCGCCGTGGATACCGAGACGACGTCGCTGAGCGAGATGCGCGCCGATCTTGTCGGCATCTCGCTCGCGGTCCTGCCCGGCGAGGCATGCTACATCCCCCTGCGCCATCGCGGCGTTCAGAGCGGCGATCTGTTCAACAGTGACGATCTCGCCGAGGGGCAGATCGATTTCGACGAGGCGCTGGCGCTGCTGCGGCCCATGCTGGAGGATCCGGCGATCCTCAAGATCGGCCAGAACATGAAATACGATGCCAAGATCCTCGCGAGACATGGCATCGACGTGGCGCCGATCGACGACACGATGCTCATGTCCTACGCGATGCATGGCGGGCTGCACGGGCACGGGATGGATGTGCTGAGCGAGCGGTATCTCGGCCATGTGCCCATTCCGATCAAACCCCTTCTGGGCAGCGGCAAGTCGGCGATCACCTTCGACCGGGTTCCGATCGAGGATGCGGTCCGGTATGCGGCCGAGGATGCCGACATCACCCTGCGCCTGTGGCATGCCTTCAAGCCGCAATTGCACCGCCACCGCGTCACCCGTGTCTACGAGACGCTGGAGCGGCCCCTGGTGCCGGTCCTGCGCGAGATGGAGCTTGCGGGGGTGAAGGTGGATCGCGGGACGCTCAGCCGCATGTCGGGGGCCTTCGCGCAGAAGATGGCCGGGCTCGAGGAGGAGATCAGGACCCTCGCCGGCGAGGATTTCAAGGTCTCCAGCCCCAAGCAGCTCGGCGAGATCCTCTTCGACAGGCTGGGGTTGCCGGGGGGCAAGAAGGGCAAGACCGGCGCCTATGGCACCGGCGCCGACATCCTTGAGGATCTCGCGACCGAGCACGAGCTTCCCGGCAAGGTGCTCGACTGGCGGCAGCTCTCGAAGCTGAAATCGACCTATACCGACGCATTGCAGGAGCATATCCATCCTGAGACAGGCCGGGTGCATACCAGCTACTCGATCGCCGGGGCGGTGACGGGGCGCCTTGCCTCCACCGATCCCAACCTGCAGAACATCCCGATCCGCTCGGAGGAGGGGCGCCGTATCCGCGAGGCGTTCGTGGCCGAGGAGGGACATTGCCTCGTCGCGCTCGACTACAGCCAGATCGAGCTGCGCATCCTCGCCCATGTCGCCGATATTCCCGAGCTCAAGACCGCCTTCGCCGAAGGGATCGACATTCATTCGCTGACGGCTTCGGAAATGTTCGACGTGCCCCTCGAGGAGATGACCCCCGAGATCCGGCGACAGGCGAAGGCGATCAATTTCGGGGTGATCTATGGCATCTCGGGCTTCGGCCTGGCGCGCAACCTGCGCATTCCGCGTGCCGAGGCGCAGGGGTTCATCGACCGGTATTTCGAGCGGTTCCCGGGGATCCGCGACTACATGGACGAGACCGTGCGCTTCGCCAAGGAAAACGGCCATGTCGAGACCCTCTTCGGCCGCCGGATCAACACGCCCGAGATCGGGGCGAAGGGGCCGCAGGCCGGTTTCGCCAGGCGTGCGGCCATCAACGCCCCGATCCAGGGAACGGCGGCCGATGTCATCCGCCGCGCCATGATCCGCATGCCAGCCGCGATCGAGGGGATGCCGGCACGGATGCTTCTGCAGGTGCATGACGAATTGCTGTTCGAAGTGTCGAAGGGCGCGGAGGCGCCGTTGATCGCAGCGGCCCGCACGGTGATGGAGGGGGCCGCCGATCCGGTGGTCCGCTTGTCGGTCCCGCTCACGGTCGAGGCGGGAACGGGCGAGAACTGGGCCGCGGCGCATTGATCGGCGGTCTGACGGCACCGGCCTCGCGGTCCAGGGCGCCCGCCGGAACATTTCGGGGGGCGGCAGGTATTTGAGCGAAGATGAAGGGCAGGGCGCTCAGAGACCCTTGCGTGTCTCGCGGTCGACGCGTTTGCGGAAGGTCACGACGCGGTAGAGATACCACAGGACAATGATGCCGATCACCGCGTTCGAAACCGGGTTCAGCCAGCCCTGAACCTGCTCGTATTGCCCCTGCAGCAGGTATCCCGCCCCGGCGAGGATGCTGGTCCAGATCAGCGTTCCGGCGGCGGAATAGATCACGAGGCGGGTGAGGGACATCCCCGAGAGGCCGGCGGGCACCGAGATCAGGGTGCGCACCGCCGGTACCAGCCGTCCGGCGAAGACGGCCTTGTTGCCGTGGCGGTCGAACCAGGCATCGGCCTTCTCGACATCGCCGGGGGTCATGGTCAGAAGCCGGCCATGCTTGCCCGCCCAGCTCTTGAGCCGGTCCTTGCCGACCCAGACCCCGACATAGAACCACATGATTGCGCCGGCGAGCGAGCCGATCGACCCGGCGATGATGGCCAGGATGATGTTCATGTCTCCGCGCGCCGCCGAGAAACCGGCAAGGGGCATGATCAGCTCGGAGGGGATGGGCGGAAAGACGTTCTCGGCGAACATCAGGAGCATGACGCCGAGATAGCCGCTCTGTTCAACGAGCTGTGTGATCCAATCGAACATGAGATGGCCTTTCCTTACCGTGCGGTTGGCAACGTCACGAAAGGCGCGAGGGTTGCATGGAACTTGGGGGCGGCGGATGTCGGCGGGGCATCGATGCGCGCCTGAGTGCTGAAGGCGGTGCCCCTTGGCCGCGACGCCGCCGAAATGCTTCGGGCCGGCGGGAACCGGTCGGCCCCTCCGGTTGTTCCCACGCGAAGGCATCCCCAATTCGCGAACGAGAGGATGCCGCACCGGCGGGAGGGGATAGAGATTTTCGCAAGAAAGCCCACTGCAGTCGTGGCCGGAGCGGTGTTTGCCGCTTTCGGCCTTTCGGCATGCGAGGGACCGCAATCGGCGTTCGGTGCCACCGGCGCCGACGCGATCCAGCTCGAGACCCTTTTCATCGTGATGCTGGTCGGGGCGGCGATCCTGTGGGTCGCGGTGAACGGTCTCTTCTTCTATGTCACCCGCGTTCATACCACGTCCATCTCGCGCCGCCTTGCCAACGGGGTGATCATCGGCGGGGGGATCGGGCTGCCGCTGGTGGTGGTCACCGCGCTGCTCGTCTACGGGCTTTCGATCATGCCGGATCAGCGCGCCGAAGGTGACGGACTCGTGGTCAAGGTCACCGGCGAGAAATGGTGGTGGCGCACCGAGTACCAGCCGCTCGCCGGCGCGCCGGTCGTTTCGGCCAATGAGATCCGCCTGCCCACCGGAAGCCGGACCACCTTCGAGCTGACCTCGGAGCGGGTGATCCATTCCTTCTGGATCCCCAAGCTCGGCGGCAAGATGGACATGTTTCCCGGCCGCACCACGGTGCTGACGCTGGAGCCGGTGACGCCGGGCATCTACAGGGGGCAATGCGCCGAGTTCTGCGGCGAGTCCCATGCGCTCATGGCCTTCAAGGCGGTGGTGATGGAGCCGGATGCCTTCGATGCCTGGCTCGAGGCGGAGGCCGCGCCCATCCAGGCCGATCCGCAAGCCCCCGGCGCGGAGATTTTCTTCGGCGAGGGCTGCGGCGCCTGTCACGCGCTGCGCGGGACGCAGGCCAACGGCGCCGTCGGTCCCGACCTGACCCATCTTGCCACCCGCGAAAGCCTTGCCGCGGCGGCCCTGCCGATGAACCGCGAGGCCCTCGCCAAATGGGTGCGCAATCCCGAGACATACAAGCCCGGCGTGAAGATGCCGGCCTATGACCATCTGAGCGACGAGGAGCTCGACACGCTCGCCGGCTGGCTGATGGAGCTGAAATGAGCAAGACCCGCACGCACCGGATCGACCGCCATACCGACCCCGAGGGACCCTATCCCCCCACCGAGGAGATGCTGGCCGAGCCGATCGACCCGGAGCTGCGCAAGGCGCAGGGCGAGCGGCTCAAGAAGGCCTGGGCCATGCCCAAGGGCTGGCGCTACATCAGTGCGGTGAACAACTCCGAAGTGGGCAAGTGGTATTCGCTGACCGCCTTCGGCTTCATGATCCTCGCCGGGATCATGTCGCTGATCATGCGGGTGCAGCTGGCCGTGCCCGAGAACGACTTCGTCTCCGCCGATCTCTACAACCAGCTCTTCACGATGCATGGCTCGGCGATGATGTTCCTCTTCGCCGTGCCGATGTTCGAGGCGATCTCGATCCTTTTGCTGCCGGGTTTCCTCGGCGCGCGGGACATGCCTTTCCCGCGCCTGTCGGCCTATGGGTACTGGGCCTTCCTGATCGGCGGGATCTTCGTGATGGGGTCGATCCTGTTCGGCGCGGCGCCCGATTCGGGCTGGTTCATGTACCCGCCCCTGGCCACGCAATCGGAGGGGATCGGCTCGGATGTCTGGCTGCTCGGCCTGTCCTTCATCGAGGTGGCGAGCATCGCGGCGGCGGTCGAACTCATCGTCGGAACGCTGAAATGCCGGCCCCCCGGGATGCGCGTCAATGTCATGCCGCTCTATGCGTGGTACGTGCTGGTCGTGGGCGGGATGATCCTCTTCGCCTTCCCGCCCCTGATCGCCGGCGATTTCCTCTTCGAGATGGAGCGCAGCTTCGACTGGCCGTTCTTCGATCCCACCCGCGGCGGCGATCCGATGCTGTGGCAGCACCTCTTCTGGATCTTCGGGCATCCGGAGGTCTACATCATTTTCCTGCCCTCGATCGCCATCGCGGCCATGGTCGTGCCGACCGCCGCGCAGCGTCCCATCGTGGGCTATTCGTGGATCGTGCTTTCGGCGGTGGGGACGGGCTTCCTGAGTTTCGGGCTCTGGGTCCACCACATGTTCACGACCGGCTTGCCCGCGCTCAGTCTGGGGTTCTTCTCGGCCGCCTCCGAAGCGGTGGTAATCCCGACCGGCATCCAGCTTTTCGCCTTCGTGGCGACGCTCATGGTCGGCCGGGTGAAGATGAGCCTGCCGATGCTGTGGATCGCCGGCGCGCTCGCCATCTTCACGGCGGGCGGGCTGACAGGCGTCATGATCGCCATCGCGCCCTTCGACTGGCAGGTGCATGACAGCTACTTCATCGTGGCCCACCTGCATTACACGCTGTTCGGCGGGATGGTCTTTCCGCTCATCGCCGGGATCTACTATTTCTATCCCTTCATGACCAAGAAGACGATGTCGGTGCGGCTCGGGCGCTGGGCCTTCTGGCTGCTCTTCACCGGGTTCAACATCACGTTCCTGCCGATGCACCTGACAGGGCTGAAGGGGATGCCGCGCCGCGTCTTCACCTATCCCGGCGATGTCGGCTGGGACTGGCTGAACATGATCTCGACGATCGGCGCGTTCATCGCAGCGGCCGGCTTCGCGGTCTTCGCCTACGATCTCCTGCGGCCCAAGGGGCGCCAGCCGAAGGCGCCGCGCAACCCGTGGAACGGCGGCACGCTCGAATGGAGCGCCGAGACCACCGATCACGGCTGGGGCTCGCGGTCGATCCCCTATGTCACGACGCGCTACCCCCTGTGGCAGCAGAAGGGGATCGTCGAGCGGATGGACGAGGGGCGCTATTACCTCCCCGATGCAGAGGAAGGCCTGCGCGAGACCCTCGTCACCTCCGTGATCGACGCCAAGCCGCTGCAAGTGATGCGCGTGACCGGACCCGCCTGGGTGACGCTCTGGGCCGCCGCCTTCACCGGGGGCGCCTTCATCCTGCCGACCTTCCACATCTATGTCCCGGCGATCATCTCGGGCGTGCTTGCGATCCTGTGCATCTGCTACTGGCTGTGGACCTCGACGGCGATAATTCCCGAGAAAACCAAGAAGGATGCGGGGCTCGGTCTGAAGCTGCCGATCTACATCTCGGGGCCCGGCGCGGCCGGCTGGTGGGGGGTATTCATCACCATGCTCGGTGATGCGACCGCTTTCGCCAGTCTCATCTTCGGGGTCTTCTTCTACTGGACCGCCTCGCCGGATTTCCCGCCCGAGGGAAGCATCCATGCCAACTGGATCGTGATGGCGGCGGCCGCCGCGCTGCTTACCGCGAGCTGGGGCGCGATGCTCGGATCGCGGCAGCTCAACATGAACGGGCGCGGGGACCTGGCCACGGCCTGCCTCGTGGCGGCGCCGCTGCTGGCGCTGGCGGGGATCGGCGCGATGATCCTGTCGGTCTGGCTGCCGGGGCTCGAGCCGACATCGCATGTCTACCCGGCGGTGATGTGGGGGCTCGTCGTGTGGACCTCGGCGCATGTCGGGGCCGGGGTGATCATGCAGCTCTACTGCCTGGCCGCGGTGATTTTCGGCAAGGTGACGCCGCGCTATGACGCGCCTTTGTGGAACGTCACGCTTTTCTGGCATTTCGTGATCCTGACCGTCCTCGTCACCGCTGCCGTGGTGGCCGCCCTTCCGAGGGTGCTGTGATGACCAGACGCGAGAATGTGGAGCGCCAGGAATTCGCCGAGGAACGCGCCAGCCTGTGGAAGCTGACGCTCGGTCCCGTCACCTGGGCCGTGCATTTCGCCGCGAGCTATTCGCTCACGGCGGTGTGGTGCGCCAAGCTCGCCGCGCCGCAGGACGATATCACCCTTCTGCGGCTGATCATCGGGGCGGGGACGATCGTGGCGCTCGTGGTGATCCTCCTCTTCGGGCTCTCGGCATGGCGGCAATGGAACTATACCCAGACCGGCCGGGCCACCCACGCCTTCGGCGACGCGGAAAACCGGCACGAGTTCCTCGGCCATGCCGCGACGCTGCTCTGCGGGGTCTCGTTCATCGGCACGCTCTACACCGCGATTCCGGTCCTCGTGATCGGAAGCTGCACATGACCGTCTCGCGCGCCCTTCTCGCCGGTGCCGCCCTCGCGGGGCTCGCCTTCGTGTGGGGCGGCGGTGCGGATTGGCTTGTGGGCCACGGCTTCGCCGCGCACATGCTGCGTCACAGCCTCATCGTCACCGGCATCGCCCTGGCCATCGCCGCGGCCCTCCCGGCCGGATGGCGCCGCGCCGTGCCGCCGGCGCTTGCCGGGGCGGTGATCGAGTTCATCGCGGTCTGGGGCTGGCACCTGCCGGCGCTGCACAGGCTCGCGGCCTCCCATCCCGCCTGGTTCGCGGCCGAGCAGGCAAGCTTTCTCATCGCCGGCCTGCTGGTCTGGGCCGGGGCGCTTCATGCCGCGCATCCTCTCATCGGTGCCGGGGCCCTGCTGCTCACCTCGATGCACATGACCCTGCTGGGCGCGCTGATGGTCCTGTCGCGCGCCGACATCTATGGCGGCCTTCACGGCACGCTGGCCGATCAGCAGCTCGGTGGATTGATCATGCTGGGCATCGGCACGCCGGTCTATCTGATCGGGGGGCTGTGGCTCACCGGCCTCGCACTCACCGAACGCAACGCAGCGGAGCCCAGCTGATGCGCATCGTCGCCAAGACCCTCCTCGTCCTCGCCCTTGTCGGCCTGATCGGCGCCGCCGCCGTCGTCGGTCTGGGCCTGTACAACGTCTCGGCGCGGCTCGGCCACGTGCCGGGGCTCAGCTGGGTCCTCAACACGACCTTCCGCAACTCGGTCGATCTCTATGCCCACGAGAGCGAGCCCGTCCCGCCGCTCACCGCCGATATGGTCTTGCTCGGCGCGCGCCATTACGACGCGGCCTGCAAGGTCTGTCACGCGCGCCCGGGCGAGGCGCGCAGCGCGACCTCGCTGTCGATGGTGCCGGCGCCCCCGCATATCACCGAGGCGGTCGAGGAGTGGAGCGCGAACGAGTTCCACTGGATCGTCATGGAGGGGGTGAAGATGAGCGGCATGCCCTATTGGCCGTCCGAGCGCAAAGACGAGGTCTGGGCGATGGTGGCCTTCCTCAAGGCGGTCCCGTCCATGAGCGCCGATGATTATCTCGCGCTGACGGCGATGCCGCGGATCGACATGCCGGATATCGCCGCGGCGGACAGCATCGCCTATTGCGCGGGCTGCCACGGCACCGACGGGCGCAGCGTCAGCGACGAGATCCCGCGCCTCGACATTCTCGGCTCGCAATACGTGCGCGCCGCGATGCAGTCCTATATCGATGGCACCAGGCAGAGCGGCTACATGGCACAGGCCGTGAGCGAGATCCCCTCGCGCCATCTCGAGGACGTGACCGCCTATTTCGCCGCGCTCCCGCCAGCGGGGGAGACGCCGGCGCGGCGCCCGCCGCCCCCCCGCGCCCCGGGCAGCTCGGAGGCCCCCGGCGCCGACATGCCCCGTTTCGTCAACACCCTGCCGAACACCAGGCCCGTCGAGACGCTCGATCCCCTGATCGAGGCGGGAAGGGCCCTCGCATTCGCCGAGAGCGGCAGCCGGGACGTGCCCGCCTGTGCCGCCTGTCATGGACCGAAGGCGGATCGGCGCAGCCCGGGCGGGCCGGAGATCGCCGGCCAGGGACGCGCCTATATCGCGGCACAGCTCGAAGCCTGGCGCGCGGAGCTGCGCGGGGGCGGCCCGCGCGCGAACCTGATGCGCGCGGCTGCCGAATTCCTCGAGGATGAGGAGATCGAAGCGCTGGCGGCCTATTACGCCTCCCTGGGGCCGGAGGCCTTGCGCGATGCGGCTCAGTAGAGCCCGTTGATCTCCAGCGGCAGGCGCTTCACCGCGCGCTTGCCAAGAAGGCTTTCGCCGGGAATGTTCGTCTCGGCGCCGCGCAGCCGCTCCAGCTTCGCGCGCGAGGCGGCGCGCACATCCTCCGGGCTCAGCAGGATCGTGGGCCGCAGGAACACGAAAAGCGTGCGCCGCGTCCCGTTCGCCGTCTGCGATTTGAACAGATTTCCCACCACGGGCACATCGCCCAAGAGTGGCACCTTGTTCTCGCTGCTCAGCTCGTTGTCGGTGATCAGGCCGCCAAGAACGATGGTGCCGTGATTGTCGGCCAGCACGGTGGTGTTGATGACCCGCGTGTTGGTCACGAGATCGGCCGCGCCCTCGACATTGGCGTTCACCAGCGAGGAGATCTCCTGCTCGATTTCGAGCCGGACAACGCCGCCTGCCGTCACCCGCGGCAGCACGTTCATGGTGATCCCGACATCGCGCCGCTCGATGGTTGTAAAGGGCGCGACGGTGTTCCCGTCGGTGGCGAAGCTGCCGGTGCGGAAGGGCACGTTCTGACCGACGACGATGGTGGCGGGCTGATTGTCCATCGTGGTGATCGAGGGGGTGGAGAGCAGCTTGGCCTTGTTGGACTGCGAAAGGGCCTGCACCAGTGCGCCGAAATCGCCGCCCTGCGATACCCCGAGCGACAGCCCCCCCGTCAGCACGTTCGCGCTCGACTGGCCGAGGGCCAGCAGGATCGATTGCAGCGACACGCCGGCATTCGAGAAAGACGTGGCGGCGATCCCGCCCGGGGGGGCGGCGTCGCCGAAGCCGAACTGCACCCCGAGCCGGTCGGCCACCTCGCCAGAGACTTCGACGATGGCCGCCTCGATGAGAACCTGCGCGCGGCGCTGGTCGAGCGAGGCGATGAGCGCCGAGGCTTCCTCGATCTGCCGGGCGGTGCCGCGCACCACGATCGCGTTCTGCTCGGTCGAGGCCTGGATCGAGACGTCCTGCGCCCCGGCCGGCGCCGGGGCCGGTGCGCCGCCCAGCGGGACGGTTCCGTCATCGGCTTGCGTCTCGACCGATTGGGCCACGGGGTTGGTCAGCTCGCCGCGCCCGGTCAGCGTCGCGCGGGCGATCTCGGCGAGCACCTCGGCATCGGCATATTGCAGGCGGATCACCCGCGTTCCGATATCCACGACACGCGCCGGTCGCGGTGCGATGTCGAGCGCGCCGGCAATGCGGCGCACCTCGGCGATGTCCTCGGCCGAGCCGCGCGCCAGCAGGGTGTTGGAGCCCGGATCGACGGAGAGCCGCGTGCCGGAGGTCTCGCCCAGGACCTGGACGATGGCCTGCCCCACGGAGGCGGCGTCGGCGTAGCGGAAGGTAATCACCTGGGCGCGTTGCTGCTCCTGCGTGTCGAAGGCGCGGGCGATCTCGATGATCCGTTCGACATTCTCGGCGGTGTCGGTGACGACGATGGAATTGGGATCGGCGAGGGCCTCGATATAGCCCGATTCGGCAATCAGGGGGCGCAGGACGCGTACCGCCTCGGGCGCGGCGAGCCGGTCCAGCGACAGCACCCGCGTCACCGTGTCCTGCGCGCCCGACAGCGCCAGCGGTCCGGTCGGCGCGCTCGATTTCGCCTGCGGCTCCGGGATTACCTGCCAGATCTCGCCGCTTTGCACCGCCACGAAGCCGCGCACCCTCAGCGCCGACTGGAACAGCGCCCAGACGCCGTCGCGATCGAGCGGCTTGGCCGCGACCACGGTGATCTCTCCCGAAAGCTGCGGATCGAGGATCAGGGTGCGCTCGGTGATCTGCGAGACCTGCTCGGCGAAAAGGGTGATCTCGGTGTCGCGCAGGTTGATGGTGAAGGTCTGCTCGGCCGCGCTTTCGGGAAGGCGCACCGTCACCTCGCCGCGGGAGCTTTCATCCGCCGCTTCCTGCGCCAGGGCGGGCAGCGGCAGCATCAGCGCGGCGAGCGGCACGCCGAGGGCGGCCAGAAGGCGCCGTGCGCGCCGTGGGTCCGCCGCTGCGGGCGTGGCGGCGCGGCATGCGGCATGCGGGAGGGGGATGTTGCGTTTCATTTCAGCGGAAAACTCATGGTGATCGTCTCATCGCCGCGCTCGACCTCGAGCCGTACCACGTCGGCGGCCGAGAGCCTGTCGAAGAGTTCGGTATCGTTTGCCACGTTTCCCACCTGCTCTCCATTGACCCGCGCCACGAGGTCGCCCGGACGCAGCCCCGCGAGCCTGACCCCGCTGTCATGCTTCTGTGCGATAACATATCCTTCGTCCGAGGCAATCAGCCCGATCGTATCGAGGACCTGCTGGGGGTTTGTCTGGATGCGTTTGCGCCACAGGCTGATGTAGTCATCGACCGTCTGCGGCCCGCTCCCGGCGGCGTCGGGCTCCTGGGCGGCCTGGGCATCGGCGAGAGCGCGCAGCCGGTCGAAGCCGCTGGGCGCATCGGGGGTCTCGGCCGTGTCGGGAACCTCCTCGGCGCCGAGCGTTTCCTCGCGGAAGGCAAGACGCCGCTCGCGGCCATCCTCGCTCAGCACGACGTGATCGGTCTCGATCCGGGCGAGAAGGGCACCGCCCGGCACCGGCTCGCCGGGGCGGTAGGACAGGGTGCTGTCCGGTCCCGAGATCACCGCGATCGAGCGGGCGGGATCGGCGGCCTGCACGATGCCCCTGAGCGTCAGGTCGAGCGCCGCGGCAGGGGCCTGGGCGGTTTCCTCGGCGGGCGGCGGCAGGGCGCCGAAGGGGGCGAGGGCGAGGATCGGCGCAATATCGACGGGCGGAGGCGCCGCCGCGCCGCCGGGCGCGGGGGCCTGGCGCGGCGCGGCGGGGGAGATGCGGCTTTCCCCCAGCATGTGCCAGGCGACGGGCGCGGCGAAGGCCGCGACCCCGCCCACGGCTCCCAGCAGGATGGCCGCGCGCAATGCGCCGTGAAGCCCGATCATCGCGTGCCCCCGGTATCGGCGAAGCCGAGCAGCGTCACCAGACCCGCGACCCCGCCGCGCGCATCCTCGCGCGGCCGGCCGACGGTCACGGTGACCTGTTCGAGATCGGGATCCTCGGTGGGGCGTCGTTCGGTCTCGATGGTCCATTCCTCGCCAAGCATGTCGGAGACACGGGGCGCCGGCAGCCCGAGTTGCACGGCCGCCAGGGTATTTTGCGCCACCCAGCGTGCGGCGCTGCGCTGCTCGAGCGCGCCGATCCGCCCGATATGCGTCTCGACGGCAGCCAGCAGCGTCATGGCGGAGGTCGCGAGGACCGCCATCGCGACGAGCGCCTCGATGAGGGTGAAGCCGGCATCGGTGGCCCGCCCGCTCATGGCGCAGCGGCCCCGGCGGCCGCATGGGCGCCGAAGCCGTCGTGCCGCACATGCCAGCCGTTCGTGCCGGGGCGCGCAAGTTCGAGGGTGAGCGGGCCGCCCGGCGCGGGGCGCGCGTCCGGCAAGATCGCGTAGGGGCTTTGGGTCTCGCCGGTGCTGCGCAGCGCAAGGCCGCCCGGCAGGGCGCGGCGCTCGGCCAGCAGGGGCTCGGGATGAAGCTCCCACCCCTCGGGGCCTTGCGCCGCGAATCGGTAGCTCTGCGCGTCCCATACCAGGAGCGCCGGAACCCCGGTGATCATGGCAAGCTCGCCCGCCCGGTTGAGGCGCGCGGCGAGTTGCCGAGCCTCGTCGCCTGCGCGCGGTGCTCCGAGGCCGCCGCCGATGGTGAGCGACAAGGCGCCGGCGAGCACGCCGATGATGGCGATGACCACCAGGATCTCGACGAGGGTGACGCCGGCATCGCCCTGCCGCGGGGCCGGCCGGAGGGGATGGCTACTGGCTGGCACTCGCCGCGCCATGGATGATGTCCGATGCGCTGCCCTCGCCGCCGGGCGCGCCGTCGGCGCCGAGCGAGACCAGATCGAAGCCGCCGCCGCTCTCGCCCGGCGAGCGATACGCATAGGGCGCGCCCCAGGGGTCGAGCGGAACCTGTTGCAGATAGCCGCCAGAGACCCAGTTCGGCGGCTCGGGAGGGCTCGTGGGCCGTTCGGCCAGCGCCTCGAGACCCTGCGCGGTGGTCGGGTAGGTGCGATTGTCGAGACGGTAGAGCTCGAGCGCCGATGCGATGGTGCGGATATCGGTGCGCGCGACCGTGGCACGTGCCTCGTCGGGCCGCCCGATCACGTTCGGAACGATCAAGGCCGCGACCACGGCGATGATCACCAGGACCACCATCATCTCGATCAGCGTCACGCCGGCATCGGCACGGCGCCGCGGGGCACCGGCACGCCTATCGGAACGTGCCGCGACGGGTCTGGAGGGGGCCTTGATCATGAAACTATTTACCTGCTCTATCCGTGATTAAGTGTCATAGATGACCGGAAGCCCTTATCAAAGGTGATTTGTTGAAACCCGATGCCGCTCCATCAAACGTGAACCCGCCGGACGGGGGCGCGGAGCCGCTGCAGGCCAGCGCGCCGCGCGTCACCGGAGCCGTGAGCGAGCCCGGCGGCGCCTCGCAAGGGGAGGGCGGCTCGGTCGTCGCCTTCGCGCGCACGCCGGTGGCCGCGGCGGCGGGGCCGCTCGTCATGCGCCTCGAACATGCGGCGGAGGCCGAGGGCCTTGGCCGCCCAAGGGTGGTGCCCGCCGAATGCGTGGGCCTCTTTTCCGTCGATCTGCCGGTGCGTGGGGCGGCACGGCGCCGCGCCGCGCTGCCTTTCGCGCTGGAAGAAGAACTGGCCGCGCCGCTCGACCGGCTTCATGTGGCGCTGGGCCCGGCGGACCCGCCGCCCACAAGCACCCGCGTGCTGGCCGCGGCGATCGAGCGCGAGACGATGGTCGCCGCCCAGCGATCGGGGGGCACCGGGCCGGTCCTGCCGGAGATGCTCGCGATCCCGCGCCCTGCCGCCGCCGAGACGGGCGGGCCGGCCTGGGCCGTCTGGCGCAGCGGCGCGCGCTGCGTGGTCCGTGTCTCCGACGGCACCGGCTTTGCCCTGCGCACCGACATGCTCGAACCCTTCTGGGAGCGGGCGGGCCGGCCGGCGATCACCAGCTTGGGCGAAGCCCTCCCGGGGGCCGTTCCGGCACGGGATGCCTCTTCGACGCCGCCGCCGCCCGATGAGGCCGATCTTGGCTTCGATCTGGCGCAAGGCGCCTTCGCCGAAGGGGTCTCCGACTGGGGCGCGACCGCCCGGATCGCCGCGTGGGCGGGCGCCGCGGGATTGAGCGCGGCCCTGCTTTTGCTGGCACTCGACGTGTCCGCCCTTGGCCGCCTGGCGCAAGACGAGCGCCAACGTGCGCAGCGAGCCGTCGAGGCGGTGCTTCCGGGGATCGCCGTCGGGCCGCAGACCGGGCCGGTTCTGGCGCGGCTGCAACCCGCGCCGCAGGCCCCGGCGCGCGGGACCTTCCTGCCGCTGCTGTCGCGAACCGCCGATGCCCTTCTGGACGAGACCCCGCCACCTTCGTTCCGCCGGCTCGCCTTCTCGGGCCCCGAGGAGCGGCTTACCGTTCTCGTGGAGGCAGGCGGGCTCGAGGCGTTGCAGGCGCTCGAACAGGCGCTGGGCGCGGCGGGGCTGGATGTCGCGAGCGGCGCGGCGACGGCCTCGGACGGTGCGGCGCAGGCCGAGTTCCGCATCACGCATGGCGGCGGCTCGTGATGGGCGCGCTGTCCCGCCTGACCGCGCGCGAGCGGCTCCTTCTGGCCGCCGGCGCGGCGGCGCTCGCGCTCTTTGCGGCCGTGCAGATGGTCTGGCTGCCGCTGCAGGAGCGCGCCGCCGTCCACCGGGGCGAGATCGCGGCCTATCTCGAGCTGACGGCCGCCGCGCGCGATGCCGCCGCGCGTCCCGCCCGACCCGCCCCGCCGCCCCCCCTCGAGCCCGCGGCGAGCCGCGTGACGCGCAGCGCCGAGGCCGCGGGCCTGACGCTGACACGGCTCGAGCCGCAGGCCGCCGGCGTGACGGTGCTGCTGGCGGAGGCGCGGTTTGCGCCGCTGGTCGACTGGCTTGCCGCGCTCGAGGCAGAGGACGGGTTGAAGGTCACGGCCGCCGAGATCGACCGGCGGCTCGAGCCGGGCAGCGTCTCCGCCAGGATCACGCTGGAGGGCGTGCGATGAGCCTGCCGCGCCTGTCCTACGGCTTTGCCAAGCGGCGGGGCATCGTGCTCGCCGAGCGGGAGGACGGAACGCCCGTCTGCCGGCATCTCGAACAGGCGCCGCAGGCCGCGCTCCTGGAGGCGCAACGCGTCGCGGCGCATGTGCTCACCTTCGAGACGGTCACGCGCGAGGCCTTCGAGGCCGAGCTGAACCGCACCTATCGCGACAGCGCCTCCGAGGCCGCGCGCGTCGCCTCCGAGGCCGACAGCGACCTGGCGAGCCTTGCCGACAGCGCCGCTTCCGTGGATGACCTGCTCGATCAGCGCGACGACGCCCCGGTGGTGCGCCTGATCAACGCGCTGCTGCTCGAGGCGGTGCGCGAGAAGGCGTCCGACATCCATATCGAGACCGAGGAGAGCCGGCTCGTCGTGCGCTTCCGCGTCGATGGCGAGCTGCGCGAGGTGATCGAGCCCAAGAGGGCGCTCGCGCCCCTGCTGGTGAGCCGGATCAAGGTGATGGGCAAGCTCGACATCGCCGAGAAGCGCCTGCCGCAGGATGGCCGGGTCTCGCTGCGCATCGGCGGCTTCGATCTCGACGTGCGCGTCTCGACGATCCCCTCGCAATATGGCGAGCGGGTCGTGCTGCGGCTTCTCGATCGCGGGCAGACCCGCCTCGGGATCGAGCACCTGGGCATGAGCGCGCCCGACAGGGCCGCCTTCGAGCGCATCCTGGCGCGGCCCGACGGCCTTCTGCTCGTGACCGGTCCGACCGGCTCGGGCAAGACGACCTCGCTCTATGCCGCGCTCGACCGGCTCAACGACAGGGCCACCAACATCATGACCGTCGAGGACCCGATCGAGTATTCGATGGACGGGGTCGGGCAGATGCAGGTCTCCGCGAAGACCGAGCTCACCTTCGCGCGGGGCCTGCGGGCTATCCTGCGCCAGGATCCCGACATCATCATGATCGGTGAGATCCGCGACCGCGAGACGGCGCAGATCGCCGTCGAAAGCGCGATGACCGGCCATCTCGTCCTCTCGACGCTGCACACCAACACCGCCGCCGGGGCGGTCGCGCGGATGACGGATATGGGGGTGGAGCGTTTCCTGCTCGCGCCGATGGTGCGCGGCCTCGTGGCGCAACGTCTTGTCAGGCGCCTTTGCCCCGAATGCCGCGTGCCGGATCATGCGAGCGCCGCGCAGTCGGAGCTGCTCTGGGGGCATCTTCCCGGGGGCGCGCCGATCTTCCGCCCCGTCGGCTGCCCCGCCTGTCACGGGCGGGGCTTTGCAGGGCGCCAGGCGCTCTACGAGGTGATCGAGGGCAATGCGGAGATCGAGCGCGCGATCAGCGAGGGGGTTCCGGAGGCGGAGTTGACGCGAATCGCCAGGCGCACCAGCCCGGGCATCCTGATGGACGGGATCGGCAAGATCGCCGAGGGCGTGACCACCGTCGAGGAAGTGGTCCGGGTGGTGCGCGACGAGAGCGGCCCGGCATCCGGCGCGGCGGAGGCCTGAGCCCGTGGCCGCCTTCGCCTATCGCGCGGCGGATGCGTCCGGGCGCACGCGCAAGGGCGTGATCGAGGCGGCGAGCGCCGCGGCGGCCCGCCAGCAGTTGCGCGCCGAGCAGCTCCTGCCGATTTCGGTGGAGCCGACGCGGGCGGCCCGCGGCGGCGGCGCGGCCACCGCCACTGCCGCACGGCCCGCGCCGCGCCTCAGGAGCGGCATATCGCAGCGCGCCCTCGCCCTCGTGACCCGGCAGCTCGCGACCCTGCTCGGGGGCGGCGTCAGGATCGAGGACGCGCTTCAGACCTGCGCGCGGCAAGCCGATGCGCCCCGCGTGGCCGCGATGCTGCTCAACCTGCGTGCCGCCGTCATCGAAGGCCGCTCCTTGGGGCATGCGCTCGGTGATTACCCGGCGGTCTTCGCGGGCTATTACGCGGCCACGGTGCGGGCGGGCGAGGCTTCGGGGCGGCTGGGGGAGGTGATGGACCACCTCGCCGATCACGTCGAGAACCGCGCCAAGAATCGCCAGACGGTCCAGCTTGCCCTGCTCTATCCCGCGCTGCTGGCGCTGGTCTCTCTCGGCGTGATCGTGGCCCTGTTGACTTTCGTCGTTCCCGACATCGTGCGCGTCTTCACCTCGCGCGGGGCCTCCCTTGCGGCCTCATCGCGGCCAGCGGCGCGTTGCAAAGCTACGGAATACCCGCGCTGGGGGTGGGTGTGCTTGCCGCCTTCGCGGCGCGCGCCGCGCTCGCGCGTCCCGCCGCGCGGCGCGCCTGGCACAGGGCGCTTGCGCGGCGCAATTTGCCAGCACCCTCGCCACCCTCACAGTCAGCGGCGTCGCCCTCACCGACGCCTTGGCGGCCGCGGAGGGCACGGTGGGAAACAGCTATATCAAGGAGCGTATCGCCGCGGCCTCGGCGCGGGTGCGCGAGGGAACGGGCCTGTCGGTGGCGCTGAGCGATGCGGGAGTCTTCCCGCCGATGATGATCGCCATGGTCGCGAGCGGCGAGCGCAGCGGAACCCTCGGGGCCAGCCTGACACGGGCCGCGGCCGATCAGTCGCGCGAGATCGACGCCTGGGTCGCGGCGGTGGTCGCGCTCGTGGAGCCGCTGGTGCTGCTGGTGATGGGGGGGATCGTGATGCTCCTGGTACTGGCGATCCTGCTTCCCATCGTCAATCTCAACAACCTCGTGGGCTGACCGGGCGCCCGGGCATGGGCGCTATAGGGGGTATTGCAATTCGATCGGCCCCCCGCGCGGCAGGCCGGGTACCAGCGCCGCGCCTTCGGGCTCGACCCGCAGATCAATGCGCTCGGCGCCGAGTGCGAGCCCGGCGAGCGGCGTATCGGGCGCCGTGTCCGCAGCGAAGCTGGCCGTGGCGCGCGCCCCGGACGTGCCAAGGGTGACCGTGCCCGCCGGAACCTGCATGGTCGTGGCGCCCGGACGGTTGCAGGTGCCATCGGTCACGCTGATCCGGCCCCCGGCGGAGGCGCCGCCGGGCCCGTGCGTGATCCGCACGCCGTGCAGTCCGGTCGTCAGAACGCAGGACAGATCGGCGCCGCTGCCCGCCAGCGCGAGCGCATCGGGGCCGAGGCGTCCGTCGAGGCCCGTGAGCCGCACCGCGCCGTTCGCGCCTGCGGCGAGCCTTCCGCGCGCCAGGCTCGCCGGTCCGCTGAGGACGAGGTCGGCGGCCAGCCGGCCGCGCAGCAACTCGGCCGGAACGAGCGTCCAGTCGAGCGCCAGCCCCCCCTCGAGATGCGCGCGTCCCTGCCACAGCCCGCCGGACAGGCCGGCTAGTTGTGGCGGAAGCGAAACCGCACGTGCTAGGCTTCGCGCCGGAGCGGTGGCGAGCAGGGCGATCGCGAAGACGAAAAGAGCGAAGCATGTCAGCACGAACACCCAAACGAGCCGGCGCGCGGGCCGCGCCTTTCGCCGGGCCGGCGGGACCGGAGGCGTTTTCGCGCCGGCATCTGCTGTTGCGCTCCTTGGGGGCATCGGCAACTCTCCTGCTGTCTGGATGCGGCGGACTTGGACGGGACGCGGAGCCGGCCCTTCCGACGCGAAGGGACGGGCGCACCGCGCTCTTGCTACCGCTGAGCGGTGGGCAGGCGCAGCTTGGCCGCAATCTGTCCCGAGCCGCAAGGCTTGCCGCGCCCGATCCGCAGAATGATCCCGAATTCACCTTCGCCGACAGCGGCACCGCGATCGACAGCGCGGTTCTCGCGGCGCGCGCAGCGGTGGCGGGAGGGGCGCGCATGCTGCTCGGCCCGCTTTTTGGCGCGCAGGCCGCCGCCGTCGCCCAGGCCGTCGGGCGGGACGTGCCCGTGGTCAGCTTCTCGAACGATGCCTCGCTCGCGGGGGGCGGCCTGTTCATCTACGGCGTCACGCCCGCGCAATCGGCCAGCGCGGTGCTGGGCTACGCGGCGGCGCGCGGCAAGCGGCGCATCACCGTGGTCGCCCCGCCGGGCGCGCTGGGCACGCAGGCGGCACGCGCGGCTGCAGAGGTGGCGCGGCGCACGGGGATCACGCTCGGATCGCCGGTGATCGCCGCTGGCGGGATCGCGGGTCCGGCCCTCCTGGCACAGGTGCGCGCGGCCTCGGGGGGGACTTTGCCGGACGCGGTCTACCTGCCGGCCGCCGGTCCGGAACTGCCTGCGCTGGCCAGTGCCCTGGGCGGCAGCGGGGTGCAGCTTCTGGGCTCCGCGCAATGGGCCTCCATCGACGCGCAATCCAACGCCGCGCTGCGCGGGGCTTGGTATGCCGCGCCCGACCCCTTGCGTTTCGATCCCTTCGCCGAAGCCTACCGCGAGGCGTTCGACGAAAGCCCCGGCATTCTGGCAGGTCTTGCCTTCGACGCGGTGGAGATGGCCCGCTATCTCGGGCGCGTCGGTGCGCAGGATGCCGCCGGGCTGACCCGGCCGGAGGGGTTCAACGGCATCCTCGGCCCCTACAGCTTCGCATCCGACGGCACCTGCCAGCGGGCGCTCGCGGTTCTGCAGGTCGAGCAGGGAGCCTTGACGCTGATCGGCGGCGCCGCCGGATGAAACGCCGACCGGCGCCCGGGTCCCAGATGCGCCGCGACGGGCAATCCGGCGTCACGCTGATCGAAATGCTGGTGGCGCTGGCGCTTTTCTCGATGATCGGGCTGGCCGGTTTCACGATGCTCAGGACGATCCTCGATGCCCAGGAGCGCACCGAAGGCCGGATGGAACGCCTCGCCCGGATCGACACCGCGCTGCGGCTTCTGGCAAGCGATGTGGAGACGGCGCGGCCCGGCAGCCTGTCATGGGATGGCGCCACCCTGACGCTGTCCTCGGAGGCCGGGGCGACGGTCTGGACCGCCGGCGAGGGCGGCACGCTGCGGCGCGGCCTTTCGGTGCCCGGAGCCTCGGAGCCCGACACGGCGCCGGAGCAGGAGGTGCTGGGCGGCGTGGCCGGGTGGGAGTGGCGCTTCATGGCGCCGGGCGATGCGGGGGAGCAATGGGTGCCGCTCTGGCCGCCCGAGACGGCGCAGGCCGAGCGGCCGGCGTCCCCGCGTGCCGCGCAGGCCGTGCTCAGCGTCGCGCTGGGCGCGGGGGGCACGGTGCAGGTGAGCCGCCTTCTGCTGCCCGTTCAGAGCCCGCCGCGATGACGTCCCGGCCACGGGAGGGCGAGCAGGGGATCGTCCTCGTCAATGTCCTGGTGATCCTGACGCTTGCGGCATCCGTCGTCTACCTGATGATCTCGACGCAGGATTTCGCGATCGAGGGGGTGCGGCTGAGGGCGTCGGCGGCGCAGGTGGATGCGCTGCTGAGCGGCGGCGAGCTTTCGGCGATCACCGCGCTCAGGCGCGACATGCGCACGGCTCCCGAAGCCGATCATCGCGGCGAGCCCTGGGCCGGCATCGCGCAGAGCGAGACCGTGCTTGCCGGGGGCGCGCGTTTCGCGCTGGAGATCGAGGATCTGCAGTCGCGCTATGACATCAACCGCCTCGCGGGACGCAACTTTGCCGATATCGCCTTCTTCGGGCGTCTAGCGGCTCTGGCGGGCCTGAGTCCGGAGCAGAGCGCTTCCATCACCGAGCTGGTGCGGGCAAGGAACGGGATCGCGGATATCGGCGCGCTGTCCGCCGCGGGGCTTGGGGCGGACGAGATCGCGCGGCTCGAGCCCTATCTCGTCGCCTTGGGCGGCGAGGGCCTCGTCAACCTCAACACGGTCGGGGCCGGGTTGCTGACCCTGCTGATCTCGAACCCGCCCGCCGCGGAACGCCTGATCCGGATCAGGGAGCGGCGCGGCGCGCTGCGCGACGACGATCTGGCCAATGTGGGGGTGGTGCGTCCGGCGCTCGCCGGCTGGACCTCGCAGGATTACAGGGTGACCGTGACGGCCGAACTCGACGGGCTGCGCCGCAGCCGGCAGAGCGATCTGCATCGCATCACTGAGCCCGCGCCCGGAGACGTGATCGTCACGGCCCGGCGCGCGGCGGCGCTGGATGTGGCGGCGCTGCCGGAGCCGGCCGCCGCCCGCGCGCTTCTTTCGCAATGACATTCCGGACATGAAAACGCCGCCCCCCCCCGGCAAGGGGAGGGCGGCGCCGGGCGGGCCATGACGGCCCGCATCAAGGGATCACCGATCAGAAATCGACGGGATCGGCATTCGGGGTCAGCGTCAGGTCGCCGCCCGAGACGGCGGACGGCCCGTCATTGGTCCCCGCACGGAAAGCGGTCGAGAAGGCGCTTCCGAAGGAGTTGGCGGCCCGGTCAACATCGGTCTGTGAGCCGTCGACGGTATCGGAGCTGTCGCAGGCTGCGAGCAGAAGCCCCGTTCCCATCAGCAAGGCTGTGGTCACACGCAGTTTCATGCAGTCCTCCTTAGTTCGAGTAGGAGCCGGGGATCGGCGTGTTCAGGTAGGGGAAGAAGTTGCCCAGCTGAGCGGCGCTGATCGGGGCACCATCGGTGAAGTTGGCCATGCCGACGGGGGCGTCTTCGGGCTTGCAGAAACCGAGGTTGATGTTGTCGTCATCGGTATCCTCGATGCCGGGATTGCCGGTCAGCTCCGCGCCCAGCGGCACGGGGTAGCACAGGCGGCCCATCACGACGCGCAGCGCGATGTCGACGACGTCGTCACCGGGACGGCGGCCGTTCGGGAAGCCGGCGATATCCTCGCCCAGAACGCCGAGATTCGACTGCTGGTTGCGGGGAGTGGCGGGAACCGCGGTGTTCAGGCGCATCATCTCGCTGGGCTGGAAGCTGTCGCCGGACGGTTTGTTGAACCCGTCGAAGCCGGTCAGGAACGCAGCGACAAGGTCATTGCGGGGGAAGTTGTTCGGGGCCAGCGTCTGGGGCAGGCCGAACTTGCCGCCGAAGAGGATCTCGATCAGTTCGGGAAGGGTCGGGTTGGTGACGTAGTCGATAAGAGCGCTATCGATGGTCGGCTGAGCGGCGTTGAAGAGGTTCTTGTCCTTCAGGCCGACAACGACTTCGTTGACCAGCGGCGCGGAAAGGCGCGATTGCTGGACATAGGCGCCGCCGAAGACCGAATCCTGCTCATAGCTGGGCGAGGGATCCTGCAGCTCGGCCTGCGGAACGCTGGCCGTGGTCCAGGCGCCGATGACGGCATCGGTGCCGTTGGTCAGGCAGGAGATCGGAACTTCGAGCGCGAGCGAGGTCACGTTGTGGGTTCCGACCAGGTCGTCATTGCTGCGATCCTGGGTGATGCCGCCGTTGAAGCCGCCGTCATCATCGGCGCCCGGAGCGCTGTCGCCTTCGATCGGCGCGAGGTTCACGAGGTCGAAGATCTCGCCAAGATTGACGGCGAAGGCCTCGGCACGCTGACCGGCGAAGACGCGGCCGGTCATGTTGCAGCCGGGGATGTCGACGTCATAGACGCGGGCATTGGCATAGGCCGCGTAGTCGGGAAGGGTCTTCTGGCCGATATTGTCGACCGGCTTTTCGAAGACGAGGTTCGACGTGCCGGCACGCTTGAGCGGGGCACCCGCGCCCGAGCGGCGATCGCCGGTGATACGCGTCACCTGGTAGGTCTCGCGCTCGTTGAGGCCGCCGATGTCGTTCTTGAAGATCGGCGCGAACTGGCGCAGCGGGATCGCGATGTCCTTCTTGTCGCCATCGGGACCGACGGGAAGCTTGAAACCCTCGCCGTTCATGATCAGATCATTGTCGAAGCGGAACTGGAAGGTAATGTCCTCGCGCGCGTCCCCATCGTTGTCGATGTGGATCTCGTAGACCGCGTCGGGGTCCATGGTGAAGTAGTTCGGGCCGCCATAGGGCTCCTGCAGCGGCTGGTAGTTCGCGATCAGGGTGACGTAGTCGGAACGGCCCTCCTGATAGCTGCGGAACATGTAAAAGTCGGTTCCATCCACCTTCGGGGTCTTGGTGATGGCAGGCGCTTCGCGGTGCGAGGACGCCCAGCCTGACATGGCGGTGGCCGACAGGGCCAGTGCCATCGTGGTGCCGAACACCATCGTCTTCCTATAAATCATTCTCGTCCCTCCTCTGAACGTCCTGAAACGCCGAGTGCGGATGACGCGGCGTCCAATTGCGTAGTCACGTTACGTACACGGGAAAGTTTCACGCTAATTTCGCATCCAGCGATAGAGCCTTCCGAACACCTTGTATTGATTATTATGTCATGCGTATAGCATTGTCTTTCACCTGAAATGACCTAGCGGAACCATGCCCGTTGGATCTTTCTGCATAGCGGCGCAGAGAGTAAGCATACGTGATGATACCGCTGTCTGCCTTCACCCTCGAATTGCTCGCCGGATTGCCGCTTGCCGCGGTGCTCGTGGCGATCGCGCGCATCGATCTGCGCAGCCGCAGGGTCCCCGACGCGCTGAGCCTGCCACTGCTGGCGGCGGGACTGATCCTGGCGCTGCTGACGGGGGCGTCCCTGTCCGATCACCTTGCCGGCGCGGTGCTGGGATGGGCGGTCTTCGCCGCGATCGGCTGGGCGTTCTGGCGGCTCAGGGGGATCGAGGGGCTCGGGCTGGGGGATGCCAAGCTTCTGGGCGCGGCGGGGGCCTGGCTGGGATGGCAGGCGCTGCCGGCGCTCGTCGCGCTCGCCTCCATCGGCGCGCTTGTCGCGGCGCTGATCCGGCCGAGGATGCGGCAGGGCGAGATCGCCTTCGCGCCCTTCCTCGGGGCGGCCTTCGCGCTCATGTGGGCGGCCCGGTTGGCGGTGCGCCAGGCCGGGGTAGGCTGAACGGTCAGGGTTTCGCCCCGATCTCCTCGGCGGTGCCGGCACCCGGCTCGAGACCGGCCGTCTCCAGCACCGCCGCCGCCATCAGGCGCTGTGCCTCCTCGGCCAGGAGACGCTCCGCGCCGGCGCCTTCGACCGGCACCCTGCCGCGTTCGAGAAAGAGCGGCGCGGCCATCGGCGAGACCCTGTCGAGGACGACGTGGTCGATGCGTCCCGCCGTGCGTGCCAGCATCTCCTCGATCCGCGAAAAGTCGACCAGTCCCTTGAACGCTTCCTCCCGCGTGATCCGCAGGAGAAGATGCTCCGGATCGTAGCGGCGCAGCGTGTCGTAGAGGATGTCGGCGGAGAAGGTCGCCTGCTTGCCGCTGCGCCTTTGCCCCTGGTGAACCCTGTCGACCAGTCCCGCGATGAGCGCGCTCGACTTGAAGGTCCGCTTCATCACCGCGTTGCCGGCAAGCCAGGTCTCGAACCCCTCGCGCAGATCACCGATCTCGAGCAGCGGCCCCGGATCCTCCACCGGGTCGAGCCCGGTGATCAGGACCGCGTAATCGGTGGCCACGAATCCCAGCGGGTGCAGGCCAAGCCGTTCCATCCGCGCGGTAAGCAGCAGTCCCAGCGTCTGCATCGCGTTGCGTCCCGCGAAACCGTAGATGCAGGTATGCGCCCGCTGATCATGCGGAAAACTCTCGATCAGGAGACGTTCGTCGCTTGGCATGAGGGAGCGGGCGCGCTGCAGCCGCAGCCAGCGTCGCGCATGCTCTGGCAGGTCGGGCCAGTCGGGCTGGTTCAGCAGGCGCGAGACCCGGCTTGCCAATTGCGTCGTCATGCCGAATTTCATACCGGCATAGGTGGCGATTCTGGGTTGCCGATTGGGGCGGGGGCTGACCTCGACGATCATCTCGCGCAGGCCCTCGTAGCGCACCACCTTGCCGCCGATCAGGAAGGTGTCGTCCTTGTTGAGCGTGGCGGCGAAGCCTTCCTCCACCTCGCCCAAGGGCGCGCCGCCACGGCCCTTCAGGCGGACCTTCAGCATTTCGGAATCGATGATCGTGCCGATGTTCATCCTGATGCGCTGCGCGGCGCGCGGATCACGCAGCTGCCATTTGCCATCGCGCTCCAGAAGGCGCTGCCAGCGGTCATAGGCCTTCAGGGCATATCCCCCCGTGGCCACGAAATCGAGGCAGTCGTCGAACATCGCCCGCGTGGTGTTCTCGTAGCCGCCGGCAGTGCGGATCTCGGCCAGGAGCTCCGCGGCTTCGAAGGGGCCGGCGCAGGCGCGGATGGCGATATGCTGGCACAGGACGTCGCGCGGGCCGTCGCCGCGCGGGGCCCCGTCGAGATCGCGTTCGAGCACCGCCTCGAGCGCGGCGACGCATTCCACGAGCTCGAACCGGTTCGCAGGGATCAAAAGCGCCTTCGACGGCGCGTTGTAGCGGTGGTTGGCCCGCCCGATCCGCTGCACCAGACGTTTGACATGTTTCGGCGCGCCCACCTGGATGACCAGGTCGACATTGCCCCAGTCGATGCCGAGATCGAGACTGCCGGTGGCCACGATCGCGCGAAGCTCGCCGCGAACCATCGCCTGCTCGACCCGGGAGCGCTGCTCTCGCGACAGGGAGCCATGATGGATGCCGATCGGCAAGGCGTCCTCGTTGGCGAGCCACAGGTTGTGAAAGAAGATCTCCGCCTGCGCGCGGGTGTTGTGGAAGATCAGCGTCGTCTTGTGAGCGCGCACCTGCTCGAGCACGTCCGCGATCGCGTAGCTGCCGCCGGCGCCGGCCCAGGGAGGGGAGACCGCGGTTTGCAGGATCGAGATATCCGGGTCCGGGCCGGGATCGGCATGGACGATCTCGCAGGGATCGGGATTGCGCGCGAGGAAGCCCGCGATCGCGCCCGGATCCTCGACGGTGGCCGACAGGCCGACCCGCCGCAGCCCCGGCACGATCGCCTGGAGCCGGGACAGGGCGAGAACGAGCTGATCGCCGCGCTTGGATTCGGCAAGGGCGTGGATCTCGTCGACGATGATGCGCTTGAGCCCGGCGAAAAGCCGCGGCGCATCCTCGTAGCTGAGCATCAGGGCGAGGCTTTCGGGCGTGGTCAGCAGGATATGGGGTGGATCGGCCCTCTGGCGCCGGCGCCGGGCCGAGCTGGTATCGCCCGTGCGGTCCTCGATCCTGATCGGCAAGCCCATCTGCTCCACCGGGCCGGTGAGGTTGCGCTTGATGTCGCTGGCCAGCGCCTTGAGCGGCGAGACATAGAGAGTGTGCAGGCCCTCATGTTCGCCCGATCGCAGCTCCAGCAGGCTCGGCAGGAAGCCCGCGAGCGTCTTGCCGCCACCCGTCGGCGCGATCAGCAGAAGCGCGGGCGCTTCGGCGCGGTCCATCATCTCCGCCTGATGCGGATGCAGATGCCAGCCGCGTTCGGCGAACCAGGTGTCGAAGGGAGGAGGAAGCGCACTCATCCCCCTCAGATAGGGCATGCGGTCACCGATTTCCCGTGCCGCCTTGCCGCATGCGGCGGCGCCCGCCCGGAAGACGGCGCCAGCGGCCGGAGGGGATGCCTCCGGCGGAGGTATTTGCCGCGAAGATGAAGATGCAGGTGCCGGAGCCGAATGGCGCGAGGCGCCTGTCAGCGGACGATGTCCTCCTCCGCGACGAACATGTTTGCCCAGGCCCGGTCGATGAGCTCGGGTGTCATGTGATAGGGCTTTCCCTCGAATTCGCAGATGGAGATCATCTGGTCGATCAGGAAGATCGGTTGATAATTGGCGTAGATGTTGTCGATCTGCGGGTATTTCTGCTTCATCAGGTGCACGAGGGAGGCCTCGTCGAGGGGCATCTTGCGCTTCTGCGCGACGAGCGAGAAGATCCGGAGGAAGTCTTTCTGGTTCGGGCCGTCGATCTTGATCTTGAAGAAGATACGGCGCAGGGCCGCCTGGTCGAAGATCTTGTTGGGGTGAAAGTTCGTCGAGAAGATCACCAGCGTGTCGAAGGGCACGGTGAACTTCTCGCCCGATTGCAGGGCAAGGATGTCGCGCGATTCCTCGAGCGGCACGATCCAGCGGTTGATCAGAGCCTGCGGCGGGTCGGCCTGCCGGCCGAGGTCGTCGACGATGAAGATGCCGCCCGTCGCCTTGAGCTGCAACGGCGCCTGGTAGGTCTTGGCGGTGGGGTTGTAGACCAGGTCGAGCATGTCGAGCGTCAGCTCGCCGCCGGTCACGACCGTCGGCCGCTCGCAATGGACGTAGCGCGTGTCGAAGCGGGTGCGACGGCGCAGGGCCGACGGATCGCTGTCGGCGCCGGTCGCGGCAGTGTGCACGATCGGGTCGTAGACGGTGATCACCTGGCCCGAATACTCGATCGCGCGCGGCACGTAGATGCGGTCGCCGATCGCATCGCGGATGCCGTTGGAGATGGATGATTTGCCGTTGCCCGGGGGGCCGTACATCAGGATCGACCGGCCGGCGCCGACGGCGGGGCCGAGATTGTCCAGAAGGTCGTCCGGCAGGACCAGATGCCCCATCGCGCCGGTCAGCTGGCTGCGGGATATGCGGATGTTGCGGATCGACTGGCGCGCGACCTGCTCGCGGTAGACCGAGAGGGGCACGGGCATCGCGCCGTAATATTCCGACTGCGAGAGGGCATCGAGCGCGCGGGCCTTTCCCGTCTCGCTCAGCCTGTAGCCCATCTCCGAGGCCGATGTCGCATGCAAGGTGCCCGTCGCCTCGATCAGGCCCTGCTGCCGGGCTGCATCGACCAGCTCCTGCGTGATCTGCATCGGCAGGCAGATCGTCGCGGCAAGCTCGGAGACATGCTCGACATTCATGCGGAACATCGTCTTGAGAACGATGTCGCGCATCATGACGGGCGGCAGTTTCATCGCCGCGAGGGTCTTGGGGATGGGTGGCGCGACCACGCCCGCGGTCTGGCCCTGCATGCGCCGGTCCGTGGGGAGGGTCTTGGGAAGCGGCTGCTGCCTGGCCGCGTTGCCTTGCATGGTCATGCCTGTCACTCGCTCTGCCGCGCGCTGCCTGAAACGCGTCTGCCTGCCTGCCCGCTTGCGTGGCGGCAGCGCCGCGCGAGAGGTTTTTGCCCCGGTTCATCGGTGCTTCACTGTTCAGGGGCGAAAGTGATCCCGTATTGTGGCCAAGATTTGGCGCGAAGCGGGGTGTGATGATGGCAAGTCGTGCAAAGGCGACGGGTGCCGGTCTGGCGGTGCTCGTCATTCTGGGCGGGCTTGCCCTTCTGGCGGATGGTCTGCGGGTGAACCGCTACGAAGGCGATGTCATCCATCTCGTCGAACTGGCTCTCAGGATGGAGCGCGGCGAGCGGCCACACGCCGATTTCATGACCCCGATCGGCCCCCTGGCGATCTGGCCCATCGCGCTGGCGATGTCGGTTGGGCTTGGCATCGGCAAGGCCTTCGTGATCGCGCAGATCGCGCTGGCGCTTTTGTGCGTGCCCCTTGCGGCCGGCATCGGGGCACGGCGCTTCGGGGGGCTTGGCGCCGCGGCATTCGCCGCCCTGCCGGCGGTGTTGATCCTGTCTCTCGTGCATGGGGGCACCGATCCGGGGCTGTCGATCTCCATGCATTACAACCGCTGGGCCTGGGCGCTGGGCTTCATTGCCCTGGGCACGGCGCTGGTGCCGCCGATCCGCCGCAACGCGCTCGGGGACGGGGCAGGTATCGGCTTGCCGCTGGCCGCGCTGGCGCTGATCAAGGTCACCTATGTGGTGGGGCTGCTGCCCGCCGTGCTTGTCCTCCTGGCGCTGCGGCGCGATTTCGGGGTGATGGCCATCGCCGCGGGCCTCGCCATCGCTTGCCTGGGGGTTTTCACGCTGGGCGTGGGCGCCGGGTTCTGGCCGGGCTATTTCGGCGATCTCCTCGACACGGCCCGATCGCAGACCCGCGCCTATCCGGGCCTGTCGCTGGCGCAGGTGCTGACGGGTCCGGCCTATCTCGTGGGGCATGTGGCGATGCTGGCGGCGGTGATCTGCCTGCGCCGCGGCGGGCGCGCGGTCGAGGGGCTCGGTCTTTTGCTGATGCTGGGTGGGCTGGTCTACATCACCTTCCAGAATTTCGGGAACGATCCGCTCTGGTTCGCCCCCGTGGGCCTGCTTCTGCTCGGGCTGCTGCCGGCGGGAGGTGGCGCGGCGAAAGGGGGAGACGCCGCGCGGACTGGCGTGCTCGTGGCCGCCCTGGTGCTTGCGGGCCTGGGAGCGCCCTACCTGGTCAATCTCGCGCTCAGCCCGGTGCGGCATCTGGCCGAGGACCGCGCGGATTACGTGCCGCTTCTGCCGCGCGGCGGGCGGCACGGCGATCTCTTGATGGAGACCGAGCGCGCGAGCCGGGTCAACCTGCTGCATGCCGGCGAGCAGGGTATCGCACAGCTCGCGGCGCTGCGCGCCCGCGCCGACCGCTCGCCGCCGCCATCGATCGGGGGCACCGCGCTTCCATCCTGCAGCCTGGAGGGCGGGCTTGCGGGATGGTTCGACATGGTCGCCCGCGATCTCGACACTGCCGCGTTGCCCGATGGAAGCCGGGTCGTGGTCGCCGACCTTCTCGAAAGCCTCTGGATGTTCTCCGAGCGCATCGCCCCGCTGCCAGGCGGTGCGCCCTGGCGCTATGGCGGGCTGCCCGGTGTGCAGAACGCGACGCATTTCCTGGTGCCGCTCTGCCCGATCGATCCGGGCAGCCGTGACGAGATCGTGCGTCTGATGGCCGAGGAGGGACATGGGCTCGTGCCGGTGCGGCAGACCGAGCTCTATACGCTCTACGAGATCGTTCCGCCGAACATGCCGGGCATCGCCGCGCGCAGCAGGTAGAAGGCAAGCGTTCCGCCCAGCGCGAGCCCCATCGGGAAATCCTTGCGCTTCCAGCTCTCCCAATGGGGGCTGCGGGCCCGGATCGCGGGAACGGCGCGTGCCGCGCGGTGGGTGGCGAAGGCGGTGAGGAGCACGGCGGCGAAGAGAACCATCACCGCCGGGATGTCCTGCGGCGCGACGAAGGGCGCGGCGGCGGCCGCGAATTTCGCGTCCCCCGCGCCGAGCGCCCCCGCCAGGTTGAGGCAGAAACCGGCCAGCAGCACGGCGGCCAGATGCGTCCAGCGCCAGGCCCAGTCCTCCAGGGGGAGAACGAAGGGGCCGATCAGGGCGAAACTCGCCGCAAGGGCGATCACCGCGGCATTGGGGATCTTCATCCGCGCCATGTCCGACCACGCCACCCAGATGCAGATCGGCAGGGCGGGAAGTGCGAAGGCCAGCGCCGCGCCCGGTGAGAGCTCCATTCCTAGCGCGCCACGTTCGCTTCGAGCGCGGCCAGGCTCCGCGCGGCGGCCTCGAAATGCTGCGGATGCGTGTCCACGGCGCTGCGCAAAAGGCCCTTGCCGATCGCCACGTCGCCCTGCTTGATCGCGGCGAGGGCGAGCGTATGCATGAGCTGCGCCTGCTCGGTCTGGCTCATCGGCACGACGGGCAGGTCGTATTTGCGCTGGGCGCCGCGGGCCAGCACGAGGTTGTTCTTGGCGGTGAAGAGATCGCGGTCATGCCCGATCGCCTCGGCGAAGAGGCGCTCGGCGGCGTCGAAATCCCCGCGGCTGAGCTTGGAATAGCCCCAGTTGTTCATCACCCCGGCCGGCTGCGTGGTCAGGCTGGCGGCGATCTCGTAGAAGCTGTCGGCCTTGGCCCAGCGCTTGTTGCTGTCGGCGACCATCGCCTCGAGCTTGTAGCGCTCGAAGGTCTCGTAGGTGGGGGGGATCGCGTTGAGCTGCGCCTCGGCCTCGTTCCAGCGGCCCGCGCGGATCAGAGCGTCGGCATATTGCACCTTGTCGGAGGGCGTGGCCTGCGGATGGGCGGCGACGCTTTGCCAGGCGCCGGTCGCCTCGGTGATCGCCTTGGCCCGGACCAGCGAGGCGGCGAGCCCGCGCTGCAGGTCGAGCCGGTCCGGCGCGGCGGCCGAGGCGCGCTTGAAGTAGTTCACGGCCTCCGTGGGATCGGCCACGGTGAGCATGATGTCGTTGAGGTTGGTCTCATCGATGACGTTGACGTCCTCGATCGCCCGCCGCGCCTCGGCCGAGTTGTCGCGCGCGCCGCAGCCCGAGACGAGCAGCAGCATCGCGCCGGCGCAGGCCGCGATAAGGGGGTGGCGCATGGCATGCATCCTTTTGCATCGCAGTTGCCGGCCGGCGTCTCAGCCGCGGGGCAGGATCAGGTAGCTTCCCGTGCCGCGCCGGACCAGCGCGAAATTCGCGTTGTCCGCGTCAGGGTAGTCGGGGGTCGCGCTCTTTTCGAGGGCGAGGGAGAGATTTCCGCGTATCTCGTCACTTTGGCCACTATCGAGGGCGACGGCGGTGCGAAAGACGCGTGCCGCCTCGGCGATCTCGCCGCGCTCCATCAGCACCACGCCGAGATTGTTCCAGGCGGGGGCGAAGGCGGCATCGCTGCGCACCGCGCGGCGCAGCAGCGTCTCGGCCTGGCCCAGCCGGCCCAGCGCGAGATTGGCCGATCCCAGCGCCGAGAGCACATCGACGGTCGTGCCGTGCTCCGAGGCGGCCAGCAGGTAGGCCTTGAGCGCCAGTTCCGCCTCGCCCGCCGCCATCAGCCTGTGCCCGACGATCAGCCCGTCGACGCTCGTCTCGCCGCGCGGCACGCCGGCGGGCGCGTAGGGACCACGCGCGGTGCCTTGCGTCCCGGCGCAGGCGGCCAGCAGCAGCAACAGGGGCAGGAGGATGAACGGCATGACCTACATGGAGAAGCTGCCCAATGTCTCGACGATATTGTAGATCGAGGGTCCGAGCAGGATGATCAGAAGAGGCGGAACGGTGAGCATCATTGTCGCAAGAGTCATCTTGGTCGGCAAGGTGTTCGCCTTCTCCTCGGCGCGCATGACGCGTTTGTCACGCATTTCGGAGGCATAGACCCGCAGCGCCTCGGCGATCGACGTGCCGAAGGTCGAGGACTGGATCAGCACGGTGACGAAGCTTGCCACATCGGGAACGCCGCACCGTTCGGACATGTCGCGCAGAACGGCGACCTTCTCCTTGCCCGCCTTGATCTCGTTGCCGACCATCTCGTACTCGTCGGCGAGGGCGGGGAAGCCCGAGCGGATCTCGCGCGCGACGCGGACGATCGACTGGTCGAGCGACTGGCCGGCCTCGACGCAGACCAGCATCATGTCGAGACTGTCGGGAAAGCCGTTGGTGATCTCCTCCTGCCGCGTCTGCAGGCGTTTCGTCACCCAGTACTTGGGGGCCATGTAGCCCACCACGCCGGGGATCAGGATGGTCAGGATCGTGGCTTGGGTCGACGGGTCCGAAGTGGCGGACTTGACCACGGCATAGAGCGCGCCGAGGGCGAGGAACCCGACGCCGAGCGCGAATTGCATGAAATGGAAGATGCGCACCGCGTTCTTGGAGCGGTAGCCGGCCTGCAGGAGCTTGAGGCGGCTGGCGGAATATTCCTCCGCGTTCTGCGGCTCGAGGAAGGTCGAATATTTCTCCAGCTTGTCGTGCTTGCCCCCGATCCGCAGGGCCGGCCCTTCGGTGGAGGAGGCGGCGGCGCGTGTGCCGCTGCGCAGCTTGTCGAGCGGGTCCGGCCGGCGCCTGAAGAGAAAGGGCAGGGTCAGCAGGATCAGCAGCACTCCCAGCCCGCCCACCGCGATCAGCGGGCCGAGCGGTCCCAGGAGGCCCGTGAGCAGAAGATTGATCCGGTCCATGTGTCGATCCTCAGACCTTGATGTTCACGAGGGATTTCATGACCACGATGTTGATGACGAGAAAGGCGGCCACGACGAGGCAGGCCGGAATGAAGTAGGAGGTCTCCTTCACCGCGTCGTAGTAGTTGGGCGAGATCACGTTGATCATCACCAGCGCGCCCAGCGGGAAGACCGACAGGAACATGCCGGACCATTTCGCCTCGGCGGTGATCGCCTTGACGCGGCGAAAGAGCTTGAAGCGCGAGCGGATCACCTTGGCCAGCCCGTCGAGCACCTCGGCGAGGTTGCCGCCCGATTGCTGCTGGATCGTCACGGCCACAGCGAGAAAGCGCAGGTCCTGCATGTCGAGCCGCTCGGCCATCGCCTTGAGCGCCTCGCCCGATTCGCGCCCATAGGCCGCCTCGTCCGCGATCACGCCCATCTCGCTGCCGAGCGGGTCGGGAACCTCCTTGGCGACGATGTTGATGGCGCTCGAGAAGGGATGGCCCACGCGCAAACTGCGCACCATCAGCTCGACCGCGTCGGGGAGCTGCTCCTCGATCAGGCCCATGCGCTTCTTGGCCTTGCCATTGATCCAGACATAGACCCCGCCCACGCCCATCGCGGCAGCGACGACGATGCGGATCGGCGCCGAGGCGGCGGTCTGGATCGTCAGGCCGAGATAGGCGACCGTCGACAGGATGACCATCACGACGATCAGTTGCACCGGGGTGAAGGCAATATTGGCCTTCTGCGCCTTGACGGCCAGCATCGAGTAGAGCGGGATGCTCTGCGATTTCATGTGCTGGCTCATCTCCTTGCGGAGCTGGTCGAGCACCTGTTCGCGGCCCTTGCCCTTCTCGAGCATCTCGAGCCGGCGGTTGACGCGGCTGTTGAGGCTGATCGAACGGCCAAAGACCGTAAGATAGATGCCTTCCACCAGAACGATCACGGCGACGAAGATCAATCCGTAGATGAGCGGCTCTGCGCTAAGCATGGTCTACCCCTTCGCGGGTTCGTAGAGTTCGGCGGGCAGGTCGTAGCCCCACATGCGGAACCGGTCGGAGAAATGCGAACGCACGCCGGTCGCGGTGAAATGGCCGATGATCTTGTTCTCGGGCGTCAGGCCGACACGCTGGAAGCGGAAGAGCTCCTGCATGGAGATCACATCGCCCTCCATCCCGGTGACCTCGGTGATCGAGGTCATCCGGCGGCTGCCATCTTGCAGGCGGCTGGCCTGCACGATCAGGTTCACGGCGCTGGAGATCTGGCTGCGCACGGCCTTGAGCGGCATCTCGATCCCGGCCATCGCGATCATGTTCTCAAGGCGGCTGATCCCGTCGCGCGCGCTGTTGGCGTGGATGGTGGTCATCGAGCCGTCATGGCCGGTATTCATCGCCTGGAGCATGTCGATAACCTCCTCGCCGCGCGTCTCGCCGACGATGATCCGGTCGGGGCGCATCCTCAGCGCGTTCTTGAGGCAGTCGCGCTGGCTGACGGCGCCCTTGCCCTCGACATTGGCCGGGCGGCTCTCCATCCGGCCCACATGGGTCTGCTGGAGTTGCAGCTCGGCCGTATCCTCGATGGTCAGGATCCGCTCGGCATCGTCGATGAAGGAGGAGAGGGCGTTCAGGGTCGTGGTCTTGCCCGAGCCGGTTCCCCCCGAGACGATGATGTTGAGCCGGGTGCTGACCGCGGCCTCCAGATAGAGCGCCATCTCCTGCGAGAATGCACCGAAGCGCACGAGATCCTTGATCCCGAGCTTCTCCTTCTTGAACTTGCGGATCGACACGAGGCTTCCATCCACCGCGATCGGCGGCACCATGGCGTTGAAGCGCGAGCCGTCGGCGAGGCGGGCATCGACGTAAGGGTTGCTCTCGTCGACGCGGCGGCCGACGGCGGAGACGATCTTGTCGATGATCCGCAGAAGGTGACGCTCGTCCTTGAAGGTGATGTCGGTCAGCTGCAGCTTGCCATCGCGCTCGACGAAGATCTGCTGCGGGCCGTTCACGAGGATGTCGTTGACGCTGTCATCCTTGAGCAGGGTCTCGAGGGGCCCGAGCCCTTTCACCTCGTCATAGAGATCCTGGTTGAGCGTCTGGCGCTCCTCGCGGTTGAGCACCACGCCCATCTCGTCGAGCGCCTCGCTGGCGATGGAGACGATCTCGGCCTTGAGATCCGCCTCCGCCGCGCTTTCGAGCGCGGAGAGATTGAGGTTCTCGAGCAATTCCTTGTGCAGTTGCACCTTGATCTCGCTGAGCCGCTCGCGCCGCTTGCGGTCCTTGTCGACCGCCACGGGACGGGCCGTCACCTTGGCCGCGTGGCGGTCCGGAATGGCTTTCGGCGGCAGTGACTGCGGCGCGGGAACGGCGGCCGGAAGGCTGGCGGCGGGCTGGACGGTCCCGCTGGCCAGGGCGGCCGGCGCGGGGGCGGGCGCGGCGGCCCCGGTCTTCTTGTAGCGCGAGAACATGGGCCGGTCTCCTTCAGGCGCTGGCGACGGCGCGGTTGAGCTCATGCGCGGAGAGGGCGATCTTCTGGATCTCGCGCCGCAGCGGGTTCTTGCGCGCGCTCTCGGCAAGGGGCGTGCCCTGGTCATTGCCCTGCGTCACCTGGCGGCCCCCGTCGGGAAGCTGCACGTCGATGGCGATGTCGAGCGTCTCGGCGAGGCGCTTGACCCGCGCCTTGCCGGTCAGGTCAGCGAATTTCGGTCCGCGATTGAGCATGAAGCGCAGCTTCTCGACGGGGAGATCCTCGGCCTTGAGAGCCCGCAGCAGCCTGAGGGCATTCTGCGCGGACCGCATGTCGAGCTCGATCAGCGAGAAATAGACCCGCGCCGCGCTCAGGACCGATTCGGTCCATTGGACGACCGTCGAGGGCATGTCGATGACGACATAGTCGAAATTGGCCCGCGCGATGGTCAGCAGACGTTCGATATCCTCGGGGGTGATCAAGTCGAGCGGCAGCATCTCCGCCGGGGCGGTGAGCACGTGCAGCTTGTCATTATAGCTCAGCAGCGCCTGCATGAAGCTCTCGCTGTCCATCGATTCGGTGTCCGAGAGCAGCTCGAAGATCGCCTCGCGCCTCGGCAGGTCGAGATAGGTGCTCACCGCGCCGGCCTGCAGGTCGAGATCGATCAGGCAGACACGGGGCGCCTCGGTCTTGGGGGATGTCGCGAGCTCCCATGCGAGGTTGACGGCGAATGTCGTGGCCCCGACACCCCCCGCCAGCCCCTGCACCGGCAATACCACCCCCTCGCGGTCGCCTGTCGGCTTGAGCGCGGTGGGTTTGGCGGCGGATGTCTCGGGCCCGGGGGCTTCCTCGGCGGCCTTCGCGAGGCGTGCGACCGCATCGTGCAGCGCGCCTTCCGGCAAAGGGTAGGGGACAAATTCGCTCGCGCCGAGCTTGAGAAGCTGGTGCAGCACCATCGGGCTGACTTCCTCGGCGATCACGATGACCTTGATCGAGTGCGAGATCGCGGTGCGGATCAGCTCGGCGATCTCGGAGATGTTGTCCTCGTCATCCTCGTCCATCGCAACGGCGACGAATTCCAGGTCGGCCGCCTCCGGCTGGGTCAGGAAGACGCGCGCATCGGCATAGCTCAGATCACCCCAGGCCTCGCCGAGTTCGGTTTCCATGTCCTCGATGAGGAGGTCGAAATTCTGGACGTCGCGGCAGATCGTGCAGGCACGTATCGTCTCGGGCTCGGCTTGGAGTGCAAGAACGCTCGTCATGATCCCAAACTTCCTTCGTTGTCGGCAAGGCGTCTGCGCTGTCGCGGAAAGTCGGCGGGCCGGTCATTCTACCAGCAAGGCGCAACGCTGTTCTGAGCCGGTGTTTTGCCCCTCAAACTTGACCAGATTGAGGCTGAAACCGCCAAATTATCCGGTGAAGCGAGACATTGCGGGCAATTTGCAACGATCGTTTCTGGGAGCCGGGCTCGCGGGCCTGCGCGAAGGCGCGAAGCCCTGGCTGGCAAGGGTGCCGCGCCCGCGGTTCAGCCGCCCGCGGGGGCCGCGAGGGTCGCGCCGGGCGCGCTGCCGCCTTGCGGGACGGGGATCGCGCTCTGGACATATTCGCGGAAGATCACCTCGGCGTATTTGCCGTTCAGCACCCGGTCGCCCTGCCCGACGAAGCCCGAGACCTCGGTGACGGTCCGGCGGTTGGCCCGGGCGCGCCCCTGCGTGACGATGAGCGGCTGCGTCTCGCCGAAGGAGACCAGCGCCTCCAGCCGTGCGGGGCTGATGCCGCGGGTGGCGAGATGGGCCACCACCGCCTGCGCGCGGCGCAGGCCGAGCGCCTTGTTGTAGGCGTCGCTGCCAACCAGGTCCGTGTGGCCGAAGACCCTGAAACGCACTTCCGGGAATTGCCTGATCCAGCTTGCCTGGCGGTTGAGCACCGCGCGTGCGGACGCATCGAGCACGGCGCTGTCGAAGGCGAAGGTCACGACCGAATCGACCTCTGCCGAGAAGCGGTTGTTGAGCCCCTCGACCTGCCCGAGCGCGCCGCTCTGGACCTGGGTGTTGATCAAGGTGGCGTTGCCGAAGCCCGACCGGTCGAGCGCGCCGCCGGCGACCTGGTCGAAGCTGCGCGGGCCGGTGCCCGGCGCGCAGGCCCCGAGGATTGCGGCTGAGGCGATCGCGAGGGCGGCGCGCAGCGGCCGGGAGCGAATGGTCATCGGGCTTGGCCTCCTCAATCCATCACGTAGCCGTAGGAGCCGCTGAAATCCTGCTTGGCCACCTCGCCGGCGGCGCCGCCCTGCGTGCGCCCCCCGGTCAGGCGGCCGTTGAGGAACAGGTCGCGCTCGGTCGGCAATGTCACGCGGTCGGTGGGCAAGGCGAGGGCCTCGCCGCGCACCGGGGTGACGAGATGGGGGGTGATGATGATGACCAGCTCGCTCTGGCGCCGTTCGTATTCGGCGCTGCGAAAAAGTGCCCCGAGGATCGGCACATCGCCCAGCCAGGGCACCTGGCCGGCGAGATCCTGGAAGTCATCCTCGAGAAGGCCGGCAATGGCGAAGCTCTCGCCGTCCTTCATCTCGACGGTGGTCGAGGTCTCGCGCCGGCGGAAACTGTTTACCGTGAAGCCGTTCTGCTGGAAGGTCACGGTGTTGTCGAGGCCGGAGACGGCGGCCTTGAGCTGGATGTTGATCAGGTCGTCGGCAACCACGCGCGGCGTGAAGTTCAGTTCGACGCCGAAGGGCTTGTACTGGACCGTGACCTCGCCGTCGCCGCCGGCCACGGGGATGGGATATTCGCCGCCCGCCAGAAAGCTCGCCTCCTGTCCGGAAAGCGCGGTCAGGTTCGGCTCGGCGAGGGTGCGCACGACGCCCTTGCTCTCGAGCGCTTCCAGCAGCACCGCGAATTGCAGGCTGCCGGCGCCGAAGCCCAGCGCCACGGCACCGTTCGATTCGCGCCCCGAGCTGAATCCCTCGCCGCTCAGGATGCTGCCGGCATTGCTGCCCGACAACGTGTTCGTACCGCCCTGCACGCCGACATCGCCGCCGAAGGTGCTGCCACCCACCGCGATCGAGCTCGACAGGGTCTTGCGCACCGAGCGCTGCATCTCGGCGAAACGCACCTTCAGCATGACCTGCTGCGTGCCGCCCACATCCATCAGGTTCGAGACCCGGTCGGGGGCGTAGCGCTGCGCGAGATCGAGGGCGCGGTCGAGCGCGACGATGCTGCTGACGGTGCCTGACAGCACGATGCCGTCATTGGCGGTGCGCACCTCGACCGGCTCGCCGGGAAGGATCTGGCGCAGGCGTTCCTTGAACTCCGCGATGTCGGGCGTCACCTGGACCTCGACATTCGTAATCAGGCGCCCTTCGGCGTTGAGCAGCGTCAGCGTGGTGCGCCCGGGCGCCTTGCCAAGCACGTAGATGGTCCGGTCCGACAGGGTCGAGATGTCGGCGATGGCGGGGTTGGCGATGCTGAGCTCGGCGAAGGGACGGTCCGATTCGACCACCACCGCGCGGTTCATCGGCACGTTCAGATTGCTGGAGGTGGAGCCGGTCATGACCCGCAACGTCTCGGAGTGACCCGGCGCCGCGATGCTCAGGCCGATCGCGGCCCCAAGGAGGGCCGCCTTCATGAAGCGCTGGAATGGCATGTGATCCTGCCTCTCTGAACCACGGCGTTGACGGGTCTTGCTGCCCTGCTCTGGCGGAAGCATGCGGGAGTTCGGATTCCATTGCAATCAGGGGCCGCGGTGCGGGGGGGACCTGTGTAGTTCGGCCGCAACAGCTGCGAAAAAGGTTAACGGCCCGCGGCGCAAGGGCTGCGGGCCGTCGGGGCCGGGTCGCGTCGACGTGCCGGCGGTCACTACTGGCTGCAGGGGATCGCGATCTCGACCATGTCGCCGCCGCGGCGGGTGCGGATCGTGCATACGCGGGGCGCCTCGGCCTGGACAACCCTCTGTTCGGGCTCGGGAGGGGCGAGGCCGAGAAGCTGTCTTTGGTCGATCTCGATGGCCTCGGCGATGCTGTCATCCTCGGAGCCGACGAGGCTGAGCGACAATCCGCCCGTGCTCTGGGCCTGTGCGAGGGCCGCGACCTGGCGGGGCGATGCCTCGACCGTCACGGTGCGCGCCACCGTGGGCGAGGAGCGATCCCCGTCGGCGGACTGGTCGATCGCGACCAGCTTGACGCCCGCCTCGATGAGCTTGGTGACTTCCTGGCGGCTGCCATCGGCATCGGGGACGGTGCCGCTCCAATAGACATCGACGCGGTCGCCGGGACGCAGGAAGCCCGACACGCCGGTCGAGACATCGACGCGGATGGCGAAGGCGCGCATGCCACGCGACAGGCGTGAGGAGACGCCGGCATCCTCGCCCGGCTCGGTGACCTTGACCGCAAGCACGACCTCGCCCTTCTCCATCGTGCGCAGCACGGCGCGCGGCGTGAGCCCGTCCTGCGGGAAAAGATCGGCGGGCTCGAGGAAGGCGCCCTCCGGGATCGCGGCTTCGGGGAAGGCGACCCAGATGACATCTTCCTTGGTGAGCGGCTCGCCGTAGCGCAGGGCGCGGTTGGTCACGAAGACATCGCGGGTCGGGACGATCTGTGCCTGGTTGGCGCGCTCGCCGGCAAGGATCGCCTCGCGTTCCGTGATGTAGCCCTTCGCCATGTAGACGGCGAAACCTGCAAGGCCGATGCCGAGCATCAGAACCAATCCGAAAATCATCCTCATGTGCTGTCCTCTTCGGGTGGACCGGGCGCCCCTCGTTCCGGGTGCGGCGGGTCTGTCGTGGCGGGCGTCGCCGCGGGGAGGGGGCTGCGGACGGGGGCCGTTTCGGGCCATGCGCAGTCCGTGTCCGTGAAGGTCGCCGCTTCTGCGGCGCCGGTGCCCCGGCCCGCCCGGTCAGGGCGGAACAGGACGATTTGCGCCGGATTCAGAAGCTGGTGGTCACGGCCGTTCCCGACAGCTGGGTCGAGATTTTCTCCGTCACGGCCTGCGTGCCGGTGGTGACCGAGGTCAGCACCGCGATGCCGAGGCCGACGATGGCGGCGGTCAGCACGACCCAGTCGACGGTGACGGCGCCGTCTTCGTCGCGGTGAAATTTCGAAGCGAGTTTGAGAAGTTTCATCGTCATGTCCTTTCGAGGAGAGAGCCGGTGATCCGGCCTGTCTTCAGGCCCGCGCGGGGTCCGGGGCCTCACGAAAGCCAGACAAGCACGCAATCTGGCCAAGAGTGCGGCGGCAAAGGTCTATTTCTAGGCCGAACCGCATGAGGGAACCGCGTGGATGCAGGCAGGTGGAGCGCCCGCCGCGGGACGGCACGCATGAAAAGGGGGCAGCACCCCTTGATGCTACCCCCTAGCGGATGGCCGGTCTCTTTCCGGCGATCAGAATGCCTTGGTTACCGTGGTCGAGGTCAGCTTGCCGGAAATCTTCTCCGTCACGGCCTGCGTGCCGCTGGTGACCGAGGTGAGAACGGCGATGCCGAGGCCCACGATGGCAGCGGTCAGCACAACCCAGTCGACGGTGACTGCGCCGTCTTCGTCGCGGGCGAAACGGTTGGTGATCTTGAAGAGCTTCATGGTTTTTTTTACCTCTGGTTCAGTGTCTCTCGGATTGACCGATCCAGAACACAGTCCGTTTCGGCAGGAGCCAATAAGCCCGGCAAATGGGGCATGTTTTGGACCCGTAGCGGGCCATTTTCGCATGTCTGGACAATCATCGGGGCAAAACGGGCATGTCCGGGCGCAAAGACGCCTGTGCCGGGGGTGCGCATGGGCCGCATTCCGCCGGTGCCTTCCCGCCGCGCCCCGCAGACCGATTCCCTGCCGGCCCGGCCGCGGCGCGTGGAGGGGAGCGGCAGGGCCCGGGCGCTCGCCTGCCGGGGACCGCCCGGGCCGGCCCCCGCGGCGCGCCCGCCTCGGGGAAGGGATGGCAGATATCGCCGCACCGGCGTTGCCGCGCTGCACCAGCCGCGCGCCCCGCCGCGCAAAGGCGCGGTCCGGCGCTGGATCGCGCAGCGGGCTTGGGACAAACTCGACCCCATGGGACATGCAGCCGGCCGGGCGGCCGAGACCGAAAGCCGAGAGGGCGGGACCGGGCGGGCGCGGGCATTGGCGCGGGGCCTCTGCGCGCTCATCTGCGCGGCGGCGTTCAGCGGCCTTGCCGCGCCCCAGGCCCTCGCCGAGACGCAGGAGGACCGCACGGCCCGCCGCGAGGTCGTGCCGCCACCCTTCGCCGATTTCACCTTCAAGCGCCTCAAGCCGCCGGCGCCCGGCACGAAGCGGCGCATCACGGTGCAGATCACCCAGCCACCACCACCCGCCGCGATCGAAAGCGCGCGCGCGGCGGCGGTTCCGGCCGCCCGGGGCGCGCTCGATTGGTTCTGGCGCGAGGTGCCGCCCGCGGGCGCCGGCCTCGGCGGGGTGGACGCTGCGCTCGCGGTGCTGCGCAATGCGCCCGCCGGGCAGCGCCTGCCGGAGCCGCGTCTCGACGCCCTGCGCAAGATCGCCGCCATCCATGGGCGCGAGATCCTCCTTGCGACGATCGGCACGCGTGTTTCCCCGGCACTGGTCCTGGCCGTGATCGCGGTCGAATCGGGTGGCCGTGCCGATGCGCGCAGCCGGGCCGGCGCCGCCGGGCTGATGCAGCTGATGCCCGACACCGCCGCGCGGTTCGGGGTGCGCGACAGCCTGCATCCGCCGGAGAACATCCGTGGCGGCGTCACCTATCTTGACTGGCTGATGAGCCATTTCGACAATGATCCCGTCCTGGCCCTTGCCGGCTACAATGCCGGCGAGGGGGCGGTGCGCTCCCATGCCGGGGTGCCGCCCTTCGCCGAAACCCGGTCCTACGTGCCCAAGGTGCTGACGGCCTGGAACGTGGCGCGCGGCCTGTGCCTGACGCCGCCCCGGCTGATTACCGATGGCTGCGTCCTGATGGGGCGGGGCCGCGCGAGCAATGGCTGAACCGCCGCTCGTCGTCGCGCTGCCGGCCTTGATGCGCACCGGGCTGCAGCTCGAGACGCTCTGGGCGGCGCTGGGCCGGGAGCCGCTGGCGCTTCTCGATGCGGTGCGGCGGCGCGATGGCGCGGCGCTCATGGCCGCCGCCGGGCTGCGCCACGATCTGCTGCCGCTTGCCGCGGCGACCGAGGCGCGGATCGACGAGGCCCTCGCCCGGGGGCGGCGGGTTCTTCTCATGTCCGAGCGCCCGGATCTCGCCGCGCCGCTCGCCGAAACGCTGGGCCTTGAATTGCTGGCCATGCCGCGCATGGAGCGACGGGCCGCGCTCGATGCACATTTCGGGGCAGGGGGCTACGAGCTGCTCGCCGCGCCCCGCGCCTTCGCCGAGCTGCCGCGGCGGGCGATGCTGCGTGCCCTGCGGCCGCATCAATGGGTGAAGAACGTCCTGCTTTTCCTCGCGCCCATCGCCGCGCATGCCTTCGATCTGCCAACCCTGATACAGATCCTGCTCGGGATCGTCGCGTTCTCCGCCGCCGCCTCGTCGATCTACATCATCAACGATCTTCTGGACCTCGAGGCCGACCGCCTGCACGAGACCAAGCGCCGGCGCCCCTTCGCGGCCGGCGCCCTGCCACTTTGGAGCGGGATGGCGGGCTTTGCGCTTCTGGTGGCGCTCGCGCTGGGGCTGGGGGCGGTGCTCGGCGGCGAATTCGTCGCCGTTCTGATGATCTATGTCGGACTGTCCCTGGGCTATTCGCTCAGGCTCAAGAGGATGCGCTGGATCGATGTCTTCACCCTTGCCGCGCTCTACACGCTGCGGGTCTTCGCGGGGGCGGCCGCCGGCGGGGTGGAGGCGTCGATCTACATGCTGATCTTCATCTTCCCGGTCTTCCTGACGCTGGGCTGCGTCAAGCGACTGACCGAACTTGCGCGGGCGAAGGATCAGGGGCGGCTGCCGGGGCGCGGGTACGGCAAGGCCGACCAGGAGGATCTGCTCAACATGGCCGGGCTCGGGACGGTCGGGGCGCTTGTGATCTTCGCGCTCTACATCACCACCGAACATGCCGCCGCGCTCTACCCGACGCGCTGGATGCTGTGGCTGGCCTTGCCGCCGATCGCCTTGTGGCTGATCCGGATGATCGCGCTGGGGGCCCGCGGGCGGATGGATTACGACCCGATCGTCTTTGCGCTGCGTGACCGGCGGGGCATAGGTCTCCTGCTGATCACGCTGTCGCTGATGTTCTACTCCGCCGGCCTCTGGGCGGAGTGGTTCGGCTGACGGCCGGGCGCCCGGTTCGGCCGGACGCCCGGCGCGCCATCAGACGATATGCGCCTCCGTGGCGGCCCGGATCTCGTCCTCGGTGACGCCGTCCGCGGTCTCGACGATCCGCAGGCCGCCCTCGACGACATCGAGCACCCCGAGATTGGTGATGATCCTGTCGACCACCCCCGCGCCCGTCAGCGGCAGGGTACATTCGCGCAGCAGCTTCGATTCGCCCGCCTTGTTGGTGTGATCCATCACCACGACGACGCGCTTCACGCCGGCCACGAGGTCCATCGCACCGCCCATGCCCTTGACCAGCTTGCCGGGGATCATCCAGTTCGCCAGATCGCCGTTCTGCGCGACCTCCATCGCCCCGAGGATCGCGCAGGCGATCTTGCCACCGCGGATCATCCCGAAGCTCGTGGCACTGTCGAAATAGCTGGTGCGCGGAAGTTCGGTGATCGTCTGCTTGCCGGCATTGATCAGGTCGGGATCGACGGCATCATCGGTCGGGAAGGGCCCCATGCCGAGCATGCCGTTCTCGGATTGCAGTGTGATGTCCTTGTCGCCGACATAGTTGGCAACCAGCGTCGGGATGCCGATGCCCAGATTGACATACATTCCGTCTTCGAGCTCCTGCGCGGCACGCTCGGCCATCTGATTGCGGTCCCAGGGCATGTCTGCATCCTTTGATGATTTACCTGTCCGCCCCGTCTTAGCCGCAGATCGGCGGCACCGAAAGCCCCGGCCAGGCCGGGCGCGCGCTCAGGCGAAGGCCCGTCCCGGCACCTCGAGCGTGACGGTCGTCCCGCCGGCGCCGCAGGAGGCATCGAGCGATCCGTCGAGACCGTCGATCAGCCCCTGCACGATCCGCCCTCCCAGGCTGTCGGTATTGGGCCAGGTGACGCCATCCGCAAAGCCGATCCCGTCATCGCTGATCGTGGCGCGCATTCCGCCATCGGTGAGCCGGCTCACGCGCAGCTCGACCACACCGCGCTCGCGCCCGTGGAAGGCATGTTGCAAGGCGTTGGTCAGCACCTCGGAGATGATCAGGCCAATGCGCGTGGCCGGGTCGATGGACATGTCGATGGAGACCACGTTGATGTTGACCAGGATCCCCGCCCGGCCGTCGAGATGGGCGATCGCGTTCGCCACACGCGTCAGGTAGGAGCCGATATCGACGGATTCGCGGTTGCTGCCGGCCTTCGGACGCACCAGCTCCTCATAGAGCATCTGCAGGCTTTCCACGCGCCGCGACAGGTTCTCGTATTCCAGCTTGGCGCTGCTCTGGCGGGACTGGATACGGATCAGGCTGACGATCATCGAAAGGTGATTCTTCACCCTGTGCTGCAATTCGGTCATCGCCTCGTCGGCGCTGCCGCCGTTGCCTTGGGGAGCCTCGTCGATGACGGTCTGGATGCCGAGGAAATGGGTCAGCGCACCGTCATCGCCATAGACCGGGCTGATGCGCAGCTGCGACACGAAGCGGCTTCCGTCGGAGCGGGCGTTGAGCAGCTCGACCGTGATTTCCCGCTCCTGCGCGATGGCCTCGCGCAGTTGATCGATCTTCTCTGGGTCGGTGTCCTCGCATTGCAGGAAGCGGCAGTTGCGTCCGATGGCGCTGTCGCGTGCGTAGCCCGTCACCTTTTCAAAGGCGCGGTTCACGTAGACGATCGGATTGTCCTCGTAATGCGGATTGGTCAGAACCATGGCGACCGAGGAGAGGGCTATCGTCCGGAGGGCATCTTCCTCGAGCAGGGCCGGTCCGGTCGGAGTCTTCTGATCGTCCATGGGCTTGCCTCAAAACGTCACGTGCGACTGCCAAGGCGGGAGCCTCCGCCCGGCATGCGGTCTGATCTAGGTCGTACATGGTGCGTCGGCAATGGCGCGTTGCAGCAACGCCGGCGAGGACGGCGATTTCGCCGCACTCCGTATCTCGGGCGCTATCTGCGGTTCGTGCGCAGTCCGGTGCCCGGCAGCCCCGCGTTTCAAGGCCCGGAGCCGGCCACGCCGTAGCGCGAACAACCCCGGCCAGGCGGGGCGGATCTCAGGCCGCCTGGACCGTGCGTTTCTCGATCCGCTTCTCATGTGTGCCCTGGATCAGGCGGTGAACGTAGATCCCGGGCAGGTGGATCAGGTCGGGATCGATGCTGCCGCGCGGGACGATTTCCTCGACCTCCGCCACGCAGACCTTGCCGCACATCGCGGCGGGCGGATTGAAGTTGCGCGCGGTCTTGCGGAAAATCAGGTTGCCGGTGTCATCGGCCTTCCATGCCTTGATGATCGACAGATCGGCCACGATGCCGCGCTCGAGGATATAGGTCTCGCCGTCGAACTCCTTGTGCTCCTTGCCCTCGGCGATCTGCGTGCCCACGCCGGTCTTGGTATAGAAGCCGGGAATGCCGGAGCCGCCGGCGCGCATCCGCTCGGCCAGGGTGCCTTGCGGGTTGAACTCGAGCTCGAGCTCGCCCGAGAGATACTGGCGCATGAACTCGGCATTCTCCCCGACATAAGAGGAGATCATCTTCTTCACCTGCCGGGTCTGCAGCAGGATGCCGATGCCGAAATCGTCGACGCCCGCGTTGTTCGAGGCGAATGTCAGGTCCTTCGTGCCGGCTTCCCGGATCGCCTCGAGGAGAAGCTCGGGAATGCCGCACAGGCCGAAGCCGCCCGCCGCGATGGACATTCCGTCGAAGAGAAGCCCCTCGAGGGCTTCGCCAGCATTCGCGTACACTTTCTTCATGAACTCTCTCCGGGCGACAGGGACAACTTGCGCCTTGTTGTGGCGAGCGGGGCGGGCGAAGTCAATTCCGCCCGCCCCCGCTTTGCCGGCCCGCGTCTCACGGCTCCCTTTCGTGGACCGCGCCATGCCCGGCGCGCGGGCTCCGGCGCGGCGCCCCGATCAGTCCTGCGGATCGCCCGAGGCGCCATCCGCCTTCTTCGCCGCGGTCTTTTTCGCGGGAGCCTTCCTGGCGGCAGTCTTCTTCTGAGCGGTCTTCCCCTCCGCCGGCTCTGATGTCTCCGCCCCGCCGGCGGCCTTCTTGGCCGATGATTTCGTGGCCGCCGCCTTCTTGGGCGCAGCTTTCTTCGCGGCGGGTTTCTTGGCCGCCGGCTTCTTGGCTGCCGCCTTCTTTGGCGCGGCCTTCTTGCGGGTGCCCTTCTTGGCGGCCTTCTCGGCAATCAGCTCGACCGCCATCTCCATCGTCACCGCCTCGGGCTCGGTGCCCTTGGGCAGGGTCGCGTTGACCTTCTCCCACTTGACGTAAGGCCCGTAGCGCCCTTCCATCACGTTGATCGCGCCCCCCTCTGCCGGGTGCTCGCCAAGCTCGCGCAGCGGTTTGGCGGCCTGTCCGCGTCCGCCACGGCTCGACGCCTTCTGCGCGAGCAGTTCGACCGCCCGGTTCATCCCGATGGTGAACACATCGTCGAGCTCGGGTAGCGGCGCCGTCGATCCGCCGCGCGCCGCAGGTTCGTCATTGTGCTTGAGATAAGGGCCGTAGCGCCCGATCGTGGCCCAGACCTTGACGCCGTCCTCGGGATGGGTGCCCACCTCGCGCGGCAGGTTCAGCAGCATCAGGGCCTTCTCCAGATCGACCGTCTCGAGCGGCCAGTCGCGCGGCACCGACTGGCGCGGCGGCTTCTTGACCTCTTCGGTCACAACGCCGCGCTGCACATAGGGGCCGAAGCGCCCGTCATGCAGCCAGATCGGATCGCCCTGGTCCTCGCCCAGCATCTTGCCCTCCGGCGGGATCGCGGGGGCCGCGTCGCCCTCGAGGGGCGGGCCGAAGGGCCTGGTGAAACGGCATTCGGGATAGTTCGAGCAGCCGATGAAGGCGCCGCCGGAGCGGGCGGTCCGCATCGACAGGCGCCCCGCCTCGCAATTGGGGCAGAGCCTGGGGTCGGTGCCGTCCTCCTTCGGGGGGAAGAGATGCGGCTCGAGCACCTCGTTGATCTTCTCGAGCACCTCGGTGATGCGCAATTCCGAGGTTTCGGCGATCGCGGCCGAGAAATCGCGCCAGAACCGTGCGAGAAGCTCCTTCCAGTCGGTTTCCCCCGCGCTCACGTGATCGAGCTGGTTTTCCAGATCGGCGGTGAAGTCGTATTCCACGTAGCGCCGGAAATAATTCGACAGGAAGGCCGTCACCAGCCGTCCCTTGTCCTCCGGGATCAGCCGCCCCTTGTCCTTGCGGACATATTCACGATCCTGGATCGTGGTCACGATGCTGGCATAGGTCGAGGGCCGGCCGATGCCGAGCTCCTCCATCCGCTTGACCAGCGTCGCCTCGGTGTAGCGGGGCGGGGGCTGGGTGAAATGCTGCTCGGGGGTCACGCCGCGCTTCTCTGCCGGCTCGCCCTCGGAGATCTGGGGAAGGCGGCGATCGTCATCCTCGGCCGCCGGCTCGTCGCGCCCTTCCTCGTAGACCTTCAGGAAGCCGTCGAAGAGCACCACCTGCCCACTGGCGCGCAGCTCGACCTGCCTGTCTGCGCTGGCGAGCGTGACGGTCGTGCGCTCCATGCGCGCGGCTTCCATCTGGCTGGCCAGGGTGCGCTTCCAGATCAGGTCGTAGAGCTTGCGCTGATCGGCATCGCTGATCTTCAGGCTCGCGGCATCCTGCGCCATGTCGGTGGGGCGGATGCATTCATGCGCTTCCTGGGCGTTCTTGGCCTTGTTCTTGTACATCCGCGGGCTGGAGGGGACGTATTTGTCGCCGTAACGGTCCTTGATCGCGTCGCGCGCGGCATGGACCGCTTCGGGGGCCATGTCGATCCCGTCGGTCCGCATGTAGGTGATGTGCCCCGCCTCGTAGAGGCGCTGCGCGGTGCTCATCGTGGCGCGGGCACCCATGCCGAACTTGCGGCTCGCCTCCTGCTGGAGGGTCGAGGTCATGAACGGCGCGGAGGGGTTGCGGCTGGCGGGCTTGGCCTCGACGGAGGCCACCGCAAGATCGCGGCTCTCGACCGCCTGCACCGCCATCTCGGCGGCGGTCGCGTCGGTGAGGCTGAACTTGTCGAGCTTCTCGCCGGCGAGCATGGTCAGGCGCGCTTCGTATTCCTGGCCGCGGGGCGTGGCGAGGACGGCCTTCACGCTCCAGTATTCGCGGGCACGGAATGCCTCGATCTCCATCTCGCGCTCGACGATGAGACGCAGGCAGACCGATTGCACCCGCCCGGCCGACTTCGCGCCCGGCAGCTTGCGCCACAGCACCGGCGAGAGGTTGAAGCCGACGAGGTAGTCGAGCGCTCGGCGCGCCAGGTAGGCCTCGACGAGCGGGGCATCCACCTGGCGGGGGTTCTTCATCGCCTCCGTCACGGCGCTCTTGGTGATGGCGTTGAAGACGACGCGGCTGACGGGGGTGTCCTTCTTGATCGCCTTGCGACCGCGCAGCGTCTCCTCGAGATGCCAGCTGATCGCCTCGCCCTCGCGGTCGGGGTCGGTGGCGAGGATCAGGGCATTGTCGTCTTTCAGCGCATCGACGATTGCCTTGACGTGTTTGCGACTGTCGGCGGCGACTTCCCATTTCATCTCGAAATCGTGGTCGGTATCGACCGAGCCATCCTTCGGAGGAAGATCGCGCACATGCCCGTAGGATGCCAGAACAGTGTAATTGTCACCCAGATACTTGTTGATTGTCTTGGCCTTGGCTGGCGATTCGACGACGACGACCGGCATGAACTTCCTTTCGACTCATTGCGAGTGCAAGCGGCGCTAGATGTGGTGACCGGACGCGGGTTGTCAATCAGGCGATCGGATCGCCGCCCGGCCCCGCCCGGTCTCCGGCCGGCCTCCAGCTGTCTCGCGGCTCCTGCGGCAGGGGGCGATGCGCAACGGTCGCGAGGGCGCGGAGACGGCAAGGCCGGGTCCGGCCGGACCCGCGCATTCGGGGCAGGGCGGCCCGGGGTGGGATGCACCGGGATGGACGGGCCGCTATTCGAGCCGCACCAGTTGCCCGCCGGGCTGCCGCTCGACGAGGCCGGCGATCTCGAGGTCGAGGATCGCGGGGGCGAGCGCCGCCGCCGTGACGCCGAGATCGCGGATCAGCTGGTCCTCCTGCGTCGGGCTGGGACCGAGGTGGCACAGGATGCGCGCCGCCATCTCGGGCGTGTCGCCGCGCACGCTCCTGCGCTCGCCGGGCCCCGCCAGGTCCCCCGCGCCTTCGCAGGGCGGATCGGCGTGACCCGAAGGCCCCGGGCCGGGAGAGCGGGCGGGGGCGGGCGTCGATGTGAGCGGCCCCCGTCTCGCCGGAGCCCTCGCAGGAGCCCTTGCAGCCGGGCTGGGGGGAGCGGCCGGCCGATCCGCCCCGCCGTTCTCTGGTGCGCCGGCCGCGTCGCGGGCGCGCGCGGCCAAAGCCCCCGATGCGGCCCGCTTGCGCCGCGGCGCAGGCTCGGGCAGCGCCAGCGCCTCGTGTAGATCGCGCGTCCCGCGCAGCAGGACGGCCCCCTCCCGGATCAGGATGTTGCACCCGGCGGCGCGTGCATCGAGCGGATGGCCGGGCACGGCGAGAACCTCGCGCCCCTGATCCAGCGCGTCGCGCGCGGTGATCATGCTGCCCGACCGTGCGGCGGCCTCGACCACGATGACGGCCCGTGCAAGACCCGAGATCAGGCGGTTGCGCCTGGGAAAGTGACGCGCCCGCGGCACCATGCCCATGGGTTGCTCGGAAAGCCGCAATCCCAGATCGCCGATCCGCTCGAAGATCTCGGAGGTTTCGGCGGGATAGGGGATGTCGACGCCGCCCCCCATCACCGCGATCGTTCCGTGATCGAGGGCCTCGCGATGGGCGGCGGCATCGACGCCGCGTGCGAGACCGGAGACCACGACCTGTCCCTCCCGGCTCAGATCGCGTGCGAGATCGCGGGCCATCCGCAGCCCCAGGGACGAGGCGTTGCGCGCGCCAACCAGCGCGACGGCGGGCCGCGACAGAAGCGCGCGCTGCCCGATGGCCCAGAGCAGAGGCGGCGGATCGTTCAAATCCTCGAGAGCGGCGGGGTAATCCTCGCCGCCGAGCGCGAGCGGCACGGCGCCGGCGGCCTGCCCGACATCAAGCTCACGCTGCGCCGCGGCGCGGGTACAGGGGACGTAATCGGAATCCCCGGCCTCGGCGGCGATCGCGGGCAGGGCGTCGAGCGCGGCGCCAGCGCTGCCATGCGCCTCGATCAGGCGGCGGAAGGTGACGGGACCGACACGGCGAGAGCGCAAGAGGCGGAGCCAGTCCAGCCAATCTCCCTCTTTAAGAGGTGGGGTGAGGAGGGGGAGAGAACGGGATCGTCTTTCGGTCATCCTGCCTCCGCCGTCTTGCAATTCAAAGATGGCGCGATCACGGTTAAAAAAAAGTGAATGGTCACGGCGGTCCCCGCACCGCATCCTTCGCGCATGGCGGCGATTCCGCGTCATCGGCGGTTATACTCCGCAGCCGAAAGGCTGCCTCGCGGGCGTTTGACGGGGGGAGCGGTGCTCGCCCCCTGGGCCGCGAGCGCGCCTCTCGGCCACGCGGGCGCGGCACCCGAGGCGGGTTCGCCCCGCGCGGGGGGGCAGTCACCGCGGTGCCTGCAGGGCGGCCGTTTTCGCTGCCCCTTCCGCGAAGGCTCCGGAGCGGAGCCGCCCCGTGCCTCAGGCGGCCGAGCCGCCGACCGTAAGCCCGCCGATCAGAAGGGTCGGCTGCCCCACGCCCACCGGCACCCATTGTCCCTGCTTTCCGCAATTCCCGATACCCGGATCAAGCGCCATGTCGTTGCCGATTGCCCTGATCTTCTGCAGGGCGGTCGCCCCGTCGCCGATCAGCGTCGCGCCCTTCACCGGGGCGCCGATGCGGCCGCCCTTCACCCTGTAGGCCTCGGTGCAGGAAAAGACGAACTTGCCATTGGTGATGTCCACCTGCCCGCCGCCGAAGCCGACCGCGTAGATCCCGTCCTCGAGGCCCGCGACGATGTCGGCGGGGTCGCTGTCGCCCCCCAGCATGTAGGTGTTGGTCATCCGCGGCATCGGGGTATGGGCGAAGCTCTCGCGGCGCCCATTGCCCGTGGGCTCGACCCCCATCAGGCGCGCGTTCTGCCGGTCCTGCATGTATCCCACCAGGATACCGTCCTCGATCAGGACGTTGCGCGCGGAGGGCGTGCCCTCGTCGTCGATGCTGATCGAGCCGCGCCGGTCGGGTATCGTCCCGTCATCGAGCACGGTGACGCCGGGGGCGGCGATGCGCTGGCCCATCAGCCCGGCAAAGGCGCTGGTCTTCTTGCGGTTGAAATCGCCCTCGAGCCCGTGCCCCACCGCCTCGTGCAGCAGGATGCCCGGCCAGCCCGCGCCGAGGACGACATCCATCACGCCGGCCGGCGCGGGCTCGGCGGCCAGGTTGACCAGGGCGATGCGCAGCGCCTCGCGCGCCGTGGCCTGCCAGTGCTCGGCGCTCATCAGGGAGGCCAGGCCGTGGCGGCCGCCGCCGCCCATGCCGCCGCTTTCCCGGCGTCCGTTCTCCTCGACGATCACCCCGATATTGAGCCGTGTCATGGGGCGGGTGTCGCGCATGGCATGGCCCTCGGGGCGCAGGATCTCGATCTCCTGGATGGAGGCGGCGAGGGTCGCGGTCACCTGCACGACGCGCGGATCGAGGGCCCGGACGAAGGCGTCGATCTCGCGCAACGTGTCGAGCTTGACCGGGAAGGCGGCATCGGCCATCGGGTCGAGATCGCCGTAGAGGCGCACATTCGTGTGGCGCGGCGCGAGGGCGAGCGTGCCGCCGCCATCGCCCACCGCGAGGCGCACCGTCTCGGAAGCCCGGCGCAGGGCCGCCTCGCTCAATTCGGTCGAATGGGCGTATCCGGCGGTCTCGCCGCGCACCGCGCGCAGGCCGAACCCCTCCGAGGCGTCGTAGCTGGCGGTCTTGATGCGGCCGTCGTCGAAGGAAATCACCTCCGAGCGGCGGCGTTCGAGAAACAGCTCCCCGTCATCCGCGCCATCGGTGGCCGCGCGCAACGTGGCAAGGGCCGCTTCCTTGTCGAAGGCGGTCTCGAAGGGGCGGAATGGGGCGTCTGACATGGTGGCTCCTGTCTGCGCGCGGCGCGCGCGATGCGCCGGCTAATGTGTGGCCGCGGGGGGGCAAGCGGCCGAATGCCGCAATGCTTCTTCTTGTTCCCACCAGCCTAATATGGTTTCAAACGGCACAGACACAACGGGCCTTTGGCAGGCGCCTCCGCCTGACTATACTGCCTCGACAGGGCGGCATGCCGCCTGCAGCCGAACAGGACATGCATGATGCGCAAGACGATATTCACCACGGGTCTTCTCGCCGGACTGGCCGGCACCGCCTCGGCGCAGGACGCAACCGAAGGTCTCGAGATCGTGGGCAAGCCGATTCCCGGCGGCATCGATTTCCAGCCCGCGGTGACCAGTGTCGCCGCCGATCTGCAATGGCTCGACGGGATGCTGCTGGTGATCATCACCGTCATCACGCTCTTTGTCATCGCCCTGCTGGGAATCGTCGTGGTGCGCTACAACCACCGCTCGAACCCGAACCCCAAGACCTTCACGCATAACACCCCGATCGAGATCACCTGGACCGTCGTGCCGATCGTGATCTTGATGTTCATCGGTGCCTTCAGCCTGCCGATCCTGTTCAACCAGCAGGAAATCCCCGAGGCGGACGTGACCATCAAGGCGACCGGTTACCAGTGGTACTGGGGCTACGAGTATCCCGACCACGAATTCGCCTTCGACAGCTTCATGCTCGCGCGTGATGAACTCGAGGAGAATGGCTACAGCCAGGACGAGTACCGCCTTGCGACCGACACCGCGATGGTCGTGCCCGTCGGCGCCACCGTGGTCGTGCAGGTCACCGGTGCCGACGTGATCCATTCCTGGACCATCCCGGCCTTCGGCGTGAAGCAGGACGGCATTCCCGGCCGACTCGCCGAGCTGTGGTTCACGGTCGAGCGCGAAGGCATCTATTTCGGTCAGTGCTCCGAGCTGTGCGGCAAGGACCATGCCTATATGCCGATCACCGTGAAGGCCGTGAGCCCGGAGGTCTACGAGGCTTGGCTCGACGGTGCGATCGAGACCTATGCCGGCAAGCCGCGCGAGGCATCGGGCACCGCGGTCGCGGCGGTCCGCTGATCGGACTGGCACGGCGCGAAGGCCGCGCCGGACGGAAATGTGCAAGCCGGGCGCGCCAAGCGGCGCGCCGGGCATTTTCGCCGGGACGCGCCCGGCGAGCCCGAGTTTGACACGGTCCGGCATGCCGGACCCCATGGAACGGTGGAACGATGGCATGACCGACATCAGTGCGTATCAGGGCGAGCCGGAAGCGGAATTCGGCGATTACGTGGCGCTGCTCAAGCCGCGTGTCATGTCGCTGGTAGTGTTCACGGCCCTTGTCGGCCTGCTGGTCGCCCCCGTGCCCGTGCATCCCGTCATCGCCTTCGTCTCGGTCCTCTTCATTGCGGTGGGGGGCGGGGCCTCCGGCGCGCTCAACATGTGGTGGGACGCGGATATAGACGCCGTGATGAAGCGCACCGCGCGCCGTCCCATCCCCTCCGGCCGGGTGCGCCCGGACGAGGCGCTGGCGGTCGGTCTAGCGCTGTCGGGCTTTGCGGTCGTGATGCTGGGACTTGCCGGCGGCATGCTGGCAGGAGCGCTTCTGGCCTTCACCATCTTCTTCTACGCCGTGGTCTACACGATGTGGCTCAAGCGCTCGACGCCGCAGAACATCGTCATCGGCGGTGCCGCGGGCGCCTTCCCCCCGATGATCGGCTGGGCCGTGGCAACGGGCGGCATCTCCACCGAATCGGTGCTGATGTTCGCGCTCATCTTCTTCTGGACGCCGCCGCATTTCTGGGCGCTGGCGCTCTTCATGAAATCGGACTACCGCGATGCCGGGGTGCCGATGCTGACCGTCACCCACGGCCGCCGCGTGACACGCGCACATATCCTGGCCTACACGGTGCTTCTTGCGCCGCTCGCGATATGGCTGGGGCTGACGCAGATCGGCGGGCCGCTTTACCTGAGCGTCGCGGTGGTGATGAACCTGTGGTTCCTGCGCGGCGCCTACATGATCTGGCGGCGCGAGGAAGCCGCGGCCGAGGCCGATGGTTATGCCGCCGAGAAGGCGTTCTTCAAGTTTTCCCTGCTTTACCTGTTCCTGCATTTCGGTGCCCTGCTCGGCGATGCCGCGCTGCGCGCCGCGGAGGTGATCTGATGGCCATTCGCGCCGAACATGAAATCCACACCCGCCGCTTCTCGCGCAATCTGGGGCTCGGTCTCGTCCTCGTCGCCTTCGTCGGCGTCGTCTTCGCGCTGACCGTGGTCAAGGTGCAGCAGCTCGGTGCCGTCCAGGGCTTCGACCACGTGCTGCGTCCGGAGATGATCCAGGTGGAGTCCGCGAAATGAGCCTTGAGCCCAAGACGAAGACGGCGCTCCAGGCGGTGTCGGTCGTCGTGGTCATGGGCGCGCTGGCCTGGGCCTCGGTGCCGCTCTACGACTGGTTTTGCAAGGTCACCGGCTTCGGCGGCGAGACCAGCGTCGCGGAGGCCGGCTCAGACGAGGTGCTCGAGGAAACGATCACCGTGCGCTTCGACGCGTCCCTCGCCAAGGACATGCCGTGGGAGTTCAAGCCCGTCGAGCGCGAGATCGACATCCGCATCGGCGAGACCGGCATCGCCTTCTACGAGGCCTACAACCCCACCGACCGTCCGGTTGCCGGCACGGCGAGCTACAATGTCGCCCCCTTCGACGCGGGCGGCTTCTTCACCAAGATCGACTGCTTCTGCTTCACCGAGCAGGTGCTCCAGCCCGGCGAGCGGGTGCAGATGCCCGTGACCTTCTACGTCGATCCCGCGCTGACCCGCCACCGCGACGCCAAACACGTCAAACACATCACCCTGTCCTACACGTTCTATGAAACCGACCTGCCGGAAGAGCAGGCGCGGCTGGACGCCAACCACCGCCCAAACGAGGGATGACCGCCCATGGCGCATGAGAAAAACCACGACTACCACATCCTGCCACCGTCACTGTGGCCCTTCCTCGGATCCGTCGGAGCGTTCGTGATGCTCCTTGGCGCGGTGCTCTGGATGAAGGGTTCCGCTCCCTACATGTTCTTCATTGGCCTCGCGCTGGTCCTTTACGTGATGTTCGCGTGGTGGTCCGAGGTGATCGCCGAGAGCAATGTCGGGGATCACACGCCGGTCGTGCGCATTGGCCTGCGTTACGGCTTCATCATGTTCATCATGTCCGAGGTCATGTTCTTCGCGGCCTGGTTCTGGAGCTTCTTCAAGCACGCCATGTACCCGATGGCGACCTTCTCCGAAGGGCAGTGGCCGCCCCCTTCGATCGAGGTGTTCGACCCCTGGCATCTGCCCCTGATCAACACGCTGATCCTGCTGTGCTCCGGCGCCGCCGCGACCTGGGCGCACCATGCCCTCGCGCATGAGAACAACCGCAAGGACATGGCCTGGGGCCTGATCATCGCCATCGCGCTCGGTGTGATCTTCACCTTCTTCCAGGCCTATGAATACAGCCACGCGGCCTTCGGCTTCTCGGGCAACATCTATGGTGCCAACTTCTTCATGGCGACGGGCTTTCACGGCGTGCACGTGATCATCGGCACGATCTTCCTCTTCGTGTGCTACCTGCGCCTGCGCGCGGGCCACTTCACCCCCGAGAAGCATATCGGCTTCGAGGCGGCGGCCTGGTACTGGCACTTCGTGGACGTGGTCTGGCTGTTCCTCTTCGCCTCCATCTATATCTGGGGCTCCTGAGCCGGCCCGCCGGGGGCACTTGCACCCGGCGCCCATCACGATAGAACTCCAACGGGGCGCAGTGCCAAGCTGCGCCCCGTCTGCCGTGGAGGGGAAAGATGCGAACGTTCCTGGCGATCCTTCTCGGTCTTGTCGGCTGTGCATTGCTGCTGTCCCTGGGCGTCTGGCAGGTCAAGAGAATGGCCTGGAAACAGGAGATCCTCACCCAGATCGAGACGCGGATCGGCGAGCGGCCGCAAGCGGTGCCGCAAAGCCCCGACCCGGCGCGCGACCGCTACCTTCCGGTCGAGGTGAGCGGCACGCTCGGCGCGCGAGAGCTGCATGTCCTCGTCTCCACCCGCGAACTCGGCGCGGGCTACCGCATCATCGCACCGCTGCTGGGTTCCGACGGCCGCACGCTCCTGGCTGATCTGGGCTGGACCGCCACCGCCTCGAAGGACACGCCGCGTCCGCGCGGGCCCGTCACGATCACCGGCAACCTGCATTGGCCGCAGGAAATCGACGGCTTCACCCCGGAGCCGCAGATCGACGACAATATCTGGTTCGCCCGCGATGTTCCCCGGATGGCCGCCGCCCTCGGCGCCGAGCCGGTGCTGGTCATCGCGCGTAGTTTCGAGGGAACGGATCCCGGCACCGTGCCGTTGCCGGTGACCACCGCCGGCATTCCCAACGATCATCTGAGTTACGCGCTGACATGGTTCTCACTCGCCGCCATCTGGGCGGGGATGACAGGGCTGCTGCTGTGGCGTATCCACCGACGAGCAATCTGAGGTCTTCATGAAATATGTATCGACACGCGGCCGCGCGCCCGTTCTGAGCTTCGAAGAAGCGATGCTGACCGGCCTTGCCCGCGATGGCGGTCTCTACGTGCCGCAGAGCATCCCCCAAATGCCCAAGGCCGAGATCGCCGCGCTGGCGGGGCTCAGCTACGAGGAGGTGGCCTTCCGCGTCATGCGCCCCTTCATGGATGCGCAGATGACCGACACCCGGCTCGGCGAGATGATTGAGCGCGCCTATGGCGGCTTCGAGCATGCCGCGCGCGCGCCCCTCACGCAGCTCGGGCCGAACCATTTCCTCGCGGAGCTCTTTCACGGCCCGACACTGGCCTTCAAGGACTTCGCGATGCAGCTGATCGGGCAGCTCTTCCAGGACGCGATGAAGCGCCGGGGCGAGCGGATCACCATCGTCGGGGCCACCTCCGGCGATACCGGATCGGCCGCGATCGAGGCCTTTCGCGGGCTCGACAATGTCGAATGCTTCATCCTGTTCCCGCAAGGCCGGGTCTCCGAGGTGCAGCGCCGCCAGATGACGACCCCCGACGAGGCGAATGTCCACGCGCTTGCCCTCGACGGAGATTTCGACGACTGCCAGGCGGCGGTGAAGGCGATGTTCAACGATTTCGACTTCCGCGACAGGGTCGGCCTGACGGCGGTGAACTCGATCAACTGGGCGCGCGTGCTGGCGCAGGTCGTCTATTTCTTCACCTCCGCCGTGGCACTCGGCGCCCCGCATCGCCCCGTCAGCTTCACTGTGCCTACGGGCAATTTCGGCGATATCTTCGCCGGCTACATCGCGCGCTCCATGGGGCTTCCGATCGAGCGTCTCGTGGTTGCCACGAATCGCAACGACATCCTGCACCGGACGCTGCAAAGCGGCCGGCACGAGAAGCAGGGCGTCAGCTCCACCATCAGCCCGTCGATGGATATCGAGGTCAGCTCGAATTTCGAGCGGGCGCTCTTCATGGCCTATGACCGCGACGGCGCGGCGATCTCGCGGCTGATGGAGGAGTTGTCGCGCGATGGCGGCTTCCCGGTCAGCCAGGGCGCACTGGAGGCGCTGCGCGAGATCTACGGCTCCGGCCGCGCCTCCGAGGAGGAGACCGGCGCGACGATCCGCGCCATCCATGCCGAGACCGGCGAGACTCTCTGCCCGCACAGCGCCGTTGGCGCCAAGGTCGCGCGCGAGCACTTGGGGGCGACGCCGATGATCACCCTCGCCACGGCCCATCCCGCCAAGTTCCCCGACGCGGTCGCGGCGGCGACGGGCGCGCGCCCGCCCCTTCCAAAGCGCATGGCCGATCTTTATGACAGGCCCGAACGGCTGACCGCGATCGCCAATGATCTCGGCGCCATCGAATCCCTGATCGAGGAGCGGATCGCAAAGTGACCGTGCAAACCCATACCCTGTCGAACGGGCTCCGGATCGTGACGGAGACCATGCCCGGGCTGAAATCGGCGAGCATCGGCGTCTGGATCAATGCCGGCGCGCGCCACGAGCGCATCGAGCAGAACGGCATCGCCCATTTCCTCGAGCACATGGCCTTCAAGGGCACCGAGCGACGCAGCGCGTTGCAGATCGCCGAGGCCATCGAGGATGTGGGCGGCTACATCAACGCCTATACCAGCCGCGAGACCACCGCCTATTACGCGCGCGTGCTCGAGACCGACGTGCCGCTGGCACTCGACGTGATCTCCGACATCGTGCTCAACCCCGTCTTCGAGCAATCCGAGATCGAGACCGAGCGCGGCGTGATCCTGCAGGAGATCGGACAGGTTCTCGACACGCCGGACGACATCGTCTTCGACTGGCTGCAGGAGGTCGCCTATCCCGACCAGCCCCTCGGCCGGTCGATCCTCGGCCCCTCGGAACGTGTCAGTGCGTTCGGACGCGCCGACCTGTCGGCCTTCGTCGCGGAGCGCTACGGGCCGTCCGAGATGATCCTCTCCGCCGCCGGCGCCGTCGATCACGATGCCATCGTGCGCATGGCCGAGAAGCATTTCGGCGACCGTCCGGGCCGCCCGGCGCATTCCTACGATCCGGCGCGTTTCCTTGGCGGCGAACGGCACGAGCGGCGCGACCTCGAACAGGTCCATTTCGCGCTCGCCATCGAAAGCCCCGACTATTGCGCGCCCGATTTCTATGCCGCACAGATCTACGCCTCGGCCCTCGGCGGCGGCATGTCCTCGCGCCTCTTTCAGGAGGCCCGCGAAAAGCGGGGCCTGTGCTATTCGATCTTTGCCCAGGCGGGCGCCTATGCCGATAGCGGGATGATGACGATCTATGCCGGGACTTCGGGCCCGCAGATCGGCGAGCTTGCGCATCTGACCATCGACGAGATGCGCCGCGCGGCGGGCGACATCTCTCCCGCCGAGGTCGCGCGGGCCCGCGCCCAGATGAAGGCCGGGCTCCTGATGGGGCTCGAGAGCCCGTCGAACCGGGCCGAGCGCCTGGCGCGGCTTCTGTCGATCTGGGGCCGGATCCCCGATCTCGACGAGACCATCGCCAAGATCGATGGCGTGACGACGGGCGATGTGCGGGAGATGGCGGAGCGGATGGCCGGTGCCGGAAAGGCGGCGCTTGCGATCTACGGTCCCGCCGATGGCGCTCCGGGCCTGCAGGAGCTCACGGACAGGCTCGCCGCCTGATGATTCTCGCCCGGTCTAAGGTGCGGATCGAAACGGAAAGAATGACCCTGAGGCCACCGCGCCACGGGGATTTCCGGGCCTGGTCGGAGCTGCGCCGCGACAGCCGCGATTTCCTCGCGCCCTGGGAGCCGACCTGGTCGGACGATCACCTGACGCGCAAGAGCTTCACGAACCGGGTCTACTGGGCGCAGCGCTCGATCGCGAACGACACCGCGCTGCCGCTCTTCCTGATCCGGCGCGAGGACGAGATGCTGATCGGGGCGATCACCCTCGACAACCTGCGCCGCGGCCCGGCGCAGGCGGGGACGCTGGGTTACTGGGTCGGCGCGCCTTTCGCGCGCCAGGGCTACATGGGCGAGGCGATCACCGCGCTCGTGCATCACGCCTTCAAGCTCATGGGGCTATCGCGTCTCGAGGCGGCCTGCCTTGCCGAGAACAACGCCTCGCGCGCGGTTCTGGAGCATTCGGGATTCAAGTACGAGGGCGTCGCGCAAAGCTACCTGCAGATCGACGGGCGCTGGCGCAATCATGTCCTTTATGCCAACCTTCGCATGGACAGACGCGGCAGGGCCCCGGGCGCCTGACCGCCACGAGACTGCGGAGTTCCGGACATGACCCTGCTTTCCAGACGAGGGCCGCCCCCGCCACGCGCACTCCTCGACGCGGGCGGCTCACCGGCGCCCATGCCCCGCCACGGGCAGGGGATCGCCCGCTCATTCCCACCCCTCGCGCCAGGAAGGGACAGATGCCCAACGACCTGACACCCGAACTGGCCGAGACGCTCGGCCAGAGATTGCCCGGCGCCGTCACGCTCAAGGTGGAGGAGGGCTACCTGCGCGAGCCGCGCGGTCTGTGGAAGGGGCGTGCTGCCGCCTTGGTGCGTCCGAGCAATGTCGACGAGGTGGCGCGCGCGATCCGCTTCGCCTCCGCCCACGGCCTCGCGGTGCAGCCTTATGGCGGCGGGACCGGCCTTGTGGGCGGACAGCTGACCAATTGCGCGCCGCGGCCCATCCTTCTGAGCCTGGAGCGCATGAACCGGCTCCGCGCCGTGCACCGCTCGGAGAATGTGCTGATCGCCGAGGGCGGGGTGATCCTGGCGGATGTCCATGCCGCCGCGGCCGAGCATGACCGTCTCTTTCCGCTTTCGCTCGCCTCGGAGGGCTCCGCCCGGATCGGCGGGCTGCTGTCGACGAATGCCGGCGGGGTCAATGTCCTGCGTTACGGCAACGCGCGCGATCTGTGCCTGGGGATCGAGGCGGTGCTGCCGGACGGATCGATCTATAACGGGCTGCACCGGCTGCGAAAGAACAACACCGGATACGATCTGCGCAACCTGCTCATCGGCGCGGAGGGCACGCTCGGGATCATCACGGCGGCGGCGCTGCGGCTCTTTCCGCGTCCCGCGCGCCACGGCGCCGCCTTGATGGTCGTGCCCGGGCCGGAAGCGGCGCTGGAGCTTCTGGCCATGGCGCAGAACCGCGGCGGCGTCTCGGCCTTTGAACTGATCTCGGGGGAGGGGATGAGGTTCCTCGGGCAGGCCGGCCTGCCGGTGCGGCAACCCTTCGGCGAGATTCCCGACTGGTGCGTGCTGATCGACATCGCCCTTGAGAACGAGGCGGGCGATCCGCAGGCCTTGCTGGAGAACCTCTTCCTGGCAGGCAGCGGCGCCGGCCTGACCGATGATGGCGTGATCGCGCAGAACACCGGCCAGCGGGCGGAGCTGTGGAAGCTGCGCGAGAGCATCCCGGAGGCCAACCGGCGCATCGGCGCGATCCTGTCGAATGACATCTCGCTCCCCCTGTCCTGCATCGGCGCCTTCCTCGGGGAGGCCGGCGTGATGGTCGCCAAGGAGGGTCCGTTCCGGATCAACGCCTTCGGGCATCTTGGGGACGGGAACCTGCATTACAACATTTTCCCCCCGGAAGGCGAGACGCGGGACGCCTACATGCCGGCCGCCCCGATGCTGCGCAAATCCATAGATGCGCTGGTGGTCTCCCTCGGCGGCTCGTTCAGTGCCGAACACGGGATCGGGCGGGCCAAGGTCGAGGTGCTCGAGCGGCATGGCGACCCGGCCGCGCTCGCGGCGATGCGGGCGATCAAGACCGCGCTCGATCCGCGCGGGATCATGAATCCCGGCGCCGTCCTGAGACGTGGCTGAGACGCGGCCGAGGCGGCCGGGCCTCAGCGGATCAGGTTGAGGCGCAGGCGCAGGCGCGGCCTGTCCTGCCCCGGCAGATGCCTGTTAAGACGCCGGTTCACCGCGCCGAAGAGGCCGATCACGCAAAGGCTCAGCGCGATGAAATAGACCGCGACGATCGGGTAGGGGACGAAAGGGTTGAAGGTCTTGTCGGCGAAGTAGTTGGCATAGTAGAGCGCGTCTCCGCGCTGCTGCCAGGCGGGAAAACTCGAAAAGAAGACCAGCGTCGTCGCGTGGAAGAGGAAGATCGCCTCGTTGGTGTAGGACGGCCAGGCCAGGCGCAGCATCGTCGGCCAGGTGATCTTGCGGAACCGGCTCCATCCGGTGAGCCCGTAGGCGTCGGCGGCCTCCATGTCGCGGCGCGGCACGCTGCGCAGGGCGCCGTGGAAGATCTCGGCGGAATAGGCCGACGTGTTGAGGATCAGGACGATCAGCGCCCCGGCCCATGCCTTGGTGAGCCAGCCGGTCTGCGCGGTGATCGTGGTGATCCCGAGCTCGATCTCGATCCCGCTGCGCGGCAGGAGCACGAAAGCCTGGTAGGCCAGGAAGAACTGGATGAAGAGGGGCGAGCCGCGGAAGACGAAGACGAACCATTCGGCGGGCTTGCGCAGCAAGCGGCGCGGGGACGCCTTCGCGAGCGCCAACGCGGTAGCGAGGACGAAGCCGATCAGCAGGGCCAGGACGCCGAAATAGATGTTCCACAGCAGGCCCGAGCCGATCAGGACGATCTGCTCGCACAGGGTGAAATCGGAACGCGGCAGGAGGCGCTCCCCGATCCCCATCGAGCGCAGGGCATAATCCTGGATGGTCTGGACGCAGCTCATCCCTGCACCTCCAGGTCCCGCGTGCCCTGACCGTCCAAGCCGCGTCCGACACGGATCGAGAGCCGCGCGAGGAAGATCTCGGAGAGGCGGGTAAGCGCGAGGTAGAAGACCAGGAGACCGAGGAAATACCAAAGCCGCCAATCGGGGTGGGGATAGGCGTAGATGTCGGTCTTGGAGCCGCCAAGCTCGCGCGCCCAGTAGACGATATCCTCGACCCCGAGCAGGAAAAGGAGCGGCGTCGCCTTGATGAGGATCATCCACAGGTTGCCGAGGCCGGGCAGGGCGTAGGTCCACATCTGCGGCACCAGGACACGGCGCGTCACCTGCGCGCGCGTCATCCCGTAGGCCTCCGCCGTTTCGAGCTGGGCGCGCGGCACGGCGCGCATCGCGCCCTCGATCACGTTTGCGGCGAAGGCGCCGAAGACGATGGCGAAGGTCAGCACCGCGAGGGCGAAGCCGTAGCTCTCGTGTACCCATTGCGGCGCCGAGGAGAGCGGCAGCTTGGCCTCGGGGCAGACGAGGAAATCGTTGCCCTGCCGAATGGGCTGGTCCCAACCCGGGCAGAGCGCCTTGTGACGCAGCCATTCGAAGGCCTGGTCGAGCGCGATCACGAAGAAGAGGAAGAAGATGATGTCGGGCACGCCGCGCACCACGGCGGTGTAGGTCTTGCCCAGCCAACGCAGCGGTGCCACGGGCGATCGGGCCGCCAGCGCGCCGCCATAGCCGAAGAGAAGCGCCGCCGGCGCCGTCACGGCCAGCAGCAGCAGGACCGTTCCGAAGGAGGCGTAGAACGCCATGTGCTTGCCCGTGGTCAGGTAGCAGCCGAGCCAGGCAAGGCCGTCGAGCGCGTCAGGGTCGGTGCAGGCGGCGAACATGGCGCGTCCTTGGCAGGGGCGGGCGGGCCGAACGCGTCCGGCCCGCCCGCGAAGGGCTTACATCTCGAAGGTCGCGGCGTCCTCGCCGAACCACTTCTTGATCATCTCGTTGAGGCTGCCATCGGCCTTCAGCGCGTCGATCGCGGCGTCGAGCTTGTCCTTCAGCTCGGTGTCGCTCTCGCGCAGGCCGACCCCGATCCCGTCGCCCAGCATGACATCCTCGCCGATCATCATCAGCGTCGCGTCCTGCTCGGCGATCGGCGCCAGGAACGCCTTGTCGGCCAGGGCCGCGTCGGCCTCGCCGTTGCGCACGGCGGCGACGGTCTCGTCGGGCGTCGCGAATTCGACGAGGGTCGCGCCCTCCATCTCGGCAACATGGCTGGCCTGGATCGTGCCGGTCTGCGCCGCGATCACCGCCGAGGAGAGGTCGAGGTCATCGGACATGGCGACGAAAACCGAAGGGTCGGGCGGGAAGTAGGGTTGCGTGAAGTCGATCACCTCGTCGCGCTCGTCGGTGATGCTCATGCCGGCAAGGATCGTGTCGTAATTGCCGGAGACGAGGTTGGGGATGATCGAATCCCACTCGTTGGTCACCCATTCGCAGGTCAGCTCGGCCTGCGCGCAAAGTGCATCGCCAAGCTCGCGCTCGAAGCCGTCGACCTCGCCCGCGTCGTTGATGAAGTTGTAGGGAGGGTAGGCGCCTTCGGTTCCAAGGCGCAGGGTCTGCGTGTGGGCCTCGGCAAGGGCCATTCCCGCGCTCAGGCCGATCGCGGCCGCGGCGATTGCGTAAATCTTCATCTGTTGTCTCCCGTGCTGATTTCTTGATGGGGCGCGTGGCTCCCGCCGGCCTTGCCTGGGGCAGGGCGGGGTCAATGCGCCATGGTGGAACTCAGGAAGCCCCGCAGGCGGGTGCTCCTCGGGTCGCCGAACAGCGCGTCCGGCGGTCCCTCCTCCTCGATCCGTCCCTGATGGAGGAAGATGACATGATCGCTCGTATCGGCGGCCATGCGCATGTCGTGGGTGACGATGAGCATCGTGCGCCCTTCCTCGGCGAGGGCCTTGATGACCTTGACGACCTCCTGCTCGAGTTCCGGATCGAGCGCCGAGGTCGGCTCGTCGAAGAGGAGGGCGCGCGGCTCCATGGCCAGTGCCCGCGCGATCGCGGCGCGCTGCTGCTGACCGCCCGAAAGCTGCGCCGGCCAGGCATCGGCCTTGTCGCCGATCCCCACCTTGTCGAGATAGGCGCGCGCCTTATGCTCGACTTCGGCGCGGTCGCGCTTCTGCACGGTGACGGGCGCCTCCATCACGTTCTGAAGGACGGTCATGTGCGCCCAGAGGTTGAACTGCTGGAACACCATCGACAGGTTGGTGCGGATGCGGATGATCTGGCGGGCATCGGCAGGCCGCCGCGACAGGCCCGCGCCGCGCCAGCGCACGGGCTCGCCCTCGAAGGCGATCTCGCCCTGCTGGCTGTTCTCCAGCAAGTTGGCGCAGCGCAGCAAGGTCGATTTGCCCGAGCCCGAAGAGCCGATCAGCGAGATGACAGTGCCGCGCCGCGCCATCAAATCGACGCCCTTGAGGACTTCGAGACTGCCGTAGCTCTTGTGCAGATCACGCATGCGCAGAACGGGAGGGGGCTGATCGGTCAAGTTCGGCTCGCTCTTCATCGGGGTTTTGCAAATAAGGGCAAGTTTCACCCCGATTGCAACGGTCAATCGGCCCCGGCGGGACGCAACCCGGCGTCCTCAGGCGTCTGCGCCCCCATGCCGGCCCTTCGCGGCGCGCCACGGGCCAACCCCTGCGGGATCGGCAGCTCGCAATAGGCGGGGGCCGCGATGTCGACCAGCCCCCCGATCCCGAGGGGCGCCCCGGCGCCCGAGGCGATGACCCGTCCGAGGGCCGCGCGCATGCCGGCCGCATCCATGCGCGGCGCGCAGATGAAGGCCTGGCCGGGCGAGGCGGGCGTGCGCCCCAGGATCTGCAGCCGCGCGCTGACCTGCGGCGCATGCTCCTCGATGATGCGCCAGCTGATCGCGTCGATCGCCGCGATGTCGGCCGCGCCCTCGGCCACGTCATGCGCGCTTTGCCAGTGCGAGCCGGTCTCGTAGGCCGCGGTGAAGGCGCATCCGGCCAGTTCGGCGCCCATCTGCGCCGCGACCCAGCCCGAATGCGAGATCCATTCATTGCAGGCGAAACGCCGGCCGGCATGGGCCGCAAGCGCGCGATCCTCGCCGGCGCGCACCACGAAATAACTGTAGTAATGGCCGGCCGGGGCATCCGGCAGCCCGTAATCGGCCGTTCCCAGAAGCATCACGTGACCATGCAGGCGCATCCTGTAGGGTAGCGAGCAGACCTGTCCGAGAAGCAGGTCGGGGCTTTGCCATGCGGACCACAGATCGCCGCCGCGCGACAATCGCTCGGGCGCGGCGACGCCGCCCGCCCGCAACTCCTCGCGCAGCGCTTCCCAGAACGCATCATGCGCCGCGGCGGTTTGCTCGCGGTCATACATCGGCAGTGCCGCGATCATTGGCGGCGCTTCTCCACCGACTGGCGGGCGAGATTGCTGTCTCGGTCGCTGACGCCCAGCATCGGGGCGAGCATTCGCAGGAGCGCATCCTCCTCGTCGTCGCGGGTGCCGTCGGCGAGGACGATCTCCCACAGCGCCTCGATGACCTGCAGGCGCTCCTCGTAGGAGACGGCATCCTTGATCGCGCGTGTGAAACGCACGGTGTCGGGCGCTTCTGCCTCGACGCCTTCCGCCTGGGCGCGCAGCTCGGCCGCGTCGCCGGAGGCAAGGCCATAGCGCGCCGCGAGGACGCGGTCGATGCGGCCCCGCTCCTCGGGGGCGTAAACGCCATCGGCGCGCGCGATGCGCACCAGAAGTGCGGCGAGCGCCAGGCGTGCATCGGCATCGGCGAAAGGGGCGGGATCCGGCGCGGTCAGGCGCTTGATGAATTCGGCAATCATGCCCGCTCATATAGGGCGAACACACGAAAAGCGCAAAGTCGTCTTTTCTGCCACAGAACCGGCGTTTTCTTGCCGAGGGGTAGGAACAACCCCGTGTTCTGTTACTTAGATTGCAACCTGACACATGTGTGCCCCGGAGCTGCCATGCCCCTCTCGAAATCCGTAAAAGTCCGCGCCACCGTTGCCGGCGCGCTGTCCTTGCTGGTCCTTCCCGGCGCCGCTCTCGCGGGGGATCGCGCCCCGATCTATGCCGAGGCCGCGCCGCAGGTCACCGTGACCCCGGCATCCGAACCCGACTTCATCTTCACGCTGCGCGGCGGCGTCGCCTCGGCGCCCGAATATTTCGGTTCCGGCGATTACACGGTCGGTCCGGATTTCTCGTTCGGTTTCGGCTATCTGCGCCTGCCCGGTGGCCGCAGCTTCGGCTCCATCGATCCCAACATGGCCCGTGATGGCTTCGGTCTGCGCGGCTCGTTCCGCTATATCGACGAGCGCTCCGCCGAGGAGAGCCCCGAACTGGCCGGCCTCGACACCGTCGATGCCACCGCCGAGCTGGGTGTCGGCCTGAGCTACAGCTCCTACAATTTCGATGCCTTCGCCGACATGCGCTACGGCGTGATCGGGCATGAGAGCGTCGTCGGAGAGCTTGGCGCCGACGTCAAGATGCATCCCACGAGCAACCTGACCCTCTCGGTCGGACCGCGCGTCCTGCTCGGCTCGGATGATTACGTCGATACGTATTTCGGTGTGAGCCCGGCCGAATCGACCGCCAACATGCTGGCGGGCGGCAATTTCGGTGCCTACGACCCCGAGGGCGGCGTCGTCAGCGCGGGGATCGAGGTCGGCGCGAGCTACCGGCTCGACGACAACTGGGGCATCGAGGGCGCGGTGACCTGGGACCGCTTCACCGGTGATGCCGAGAACAGCCCCATCGTCCAGCAGGGCGAGCGTGACCAATACGGGATCCGCGTCGGCATCACCCGCCGGATCGTTCTCGACTTCTGATCGGAGCCCGGCGCGCATGCCCCCCGTATCGATGCGCACCGGATCCGGCGGGCCGCACGGAGCGCGCCGATGACCCAACTGCCTGAGCGCGCGTTTCTCGCGGATCTCTTCTCGGCGGCCGTCGCGGCCGCCGATCCCCGGGTCATCCTGCAGGAATCCCTGCCCCAGATGCCGCGTGGCCGCACCGTGGTGATCGGCGCCGGGAAAGGCGCCGCGCAGCTTGCCGCCGCCTTCGAATCCCTCTGGCCCGGTCCGCTGACCGGCGTGGTCGTGACCCGATATGGCTACGCCGCGCCCTGCGAGCGGATAACGGTGATGGAGGCTGCGCATCCCGTGCCGGACCAGGCGGGGCTCGATGCGAGCGCCGCGCTGGAGCGGGCCGTGCAGGGCTTGGGCCCGGACGATCTCGTGGTGGCGCTGATCTGCGGTGGGGGATCGGCGCTTCTGCCCGCCCCGGCCGAGGGATTGACGCTTGCCGACGAGATCGCCCTCAACGAGACCCTTCTGGCCTCCGGTGCGCCGATCGGCGTGATGAACGCCCTGCGCAAGCAGGTCAGCCGGATCAAGGGCGGACGGCTTGCCGCCATGGCGGCCCCTGCACGGGTTGTCAGCCTCGTGGTATCGGACATTCCCGGAGACGATCCGGCGCAGGTCGCCTCGGGTCCCACGGTGCCCGATCCTGGGCGCAGGGCCGCCGCGCTCGCTGCCGCCGCCGCCCATGGCATCACCCTGCCGCCGCGCATCAAGGCCTATCTGGATGCGGCGCCCCCCGAATCGCCCTTGCCCGACGCCCCCGAATTCAGTCGCAACGAGGTCCGCGTCATCGCGTCGGCCCGCCATTCGCTCGAAGCGGCGGCGGCATTGGCGCAGGCGCACGGGGTGCCGGCGCATATCCTGTCGGACAGTATCGAGGGCGAGGCGCGCGATGTCGGCCATGTCCATGCTGCCATCGCGCGCGAGATTGCCGCACGCGGCCGGCCCTTCGCCGCGCCCTGCCTGCTGCTGTCGGGGGGCGAGACCACGGTAACGCTGCGCGGGTCAGGGGGGCGCGGGGGGCGCAACACCGAATTCCTCCTGGCGCTCGCGCACGGGATCGCGGGATCGACGCAGATCACCGCGCTCGCCGCCGATACCGACGGCATCGACGGATCGCAGGACAATGCCGGCGCCTTCGCCGATGGCAGCAGTGTCCTGAGGATGCGCGCGGCGGACCGCGATCCGGCCGAGGACCTGTCGCGCAACGAGGCGTGGAGCGCGTTCGATGCCGCGGGCGATCTGTTCGTGACGGGTCCCACGGGCACCAATGTCAACGATTTCAGGGCGGTCCTCGTCGGTGGCCTGCCGCCGCGCCAGTGCTGATCCAGCCACCGGCACTCAGGGCGGGTTGGTCGGTGCAGGTCGATCCGAACCAGTCGGCCCGAGAAGGACGCCGTGAAGGACGCCGTAAAGGACGGGGCAGGGCGGCCCGGAGGCTCACCCACCCCGAGCCGCGGCGCTGGCCCTACTGGCTCGAATACATGCCTTCATAGATCGGGCCGAGCGTTTCGGCATCGAAGAGGGACGACACGGAGGTGCCGTTCCAGATGTTGAGGATCGCCTGCGCGAACATCGGCGCGGTGGGCACGATGCGGATGTTCGGCGCGTCCCTGACCGCCGCGGTGGGCTCGATGCTGTCGCTGATCACGAGGCTCTTCATCACCGAATTGGTGATCCGGCCCACGGCAGGGCCGCTGAGCACGCCATGGGTGATGTAGGAGTGAACCTCCTTGGCACCGGCATTCATCAGCGTCTCCGCCGCCTTGCACAAGGTCCCGGCCGTGTCGCAGATATCGTCCACGATGATGCAGACCTTGTCCGTCACGTCGCCGATGACCGTCATCTCCGCGATCTCGCCGGGCTTCTCGCGGCGCTTGTCGACGATCGAGAGCGGCACCCCGATGCGCTGCGCCAGATCGCGGGCCCGCGCCACGCCGCCGACATCGGGCGAGACCACCATCACCTCGTCGAGCCGGCCGGCGAAGGCATGGCGGATGTCGAGCGCGAAGACCGGCGAGGCATAGAGATTGTCGACCGGGATATCGAAGAAGCCCTGGATCTGCGCGGCATGCAGATCGAGCGTCAGCACCCGCTCGATCCCGGCCTCGACCATCATGTTGGCCACCAGCTTGGCGGTGATCGGCGTGCGGGCCTTGGTGCGGCGGTCCTGCCGCGCATAGCCGAAATAGGGGATCACGGCCGTCACGCGCGCGGCCGAGGAGCGGCGCAACGCATCGGCCATGATCAGCAGCTCCATCAGGTTGTCATTGGCCGGGTTCGAGGTCGGCTGGATGACGAACATGTCCTCGCCGCGCACGTTCTCGTAGACCTCGACGAAGATCTCCTGGTCGTTGAACCGCTCCACGCGGGCATCGACGAGGTTCGTGTTGATCCCCCGATGCATGGTCATCCGGCGCGCGATGCTGCGTGCAAGTGTCGGGTTGGCATTGCCGGAGATCAGCTTCGGCTCGGTCATGGAGGGCATTGTCGGGGGTCCTTGGGCTGCAAGATGTCCTGGGAAGGACACGTTGACTTCGCTTAGCATGACGCTACCGTCGCGCAAACCTCATGGAAAGGCTAGACACGGATATGGCACAGATCGACTACTACTTTGCGACACTGTCGCCGTATACGTACCTCGCAGGCACCGAGCTCGAGCGGATCGCGGCGGCGCATGACGCGACGATCACCTACAAGCCGCTCGACATCATGCAGCTTTTCGCGCGCACCGGCGGCACGCCGCCCAAGGACCGGCATCCCAACCGGCAGGACTACCGGCTTCAGGACATGGAGCGGCGCGCCGCCCGGCTGGGCATGACGCTGAACCTGCGTCCGGCGCATTGGCCGACGAACATGGCGCCCTCCTCCTACGCGATCATCGCCGCGCAGCAGGCGGGCGGGGGTGATCTGGGCGCGCTCGTGCATGGGCTGACGCGGGCCTGCTGGGCCGGGGAGCAGGACATCGCCGAGGAATCGGTGATCCGCGACTGCCTCGCCGCCGCCGGCTTCGATCCCGATCTCGCAAGCAGCGGGCTGCTCGCCGGGGCCGAGACCTACGAGCGCAATCTCGACGAGGCGGTGAAGGCCGGCGTCTTCGGCGCGCCCTTCTACGTCACCGATGACGGGCAGCGCTTCTGGGGCCAGGACCGCTTGCCCGATCTCGACTGGTATCTTTCCTCGAAGCGCTGAGCCCGGCGGATCAGCCGGCGAGCAGGGCGATGAACGCCTCGCGGTCCGCGGCCCGCGAGGACCAGTCGCAGACCAGCCGCGCGGCAAGGGGCGCCGCGCCGTCGCCCTCGAGGGGGCCGGCGGGATAGTAGCGCGCCCCGGCTTCGGTCAGGCGCCGATGCGCGGCACGCGGCCACTGCGCATGGATCATGTTGCCCGCGGGCTCGTGCAGCAGCGCGACACCGGGAACCCGGCGCAGCGCATGCGCGAGCTCGGCGGCGGCGGCATTGGCCGCGGCGGCCATCTCGAGCCAGAGCCCCTCGTGAAGATAGGCCTCCATCTGCGCCGAAAGGAAGCGGTGCTTGGAGAAGAGATGCGCGCCGCGCTTTCGCCGCAGCTCGAACTCCCAGGAGAGATCGGGGTCAAAAAGGATCACCGCCTCGACGCCCAGAAGACCGTTCTTGGTGCCGCCGAAACTCACCGCGTCGACACCCGCCTTCCACGTCATCTCCGCCGGACTGCAGCCGGCAGCCACCAGCGCATTGGCGATCCGCGCGCCGTCGAGATGCACGGCGCTGCCGCCGGCATGGGCCATGGCGGCCAGCGCGGCGACCTCGCCGGGGGTGTAGAGCGTGCCCCGTTCGGTCAGGTTGGTCAGGGTGAGAGGGCCGGGCTGCACGCCATGCACGCTGCCGCGCGGCCGGCGGGCCAGCGCCACCTCAAGGCTCTCGGGCGTGATCTTCCCCTCAGCGGTCTCGACGAGCGTCAGCTTGGCGCCGCCGGTGAAGAATTCCGGTGCCCCGCATTCGTCCTCCTCGGCATGGGCGAGATCGGCGCAGAAGACCGTCTCCCACGGGCGGCACATGCAGGCGAGGGCGAGTGAATTGGCCGCCGTCCCGGTGGCGACGAGGTGCACTGCCGCGTCCGGGGCCTCGAAAATCTCGCGCAGCCTGCCTGCGACACGCGCCGCCGCGTCGTCCTTGCCATAGGGCAGGGCATACCCCTCGTTGGCACGCATCAGGGCCTGCATCACCTTCGGGTGGGCGGGCCCGGCATTGTCGGAGGCGTAATACATCTCAGGTCGGCTCCTCGATGATGTAATCTTCGAATTCGTCCTCCGCGACCTCGAACTCGGGCACCGTCCAGCCCCTGACCGAGACGCCGGCCGCGTGGACGCTCTGCGGATCGCCGGTGCGCAGCGGGTGCCATTCGGGCAGCGGCGCGCCTTCATGCAGCAGGCGGTAGGCACAGGTGCGCGGCATCCAGTAGGCGATGTCGCCGATATTGCCGGGGGTGAGGACCACGCATTCTGGCACGAACTGCTTGCGCGTCTCGTAATGGGCACAGCGGCATGTGGCATCGTCGAGCAGGCGGCAGGCGACGCGGGTCAACTCGACCTGCCCGGTATCGGCATCCTCGAGCTTGTTGAGGCAGCATTTGCCACAGCCGTCGCAAAGCGCCTCCCATTCGGCCGGGCGCATCTGCGCAAGCGGCACCGTCTCCCAGAACCGCGGCCGCAGGGCGGGGGCCGCGGCCCGCCGGGCGGCATTGGGGTGGCCGAGCGCGCGGGTCGGCCCGCCGGGCTTGCGCGGCCGGCTCATGGCTGGCTCTGAAGGGCGCGGCGCGCCTCGCGGCTGTCGGCATCCATCTGCGCGATGAGTGCATCAAGGCTCTCAAACCGCTCCTCGGGCCGCAGATAGGCGACGAGCGCGACGGAAAGCTGCGCGCCGTAGAGATCGCCGGAGAAATCGAACAGGTGGGTCTCGAGATTGGCGGTGTTCTCGCCGAACATCGGGCGCACCCCCAGCGAGGCGACGCCGTCATGGGACCCCGCATGCGCTCCGTCCAGGACCTGGACCCGCACGGCATAGACCCCGAAGGCCGGCAGATGCAGCCCCTCGAGCGACATGTTCGCGGTGGGATAGCCCAGCTCGCGTCCGCGCCGCTCCCCGCCGATCACCGCTCCCTCGATCCGGTGGTGATGGCCCAGCATCCGGCGCGCCGAGACCGGATCGCCGGCGCTGAGCGCTTCCCTGATCCGGGTGGAGGAAATCTCCCCTCCCGCCGCCCCGACGAGATCGGCCAGGCTGACATCGAACCCCATCCGCTCGCCGAACCGGCGCAGATCGGCGGCATCGCCCGCGCGCTCGGCGCCGAAGCGGAAATCGGCGCCGATGACGATATGCGACAGGCCCAGCCCCTCGTGGATCACCTCCCGCGCGAAAGCTTCGGGCGGCAGGGCCGCGAGCGCCGCGTCGAAGGGAAGCTCATAGAGGCGTTCGACGCCGAGGCGCGCCAGCCTGTTGGCGCGGGACTGCGCGCTCATCAGGCGGAAGGGCGGGGCGACGGGCGCGAAATACTGGCGCGGATGCGGCTCGAAGGTCAGAACACCCAGCGGCGCCGACCGCTCCTGCGCGCCGCGCCGGGCGATGTCGATGATATGCTGGTGGCCCAGGTGCACGCCGTCGAAATTGCCGATCGCGGCACTTGCACCGCGATCTTCTGGGGCCGTCCCGCGATAATGCCTCACTATACGCATATCGGGGCGGATAGCCCCCGGGCGCGGTTTGCGCAAGTGCCCGGAGCGCCCGCTCAGTCGAGCTTGGCGGATGGCGCCAGCACCGTCGCCTCGCCCTGCAGGACGACCTTGCCGTCCACGACGCATTTGGTGGCCAGTTCCACGCGGCGCCGGGGCAGGTCGATCGCGGTCACCGTGACCTCGGCGCGGACCCGGTCGCCGGGGCGCACGGGGCCGAGGAATTTCAGTGTCTGCCCCATGTAGATGGTGCCATGGCCGGGAAGCTGCTCGCCGATCACCGCCGAGATCAGCCCGGCGGTCAGCATCCCATGCGCGATCCGGCCCCCGAAGATCGTTTCCTGCGCGTAGGTCTCGTCGAGATGCACCGGGTTGCGATCGGTCGAAACCTCGGAGAACAGCTCGATGTCGCGATCGGTGACATCTTTCCACAGGTGGCGGGACATCCCGATCTCGATATCCTCGATACAGATTGTGCCGCGGGGCATATTGTCCAACACGGGAGTCCTCACGCAATAAAAATCCAAGCGCATCGCGGCGCTTGAAATCATATTACGCTGCAAGCGCGAAAAATCCAGTCGGAATTTTCAGCGCAGCTTTCCGATGGAATATTCGGGAGCCGCACCCTGCTCATCGAGGAAGCCGCGCAGGGCCTCGGGGTCGGGCTGCCGACCCGTCCGCGTCTCGGCCGCGGCGAGGCCGCCGGTCACGAAGAGCGAATCGATCCCGTCCTGCGCTGCGCCGGCAATGTCGGTCACGATGCCGTCGCCGACGGCGAGGATCCGGTCCTGCGCCATGTCGCGTCCGATCTCGCCGAGCCGCTCGCGGGCGAGGGCATAGACGGGCGGATGCGGCTTGCCGAAGGAGAGGACGGTGCCGCCGATCTGCGCATAGAGCGCCGCCACGGCACCGCCGCACCACTCGCGCACCTCGCCGCGATCGACCATCAGGTCGGGATTGGCGTTGAGCAGCGGCAGGCCGCGCGCCTGCGCCGCGCGCAGCTGCGGCAAGAGCGCTTCGGGAGGCTGCAACGGATCGAAGGGTCCGGTGCAGACGATGCCCTCGGCCTCCTCCAGAGCGACCCGTTCGACCGGGACCGGATCGGCGATCATCTTCATCGGCGAGAAGAACGGCTCGTCGAAGGACTGTCCCATGAACCACACGCGCGCCCCGACGGCGCCGCGGAACATCGCGGCGCGGGCGCTGTCGCCGGAGGTCGCGATGGTGTCCCAGCAATCCTCGGGGATGCCGAAACGGGCGATCTGCGTCTCGACGCTGGCGCGGGGGCGGGGCGCATTGGTCAGCAGCACCACCGTCCCGCCATCCGCGCGAAAGGCGCGCAAGGCCTCGACCGCCTCGGGAAAGGCGCGCCGCCCGTCATGCAGGCAGCCCCAGAGATCGCAGAAGAGCGCGTCGTAATTTTGGCTGATCTCGCCCAGGCTCTCGATGATGCGGTTCATTGCGAACGGCTCCTGCGATGGGAATGGCCGGCCCGGGACGGGGCGGCGACATGAAAATGGCGCGCGGGCGGGACCGCGCGCCAGAAAGCGTTCACCCCTTCGCGAGCGGAAGGGCGGGCGATCAGACCGTGAGGTTCGGGATGATCTGCTTCTTGCGGCTGACAACGCCGGGCAGCACGACCGTATCGCCGCTGCAGACCGTCGCGAAGGACTTCTCGGCCACGCTGCGCACGGTATCGTTGGGCACGAGAAGCGTCGCCTCTTCCTTGAGGATGTCGACGATGAAGAGCAGGACCTGCGCGACGCCGTCCTCGGAGGCGACATGCGGCATCGCCTCGATCAGGGCGTCCTTGCGCTTGAGCACCGTCTCCGGGGAGGTCGTCTCGAGCACGGAGACGCGGAAGCTGGTCCCACCGGTCTCGAATTCCTTGCTGTCCATCCGCAGGAGCTCGGCTTCGGAGAAGCGCGACACGTCGGACTTCGCGGCGAACATCTCCGATGCCAGAGCCGGGATCTCGATGCCCAGATCCTTGGCCAGCGCGATCGCGAGGTCGCGGTCCTCGTCGGTCGTCGTCGGCGAGCGGAACTCGAGCGTGTCGCTCAGGATGCAGCACAGCATCGCGCCCTTGATCGCCTCGGGCATCTTGGAGGCGTCATCGCCCATCAGCTTGTGCATGATCGTCGCGGTGCAGGCGAGCGGCTGCATGGTGATCCCGACGGGGCCGCGCGTCTCGAGCCCGCCTACCAGGCGGTGATGGTCGATGATCGCCCGGATGTCGGCCTTGTTGATATTGGCGGGAAGCTCCGCGGGATTGTTGGTGTCCACGATGACCACGCGCTGTCCATCCTCGACATCCTCGAGGATCGCGGGCTGCTCGAGGCCCCAGCGCTCCAGCATCCAGGCGGCTTCGGTATTGGGCGTGCCAAGCAGCCGCGCCTCGGCGGACTTGCCCTGGATCTCGGTCATGTACCAGGCCCAGATGATGGGCGATCCGGTGGAATCTGTATCGGGTGCCTTGTGGCCGAAGACAAAGGTCGTCATCTGCAAACTTCCTCGCAGCTAAATCGGATTTTTGCCGCTTATACGGATGGGGCGGCGGCTTGTCACCCGCGACGAATTGGCTTTCCCGCCGGCATGCGGGCGAGGTAGCCTTCGGGCATGAGCTTTGCCCGGGAAACCGATCTCTATCCTTTCGTCAAACGCTACTTCGAGGGCCTCTCCTACGAGGTGAAGGGGGAGGTGGGCGCGGCGGACGTGGTGGCATGCGACGCGGCGGGCACGCAGATGGTGATCGTCGAGCTGAAGCTCGGCTTCACCCTCGCGCTGCTGCGGCAGGGCATCGCGCGCCAGGCGCTGAGCGATCTGGTCTATCTGTGCGTGCCGCGCCGGCAGGGCCGTGCCGGGACGAAGGCGCATGCGGCCGATGCGGGGCTGTGCTCGAGGCTGGGCCTTGGCCTGATGACGGTGAGCGCGGCGGGGGGGGTCGCCATCCTGTGCGATCCCGAGCCCTATCGCCCGCGCCGCGCGCCGGCGCGCCGGGCCCGCCTGCTGGCGGAGTTCCGTGCCAGGCGGGGCGATCCCAACCCGGGCGGCACCGGCGGGCGCAAGCTCGTCACCGCCTACAGGCAGGATGCCGGCCTCTGCGCGGCCCACCTGGCGGCGCATGGGCCGTGCCGGGGCGCTGACGTGGCACGCGGAACGGGCGTGGCGCGCGCCACGCGGATGATGGCCGACAACCATTACGGTTGGTTCGAGCGTGTCTCCACGGGGGTCTACGCGCTCACCGAAGCGGGGCAGGACGCCGCCGCAACCCTGGTTGCTGCCTCAACATCCACCCCTGCCGCGCCCCCCGCCGGGGCGGGAGGAGGGAGCGTCCGCATGGGCGCCGGCGCGGATCCCGAGTAAGAGGAGCGGGGCGGCCGAAGGGATGGCGCCGAAGGGCAGGGGCTCAGGCGGTGTCCTGGAGGGATTGCTGATGCTGGATATGGGTCCAGATGCCGTTCCGTCTCAGCCAGACGGAGGTGCAGACCATTTTCTTCCGGCGGTTTTCCCTGTCGCGCGCAACCACCGTATAGCCCAGGACCGCGACCCCGACGGACGGCCTGGCATAGGCGCGTTGCGTCAGTTCGACATGTTCGTATTCAGGGCCATGGGCATGGGCCCTCTCGAGCGCGTCGCCCGTCACGGCATGCGCGGCGCCGCCGAAGACCGCGATCGAGCTGGCATCGGTGCTTTGCCGTCTGCCGCCCATGCTGCATAACCAGTAGTCATGCTCGAGCTGCCACATAAGCTCCTCTTCGGCTTGTGTCATCACCTCACCCCTCTTGCCTCCCGGGGAAACGGATCGAAGGCCCGATAGGGTTCCTACACAACACCGACAGCGCCGAAATTTCGCCGCGCGATCTGCTTGACAGCCAGAAGGCTCTTTCCTAGATCAAGGCTGCTAGCACTCACCTCAGGAGAGTGCCAACAGATGCAAACAACTCTATGAAGGAGCGTTCACAGATGGCTTTCAAACCGCTGCATGACCGCGTGCTGGTCCGCCGTGTCGAATCCGACGAGAAGACCAAGGGCGGTCTGATCATCCCCGACAGCGCGAAGGAAAAGCCCGCCGAAGGCGAGATCGTCGCCGTTGGCGAGGGCGCGCGCAAGGATTCGGGCGAGCTGATCGAGATGGGCGTCAAGACGGGCGACAAGGTCCTGTTCGGCAAGTGGTCGGGCACCGAGATCACCCTCGACGGCGAAGAGCTGCTGATCATGAAAGAGTCGGACATCCTGGGCATCATCGCCTGATCGTCCGATCCTTCGACTAGAAATTTACAGACATTCAAGGAGGAGCCATCATGGCTGCCAAGGACGTCAAATTCGATACCGATGCCCGCAACCGGATGCTGAAGGGTGTCAACACCCTCGCGAACGCGGTGAAGGTCACTCTCGGCCCCAAGGGCCGCAACGTGGTCATCGACAAATCCTTCGGTGCCCCGCGCATCACGAAGGACGGTGTCTCCGTCGCCAAGGAAATCGAACTGGAAGACAAGTTCGAGAACATGGGCGCCCAGATGGTCAAGGAAGTCGCTTCCCGGACCAATGACGAGGCCGGCGACGGCACAACCACCGCCACCGTGCTCGCCCAGGCGATCATCAAGGAAGGCCTCAAGTCGGTTGCCGCCGGCATGAACCCGATGGACCTCAAGCGCGGCATCGACCTGGCCACCACGAAAGTCGTCGAGGCCATCAAGGCCGCTGCCCGTCCCGTCTCCGACAGCGACGAAGTTGCCCAGGTCGGCACCATCTCCGCCAATGGCGAGGCCGAGATCGGCCGCCAGATCGCCGACGCGATGCAGAAGGTCGGCAACGAGGGTGTCATCACCGTCGAGGAGAACAAGGGCCTCGAGACCGAAACCGATGTCGTCGAAGGCATGCAGTTCGATCGCGGCTACCTGTCGCCCTACTTCGTGACCAACCCCGACAAGATGGTCGCCGAGCTGGAAGACTGCATGATCCTGCTGCACGAGAAGAAGCTCTCCTCGCTGCAGCCGATGGTCCCGCTGCTGGAATCGGTCATCCAGAGCCAGAAGCCGCTGCTGATCATCGCCGAGGATGTCGAGGGCGAAGCCCTTGCCACGCTCGTCGTGAACAAGCTGCGCGGCGGTCTGAAGATCGCGGCCGTCAAGGCACCGGGCTTCGGTGATCGCCGCAAGGCCATGCTGCAGGACATCGCGATCCTGACCGGCGGCCAGGTGATCTCCGAAGATCTCGGCATGAAGCTCGAGAACGTCACCATGGATATGCTCGGCACGGCCAAGAAGGTCACCCTCACCAAGGACGAGACCACCATCGTCGACGGCGCGGGCGAGAAGGGCGAGATCGAGGCGCGCGTTGCCCAGATCCGCAACCAGATCGAAGAGACGACCTCCGATTACGACCGCGAGAAGCTGCAGGAGCGTGTTGCCAAGCTGGCCGGCGGCGTTGCCGTCATCCGCGTCGGCGGCATGACCGAAGTGGAAGTGAAGGAGCGCAAGGACCGTGTCGATGACGCGCTGAACGCGACCCGTGCGGCCGTTCAGGAAGGTATCGTCGTGGGCGGCGGTGTCGCCCTGGTGCAGGGCGCCAAGGCGCTCGACGGCCTGGAAGGCGCGAACAGCGACCAGAATGTCGGCATCTCGATCGTGCGCAAGGCCCTTGAGGCTCCGCTGCGCCAGATCGCCGAGAACTCCGGCGTCGACGGCTCGGTCGTTGCGGGCAAAATCCGCGAATCCGACGATCTCAAGTTCGGCTTCAACGCGCAGACCGAAGAATATGGCGACATGTTCAAGTTCGGCGTGATCGACCCGGCCAAGGTCGTCCGGACGGCTCTGCAGGATGCGGCTTCGATCGCCGGCCTGCTGATCACCACCGAGGCGATGGTCGCCGACAAGCCGCAGAAGGAAGGCGCTGGCGCCGGCGGCGGCATGCCCGACATGGGCGGCATGGGCGGCATGGGCGGCATGATGTAATCATCGGCCGCACCGGCCAAATGCCGGCTGCACGCATGACAGGGGGCGTCCTTCGGGGCGCCCCCTTTTCGCATTCCGGGGTCCGCGCTGCGCATCCCCGGGGCCAGCCGTGCCCCTGCGCCGGCATGGCCCGAAGCCGCGTGCGCCGGGCGGGCAGGGGCCATGCACCGATCCGCAGCGGGCCATTGCGGCAGGCGCGGTTTGTTGGCAGGAAGGCCCGATGCTGCGTCTCGCCCTTCTCACGGCCCTCGTCATGGTCGCCTTCGCCGCCAATTCGGTGCTGAACCGCATGGCGCTTGCCGGAAGCGCGATCGGCGCGTTCGAATTCGCCGCGATCCGCCTCGTTTCGGGAGCGGCCATCCTCGCTCTCCTGGTGCTGCTGCGTGATCGCAATCCCGGCGCGCTCGCCCATGGCGGTCCGATCGGCGCGGCGGCGCTCGCGCTCTACGTCCTGGGTTTCTCGATCGCCTATCTTGCGCTCGATGCCGGTATCGGAGCGCTCATCCTCTTCGGCGGTGTGCAGGTCACCATGTTCGCGGGTGCCGTGATCGGCGGCGAGCGTGTCCCCCCGGCGCGCGTGGCGGGGGCGTTTCTGGCCCTTGCGGGGCTGGCCTGGCTGCTCTGGCCGACGGGGGTGGCGGTGCCTTCACTGCTGCATGGCGGATTGATGGCCCTCGCGGCGCTGGGCTGGGGGCTTTACTCGCTGCGTGGGCGGGGCAGCCGGGACGCGCTCGGCGCGACCGCCGGCAACTTCCTCCTCGCCGCGCCGATCGCCCTCGGCGCGCTGCTGCTCGCGCCGCCGCAGGACGGGGCGCTGACCCCCACGCCGACCGGCATTGTCCTCGCCCTGCTTTCGGGCATCGTCACCTCCGGCCTCGGCTACGCGCTGTGGTACAGGCTCCTGCCGCAGATCACGGCATCGAGCGCGGCCCTCGCGCAGCTCAGCGTGCCGCTGATCGCGGTGGCGGGCGGCGCCCTCCTGCTGGGCGAGCCGCCGACGGCGCGTCTTTGGGTGGCGGCCGCGCTGATCATCGGGGGAATCGCGATCGGCCTTGTCGGAGCGCGGTCCGCACCGCATGCCGCCGCCGCCAAGCCCGCGCGCCGCTGAGGGGAGCGGGGGCCCTTGCAAAGCCGCTCCCGCACCTGGCCCGGCCCTTCCAAATCCCCCGCGCCGCGCTAGGTTTCCGCGCATGAGACAGCGCCCCTTCATACGCGTTCTTGCCGCCGCCGGATTGCTCCTCGCGGCTTCCGGGGCTGCGGCCACGGCGCAGCCTGCCAAGACGGTCGAGGCGGCGGAATGCGTCGTGCTCCTGCATGGCCTTGCCCGCAGCGCCACCTCGATGGAGATCATGGCAGAAGCCCTGCAGGATGCGGGCTATGGCACCGTCAATGCCAACTACAGCTCGACGGAGGCGCCGATCGGCGCGCTGGCCGAGCGCATCCTGCCCAAGGCGGTCGCGGCCTGCGGCGATGCCCGCGTCAATTTCGTTACCCATTCGCTCGGCGGTATCCTGGTGCGGGTCTGGCTCGAGCGGAACACGGTCGAGAGGCTGGGCCGGGTCGTGATGATGGGGCCGCCGAACCATGGCAGCGAGCTGGTCGACACGTTCCGCGATCTGGAGCCGTTCCGCTGGCTGAACGGGCCGGCCGGACAGCAGCTCGGCACCGGGCCGGGCAGCCTGCCCGAACAGCTCGGCGCGCCGCAATTCGAGCTCGGGGTGATTGCCGGGAACCAGTCCTTCAATCCGCTTTACTCGACAGTGATCGACGGACCGGACGATGGGAAGGTTTCGGTGGCCTCGACGCGTCTGGCCGGCATGGACGATCACATCGTGCTGCCGGTGACGCATACATTCATGATGATGAGCCCGCTGGTCATCGAACAGGTGGTCGCCTTCCTGCGAGAAGGACGGTTCGCGCGGGATTAGCGGCCGGGCTCGCGCGGGGCGCCGCCGGCGGGGCCGAGAATGCGGTTCACATGCCCCATCTTGCGGCCCGGACGGCTCTCGGCCTTGCCATAGAGATGCAGCGCGCAATGGCTGTTCTCGACGATCCGCGCCACGTCCTCGACGTCATCGCCGATCAGGTTGAGCATCTCGACATCGCTGTGGCGGGTGCCGTCGCCGAGCGGCCAGCCGGCCACCGCGCGGATATGCTGCTCGAACTGGTCGATGACGCAGCCATCCTGCGTCCAGTGGCCCGAATTGTGCACCCGCGGCGCGATCTCGTTGACCACGAGCCCCCCCGGCGTGACGAAAAGCTCGACGCCGAGCACGCCCACGTAATCGAGCGCGTTGAGGATGCGCCCGGCGATCAGGACCGCATCTGCGGTGACCGCCCGTGGAATGCGGGCGGGCAGGGTGGTGCTGTGCAGAATGCCGCCGCGATGGACGTTCTCCCCGGGATCGAAACAGGCGACGCGCCCGTCGGCGCCGCGGGCACCGATCACCGAGATCTCGGCCGAGAAATCGACGAAGCCTTCAAGCACGGCCGCCTGGCCCTGCATGGCCTCGAGCGCGGCGGGCGCGTCATCGCGATGCGCCAGCCGCGCCTGTCCCTTGCCGTCATAGCCCATGCGCCGCGTCTTGAGGATGGCGGGCGTACCGATCCGCCCCAGGGCCGCGTCCAGGGAGGCCGCGTCGTCGACGGCGGCATAGGGCGCGCAGTTCAGGCCGAGCCCGGTGAGGTAGTCCTTCTCGGTGAGGCGGTCCTGGCTGATCCTGAGCGCCTCGCGCCCGGGCCGGATCGGACGCAGCGTCTCGATCAGATCGAGCGCCGATGTGGGGACGTTCTCGAATTCATAGGTGACGACATCGACCCCTTCGGCAAAGCGGCGCAGGGCCTCCTCATCCTCGTAGGGCGCCGTCACGGTCGTGGCGGCCATGGCGGCGGCTGGCGGGTTCGCGCCCGGCTCGAAGACATGCACCTCGAGCCCGAGCCGCGCGGCCGCCATGGCGAGCATCCGTCCCAGCTGCCCTCCGCCCAGGATGCCGATGACCGCGCCGGGGCGCAGGCGTTCAAGATCACTCATCGACCGGCTCCTGCGGGATCGAGGCCGACAGCTCGGAGCGCCACGCCTCGAGCCTGGCGGCGAGCTCGGGATCGTTGAGCGCGAGGATGCCGGCCGCCATGAGACCGGCGTTGAAAGCGCCCGCCGCACCGATCGCCATTGTGCCGACGGGAAAGCCGCGCGGCATCTGCACGATGGAATAAAGGCTGTCGAGCCCGCCGAGGGCCCGTGTCTGGACCGGCACGCCGATCACCGGCACGCGTGTCTTGGAGGCGACCATTCCCGGCAGATGCGCGGCCCCGCCGGCGCCGGCGATGATCACCTGCAGGCCGGCATCGACGGCCCCGCGGCCGTAATCCCACAGCCTGTCGGGCGTGCGATGCGCGGAGACGATCCGGCGCTCATGCGTCACGCCGAGCGTGCCGAGGATCTCGGCGGCCTCGCGCATCGTTGGCCAGTCGGACTGGCTACCCATGATGATTCCGACCCGCGCGCCCATCGCTTTCTCCGCAACCGTGACAAGACCGGCCTTGGCGGCCGCCGGCGATCATAGCGGCGGCATCGCGGGGCGCAACCGTGCCCGCCGGAGCTTGGCCTTCGGGGATATCGGCGCGCCGAGGGGCCCGTGGGCCGGGGGATCCGCGCGGCTTCGCCCGCGTGCCGGGCAACCCCTTGAGGGAGCGGTGCGCCCGATGCGGCTCAGGCGATGATGTCGGGAAAGAGCCTGTCCTCGATCGCGGCGATCTTGTCCTTGAGGAGCAGCTTGCGCCGCTTGAGTCGCTGCAGCGTCAGCGCGTCGGACAGTCCACCATGCAGTGCCGCGACCGCTTCGTCGAGATCGCGATGCTCACACTTGAGCACGGCCAGTTCGACGCGCAGGACGTCGTCATGGTCCATCTTCGCGGAGCCGGGCTTCTGGGGCGATTGATCGTTCATTTGCGCCGAAGATGCCGCAAAGCGCCGCGCCGGGCAAGCCCGTGCTCTTGCGCGGGTCCATCATGCTTCCCATATTGATGACAGGGGCGGTCGCCGCAACGGGACCGCCGGAACACACAGTCGCTTGATGAAGGACGTGTCCATGACGAAGATGGCTTTGGGCTCGCATCCCTTTCTGCTTGGCTTCGAGCAACTCGAACGCCTTGTCGAACGGACGGCCAAGACCGATACGGGCGGATACCCTCCCTACAACATAGAGCAGACGAGCGAGACGGCCTATCGCATCACCCTCGCCGTGGCCGGCTTCTCCGATGACGACCTGTCGATCACGGTCGAGGACCGGCAGCTTATCGTGCGCGGCCGCCAGACCGAGCCCGAGGACACGCGCCTGTTTCTTCACCGCGGCATCGCCGCCCGTCAGTTCCAGCGGACCTTTGTGCTTGCCGACGGTGTTGAGGTGGGAGGGGCCGAGTTGCGTAACGGTCTGCTTCACCTCGATCTGGAGCGCACACAGCCTGATCGGCAGATACGCACGATCCGGATATCGAACGAGTAGAGAAAGAGCACGTCATGGATATGAAAACCGACATTCTCCCCGAAACGGCCGACAACATCGTCTATGTGCGGCCCGTCGCGGTCGACGAGCTCCCGCAAGAGATGCAGGAGCAGGCGGAAGGGCTCGAGCGGCTCTACGCGGTGCATAACGCCGTCGGCGACCGTCTCGCCCTCGTCGCGGACCGCAATCTCGCCTTCGTCGTGGCGCGGCAGAACGACATGGCACCGGTCAGCGTTCACTGATCGGTCCCGGGGCGGACGGGCGCTCCCGTCCGCCCGCCTCCCCGCGTCCGCCCGAAGGGTCTTGCCGCCTTGCGGCCCGGCGCCCGGGACGCAGAGGGTCCTTGTGGATGATTACCTCGCATTGCGGATAATGCCGCAGGATCGCGCGGTGCAGCTCGGCCCCGACCTCGTGGGCATCGCTCAGGCTCTGTGCCCCGTCCAGCTCGATATGAAGGTTCACGAAGACCCGGCTGCCGGCGCGGCGGGTCTTGAGGTCATGAAAGCCGTGCACGCCGGGTGCCTCGGACGCGATCCGCTCGATTCCGGCGACGGTCTCCGGATCGGCCGCCTTGTCCATCAGGGCGTCCCATGCGCCGATCCCGATTCGCCAAGCCCCGGTCAACAGCACGAGCGCCGCCGCGATCGCGACGATCGCGTCTATCGCCACGATGCCGAATGCCGCTGAGGCCCCGAGCGCGGCCACGGCGCCGATATTGGGCAGAAGATCCCCGATGTAATGCAGCCGGTCCGCCGAGACGACGCGGTTCTGCGTCCGCCTCGCGATCCGCCCCTGATAGCTCACGAGGCCGAGCGTCAGGACGATCGACAGGCTCATGACCGCGATGCCCGGCCCCTCGGCCGAAAGGGGCGACGCGCGGCCCGAGACCAGGTGCGCGATTCCGCTGGCGGCGATGACGATCGCCGAAACGGCGATGAAGAGGCTTTGGCCCAATGCCGCGAGATCCTCGACCGATCCGTGGCCGAAGGCATGATCCTCGTCGGGTGGCCGCGCGGCATAGATGACCGCGGTCAGCCCGCCCAGCGAAACGATGAGGTCGAGCGCCGAATCGGCAAGCGAGGCCGCGACCGAAAGCGCGCCCGTCGCCGCGAAGGCCCAGAGTTTCGCCCCCACCAGCACGAGGGCGACGGCGACCGAGGCAAGGATCGCCCGGCGGTTGTCGCGGCGCGCGTCTTCGGGGCGCATGTCCCCCCCGGCGGGCGGCCGCGCGTCGTTTTGCCTGCCGCTCATTCCGGCAGCTCGTTCGCTCCGATCCCCCAGAAGGCGTCGCGCCGGACCCAGCCGTCATAGCCTCCCGCCTCGAGCCGGCACCAGTCGGGCAGGCATTCCTCCAACCGCGCCACCACGCCGCGTTCGGCGATCGCGGTGATCGCGGCATCGGGTTCCGGGCGGTCGAGCATGGGCGCCTGATCGGCCTCGATCAGCACGGTGCGCACGCCCGAGAGGAGAGAGTAATGCACCCAGCCGCCGACACCGTCGCGATCCTGCACGCGGCGCCAGTGGCCGTATTCCGCGGTGATCTGCAACGGCATGTCCTTGCGGGTGAAGACCCAGTCGATCCTGTGACTGAGCGAGGGACCGCGCCGCACGTTGCCCTCGCGTGCCTTGAGCGAGACGAAGCGCGGCATCGGCAGGTTCGTCACGGGCCCGAGGCGCGGCGCTCGGGATGCGCGTTCGGGCGGTGCCGGCGCGGCGGCCGTCCCGCCATCCGCGGCGTCCCCGGTTCGATCCGTGTCCTCCGGGGGGGGCGTTCCGGCCGGCGCCGCGCCCCCGGCAGCTTGCTGGGCCGCCGCGGGCAGGACGGACAGCATCGCGCAGATCGTGGCGGTCGCGATCAGGGCAGCGGTCGGAGAGGTCGATCGTGTCATTCTGCCTGCCGGCTCCCGGTGCCGGCCTCGGGCGGGCCGGGACTTATGGTTGAGGGGACGCGCCGCATCTTGCGGCGGGCCGCGTTCCTTGTCACCTTGCGGCACGAAAAGTGCAAAGAAAAGTTGGAGGCTGCGGGCATGGCTGCGGATCGGTTGAGTGTTGTCGTCACGCGACGGCTGCCCGAAGTGGTGGAAAAGAGGCTGGGCGAGCTGTTCGACGTGTCGCTGCGCCATGGCGAGGATGATCGCCCGATGAGCCGCGAGGAACTCGCCAGCGCCATGCAGAGCGCCGACATCCTGGTTCCCGCCGTGACCGACCGGATCGACGCGCCGCTCCTCGCCCGAGCCGGAGACCGGCTCAAGCTGATCGCCAACTACGGCGCAGGCGTGGACAATATCGACGTTCACACCGCCCGCCAGCGCGGCATCCTCGTGTCGAACACGCCGGGCGTGTCCACCGACGACACCGCCGACATGACCCTCGCGCTGCTGCTCGCGGTCACCCGCCGCATCCCCGAGGGGCTTGCCGCGATGCAATCGGAGGGCTGGGCCGGCTGGGCGCCCACGGCCTTCATGGGCGGGCGCCTTGCCGGGCGGCGTCTCGGCATCCTCGGCATGGGGCGGATCGGGCAGGCAGTGGCGCGCCGGGCGGCCGTCTTCGGGATGCAGGTGCATTATCACAACCGCACGCGTCTGCGCCCCGAGATCGAGGAGCAGGCGGGCGCGACCTATTGGGAGAGCCTCGACCAGATGATGGCGCGGGTCGATATCCTTTCGGTGAACTGCCCCCACACGCCCTCGACCTTCCATCTGGTGAATGCGCGCCGGCTCAAGCTGATGAAACCGACGGCGGTGATCGTGAACACATCGCGCGGCGAGGTGATTGACGAGAACGCCCTGACGCGCGGCCTGCGGGCCGGCGAGCTGGCAGGTGCGGGGCTCGACGTGTTCGAGCACGGCGCCGCGATCAATCCGCAGCTGCGCGAGCTGCCGAACGTGGTGCTGCTGCCGCATATGGGCTCGGCCACGGTCGAGGGACGGATCGAGATGGGCGAGAAGGTGATCATCAACATCAAGACATTCGCCGACGGGCACCGCCCGCCCGACATGGTCGTTCCCTCGATGATCTGATCTTGGCGCCCCGCCGTCCGCTATCACTCGCTCGTGATGAGAACCGGCTTGACCCTCCCGCGCTGGAATATGGCCAAAGGGGCGCCAACCAAGAAACCGAACGTGCATCGGGCAGGTCGAGGCAGCAATCCCCGCCGGGGCCAAGGGCCAATCGGGCTAGGGCGTCCCGGCGCCGTGCGGGCCCGTTCGGCCACCCTTGCCGGGGATGGATGATCCCGGCGACCGCAAGATGCACGCGAGCTCGACAAGGATGCCGATGCCCAGAAACGTGATCCTGATTGCCTTTGCCCTCGCGGCGGTGGTCGGCCTTGCCCTCTGGGCATCCGGCCCGGAGGGTCCCGCGCCCGGCGAAATGGCCGGCCATTCGATGACGCCCCCCGACACCGATGCGCTGGAGGCCGGCGCACCCATCGTCGAGGTCGTGGTCCCAGCCGCCTTCGAAGGTCGCGCCGCCCTGGGAGAGACCGCGTTCAACGCGGCCTGCGCGGCCTGCCATGGCCAGAACGCGGCCGGACAGAACGGCGTCGCCCCCCCGCTCGTGCACAAGATCTACGAGCCGAGCCATCACGGCGACATGGCATTCCAGCTTGCCGTGAAGAACGGCGTCCGGGCCCATCACTGGACATTCGGCAACATGCCTCCGGTCGAGGGGCTGACCAATGGCGATGTGGGCAATATCGTCGCCTACGTGCGGCGTCTGCAGGAAGAGAACGGCATCGAGTGATGCGGCTCCTGCGCCGATACCGCGCGTGTCTCGCGCCCGTGCTGATGCTCGCCGTGCTCGCGCTCGTGGTCTCCGGCGGGCTGCGCTCGGCGGATGCGGCGGCCCTTGCCGCGCATGACGTGGCCACGGCGCATGGCACCGCGCCGCATGCGCCCTCGGCCGCGCGCGAGCATGATCATGCCGGTCCCAGCGCCGCCCCCGACGACTGCTCGCCCGTGGGCAACGGATGCAGCGCCCCGTTCCCCGCACCGGAGCACGCTGTCCTGCCGGCCGCCCAACGGTCCGTGGGCCAGCGGGTTTCGCATTCGGCTTGCAGCCGGCTGTCCCGGCAGACCGGCTTCGATCCGCCGCCCCCACGATCCTTCGCGAAGATCACCCTCTGACCAATGATTTTCCGAAGGATACAACATGAACATCAAGATCGGCATCATCGCCGCCCTCGCGGGCACAATCGCCGTCGCCGCGACCGCGCATAACGGCGCGACCGGCATCGTCCTCGAGCGCATGCAGGGCATGAGCGCCATGAAAAAGGCCGTGGCACGCATCGCGCCGATGATGCGCGGAGAGCAGGATTACGACGCGGCGGCGGTCGCCTCGGCCGCGCAGGTCATCGGCAATCACGCCGGCACCGCGTTGACCGACCTCTTCCCCGAGGATGGCAGCCGCGAGAAATCCCTCGCCACCGACGCCGTCTGGACGAACTGGGAGGAGTTCGAGCGCCTGTCCGAACAGCTCGCGCGTCTTGCCGGCGCGCTCGAGCAGGCCGCGCCGCGCGGCACCGGGTCGGCATCCGCTTCCGGCGGCGGTTCGGCATCGGACATGATGGGCGCCGGCGGCATGATGGGCGGCGGCATGTCCGGCGGTGCGGCCGGCATGATGGGCGGCGGGGCGGCACCCGTCGACGCGGCGGCGCTCGCGGACCTGCCGGCGGGGGAGATCTTCGCACAGATCGCCAAGACCTGCGCGGCCTGCCACAGCAGCTTCCGTTCCAAGAGCGACTGACACATGCGCAAGATCGCTGTCGTTTTGTCGAGCCTCGCCGCGCTGGGCGCCGCGGGGCTTGCCGCCGTCATTGTCTGGCCGATCGGTCGGGACGTGGCCCCCATCACCCTCGTGGGGGACGCCGATCGGGGTGCCTACCTTGCGCGGGCGGGGGGATGCATCGCCTGCCATACCGATGTCGAAGGGGGCGGCGCGCCGCTCGCGGGGGGTGCCCCGCTCAAGACCGATTTCGGCATCTTCCATCCCCCCAACCTCACCACCGATCCGCAGGCCGGGATCGGCGCCTGGAGCGTCGAGGATTTCGCCCGCGCGCTGCGCCAGGGGATCTCGCCGAACGGGCAGCCCTATTACCCGTCCTTTCCCTATCCCTTCTACGCGCGGCTGAGCGATCAGGACATCGCCGACCTGTGGGCCGCTTTCCAGACGGTGCCGGCCGCATCCGGTGCCGCGCCGGCCCATGAGCTCGCCTTCCCCTTCGATCAGCGCTGGGGCCTGAAGATTTGGCGCGCCGCCTACCTCGCCCCGCCGCCCACGACCCCCGTCGAGGGCCGGAGCGCGGTCTGGAACCGGGGACGCTGGCTGGTCGAGGGGGTGGCCCATTGCGCGGCCTGTCACACCGGGCGCAACTTTGCCGGCGCCCGCGTTCCCGCGCTCAACTACGAGGGAGCCCGGAACCTGCCGGGCGGCGGTACGTCGCCGGCCATCACCTCGGACGCCCTGCGCGAGAAGGGGTATGATGCCGGAAGCCTCGCCTATGCGCTGAAAACGGGTATCATGCCCGACGGTGACGTGTTCGGCGCAAGCATGGGCGAAGTGGTGAATTACGGAACTGCGTTCCTGAGCGATGCTGACCGCGCGGCGATGGCGACCTATCTTCTTGACATGGAGACATCTCGATGAAGCTGAACCGACGACAAATGCTGGCCGGCAGCGCCGCGAGCCTGTGGTTGCCGCGCCTCGCTGAGGCGGCCGCCGGCGCCGGCGGGATGCAGGTGATCGAGCCACGGGCGGCCGAACATCAGCTCGCGCCGTCCGATTATCCCGCCACGCGGATCTGGGGATATGACGGGATGGCGCCCGGCCCGGAGATGCGCATCGCGCAAGGGGAGCGGCTCACGCGCCGCCTGCGCAACGGGCTCGATCAGCCGACCAGCATCCATTGGCACGGCATCCGCATCGACAACGCGATGGACGGCGTGCCGGGACTGACGCAGGAGGCCGTCGCGCCCGGCGCGAGCTTCGATTACGACTTCGCCCTGCCGGATGCCGGAACCTACTGGTATCACGCCCATGCGCAATCGGTGGAGCAGGTGGGGCGCGGGCTCTACGGTGCGCTCATCGTCACCGAGCCCGAACCGCTCGATATCGATGCCGAGCATGTGCTGATCCTCGATGACTGGCGTCTTCAGGACGACGCGCAACTGGCCGGCGACTGGGGTGCCCCCCATGACAATTCGCATGGCGGACGGATGGGCAACTTCATCGCGACCAACGCGACCTTTGATCTGGCGCTGCCGGTCGAGCAGAACGCGCGGCTGCGGCTGCGGCTGATCAATGCCGCCAATGCCCGGATCTTCCCTCTGGCCCTCAAGGGGCTGGAGGGCTGGATCGTCGCCCTCGACGGAATGCCGCTCGCATCGCCGGAGGCCGTGGGCGAGGATTTCGTCCTGGGTCCGGGACAGCGGGCGGACCTTCTGGTGGATGTCGTCGCGGAGGAGGGCGAGGAGGCCTATCTCGTGCGCTTTGACCGCGACGCCGCCGCGGCGCAGGTCAGCTTCCCGGTCACCGGGCGCGCGGCCCTGAGCCGGCGTCCCGCGCCCGCTCCGCTGCCGCCGAACCCGGGGCAGGAATTGCCCGACCTGGCATCGGTCCGCGCACTCGACATGCCGATCGAAGGCGGGGCGATGGGCCGTCTGGGCAGTGCCATGTACGAGGGTGCCGAGACGCAGTTCCGTGATCTTGTCGGGGCCGGGCAGTTCTGGGCGCTGGGCGGGGCGGCGGGCTTGCCGAAGACGCCCTTCGCCTCGGCCGCGCGCGGCGAGACCCTGCGCATCCGGATGGAGAACCAAACCGTCTTTCCGCACGCGATGCACCTGCACGGGATGCATTTCCGCGAAGTGCTGTCGGGCGGCGCGTTGGGCCCGATGCGCGACACGCTCCTGGTGGCCGGGCAGGAGACCGGCGAGATCGTCTTCGAGGCACGCAATCCCGGCAAGTGGCTGATCCATTGCCACATGCTCGGCCACGCGGCATCGGGCATGGTCCAGTGGATCGAGGTCACTTGATGCGGATGATGCTCTCAGTGGCCGTCCTGGCGGCGGCCGCCCTTGGTGCGCTCGTCTGGGTGCTCTCGGTGCCTGCCATGGCGGAGGCGCCGCGGCGCGACATCGCGGCGGGCGCGGCGATCTATGTCGAGACCTGCGCGGCCTGCCACGGCGCCGCGCTCGAGGGGCAGGCGGATTGGCAAAGGCCCGGCCCGGATGGCATCCTGCCGGCCCCGCCGCATGACGAGACGGGCCATACATGGCATCATGGCGACGGGATGCTGTTCGATTACGTGGCGCTTGGCGGGGCGGCGGCACTGGAGGCGCGGGGTGTCACCGGCTTTGCCAGCGGGATGCCGGGCTTCTCCGGCGTGCTCGAGGATGCCGAGATCCGCGACGTCCTCGCCTATATCAGGTCGACCTGGCCGGACCGTATCCAGCAGGTGCAGGCCGCCCGCACGCAAGGCGAGGCGGCCCGGTAGCCTGCCGCCCCGTGGAAGGCGCCGCGGTTCAGGGGGCGACGACCGCTTCGTAGCCCTCGGATTTGAACGCCTCGATCATTCGCGCAGGCGCGGCATCGCTGGCCACGTCGGCATGGCGTTCCCGCAGATCGACGCTCACCTCGGCGGTGGGATCGACGGATGCGACGGCGCGCTCGACGGCGGCCTTGCAATGTCCGCAGCTCATGCCGGGAATCTGGTAACGTGTCATCCTGGACCTCCTTTCATTCGGTCTGTTCTTGATGTGCGGGGCCCGCGCGCATCTTCAAGCCCCCCGCCGCGCGATCGCCGTCCGCGGACCGCCCTGGCTAAGTGATCCGGCGCGATGCCGACTTAATAATTTCGGTGCTGGTGCTTGACCTTCCAGTGGGGGGAGACCCCATATCCACCATCGGTAACAATGTCTGCGGAGGAATCCATGGCACAGGATCTGAACTTCTCGCTGGAGGGACTCTCCTGCGCGTCCTGTGTCGGACGTGCGGAACGGGCCCTGTCCGGCGTCGAGGGCGTTCGCGAGGCGCATGTCAACCTGGCCGCCGAGACGGCGCAGGTGCATCCGGCCGATGTCGATGCCTCCGCTATCGCCGAGGCGCTGCGCGTGGCGGGCTATCCCGCGGTGACGCGCGAGGCACGCTTCGACGTCTCCGGGATGTCCTGCGCCTCCTGCACCGGACGGGTGGAGCGGGCGGTCGCCGGGCTCCCCGGCATCGTTTCCGCCGATGTGAACCTCGCCGACGAGACGCTCCATGTCACCTGGCTCGAAGGGGCTGCCACCGAGGACGGGATCATCGCCGCCGCGGGTGCCGCCGGCTACGGCGCCGTGCGCGTGTCGGCAGATGGCCCCGGGGCGGAGGCGGGCGGGGATCTGCGCGCACGTCGCCGCGACGAGGAGGTGGATGCGCTGCGCCGGGCGACACTGCTCGCCGCACTGCTGACCGCACCGGTCTTCGTGCTGGAGATGGGCAGCCATTTCGTACCGGGCATGCATGAGTGGATCATGGGAACGCTCGGGATGCGCAACAGCTGGCTGATCCAGTTCGTCCTCGTGACGCTGGTGATGGTCTGGCCGGGACGGCGCTTCGTGACGCTCGGCATTCCCGCCCTGCTGCGCGCGGCGCCCAACATGAACTCTCTCGTGGCGCTTGGCACGCTCGCGGCCTGGGGCTATTCCACGGTCGCCCTCTTCGCGCCGGCATGGCTGCCGGAGGGTACGCGCGGCGTCTATTTCGAGGCGGCGGGCGTGATCGTGACCCTGATCCTTCTGGGGCGCCTGCTCGAGGCACGGGCCAAGGGGCGCACCGGCGCGGCCATCCGGGCGCTTGTCGGCCTGCAGCCGCAAACCGCAATGGTCCTGCGCGGCGACAGGCTCGAGGAGGTCGCGATCCGCGATATCGCGGTGGGCGACACGGTGCGCGTGCGCCCCGGCGAGCGGATCGCGGTGGACGGCGTGGTTATCTCGGGGCGCTCCTTCGTCGATGAGAGCATGATCACCGGCGAGCCGGTGCCCATCGACAAGACCGAAGGCGCGGCCGTCGTCGGCGGCACCGTCAACGGCGCCGGCAGTCTCGATCTTCGGGCCACCGCCGTGGGGGCGGACACGCTTCTGTCCGGCATCGTGCGGATGGTCCAGCAGGCGCAGGGCGCCAAGCTGCCGATCCAGGGGATGGTCGACCGGATCGTACGCTGGTTCGTGCCGGTGGTGCTTGCTACGGCGGTTCTGAGCGTTTCGGCATGGCTGCTCGTCGGACCCGAGCCGGCGCTTGCCCTCGCGCTCGTCTCGGGCGTGTCCGTTCTGATCGTGGCCTGCCCTTGCGCGATGGGTCTGGCGACGCCGACGTCGGTGATGGTTGGATCGGGCCGCGCCGCCGAGCTTGGCGTGCTCTTTCGCAAGGGCGATGCGCTGCAAAGCCTGCAGGAGGCGCGCGTGGTCGCCTTCGACAAGACCGGCACCCTGACCATGGGACGGCCCGAGCTCACGGAGTTCGCGACCGCCGAAGATCTGGACGAGACGGCGCGCGATGCGCTGCTTGCTCGCATCGCGGCGGTCGAGGCCCATTCCGAACACCCGATCGCGGAGGCCGTCCTGCGCGCCGCGAAAATGCGCGATTTGCCGATGCCGGCGGTCGAGGATTTCACCGCGATCACCGGGCTCGGGGTCAGCGCCACCGTCGAGGGCCGGCGGATCGTGATCGGCGCCGACAGGCTGATGGCGCGCGAGGGTATCGACCTGTCGGGACTGGCCGCGCGCGGCGACGCGCTGGGCGATCAGGGCCGCACGCCGCTCTACGCGGCGCAGGATGGCCGTGCCGTGGCGCTCATCGGTGTCGCCGACCCGGTCAAGCCGAGCGCGGCACGCATGGTCGAGACGCTGCAGGCGCAGGGCCTGACGGTGGCGATGATCACCGGCGACAATGCTAGGACCGCCCGCGCGGTCGGCGCGGAGCTTGGAATCGACGAGATCGTCGCCGAGGTGATGCCCGACGGCAAGGTCGCCGCGATCGAGGCGCTGCGCGCCGGTGCCTCCGGCGGCCGGCTCGCCTTCGTCGGTGACGGGATCAACGACGCCCCCGCGCTTGCGGCCGCCGATATCGGCATCGCGGTGGGCACCGGCACGGATGTCGCGATCGAGACGGCGGACGTGGTGCTGATGTCGGGCGATCTTGCCGGTGTCGCGCGGGCCTTCGAGGTGAGCCGGCGGACTATCCGGAACATCCGCCAGAACCTTTTCTGGGCCTTCGTCTACAACACGGCCCTGATCCCGGTCGCCGCCGGCGCGCTCTATCCCCTGACGGGCACGCTCCTGTCGCCGATCCTCGCCGCGGGGGCGATGGCGCTTTCGAGCGTCTTCGTGCTCAGCAACGCGCTGCGCCTGCGCTGGATCGCGGCGCCCGGCGGGGAGAAGGCGGGCACCGGGGAGCTCCGGCCTTCCCGGTCCGTCGCGACCCCAGCCCAATAGCCAATTCGAAAGGACGCATGATATGAATATCGGCGACGTATCCGCCCGCTGCGGCCTGCCGGCCAAGACGATCCGCTATTACGAGGATATCGGCTTCATCAAGCCGCTGCGCGATTCCAACGGCTACCGCGTCTTCCGGCCGGTCGAGCTGCACAAGCTGGCCTTCCTGGGACGGGCACGCGCCCTCGGCTTCACCATCGAGGACTGCCGGGCGCTGCTTGCGCTCTGGGAGGACAAGGGCCGCGCCAGCGCCGACGTCAAGCGCATCTCGAACGGCCACCTGGCGATGATCGACACCAAGATCGCCGACCTGCAGGAAATGCGCGCGACCCTGTCGAACCTCGTCGAGGCCTGTGCAGGGGATGACCGGCCGGACTGCCCCATCCTCAAGCAGCTCTCCTCGAACTGACGGGGCGCGGAAAGGCTTGCGCCGCGCCGCGCGAGGTGGCACCCCGGAACACATGACCGAATGCGTGATCGATTTCTGTGGTGAGCGCTGCGTGGCGCTCGGCTCGGGCGGGGCGTGGTTTCCCGCCCATGGGACGCTCGTGGTGTCCGACCTGCATCTTGGCAAGTCCGAGCGCATGGCGCGGCGCGGCGGCGCGATGCTTCCGCCCTACGAGTGCGCCGAAACGCTCGAGCGGCTCGGCAAGGACATCGCCCGCACGGGGCCCTCATGCGTCATCTGTCTTGGCGACAGTTTCGACGACGATGCCGCCGCGGAGGCGCTTGGCCCCGACGCCCATGCGCGCATCACGGCATTCCAGCAGGGGCGCGAGTGGGTCTGGATCAGCGGCAACCACGATCCCGCCCCCCACCGGTTCGGCGGCGCGGCCGCGTCCCAGGTCGCGCTGGGCAGGCTGCTGCTGCGCCATATCGCCGAGGATGGCGCCGCGCCCGGAGAGGTCTCTGGGCATTATCATCCCAAGGCGCAGCTTTCGCTGCACCGGGGGCGGGTGTCGCGGCCCTGTTTCCTCTTTGACGCGGTGCGGATGATCCTGCCTGCCTACGGAACCTATACGGGCGGACTCGACTGGTGCGCGGCGCCGCTGCGCGCGCTCTTTCCGTCGCAGGCCTTCGCGGTGCTGACCGGTCCCGCGCCCTGCATGGTGCCGCGTCCCGCGCGCACCGCCGCGCGGCGCGCCTCGTGAGCCTCGCTCCCGCCGCCGAACAGCGCATCCGCGCGAGTTTCTCGGCGCAGGGCATGATGCATACGCTGGGGGCCGAGCTGACCGTGCTGGAGCCCGGACATGCGGTCATTGAGGCGCCGCTGCGCGCGCAGACGGCACAGCAGCACGGCGCCGGTCACGCGGGCCTGGCATTCTCGATCGGGGATTCGGCCGCCGGATACGCAGCCCTGACCGGGCTTCCCGAGGACCGGGAGGTGATGACGTCGGAGATGAAGATCCACCTGCTGGCGCCGGCGCTCGGAACGCATCTGACGGCGGATGGCAGGGTGGTGAAGGCGGGACGTAGGCTGATCGTGGTCAGTGCCTCGGTTTATGCCTGGAATGCGGGGGAGCGGCGGCAGGTCGCCTTGCTTCTGGGCACCATGGTGCCGGTCGCGCCCTGACACTCGCCGTCCCATGGCAGATGCCAGTGATCGGGGGCAGTGCGGCGCGGGGTGCCGGCCGTTCAGCCGGCACCGATACGCGAAAGGATGGGAGAGTTCGCGATCACAGGAGCGTCGATGCCGCCAGAAGAAGGCCGAGAACGAAACCACCGTGAATTGCAAGGGTCGCTTTGAGCATCGTATCCACTCCATGTTGTTATGAGCGTAACTTCGCCGACCCTCTCGTGGTTCCCTCATTTTGCAGTGGCTACGACGAATCCTTTCGGCACCGCACCGGGCGCATATCGGGAAACGCGCGCGGCTCCGGGCCGCAAGCACCGGTGGGATGGTCGCAAAACGCGCCGCCCTTGCCAGTTCCGATGGGTATCGTCAGAAGCAGACAACGCGCAGGAGGACGCTGACGAGATGAGTTTCAAGACCGATATCGAGATCGCCCGCGAAGCCAGCAAACGTCCGATCCAGGAGATCGGCGCCAAGCTCGGGATCGACGCGGCGGACCTGCTGCCCTACGGGCATGACAAGGCCAAGCTGTCGCAGCGGTTCATCGACAGCGTTCAAGACCGCCCCGACGGCAAGCTGATCCTCGTGACCGCGATCAATCCGACCCCCGCGGGGGAGGGCAAGACCACGACGACCGTGGGCCTTGGCGACGGGCTCAACGCGATCGGCAAGAAGGCCGCGATCTGCATCCGCGAGGCGTCCCTCGGGCCGTGTTTCGGGATGAAGGGCGGGGCGGCCGGCGGCGGCTATGCGCAGGTCGTGCCGATGGAGGAGATGAACCTCCATTTCACCGGCGACTTCCACGCGATCACCAGCGCGCATAACCTGCTGAGCGCGATGATCGACAACCATATCTACTGGGGCAACGCGCTCGGGATCGACACGCGGCGCATCGTCTGGCGCCGGGTCATGGACATGAACGACCGTGCCTTGCGGCAGATCACCGCCTCTCTCGGCGGTGTGGCGAACGGCTTCCCGACCGAGGCGGGCTTCGACATCACCGTCGCCTCCGAGGTGATGGCCTGCCTGTGCCTCGCGCGCTCGCTCAAGGACCTGCAAAAGCGTCTCGGCGACATCATCGTCGCCTATACCCGTGACCGCGCCCCGATCCACGCGCGCGACATCAAGGCCGACGGGGCGATGACGGTGCTGCTGAAGGATGCGATGCAGCCCAACCTCGTGCAGACGCTCGAGAACAATCCCGCCTTCGTGCATGGCGGCCCCTTCGCCAACATTGCCCATGGCTGCAACTCCGTGATCGCGACGACGACGGCGCTCAAGCTGGCCGATTACGTGGTCACGGAAGCGGGCTTCGGAGCCGATCTGGGCGCCGAGAAGTTCATGAACATCAAGTGCCGCAAGGCCGGCATCGCGCCCTCCTGCGTCGTACTCGTCGCGACCGTGCGCGCGATGAAGATGAACGGCGGCGTGGCCAAGGCCGATCTTGGTGCCGAGAATGTCGAGGCGGTGGGCAAGGGATGCGCCAATCTTGGCCGTCACATCGAGAACGTGAAGAGTTTCGGCGTGCCGGTGGTGGTCGCCATCAACCATTTCCACGGTGATACCGAGGCCGAGATCGCGGCCGTCGATGAGTTCGTCAGGGGGCAGGGCTCGGAGGCGATCCTGTGCCGGCACTGGGCCGAGGGCGGCAAGGGCACCGAGGCGCTTGCCCGGCGCGTGGCCGAGATCGCCGATCACGATGATGCCAATTTCGCGCCCCTCTATCCCGACGAGATGGGCCTCTTCGAAAAGATGGAGACGATCGCCAAACGCATCTACCGCGCCGATGCGGTGATCGCCGACAAGAAGATCCGCGACCAGTTGCATGCCTGGGAGGCGCAGGGCTATGGGAACTTGCCGGTCTGCATGGCCAAGACGCAATATTCGTTCAGCACCGATCCGGCGCTGCGCGGCGCGCCGACCGGGCACAGTGTGCCGGTGCGCGAGGTGCGCCTTTCCGCCGGGGCCGGCTTCGTCGTCGCGATCTGCGGCGAGATCATGACCATGCCGGGCCTGCCCCGCAGCCCGGCGGCCGAAGCGATCCGCCTCAACGAGGCGGGCCAGATCGAGGGCCTGTTCTGACGGGCTCGCGGTGACCGAGAAAAGAGCAAGGGATACAGATGACGGCCACGATCATTGACGGAAAGGCCTTCGCCGCCGAGCTGCGCGCGCGTGTCGCGGCGCAGGTCACGAAACTGACCGAGGGGCAGGGGATCGTGCCAGGACTCGCGGTCGTCCTGGTGGGAGAGGATCCGGCAAGCCAGGTCTATGTCAGGGCCAAGGGCAAGCAGACCGGCGAGGCTGGCATGCGCAGCTTCGAGCACCGTCTCGACGAGACGGTGAGCGAGGCGGCCCTTCTGGAGCTCGTGGACCGGCTCAACGGCGATCCGGCGGTGCACGGCATCCTGGTGCAGCTGCCCCTGCCGGGCCATGTGGATGCCGACAAGGTCATGGCGCGGATCAATCCGGCCAAGGACGTGGACGGCTTCCACATCTCGAATGTCGGGCTCCTGGGGACGGGACAGAAGGCGATGGTTCCCTGCACGCCGCTTGGCTGCCTGATGATGCTGCGCGCCCATCACGGCGATCTGTCGGGGCTGGAGGCGGTCGTCCTGGGCCGCTCGAACATCGTGGGCAAACCGATGGCGCAGCTCCTGCTCGGCGACAGCTGCACCGTGACCGTCGCCCATTCGCGCACGCGCGAGCTGCCTGCGGTCCTGCGCCGCGCCGATATCGTCGTGGCGGCGGTCGGGCGGCCCGGCATGGTGCGGGGCGACTGGCTGAAGCCCGGCGCGACCCTGATCGATGTCGGGATCAACCGGATCGCCAAGCCCGATGGCGGCACGCGCCTCGTCGGTGACGCCGATTTCGAGAGCTGCAGCGCGGTGGCCGGGGCCATCACCCCGGTTCCCGGCGGGGTGGGACCGATGACCATCGCCTGCCTTCTGGCCAACACGCTGACCGCCTGCTGCCGGCAGAACGGATTGCCGGAGCCGGTGGGCCTGACCGCCTGACGGTGCCAGCAGACGGGTAGAGGGATAGGCGCCCGGACAGGAAAAAGGCCCGCCGCGGGATCACGCGGCGGGCCTTTCGTTTGTGCGGTGGCAGCAGGTGTCAGGTGCTGGGCTCCGGTTCGGGATCGAGACCGCCGTCGGTTTTCGGCTTCGGCTTGGTCTTCGGTATCGCGGTCACGGAGGGCGTGTCACCCTGGTCGGGGGTGTCGTCGTCATCGCCCCGGGTCAGTGTCTCGCCGTTGATCACCTTCATGATCTCGGGGCCGGTCAGCGTCTCGTATTCCAACAGCCCTTGCGCCAGCCGCTCGAGGTCGTCGCGCTTCTCGGTGAGGATGCGCTTCGCGGTCTCGTAGCCGGTATCAACGATCTCCTTCACCTTGTCGTCGATCAGCTTCTGGGTATCGGCGGAATGGCTCGCGCCGCCGCCATAGCTGCCCAGATAGGATTGCTGCTCATTGGCGTAATCGACATAGCCAAGTTCCTCGGCAAAGCCGAATTGCGTCACCATGGCCCGCGCGATCTTGCTGACCTGCTGGATGTCGGAGGCGGCGCCGGAGGTGACGTTCTCCTTGCCGAAGATCAACTCCTCGGCCACGCGGCCGCCCATCGCCATGGCGATCTTGGAGGTGTATTTCTTCAGGCTGACGCTCAGCTGATCGCGTTCGGGCAGCGACAGGACGAGGCCGAGCGCACGGCCGCGCGGAATGATCGTCGCCTTGTGGATCGGATCATGCTCGGGAACGTTCAGGCCGACGATCGCATGGCCCGCCTCGTGATAGGCGGTGAGCTTCTTCTCGTCCTCGGTCATGACCATCGAACGGCGCTCGGCGCCCATCATGACCTTGTCCTTGGCGTTCTCGAAATCGTCCATCGTCACGAAACGCCGGCCGACGCGCGCCGCCATCAGCGCAGCCTCGTTCACCAGGTTGGCGAGGTCGGCACCGGAGAAGCCGGGCGTGCCGCGGGCGATGATGCGCAGGTCGACATTGGGTCCGAGCGGCACCTTGCGCGCATGCACGCCGAGGATCTTCTCGCGGCCCTTGATGTCGGGGTTCGGGACCTGCACCTGGCGGTCGAAGCGGCCCGGACGCAGAAGGGCGGGATCGAGCACGTCGGGGCGGTTGGTCGCCGCGACGATGATGATGCCCTCGTTCGCCTCGAAGCCGTCCATCTCGACCAGAAGCTGGTTCAGCGTCTGCTCGCGCTCGTCATTGCCGCCCCCGTAGCCGACACCGCGCGAGCGGCCGACCGCGTCGATCTCGTCGATGAAGACGATGCAGGGCGCGTTCTTCTTGGCCTGCTCGAACATGTCGCGCACGCGGCTGGCGCCGACGCCCACGAACATCTCGACGAAATCGGAGCCGGAGATGGTGAAGAAGGGAACGCCCGCCTCGCCGGCGACCGCGCGCGCCAGCAGCGTCTTGCCGGTGCCCGGAGGACCCACGAGAAGCGCGCCCTTGGGGATCTTGCCGCCCAGACGCGAGAACTTCTGGGGGTTGCGCAGGAATTCGACGATTTCCTCGAGGTCGTCCTTGGCCTCGTCGATGCCAGCCACGTCGTCGAAGGTCACGCGGCCGTGTTTCTCGGTCAGCAGCTTGGCCTTGGACTTGCCAAAGCCCATCGCCCCGCCTTTGCCGCCGCCCTGCATCCGGTTCATGAAGTAGATCCAGACGCCGATCAGGATGATGAACGGCAAGAAGGTCATCAGGATGGTGGTAAAGCCCGACTGCTCCTGCGGCTCGGCCTTGACGGTCACGTCGTTTTCAATGAGCCGCTCGGTGAGATCCGCGCCATCGGGGCGGATGGTCACGTAATCGTTTCCGTCCGTGCCCCTGAACAGGACCCGCTCGCCGTCCAGCGTGACCGAGGTGACGTCCCCGTCATCGACCGCCGCGATGAACTCCGAATAGCTGATCGACCGCGACGACATGCTGGTCGGTCCGCCAGAGAACAGGTTGAACAGCGCCAGTATCAGCAGGAACAGAACGACCCAGAAGGCTATGTTGCGCGCGTTGCCCACGGCATTCTCCCATGAATTTCGTCCGGCCGAAGATGACCGGTTGCACGATAGATAGCTATCAGGTGGGCACGTTCAATGCGAGAGCAGGGTCGCGGTAAAATCGTCGCGGTTTCCCGCCATGACGGCACGACGCTGCGAATCGGGCCGCGCGAGGGGGGCGGCAAGCAGCCTGTCGCCCTGCCACAGCGACGGAGAGGCGAGCAGGCTGCCGCGCGGCAGGCCCGTTTCGCGCCAGGCGGGGCAATCGGCAAGGCCTGCCTCGCCCAGGGCGCGCGTCATGGCGCCGGCGGGGGCGGCGCCTTCGATGATCCAGCGCCCGTCCCAGACCGTCCCCGCCGGCCGGGCGGGCGCGCGAAGGGCGGCGGCAGGCTCACGCGACAGGCGCAACCGGCCGCGCGCCACCTGCAACAGGCAGCCATGCAGGCTTCGCCGGCCGGGCGGTGCCTCCCGGTTCTCCGCCGCGAGGAGCGCGCCCGCCGCATCGAGCAGCGCGGCCGCCCGCGGCGGGTAATCGCGCCCCGAGATCCAGCGCAGCCCGGCACCCAGAAGCCGCCTGACGAGATCGTCGGGCAGCCGTCCTAGGGCGGGCGCGTCGATCAGCAGATCTCCCCGATCCGCGATGACATGATCGCGGCTCCAGGCGGCGATCCGCTCGTCGATGGCAAGGCGGCTGCCGCGCAGATTGGCGATACTGCGCGCAAGCGTCGCCGCGTCGATGCCCAGCGGCGCCATCGCCTCCAGTGCCCGGCGCGCCTTGATCCGGTCGAAGCGGGTATCGGTATTGCCCGGATCCTCGCTCCAGCCGAGGCCCCGCTCAACGAGGAAGGCACGCAACCCCGCGCGCGAGCAGTCCAGAAGCGGTCGCAGGAAAAGGCAGCCATCGCGCGTGAAATCCCGCCGCATCCCGCTCAGCCCATCGAGGCCGGCACCGCGCGACAACCCCATCAGCAGCGTCTCGGCATTGTCGTCGCGGGTATGGCCGAGTGCGACGAGCGCGATCCCGGCACCCCGCGCCCAGCGCGCCAGAGCCGTGTAGCGGGCACGGCGCGCGGCATCTTGCAGGTTGCCCGTCGCCGCGCGTCCGTTCCAGAAGAGGGTCTCATGCGCGATGCCGATCCGCGCGCAGCGGGCCGCGGCAAGCCGCGCTTCCTGCGCCGATCCCTGCCGCAAGCCGTGATCGAGCGTCGCGGCCCTCAGCGCCTCCGCGCCGTAGCGCTCAGCTGCCAGGTGCAGAAGGGCCGTACTATCACCGCCGCCCGACAGGGCGATGCCGATGGGCCTGCCGGCGGCATGTTCGGCATCAAACCGGCCGAACATGCCCGGATCGAGCCTGGCGGGTGGATCGCAAGCGGGTTCAGCCCCGCTCACTGACATCCCATGCTGGCAAGGGCGGTCTGCGCCTCGATCGCGGCGTCGCTCTGCGCGAAACGCAGCGGCACCTCGGCAAGTGTGGCGCAGGCATCGGTGCGCTGGCCCAGCGCGTCGAGCTTGAGCCCGAGCTTCAGCAGGGCCTGCGGCGCGCTCGGCCCCTCGGGGTAGCTCGAGAAGCTCTCCAGATAGGACCGCGCCGCGCCCGCGTCGTCCTCGGCGCCGCTCAGGGCCTCGCCGCGCAGGTAATGCGCCTCTCCGCTCAAAGGCCCGCCCGTATAGGTCTCGGTGAAGGTCGCAAAGAGGTCCGCGGCGCTGCGAAAGCTACCGGAGTCGAGGGCCTCCTTCGCCCGATCGAAGTCGCGTTGCTCGCCAACCGCGAGCTGTCCTGCCTGCTGTTCGGCGGTGATGGGGGAGGCGGGGGCTGCCGCCGGCGCCGCCGATGCGCTGCCGCCCAGGGGCACGGTATCCTCGAGATCGGAAAGCGCGCAGCCCGGCTCGATTTCGCACAGGCGGAACTGCATGTCCCCGATCCGGTTGCTGCCGTCGCGCACGATCTGCTCGATGCGGAAGCCCAGCTGCTCGTTCTGCGCCGTCAGGCGTTGCAACTCGGCCTCCATCGCGTCGATGCGCGAGAGCGCCGAGGTGCCGGCGAGGTTGACACCAACACCGCCGGTCGTGCTCAGCTCGCGCCGCAGCTTTGCCAGCTCGGTCGTCAGGACCGACAGATCCTGACGGATGTCGGCGAGCGTGGCGGTGTTGTCCTGCGCTGAGGCGGGGGCGGCGAGGCCCGCGATCAGCGCGAGGGCGGGAAGATATCGGAAGGGGCGCATCCGATCAGCTGCTCAGCCCGGCGGCCACGACCGTGACGGCGCGGCGGTTCTTGGCATAGCATTGCTCGGTCGAGCAGACCTCGATGGGGCGTTCCTTTCCGTAGGTCACGGTGCGCAGCCGGCCCGAAGAGACGCCTTGCGAGACGAGGTAGTCGCGCGCCGAGGCGGCGCGGCGGGCGCCAAGCGCGAGGTTGTATTCGCGCGTGCCCTGCTCGTCGGCATGACCCTCGATGATCGCGGTATAGGAGGGATTGGCGCTGAGCCAGCCCGCCTGCGCGTCGAGGGTGGCGCGGCCGCTCGGCGAGACGGTGGACTGGTCCACCTCGAAGAGCACGCGGTCGCCGATGGTCTGCTCGAAATAGGCCGGGGAGGCGGGATCGAGCGTGCCTTGCGTGATGGCGCCGCCATTGCCGAGCGGCACCCCGTCGCCGAAGCCGCCATTCAGGCCGGCGCCCATGCCGCCATCCATGCCTGCGCCGGCGCCGGTGCCGAAGCGGTCGGCATTGGTGCAGGCTGCGGCGAGCAGCATGACGGAGAGGAGCGTGGCCTTGCCGAGAATCTTCATAGTCCTGTGTCCTGTCGGTTTTGCGGCGGGCCTGCGGCCCCGTGCCATCATGGCGGCGAGCCTAGCATCCCGCCGGGATTTTGAAAGTGGGGCGGTTAGTCGAGAAGCGGCGACCATGCCGGATCGGAGGCGGCCGTCTCGGTCTGCACCCGCTTGAGGTTGCGTCCCGAGATATCGACCGAAAAGAGACCCGATTGCCCGTCGGCGCCGGCGCTTTCACGGGTGAACATGATCACCCGGCCGTTCGGCGCCCAGGTCGGCCCCTCGTCGAGGAAGGAGGCGGTCAGCAGGCGCTCCTCGCTGCCATCGGTGCGCATGACGCCGATATGGAAGCGGCCCGCGTTCTGCTTGGTGAAGGCGATGAGATCGCCGCGCGGCGACCACACGGGCGTGCCGTAGCGGCCCGGACCGAAGCTGATCCGGCGCGGCTCGCCGCCGCCCGCGGGCATGACATAGAGCTGCTGGCTGCCCGAGCGGTCGCTTTCGAAGACGATCTGGCTGCCGTCGGGCGAGAAGCTCGGCGCGGTCTCGATGCCCGGCGCCGAGGTCAGCCGCTCGGGCTGGCCGCCGGGACGCAGGCGATAGATGTCGGTATTGCCGCCCTGCGCGGCCGAGAAGATCACCGTGCGCCCGTCAGGGGCGTAGCGCGGCGCGAAGGTCATCGATTCGGCCGGCACGGGAAGGGGGTTGCGTGACCCCGTCGCCACGTTCAGCTCGTAGATCTGCGGAAAGCCGGTCGTGTAGCTGGTATAGAGCACGCGCTCGCCCTGCGGCGAGAACCGGGGTGCGAGGACGATGGAGGAGGCATCGGTGAGATACTGGGCGTTGGCGCCGTCGTAATCCATCACGGCGAGGCGCTTGCGCCGATCGTTCTTGGGCCCGGTCTCGCCGACATAGACGACGCGACTGTCGAAATAGCCGGTCTCGCCGGTGATCCGGCTGTAGACGGCATCGGCGACCTTGTGTGCCATGCGCCGCCAGTTCGCGGTCGTGCCGCCGAATTGCAGCCCCTCGCCCAAGGGGGCCTCGGAGAAGATATCGAACAGGCGGAACTTGACCGACAGGTTGCCCGCCCCGTCGGTACTGACCGCGCCGGTGACGAGAGCCTGCGCGTTGATCGCTTTCCAGTTGCCGTAATCGACATTGGCATCGAAGGCGGTCACGGGCGCGATGAAGGCGCTTTGCGAGATGCGCCGGAAAAGCCCGGTCCCCTCGAGGTCGGCGGCGATCACGTTCGTGATGCGCTCGGCATAGTCGCCGGCTGCGCCCCCTTCGGGGATGAAGGTCGGCAAGGCGATCGGCAGCGGCTCGATCACGCCCTCGGTGATCTCGATGCGCAAGGGGCCATCCTGCGCCGTCGCGGCGAGCGGCATTGCGAGGCCGGCCGCGCCGGCGATCAGGGCGGCCAGGGCGATGGAAGCGGAGCGCAACGTCATTGATGGGTCCATTCTTGCAAGCTTCGGTATGGGGCGGTTGGCGGTCATCTGGGTCAAGTTCCTCGGTGCGGCTCGGTTCCGGCGGCACGGTGCCTGCCGGCACTGCGTGACATATTCGCGGCGCCGCGTCATCTGGTGCGCATGTCGTCTGGATTGAATGTGATCTCGACCTGCTTCCATTGCTCGTATTTGTCGGCGGGCATGTCATAGGGCGTGGCGTTGCAGCGCAGGATCGCCCGGCGGCCGGCCTCGTAGGCGGTCTTGACCGCGCTGTCGGAGCCGCCGCTGGAGCCGACCAGCTCCAGCGAGCCCGGCTCCACGCGGCCGCCGCGATCCATCTCGAACCCGATCGTCACGGTGACCGAGGATGCCTCGGAGCCCACGTCGACGACCCAGCACCGCTGCACGGCGACCCGCAGGGCGTCCCGCTCGCCGCGACTCAGCGGCGGGCCCGCCGGCGCGCCTGTCTCGGGCGCGGCCTCCTCCGCCATCAGCCCGGCAAGCGCATCGTCGACCGCGTTGCTCAGGTCGGGCGTCTGCTCCGCCGGCTCGGGCGGGGTCTCGGCCCTCTGTGTCTGCGCCGCAGGTTCTGGCGCCGGCTCCGGTTCTGGTGTCGGCTCGGGCTCGGGCTCAGGCTCGGCCTCGGGCGCGGCGATACGGCGCTCGGGACGGCTGCGCGGGCGGGGCGAGCGGCCGAGACCTGCATCCTGCGTCTCCTCCTCGGGCGCGTCCTCGGCACTCGCCGGTGTCTCGGCCTCGGTCACGATCTCGCGCACGGCCTCCTCGGGCGCCGCCGGGGGCTCCTCCTCGACAAAGAGGTCGGCCGGCTCCTCGGGCTCGGGAGCGGTGGTCTCTGTGCGCTCGGGCGCGCGTTCGGCATCGGGCGGGGGCGGCGGCGCGGGCGTGGGCGCCACGCGGGTGGCGGGACGCGGCACGCTTTGCGGCGCGGCGGGAAGGTCGGGTTGCGCGGCGGGCGGCGCGGGCTCGGAGGGGGGCGTGTCGCTGACCTCGGCCTCGGCCAACGGCTCCGGCAGGACCGGCACCGTCTCGGGGGTGTCGGGGGCGCGCGCCTCGGGGGCTTCGGCACGCTCGGGCGGGCGCTCGGCGGAGGGCGGGGGCGGCGGCGTTTCCTCTTGCGGGGTCTCGGGGGGCGGCGGGGGCGCCACGTCGCTGGCCTCCGGCGCCGCCTCGGGGCGGGTCAGGGCGGCGAACTCCTCTTCGGAGATCAGCTGCACATCGGCGGCGGGCGGGGGCGGCGGCGTCCGCCCGGAGAACAGATCGCCGAAGAGGACGAACAGGATCAGGGCCGCATGCCCGACGCCCGAAATCGTGGTGCCCGTTCTCATGGGCCCGGCCTATCGATCGGGCGTCGCGGCGGGGCCGTCGAGACGCGGGCCGCCCGTGTCGGTCACGAGGCCGATATTCCCGAAGCCTCCCGCATTCAGCGCGCCCATCACCTGCACGACGCGCTCGTAGGGGATGTCGCCATCGGCGCGCAGGAAGACCTTGGTGCTTTCGCGTTCGGCGGCGATCGCCCTGAGCTGGCCGATCAGGTCGTCGGAGGGCGTCTCGCTCGCCATCAGCAGGACCCGGCCGTCATTGGTGAGGGTCACGGTCAGCGGCTCCTCGCGCTCGGTCGGCAGCGATTGCGCCGCCGTCTGCGGCAACTTCACGGGCACGCCGACGGTCAGCAGCGGCGCCGAGACCATGAACACGATCAACAGCACCAGCATCACGTCGACGAAGGGCGTGACGTTGATCTCGGACATCGGGCGGCTGCGCCCGCGCCGCCGGCGGCGGCTCCCGCCCGGCTGCTTGGAGATGACACCGGCGCCCATCAGGCGTCCAGCTGGCGGCTGAGGATGGTGGAGAACTCGTCGGCGAAGGCCTCGTAGCCGCTGACGATGCGTTCCTCGTCGGCGCTGAGCTTGTTGTAGAAGATCACGGCCGGGATCGCGGCGAGCAGGCCGAGCCCGGTGGCCAGGAGCGCCTCGGCGATGCCGGGGGCTACGACGGCGAGGCTGGTATTTTGCTGCTCGGCGATCTCGACGAAGGCATTCATGATGCCCCAGACCGTGCCGAAGAGGCCGATGAAGGGCGCGGTGGCGCCAACCGTCGCGAGAAAGGGCAGTCCCTTGTCGAGCTCGGCGGCCTCGCGCGCGATCGCCACGTCCATGGACCGCTCGATGCGGGCCTGCGCGCCCGGAATGAGCGCTCCGTCGGCGCGGTGCGATCTCTGCCATTCGGTCATGCCGGCGACAAAGACCGATTCGGACCGGCCGGAGGGCTCCGGTCCGATCTTGTGAAAGAGCTCGTCCAGCGGCTCGCCGGACCAGAAGGCCGAATCGAACTGGCGCGCCTCGGCGCGGGCCTTGCGGAACAGCAGATGCTTCTGGACGATGATCGCCCAGGCCCAGAAGGAGGCCACGATGAGGATCAGCATGACCAGCTTGACCATGAGTGTGGCGCGCGCGAACAGCGCCCACATGGAGAAATCGATCTCCTGCGCCAGCGCAAGGGTTTCCGTTTCCATAATCCTGCTCTTGTCAAGGGGGTGGGGCCGCTATGGGGCTCTTCTCGGCACAGACGCTACATCAGATGGGCCACCGATGCCAAGCCATACGGGCCGGCCCGGTGGGGGTGCGCGCAGCTAGCCCAGCAATCGGCGGAGTTCTGCCGGAAGGCGGGCGGCGCGGCCGTCCGGGCCGATCGCGGCGAGGGTGACCTGGGCTGTGAAGAGATCAGTCCTGTCGCGCCGCACGATCTGCTCGAGTGTCAGGCGGGCGCCGGTGGCGTTGACGAGCGCCGTGTTCACGGTGAGCATGTCGTCGTAATGGGCCGGTGAAAGGTAGTCGGCGGCAAGGCGGCGCACCGCGAAGACGGTGCCATGCTCTTCCTTCATGCGCCTTTGGTCGATGCCGAGGCTGCGCACCCATTCGCTGCGGGCCCGCTCTATGAAGCGCAGGTAGTTGGCGTAGTAGACGATCCCGCCGAGGTCGGTATCCTCGTAATAGACCCGCAGGGAAAAGCTGTGGCTCATGGCGCGTCATCCGGGCCAACCGCCAGATCGCCGTTCCGCGCGTCCCCTGCGGCCGACACGCGCGCGGCCAGACGCAGCGCATGGGAGGGATCGTCCGCACTGACCGGCATCACCGGATCGTAGGCGGCCCGGATCAGCGCGGCGACATGCGGCGCGAGCACCGTGGCGCCGCCCGGATGCCGTGCCAGCACCGAACGCCTGGCAAACGCGGTCTCCGACCAGGTCAGGAGCGCCCGCGCGGCTTCGGAGAGAGCGATGTCCTCGGCCGGTTCCGCGCGCAATGCAGGTCCCATGCGCAGCACCGAGAAGCTGGCCTTGATCGCGCCGGCCTCGTCGCGGCGATAGGTACCGTATCGCTCGGCGCCGGAGGCTTCGAGACGCGGCACCAGTGCGCCGAGCCCCGGCAGGAGCTTCTCGAGATTGGGCACCTGCGTCAGCTCCGCCCAGTCGCTGCAGAAGAAGATCATGAGATTGGCGCCGAGTTCGGGGTCGGTCTCGGCCATCTTGTGCCCCGCCAGGTGGACCGCCGCCTCGATCGCCCCCTTGAGAACGGCGAGGCTGCTTTCCTCGACGCCGAAGATGACCGGCGCGATGGGGCGGCCCCAGCGCGCGAAGCGGTAGGTTCCGTCGGGACCGGTGAAGCAGGCGGCGATGTCATCAGGGCTCATGCGCCGGAGCTAGCGCCGGCGGGCGGTGATGGCAATCCCCGGATCGGCGTGCCCTAACCCTCGAAGAGATCGCTCTGCCCGGCCGGGCGCGGCGGCTCCAGCCCCAGGTGACTCCATCCACGCGGGGCGAGCATCCGCCCGCGCGGCGTGCGCTGGATCAGGCCCTGCTGCAGCAGGTAGGGCTCGATCACCTCCTCGAGCGCGTCGCGGCTCTCGCTGAGCGCAGCAGACATGGTCTCGATCCCGACGGGACCGCCGAAATACCCTTCGGCGATGAGCCGCATGTAGCGCCTGTCGGCGCCGTCGAGCCCGAGCCGGTCGACCCCGAGCCGCGTCAGCGCACTGTCGGCCAGCGCGCGCGTCAGCCGCCCGTCCCCCTCGACGAGGGCGAAATCGACCACCCGGCGCAACAGGCGCCCCGCGATGCGCGGCGTGCCCCGCGCGCGCTTGGCGATCTCGCGCGCCCCGTCATCCTCGGCGGGCACGCCCAGGAGCCGCGCCCCGCGCCGCACGATCTCGTGCAGCTCGTCCTCGGTATAGAACTGGAGCCTGACGGGAATGCCGAAACGGTCGCGCAGCGGCGTGGTCAGCAGGCCGAGCCGCGTCGTCGCCCCCACCAGCGTGAAGGGTTGCAGCTCGATGCGCACGGTGCGCGCCGCCGGCCCCTCGCCGATCACGAGATCGAGCTCGAAATCCTCCATCGCGGGATAGAGCACTTCCTCGACGACCGGGTTGAGGCGGTGGATCTCGTCGATGAAGAGAACATCGCGCGCCTCGAGATTGGTCAGGATCGCGGCAAGATCGCCGGCCTTGGCAAGGACCGGCCCGGACGTCATGCGGAAGTTCACCCCCAGTTCGCGGGCCATGATCTGCGCGAGGGTGGTCTTGCCGAGGCCCGGCGGCCCGTGGAAGAGCGCATGGTCCATCGCCTTGCCCCTGATCCGCGCGCTCTCGATGAAGACCTTGAGATTGGCGCGCGCCTCGGCTTGCCCGATGAAGGCGTCGAGCGTCTGCGGGCGCAGCGCGTTGCCCTCGTCCTCCGGCAGGGGGTCCGGTCTGAGGGTGGGGTCGGAGCCGGTCATCGGTGCATCAATCCTTCGGCGCGAGCAGCTTCAGCGCGGCGCGGATCAGCGTGGCCGTGTCGCCGCCCTCGCCCGCGCCGGCGGCCTGTGCCACGGCGCCTGCCGCCTCGGCCGGGCCGTAGCCGAGGTTGGAAAGGGCGGAAAGCGCTTCCGACTGCGCGGCGGCGGCGGGCGGTGGCGGCGGCGCGCGGCGCGGTGCGGCGGGCGCATCGGCGCCCTCCTCGATCAGCGCGCCGTGATCGCCGCTGGCCGCATGGCCCTGCATGCCGCCCATCGCCATCAGCGCCGGGGCCTTGTCGCGCAGCTCGTTGACCACCCGCTGCGCGATCTTCGGCCCGACGCCCGGCGCCGCGCGCACCGCCGTCGCATCGCCCAGCGCGATGGCGCGGCTCACCCCGTCGGGGCCCAGCGCCCCGAGGATCGCCATGGACGCCTTCGCGCCGATCCCCTGCACCGTGGTCAGCAGCCGGTGCCATTCCTTCTCCTGCATCGTGATGAAGCCGTAAAGCTGCAGCAGGTCCTCGCGCACCAGCAGGTCGGTATAGAGCGCGGCCGCCTCGCCCACGGGGGGCAGGGCGCTCAGGGTCCGCTCGGAGACATGCACGACATAGCCCACGCCCTTCACGTCGATCATCACCTGATCGCTGCCCTTGTAGTCGATCCGTCCCGCGAGCCGGCCGATCATGCCCTGATCTCCGCCCAGCGCTGGGCCGTCTGGCTGTGGAAGGCGTGGCAGATCGCGATCGCCAGCGCGTCGGAGGCGTCGGTACCGGCGAGCACGACGCCGGGGAGCTGCATCTTCACCATGTGCTCGACCTGCTTCTTGTCGGCATGTCCCACCCCGACGACCGTCTTCTTGACCGAGTTGGGCGCATATTCACCCACCTCGAGCCCGGCCTGCGCGGGCACCAGCATGGCGATGCCCCGCGCCTGTCCCAGCTTCAAGGTGCCCGCGCCGTCCTTGTTGACGAATGTCTGCTCGACCGCGGCGCAGTCCGGCGAGTAGCGCAGGAGCACGTCCGTGAGCTGCGCGTGGAGCGAGACCAGCCGGCGGCCCAGGTCGGTGCCACGCGATTCGCACAATCCGTTCGCAACGTGGCTCAGCCGGCTGCCGGCCACGTCGATGACGCCCCATCCCATGGTGCGCAGACCCGGATCGATGCCCAAAACCCTCATGTCGCGTACACCCTTCCCGGCCATTCGCGACAGCGGTAGCACGAAGCGCGAACACGGGCCAATGGCGTTTGCGCGGAGTTTTCACGCAGGTGGCGCAAATGCGACGTCACGCCGTCTGTTCGCGACTTTTCGGATGTCGTTTTTGCGGTTTCCGAACAACCACTTGCGGCATTTTCAAGACATGAACACATTGCATGACTGCCATGCCGTTTTGCATCTTGCCGCGCGCCGCCGTCATCGATAGCTGCCTCGGATCGCAATCGAGGCCGACGCCCACCCTGTCCAGGAACACCGCCATGTCCATGATCCATACCGTCCGTCCCGCCATTGCCGGGGAAGCCGCCAGCACCCGTGCAATCCTGAACGTCCTGCGCATGTGGGATGCGATCGTGGAGTGGAACGATCTGCGCGTGACGCGCAAGTGCCTCGGGCAGCTGAGCGACAGCGAGCTCGACGATATCGGCCTGTCGCGCAGCGACATCGTGCGGCTCGGCCGCGCCCGCTGAACCGCGCGCCGGGCGGGGCCGAGGCGCGGTCCCGTCCAGCGCCGATACCGGGCCCGATCCGGGCCCCGATGCCTGCGCCATGCGGCCCCGTGCGGGGCCAGCGGCGGCCCTACCTGACGAGGGGCAGCAGGATCGCGGCGAGCTCCCGGCTCAGTGGATCGACCTCGAAGAGCCAGCCGCCGAGCCGCTCGGGCAGGCTGCCGCCGGAAAGCCGGGCGACGCGCTCGGCATAGGCCATCTCGCCCAGTTCGGCGAGCATCAGGCTCTTGCCGAGGAACATGACCGCGCAGACGAGGAACATGCCCTTGAGCGACGCGCCCATCTCGGGCCGCGCGCCATGGGCGATGCGCAGCCCCGTGCGGTCGAGCGACAGGACGATGCCACGCCCGCGCCGCACGCCCTTTTGCCGTGCGATCGCCCGGCAGCGGTCCTGAAAGCCGGTGTGCTGGGAAAATTCCATGATCCTGCCACTCCCCGATCTCGATCAGTTTGAGGAGAGCCAGCCTGCCGCCGCAATGCGGTTTATTTGAGGCGTGTGCGGCGCATCTCGCAAAGGCCCGCGCCCCGCGATGCATGCCTCCGGCAAGAGGGCGGTGTCATGCACGCGCAGCCGGTTGGCCGGCGATCCGCATCAGCGCTCCGTCACTGCTCGTCACCGCCGCATGACCAATGTCGTCCAGTCGCCGATCTGCTCGCTTTGCGCGGGGGCGAAGCCGGCGGCGATGTAGGCGCCGGCCACTTCCTCGGCCTGAGGGTTGAGCAGGCCCGACAGGATCACGTGGCCGCCGCGCGCGGTATGGGCCGCGATCGCCGGGGCCAGCTCGATCAGCGGTCCCTTGAGGATGTTGGCGAAGACCAGGTCGAACGGCGCGGCCTGTGCGAGGGAAGGGGCGTCGAAACCGGCGGCCTCGATGCACTGCACCTGGCCTTCAAGGCCGTTCAGCGCGACATTCGCCTCGGCCACCTCCACCGCGACCGCGTCGATGTCGCTGGCCAGCACCTGCGCGGGCCAGACCTTGGCCGCGGCCATGGCCAGCACCGCCGTGCCGCAACCGATATCGGCGACCTTTGCCGGGGCCACGCCCTGCTCGATCAGGCGGTCGAGGGCCCGCAGGCAACCGAGCGTCGTGCCGTGATGCCCGGTGCCGAAGGCCATCGCCGCATCGACCAGCAGCGCCACCGCGTCATCGGGAACCTTGTCCGCATCGTGACTTCCGTAGAGGAAGAAACGCCCCGCCACGATCGGGGAGAGCTCGCGCCGCACCTTGGCCACCCAGTCGGTCTCGGGAAGCTCCGACACGGCGAAGGGCCTGGCGCCGAAGGCCGCCGAAAGCAGGGCGAGGGCCGCCTCGTCGGGGCTTTCGGTGAAATAGCCGCCCACTTCCCAAAGGCCCGATCCGTCCTCCATCTCGAAGACGCCCACGCCGGTCGGCTCGGGTTCCATGCGCTCCATCGCCTCGCCGAGATGCCGTGCGTTCTCGGCATCGGGAAGGGTGGTCAGGGCGGTGAAGGTGGGCATTGCGCATTCCTCGTCTGGGATCGACACCGCGACTAGGGTTCCGCGGGCGCGGGGTCAAGCGCGCAGCGTCCGGGGCCTTGGGTCGCGCGCCTGTCCGCAGGGCGCCCGGCCGCGCGATCAGGCCGCCCTGGCCCGCCGCCTGCCGCGCAGGATCGTCTCGTGCCCCGGCGCGGGATGGCGCGGGATCAGCAGCGCGAGGGCGAGGGAGAAGGCGGCCATGCCGGCGGCAAGCGCGAAGACGCCGCCGGGCGCGCGCACCCACATGTAGCCGAGCAGCGCGGGCAGGAAGACGGCCGCGATGTGGTTGATGGTGAAGGCGACGGCGGCGGTCGGGGCGATGTCGCGCGGATCGGCGATCTTCTGGAAATAGGTCTTCAGCGCGAAGGCGAGGGCAAAGAAGATATGATCGAGTACGTAGAGGGCGGCTGCCAGTCCGACGCCCCATCCGAAATGGTAGATCCCGCCATAGGCGAGGAAGACGCAGACGAGGCCGAGATATTCGAAGGTCAGCGCGCGCCGCTCGCCGAACCGTCCCACGGCGCGCCCCATCAGCGGCGCGAGAAGCATGTTGGCGACGAAGTTGATCAAGAAGAGCGCCGTGACCTCGTCCACCGCGAAGCCGAAGCGCTCGACCATCATGAAGGCGGCGAAGACGACGAAGATCTGCCGGCGGGCGCCCGACATGAACTGAAGCGCGTAATAGAGCCAGTAGCGTTTGCGCAGCACGAAGGTCTTGAGCTGCGGGTCCGGCGCCTCGAATTGCGGATAGGCCAGAAGGCAGAAGAGGGCGATGGCGGCCGTGATCCCCCCGGAGGCCATGTAGACGCTCGCGTAATCGAGATCGAACCGCTCCCAGGCGAGAACGATCACTCCGTAGGACAGGAGCGAGGCGCCCGAGCCGATCGCCACGATCCAGCCGAGCATCTGCGGCGCGCGCGCCTTGTCGATCCATTGCAGTTGCAGCGACTGGTTCACCGTCTCGAAGTAGTGAAAGCCGATCGAGGAGAGCAGGGTGATCGTCAGGATGCCGCCAAGGCTCGGGAAATAGGCCGTCATGGCCGTCGCGACGCCCAGAAGCGCCAGGGAGAGGAGGCCGAGAACCTGTTCGCGCAGGACCATGATCAGCACGATCACCCCGATCGCGAGAAAGCCCGGTATCTCGCGAACGGTATGCAGCCAGCCGATCTCGATCCCCGTGAAGCCGGCCGCGTCGATGACGAAGTTGTTGAGCAGCGCCGACCAGGTGGCAAAGGCCATGGGCATCGCGAAGGCGGCGAGAAAGAGGAGAATGTCGGGCCGTTGCCAGCGCGGCAGGCGGCCCGCCTCCGAGAGGGGAACGATGCGCATGGGCCAAGCTCTAGCGCGCGGCGCCGGTCTTGGCGAGCGAAAGGCGTGTGCTCCGCGGGCGCGCGGGTCCCTTGGGCTTCCGCTCCTCCAAGGCCCGTTTGCCCCTCAAGAAACTCAGGCCCGTGCGACATCCTTGCCGCGCTGCCAGAACCCCGCGCACATCGTGCAGAGCATTGCGGCGGCAATCACCCCCAGCACGCGCTCGAGCAGCCCGTCGATGGAGGTCGGCACCAGCAGGAAGATCGGTGCGACGATCACCCAGCCGATCGCGAGGATCAGCAGCGCCCAGCCCATCCACGGCATGATCCGCGCAAAGCCCGGGCGCATCAGCAGCGGGGTCGCGGTAAAGAAGAAGCCCAGGCCGTAGACGAGGTAGCTGTGGATCACCACGCCTTCCTTGTCCCCGTCGCCGTATTCGTTGCGCGCGCCGACCACGACGACGATCGCCCCCAGGATCGCGAGGGAGAACAGCCCCGCCGTCCAGCCGCTGCCGCCCATATGCGAATGGGACGCGGCGAGGGCGGCGACGAAGAGCCCTGCGGCAAAGCCGTAAAGCGCGACGTCCATGACGATCTCGTATTGGCCCGCGCCAAGGTCGCTGATCGTGTCGGCGATCCAGTCATGTCCCGGCACCACGACCTGCGCCGCCAGGGTGCCCAGGATCAGGGACGCGGCACCGAGCGCCGCGATGATCGCGCAAAGCTTGAGCAGGACCGGCCGCTCGCCGCCGATCGCGTGGTCGTGAAGTCTCGTCATTGTCGCACTCCTTCGCCCCCAACCGGGCAAGTCTGGAACGGGTTCCCCCGGTCGGGGCGGCATTCGGGCACCGCGCGGCGGCATGGGCCTGCGACAGATCGGTCCTATACTTCCCGCAATGAAAGGCGTAACAGCCGTGGCTTGATTGCCGCGCGCCGCTCCAGCGGCCATGCCCGCTTGCCAAAGCCCAGGACGACGCCCCCATGATCCAGACCCTCTCAGACGCGCTTGCCGAGCGCGGATACGACACGCTCACCCCCGTGCAGGAGGCGGTCACGGACCCCGAGCTTGCGCAATCCGACCTTCTCGTTTCCGCGCAGACCGGATCGGGCAAGACAGTGGGCTTCGGGATTGCCATCGCGCCGACCATTCTCGATGAGAGCGGCATGCTGCCCCCCGCCGCCGCGCCGCTCGGGCTGATTATCGCGCCGACGCGCGAGCTGGCCTTCCAGGTGACGCGCGAGCTTTCGTGGCTCTATGCCAAGGCCGGCGCGCGGGTCGTCTCCTGCGTGGGGGGCATGGACATGCGCGACGAGCGCCGCACGCTCGAGCGGGGCGCGCATCTGGTCGTGGCGACACCGGGCCGCCTGCGCGATCACATCCAGCGCGGCTCGATCGACCTGACGGAGATCCGCGCGGTTGTGCTCGACGAGGCTGACGAGATGCTCGACCTGGGCTTTCGCGAGGACCTGGAATTCATCCTGTCCGAAGCGCCCGAGGGGCGGCGCACGCTGATGTTCTCGGCCACCGTGCCGCCCGAGATCGCGCGCCTCGCCGAGAGGTTCCAGACCGATTCGCAGCGCCTGTCGGTCAGTGCCGGCGCCGGACAGCATGCCGATATCGACTACCAGGCGCTGGCCGTGGCGCAGCCCGATGCCGAGAACGCGATCATCAACCTGCTGCGCTACCACGATGCGCAGAACGCGATCGTCTTCGCCAATACCCGCGCCGCCGTCGCAAGGCTCACGGCGCGCTTTGCCAACCGCGGCTTCGCGGTCGTGTCGCTCTCCGGCGAGCTGAGCCAGTCCGAGCGCACCCATGCGCTGCAGGCGATGCGCGACGGCCGTGCGCGGGTCTGCGTGGCGACCGACGTGGCCGCGCGCGGCATCGACCTGCCCAATCTCGAGCTGGTGATCCATGCCGAGCCGCCCTCCAACGCCGAAGGGCTGCTGCACCGCTCGGGCCGGACGGGACGCGCCGGGCGCAAGGGGATCAGTGCCGTGATCGTGCCGCCGCGCATCCGCAAGAAGGTCGAGCGGCTGCTCAAATGGGCGAAGATCAACGCGACATGGGGCGTGCCGCCCTCGGCCGAGGATATCCTCGCACGCGACGAGGAGCGGCTGCTCTCCGATCCGGTCTGGAGCGAGGAGATCGCCCAGAGCGAGGCCGAGTTCGGCGCGCGCCTTCTGGAGATGCATGGGCCGGAGCGGATCGCCGCGGCGTATCTGCGGCTCTACAGGGCCGGGCGCTCGGCCCCCGAGGAGCTGTCCGCGCCGGATGCCAAGCCTGAAAAGCGCGATCGTCCCGCATTCGGGCCGAGCGCCTGGGTGGCGCTGTCGGTCGGGCGCGACGAGCGTGCCGAGCCGCGCTGGCTGCTGCCGCTTCTTTGCCGCGAGGGGGGGCTGTCGAAGGACGATATCGGCGCGATCCGCATCCAGGGCAGCGAAAGCTTCGTCGAGATCGCCGAAGGCGCCATGGACAAGCTTCTCGCGAATGTCGGCCCGTCGATGAAGCTCGAGGGAAAGATCGCCCTGCGGCGCAGCGAGGCGCCGGGCGATACGCCCCGCCCGCCGCGCAAGGGTCCGCGGCCCGGGGCGCGCGAGGAGCGCGGCCAATCCGGCCCCGCCGCGTCCGCCCCGCGTGCCGACCGGGCCGACCGGGCCGAGCCCGCCAATCGGCCAGCGGCGCGGCAGGAGAGCACCGAAACCGGCTCCGACAGCTGGACCCCGTCACTCGATCCGGTTCCCGCCGCCGATCGGCCCGAGCCGCGCAAGGAGCGGCACAAGGGGAGCGGCCCGGCCGCCAAGGATGCGCCACGTCCCGAACGGCCATGGGGCAAGCCCAGCTCCGGCAAGCTCGGGGCCAACAAGTCCGAAGCCGGCAGGGCGGGTGTGCAAGCGTATAAGGGCAAGCCCGGCCAATCCGCTGATGCCCGGCCCGAGGGCAAGTCATTCGGTAAACCGGGCGGTAAACCCGGCGGCAAGCCTTTCGGTAAGCCGGGTGCGAAACCCGCCGGCCGGCCCGGAAAGCCCGGCGCGGGCGAGGCGCCAAAGGGCCCGCGCAAGGCCGCATCCGCCTCGGACACGTCGCAGCGTTTCGTGCCGCCGGGCAAGCCGGGCGGTAAACCGGGTGGCAAACCCGGGGCTAAATATGCGGGCAAGGCCGGCGGTCCGCGCGGCGGCAAGCCGGGCGCGGGCGGCACCGCGCCGCCGCGGCGCGGCAAGCCCTGATCACGGGGCAGGGGGCTGCCGATGAGCGAGGTGCCGGGTGCGTGGGCCGGCCCGGCTTTCGGTGCCCCCGCCCCTGCCCTCAAGAGCGCCGGTTCCACCGTCCCGCGCGGGCGCGCGGCCCCGCCGCGCGAGCAGGGGACGGCAACCTCCGCTCCCCCGAGCACCCGCGATTTCCCCGAAAATGTCCGGTCTGATTCCCCCCCGGCCATGCGGTGGCGGGGTCACAGGAAACTTTGCGGATCGATGTCGATGCTCAGCCGCGCGTTGGGCGGCAACCGGAACTGGGCAGCCCAGAGCGCCAAGGCCGATTGCAGGGGGGCGGCCTTCTCGGCCTTGACCAGAAGACGCACCCGGTGACGGCCGCGCACGCGCGCGATGGGTGCGGGGGCGGGGCCGAAAACCTGCGCGCCGATCCGCTGGAGGGGCTCCGAGCGGCGGGCCATCGCCGCACCCAGGTCGAAAAGCGCCGCCATGTCGGGCCCGCTCAGCACGATCCCTGCCATGCGGCCATAGGGCGGCACGCCGGCCTGCCGGCGCTCGGCCGCCTCGGCGCGCCAGAACCCCTCCTCGTCGCCGGCCAGGATCGAGCGGATCACGGGATGCTCCGGCTGGAAGGTCTGCAGCAGCGCCGTGCCCGGCTTCTCGGCGCGCCCCGCGCGGCCCGCCACCTGGCGCATCAGCTGGAAGGTGCGTTCGGCGGCCCGCAGGTCGGAGCCCTGTAGTCCAAGGTCGGCATCGATCACCCCGACGAGGGTGAGGTTGGGAAAATTGTGCCCCTTCGCGACGAGCTGCGTGCCGATGACAATGTCGGCCTCGCCCTGCGCGATCGCCTCGATCCGGGCCTTCAACGCCCGTGCGGAGCCGTGAAGATCGGAGGAGAGCACCTCGATGCGCGCGCCGGGAAACTTGTCCGCCGCCTCCTCTGCAAGGCGCTCGACCCCCGGGCCCACGGCGGTCATCTTGCCTTCGACCGTGCAATGGGGGCAGGCTTCGGGCACCGGGCGGGACTCGCCGCATTGATGGCAGACGAGGCGCTTCTGGAAGCGGTGCTCGACCATCCGCGCGTCGCAATTGTCGCAGCCGACCTGGTTGCCGCAGGCCCGGCAGAGCGTGACCGGCGCGTAGCCCCGCCGGTTGAGAAAGAGCAGCGTCTGCTCGCCGGCCTCGAGGCGCGCCGCGACCGCCCCCGCAAGGCTTGGCGAGATCCATTGGGCACCGGGCATCGGCTCGCCGCGCATGTCGATCGTGTCCATCCTCGGCAGGACGGAGGCCCCGAAGCGCGCGGCGAGATCGATCCGGTCGTATTTGCCCGCCTCTGCATTGGCCCAGCTCTCGAGGCTGGGGGTGGCGGAGGCGAGAACCACGTGCGCGCCGCAGAAGGAGGCGCGCAGCACGGCCATGTCGCGGGCGTTGTAGAGGACGCCGTCCTCCTGCTTGTAGGACGTGTCATGCTCCTCGTCGACGATGATCAGCCCCAGGTCGCGATAGGGCAGAAAGAGCGCCGAGCGCGCCCCCACGACCAGCTGCGCCTCGCCGGCGCCGACCATCCGCCAGCAGCGCCGCCGCTCGGTCATCGTCACGCCGGAATGCCACTCGGCGGGGCGTGCGCCGAACCGCGCCTCCACGCGGGTCAGGAATTCCGAGGTCAGCGCGATCTCCGGCAAGAGGACGAGCGCCTGCCGGCCCCGCTCGAGGCATTGCGCCACCGCCTCGAGATAGACCTCGGTCTTGCCGGAGCCGGTGACGCCGCGCAGCAGGGTCGTGCCGTATGTCTCCCGGCGAACGGCGGCGCGCAGCCGCTCGGCGCCCTGCGCCTGCGCCCCTTCGAACCGTGCGCCCGGCAGAAAGGGGTCGAGCCGGGGATAGGGCGCATCGCGGGGCGTGTCCTCCTCGATGATCGCGCCGTGCTCGGCAAGGCCCTTGACCACACCGCTCGATGTGCCCGCCAGCTCGGCCAGCTCCTTGAGGGTGAAGGACAGCCCGCCGAACTCCTCCAGCGCCTCGATGACACGCCGGCGCGCATCGGTCATCCGCGCGGGCGTGCCGCTGCCCCTCCGGTAGACCTTGCGCATCGAGGGCGGATCGCCGAGGCCGGGCGCGCGCGTCGCCAGGCGCAGCATCGCGGGCAGGGGGGTGAGGGTGTATTCGGCGGCGCGTTCGAGGAACTGGCGCATCTCGGCGCGCATCGGCGCCACGTCCAGCACCCTGATGATCGAGCGCAGCCGCGCAGCATCCACCTCGCCGCGGCCCGCGCCCCAGACCACGCCGAGCACCTTGCGCGGTCCGAGCGGCACCTCGACGAAGGCGCCCTGCGCGCAGCCGCCTTCCGGCGCGCGGTAATCGAAGGGACGGCCGAGCGGCTGCGTGGTCAGCACCGCGACCTGCGCGCCCTCTGGATGCCAGGATGCGCTCATGGCCGTGCCGTCAGGGGTTCCGGGCGTGCCGCGCCTGCGCTATGAGGGCGGCAAAGGTGACAAGGCAATCGAAAGGCCCTCCGGATGAAATTCTTCGTCGACACCGCAGATGTGGACGCGATCCGCGAACTCAATGACCTGGGCATGATCGACGGGGTCACGACCAACCCGTCGCTTATCATGAAGTCCGGACGCGACATCAAGGAAGTGACCCGTGAAATCTGCGAGATGGTCGCCGGTCCGGTCAGCGCCGAGACGGTGGCCCTCGATTCGGACGGGATGATCGCCGAAGGGCGCGAGCTCGCCAAGATCGCCGACAACATCACCATCAAGGTTCCGCTGACCTGGGACGGGCTGAAGGCGTGCAAGGTGCTCACCGACGAGGGCCGCATGGTCAACGTGACGCTGTGCTTCTCGGCCAACCAGGCGCTTCTGGCGGCCAAGGCCGGCGCGACCTTCATCTCGCCCTTCATCGGGCGCCTCGACGATCTCAACCTCGACGGCATGGAGTTGATCGGCGACATCCGCACGATCTATGACAACTACGCCTTCGAGACGCAGATCCTCGCCGCCTCGATCCGCTCGGCCAATCACATGAAGGACGCGGCCCTGATCGGCGCCGATGTCGCCACCGCGCCGCCGGCGGTGATCCGCGCGATGGCCTCGCATGTGATGACCGACAAGGGGCTCGACGCGTTCATGGCTGACTGGGCGAAAACGGGGCAGAAAATCCTCTGAGGGTGAATCACGATGTCGGCGTTCGACAAGGACAGGGCAACCGGTAGGGAGGGCGGCACGGACGAGCGTGCACCGATCGCCGAGGATCTGCGCAAGCTCATCTTGCGCGAGCCCGACGTCATCCTCGACGACCAGGACGTGATGCGTGCCCTCGTGGATGCGCGTGACAAGGCGCAAGGGGCCAATGTCGTCGATCTGCGCGGGATCGCGATGGAACGGCTCGAGACACGCCTTGTCCGCCTCGAGGACACGCACCGCTCGGTGATCGCCGCCGCCTACGAGAACCTCGCCGGGACGAACATGATCCAGAGGGCCGTCCTGCGGATGCTCGACCCGGTGGATTTCGAGAGCTTCCTGCGCGATCTGACGGGCGAGGTGGCCGACATCCTGCGTGTCGATGCGCTGCGTCTCGTGCTCGAGACGGTCCAGAGCGACGAGATGCCGGCGGTACGCCGTCTCGACGGCGTGCTCAGCGTCGCGGGCGCGGGCTTCATCGAGGCCTATCTCGATGGCGGGCCGCATGCGCCGGAGCGCCCGGTCACGCTGCGCGCCAGCGACGGGACCTCCTACGATGTCTATGGCAGCCGCGCGCCCGATATCCGCTCGGAGGCCTGCCTGCGGCTCGATTTCGGCACCGGACGGCTGCCGGGGCTGCTGGTTCTGGGATCCTCGGATCCGCATCAGTTCACGCCGCAGCATGGCACGGACCTGCTGGCCTTCTTCGCGGGGGTCTTCGAGCGCAGCATGCGGCGCTGGCTGTCATGATCCAGCCGGGCCTGCGCGATGCGCTGGAGGGGTGGATCACCGCGCTCGGGGCGATCGGCGGGCGGGCGGGCAATACCTGCGATGCCTACCGGCACGACGTCCTGGGATTTCTCGAATTCATGCAGCGCCATCGCGGCACCGGCCTGGGCGTCGCGGCGCTGGGCGATCTGACCCTGTCGGACATGCGCGCCTGGATGGCGCATGAGCGGGGCAGGGGTGTCGGCGCGCGCTCGCTTGCGCGCGCGCTTTCGGCCGTGAAGACCTTCACCGGCTGGATGGCCGAGCGCGAGGGGTTCGATCCGACCGCCATCCTGTCGGTCCGCAGCCCGCGCTACCGCGCCTCCATGCCGCGCCCGCTGGACGAGGAAGCGGCGCTGGCGATGATCGGCGCGGTCGAGGCGCAGGGCGCCGAGGGATGGATAGCGGCGCGCGATGCGGCGGTGGTCACGCTGCTCTACGGGTGCGGGCTGCGCATCTCCGAGGCGCTGGGCCTGTCGGGCGGCGATCATCCGCTCGGTGCCAGCCTGCGCATCATCGGCAAGGGCGGCAAGGAGCGGGTGGTGCCGGTGCTGCCCGCGGCCCGCGATGCGGTTGCCGCCTATGTCGCGCTCTGCCCGCATCCCGTCACCGGCACCGGGCCGCTCTTCATGGGGGTGCGTGGCGGCGCGCTGAACCCGCGCCAGATCAGCAAGGTCATGGAACGCGCCAGGGGGCAGCTCGGTCTTCCGGCCACCGCCACCCCGCACGCGATGCGACACAGCTTCGCGACCCATCTGCTCAATGCGGGGGGGGATCTGCGCGCAATACAGGAACTGCTCGGGCACAGCTCGCTCTCGACCACGCAAGTCTATACCGGGGTCGATACCGCGCGGCTGATGGAGGTCTACGACAAGGCCCATCCGCGCGCCTGAACCGGCGCGTGGGCGCCGGGCGGGCGGGTGCGGGACCCGGTGCGCTCAGTGCGCGTGGCGCCGCGGGTCCGCCGGGTAGACGCCGAGGATGGTGATGCTGTCGGTGAAGAAGCCCAGCTCCTCCATCGCCAGGGTGACGCTCGGATCGTCCGGGTGGCCCTCGATATCGGCATAGAACTGGGTGGCGGTGAACTGTCCGCCGACCATGTAGCTCTCGAGCTTGGTCATGTTGACGCCGTTGGTGGCAAAGCCCCCCATCGCTTTGTAGAGCGCGGCGGGAATGTTGCGCACACGGAAGACGAAGCTGGTGATCATGCCGTGATCGCCGCGCCGGCTGCGGTCGCCCTGCGCCGCCATCACCAGGAAGCGCGTGGTGTTCGTATCCTGATCCTCGATGTGGCGCGCCAGCACATCCAGCCCGTAGATCTCCCCCGCCAGCTCCGAGGCGAGGGCGGCGCGCGCGGGATCGCCGGCCTCGGCCACGTCCATCGCCGAGCCCGCCGTGTCGGCATGCACCTCGACATCGATGCCATGCGTGCGCAGGAAATCGCGGCACTGGCCCAGCAGGACGGTATGGCTCAGCGCCACCTCGATCTTGCCGAGCGGCGTTCCGGGGATCGCGAGAAGATTGATGTGAACCCGCACGAAGGCCTCGTCCACGATATGCAGCCCCGAGGAGGGCAGCAGCCGGTGAATGTCGGCGACGCGGCCATAGGTGGTGTTCTCCACCGGCAGCATGGCCAGCTCCGCCGTCCCGCCGCGCACCGCTTCGATCACGTCCTCGAAGGTCCGGCAGGGCAGCGGCTCGAGCCCGGGATGGGTGTCGTGGCAGGCCTGGTGCGAATAGGCACCCAGCTCGCCCTGGAAGGCGATGCGTCCGGTCATGGCAGGGCTCCGCGGTGTTCGGGTGTGCTCTGGCCGCCCCGCCGGTGGACGAGGGGCGTTTGGTCGCGGATCATAACCCTTGAAAGCCCCCTGTGGAAGCGGCTAGGTAAACGCCAAAATCCAGACAAGGTGGAACGCGATATGTTCGACACAATGACGGTGACCAAGATCATCGGCGGCTTCTGCGGCACCCTTCTGATCTTCCTGTTGGGAAGCTGGGCGGCCGAGGAGCTTTATGCCACCGAGAGCGGCGGGCATGGCGACGAAGTCGTGCAGGGCTATGCCATCGAGGTGGCCGAGGCCGAGACCGGCGGCGCCGAGGAGGAGACCGTCGATTTCGCCACCGTCTTCGCCGCGGCCGATGCCGGCTCCGGCGAGCGGGTCTTCGGCAAGTGCAAGGCGTGCCACGAGCTCGAGGACGGGGCCAACGGCGTGGGCCCGCATCTCTACGGCGTGGTCGAACGCGCGGTCGGCAGCGTCGCGGGCTACAACTATTCGGGCGCGCTGAAGGCCGTGGCCGAGGTCTGGGGTGTCGAGGAGCTGAACGGCTTTCTCGAGAACCCCAAGGGCTACGCCCCCGGCACCAAGATGGGCTTCTCGGGCCTGCGCGATGTCGAGGACCGCGCCAACCTGATCGCCTATCTGCAAACCGTCGGCGGCTGATCCGCGGCTTCCGCGCCGGCCGCCTTCGCGTGGCCGGCACCCTTCCGCTCCACGGTGCCGGCCCCTTCGGGCCGGCATCTTGCGTTCGGGATGGCCCTTCCGGGCGGGGATGATCACGGAGTTTCAACTTGAATCTTCCGCTCCGGCCCCCGTAGCGTGATCGCCAAGACCAGGCCGACATTCCCGGAGGATCGTCATGACCCAATACCCTCTTCGCCGGACCGCATTGGGCGCCGCGCTGCGCAAGGCCGCCATCGGCGGAGCGAGCCTTCTGGCCGTCCCGCTCGCCTTCGACCGCGCGCCTGTCGCGCCGGCCTCGGCCCAGGAAACAGCCCGGAGCACGGCGCAAGACACGGCCCAGGACACGGGCCGGAACACGGCCCCGGATGCCGCGCAGGACACTGCCGGGACGACCGTCTCGCATGGCATCTCGACCTTCGGCGAGCTGAAATACGGGCCAGGTTTCGCGCATCTCGACTACGTCAATCCCGATGCGCCGAAGGGGGGCGAGTTCTCGATGTCCTGGGAGGGCACCTTCGACAGCTTCAACCCCTTCACGCGCAAGGGCCGCGCGGGCCTGCTGGCCAATATCGGCTACGAGGACATGATGACCGGCACCGCCGACGAGATCGGCGCGCTCTACTGCCTGCTTTGCGAGACGGTGGAATACCCGCAGGACCGCGCCTGGGCGATCTTCACCCTGCGCGAGGGGACGGCTTTCTCGGACGGAACGCCCCTGACGGCCGAGGATGTCAAGTTCACCCATGATCTTTTCGCCAGTGAAGGCCTGCTGTCCTTCCGCACCGTGCTGGGCAATTACGTCGAGAGCGTCGAGGTGCTCGATGACAGGCGCGTGAAATACGTCTTCAAGCCCGATACCCCGATCCGCGACAGGGTGCAGACGGTCGGCGGCCTGCCGGTCATGTCGAAGGCCTGGTACGAAAGCAGCGGCGCCAGCCTCGACGAGAGCCGTCTCGAGCCGGGGATCGGCTCCGGTCCCTACGTTCTGGACAGTTACGACATCAACAGCCAGATCGTCTATCGCCGCAATCCCGACTACTGGGGAAGCGATCTGCCGATCAACGTGGGGCGCAACAATTTCGACCGCATCCGCATCGAGTATTTCGGCGACAGCAGTGCCGCGCTCGAAGGGTTCAAGTCCGGGGCCTACACCTTCCGCAACGAGAACAGCTCGAAGAACTGGGCCACGGCCTATGACTTCCCGGGCGTCGAGAGCGGTGCGGTGACGCTTGCCGAGCTGCCCGACGGAACCATCGCGACCGGTCAATCCTATGTCTTCAACCTGCGGCGCGAGAAGTTTCAGGACCCGCGCGTGCGCGAGGCGATCGGCCTCATGTTCAATTTCGAATGGTCGAACGAGACGCTCTTCTACGGCACCTATGATCGGATCGACAGTTTCTGGGAGAACTCGGAGCTGGAGGCCGAAGGCCCGCCGAGCCCCGAGGAGGTGGCCCTGCTCAAGCCGCTCGCCGAAGAGGGCCTGATCGACGAGGCGCTGCTGAGCGAGCCGCCAGCCGGCGCGCCCGAGAGCGGCGCGCGCCAGCTCGACCGGGGCAACCTGCGCAAGGCGAGCAACCTGCTCGAGGAGGCCGGGTGGATCGTCGGCGATGACGGCAAGCGGCGCAAGGACGGGCAGACGCTCCGGGTCGAGATCCTCGAGGACAGCCCCACCTTCGACCGGGTGCACAACCCCTTCGTGTCGAACCTGCAGGCGCTGGGCATCGAGGCGAAGCTGAACCGGGTCGATCCGGCGCAATATACCGACCTGACCCGCAGCTTCGAGTTCGACATGGTCGTCGACCAGTTCCCCGTCGGCTACGAGCCGGGCTCGGGCTTGATGCAGTATTTCGGCACCGAAGGGGTCGAGGATGTCTTCAACGCGATGGGCCTGAGCGATCCGGCCGTCGACCGGCTGATCGGCGCGGTCATGGCCGCCGAGAGCCGCGCCGAGCTGCATGTCGCGGTCAAGGCGCTCGACCGGGTGATGCGCGACCTGCGCTTCTGGGTGCCGCAATGGTTCAAGGATGCCCATACGGTCGCCTATTACGACTACCTGCGCTATCCTGAACCGCTGCCGCTCTATGCCCTGGGACAGCTCGATTTCTGGTGGGCCGACCAGGAGGCCTTCGAGGCGCTGAAGGCCAAGGGCGCGCTCTGATCCGATGGGTGCCTATATCCTCAGACGGCTGCTGCTGATCATCCCGACCCTGCTCGGGATCATGATCGTGAACTTCGTGCTCACCCAGTTCGTACCGGGCGGGCCGATCGAGCAGATCATCGCCCAGCTCGAGGGCGAGGGCGACGTGTTCGAGGGCATCTCGGGCGGCGGCTCGGAGACGCTCGGCGCGGGATCGGACGACAACTATGTCGGCAGCCGCGGCCTGCCGCCCGAATTCATCGCCCAGCTCGAGGCCGAGTTCGGTTTCGACAAGCCCCCGCTCGAGCGGTTCCTGTCGATGATATGGAACTACATGCGCTTCGATTTCGGCGAGAGCTACTTCCGTTCGATCAGCGTCATCGACCTCGTGCTCGAGAAGATGCCGGTCTCGATCACGCTGGGGCTGTGGTCCACGGTGATCGCCTATCTCGTCTCGATCCCGCTGGGGATCCGCAAGGCGGTGCGCGACGGCTCGACCTTCGACACCTGGACGAGCGCCCTGATCATCGTGGCCTACGCGATCCCGGGCTTTCTCTTCGCGATCCTGCTGCTGGTGCTCTTCGCGGGCGGCTCGTATTTCCAGGTTTTCCCCCTGCGCGGCCTGACCTCCGACAACTGGGAGAGCATGAGCCTTCTGGGCAAGATCGGCGACTATTTCTGGCATATCGCCCTGCCGGTCACCGCCTCGACCATCTCGGCCTTCGCAACCCTGACCCTGCTGACCAAGAACAGCTTTCTCGACGAGATCAAGAAGCAGTATGTCGTCACCGCACGCGCCAAGGGGCTCAAGGAGAGCCGCGTGCTCTATGGGCATGTCTTCCGCAACGCGATGCTGATCGTCATCGCCGGCTTCCCGTCGGTCTTCATCGGTGTCTTCTTCGGCGGGAGCCTGATCATCGAGACGATCTTCTCGCTGGACGGCCTCGGACGGCTGGGCTTCGAGGCGGCGGTGGCGCGCGACTACCCGGTGATCTTCGGCACGCTGTTCTTCTTCGGCCTGATCGGCCTCGTGGTCGGCATCCTGTCGGACCTGATGTATGTCTTCGTCGATCCGCGGATCGATTTCGAATCCCGAGAGGCCTGAGATGAGCGATCCGCGCGAGCTGCCGAACGATCCGGCGGAGCCGACACAGCCGGGCATCGCCGCACCCGCGCCGTTGCCCGCGGCGGGGCATGATGCGCCCCCGCCCGTCGCGCCCGCTGGCCGGCGCCCGCGCCTGTCGCCGCTCAACCAGCGGCGCTGGCGCAACTTCCGGCGCAACGGGCGCGCCTTCTGGTCGCTGATCATCTTCACGCTGCTTTTCGGGTTGTCGCTCTTTGCCGAGTTCATCGCCAATGACAAGCCGATCCTCGTCAATTACCGGGGCGAGTATTTCACCCCGATCTTCAACTTCTACCCCGAGACCGCCTTCGGCGGTGATTTCAGGACCGAGGCGGTCTATTCCGATATCGAGGTGAAATGCCTGATCCGCTCGGGCGGGCGCGAGGAATGCTTCGACGATCCCGAGCAGACCATCACCGACGCGATGGGCGGCACTGTCGGCGGCGAGCCGGTCGAGCCCGGCTGGCTGCTCTGGCCGCCGATCCCCTACAGCTTCGACACGATCAACGATATCGGCGGCGCGGCCCCGTCGGCGCCGGACGGGTCTCACCTGCTGGGCACCGACGACACGGCGCGCGACGTGGCGGCGCGGGTGATCTACGGCTTCCGCCTGTCGATCCTCTTCACCCTGATCGTGACGGTGCTGACCTCGATCATCGGCATCATCGCCGGCGCGGTGCAGGGCTTTTTCGGCGGCTGGACCGACCTCATTTTCCAGAGGGTGATCGAGATCTGGATCTCCACGCCCTCGCTCTACATCATCATCATCCTCTTCGCGATCCTGGGGCGAAGTTTCTGGCTGCTGGTCTTCGTCACCGTGCTCTTCGGCTGGCCCGCCCTTGTCGGCATCGTGCGGGCCGAGTTCCTGCGCGCGCGCAATTTCGAATACGTGCGCGCGGCGCGGGCGCTCGGCGTGTCGAGCTGGACCATCATGTTCCGCCACATGCTGCCCAACGCGATGGTCGCCACGGTCACGATGCTGCCCTTCATCATCACCGGCACGATCTCGACGCTGGCCAGCCTCGATTTCCTCGGCTTCGGCCTTCCCTCCTCCTCGCCGAGCCTCGGCGAGCTGACATTGCAGGCCAAGCAGAACCTGCAGGCGCCCTGGCTTGCCTTCACGGCCTTCGTCACCTTCGCCCTGATGCTCTCGCTGCTGGTCTTCATCTTCGAGGGGATCCGCGACGCGTTCGATCCGCGCAAGACCTTCTCGGGCGGTCCGGGAGCGGGGGCATGAGCGCGGCTGAACACGGCGCCGGGGCCGAGACGATCCTCGATGTGCGCGATCTGAACGTGCGGTTCCGCCAGGACGGTGCCGAGAGCCACGCGGTGCGCGGGGTGACGTTCCACGTGAAAAAGGGCGAGACGGTTGCCCTTGTCGGGGAAAGCGGCTCCGGCAAGTCCGTGACCGCGCTGAGCAGCGTGAACCTGCTGCCCGACAGCGCGCGCAGCAGCGGCTCGATCCGCTACGAGGGGCGCGAGATGATCGGCGCCCCCGAAGGGGAGCTGCGGCGGGTGCGCGGCAATGACATCAGCTTCATCTTCCAGGAGCCGATGACCTCGCTGAACCCCCTGCACACGATTGAGAAGCAGCTTGCCGAAAGTCTCGCACTGCACCAGGGCCTGAGCGGGCAGGGCGCGCGAGCGCGCATCCTCGAGCTGTTGGAGCAGGTCGGGATCAACGATCCCGAATCGCGCCTCGGCGCCTATCCGCACCAGCTTTCGGGCGGTCAGCGGCAGAGGGTCATGATCGCGATGGCGCTTGCCAACGGACCCGAACTGCTCATCGCGGACGAGCCCACCACCGCGCTCGATGTCACGATCCAGGCGCAGATCCTCGAGCTTTTGCACGCGCTCAAGCAATCGGCCGGCATGTCGATGCTCTTCATCACCCATGACCTGACCATCGTGCGCAAGTTCGCCGACAGGGTCTGCGTCATGAAGGATGGCGAGATCGTGGAGACCGGCCCCGTGGCCGAGATCTTTGGCAACCCCCGTCATCCCTACACCCGGATGCTGCTCGGCGCCGAGAGCACCGGCCTGCCGCAACCGGTGCCGCAGGAGGCGCAGACGGTGGCGCGAACCGAGGCGCTGCGCATCTGGTTCCCGATCCAGGCCGGACTGCTCAAGCGGACGGTGGGCCATGTGAAGGCGGTCAACGCGGCGAGCCTCGAGGTGCGCGCCGGCGAGACGGTGGGGGTGGTGGGCGAATCGGGGTCCGGCAAGACGACGCTGGCCCTTGCGATCATGCGCCTGATCTCCTCCGAGGGGCCGATCCATTTCGGCGGGCGGAACTTGCAGGGATTGTCGGGCAGGCAGATGCGCCCCCTGCGCGCCGACATGCAGATCGTGTTCCAGGACCCTTTCGGCTCGCTCAGCCCGCGCATGACGGTCGAGGAGATCATCGCCGAGGGCCTGACCATCCACCGCCGCGATCTCGATGCAGGGCGCCGGCGGGAGGAGGTGGCGATGATGATGCGCGAGGTCGGGCTCGATCCGGCGACGATGCATCGTTATCCGCACGAATTCTCGGGCGGGCAGCGCCAGCGTATCGCCATCGCGCGCGCGATGATCCTGCGCCCGCGCCTCGTGGTGCTCGACGAGCCGACAAGCGCCCTCGACATGACCGTGCAGGTGCAGATCGTCGAGTTGCTGCGCAACCTGCAGGCCAAGTACCAGCTGGCCTATATCTTCATCAGCCACGATCTGAAGGTGGTGCGTGCCCTGTCGCACAAGGTGATGGTGATGAAGCGCGGTGACGTGATCGAGGCCGGCCCCGCCGAGCAGGTCTTCGATGCGCCGCAGACCCCCTATACCCGTGCCCTGCTCGCCGCCGCCTTCGACCTGGAGGCGCGCTCCGCCGATCCGGAAGGGGCCGGGCAGGCGGTCTGACCCGCGCCGGGCGGGTCGGAACCGGATCCGCCGAGAGCGGGAGCGCAAACAAAGACCCCGCCGGTATATCTACGGCGGGGCTTTCAGGGGTCGGATGCTATGGATGGCGCGTTCGGCTAGGGCAGGGGCCTGTGCGGGTCTGGAAGAGGGGCCGGTCCCGAGCGCGCGGCCGGCCGGTTGCGGGGAGCGCGCCCCCTCGCAACAGGGGCGCGCCACGCCGCAGGGCGCTCAGCTCGGCCCGAGCTTGGCGCATTCGACATTGCGCGCGGCCAGCTTGCGGCAGGCGAGATCGGCGGTCTCGGCACTCAGACCGACGAAATTCGCGTCATATCCCCCGATCGTGGCCACCACCTTGCGCAGCGCCGTGTCGAGGGTCCCGAGTTCCACCAAGGCCGTCTTCAACAGCACGCTCTCGGCCTGGTGGCGCGAGGGATAGCGGCCGAGATTGATGCCCCAATGCCGTCCACCGGCGGTTGAGACGCGGGTGACGACCTGGCGCCCTTCCTCGGCAAGGGTTTCTGGGCGCGGCGCGGGGGCGGCCACGGCCGCGAGGTCGGTGTCGGCTCGGCTGACGGCCTCGCGCGCGGTGCGCGGCACGGCGGCGGCCGGGACGGGGGGCGGCGCGGGCACCGGCGCCGCGGCGATCGCGATCACGGGCGCGGCGGGCGCGGGACGACCGCGGGGCCGCAGCGAGCGGGCCACGACGAGCGGTCCCGCGGAGGGGTTGGCGGCGTAGTTGGGCGCGGGGGGCGCGACGACGGCAACGCGGCTCGGCGCGCGCTTGAAGCCCATGTCCAGAAGCTCGGCGACCTTGGCGTTGCGCGCGGCCGAGGAGGGGCCACCGAAGACGGTCGCGATCACCCGCTCGTTGCCGCGCTCGGCGGAGGCGACGAGGTTGAAACCGGCGGCGCGGGTATAGCCCGTCTTGATCCCGTCCGCGCCCTTGTAGGCGCCAAGAAGGCGGCGGTTTGTGTTGTTGACGTGGCGAACTCCGGCATCGGTGCTGCGGCGCGAAAAGAGGTTGTAGTATTCGGGATGGTCATAGAAGAGGCGCCGGCCGAGCGTGGTCATGTCCCGTGCGGTCGACAGGTGTCCCGTCGCGGTCAGCCCGTGGGCGTTGAGGAAGGTGCTGCGCGTCATGCCGAGCGCCTTGGCGGTGCGGTTCATGCGGCGCGTGAAGGCCGCTTCGGAGCCTTCGATCGCCTCGCCGAGCGCTGTGGCCGCGTCATTGGCCGATTTCACGGCGGCGGCACGGATCAGGTAGCGCAGGGCGATCCGCTGGCCCGAGCGCAGCCCCAGCTTGGAGGGAGGCTCCTTCGCGGCATTTGCCGAGATCGTCACCATGTCGTCGAGGGAGATCTCGCCGCGCTTGACTGCTTCGAAGACGACATAGAGCGTCATCATCTTGGTCAGCGAAGCGGGGTGCAGGCGGGTGTCGGCGTTGCGCGCATGCAAGACCTCGCCGCTGCGCGCGTCGATGACCATCGCGGCATAAGGTGCCGCTCCCGCCTTCGATTCGATCCCGTCCAGTCCGATCAGGACGAGGAACAGGAATGCCACGCCCAGACGGACGCCCTCCGAAACCCAGTTTTTCACAATTGCACTGCCTCTGTCTGCCTCTGTCTGCCTCGGATATGTCCGGATCTTTGTGCCCGATCTACATCACGACGTAACGTTAGCACATTGCGACATTCCGGAAAATAGCCTCGTTGCAAAGAGATTGCAGGCGGCGTTCATGTATCTGGCGGCTACGACAGCCCTTGCCAGCAAGTGCCGCCGGCCCTGCTCGGCGCGGTCAGGGCAGGGGGTGGCGCTCGATCCGGCCGACCAGTTCCGGCAACTCGACCAGGCTTGCGATCTCATGGTAGCGCGGGTGATTCTGCGGCGGTTCGGCATGTTCGAGCGCCCAGGCGATGCCATGCGGCACGAAAACGCCCCAGCCGCCCGCCTCGATCGGGGGGATCACGTCCGATTTCATCGAGTTGCCAACCATGAGCGCCGCGCCGGGCGGGGTGGCGTGGTCGGAGAAGATGCGGGCATAGGCGGCGGGGGTCTTGTCGGAGACGATCTCGACCCCGTCAAAGAGATCGCCCAGGCCCGATTGCGCGAGTTTGCGCTCCTGGTCGAGCAGGTCGCCCTTGGTGATCAGCACGATCCTGTGGCTCGCGGAGAGGGTTTCGACCGTCTCGCGCGCGGCGGGCAGCAACTCGATCGGATGGGCCAGCATCTCCTGTCCGTCCTCGATGATCTGCCTGATGATGCGCGCCGGGACCCGGTCTTGCGTCACCTCGATCGCCGTCTCGATCATCGACAGGACGAATCCCTTGATCCCGAATCCGTAGCGCCCGAGGTTGCGCCGCTCGGCTTCCAGGAGCGCGGCGCGCAGGTGGGTCTCCTCGGCGTGATCGGCAAGCAGGGCGGCGAAGCGGTCCTGCGTCGATCTGAAGAACTGTTCGTTGTGCCAGAGCGTGTCGTCGGCATCGAAGCCGATCGTCTTCAGCATGGGCATGGTGCGGCTCTTGTCCTCTGTTCGGTTTCGCCGGTCCGGGAAAAGGGCCCCGGCGCTTTGGCCGGTCCGGGGCGCGCGGATGCCGGGGACGGGCACGCGGCGCCGCGCGGTGGCGGGCGGCGGTCATTGCCCCTTTTCTCAGAGGCAGGCGCGCTTATATAGTCCCTTCACCCACCGCCACACCCGTTTTCTCGGAGAAGCCGCTTGATTGCCGATCCATTCGCGATGTCAGACAAGAAAAACCCCGATGATGGGGGCGACGGGGATCTCGGGGTCGTTCTGGAGACCCGGAGCAAGACCCAGCGCCCGCCGCTCTACAAGGTGATGCTGCTCAATGACGACTACACGCCCATGGAGTTCGTGGTGCATGTGCTCGAGCGGTTCTTCGGCCTGACCCATGCCCAGTCATTCGAGATCATGCTCACGGTCCACAAGAGGGGCCTGGCCGTGGTCGGCGTCTTTTCCTTCGAGGTGGCGGAGACCAAGGTGGGGCAGGTCATGGATTTCGCCCGCCGCCATCAGCATCCGCTGCAATGCACTATGGAAAAGGAATAGGCGCTCCGCGCTGTCCCCATGCTTTCATCGAGACTTTCAATCGCGGCCGCTGACGGCCTCCTGCCCGGCGAGATGCTGGTTTTCGGCGCCCGGGGTCATGACGATCTGAGCGCGCTTGGCGGCGCGCAGCGCGTGGTCCAGGGGTTTCGCCCGGATGTCGAGGCGCTCGAGCGGGCGGGGCATTCGGTGACCACCACCCCCGAAGGCGCCGCCCCCGCCGCGCTGGTGGTGCTGCCCCGCGCCAAGGCGCAGGCGCGCGACCGGATCGCCCGCGCCGCCGCCGCCAGCGAGGGCGCGGTCTGGATCGACGGGCAGAAGACCGACGGGGCCGACAGCCTGCTGCGAGAGATCCGCAAGAGGGCGCGGACCGGCGCGGTGATCTCGAAGGCGCATGGCAAGCTCTTCGAGGTGCTCGAGGGCGATTTCAGCGACTGGATCGAGACGCCGTCGCGTAACGCGGCGGGGTTCTGGACCGCGCCGGGAAGCTTTTCCGCGGATGACGTGGATGCCGGCTCGGCGCTTCTGGCCGATGCCCTGCCGCAGACCCTGAAGGGCCGGGTGATCGATCTCGGCGCGGGCTGGGGATACCTGTCGTCCAAGGTCCTGGAGCGCGAGGAGGTCGGCGCGGTCGAGCTGGTCGAGGCCGACGCGCTCAGCCTCGATTGCGCGCGCCGCAACATCGACGATCCGCGTGCCGTCTTCCACTGGGCCGATGCGCGGGGCTTCCGGCCCGCGCGTCCCGCCGATCACGTCGTGGCGAACCCGCCCTTCCATACCGGGCGCGACGCCGATCCGGGTCTCGGGCGTGCCTTCATAGCCGCAGCGGCGGCGTGCCTGACGCCCTCCGGGGGGCTCTGGCTGGTCGCCAACCGGCATCTGCCTTATGAAAGCGTTCTGAACGAGAGCTTTGCGCGGGTGACCGAGTTGCCCGGCGCGCCGGCTTTCAAGCTGTATCACGCCCAGAAGCCGCGCCGGACGCGCCGCTAGGCGCTGTCGGGGAACCTGCTCATGTCCTTCGCGATCACCGGAAAGACCGCCATCGTCACGGGAGCCGCCACCGGCGTGGGATTGGCCATCGCGCGGCATTTCATCGACCAGGGCGCCAATGTCATGATGGCCGATATCGACGAGGACCGTCTCGCTCAGGAGCTGGGTGTGCTGGGCGAGGACGAGGGCAGCGTGCGCTCCTTCGGCGGCGATCTGCGCGAGAAGCTGACCATCGCCAACCTGCTCTCGGCGACGATCGACGCCTTCGACCGGATCGATATCCTGGTCAATGCCACGCAGCACATGATCCTGTCCGACCCGCTCGATGCCGAGGACGATTCGATCACCACGCTTCTTTCGCAGAACCTGATGACCTCGGTGCGCCTGTCGCAGCAGGTCGCCAAGAGGATGATCCGGCAAGCCGAGAATGACGGCCAGAAAAGCGGCCCCGTGGGCACCATCATCAATCTCAGCTCGATCGCCGCGCGGCGCACCTCGCCCGAGCTTCTGGGCTTCTCGGTCAGCTCGGCCGCGCTCGACCAGGCGACGCGTTCCATGGCTGTCGCCCTTGCGCCGCACCGCATCCGCGTCAACGCGATCGCCTGCGGCTCGGTGATGAGCGGCAGCCTGCGCGGCGCGATCAAGGAGCAGTCGGGCCTGCGCGAGGAGATCATCGAGAACACGCCCCTCGCCCGCATCGCGAGCGCCGGCGAGGTCGCGGCGACCGCGCAATTCCTTGCTGCCGACGGGTCCGGCTTCATGACGGGTCAGATCCTGACCATCGATGGCGGGCGCACGCTGGTCGACGTGGTCGAGAGCGCGGCGCATTGAACGGCAAGGGAGATGTCGATGAGCGATGATTTCGCCGATCGCAAGGCCGCCGCGGCCGACTGGTTCCGCACCCTGCGCGACCGGATCGTGGACGCGTTCGAGGCGCTGGAGCAGGAGCACGAGACTGCGGAGCCTGCCGGGCGGTTCGAACTGACCCCGACCAGACGCCATGCCGAGGACGGATCGGATGCCGGCGGCGGGCTGATGAGCGTGATGCGCGGCGGACGGGTCTTCGAGAAGGTCGGGGTCAACATCTCCACCGTTCACGGCACGCTCGGCGCGCGCGCGCAGGCCGCGATGGCGGCGCGCAAGGGCCTGCCGGGCATGGCGGAGGATCCGCGCTTCTGGGCCAGCGGCATCAGCCTCGTCGCGCATATGCAGAACCCGCACGCCCCCGCCGTGCACATGAACACGCGGATGTTCTGGACGCCGCATGCCTGGTGGTTCGGCGGCGGCTCCGATCTCAACCCGGCGATCGAGTATCCGGAGGACACCGAGCATTTCCATGCGCAGCAGAAGGCGCATCTCGATCCGCATGGCCGCGCGCTCTATCCCAGGCTCAAGGCGTGGGCGGACGAGTATTTCTACATCCCGCATCGCCACCGCGCCCGCGGTGTGGGGGGGATCTTCATGGACGATCACTGCACGGGGGATTGGGAGGCCGATTTCGCCCTGACCCGGTCGATCGGCGAGGCTTTCCTGCCCGCATGGCTGCCTCTCGCCCAGAAGCGCCGCCACCAGGACTGGAGCCCGGCCGACCGGGAGGCGCAGCTGGTCCATCGCGGCCTCTATGCCGAGTACAACCTCGTCTATGACAGGGGCACGAAATTCGGCCTCGAGACCGGACATGACGCCAATGCCGTCCTGATGAGCCTGCCACCCTTGGCCAAGTGGGTCTGACCGGGTTCGCGGGCCCGGCCGTTCCCGCGCGGGGGAAGCGGTCGGGGCTTCTTGCATCCGTCGCGCTCAGCGCGTCTCGCGCAGCGTCTCGAGCATCAACGCGACATTGTCGGGATCGGCATCCGGCGTGATCCCGTGGCCCAGGTTGAAGACATGCGGCCCGCCCGAGAACGCATCGCGGATCCGGCGCACCTCGTCGATCAGCGCCTGGCCGCCCGTCACCATGTGACCGGGGGCGAGGTTGCCCTGCACGCATCCTGCGCTTTGCACCTCGGCGGCCGCCCAGGCCGGATCGACCGACTGGTCGAGCCCCACGCAATCGGCGCCCGTCGCCGCCGCGAAGCCGACATAGCGCTCCTTGGCCTCTCGCGGGAAGGCGATGACCGGGATGCCGGGATGCCGTGCCTTGAGCTCCGAGATGATGCGCGCCGCGGGGGCCAGGGAATAGCGGTCGAAATCCTCGCCCTTCAGCGAGCCTGCCCAGCTGTCGAAAAGCTTGACCACCTCGGCGCCGGCCTCGATCTGTGCGCTGAGATATTCGATCGTCGCATCCGTGATGCGGTCGAGAAGGGCCTCGAAGGCCGGGCGGTTTTCGTCCTTGAACGCGTGTGCCGGTCCCTGGTCGGGCGTGCCGCGCCCCGCGATCATGTAGGTCGCGACTGTCCAAGGGGCCCCCGCGAAACCGATCAGGGCCACGTCGGCCGGCAGCTCGCGCGACAGGATGCGCACCGTTTCGTAGATCGGCGAGAGGGTCTCGTGGATATCCTCGACCGGTTTCAGCGCCGCCACCCCGGCCGTGTCGGTGATGGTCGACAGGCGCGGCCCCTCGCCGGTGACGAACCACAGATCGGCGCCGAGCGCCTGGGGAACGAGCAGGATGTCGGCGAAGAGGATCGCGGCGTCGAAGCCGAAGCGCCGCAGGGGCTGCAACGTCACCTCGGCGGCAAGCTCTGGCGTGTAGCACAGCGACAGGAAATCGCCCGCCTGCGCCCGCGTCGCCTTGTATTCCGGCAGGTAGCGCCCGGCCTGGCGCATCATCCATGCCGGCGGTGTCGGCAGCGTCTCGCCGGCGAGCGCCCTGAGCAGAAGTTTCTGAGCCATGTGCAGTCGTTCCTCTCTTCAGCGCGTCCGGCTGTGGTCCCGGTCTGGGGGTGCAATGTCAACCCGGATTGTCGTTGCGGGTTTCGGGGTGCGGCAGTAAGCCATGGGCATGACATTCGAGCTTCCCACACCCGACGCCCCGCTCAAGATCGGCACACGCGGATCGCCCCTGGCCCTCGCGCAGGCGACGGAGACGCGCAAGCGCCTCGCCGATGCCTTCCGCCTCCCCTCCGAGGCCTTCACCATCGTCGTCATCAAGACGACCGGCGACAGGATCATCGACCGCCCGCTCAAGGAGATCGGCGGCAAGGGGCTTTTCACCCGCGAGATCGAGGAGGCGATGCTGGCCGGCGAGATCGACATCGCCGTCCACTCGATGAAGGACATGCCGGTGGCGCAGCCCGGCGGGCTCGTGCTCGACACCTACCTGCCGCGCGAGGACCCGCGTGATGCGTTCATCTCGCTGACCGGCGGCTCCCTTGCCGAGTTGCCCGAGGGCACGGTGGTGGGAACGTCCAGCCTGCGGCGCAAGTCGCAGCTCCTCCACCGCCGGCCCGATCTCAAGGTCGTCGAGTTCCGCGGCAACGTGCAGACCCGGCTGCGCAAGCTCGAGGACGGGGTGGCGCAGGCGACCTTCCTCGCGATGGCCGGGCTCAACCGGCTCGGGGCCGACGAGGTGCCGCGCCGGGCGATCCCCGATACCGAGATGCTGCCTGCGGTGGCGCAGGGCGCGATCGGGATCGAGCGCCGCGCTGATGACATGCGCGCGGGCGAGATGCTCGAGGCGATCCATGATGATGCGACCGGGGTGCTGCTGGCGGCCGAGAGGGCCTTTCTCGCCGCGCTCGACGGCTCCTGCGAGACCCCGATCGCGGGCCTTGCGAGCGTCGCGGACGGGCGCATGGTGCTGCGCGGGGAGATCCTGCGCACCGACGGGTCCGAATGCCTGTCCGATCGCAGCGAGGGCGCGCCCGAGGACGGCGCCGAGATGGGCCGGGTGATGGCCGAGGGGCTGCTGGCGCGGGCGGGCGAGGGTTTCTTCGACTGGAAGTGACGCGCGCCCCGGCTCAGGCCTTCGCCCGCGCCCCGGACCGCGCCCGCCGGTCGATCCAGAAGAGCAGCGCGCCCGCCGAGGCGACCGTCATCGCGCCCAGGGCGGAGGCGGCGCCATAGCCCCCGATGGCGCTGCCAAGCGCAAAGACCCCGGCGCTCGCGACCTGGCCGCCAAGACCCACCAGCGAGACGAGCGCGCCGCCGGCGCCGGGCCGGGCCGCCATCATGTCCTGGATGTAGAGGATCGGCATCGACAGCATCACGCCCGCCCCGCAGGCGGCGGGCACGATCAGCGCCCAGACAAACGGGCCGGCCGCCAGGAGCGGAAAGGCCAGGAGGAAGAGGGCGTAGAGGCAAACCGCCCCGAGGATCACGCCGTTGATCCCGAAGCGTGGCAAGAGGCGCGGCGCGATCAGCATCACCGGCATCTCGCAGCCCGCCACGAGGGCCACGAAAAGCGCCACGTCGCCGGCATCGCGCCCCGGAACGCCCGACAGGATGAGCCCCGTCAGCACCAGGTAGAGCGCGATGCCGCCATGCACGACCGCCAGGAGCAGCGCACGCGCGAGCACCGGGGGCGCGGCCAGTTCGCCAAGCGCCTTGCCGGGGGCGAGACCGCTGGCGATGTCGGGCCAGTTGGCGGTGCCGTCGCGGGGCCAGCGCCACAGGAAGATCGCGAGGATGCCGGCCGCGGCGGCGGCGCTCGCGGCATAGACCGACAGGAGCGGCGCGCCGGCGGCGAAGGCCAGCGCCCAGAGCGGCAGGACCAGCAGGAAGGGCAGGGCGAAAAGCGCCCGCACCGCGCTCTGCACCCCCGCCCGCGCGGCTTCGGGATGCACGCTGGCAGCGAGCCGCGTCATGGTGAAGATCTGCCCGAAAAGGGTGCTGCCGAGCGGAAAGATCAGCATATGCGCCAGCAGGAAGGCCGGCAGGCTGCGCAGGGACAGCATCACCAGCGCCCCGCTCATCGCGGCACTCGCGGCGAAGACCACCGCGCGGCGGCGCCGGGCGGTGCGATCGGTGATGATCCCGACGGCGAGCGAGACCAGCAGCGACAGGCTCGATCCGGTGACGAAGACGAGCGCGTAGGCCCCGTCGCTCAGCCCGAAGACCTCGATCCCGATCAGCGACTGGTAGGGCCCGATCGAGGAGATGAAAACCCCGAGCAGGATGATCGAGAACGCGCCGAGACGCAGCACCGGATCGCCGGCGATGATCCTGAGCGGTGCGAACATCAGGGCAGGACCTTGCCGGGATTCATGATGCCCTGCGGATCGATCGCGGCCTTGATCTGGCGCATGAGCCCGAGCGCGACCGGGTTCTTGCGCCGCGCCATCGAGCCGCGTTTGCCAAGGCCGATACCGTGTTCGGCGGAGAAGCTGCCGCCCAGATCCTGCACCACCGTCTCGATCCGCTCGATCAGCGCCTCGAGGTGGTCAGGGTCGCCGCGTCCCGGCCAGATCGCGTAATGGACGTTGCCATCGCCCAAGTGCGAGACGACGAAGGGCGCGGCATCGGGATCGAGCGCGACGATCTGCTGCCCCGCACGGACGAGGAAGCGCTCGACCGCGTCGAGGGGAACGGAGACATCCGTCAGGATCGCGGGACGGCGGGTGTAGCACAGCTCCCCGGCCATCTCGCGGCGCGCCCACATCTCGCGCCGCTGCGCCTCGGAGCGGGCGATGACGGCATCGAGCACGGCGCCGCTCTCGATCATCTCGCCCAGCGTCTGCTCGAGCCGGGCCATGGCAGGCACCGTCCCATCGGGCAGGGGCTCTGCATCGCTGCGCGCGGTGACGCCGATCTCCAGCAGGATGTTGACCTCGTGGCGGGCCTCGAAAGGCGGACGGGCGCCGGGCACATGGGCCAGGTGCGTGTCGATGTAATGGGCGGGCATGTATTCGAAGGCCTCGACCGCGCCGCCGGTCTCGGCCTGCAGGCCGTTGAGCAGATCGAGCGCATCGCCGAGACCGCGCGGGGCGATCATCGCGGTGACATAGGCGGCGGGGCGAGGGGAGAGCTTGAGCACGGCTGCGGTGATGATCCCGAGCGTGCCTTCGGCCCCGATGAAGAGGTCGCGCAGGTCAAAGCCCGAATTGTCCTTGTGCAGCTCGCTCATCAGATCGAGCACCTCGCCGGAGGGCAGCACGACCTCGATCCCGAGGCACAATTGGCGCGTATTGCCGTAGCGCAGGACGTTCGAGCCGCCCGCATTGGTCGAGAGCGCGCCGCCGATCCGTGCCGATCCGCGCGCGCCGAAGGTCAGCGGAAAGACCAGGTCCTCGGCCTCGGCCGCCGCGTGCAACTGGCCGAGGATGACGCCGGCCTCGACCACCGCGAGGCGGGGGCCCGGCTTGATCTCGCGGATCGCGTTGAGGCGCTCGACAGACAGCAGAAGCTGCCCCGGCGCGATCGCCCCGCCCATCAGGCCGGTATTGCCGGCGATCGGCACGACCGCCTGTCCCGCGGCGGCGGCGATACGCATCACGGCGCTGACCTCGGCGGTGTTTGCCGGACGTATCACTGCGAGCGGCTCCGCGTGGTAGGCGCCGGTCCAGTCCGACGCGTAGGGCGCGCAATCCGCTCCGGTCAGGACATGCCGCGCCCCGACCGCATCCGCCAATGCCTCGATGATATCCATGCCGGCCTCCCTGCCTGTCGCGGCCAGCATTTCCCAGGCGTGCGGGAAAGGCCAGCGCGCATGCGCCGGCCTTCTCGTCCCCCGGGGTGGGATCAGCGCGGCGCGGCGGTGGCGTTCTCTCCGGGCTTCTGCGCCTCCGGGGACTGCCCAGCCGCCTCCATGCGGGCGATCAACTCGAGCACCGCGGGGCCGAGCGCTTCCACGATGCGGGCGACGCCTTGTGCATTGGGATGCACGCCGTCGGGCTGCATGTAGCGGCGCAGGGCCTCGCGCCGATCGGCGATCGAGGTCAGCGGCGCAAGGAGATCGTCGAGAAGGAGCGTGCCGTGGCGCTCTGCCAGATCGGGGTAGATCGCGTCGAAATCGGCCTTGTAGCGCGCGCCGAAATTCCCCGGCGCCGTCATTCCCGCCAGCAGGATCGGCACTTCGCGCGCGCTGGCACGCTCGAGCAACTGGTCGAGATTGCCGCGCGTGACGGCCGGGTCGAGACCGCGCAGCAGATCGTTGCCGCCAAGCGCCACGATCAGCCCGCCGACCTCGGGGGTCAGGGTCCAGTCGAGGCGCGACAGCCCCCCCGCGCTGGTATCGCCGGAGACGCCGGCATTCACGATTTCGACATCGGCGCCCCGCGCGGCGAGCCATTCGCGCAGTTGCGGCACCAGCCCCTCGCCGGGCGCCAGCCCGTATCCCTGTGTCAGGCTGTCGCCAAGTGCGGCGATCACCGGCGTCTGCGCCGCCGCAATGGCCGGCGCCCCGAGAAGCGCGGCGGCCGCCACGGCCGCACGCACGAGGTTGCGCACCGGCCCGGATGCGCCATATCGAACGGCAGAGGCGACAGGAGGCCCGGCCATGAGCGATCCGATACTCACCCTGCGCGATGTGCGGCTGTCCTTGCAGGGCAATGCCGGTCCGGTGGAGATCCTGCGCGGCATCGACATGTCGGTCGCGCGCGGCGAAACGCTGGGGCTCGTGGGTCCGTCTGGATCGGGCAAATCGTCACTCCTCATGATCATGGGCGGGCTCGAGCGTGCAAGCTCCGGCGAGGTCCTGGCGCTGGGTCATGACCTGACGGCGCTGAACGAGGATGCGTTGGCCCGGCTCCGCCGCACCAATATGGGGGTGGTGTTCCAGTCCTTCCACCTGATCCCGACGATGACGGCGCTCGAAAATGTCGCAACCCCGCTCGAACTGGCCGGGGCGCGTGACGCGTTCGCACGCGCCGCCGAGGAACTCGAGGCCGTGGGGCTTTCGCACCGCGCCGCACATTACCCCGCGCAGCTTTCGGGCGGCGAGCAGCAGCGTGTCGCGCTGGCCCGCGCCGCGGCGCCGCGCCCGGCGATCCTGCTTGCCGACGAGCCGACCGGGAATCTCGACGCGGCGAGCGGGGCGGCGATCATGGACCTGCTCTTCACGCTGCGCGACCGGCACGGCGCCACGCTCGTGATGGTAACCCATGCGCCGGACCTTGCGGCGCGCTGCGACCGGGTGCTGCGGCTCGAGGATGGACGCATCGCGCAGGGCGATGCGGCGCGGGCCGCCGAATGAGCGGCGGCGCCCTTCGCATCGCCGCCCGCATCGCCGCCCGCGAGCTGCGGGGCGGTCTGGCGGGTTTTCGCGTCTTTCTCGCCTGCCTCGCGCTCGGCATCGCGGCGATCGCCGCCGTCGGATCGGTGCGCGAGAGCATCGAGGCGGGATTGGCGCGCGAGGGGGCGGCGCTCTTGGGTGGTGACGCCGAGATCGAGCTGACCTACCGCTTTGCCACACCCCGGGAGCGCCGCGGACTGGCGCAGCTTGGCACGGTTTCCGAGATCGTCGATTTCCGGTCGATGGCGGTGGTCGGCACCGGCCCGCAGGCCAGGCGCGCGCTGACCGAGATCAAGGGGGTGGACGATGCCTATCCGCTCTATGGCGAGATGCGCCTCGATCCCGCGATGTCGCTGGATGCCGCGCTCGATGGCGATGGCCGGCACAGGGGCGCGGCGATGGCGCCAGAGCTGGCCGCGCGCCTGTCGATCGCGCCGGGCGATGTCTTCGCGCTGGGTGAGAGGGAGTTCGTGCTGATGGCGCTGATCGAGGCAGAGCCCGACAACGCGATCAGCGGCTTCGAGATCGGCCCGCGCACGATGGTGCGCAGCAGCGCGCTCGAGGGGAGCGGCCTGCTCGCGCCCGGAACGCTCTTCGATACCGAATATCGCCTGCGTCTTCCGCCGCAGGCCGATCTCGACGCGGCGAAGGCCGAGGCCGCCGCTTTCATCGAGGATGGCGGCTATCGCTGGCGCGACAGGCGCAACGGCGCGCCGGGCGCGGCCCGTTTCATCGAGCGGCTCTCGGCGTTCCTCGTGCTCGTCGGCCTCGCGGGGCTCGCGGTGGGCGGCGTGGGGGTCGGCGCCGCCGTCAGGGCTCATCTGGAGGAAAAGACCGAAGTTATCGCGGTTCTCAAGACATTGGGGGCGAGCGGCCGGGTGATCTTCCTTGTCTACGCGATGCAGATCGGGGCGCTGAGCCTTCTGGGCGCGGTTATCGGGGTGGTGCTGGGCGGCGGCGTGCCGCTCCTGCTCGCGCCGCTGATCGAGGCGCGCCTTCCCGTGCCGGCGGTGATCGCGCTGCATCCCGGCCCGCTCGTCGCAGCGGCGGTCTATGGCCTTCTTGCCGCGGCGATCTTCACCCTGTGGCCACTGGCGCAGGCGCGTGATCTGCGGGCGGCGGCGCTCTTTCGCGGCATGGACGCGCCGGGCCGCACCCGGCCGCGTATCGGCGATGTGGCGCTCGTGGCCAGCCTCGTCGCGGTGCTGGTGGGGCTGGCGGCGGCCTTGTCGGGAATGGCGCAGTTGACCCTCTACGCCGCGCTCGGTCTCGGGCTGACCTTCGCCGCGCTTCTGGGGCTTGCCGCGCTCATGCGCCGGGCCGCGCGGCGGGCCTCCCGCTCGGGGGCGGTGCGCGGGCGTCCGGCGCTGCGCCTCGCCCTTGGCGCAATCGGCGGTCCGGGCGGCGAGGCCGGCTCGGTCATCCTGTCGCTCGGGCTGGGCCTCACGGTGCTCGCCGCGGTGGGACAGATCGACGCCAACCTGCGCGGGGCCATCGCACGCGAATTGCCCAAGGTCGCGCCAAGCTACTTCATGATCGACATCCAGCCGGCGCAGACGGCCGCCTTCGGCGCGATGCTGGAGGCCGAGCCCGGCGTCAGCCGCGTTGAAACGGCGCCGATGCTGCGCGGTATCCTGACGGACATCAACGGGCGGCCGGCGGCCGAGGTGGCCGGGGATCACTGGGTGCTGCGCGGGGACCGGGGGATCAGCTATGCCGCCGAGCCGCCCGAGGGGACGCGCATCACCGCCGGAACGTGGTGGGACGAGAGCGAGGCGGGCGCGGAGGCGCAGGTCAGCTTTGCCGCCGAGGAGGCCGCGGAGATGGGGATCGGGCTCGGTGATCTTCTGACGGTGAACGTCCTCGGGCGCGATATCGAGGCGCGGATCACATCGCTGCGCGAGGTCGACTTCTCGAATGCGGGGATCGGGTTCGTCATGGTGATGAATCCCTCCGCGCTGGCCGGGGCGCCGCATTCCTCGATCGCGACCGTCTATGCCGACCCGCAGGCCGAGGCGCGGATTCTCTCCAGCGTCGGCGAGGCGTTCCCGAACATCACCGCGATCAGCGTGCGCGACGCGATCGAGCGGGTCGGCGATGTGCTGGCCGGGGTCGCGGCGGCGATCACCTACGGTGCGCTCGCCACGCTCGTCACCGGCGGCGTGGTGCTTCTTGGCACAGCGGCGGCGGGCACCCGCGCGCGGGTCTACGAGGCGGCGATCCTGCGCACCGTCGGCGCGGCGCGCGGTGCGATCCTCGCCAGCCTGGCGCTGCGCTGGGCGATCCTCGGCGCTGCGGCCGGTGTGGTGGCGGCCCTGGCGGGGGCAGGGGCCGGCTGGGCGGTCAGCCATTACGTGATGGAGACGCGCTTCGTCTTTGCCCCTTGGGCGGCGCTCGCGGTAATCGGGGGCGGGGTCGCACTGACCCTCCTGGCAGGTCTGGCCTTCGCATGGCGCCCGCTCGCGGCCCGCCCCGCGCAGGTGCTTCGCGCGCATGACTGACATCCCGGCCGCGCGGTCCGCACGTTCATTGCCGCCGGCGCGCGATATTCGACGACTTTTCATCTTGACGCCCCGCCCGGCCTGACTTACCCAGCGCCACATCCTGGCGGAGTAGCTCAGTTGGTTAGAGCAGCGGAATCATAATCCGCGTGTCGGGGGTTCAAGTCCCTCCTCCGCTACCAAATTCCCTCAAGGGGATTTCCCCTTAAAATCAAAGTGTTTGGGCGATATGTCGCCCGCGCTTCTGGCGCTTCGGGTGGGGTGTTGTATCACCCCAAATGGGCCGATTTTCTGGGTTTTAGCACAAGTCGAAGTGGAAAATGGGTGGAAAAACGGTGGCAAGAGTGCGCCCCCGCGACTCACCCGGTGGAACGGCAAGGGGCGCAGCGAGAATCCTCGCAGTGAGCGCCCCCTATCCTTCATCGTCTTCCTCTGACCCTGCGGCTTCTGGCGCAGGGTCTGAATCAGGAGTAGGGACCGGCCCGCCGATGCCAGCGGGCAGGCGCGCGTCGGCCCGGCGGGGCGTTGTTGCAGAACTCTGATTGTCGAGGATTCACATTGTGAATCCATGCGGTTAGACGGTCCGCATGAGCAAGCCATCAC
>NZ_APKE01000021.1 GCF_009835145.1 Profundibacterium mesophilum KAUST100406-0324 | reverse complement strand
AAACTCCTGCCCTAATCTCCGTCAGGTGCGAAATCTCAGGTCAGGTGAGAATTGGGAAGGTGCGGGCCAGGAAACGCTTACTGTGCTCTTCACGGAGCCCTGACAGATCGTGTAGAGAGTGTTTCCTGTCCCAGTGACGGTCGTGTGAAGGAGACCTGCGATGGCTCCGAACTGGCCCGCTGCCGCTGGCGCTCGAGCGTCCCGTGCATCGAACGCGGTAGACAGCAAACGAAACACGGGAAATTTCCCGAGAAACAACCTTGGGTTGTAATTCTGGGTGCCGGCAGCCATCGCAAATCGCCCCTCGGAGGTCCGGATCAAGATCGGAGCCGTGATTTGCGGGCGTGATACCATGCCTCGGTTTGGCGCAGGGCATACCTCATGGATGACGGGGCCAGCATGTAGAGCAGCCAGGGGAGGTGCGACATGGCGCCGGGCTTCTCCATCACGGCGGACAGGACGAGCTTGCGGCCTTCACGCGCGGAACCGGCCGGTTCGCGAAGCTCCCGCCGGGCACTTTCCATCAGGTAGGCATGCGCCTGACCGCTTCGCCGCAATGCATGGCGATTGCGCTCCCACAGCATATCGCGCGCCGTCATGTTCGCGCGGAATGCCTTCGAGCGCTGATCGGCCCCGTCATCGCGGTAGAGGGCGAGCGGTTCGGGAATGGCCGCCACGTCGTAGAGCCGCGCCGCGCGCTGCAACCAGTCCCAGTCCTCGATCGCGGGCAGGGACGGGTCGAACCCCCCGATGACATTGAGGACTTCGCGGCGCACCAGCCCGCTCGAGGTCGGGGCGCGCACCGGGTTGTCGAGCAGGGCAGGCTCGAAGATCCGCCCCTGCGCGGCGGCATGGCGCAAGACCGATCCACCCGGCTCCGCGATCTCGAGCCCGGTATGGCAGAACCCGACACGGGCGGGCAGGGGCAGCATCACCGCCATCTGCCGCGAGAGCTTCTCGGGATGCCACGTATCGTCGGAATCGAGAAACGCGATCCAGTCGCCGCGCGCCTGCGCGATGCCGCGATTGCGGGCACTGGCGACACCGCCATTCTCCTGGCGGATGACGCGCAGGCGTGGATCGGTGATCCTTGCCAGCCGCGCGCCAGTGTCGTCGCGCGATCCATCATCGACCACCAGGAGCTCCAGCGCCCTCCATGTCTGACCAAGGACACTGGCCACCGCGCGTTCGGCGAGGTGGGCGCGATCGAAGGTGGGAATGATGACGCTGACGAGTGGCCCGGTGACGGGCAGATCGCCGCTACGCATTGGTGGGGCAGGGGGCGTTGACGGGGCGGGGGCCAAGGGCAGGGGCGGCGGAATGCGTCCCTCGGCGCGGCGTGCGGCCAGCCGGGCAAGGAACGCGCCCGCACCGCGCCGAAGGCCGGCGCCGCGCGGTGCCCCCCCGATGCGGCGCAGCAGGGCCCCGCAGTCATCGGCGGTCGCGGTCCCTTGCGCATCGCTGGCCAATGCCGCGATCGCCTCGGCCAGCGGCGCGCGATAGGCCGCGATCCGTCCCGCGCGCTCGATCTCGGTGACGGTGTTTTCCAGCGCCCTCAGACGCGAGCGGAGGCCGGACTGCGAAAACCGGTGCCCGCTCAGGGAGACCGCCCCCTCGGGCGCGCGGCGATACAGCGAAAGGCCTTGGGTGATCTCCCGCCCCGTGAAGCCGCGGGCTAGGGCGCGGCGCATCAGATCGCCGTCATCGTCGACGCCGCATTCCGTGTCCCACCCGCCGGAGGCCGTGAAACCGTCCCGCGTCCACAAGATCGCGCAGGGCGGCCAGTATCGCCCGGTCAGCCAGCCCGCCAGAAGGTCCGCACCGGGCCGCGCGGGGGGCACGGAGGGCGGTGCGGCGATCCAGATGCCGTTCCTGAGCTCGTACCGGTCCCAGGGGCAGAGCGCGAAGGCGCGGGTCTGGCCCGCGAGAGCCCCGTCGAGTGCCCCGTCGAGCGCGGCCAGCGTCGGCGGCGTCAGCAGATCGTCGGCATCGAGGAACATCAGGCGGTCCCCCACCGCCGCCGCCGCCCCGATGCCGCGCGCCGCCGCCGCCCCCGAGGCCGGTCCCGCCAGCACCCGCACCTGCGGCGCGAAGCCTTCCGCGATGTCCCGGCTGCCGTCGCGCGATCCGTCATCGACCACGATCACCTCATCGGGCGGGCGGGTCTGGTTGAGGACCGAGCGCAGGGTCTGCGCAAGGAAGGCCGCGCCATCGCGGCAGGGAATGATGACCGAAAGACGGCTCACGCGGCGCGGTCCAGAATGCTCTCGATCTGCGCACGGGTGACTTCGAGATCGCGGCGCAGCGGATGCCCCGCGCCGACACCGCGCGCCGCGACATAGCCGTAGCGATGCCCGAGGGCGGCGGCCATCGCGTAGAAGTTGGGATTGGGATAGCCGGGATCGGCGATCTCGATGATGGTCGTGCCGGGCGCGCAGAAGAGCATGTTCGCAAGTCCCGCGCCATGCGGCGCCAGCAGCAGCTTGGTTCGCGACATCAGCGCGACCTGTGCCTCGAAAGTGAGATGCTCCATCTCGGCGATCTTGAAGCCCTGCGCCTCGAGAAACGGCACGAAGGTCTCTTCTCCCAGAAGCCGGCGGCCGCGTGCGGCGCGGCGGGTGACGAAGACCTTCTCCGCGCCGCCCGGCGGATCGGCGGCGGCGCTCCTCGCGGCGGTCAGAAGCTCGGGGCGGAAGCGGTCGCATTCGAGGAGGACCAGTTCATCGGCGGCGAGCACCGCCCCGCGCGGCAGCTCGGCGGCGGGCGCAACGCCGATCCGCGCAAGGCTGGCATCCACCCAGGCCGGGCGATCCATCGGCAGGACGAGATCACCGAGCTCTCCCAGATCGCGCAGGCAGACGAGCTTTCCCAGATGTGCCGTGAACCAATGGGCGTAATTGTCGAAGACCCGCTCGGCGATCCAGACCGCGCGCCGCCGGTGCATGTCGGGCGCGCGCCGGGCGAGGGGGGCGTGGAAGGGGCGGTGGCGTATCTCGCGCAGATCGAGACTGCGGCCCGCGGCATCGAGGATCGCCGGTGAGAAATCGCCAAAGGCCGTCCGCCCCGTCAGCACGCGCGCATCCGCGATGCTCAGAAGCCGCGTGGGACCGGCGGCCCGCAACGGCACATCGCTGAACGAGAAGCCGAACCAGCCGGCCTCGCGGGGAAGCCCGGATGCCGGCAAACCGATGGGAAGATCGGCGGGAACGGGGGCCGGGGGATGGATGATGCTGGCGGTCGCGGCCTCTGCCGCCGGAACGTGGCGCCGGTAGCGTCCGGCAAGGAGCATCGGCGGCACACCCGCCTGCGCCGCGCGCCTGCCCCACCGCTCGCCCATCCAGCGCAGGCGGCGGCGCAGCCGACCCGGCAGTCCCGTGACTTCGGCCTCGGCGGGCGCAACGTAGAGGGGGACGTTCTTGCTCATGTCTGTCTCGTCCAACTGGAGTGGCCCGCTCTCACCTCGCGGCAAGCGTTCGGAAGATCTCGGCATAGCGGCTGTAGCAGGCCTCGTCGGAGAAAAGCTCGGCCCGCGCGCGCGCGGCGGAGCGTGAAAGGGGGCCGCCGTGGTCGAGCCCGCGTGCGAGCGCCGCGCGAAAGGCGGATGCGTCTTCGGGCGGCACGACGATCCCGGTCGCCTCCGTCAGCACCTCGGGGATGCCGCCGATGGCGGTCGCGGCGGCCGGGGTGCCGCAGGCCAGCGCCTCGATGAGCGCGAGCGGCATGCCTTCGCGGCGCGACGGCATGGCAAAGAGGCTCGCGCGGCGCAACGCGCGGCGCAGCGCCTCCGGCTCCAGATGCCCCGCGAGGTGGACCCGCGCGCCCAGGCCGAGCCGCGCGATGCTGCCCTCCAGCTCGGCGCGGTCCGCCCCCTCGCCGGCGATCGTGCATTGCGCATCCGGCAGCCCCGAGAGCGCCTCGAGAAGGATGTCGAACCCCTTGTTCGGCAAGAGCCGCCCGGAGGCCACGATCCGGCCCGGCTCGGCCTCGGGCGGGCCGGGGCACCAGAAATGCGTATCGGCCCCGTTCGGGATCATGTGAAGGCGGTCTTCGGGCACGCCATGCGCGCGCGCGACCTGCGCCAGCTCGCCGGAGACGACCGTGACCGCGTCGGCCGCGGCCAGAAAGCCGGGAAGGCGGGCCGCCATGCCCGGCGTCGGCTCCAGAAGGTCGGCGCCGTGGCCCGAGAAGACGAGCCTGTATCCAAAGACCGGACGCAGCGCGAGAAGATAGGCCGCGGCGCCGGTCATGAAATGCAGGTTCACCACCGCCGGTCGGACACGCGCGAGGAGCCGTGCGAGCTGCAGCAGCGAGCGCCCCGCCCCCGGAAGCGCGCTCAGCGTGGGCCGCCCCCCGCGCCCCGCGCCGACCTCCAGATCGATCCGGGTGCCGCTGTCGGGCGTCTCGTCGGGGCCCGCGCGGACCGGCGTGAGACCGCGCGGAGGCAGCTCCTCGACGAGGCGGTCCATCATCCGCTGCACGCCGCCACGGTCGGACCGGGGGGTCGCCGAGAGGAGCAGGATGCGGGGGAGGGAGGATGCGGTCATGGTGATCTCCGGCAGGCTGCGGCGGCGCTGCCTTGCGGCGCGCGATGGTGCGGGGGACAGGTTCGGCTCACTTGGCCCGCGCCCGGCGCTCGCGGCGCAGCGCCGCGCCATAGCCCGCGATCATCGCGACCTGGCTGAGCCCGATCAGAAGGCTTTGGCCCAGCCGGTTATGGCCCTCCTTCCTGAGCGGATAGCCCAGCATGTTCAGGTAGAAGCCGGCGCCCTCGAGCTTGGAGCGCCCGTCGGCACGCGCGTTCATCGCCTTGTGCAGATCCCGCAAACCCCGCCCGTAGCCGGCATGCTGGCGCCAGAACGTCCCCATGTCGAGCGCATGGGCATGATCGACGACGGCATCCGGCGCATAGACGAGGGTTCCGCCGGCCGCGCTCCAGCGAAGGCTCAGATCCCGGTCCTCCGAGGCGACGGCGAAATCGCCGAAACCGCCGACCGCCAGGAAATCCTCGCGCCGGAAACAGACATTGTTCGTCGTGAAGAAGGTCATCCCGCTGCCATGCGACTGGTAGAAGTCGTAAAGATAGCTGCTGAGCGACTGACTGGCCGAGGAGTAGACATTGCGCGGCAGCGCGTTCTCGATCCGGCCCCCGACGAGCCGTTTCTCGATGCCCCCTTGCGCCGCGACGAGCCGGGTAAGCCAGTCGGGCCGGGGGCGGCAATCGTCATCGGTGAAGCAGATGAGCTCGGCCCCTTCGGCGGCCCTGACGCCCCGGTTTCGTGCCTGTCCCGGCCCGGCATTCGGCTGGCGGATGCATTCGGCCCAGTCGAAGGGCGCGCAGACCCCGGCAAGGGGCGTGTCGCTGCCGTCATCGACGACGATCGTGCGCACCGGCCCGCCATCGAGCCCGGCAAGCGCCTCGAGACAGGTGCGAAGCTCTTCGGGGCGGTTGTAGCTTGCGATGACGATGGCCGTCTCGCGGCCCGCGCCGGTATCATCCACGTGTTTCGCATCGCGCATGGCGGTGTCCTCCATCGTCATTTCCTTGCGCCTTGGGGCTGCACGTCCGTGCGTTCACCCCCGCCCGTGAGCCGGTCGAGGCCCGAGCGCACCCAGAAGAAGCCCAGCCCGCCGCACAGGTAATGCAGCCAGAGCACCGGCACGGCGAAGACCGCGTCGGCCGCACTCTGCTCGCGCAGAAGGCGGCGCAGGAAGCGCCGGTTGAAGACTGCGAGCAGTCCCAGCGAGGCCGCGACCAGCCACAGCCCCGCGCCGCGCGCGGCGAGCATCAGCACAAGACCCGCAAGCGTGGCGGAGACGCACAGGACCGAGAGCTGGCCCGCGCGGCTCACGTTCAGCGCCGCCGGGGCCGATCCATGGCGCGGCGCGGCCAGAAGGCGCGCCCAGGGGATCGCGCGGTCGAAGAGGTCGGTGCGCATCATCCCGCCGAGCGACCAATGCTTGAGATGGGTGCCCTGCAGCTCCGGATGGATCGCGATGGGCCGGCCGGCCCCATGCAGGCGCAGCCCGAACTCCACGTCCTCCATCATCCGCTGTCCGGCATCGAAGCCGCCCTGCGCGGCGAAATCCCCGGCCCTGACGGCGCCGCATCCGGTCCAGAAGGTGGAGGCCGGGCCGGCTCCCTCGATATGGACGTGACGGTGCAGCATGTTGCGGATGCGGCTCACCCGGCCCGGCGCGGCGGGCCGTGCGTCATAGGCGCCGAAGAGCGCCGCATGGTCCGGGTGGGCGGCGAAGAACGCGGCGATCACGGCGCGCGCATCCGTCGCCACCACCACGTCGGCATCGACGAAGAACAGGATTTCGGCATCGCTGTGCGCGGCGCCGATGTTGCGCGCGCCCGCCGCGCCGACATTCGCATCCAGCACGATCGGCGCGATCCCGCGGGCGCGGCAGATATCGGCGGTCCCGTCGCTGGAGGCGTCATCGACCACCACGATGTCCCCCGGGGCGAAGCCGGCGGCGGCGAGCCCGTCGAGGCAGGGACCGATCACGCCCGCGCCGTTGTGCACGGGGATGATGGCGGCGATGGCCGAAGTGTTCTTCATGCTGACTGCACGCGGTCCTTTCACGGCTGCCGCCGCCCTAGCGGGAGAGCTGCGCGAGCAGGGATTTCAACCGGCCCGGCAGGATGAAGTTCCCAAGATGGAACAGCAGCTCGGCCCGTCCGGCCTGCCCGAAGGACCGCGCCTTGCGCAGCAATGCGAGCGCGGCCCTGCGGTCGCCCTGGCGCGCGGCGCGGATCGAGGGCAGGGTCAGGGTGAAGGCGGCGGCGGCGGCGGGCGTGACGAGATCGCGCCGCTGCTCGATCCAGGTCACGTCGTCCTGCCAGTTGCCCTTCATCGAGATACGGTCGCGGTCATCCATGCGCCACACGGCCATGGGGCGCTCTGGCGCGGCGAAGAGGATGCCGGTCCCCTCGGCCCGCGCCGCGCGCAGCAGCCAGTCGATATCGACGAAGCGCTTGCAGTCCGGATCGAAGGGCACTTCGGCAAAGAGCGCGCGGGGCGCGAGGATGGTCGAGGTCTGGATCGCGCCGTCGCCCGTCGGGGGGCGCCGGCGGCGAAAGAGATAGTCGCCCATCGGCTCGCCGGCGGCGGGCAGGCGGCGCGGCCAGAAAAACTCCTGCGTCTCGGTGCGCGCGAGAAACCGGCAGGTGACGATGGGCCGGGGCAAGGCGCAGGAGCGCGCGGCTTCGATCTGCGCCGCGAGCTTGCCCTCCAGCCACAGATCGTCATCGTCGAGAAGCGCGATCCACGTGCCGCGCGCGGCGCGGATGCCGCAATTGCGGGCCTCGGCATTGCCGACATGCGCCCCGGGCCGCACGATGCGCAGACGCGGATCGCCTATCCGGGCGAGGGAGGCGATGGCGGCGGGATCGTCGCCGTCGGGCACCACGATCACCTCGAGGCTGGGCCCCTTCTGTGACAGGGCCGAGGTGACGGCCTCGAGCACCATCTCGGGGCGCCCGTAGGTCGGGATGACAACGGAGATCTGGGGAAGGTCGATATCGGTCATGAAACTGTCCTACCTGCCGCTGCGGCATTGAGGATGAAATGGTTGCTGCCGGGCTGGTCAGGGACGGCCCTGTGCCATGCGCCGGGACTATGGTGTGGCGGGGGCGCGTCGCGGCGCCCCATCCGTGGCGTGTGACCCTTCCGCGCGGCGGCGGAATGGAAGGGTTGCCAGATACAGTGCCAACCCCCGCGTCATCGACGCGAAACCGGGACCATCGCCTCCTTCAAAGACAATGCCGTCCCGAAATGCAAGCCCGCAGCGGTTGCCGCGCGCGGCCTCAGCGCGCCCAGGCGCGGGCGAGCAGGTAGACGCTCCAGAACGAGAAGCCGATGATCTCCAGGTAGTCCTCGAGCCCGACCCCGAGCGGCCGGATGCCCAGCATGTCCTCGGTGGCCGCAAGCCCGAGCATGGCGAGAGCCGCTACGGCGACCATGGCCAGCGGCTGCAGCATCGCCATGGGATCGAGGACCAGGGCGATGACGAGAAGCGCGTCCTCCCACAAGATCACGTGGCTCTCCTCGAGCCCGACATACCAGGCGGATTCGTGCAGCATCAGCAGATCGTCCGCGCCCAGGAACAGCGTCAGGAGCGCGAGGACCAGCAGGGCCAGCATCGCCTTGCGCGGCTCGCGGCGCCGGTGCTTCAGCGTCTCGAAGGCGAGGATCGCGCCCGACATCATCAAGAGGCCCGATGGCGCGTATTCGAGGATGCCGTAATAGAATGGCTGCCCGGCGATCGCGTTGGCATCGCGGTAGAGAAGCGCGCCCGGAACGCCCGTCGCGCGGCGGATCAGGGAGGCCATGGAGGATCACCGCCGCGAGCGATCCGCCAGCGGCGAGCCACGCGGCCGCCGCGCCGAAACTTGCCTTGTTCACCCTTGATGTCATCGCAGAAATTCTCGTTCTCGCGCCTCTTGGCGCTTCAATATCCAGAGTAATATCCAAAGCGTTCTTTATAGCTCAAGGCGATCCGGGGTCCACGGGTTCCGACAGGCTTTCCGCCATGATCGCGGCGGCTTGGAGATGGCGGAGTGGCGGGCCGCAAAGGCGCGCGGGCGAAGGGGCTCCATGCGATCCCGGTCCTTCCGCGCTCCCCTTGCGGACCCGTCGCGGCCCCGCATGGCGCAAGACTGCCGGACGCCTCGCCGATTGGCCAAGCCCGCCACCCGGCCAGACACGCGTGCGGGGCCGGGTGGCAGGCTTGGCTTTGCGCCCCGAGGGCGCGCCGCCTACATCAAAAGCCGCAGCGCTTCGAGCGCCCGGTTCAGCGGGGCCTCCGAACCGTCATCCCCGGCGATTTGCGATGCCGATCCCGGCAGGATCAGGCGGTTCGCGCTGCGCTCCATGGCCTCGGGGGCGTCCCGCGGCACGCTGTCCTCGTGGAAATCGAGCGCCACCCCTTTCGGCCCGATCGAGACATGGGTGATCCCCAGCGTGCTCGCCCGTCCTCTCACGGCGGCCAGAAGCAGCAGGTTGCGGGCCTCCTCGGGGGGCGGGCCGAACCGGTCCTCGACCTCGTCGGCGAGACGGTCGGCCTCCTCGGCGCTCGATGCCCTGGCGAGCCTGTTGTAGAGCGTCGCGCGCACCTCGGGGCGGGGGATGTAATCGGCGGGCAGGGCGGCCGCGACCTCGGTCCCGATATCGGGGCGGGCCCGCGGCGGCTCTCCCTTGGCCTTGCGCAGGGCCTCGGCGAGCATGTGGGCATGCAGCGCGGGACCGATGCGCGCGTCGTGCCCGCTCTGCGCATCGCCGAAGAGATCGCCGGCGCCGCGCTGGTCCATGTCGGCCACCGACAGGGTGAAGCCCGCGCCGAGGCTGTCGGCCGCCGCGAAGGCGTCGAGCCGCGCGCGGGCCGCCGCGCGCATGCCCTCCTCGTCCGAAGCCGCATCATCGCCGGGCGCGGCGGAGACGGGCGCATCGCCTCCGGAGGCCTCCGTCAGCAGCCAGCAATAGGCCTGCTCGGCGCCGCGTCCCACCCGGCCGCGCAACTGGTGCAGCTGCGCAAGACCAAGCAGTTCGGGGCGCAGCACCACCATCGTGTTCGCGCGGGGAACATCGAGCCCCGATTCGATGATTACCGTGGCCAGCAGCACATCGCCCGCGCCATCGGCGAAGCCGGTCATCACCTCGTCGATCTCGCGCGCCGGCAGCTTGCCATGCGCCACCTTGATCGAAAGCTGCGGCACCAGGCGGGCAAGGCGCGCCCGTTCCTCCTCCATGTCCTCGACCCGCGGCACCACGACGAAGCTCTGCCCGCCGCGCCGCCATTCGCGCATCAGCGCATCGCGCAGCAGCGTCTCCGCCTGGCGCGGGCGGTCCGACAGGACGGTGCGCACGGGCCGGCGGCGGGCCGGCGCCGTGGTCAGCAGGCTCAGCTCCTGCACACCGGCAATCGCCCCCTGGAGGCTGCGCGGGATCGGCGTCGCGCTCATCGACAGGACATGCACCCCTTCGGCAAGATCGCGCAGGGCCGTCTTGTGCTTGGCGCCGAAGCGCTGTTCCTCGTCGATCACCACGAGGCCGAGATCGTGGAACGCGCAGCCCTTGCCCAGGATCGCATGGGTGCCGGCCACGATCCCGATGCGCCCATCGGCAAGACCCTCGCGCACCCGCCGGGCCTCGGCGGCGGTGCTCAGGCGCGACAGGCCGGCAACCTCGATCCCGGACCCCTCGAAGCGCCGCGCCAGCACGCGCGCATGCTGGCGCGCGAGAACGGTGGTGGGCGCGATGAGCGCCACCTGCGCGCCCGAAAGGGCCGCCGCCGCCGCCGCGCGGATCGCCACCTCGGTCTTGCCGAAGCCGACATCCCCGATCAGGAGCCGGTTCATCGGCGTGCCGGATGCCAGGTCGTCCAGCACGGCGCGGATCGCCCGCCTCTGATCCTGCGTCTCGGTCCAGGCGAAGGCGGCCGCGATCTTCTCATAGGCCTTCGCGGGGGGGCTCAGCTTGCGCGCCTTCGTCTCCCGGCGCGCGGTGGCGGCCGCGAGAAGGGCCTCGGCGCTGCGCTCGACCGTCTTGGCAAAGCGCGCCCGCCGGCTCTCCCAGGTCTTGCCGCCGAGCTTGTCGAGCGAGACCGTGCCGCTGTCATGCCCGTAGCGCCACAGGCGGCCGGCATCGGAGACTGGCACGAGGCTGGCCTCGTCGCCGGCATAGCAGATACGGATCGCCTCGCCGCCCTCGATCTGCGTCAGCCCCTCGAACCGGCCGAGCCCCTCATCCTCGTGGATCACCAGATCGCCCAGGTGCAGATCCTGTGCCTCGGCGAGCCAGGGCGGCACGATCGTGGCCCCGCCGGTATCCTCGGCGCGCGTGCCCAGCACGTCCCGGGCGGTCAGCACGAGACAGGCATCGTCGCGAAAGCCGCGCTCGAGCGGGGCGCAAAGGCTCGCGATCTCGCCATCGGGCAGGGCGAGGGCGGCGTCCCAGTCATCGACCTCGCGCACCGGGCCGGCCCCCGCGGCCATGCGGCCGAGACGGGCACGGTCGCGTTTCGTCGCGGCAAGGAGGATGGCGCGCCCGGCCTCCTCGACGGCCTCGGCGAGCGCGGCGCGCGGGCGCCGGCTTCCGGCGATCTCGGCGCCCGGCGCGATCCCGTCAAGTTCGAGCGGGTGAACCCACGCGGCGATCCGCTGCCATTCATCGGGCGCGAGGTAGAGCGCATCGGGGGGCAGGGCGCGCCGTGCCTCGGCGCCCGAGATCTCGGCCTCGAGCCTGTGGGCCTGTTGATCGGGAAGCGCCTCGATCAGTCCCTCCATCCGCGCGCATGCGCCGGGGCCGGCAAGGATCGGCGCGTCCTTCATGTGATCGTGCAGGCGGCAGAGCCTGTCGCGGGCCTGCGGCAGCCAATGCTCGGCGCCGCGCCACGGGGCGCCCTGTGTCCCGGGATCGGCCTTCTCGGCATCCGCGTCCTGCTCCCCGGGGGTCTCGGCCCCATCATCGAGGCTCCCGCCGCGCCGCATGGGGGGCGGCATCTCGCTTGCCGCATCTATCACCAACGTCTCCACCGCGTGGGTGGTGATCTGCGTCGCCGCGTCATAGGCGCGCAGCGTCTCGATCGCGCCATCCTCGAAACCGATCCGGAAGGGGCCGTCGGCGGCCGCCGGGAAGATGTCGACCACCGCGCCGCGCAGGGCGATCTCGCCCGGCTCGTCAACCCGCTCGTCGCTGCGGTAGCCGTGATCGCACGCCCAGCCCATGAAATCCTCGGGAGAGAGCGCGTCGCCCGGTGTCAGCTGCCGCCAGGAGATGTCGCCGGCGCAAGGCACGCGCTGCGCCATGGCGCCGGGGGAGGTGATGACGAGGCAGGGGCCCTCCTGCGCCATGCGGCGCAGCACCGAGAGCCTGTGACCCATCGCGGCCGCCGAGGGCGACGCCCAGTCATAGGGCAGGCAGTCCCATGGCCGAAAATGCAGCACCCGGGTGCCCGGCAGGGCGGCGCCGAGGAAGCGGGCGATGGCTCCGGCGCGCATGTCGTTGCGGCTCAGGTGAATCGCACGCTCCGAGCCGGCGCCTTGCAAGGCACGCAGAAGACGGACGGCTTCGGCGCCCGCCGGGTGATCGGTCGGCATGAAGCGCCCCCTCTTCGGTTGTCGTGAGGGGCAACATGGCCCGGCCCGGCCCGGTTCCGGGGCGCAGGGATCGGGGGGAGAGCGGCGGCGGATCGGCGGTGGATGCGCGGGCGCGCCCGGATCCCGGGGCGTCAGCCGCCCCCCGTCCCGCGCGCCTCTCCCGGGGTCATGCCGGTGGCGGCGCGGAAGCTGCGCGAGAAGCTCGCCGCGCCCGAAAAGCCGCAGGCCCGCGCCGTCGTCTCGACATCGGTGCCGGCGCGCAGCAATGCGCTGGCATGGGCCATGCGCCGGGCCTGGAGCCGCTCGCGGAAGGTGCCGCCGCCATCGCGGGCCAGGAAGCGCTGCAGGCTGCGCTCGCTGAGCCCGCAGGCCTGGGCGGCCTGGGCGAGGGTGGCGCGCGGCTCGGCGAAGACCGCGTCGAGATGCGCCTCGAAGGCGGCACCGACGCGGGCATCGAAGGGGATGGTCACGGGGGGGGCACCGGGGCCACCGGTGCCGCCAGCCTCGCCCCGCCCGCTTGCCAGGCGTTCCCGCATCTGCGCGATGACCCGGAGCGAGCGGGTGCAGCGGGCCAGGAGTTCCTCGGGCTTGAACGGTTTGGCAAGGAACTGCTCGGTGGCCAGGTCGCTCGCCCGCCCGCGCGTCAGCCGGTCGTCATGCCCGGTCAGGATGACCACGGCGAGCTGCGCGAATTCCGGCGCGTCGCGGATCTCGGCGATGAGGTCGAGCGCGTTGCCATCGGGCAGGATCACGTCACTGACCAGAAGGCCGATCGGATGACGGTTCAGCGCCCGGCGCGCGGCCGCGAGCGAGCGTACTCCGCGCGCCGGGCCAAGGGCGCTCAGGACCTCGCAGATATACTCGCACAGATCGCTGTCATCCTCGAGGACCAGGATCTCGCCTTGCCCGATCATGGGCGGATCGCCCGGCTTCGCCGGATCGTCCCCACCGCCCGCGCGCGGTGCCGCGGGATGCAGGGTGCCCTCCGCTTCGTTTTCCGCGCCCCCCGCTTCTTCTTTCGCGCCTCCCGCCTCCTCCGGCGCGGCACGCGGGCTGGGCCCGCTTCCGGGCGCGGGCAAGAGCGGCGGCTCATCGCCGCCATCCTCGCGCGCCGCGCCCCGCTCGCCGCCCCGCTCGCCCGCCTCCCGCGCGCCGTTCGGCGCGAGGCTCCGCAGCTGCAGGGGGCCGGAGGGGGCGAGCGTGTGACAGGGCAGCCCGATGGTCACCGTCAGCCCGCCGAGCCCCTCCGATTGCTCGCCCGTCGACAGGACCATCCTGCCGCCGCAATCGAAGACGGCGGCGCCGGCGATCTCGAGCGGGCGGCGCGGCAGGCTCTCCGCCTTGCCCTCGGCAAAACCCTGCGCGCCGCGCAGCGCCTCGGGCGAGGGGCCCGGCCCGCCGGTTGCGACGGACAGATGCAGCCTGTCGGTGGAGAGGGCGATCTCGGTCTCGATCGTGCCTTGGGCGGGGACGCGCTCCACCGCGTCCGACAGGACCGCGCCGAGGATGGTCTCGAGCGCCTCGTTGTCGAGCGTCGCCGAGCCGAGCGTCTGCGGCATCCGCGCGCGCAGGCCGCTCCCGGCGGCCGCCGCGCGTTCGTGATGCAGGGCCAGGACGGGGATCACGAGCCGGTCGAGGTCGATCGTCACGCGGCGCGGCTCGAGCGGCAGCGCGTCGGCGACGGCCGCCATCTCGCGCACCAGGGCGCCGAGCTGGTCGGAGGCGCGGCGCATCACGGCCAGCAGGCGCGTGTCGATCCGCTCCGTGCGCCCGGCATCGGCGAGCGGCGCGGCGATCATCGCAAGCGGGCCGCGCAGCTCGTGGGACATGCGCATGTAGAAGCGGCGGCGATGCTCCAGCTCGCGGCTCAGCGCGGTGTTGGAGGCCCTCAGGCGCAGGCTCGACTGCGTGAGCTCGGCCGTCTTGCGCGCCACGCGCGTCTCGAGCACGCGGGCCCGCGACTGTGCCAGGTGCAGCCGCCCGCGGATCAGCATCCACAAGAGCGCCGCCGCCCCCAGCAGGGTCAGCAGGCGCCCCCAGAGGCTCTGCCAGAAGGGTGTGGGGATCAAGAATTGCGCCGCCGTCACGACCGGCCCCGCGGTGCCGTCGGCGCCGGCATACCTGACTTGCAGGCTGTAGGGGCCGGGGGCGAGGCGGTCCCAGTCCATGCTGTGGGCGACGCCGTCGGAGCTGCGCCATTGCGTATCGACCGGCAGCAGGCGCGCATCGAGCCGGTTGCGGGGGGGATCGGTGAACTCGATCACGCGCGCATCGAGCCTGAGGCGCGGCGGCTGGCCCGCGACCGGCAGCGTCACATCGGTCGTGAGCACCGGCGGGCGGGTGCGCAGGCCAAGCCTCATCGGGTTGAAGATCGACAGGCCGGACACCCCGCCCATCGCCATCCGCCCGTCCGGCAGGTCCGCGAAGGCGTTGAAGTTGTATTCCGGCCCCTGCAACCCGTTGCGCGCGCCGAAAACGGTCAGCGCGCCCGAATGGTTGGGATCGTAGCGCACCAGCCCGTTCGAGCTGGGCAGCCACAGCCGGCCCGCCCGGTCGCGCCGCACCGCGTAGAGGCTCTCGCTGAGGAGCCCGTCGGCGCGTCCCACGTGGCGCGCCGTGCGCGTGCCCAGATCGATCCGGCTCAGCCCGCCGCCGGTGGCCGCCCAGATGATCTCCGGATCGCCCGGATCGACATGGATGCCACGCACGTCGTTGTCGCGCAGAAGGCCCTGCTCGCGCGTCAGGGTGGTGAACCGGTCCTCCTCGGGGTCATAGAGGCTCAGGCCGCCGCTGGTTCCGATCCAGAGCCGCCCGGTGGGGTCGGTCTCGATCGCGCGGACGCGCGCATGGGGCAGGGCGCCGGGGCCGGTGCCGGGGCGGTAGCGGGCGATCTCGGCCAGCTCGGCATCGAGCCGCACGAGCCCGTCATGCGTGCCGACCCAGTAGCCGCCGGAGCGGGCGGGCCGGATCAGGCGCACGTAATCCTCGCGCAGCGCACGCGCGGTGACGCGGGGCAGGGCGGAGGCGGCGTTCTCGAGCCGGATGATGCCGCGCCGCCGGATCGCGAGCAGCAGATCGCCTCCCTCCCGCAGGATGTCGCGGATATCGGCATCCTCGCCCGCCGCGCCCACCTTGCGAAAGCGCGCCCCGTTCGGCGACAGAAGGCTGAGCCCCCCCGCGGTGCCCACCCAAAGCCCCCCCGAGGCGGCCGGGGTCAGCGCCCAGACCATCGCCGAAGGGGGGCCGCGCGTGCCGCCCGGATCGCCGACATAGCTGACCACGGCGGCCTCCACCGCCGCCCCGTAGGCGATGCCGCTGTCATAGGTCCCGATCCAGGCGGTGCCGCGCGGCCCGATCCGCAGGGCCGTCACCGTGTCGCTCGGCAGGCTGCGGCGATTGCCGGGAAAGGCGCGGTGGTTGATCACCGAGCCGTCCTGCGGGTCATGGATGAAGATGCCCTGCGACCAGGTCGCGACCCAGAGGCGGCCGATCTCGTCCTCGGCGAGGGCGGGGATGTCGGTGGCGGGCAGGAAATCGGCCTGCGCGAAGGCCTCGTCCCCCGCCGCGCCATGCCACAGGCCGCCATCCTCGAAGCCGGCCCAGACGTGGCCGGCACTGTCGAGAAGCAGGTCGCTCACCCGGCGCGGCGCGGCTTCGGCGTTGCGCGTGGCGATCCTCCTGATCCGCCCGCTTTCGGGCTCGTAATGGAACAGGCCCTCCCCATCCGTCCCGAGCATCAGCCCGCCGGGCACGGGCAGGATGGCGCGCACCGGGCTGTCGATGCTGCGGGCGGCCTCGATGGGCGCGCCGGCGACCGGGTCGAACACCGCAAGGCCGGTATCGCTGCCGATCCAGATCCGACCGCCCCGCCCCTCCTCGACGACATGCACGTCATCGGCCACGGCGCCGGTGCCGCCATGCCAGACATCGCCCGCCCCGCTCGCCGGATCATAGCGGGTGAGCCCGCCGCCGTAGGTGGCGATCCACAGCGCCCCGCGATGATCGAAGGTCAGGTCCGTCACGTAATCGCTGCGCAGGCCGTTGCGGCCCGACGGCTCCCTGTAGAGGATTTCGACACTTTCGCCGTCGAAGATCGAGATGCCGTCATTCGTCGCGATCCAGATCCGCCCGTCATCCGATTCGGCGAAGGCGGAGACGAGGCTTGCCGACAGGCCCTGGTCGAGCCCGACCTGCGTGACCCGGCGCGGCATGATCGGCGGCGGCGCATCCGGGCGGGGGGGAGCGGCCGCCGGGCCGGGGGTCGGCGCGTCCATGGGGGCGGGGGTCGGCGCGTCCATGGGGGCGGGGGGCGCCGTTTCCATGGAGCCAGGGATGTCCGCGCCGGGCGGTTTGTCGACGACGGGCGGCTTGTCGATGACGGGCGGATCGTTCGGGCGATGCAGGACCGGGCGCAGGAGGCCCGGCGGGGCCGGGTGGCCCGCGCCGGTCGCACCGAATGCGCCAGACAGGCCGGACGGGCCGATCGGGACGATTGAGCCGGACGCTCCGGAGGCACCGGCCGCAGGACCGCGCGCGGGCCTGCGCAGGGCGACGGTTTCGATATGTCCCGGTGCGGCATGCGCTGCGTTGCCTTGTGCCCAGAGGGGTGCCGGACAACCGGGAGCGGTGGCAATCCACGACAACACAACCCAGGCCGTCTTGGCGCGCAGGGTGATGCCACCTTGGCGCCCCGGCGTGCCGGGACCGCGTCCGAGCCGGGCCCATGTCATGTCGCCGAGCATCAAATACCGCCTTTCCAAGGGCATAGCCCCATACACTGTTAATATTTATTGCACATCCCGCCAAGCCTTATCCGAACGCGCCAAACTCCTCCGGCGCATTGTGATTGAACTTGCGCCGGCTCGGGAAGGGTTACGATTGTGAAGTCGAGCCCAAGACCAACTTGCATTCCAGCGATCGACTAGGTGATCCATGACCCGCCCGGCCCGCACGGAGCCACACCGGCTCTCCCCTCTCGAACCGCTCCTCCGCACTGTCTTCCGCATGGTTGCGGGCGGGGCGTCTTCCCGGCCCCTCCGGCCCGCATCGCACACCCGAACGGAGCCGGTGCGATGAGCGCCGCGCTGGCACGTCGGCGCCTGCTGTTGGGGCGGATCGACGCGGTGCGCCGCTCGGCCGAGGGGCTGGGCCAGTGGACGGGTCATCATCCGCTCGCGGCCGGCGCCCATGCCCCCCAGATCCGCCGCGATAGCGCCGAGCTGGTCGATGCGCTCGAGCGATTGTCGCACGCGGCCGCGCGGCGTCCCGCCATCGCCGCCTTCGGGATGCCGCGCGGGCTTGCCGCCCTCATCGGGGCGGCGGCGGGGCAGCATGGATCGGGCGAGGTGCCGCTGCGCTTCGGATCGACGGAGATCGCGGCCTCGCGCTTCCTGACGCCCGGACGCGGCGCGATCTTGCGGATCACGCCGGGGGAGGAGGGTCCCGATCCGACCTATCCCGTGGCGCTGTCGCTGCTGACCGAGCTCGAGGCGGCGGCGCTTCTGGTCGCGGGGACGGCGCCGATCTGCGCGCTGCCGGCGCGCATCGAGGCGGTGCTCGAATGCTGCGAGCGCATGGTGCCCGATGCCGGCACCGGCGCGGCGCAGGGATGGAGCCCGCCGCGCCGCTGCGCCGGCACGCTGGCGCGTGAGCTTGACCGCCTCGTGCGCGATTATCCCCATCTGGCGCAGCTTGCTCCCTTCTCCGCGCGGATCGGTGCGATCCTGGCGCGGGGCAATGCCGCTTGCCGGGCCGCGGCACTCTCGCTGCTCTGGGCGGAGGCCCCCGCGCAGACCGCATGGTGCCGGCAATTCGGCATCACCCTCGACGCCCTGGGCCATGCGCGGCGGGTCTGGGCACCGGCCGGTCTTCTCGATCATCCGGGCCTGGGGGGCTGCGACGAGGCGGAGGCCGGGGATGACCGGCTGGTCCGCCTGCGCCTGCCATCGGGGGCATTGGCGCGCACGCAACTGCGCGGGCTTTCGGCGCTGACGGCGGAAATCGGGGCGGTCACGGCCCGCCGGGATATCGGCATCGCCGAGGACGGGCTGCTCAACCTTGCCGATCTGCTGATCTTTCCGCAGATGCCGGGACAGGCGGACCTTGAGGGCCGGGCGCGTCCGGGCACCCCGGCGGGAGATCCGTCAGGGAGCGCATCGGAGCCCGCATCAGGAGGCGCGGCGTGGGAGGCGGGCCGGCTCGACCGGGTCAAGCGCGCCTGGCTGCCGCTGCGCGCGCAGCGCCGCCGCGAGCTTTGCGCCATCGTCGATTGCCGGGCGCAGGATGGCCTCGGGAGGACGGCGTTCGAGGGGGCAGGCCTCGGCTCGGCGGCACCCGATGCCGAGCGGGTGCCGGTCTTCGCGGTGATCTTCCGCAGCGAGCTTGACGCGGCCAACGGCGCCGCCGCGCCGGCCTCCCCGTGCGAGCATCGCTCGGCGCGCCGTCCCTTCGGGGGCGCGATCTGGCTCGCCCGGCTTCCCCATCCCGCCCTTCTGCCGGGGGCGGGGCGGCAGGCCTGTCCGCTGCAATCGGCCCTGCGCGCGGCCTGCACCGCGCGGGGGCGGGTCAACGGGCTGGAGCGATCGCTGCTGCGTCTGCTGCACAAGCTCAACGCGATGATGAAGCAATGCAGCCGGCGGAGCGAGGCGGCCGACGAGCATGCCGCGCGGATCGCCACCGGGCGCGCCATGGTGCGGCGCCTGCGGCCTTGCATCGAGGAGCGGCGCCTGGGGCTGCTGCTCGGGGCGCTCTACCTGCGCCGGGGGGATTTGCAGGATGGTGCGCCGCTGGCGCTGTGCGGCCGGGCCTGGAACGGGGACCGCCATGCCCGCTTCGCCGAGACCGTGCTCGGAGCCTGGCAGGCGGCGGCGCGGCGGCGTCTGGGCCGGCGCGAGCTGTGCGATTATCTCGGGATGATCCCCGCCCATGCCGAGGTGCTGGTGGACGAGCTGGCGCAGGGGGCCTTGCGCGCCGGGATGGTCGAGGCGCTTGCCGCGATGTCGCGCGGGCTGGCGGATGCGGGGGAACGGCCGGTTCACGACCGGGAGGACGCGGCGGCGCGGGCCATCCGCATCGTCAACGCCTTCGTCGAGCGCCCCGGCGCGGCGCTGGTCGACGGGCGGCCTGCCATCGCCCGGCCGGCGTGCGGGGGCGGCGCCACCAAGGCGGCCTGGGAGGCGCTGCGCCGCCTTCAGACGACACCGCGCGACCAGGCCCTCGCCGAGCTGATGCAGGCACGCCGGACCGATCGCCCGGCGCCCGGACTGCGCTGGAGCACGGAGTTGATGACGCTGATCGAGGGGAATGCCGCCGCCCTGACCGGTCTCGCGGTGGGGGAGGTCGAGGCCGACGCCGCGCTCGATCGGCTGATCGCGCGGGCGCGCGGCTGACGGGCGGCTGACGGGCGGGCCGAAGGACCGGATCATCATGTCCGGGCCCGCCCGCCAGACCCGCCCGTCAGCCTCGCTTTCCAGACCCGCGCCCGGCGGGCGGATCTGGCGCGATGCCCGGTCCTGCCGGACCGTGACACCGCGTTCCCGACGAGGAGTGCCCCGACGGGGGCGATTACTCTTTCGCCGTCATGTGCATGATCGAGCCATTCTCCAGGTCGGTCAGGAAGACGATGCTGCCATCTTGCAGCACGTCGACATCGCGCACCCGCCCCTGCTTGCGCAGCAGCCGCTCCTCATGCGCGACGAAGCCCTCGCCGTCCAATTCCAGCCGCACCAGCCCGCCCGGGTAGAGCGAGCCGATCAGCATGTCGCCCTCCCATTCGGGGAACATCTCGCCGCTGACGAAGCTCATGCCGCCGGGCGCGATCACCGGGTCCCAGAAATAGAGCGGCTCCTCCATTCCCTCCATCGAGGCCCGGCCTTCACCCACCGCCTCGCCGGAATACTCCTCGCCATAGCTGACCTTCGGCCAGCCATAGTTCAGGCCCGGCTCCGGACGGTTCAGCTCGTCGCCGCCCGCGGGCCCGTGCTCGACGATGTGAAGCCTGCCATCCGGCGACATGTCGGCGGCCTGGATGTTGCGGTGCCCGAGGCTCCAGATGCTGTCGACCCCGTCCTTGCCGACAAAGGGATTGTCCTCGGGGATCGACCCGTCGAGATTGACCCGGATCACCTTGCCGTAGGTCTTGTCGAGATCCTGGGCATATTCGCGGTATTTCTCGGTGAAATGCTCGCCCGTGGTGATGAAGACAGTGCCGTCGCCGGGAAAGACCAGGCGGCTGCCGTAATGCATCGGGGCCTCGGAGGGCGGGTCCTGCACGAAGATGTCCTCGACATCGCTCAGCGTCGTCATGTCCTCGCTCAGCACGCCGCGGGCCGCGGCGGTTACGGTCGTCTCACCCTCCATCGGCTTGGAATAGGTGAAGTAGACCATCCGGTCATTGGCAAAGTCGGGACCGATCTTCACATCCAGAAGGCCGGCCTGCACCGAGGCCTCGGGCGAGGCGGGCTGGTTGTAGACCTCGGGAAGCCCCTCGATCGGATCGTGCAGCGTCCCGTCGGCGGAGACATGGCGCAGACGGCCGGGCCGCTCGGTCACCAGGAAGCTCCCATCGGGAAGCTGGTCGATCCCCCAGGGGTGGACGAGCCCGCCGACGAGCAACTCGACGGAGGTTTCGGTCTCGCCCTCGACAAGGTCCGCGCGGAACTGCTCGGGGAAGGCCGGCTCGAGATCGGTGTTCCGGTTGCCGCGCGTGAAGGTCACGTCGGAGGCCGCGTTGTCGGGCGCGGCCGCAACCTCGGCCGGGCCGGCGAAGGGCGCGGCGGCAAGGATCGGCAGCGCCAGAAGCGCGGGGCTGAGGGTCGAAAATTTCCGTGTCGTCATCATGGTCTCCCATTTGGAACAAGGGTCGGGATCGGGCGCACGCTCCTGGCGCATCGGGGCCATTCGGGCCGCGGACGCTATCCCGGGAGCGGCGCCGGGGGTTCACGGTCCAACGCATGGGCGGCGCCGGGCGTTCCGAAACGGGGCCGCGCGGCCCTTCCGGGGGGGGCTCATACGGCGCAGGAATGGAGGGCGTACTGCCGGCGCGCCGCGTGGGGGCGCTCTTCGCCCTTCGGCATCTCCATTCTTACGGATCGGACAGAATTGCATGCGGTTTTCATTGCAGAAGTTCACGCGAGTAAGCTGCGCGCCCCTCTTGTCGTCTGCCTGCGACCGCAGAAGGCCATGTCGCCCCTTTCCGCCCCCGTTGCGGTCCCTGTCACAATGCATGTCCGTCAGAAGGTTCCAGCGCATATAGACCGTCTTGACAGCCTTCGCGTTCCGCTGCATGGCCACGTCATGTATGTTTCATGGATCATGATCGGTTTCTCGCGGATCTGGATGGCCGCGGTGCTTACGTTCATGCTGGCGAGCACGCCGTCCATGGCCGAACATATGGGCGGTCAGGCGCATGAGGCGGCAACCGCGTCCCATGCCATGGCGGCCGAGCCGCATTCCGGCCTCGAGACGCCCGCAATCCCCGCGCTATCCTCGGACCTCGTGGCCGATTGCCAAAGCGCCTGCTGTTCCGGCATCTGCGCTGTGGTGGATGTGACCGTGAATTCCGGCGTCATGGGCGGCATTCCTCCCATGCGTCATGAACCCGCCGGCATCGCCGGGACCGTCTCGGTCCAGGGCGGCGATCTGCTCAGGCCGCCGCAGGGCTGATCCGCCCCGCATGGGGGACGCCGCGCGCGCCTTCGTCCGGATCATCTTCCAGACCGATGCTTTTCGCACGCCCGAGGCTTGTTTCCTCCCGCGCCCTCCTCCTGCGATCCTGAAACGGGTCCGCATCCGTGATCCGTCCCTTCGCGGGTGCGGGGATGCGCAAAGCGCGGAAGGCAGGCGGCAGGCTCCGCATCTTCCGTGCCACCCGCATCATCCCTCCCTGCGCGCATTCCCCGCGCAGGGTCCCCCCGCACGACCCTACTCCGCGTCCCCATGACGGCTCCGGGCAGGACCGCATGGGGGGCACGCACCCCTTCGAGAAAGGCCAAGACCCCATGATCAATCGTCGTAGCATGCTGACCGGCGCCGGCGCGATAGGCGGGCTCACCGCGCTTGGCGGGCTCATCCCCGCCTGGGCCCATAGTGGCAGCCCCGGCATTCCGCCCGCCATGAACACGCTTTCGAGCAACAACATCGCCCTGACGGTCGGGCGCGACCGGTTCAGTGTCGGCGGACGCACCGGCAAGGCAATCACGATCAACGGCACCCTCCCCGCGCCGCTCCTTCGCCTGCGCGAGGGCGAGACGTTCAGGATCGCCGTCACCAACACGCTCGACGAAGACACGTCGATCCACTGGCATGGCTTCCTGATCCCGTTCCAGATGGACGGCGTGCCGGGCGTGAGTTTTCCGGGCATCCGCCCACGCGAGACATTCGTCTACGAACTGCCGATCCGGCAGGCCGGCACGTTCTGGTATCACAGCCATTCGGGGCTGCAGGAGCAGATCGGCCATTACGGGCCGATCATCATCGACCCCGCGACCCCCGATCCGGTCGCCTATGACCGCGAGCATGTCCTCGTCCTGTCGGACTGGAGCTTCGAGAATCCGGCGCGGATCATGAACCAGCTCAAGCAGGAGGGCGGGCATTACAACCGTCAGAAGCTGACGGCGCCCGGACTGGCGAGTGACGATCCCGAACAGCGCATGACGCTGGGCGAGCGTCTGAGATGGGGCAAGATGAAGATGGACCCCACCGACATTTCGGATGTCACGGGCGCGATCTATACCTTCCTCGTGAACGGTCACGGACCGAAGGAGAACTGGACCGGCCTGTTCCGGCCGGGCGAGCGTGTCAGGCTGCGCATCATCAACGCCTCGGCGATGACCGTCTTCCAGCTGCGCATTCCCGGCCTCGCCATGACGGTCGTGAACGCCGATGGCGAGAACGTGCGCCCGGTGGATGTCGGCGAGCTGCAGATCTCGGTCGCCGAAACCTATGACGTGATCGTCCGGCCCACCGCCGACCAGGCCTATACGGTCGTCGCCGAGGCGGCCGACCGCTCCGGCATGGCGCGCGCCACCCTCGCCCCCCGCATGGGCATGAGCGCCCCGGTGCCGCCCCTGCGTCCGCGCCCGCTCCTGTCGATGGAGGATATGGGCATGGGCGGCATGCAGGGCATGGATCATGGCGGCATGGACATGGATATGAACATGCGCGATCCGGCGAATGTCCCGCCGGACGTGCAGGTGGGCGTCGGCGTCGATGCGATCGCGCCGTCGCCGCAGGACCGGACGGGCCATCCCGGGCTCGGCCTGACCGATGTCGGACACCGCGTCCTGACCTATCGTGATCTCGTCTCCCTCAAACCCAATCCCGACAGGCGCCGCCCCTCGCGGCATCTGGAGATCAACCTGACGGGCAACATGGAGCGTTTCATGTGGACGCTGGACGGGCGCAAGTTCAGCCAGGGCATGGAGCCGATCCGCTTCGCGCGCAACGAGCGTGTCCGCGTGACCATGGTCAACAACACGATGATGCAGCACCCGATGCACATCCACGGCCATTTCATGGAGCTGGTCAACGGGCATGACGGGTATCACCCCCTCAAACACACGATCAACGTCCTGCCCGGAAGCAAGGTGACCTTCGACATGACCGCCGACAATCCCGGCGACTGGGCCTTCCACTGCCACCTCCTGTTCCACATGCATGCGGGGATGTTCAACGTCGTCACCGTCCGCCCCCTCGATGGAGAACCCAAATGAAACGGTTCATGATCACCTTTCTGGCCGCCGGTTTCGCCGGTGCCGCATTCGCCCAAACGGCATCCGGGCCCGAGGCCGTTCCGATGGCCGACCCGATGGCTGGCCATGACATGTCCTCCATGACGCAGATGCAGGACCCGGGTTCCAGCGCGGCAGATTGCGATGATTCGGACCCTTCGGCATCCGGCGGAACGGCCGGCGTGACGGAATGCGACGAGACACCGCCTGCCGCCCCGATGGCGGGCCACGACATGAATGCCATGGATGACATGGAGGGCATGGATCACGGCGCGATGACCGGCGGCGAGACCTCCGAACGGTCCGCCGCCCCTGCCGACCCGATGGAGGGCCACGACATGGGTGCCATGGAGGGCATGGATCACGGCGCGATGACCGGCGGCGAGACCTCCGAACGGTCCGCCGCCCCTGCCGCCCCGATGGCGGGCCACGACATGGGTGCCATGGAGGGCATGGATCACGGCGCGATGACCGGCGCCGAGACCTCCGAACGGTCCGCCGCCCCTGCCGCCCCGATGGCGGGCCACGACATGGGAGCCATGGATGGCATGGATCACGGCGCGATGACCGGCAGCGAGACCTCCGAGGCTTCCGCCGCCCCTGCTGACCCGATGGCGGGCCACGACATGGGTGCCATGGAGGGCATGGATCACGGTGCGATGACCGGCGGCGCGGCTGCCGGAGATGCGATGGCCGGGCATGACATGGGCGCCATGAACGCGCCGGAAATCGCGGATGCGCCGCCGCCGGCCGCTGCCTTCTCCGGCCCGGCCCATGCGGCCGATCTCTATTATGGAGACGCGGTCATGGCCCGCAGCCGCGAACATCTCGACGAAGAAATGGGAGATGTCACGGCCTACAAGTTCCTTCTCGACCAGCTCGAGATCAGGCCGGACGGGGACGAGAGCGCGCTGAACTGGGATGGGCAGGCCTGGTACGGGGGCGACATCAACAAGCTCTGGGTCAAGACGGAAGGTGAACTCACCCTGGGCGAGTCGCTCGAGAGCGGCGAAATCCAGCTCTTGTGGAATCGCACCGTGACGCCGTGGGCCGATTTGCAGACGGGCCTTCGTTACGATTTCGGCGAGGATGCGGACCGGGCGCATTTCGTGCTCGGGGTGCAAAGCCTCCTGCCCTATTTCTACGAGTTGGAAGCGGCCGCCTTCCTGTCGGACGAGGGCGATGTGACGGCGCGTGCGGAAGCCGAGTATGACATGCTTCTGACCCAGAAACTGATCCTGCAACCGAGCGCGGAAATCGAGCTTTCCGCCCAGGACATTCCCGAACTGGGGATCGGGGCGGGCGTCACCGGGATCGAGGCGGGGCTGCGCCTGCGCTACGAGATCGTTCCCGAATTCGCGCCCTATATCGGCGTCACCTATGACCGGTTGATCGGCGAGACCGCCGACCTGGCCGGCGCGCGGGGCGAGGACAAGAGCGCGTGGAGCGGCGTCATCGGTGTCAGGATGTGGTTCTGACGAAGTCGCGCGGTCCGGCCCCCGCGACAGGGGGGCGGGACGGTTCAGGTTGGTGCGAGCCGGTTCGGGCCGCTTTCGCATCGGTCCCGAAATGTGAAGTTTGCGGGACGGGTGCGGGGCCGCTGGAAACCTGTCCCGAAACTCGTCCCGTATTGCTTTCCCGCAACCCCTAGGACATTGTGGGACGATGAGGATCGGTTACGCACGTGTCTCCTCGCAGGGGCAGAGCCTCGATGCGCAGATCGCGGCCCTGACGGCGCAGGGCTGCGAGAAGCTGTTCGAGGAGAAACGCTCCGGCGCGTCGCGGGCGGGGCGCGCGGCCCTGCGTGAGGCGCTCGATTTCTGCCGCGAGGGGGACGTGCTGATCGTCACCCGTCTCGACCGGCTGGCGCGCTCGATGTTCGATCTTCAGGAGATCGCCCAGGGGCTCGAGCGCAAGGGCGTCGATCTCGTGGTGCTGGACCAGCGCATCGACACCACCACGCCCGCCGGGCGCCTGACCTTTCATCTTCTGGGGGCCGTGGCCGAGTTCGAGCGCGACCTGATCGCGGCACGGCGCAGCGAGGGGATCGCGCGGGCGATGGCGCGCGGTGTCAAGTTCGGCCGCCGGGCCAAGCTCACCCCGGCGCAGGCCCGGCAGCTGCGCGCCGATCACGCGCAGGGCGTGCCGCGCCGCACGCTCATGGCGCGCCATGGCATCTCCAAGAGCACCTTCTACCGCCTGATCGCCGAAGCGCCCTCCCCCTGAACGCGGTGATCGCGGCTGGAGAGCCCCCGGGGGGAGATGCGCGGCGGCATGGGACCGGCCGCCGCGCGACAGGCTCAGGAGGCTTCTTTGCGCAGCTCGAATTCCTCGTGATAGGAGCGCTCCACGTTGACGTTCCACACGTCATGCGAGGCGCCGAGCAGGTTGCGCGCGGCATACATCGCCGAAAGCATCGAGTGGTCCTGGTTGTTGTAGCGGTGCAGGCCGTTGCGGCCCACGGTCTGGAAGTTCTCGAGCTTCGAGAGCCAGTCCGAGATCACTTCGAGCGCTTCCTGGTAATGGGCGTCATAGACCGGGTAGGCCTTGGGCTGGCGGATGATCGCGGCGCCGATGACGTGATCCTGCGTGGCAAGGCCGAGCTGTTCGAGCTCCCGGCCCGCGAGATCGCGCAGCTCCTCGTCGCTCATCGTCCAGAGCCCGTCGCCCTCCTGGCAGAAATACTCCATCCCGATCGAGGCGGTGTCCTCGTCGGGCAGCAGATCCCTGGACCAGGCGCGGAAGTTCTGGATCCGGCCGACCTTCACCTCGGGCGCATGGACATAGATCCAGTTGTCGGGGAAGGGATCGGGCGTGTCGAGCACGAGGGTCACGATCAGGAAGTCGCGATAGGCCAGGCGGCCCGCGGCCTCGAGCACCGCATCGGGGGGAGGCGGGTCGAAGGCGTGGATGAGATCGCGCAGGGCCATCGAGTTGATGACCTCGCCGTTCCGCGCGTCATGCTGCGCCGTGCTGCCATCGGCGGTATCGGTGGTCTCGACCTGCGTGATCCTCATGCCCTCGCGGCGCAGCCCGGTGACGATGCTGCGCATCTCGACCTTGCCGCCGGTCTCGTTGACGATGTCGCGGGTCTTCTCCCACATCTGCCCCGGCCCGAGACGCGGATACTGGAACTCCTCGATCAGGCTGGTTGTGTCATTGGCCCCGGAGATCGAGTTCCAGACGGCTTTGAGCAGGGACAGGTTCTTGATCCGCTGCGCGGCCCAGTCGGCGCGGATGTTGCTTGGCGGAATGCCCCAGACCTTCTCGGTATAGCTGCGGAAGAAATGCATGTAGAGCCGCCCGCCGAAACGGTTCATCACCCATTGCTCGAACGTGTCCTCGACCTTGTGGGGGCGCACCTGCCACTTGAGGTAGCTGGCAAGGATGCGGACCGATTCGTAGGGTCCGATATTCTCGAGCGCGTTGAAGATCTTGAGCGGGTAGGAGAAGAACTTGCCCCGGTAATAGATGCGGCTGAGGCGCGGCACGGTGATGAAATCGTCGCCCATCACCTCGTGCCACATCGCCTCGACCTCGGGCACCTTGGTGAAGAAGCGGTGTCCGCCGATGTCGAACCTGTAGCCGTTGCTGGTCTCGGTGCGGGCGATGCCGCCGACCATGTCGCTGCCCTCGAAGACATGGGGGCGATGCGCGTCCGACCGCTTCAGCAGCTCGTAGGCCGCCGTCAATCCGGCGGGGCCACCCCCGATGATGAAGACGTCTTGTTTCGGTTCAGACCTCTGCTCGGGTCGATCGTCAATGGTTTGAAGGGTCACGGTTTCAGGCTTTCTTGCAGGGTAATCGGAAATGGGAACAGGGATAGTAGCTGTGGTACGAAGGCCGGGTGATGCGAAATGATACGCTCTACGCGCAACCCATCTAGGGCAAAATAATGAGAGATCGACAGGAAAAGGCCGGCAAGTTGAAAAATGTTGATAATCCGGGAGTTCATGTCAGGATCCTGTGCGATTGGCAAGGCGCGCCAAGGCCCCGTGGAGCGGTCCGGGCAGCAGGCTGGCGATCACCGCGGCCAACCTGATCCGGCCCGCGCCATTGCCGAGGGCCGCGGCGGGATCGGCGCGCAGCGCGCCCGCCATGAGCCGCCGCGCCGCGCCGTGATCGCCCGCCTGATAGGCGCTGGTGGCCCAGACCACGCCGGCGCGGGCACGGGCGGCGCGCAGCTCGCGGGCCGGCAGGGCGGCGCGCCCGGCGACACGCTCCCAGCCGGCCTTCTGCCGCCGCCAGTCGGAGGTGATCTGCCCGGGGCGGCGGCGATAGGAGACGAGCACCCGCGACAGGGGCAGGATGCACGCACCGCCCCCCGCGCTTGCCCTCAGCCAGAAATCGAGGCCGATCGCCGAGGGCAGGCCGGTATCGAAGCGCGGCGGGTCCGGCAGCGCGGCCCGGCGCAGCATCACGCCCGTATCGGTATGGATGGGATTGTCGGCAAGGAGCGCCCCGGCGCCGACCGGCCCTTCGGGACGCGGCGAGAGGACGCCGAGCTCGGCGCCGCCGGGGCCGACATGGCGGCAGCGCGGGAAGGTCATCCGGGCCGCGGGATGCGCCTTCAGCGCCTGTGCCAGATGCCGCATCGCGTCGGGATCAAGCAGGTCGTCGGCATCGGCGAAGAGCAGCAGATCGCCCCGCGCCGCTGCCAGCGCCGCGTTGCGCGCCGCGCCGAGCCCGCCATTGTCCTGGCGCAGCAGCACCGCGCGGTGCCCGGCGGCGCGTATGGGCGCCATCGCCGTCTCGATCGCGGCGGCGGTCGCATCGCGCGAGCCGTCATCCACGGCGATCAGCTCGAAGTCGGGCCAGTCCTGCGCGCCGACCGCCCGCACCGCCGCGCCGGCATAGGCGGCGACGTCATGGGCGGGAAGGATGACGCTGACAAGGCTCATGTCTCCTCGCGCACCGCGATGTAGATCTGGCGTCCGCCATCGCGCATCGAGCTGAGCGCGATCCTTTGCCCCGAGGCGTCAGGGCAGGGATGCAGATCGCAGCGGAAGGCGCCGCGCGCCGGAACGTGTCCGGAAAAGCTGTCGATGCGCAGTGGCACGGCGCCGCCCTCGGTGCCCATCTCCAGAAGCGAGACCTCTTCTGAATAGGGCGTGTCGAAGAGGATGCGCGGCGGCAATTTTCCGGGCGGCGGCGGGCCGGGGGGCAGATGGCGCAGGTGGACATTGGCGGTGATGACCCCGGCACCGAGCTGCCCGACGCGGTGCCCGCGCGGGGCGCGATCCTCGAAGATGGGCATGTCACGCCGCCGCTCGTCGTAGAAATAGAGCCGCCTGTCATCGAGCCAGAGCACATGCGACGTGGCGGCGGCGAGCAGGCGCAGATCGCGCCCGTCCATGCCGCAGGTCAGGCTTACGCCCTGCGTGCCGTTCCAGCCGCCCGAGAGCCTGCGCCAGCGCAGCTTGACGGTGAAGCGGGTGCCGCCGGGCGCGATCTTCACATGGTTGAACCAGTAGTGATAGCGCGCCATCCGGTGGCGCAGACGCTCGCGCAGCGGCAGCTGCGACATCAGGAACTCCGCCGCCCGCGCCAATGGCAGCAGAAGCTCCGTCGCGGCGCCATCGAGGGGCACTCGCCACACCCCGTCATCCTCGGGCAGGCGTGCGCGCACCGCCTCCGCGCCGGCCTCCGGCAGCGCCGCATAGCCGTAGCCGGGACGCAGCGTGTCGAGCCGCGTCATGTTCACCGACAGGCCCGAACGCCCGTCCGGCGCGATCGCGTAGAGCGGGCGCGACAGGCTGCGCGACGTGCCCGAAGCGATGTCGTGGAGCCGCGCGGCAAAGCCGTCCGCGCCGCGCTCGTTCCAGGCGATCTCGCGCGCCCCCGGCACGAATTGCGCCATCGGACCCTGCTGCCAGCTCCAGGCGGTGCTGGTGCCGATCTCGCGCCAGCTTCCGGGCCTGTCGGTCTCGACGATGCCGATGCCGACCGCGTCGCCGGGCTCCGGATGACGCCCGGTGAAACGGGTCTCGAATCCGACAAGCATGCTGCCTTCGGGGTTCATCACCGGGATGTCGTAATAGCTGTGGGCGTGAAACCGCCCCGCATCGCTGCCGAAGGTCAGCTGGGTGACGCGCCAGCCGCTCATCGGCCCAGCACCCGGCGCGCACCGGCCCGCGCGATGCCGATCGCCCCGCGCACCCGCCCCGCACGGCGCATTCGCGCAAGGGCCTGCGGCCAGTCCTCGGCCCCATCGGCAGGCACCGAGGGGCGCACCGGCGCGATGGTGCCGTCGGCGCGGTCCGCATCGCGCGCAAGGCGCGGCGCAAGGGCCACATCCGCGAGGGAGATGCCCCCATGCGCGGCGATGTGATCGAGCTGCCGGCGGCCGTATTCGGCGCCGGCGGGGCTGACGCCCGGCGTGGCGAGCCGCAGCTCGAGCCGCGCGGCGAGCTCTGCGGTCCAGTGGACATGCTCGACCGTGGTGGGGACGCGGAAGCGGAATTGCGGATCGTCGATCTGCGGGAACTCCCCGAGGGGATTGCGATAGAGGTAGCGTACGCCGCTTTCATCGAGCGGCCGGTGCCCGCCGCGCCGGGGCAGCAGACGCCCATGGGCGGCCATGATCTTGACGGTGCCGCCGCGCCCGTGAACCTGGCTCTCGCCGCCGATCGCCTGCGCGACCTCGGCGCGGATCGGGAATTGCGTGCCGATACCGGGCGCGGGGGCGACGGGGGCCAGCACGCCGCCGGGGGCGAGCCGGTCGATCATCACCCCCTGGATGCAGTCCACCCCGAGCGCGTCCGCGCGGGCGAGGCAATCGGCGAGCGGCTCCGGCCAGCGGTGGAACTCGTCGACATCCGCGTTCAGCACCCAGGCATCCGGCGCGCAGAACTCGGCCTGCGCCGCGCCGCGCCGGGCCCACATGCTGCCGGAGGTATAGGGCGCGATCCAATCGATGGCGGCGCGGGTGATCCCCTCGTCGCGGATCACGGCGCGGGCCCGCGCAAGGCCGGGATGCTCGGCATCGGCGGCGTTGAGCAGGATCACGAAACGGTCCGGCGCGATCCCGAGCGCGCGGTAGTGGCGCAGGAAATGGGGCAGCAGGGGCAGGTCATGCTCGACCCCCACGCAGGTAATCAGCCATGGCGCGTCGCGCATCATCGTCTCTCCTTGGCCCGGCCCGCTTCGGAACGCGGTCCCCGGCCGCCGGGTTCAGCGGCGCCGGCGCCGTCCGGGCGGTGTGAAGCCTGTCTCATTCGGCGGCCTCGAGCATCGCCCTGAAGGCGGGGGCGTCGCGGCGCAGATCGTCGAAATCGCCCTGCGCCGTGATCACCCCATGCTCGAGGAAATAGATGTGATCGCATTGCGCCAGCGAGGTGAGGCGGTGGCTGATCATCACCGTGGTGCAGCCCTCCATCGCGTTCACCGCATCGAGCACACGGGTCTCCGTCACCGCATCGAGGGCGCTCGTCGCCTCGTCGAGGATCAGCATTTCGGGCCTGCGGTAGAGGGCGCGGGCGATGCCGAGCCTCTGGCGCTGGCCGCCAGAAAGCCTCAGCCCGCCCTCGCCGATCATCGTGTCGATCCCCTGCGGCAGGGCCTCGACCACGTCCTCGATCCCGGCGAGGACGATGGCGCGCCGGGCCGCGTCCCGGTCGATCCGCTCCGCCGGAATGCCGCGCGCGATGTTGGCGAGAACCGTGTCGTCGACAAGGTGGATCGTCTGCGGCACGTAGCCAAGCCGGGCCTGCCAGTCGGTGCGCCGGGGGCCCGTGAGCGGCACGCCGTCGATCAGGAGATTGCCCTCATGGGGCACGATGAGGCCGAGGATCAGGTCGATCAGGGTCGTCTTTCCCGCCCCCGTCGAGCCGGCGATGCCGATCCGCGCGCCCTTCGGAACGCTCAGGTCGAGCCGTTCGAGCGCGGTGATCCCGGCGCCGGGATAGCGGTAGCTCGCCCCTTGCAGGCGCAGCTCGCGCTGCATCATCTCGCCCGCCTCGCGGCCGGGATGCAGCGCCAGTTCGGGCGGCAATTCGGTGGGGCGCGCGTCGCGGGGGCCGACCGAGAGATCGGCGGCAAGCTCGGCCAGCGCCGGCTGCCCGAACCGCGCGAGCGAGAGGTCGCGAAAGAGGATCTGCGCGGTCGGCATCAGCTTGATCGCGGTGAAGGCGAAGGCCCCGATCACCGGGATCACCTGCTGCATGTCGCCGCCGCGCATCCACAGCAGGAACAGCACGAAGAGGAGCATCCCCCCGAAGATCAGCGCCTCGAGCGCGTAGCGCGGCAGCTCGCCGATCAGCGAGAGCGAGGCGTGATGGCGCGCCAGGCGATAGGAGGGCGCGAGGAAGCGCGACAGGTAGTAGCGCTCGAGCCCCATCACCTTCACTTCCTTGATGCCGCCCAAGGCCTCGCCGACCATCTGGTGACGCTCGCGATTGGCCCTGAGCCGGTCCTCGCCCATCTCGCCGAGCCGCGCGCCGAGCAGCCAGTAGACGCCGCCGAAGCCAAGCGAGAAGGCCCCGCCGATCACCGCCGCCCCGAGCGGCTCGACCCAGATCAGGAAGAGCCCCAGAAGCAGCATCAGGAAGCCGTTGACGATGAGCCTGATGGCGGGGGCGATGATGTTGTTCACGATCTCCGAGATTTCCTCGAGGACGGATTTTGCCAAGTGCGCGGAATGCTGCGTCAGGAACCACTCGTAGGGCTTGCCGAGATAGCCCGACAGGCGCCTGTGGCTGAGCGACACGGCGATGTCGCGGGTGAAGCGGTTGGTCAGGTAGAAGGTCACGGTGCGCACCGCGATGCCGGCGATCACCATCACGAAGATCGCGGCCCCGAGCGCCTGCAGGAAGCCGAAGCTGCTCTCGAAGCCCGCCAATTCGTAGAGCCGCGACAGGAACGGCCGCTCGAAGATGATCGAGGGGTTGGACATCACCGTGAGGAAGGGCACCACCAGCGCGACGCCGGCAATGTCGAAAAGCCCGGTGAGGATCATCAGGAGCACCAGCCAGGCGAAGCTGCGTTTCTGGCGCGGCTCGAGCAGCTGCCAGATCAACCTGTAGCCAAGTCCCATGGGTCAGCCCCTCCGCCCGGCGCGCTTCGCCCGCCAGTAGCCCCAGACCATGGCCACCTGGCTCAGCCCGATCAGGCCCGATTCCACGAGGCGCAGGCGGCTCGAATGACGCAGCGGCCAGAGCAGCAGGCCGAGATAGAAGCCGAAGGGCTCGACCTTGGGCCGGTCGTCGCCGCGCCCGTCAAGCGCGAGGTGGAGGGTCCGCGCGCCATGCCCGTAATTAGCATGCTGGCGCCAGTAGCTGGCAAGGGTCAGGCGGTGGGCGTGATCGACCACCGCGCCGGGCACATGGCTCAGCGCGCCGCCCGCATCCTTCCAGCGCAGCGACAGGTCGCGGTCTTCGGAGGCGATGCGGAACTTGGGATCGAAGCCGCCCACGGCGGCGAAATCGGCGGTCCGGCAACACATGTTGTTGGTGGTAAAGAAGGACATCTGCGAGCCTCGTGACTGGTAATACGCGTAGAGATAGCTCGAAAGCGACTGGCTGGCCTGCGAAAAGACGTTGCAGAGCATGTTCTCGATCCGCCCCCCCACGAGACGCATCGGAACGCCGCCCTGCGCCTGCAGCATCCTCAAGGCCCAATCGGGCCGGGGCCGGCAATCATCGTCGGTGAAGAGCAGCCAGCGCGCCTCTCCCGCCGCCGCGGCACCGGTATTGCGCGCGGCCCCCGGCCCGCCATTCTCGCGCCGCACGCAGCGCACGCCCGGAAAATCCGCGCAGACGGGGGCAAGCGGCTCCGGCGAGCCATCATCGACCACGATCACCTGCCATGGACCGCCATCGAGCCGCGACAAATGGTCAAGGCACAGGCGGAGCTGCTCGGGCCGGTCATAGGAGGGGATGACGATGACCGCCGCGCCGGAAGGGCCGGCCTGCGCCATGTCGATATGCGCGGCGTCCGTGCGGGCGTCGCCGATGCCTTCGCCTTTGGCCGTCGCGAGACCGCGGCCCTCGACGCATGCGGCGTCACGCGGCGCGGGATGTTCGGAGGCCGCGGGGGCCGGCGGTGTGGGGGGGATATCCGGCATGGGGCCTGCGTCCGATGTCTCGTTGCGGGACCCGGGGCGGGCCTCTTGTCTCGAACCGGCGCACCGCCATGCAAGGGATGCGGACCGGGATCGGGCCGGTCGAATCGCCCGGCGGCGAAATGCCCGGAGGCCCGGGCGGCGAATGATCGCGGCGCATCGCACCGGCGGCTGTCCGGGCTGTCATGCCCCATGGCTGCGGCGTATCTTGGGCAGGTTTACGGCGCTGCGCCGTCCCGCCCTCCGCCACGGATGCACCGGCCCCGCGTCGTGATCCAACGTCGATGCGCGGGGCGATGCGAGGATGGAGGTGCCGGGCGTTTTGTGATCCAAGGGCACCAAAGTTACAAGGGCTGCCCCGGTTTCGGCCCGGTTCGATTTTATGATTGCGGCAGGGTGACGTGACGGCAGGACAGGTCCGCGGATGCGCCGCCTGGGAAAACTGCCCCCGTGCCAGGAGGAATGGTGATGACGGAATTCGATCAGGGCAGGCCCCGCCGCGGGGCATCGGCCGCTTTCGTGCGGATCGGGGTCATCGCCCTGCTGACGCTGGCGCTCCTCTTCCCGGCCCTGCGCTCCGGGGCACCCTTCGCCTTCGGCGACACGCGAAGCTATTATGTTGGCGGCGGGGTGGCGATCGCGGTGCTTGGCGCACGGCTCGGCCTTGGCCCGGCGCAGGAAGGCGCGGAACCCGGCAAAGGCCGTGATGACGGATCAGGTGGGGACGATACGGACGGGGATGGCGACACGGCGTCCCCAGAGCCCGATGCCAAGAGCGTGGCCAATGTGCGCTCGGTGCCCTTCGCGGTCTATGTCAACGCGGCAATGCGGGCGGGGGGCGTCTTCGCACCCGTGATCCTCGCCGCGCTCGGGACCGCCTGGCTGATCTGGATGGTGCTCCATCCGCTCGCGCCGCTGGCGCGGCTCGGGGTCGGCATCGGCATGGCGGCGGTGACGAATGCCGGCTTTTTCGCGGGACAGATCATGCCCGACATCCTTGCCGCCTGGCTGATCCTCGTGCCGCTCGTGGTGCTGCGCCGGGGCGGGGCGATCGGGATCTGGACGGGGGGGCTTCTGGGCCTGTTTGCCCTCTGGGCGGTGCTGTCGCATTACAGCCATATCCCCCTTGCCGCGACGATGGGCGTGGCGCTCGGCCTGTGGCTGGCATGGCGGCGGCGCTGGATCGCGGCGCTTGCGATACAGGTGCCGCTCCTTGCCGCGCTGGCGCTCAATATCGGCATGTCGGGAATGCTTCCGGGAAAGGCGAGCGTGGCCCCTGCCCGTCTGCCGATCCTGCTGGCGCGCTCGCTCGCCGACGGGGTCGCGGTGCGCTACCTAACCGAGAATTGCGATGATGTGGCCTTCACCCTGTGCGAGCTTTATCCCGACGGCTTTCCGCAGACCGTGGCCGAGGCACTCTGGGAGCCCGGGAACATCAAGGATCGCGCCAGCGGCGCGCAGATGGCCGAGGTCGCCGACCAGGAGGTCGCGCTGGTCTGGGAGGTCTTCCTCTATGATCCGCCGGCGCAGCTCTGGGCGCTTCTGGGCAACGCCGCGGAGCAATTCACGCGCATCGGTCTGAGCGAGGTTCACGAGGTCAGCTACGAGATTGCGGGGCCGGCGCGCCTGCATGTCGACACCCTGCCCCGCGACGTGGCGCGCTTCGAGCGCGCCGAGCGGATCGAGCGTTGGGCCGCCCTCGCCGCCGCCCTCGCGCTGCTTCTGGCGGCAATCTTCCGGCCCCGAACGCGCGCGCCGATCGCGATGCTGGTGACGGGCCTCGCGGCCAACGCATTGATATGCGGGGGGCTTTCGGCGCCGGCGGATCGATACCAGGGGCGGATCATCTGGGTCGCGGTCCTGCTGGCCCTCGCCTTCGCGGCCGAGGAATTGCGGCGCCGCCCACCGGCCCGAAGGGAGGCCGGGCCGGCATGACCCGCTTCTCCTGAAAGGCTCCATGGCCCGATGACGAAAACGTGAGCGACGGGCCGCCCCCTTCCCGCGAGGGAGACCTCTTGTCCCGGCCTCCGCATTGCTGTTCCAGTCATCCTCATGAGAACAGGTTTTGCATTCAGGATACTGATGACCCTGGCGGCCGCCTTTGCCGCCTTCTCATTGCTTGCCGTCTCCGCCTATGCCGCGGCCGAGGAGTTCGATCTCGAATGCACGGCAGGCGCCTTCGCCCATTCGGAAGACCATGGCAGCCATATCAGGCCCCATGCCGAAGGCGAAGAGGACAGCCATGCGCGCCATGAGGCGGTTCACTGCGAGCCGTCCTCGGCGCCGAGCCTCGTGCCCGAGCGTGCCGCTCTGCGGATCACCGGCCCGGCCCTGTCGCATGTCCACGGCGTGCGCGATGGACGGATCGCGGACCTGCTCTCCGAGTTCGGACTACGCCGCCCTCCAAGAGCCTGACCCGGCGCCTCGAGGCTCTGAAACGGGCCGCCGCGTGCCGCTTTCGGGGCCGGGTTGCAGGCTCTCCTCGCCTTTCGCAGACGCAATGCCCGGTTTCACACCGCATGAGCGTTATGCCGTGACGCTTGGAGGCCCTTGTCCCGCGCTGCGTGCAACAGAGGTACGTGCCCGAACCGGCGCGTAAAGCCCGCGGGCCGGCGGTTTCCTTTCCCTCGCCGCTGGCCCGCATCCTTCATCCATACCGCATCACGGGCCCTGCCTTTCGTCCCCGTCAAGGGGGGCCGGGCCTGCGATTTCCTCAAAACGCGCGGCCTTCATGGCTGCCGCATCATCCCGCAGCCGCCGCGCTGCATTCAATCTGCAAGGATCGATCCAATGACTTCCTATCGCACGCTTCTCGCCGCAAGCCTCGCCGCCGCAACCCTCGGGCTTGCCCTCCCCGCCGCCGCGCAGCCCGTCAGCGCTTCCGAGGCGCAGCTCGCACGCTCCCTCGGGGTCGCGCCGGGCGCCTATTCCCTGCCGCAGCTCGTGCAGTTGAAGGCGCTGAAATCCGAAGGCGGCTCCGGGGCGCGCACCCGCATCCGGCATCTTCTGAACAATAGCGGCACGGATGCCGGCGCCACCCGTGCGGACCAGCTTGCCCGCGGTCTCGGCCTTGCGCCGGGCGCGCTCAGCGTGGCCGAGATGCAGCAATTGGCACAGGCGCGCGTCGAGAATGACAGCAACCGCGCCGAGTTCGTCCTCTCGGGCCGCTCCCATGGCGAGGCCCGCGCCGCCGCCCGCGCCCAGCTGGCCGCGAGCCTCGGCGTCCGTGCCGAGGGCCGGTCGCTGAACGAGCTGGTCCGCCTGCAGGCCAACCGCCGCAGCGACAACGACTGACCGCCATTGCGGCACGGGTCCGGGCGGGCCCCCATCACCCGCCCGGACCCTCTTGCGCGGGCCTGCCCGGAGCGAGGCGACGCGCAGGTTGCGAGAAAATTCTTGCGAGAATCTCCCGGGTCGGTCATTCACTTACGCCATGAGCAATACTAAACGTCGCAAACCGTAACAAACGGATGTGAAAATCGGGAGGCGGCCACCGCCCCCGCGAGGCGAAGGACAGCGAATGGGCAATGAACGGATCGACGTGCTCGTGGGAGAGCATGCGGCACGCCTTTCGGAACGTCTGCAGGCCCATCGCAAGCAACTCTTTCCGCCCGATGCCCGCAAGGAATTGCGCAAGTTCACCTCCGGCGAGGTCGCCGACCTGCTGGGGGTCAAGGATGCCTATCTGCGCAAGCTGCATCTCGAGGGGCGCGGGCCCGAGCCGGAAATCCGCACCGGGGGGCGCCGCTGGTACACGCCCGCCGACATCCAGGCGCTGCGCGAGATGCTCGAGAAGGGGGCCAAGTCACCGGGCACCTACCTGCCCGGACGGCGTGCGGGCGACCAGCTCCAGGTGATTACGGTGATCAACTTCAAGGGCGGCTCGGGCAAGACCACGACATCGGCCCATCTGGCGCAGAAGCTGGCGCTCGACGGCTACAAGGTCCTCGCGATCGATCTCGATCCGCAGGCCAGCTTCTCTGCCCTTCACGGGTTTCAGCCCGAATTCGACCTGCTCGATGGCGGCACGCTCTACGACGCGATCCGCTATGACGATCCCGTGCCGGTGCGGGACGTTATCCAGAAAACCTATTTCACCAATCTCGACATCATCCCGGGCAATCTCGACCTGATGGAATTCGAGCATGACACGCCGCGTGTCCTGGCCGAACGGGCCGGTCATCTCTTCTTTACCAGGGTTGGTGACAAACTGGCGGAAATCGAGGGCGATTACGACATCGTGGTGATGGATTGCCCGCCGCAACTGGGTTTCCTGACGATGTCGGCCCTGTCGGCGGCGACGGCGGTGCTGGTCACGGTGCATCCGCAGATGCTCGACGTGATGTCGATGTGCCAGTTCCTGCTGATGACGTCGAACCTTCTGGGGGTCGTGGCGGAGGCGGGGGCGGACATGTCCTATGACTGGATGCGCTACGTGGTGACACGCTACGAGCCCGGCGACGGGCCACAGAACCAGATGGTCAGTTTCATGCGCTCGCTTTTCGGCGAGCACGTGCTCAATCACCCGGTGCTCAAATCCACCGCGATCTCGGATGCCGGCATCACCAAGCAGACGCTCTACGAGGTGGAGCGGAGCCAGTTCACCCGCTCCACCTATGAGCGCGCGATCGAGAGCCTGAACGCGGTCAACGGCGAGATCGAGGGGCTGATCCAGGCCGCCTGGGGCCGCCAGGCGAAGGCATGAGGAGACGGCAATGGCGCGCAAGGACCTTCTGAAATCCCTGATGACACCGGCCGTGTCCGGCGAGGGAGAGAGCGCTTCGTCGAACGGGCCGGACGCCAATGCTCCGGGCTCCGCGGGCGACGCGCGGGCCACCCCCCTGCCCCGCTCGGCAAAGGGTGCGATCGGTGCGGTCAGCCAGTCGATCGCCGAGCTCAAGAAACGCGCCCTGATCGAGGTTCCGGCCGACATGATCGACGATGCGGGCCTGCGCGACCGGCTCGATGCCGATCCCGCGGGGCTCGACGCGCTTGCCGAAAGCCTGCGCCTTTATGGCCAGCAGGTTCCCGTCCTCCTGCGCCATTCGCCCAATGTCGAGGGGCGCTACGAGGTGGTCTACGGGCGGCGGCGGGTGGCCGCGCTGCGCCGGATCGGGCAGCCCGTCCGCGCGATGCTGCGCGATCTGAGCGATGCCGACCTGATCATTGCGCAGGGCCAGGAGAACAGCGCGCGCAAGGAGCTGAGCTTCATCGAGAAGGCGAGCTTTGCGCGCCAGATGGTCGAGATGGGCTTCACGCGCAAGGTGATCGGCGATGCGCTGCATCTCGACAAGACGGTGCTGAGCCGGATGCTCGGCATCGCGGACGCGGTTCCCGCCGCGCTGATCACGGCGATCGGTGCCGCCCCGTCGGCGGGACGCGATCGCTGGCGCCTGATGTCGGAGCGGATCGGCGACACGCCCCTGCCCCGGCTCGTGGAACTTGCCGCCGGCGAGACATCGGATGCCCGGTTCGAGGCGGTGCTCGCCGCGCTCGATCCGGCCGGACGCAAGCCCGCCCCCGCCAGGACGATCCTGTCCGGGGTCGGTGGCGCCCAGCTGGGGCAGCTGCGCCGCACGGGAAAGGGCCGGACGCTCAGCATCGAGGATGCGGCGCTCGGCGACTGGATCGCGGCGAACATGGAAGAGATTCACCGTCGTTTCCTGAAGGAACACGGCGAATGAGCGCGAAATACGCGCGGTTTCAACACTGAAGAGAGGAGCACGGGACAGGCAGAAAACGAAAGACCTCCCGAGACGGTAAAATCCCGAGAGGCCCCATCGAACTCGCACCTCGTATGTAGCTTCGAAAGTTGACAGCTGTCAACAGCCGTCCTTGGACGTCACGCTAGAGTTTTGCCTTCGTGAAAACGGATGAAGCACATTACGATGACGCCCTTTGCGGCGCGCATGACGGCCCCCGCCCTGAAGACGGCGCGGGTGCTCGAGGAGACACCGCGCGGGACGGCCCGCGCGGATCGCTACGCGCTGCTGGCCGAGCTGACACTGGCGCGGCGCGCCTTCGGAATCAGCGACCGGGACCTCGCCGTTCTGGCCGCGCTTGTCTCCTTTCATCCCGAACGCGTCCTTTGCGATACGGCCATGCTGGTCGTCTTCCCCTCCAATGCCGCCCTTGGCCTCAGGGCCCATGGCATGGCGGAGAGCACCCTGCGCCGGCATCTCGCAGCCTTGGTAAAAGCGGGCCTCGTGGCGCGCCATGACAGCCCGAATGGCAAGCGTTATGCCGCGCGCGGTCCGGGCGGCGGGATCAGCAGGGCCTTCGGCTTCGATTTGCGACCCCTGCTGCTGCGGGCGGGCGAGATATCCGAGGCCGCAGAGGCCGAACGCGAAAGGCTGGCCAAGGTCAGGGCGCTGCGCGAGGAGACTGTCGTGAGGCTGCGCGATATCGCCAAGCTCGGCGATTGGCTCGCGGAGGCCGGCCTGCCGCCCGAGCAGCTTGGCCCCTTGCGCGCCGACCAGGCGGAACTCCTGCGGGGTCTGCGCCGGAAGCTGGACCTCGATGCGGCCGCGAGATTGAACGTTGCCAGCGCTGATCTGCACGCGCGGATGCTGACCGAGATCGACGCGTCGTCCTGTCTCGAAACCGTGGATTTGAGCGGCGATGACAGCCAAAATGAGCGGCACATTCAATCTTCAGACAGAATACCTATTGAAAGAAAGAGGGCTGTGGAAACCCGGCTTGCGGATTCCGGCGCGTCCCATCCGCCACGGGTGGGCACGCCGAGAGAGGATCGCGACGACATGCCGGCCCTGCCCGAGATATTGGCACGATGCAGACAGATTGCCGAGTTGATACCCGGCGGGATTGCAAACTGGCACGGTTTGACACAGGCGGCAGAAACGGTGCGCCCGATGCTCGGGATCGGCGGTGACGTTTGGCAGATGGCCAAGTCGCGCATGGGCAGTGATGCCGCAGCAGTCACCCTTGCCTGCATCCTCGAGAAATTCGCGGTGATAAGAAACCCGGGAGCTTATCTGCGCGTGCTCAGCGTCAAGGCCGAACAGGGGCGCTTCACGCCGGGCCCAATGCTGCGCGCGCTGAAGGTTGAGGGGACACCGGCGTAAGAGTTGACAGCTGTCAACTCCGCCCCAGGCCTTGGGATGCGTGATTATCCGACCCGGCGCGGTGTGTTTTCTCGAGGATACCAGATACGCCCATATGAAGGCCCGATGACGGATTGGAGCATCCGGAAGGATCTGGCGCAGCACCCCGATATGGATCTCCATTCAGCTGTGCGCGCCGTGCTAGATCCTTGGAGCGCCGCGCGGGCCGACCGGCTGAACAATGGCCCTGTCGGCTTCATAGACCGTGCTCTGTAAGCGTTAGCTGAACAGCACCAGCGGTTCAGCTTGACGGCTTGAAGTTCCACGGCAGCAGGTCGTCGAGGCGGCTTTGC
>NZ_APKE01000020.1 GCF_009835145.1 Profundibacterium mesophilum KAUST100406-0324 | reverse complement strand
CGCAAAGCCGCCTCGACGACCTGCTGCCGTGGAACTTCAAGCCGTCAAGCTGAACCGCTGGTGCTGTTCAGCTAACGCTTACCGGCATGTCCACCGGGCTCGACCTCGATGGCGACGGCCGGCTGGGCACGCCGCGCGATGCGCAGGGCTATGGCCCCTTCGCCGGCGCGGGCGGGATGGCCGTGCTTTCGCGCCATGCGCTCGCCCCCGAAGGCGACTTTGTCGATCACGGAGGATTGCTCTGGGCGGATCTGCCCGGCGCGCTCCTGCCGACGAGCCCGGCGCCCCCTTTCACCAAGCCCATGCGCGCCGTGCAGAGATTGTCGAGCCAAGGGCATTGGCAACTGCCCGCGCTTTTGCCGGGTGGACGCCGGCTGACCCTGCTGACCTGGCACGCGACGCCGCCGGTCTTCGACGGGCCGGCGGATCGCAACGGCCGTCGCAACCATGACGAGGCGGCCTTCTGGTCCCGCCTTCTCGACGGCGCGCTGGGGCATCCACCGCCCGCGCCGCCCTATGTCCTCTTGGGTGATGCCAATATCGACCCGCATGACGGCGCGGGGCGCAAGGGGGCGATCCGCGCGCTGCTGGCCGATCCGCGCCTCGTCGATACGCGTCCGCGCGCGGTGCCGGGACGCTGCCTTCCGCCGGAGGGGCCGGCAAATGCGCCGCATCTCGGCGATCCCTGCCTCGATACGGCCGATTGGGCGGATGGAGAGGAAGGGCCGGGCAATCTCAGGACCGATTATGTGCTGCTGTCGGCGGACCTGCGTCACCTCGCATCCGGGCTCGCCTGGCCACCCGCCGATGCGCCGGCGGGGCGGGAAGGCCCGCCCCGTCACGCGATCGTCTGGGCCGACATCGCCCTGGGGGGCGATGCGGCCAGACGCGCCGGTCAGGCGGCGGCGTCGAGCGCGCCGCGATAGGTGCCGCGCGGCGGATAGCCCTTGTCCTGGGCGAACGCGATCGCCGACAGCACGTCATCGAGCGAGGGCCGCGCGAAGGGCGCCGTCTGCACCCAGCCGAACTGGAGCTTCTGGTCGTTGCTCACGTAAAAGAGCCCCGGCTCGTTGAAGAGCGCCGGCTCCTCGCTGCCTTCACGTGCGGAGGACAGGAAAAGACCCCAATCATCGCGCGCGGCGGCAAGGTCCAGCGAATGGGCAATGGTCACCTCGCTGACGCCGGCCTTCTCGGCCATCTGGCGTGCCTTGTCCTCGGGATCGGCGCTGATCGCCACGAGACGGACGCCGCGCTCGGCGAACTTGGCAGCGTGGCTTTCCATCTCGCCGAGCTGCTTGGCGCAGATCGGGCAATGCAGCCCCCTGTAGAACACCAGGAGCGTACCCTTCTCACCGCCATCCTTCGACAGATCGAACGTTTCCCCCGAAAGGGTCGGCAGACGAAGCTCGGGAGTTTTTTCTGCGGGAAAGATCATGTTGCATCCTTTCTTTCGGCCCACCCCGCGCCGCGGGATAGGACGGTGATTGCGTGTCAGGCGGGCAAACGCGGGCCGCTCGCGCGATGTTCCGTCTTCTTGACCGGGCGTGAGGCGCGCGATACCCATCGCCAAGCCGCACCCCCCTTGATCCGAACGGAGATTTCCATGGCCAACCCTTCCCTGCTCATCCTGCCCGGCGACGGCATCGGACCCGAGGTCATGTCCGAGGTGCGCAAGGTCATCGACTGGTTCGCGCAAAACCGCGGGCGGGCCTTCGATGTCAGCGAGGATCTGGTGGGCGGCGCGGCCTATGACAAGCATGGCACGCCGCTGACCGACGAGACGATGGCCGCGGCGCAAGCCGCCGACGCGGTGCTCCTTGGTGCCGTCGGGGGCCCGAAATACGACGATCTCGACTTTTCGGTAAAGCCCGAGCGCGGCCTTCTGCGCCTGCGCAAGGAGATGGACCTCTTTGCCAACCTGCGCCCTGCGCAATGTTTCGATGCGCTGTCCGACTTCTCCTCGCTCAAGCCCGAGATCGTGGCCGGGCTCGATATCATGATCGTGCGCGAGCTGACATCCGGCATCTATTTCGGTGAGCCGCGCGGCATCGTGCAGGAGGGCAACGAGCGCGTCGGGATCAACACCCAGCGCTACACCGAGAGCGAGATCGCCCGCGTGGCGCGCGCCGCCTTCGAGCTGGCCCGCCGCCGTGGCAACCGTGTCTGCTCCATGGAGAAGGCCAACGTGATGGAATCGGGCGTGCTGTGGCGCCAGGTCGTCACCGAGGTGCACCAGGCCGATTACGCCGATGTCGAGCTGAGCCACATGTATGCCGACGCAGGCGCGATGCAGCTGGTGCGCGCGCCCAAGCAGTTCGACGTGATCGTGACCGACAACCTCTTTGGCGACCTTCTGTCGGACGCGGCCGCGATGCTCACCGGCTCGCTCGGCATGCTGCCTTCCGCCAGCCTCGGGGCGGTGATGGAGAACGGCCGCCCCAAGGCGCTCTACGAGCCGGTGCACGGCTCGGCCCCCGACATTGCCGGCCAGGGCAAGGCCAACCCGATTGCCTGCATCCTCAGCTTCGCCATGGCCCTGCGCTACAGCTTCGATGCCGGCGAGGATGCCGCGCTTCTGGAGAAGGCCGTCGAGACGGTCCTGGCCGACGGCGTGCGCACCGGCGATCTGATGCAAGGCGGCGACGGCACGCCCGTCAGCACCGCGCAGATGGGCGACGCGATCGTCGCCGCCCTCTCGCGCGGCTGACACTTCCGGCCACTTCCGGCCCCTTCCGGGGGGCGCGCGCATGATCTGCGGCGCCCCCCCGTTCGGCCCTGTCTCGGCCCTGCGACATGTCCGGCCCATGCGGTGCAGCATCGGCCGTCCCGGGGCGCCTGCCCCGCGCCCAAGCCTCCCCATCTCCAAGCCGCGCGCCCCCAGGCCGCCCGCCGGCGGAATTCCGCACCCCTCCGAAAGTCGGGGAAACCATTCGGCTGCTTGCTCGTTTTGCTTGCAATCAGGCGCAGAAGCCGCGCCAGAACATTGATCAGGAGCCAGTAACATGAAACGCATTCTCATTGCGGCAATCGCGGCCAGCTCGATGGCCACCAGCGCATTCGCCTATACCGACGCGAGCGAAACCATGGTCAATGCCGTGGCAGAAATCCTCGACTCGCTCGAGATCGACAGCGTGAATGTCGAAGATCTCTCCGATACGCAGATCGCTTCGATCTACATCGCGGGCACCAGCAGCTCGGACCAGTCCGAAAAGGAAAAGGAAGTGCGCAGCTTCCTGACCGACAAGCAACTCGAGCAGGAAGCCGATGCCGGCCCGACGCTCGAAACCGGTGTCGATATTGATGGCGGCTCGGCCACCATGATGGAAATGGTGCAGAACCTGCTCGACGAGAATGACATCGATGCCGATGTGAGCACGCTCACCGACGCCCAGATCGCCGGCATCTACATCGCCGGCACCAGCAGCGGCGAAGAAGGCCGTCAGAAGGACCGCATCGAAGCGATCCTCAAGTAATCCCGATACCCCGGTGGTGCCAGAGGCATCGCCGGGGGGCGTGACGAGTGCCGCCGGCGGACGAGTGCCGACCGTGACGATGATCCCGGCATGACCAGTTCCCGAAGGCCGCCCCGAGGGGCGGCCTTCGAACGTTTCATCCCGCTTGCTCCCCTCCTGTGGAAAACACGCGGCGGCCGCGCTCCTAGCGGCGCACGTCGCTCAGCAGGGCGTCATCCATGGGATCGTCGGGGGATCCGTAGAGCACGCTGACATTGCCCGTCGTCTCGAAGACCACGGCGCGCACCAGCGACATGTCGAGCGCGTTCGCCTCGCGCAGCTTCGAGAGCAGATCGGCCCGCGTGATCTGCGCCTTCGCCATGTTGTGAAGGAGCATCTCGCCATTCTCCATCAACAGCAGCGGCGTGTTGTCGACCGCCTGTTCCACCGGCGCGGCCATGGACCGCAGCCGCGATGTCAGGCTTTGCACGATCCAGATCGCGACCAGCCCCGCCAGAGCGGCGTAGAACTTGGTGCCCGTATTGGTGATCGCCGCGGCGAAGACCGAACCGGAGGCGACCGTCAGGATGAAATCGAACCCCGACATCTTGGAAAAGCTGCGCAGGCCGTTGAGCCGTGCCAGCACGATCACCAGCACCAAGGCCGCGAGAGCGCGCGGGACGGTTTCGAGAAGCTCCATGGGTTTTCTCCTTTACCGGGGGGGACAGCTCTTGTTCGCGACGCCGCTCATGTCATAGAGCCGAGGGCGACGCTACGTCGTGGAACATCCCCCCGGAAGAAAATTACCGGGTTTTTTCGGAATTGCCGAGAGGGGTCAGCATGTCACCCAATGCCAAAGCCAACCTGCGCGGCGCGCTGCTCGCGCTTTGCGCCTTCGCGATCTTCGCGCTGCACGATGTCGCCGTGAAGGTGCTGGGGGCACGCTATGCCCCGTTCCAGATCATTTTCTTCAGCGTGCTGATGGGCTTCCCGCTCGCGACGATCATGCTGATGCGCGATGCGACCGCCGGCCACCTGCGGCCCGTCCATCCCTGGTGGACCGCCCTGCGCACCCTTGCCGCGGTGACCACCGGGTTTTGTGCCTTCTACGCCTTCTCGGTGCTTCCCATGGCGCAAACCTACGCGATCATCTTCGCCGCGCCGCTCCTGATTACCGTGCTCTCGATCCCGGTGCTGGGGGAGCGGGTCGGGGCCCATCGCTGGGTCGCGGTGCTGGTGGGGCTGGCGGGGGTCTTCACTGTGCTGCGACCCGGCACGGAGAGCCTGCAGCTCGGGCATCTCGCCGCGCTCGGGGCGGCGATCGGAAGCGCCACCACCTCGGTCGTGGTGCGCAAGATCGGCAAGGACGAGCGCAGCGCCGTTCTCATGCTCTATCCGATGGTCGCCAATTTCCTCGTGATGGCCGCCATCCTGCCCTTCGTCTACGTGCCGATGCCGTTGGTCGACCTGGGCCTTGCCGGCGTCATCGCCTCTTTCGGATTCGCCGCGTCCCTGCTGATCATCCTCGCCTACCGGCACAGCGACGCGGCCATCGTCGCGCCGATGCAATACTCGCAGATCATCTGGGCGGCCGTGTTCGGCGCCGCCTTCTTCGACGAGCGTCCCGACACCATGACCTGGATCGGGGCCGGCATCATCATCACCAGCGGCCTTTACATCGTCGCGCGCGAAAGCCTGTCCGGCCGGTCGGACAACACCCCGGTCCTCTCCACGCGCTCGCGCCCCGAAACCGGCACCATCCCCCGCATCAGCGCGCTGCTGCGGCTGCGCACCGAGCGTTCCGCCCACAGACAGGCCCTTGCCAAGCGCCCGGAGAATGGATAGGGCACGTCACACGGTCGGGCTGTAGCGCAGCCTGGTAGCGCACCTGCTTCGGGAGCAGGGGGTCGGAGGTTCGAATCCTCTCAGCCCGACCAGTAAGACATCCCCGACCAGTTAGACGACCTTGACCGGTGACACGACATGGAGGGCCCCGTGCGGGCCCTTTTGCGTTCGGTATTGCCGCATGCCGCTTCCACTATATGTCCCCGTGCGCCCATCGTGGATCAGGACGGGCCGGCGAGCGCCACGCCCTCATGCATGTAGACCATCGGCCTGGGCCCCCTGGCATATCCCGCGTCATGCGAGGCCAGTGCGAAGCCCGCCGCATCGAAGAGGCCGGGCACGGGCCGGTCGAGATGGCAATTCCCAGCGCAGCGCCTCCAGATGGGTGTCAGACGCTTCTGCCAGAGCCGCACCTTGTGCTCCGCCGAAAGGCCATGCTCGGCGAATCGCACCGTCCCGCCGGGGCGCAGGACGCGGCGCAGCTCGGCGAGCACGGCATCCGGAGCGCCGACGCTGCACAATGTCCAGGTGACCGTCACGCAGTCGATGCTGCCGCTCTCGACCGGCAGCGCCTCCGCATGACCCTGCATCAGGGTGACGCCGCAGGACGCCGCATCGGCACGCGGCCGCGCGCGCTCCAGCAGCTCGGCCGAAGGGTCGATCGCCAGCACCGATCGCGCCCCTGGACCGTAGAACGGGAAGTTATGTCCCGCCCCTGCCCCGATCTCGAGGATGCGCCCGGCCGCCGGCGCGATGCAGCGCTGCCGGTACGGGGTCAGGATCTCCTGCCCCATGACCAGGTCCGTCAGGCAAGGCAGGATCGCGCGGTCGTAGAAGCTCATCGGTTCATCCTCTCGAAGCTGCGTTTCGCCGCCGGTCCGCCCGGCGGCCTCCCGGTCCGGACCCGCGCCCGGCGGCGCAAGCGGGCGCCGGGGCGGGATCGCGCGGTTCCGGGACGTGCCCGCATCGCAGACGCGCGAGCGGCCTGACCTAGCGCAGGGGACCGGTCCGGTGCAAACGCACCTTCAAGCCCCCGAAGGAGACAGGCGCCTCGAGCGGGGCGAAGGGAAGGCCCGTGGCCTTGGCCAGACCCGGCTCGCTCGTCACGAGACCCACGCGCCAGCCGGCGAAACGTTCGGCAAGAACCGCGCCGAGCTTGCCGTAAAGGGCATAGAGCAGCTTCTTGTTGCCGATGCGCGCGCCATAAGGCGGATTGACCATGACAAGCCCCGGGGGGCCGTCCGGACGCTCGAGGGCGCTGATCGGGCCCTGGGCGATCGCGACCATGCCGCCGACCCCGGCCCGCTCGGCATTCGAAAGGCTGGCCCGCACCGCCCCCGCATCGCGGTCGAAGCCGAGGAAGCGGGGCGGTCCCGCCGGCGCGGCGGCCGATCGGGATAGGAGCCCGGCGCGCAGCGCGGCGTAGCGTTCGGCATCGAAGCTGGCGAGGCGCTCGAAGGCGAAGCTGCGCGAGCGGCCGGGCACGAGGCCCGCCGCGATCTCGGCGGCCTCGATCACGAAAGTGCCCGAGCCGCACATCGGGTCGATCACCGGCTCGGTGCCGTCGAAGCCGCAGCGGCGCAGGAAGAGCGCGGCCAGGGTCTCGCGCATCGGGGCCTTGCCGACCGCCTCCTTGTGACCGCGCTTGTGGAGGGGCTCACCGGAGGCATCGACGCTGATCGTCACCTTGTTGTCCTCGATGCGCACCTTCAGCACGAGCGCGGCCTGCGGGCTGACGGTGGCGCCGAAACTCTCGCGCAGGGCGGTTTCGATCCGCTCCGCCGCGGCGCCGGCATGGTAGATCTTCGAGCCGTGGCAACTCACCTCCACCCGCACGGGCAGGCCGGCGGGCAGAACCTCGCCCCAGGGGAACTTGCGCGCCCGCCTGTCGAGCTGCGCGAGATGGAAGGCCATGAAGCTTCCGATGCGCACCAGCACCCGGCCGGCGCCGCGCAAGGCGAGATTGGCCCGCCAGACCTGTGTCCAGTCCCCGGTGACGATGACACCGCCGGGCACGGCCCGGGGATCGGCAAAGCCCAGGACGGCGGCTTCCTGCGCGAGTTGCGGCTCGAGCCCTGGCGGGGCGGCGAGGAATATTTCGAGCGGCGGCGTGTTCATCGCGCCTGCATAAGGCCATTGGCGCGCCGCATCGACCGCTTTCTGCGCCGCGAGGTGACGCAGCGTCTGGATCTTCGCGGCGCGATGGGCTCATCTGGGCGCCGATGACGTGGCCGGCACAAAGGATAACGCCATGAACCTTGCAAGACTCTGCGCCGAGCGCGCCGCCGCGGGGCGCCCGATCCGGGCCGGCCTGATCGGCGCGGGCAAGTTCGGCTCGATGTTCCTGTCGCAGGTGCCCGGCATCGAGGGGCTGGAGGTTCAGGCGATCGCCGATCTGAGTCCGGACCGGGCGCGGCAAGCCTGTGCCCAGGTAGGCTGGGACGAGGCGCGGATCGCGGCCACCCGCTTCACCGACAGCGGCGTCGAGCTGGCCGGCATGGACGGGATCGAGGTGGTGATCGAGGCCACCGGAAACCCGCGGGCGGGCATCGCCCATGCCGGCGCCGCCATCGCGGCGGGGCGCCATGTCGTCATGGTCAATGTCGAGGCCGACGTGCTTGCCGGGGCCGCATTGGCCGAGCGGGCGCGCAGCGCCGGCGTCGTCTATTCCATGGCTTACGGCGATCAGCCTGCCCTGGTCAGCGAAATGGTCGACTGGGGCCGCGCGGCGGGGTTCCGGATCGCGGCCGCCGGCAAGGGAACGAAATATCTGCCCGCCTATCACACCGTCACCCCCGACGCGGTCTGGAGCCATTACGGGCTGACACCGGAGGAGGCCGAGGCGGCCGGGATGAACCCGCAGATGTTCAACTCCTTCCTCGACGGCACCAAGAGCGCCATCGAGGGGGCCGCGATCGCCAACGCAACCGGCCTTTCAGTGCCTCAGGAGGGCCTTGCCTTCCCGCCATGCGGTGTCGACGACCTGGCCCATGTGCTGCGTCCGCGCGATGTCGGGGGCCAGCTCGAAGGCCCCGGCATGGTGGAGGTGGTCTCCAGCCTCGAGCGCGATGGCCGGCCCGTCTTCCGTGATCTGCGCTGGGGCGTCTACGTGGTGCTGGAGGCGCCCAATGACTACGCGGCCGCCTGTTTCGGCCAGTATGGCCTGCCGACTGACGAGACGGGGCGCTATGCCGCGATGTACAAGCCCTTCCACATGATCGGGCTGGAGCTGTCGATCTCGGTCCTGTCGGCGGCCCTGCGCGGCGAGCCCACGGGCAGCACCCGCAGCTTCTCGGGCACCGTCGCCTCTGTCGCCAAGCGCGATCTGCGGGCCGGCGAGATGCTCGACGGCGAGGGCGGTTACACGGTCTATGGCCGTCTCGCGCCCGCCGCGGCCGGAGCCGCACGCGATGTCCTGCCGATCGGCCTGGCCCACAAGGTGAAGCTGCTGCGCGATGTCGCGGCTGGCCGGGAGGTCACCTTCGCCGATGTCGAGATCGCCGAGGACGAGGCCGTCCAGCTCTACCGCACCTCGCTTGCGACGGCGCGCTGACCGAACGCGCCGGCAGAACCGCCTTGCCAAACCGGCGGCGGGGCTGTCATCACTTGCCCCGACCGCCCCGGATCGGGGCCTTCGCATCCAGATGGGACTCCAGATGATCGCCAAGACCTTCCTGGCCGCTGCTGCGGCGACACTTGCCCTCGCCGCATCCGGGGCCATGGCGCAGGAATACACCTTCAAGCTGCATCACTTCCTGAGCGCCAATTCACCCACCCATACCGACACGGTGGCCCCCTGGGCCCGCGCCGTCGAGGAGGCCTCCGGCGGCCGGGTGAAGATCGAGATCTTCCCCTCGATGACGCTCGGCGGCCGCCCGCCCGAACTGGTCCAGCAGGCCCGCGACGGGGTGGTGGACATCATCTGGACCGTCAATGGCTACACACCGGGGCAGTTTCCGCGCACCGAGGTGATCGAGCTGCCGAGCGTCTTCGTCAACGACGTCACCGCCGCCAACCTCGCCCTGTCCGAAATGTTCGAGAGCGACCTGGCGGAGGAGTACAAGGGACTGGAGGTCATGTTCCTGCATGTCCATGCGGGCCAGGCGATCCAGATGCGCGACACCGAGGTGCGCCGCCCCGGCGATCTCGCCGGCAAGAAGCTCCGCATCCCCACCCGCACGGGCGCCTGGGTGATCGAGGCGCTCGGCGCCTCCCCGGTTGCCATGCCGGTGCCCGAGCTTCCGCCCGCGCTTCAGAAGGGCGTCGTCGACGGCGCGCTGATCCCGTGGGAAATCATCGCCCCCCTGCGGCTCGAGCAGCAGACCGATTACGATATCGAGGGCGCCGACAAGGAGCGCCTCGGCACGACCGCCTTCCAGATGTCGATGAACGCCGCGCGCTGGGCCGAGCTGCCCGATGACATCAAACAGGCCTTCCGCGACGCCTCGGGCCCCGAATGGCTGACCGAGATGGGCCGCGTCTGGCGGGAAAACGACGACAAGGGCATCGAGATGGCGGTCGCGGCGGGCAACACCCATATCACCCTGACCGAAGAAGAGACGCAGGCCTTCCGCGACGCGGTTGCCCCGGTTGTCGATCGCTGGATCGAGGAGGTCTCGGGCGCCGGGATCGACGGCGCGGCGCTGGTCGAGAAGGCCCGCGCCCTCGTGAAAGAGCACGCGAGCGCGCAGTAGATGTCCGCGTCCGCCAGCCGCACGGGCCTGCCCCTGGCCGTCGAACGGGCGGCCACCCTCTGGGCGATGGCGGGCGGCGCGCTGCTTCTGCTCGTCGTCGCCATCAATGTCGCCTCGGTCATCGGCGGGCTTTTCGGCAAACCCTTCGCGGGGGATTTCGAATTGACCGAGGTCGGCACGGCGGTGGCGGTATTCGCCTTCCTCCCCTTCGTGCAGATCACGGATGCCAATGTTTCGGCGGACATCTTCACGCAGCGCGCCCCGGTGCGGCTGGTCGCGGCCTTCGGCCTGCTGGCCGCGCTGGTGGCCATGGCCTTCGCGCTGCTGCTGGGCTGGCGGATGTATCTCGGCATGCTCGATCAGAAGAGCTATGACTATACCACCGCCATCGTGCAGTTCCCGCACTGGATCGCCTTCCTGCCGATCCTTGCCTCGATCGCGCTTCTCGCGCTCTGCGCGGCCGTCACCGCTGCCGAGCGGCTGGCCCGCATCGCCGCACCGGGCCATTAGGACGCAGCGGAGCCTTTCATGATCGACGATCCCATTCTCTTCGGCTCGGCCGCGCTGGGCCTGCTGGTGCTGCTCATCGCGATCCGCATGCCGATCGCCTACGCGATGATCCTGGTGGGCGGCATCGGGGTGATGCTGGTCAATGGCAGCGCGCTGGTGCTCAACCAGCTGAAGACCCTCGCCTACGGGCAGTTCTCGATCTACGACCTGAGCGTCGTGCCGATGTTCGTGCTGATGGGCGCGCTCGCCTCGCATGCGGGAATGAGCACCGCGCTTTTCCGCGCCGCGAATGCCTGGCTGGGGCGCCTTCCGGGCGGCACCGCGATGGCGGCGATCGCGGGATGCGCCGGCTTCGGCGCGGTTTGCGGCTCGTCGCTGGCCACCGCATCGACCATGGGCAAGGTGGCGCTGCCCGAGCTGCAGCGCGCGGGCTATGACGGGGCCCTGGCAACCGGCACGCTCGCCGCGGGCGGGGTCCTCGGCATCCTGATCCCGCCCTCGGTCGTGCTGATCCTCTACGCGATCATCGTCGAGGCGAATGTCGTGACCATGTTCGCGGCGGCGATGCTTCCGGGGCTGCTGGCGGTTCTGCTTTTTCTGGGCGTGGTCGCGCTCTATGCCACGCTGCGCCCCGCCGCGGCCCCGCGTGGCGGCGCCTTGCCCGCCGGCGAGCTGCGCGAAGCCAGCCTCGGGGTGCTGCCGGTGCTCGCCATCTTCGGGATCGTCCTCGGGGGCATTTATGGCGGGCTCTACAACCCCACACCGGCGGCCGCTGTCGGGGTCGCGCTGGTCTGGCTCTACGGCGCGCTGCGCCGCCGGATCGGATGGGCCGAGTTGGGCGCGGCACTGCGCGAGACGGCCGGCACGGCGGGGATGATCTACCTCATCCTGCTGGGCGCCGAGCTGATGAAGATCTTCATGAGCCGGATCGGCCTGCCGCAGGCGACGGCCGACTGGATCCTTGCCTCCGGCATGGCGCCGATGACGGTGATGCTGCTCCTGCTGGCCGCGCTGATCGTGCTGGGCTGCCTGATGGACAGCCTGTCGATGATCCTGCTGGTGATCCCGTTCTTCTGGCCCGTTCTGACCGAGCTGAACGGCGGGCTCTATACCGGCCCCGAGGGCGCTTTCGGGATGAGCACCGAGGAGCTGAAAATCTGGTTCGGCATCCTCGCGCTGATCGTGGTCGAGCTTGGCCTCATCACCCCGCCGGTGGGGATGAACGTCTTCGTCATCTCCTCGCTGGCGCCGGGCGTGCCGATGGGGCGGACCTTCAGGGGCGTGCTGCCCTTCTTCGGCGCCGAGCTGCTGCGCGTGGCGATCCTCCTTGCGCTGCCGGGACTGACGCTGTGGCTGCCACGGCTGCTGGCGGGCTAGCGCGTTTCCTCGGAGACGGGCATCACCCCGTCGATCACCCGCCGCCAATAGGCGCTGATCCGCGGATAGCGCCAGATCGTCTTGTGATGCTTGAAGACCACCCGCTCGCCATCGGTCTTGTCCACGAGATGCTCGGGCTTGAGCGGCTCGCCATGATAGGTCAGCGCAACCTGCCGCGCCCGCCGCGCCTTCACATGCGGCAGGCGGTTGCGCATCTCGGCCAGACCGAAGCTCGGCGCCATGTATTCCTGGGTGAACTTGATGGCCATGTCGCGCGGAAAGACCCGCGTGATGTCACGGGCCATGGCCGAGACGAGAAGCTCGTTGCCGCCCTTGAAGAGCTTGGCCTCGCGCGCGCTGACGCCGGGCTCCCCTGCGGCCCATGCGGGGTATTTCTCGAGGAAGAGATCGGCGATCTGGTAGGTGTCCTCGGGGTAGAAGGCCATGACCGCGGTATTGCCAAGGTAATACCGCTCGGGCGCGATCCGGTCCACGAGCCCCTTCGCGCGCCAGTAGGGCACGGCATGGCGCTGCAGGAAATAGACCGCCCGCCGCCGCTCCAGGCACTCGGCGAGCCGCGCGACATCTCCCAGGATGGAGGTATCGAGATCGATGTAGATGGTCGGCACGCCCTCCTCGAGCTGACCGCGCATGAACATCGACATCTTCGGAAGCGAGCCGTTGCGCCCGGTCAGCGCCTTCAGCGGTATGCCGAACTCGGGAAAGGGACGCACCTCCACCCCCGGCGCGATGCCCGTCCCGTCATCGGTGTAGCAGATGAAGCGCGTTGCGGCCTGCGTGCGCACCCGGGTCTCGGCGGCGATCCCGTTGACGTAGTTCGCGGAATACTTGCTGCCCCATTTCACCATAACGATCTGGATCATGTTCCACTCCCCGGCCCTGCCTTTGCGAACAAGCCCTCTGCATAGGCGCAGGGCTGCAGGCTGGCAAGCGAGGGCCTTCGCCCTTTCGTCCGATCCGTGGCCGCTGTAGCTTGGCCCCGCGATCCAGCCGCGAGGGAATGATGCCCGCAATCGTCGAAATCCGCGACCTGCAGAAGACCTATGACAGCGGCTTCACCGCCCTGAAATCGATCGATCTGGATATTCGCGAGGGCGAGATCCTCGCCCTGCTCGGCCCCAACGGCGCCGGCAAGACAACCTTGATCTCCGCCATTTGCGGCATCGTCAGGCAGACCGCCGGCCATGTCACCGTCGGGGGTCACGACACGATCGCGCAATATCGCGGCGCCCGCCGCCTGATCGGCCTCGTGCCGCAGGAAATCAATCTCGAGCCCTTCGAGAAGGTGATGAACACGGTGCGCTTCTCGCGCGGGCTCTTCGGGCGCCCAAGGGACGATGCGCATATCGAGAAAGTCCTGCGCCAGCTGTCGCTGTGGGACAAGCGAGATGCCAAGGTGATCGAGCTTTCGGGGGGGATGAAGCGGCGCGTGCTCATCGCCAAGGCGCTCAGCCACGAGCCGCGGGTGCTCTTTCTCGACGAGCCGACGGCTGGCGTCGACGTGGAGCTGCGCCGCGACATGTGGGAGACGGTGCGCAAGCTCCAGGCCGACGGGGTCACCATCATCCTGACCACCCATTACATCGAGGAGGCGGAAGCGATCGCCGACCGCATCGGGATCATCGCGCAAGGCGAGATCCTCCTCGTGGAGAAGAAGGCCGAACTGATGCGCCGTCTCGGCGCCAAGCAGATGGTGATCGAGCTGCAGCATCCCACCGAGCGGATCCCCGAGCAGCTCGCGGGCTACGATCTCACGCTCGGCAAGGATGGCGGCAGCCTCGTCTATACCTATGACACGCAAGGAGAGCGCACCGGGATCACTAAGCTGCTCTCCGACATCTCGGCGGCGGGACTGCAACTGCGCGACGTGCAGACGCGGCAAAGCTCGCTCGAGGACATCTTCACCGACATCGTTCGGAAGGACAGCTGATGAATCTCGAAGCGGTCCGCGCCATCTACGTCTTCGAGATGGCCCGCACCTTCCGCACCCTGCTCCAGAGCATCGTCTCGCCGGTGCTCTCCACCTCGCTCTATTTCGTGGTTTTCGGCGCCGCTATCGGCAGCCGCATCGACGAGGTGGAAGGCATCTCCTACGGCGCCTTCATCGTGCCGGGGCTGATCATGCTCAGCGTGCTCGTTCAGTCGGTCAGCAATGCCAGCTTCGGGATCTACTTCCCCAAGTTCATCGGCACGATCTACGAGCTGCTCTCGGCGCCGGCTTCCTTCCTCGAGATCACCGCCGGCTACGTGCTGGCGGCGGCCACCAAATCGCTGATGATCGGCCTGATCATCCTCGGCACCGCCTTCTTCTTCGTCGACCTGCAGATCGCGCACCCGGTCTGGATGATCACCTTCCTGGTGCTGACCTGCCTGAGTTTCAGCCTGTTCGGCTTCATCATCGGCATCTGGGCGCAGAACTTCGAGCAGCTGCAGCTCGTGCCGCTGCTCGTCGTCACGCCGCTCGTCTTCCTGGGGGGCTCGTTTTACTCGATCACCATGCTGCCCCCGGTCTGGCAGACGGTGACCCTGTTCAATCCGGTCGTCTATCTGGTCTCGGGTTTCCGCTGGTCCTTCTTCGGCATGTCGGATGTCGCGCTCGGGTGGAGCCTCGCGGCGATCGTGCTCTTCACCGCGCTGTGCATCGGGGTGATCTGGTGGATCTTCCGCACCGGCTACCGCATCAGGGGTTGAACGGCCGATGCGGTGCCGCGCGCCTTGTTGCCCGCCCCGGCAGGCTCTACATGGGAGAGAATGAAACGCTTCATCCCCTTCCTCAAATCCGGTCCGCTGGTCTCGGTGATCCGCCTTCAGGGCATGATCGCATCGAGCGGTCCGAACCGCCTGAACGACGCCACGCTCGCGCCGGTGATCGAGAAGGCCTTTCGGCGCGGCAAGCCCAGCGGCGTCGCCCTCGTGCTGAACTCGCCGGGAGGCAGCCCCGCGCAGAGTGCCCTGATCGCCGCGCGCATCCGGCGCCTTGGCGAGGAGAAGGGCGTACCGGTGCTCGCATTCGTCGAGGATGTCGCCGCATCCGGGGGCTACTGGCTGGCCACGGCGGCGGACGAGATCTACGCGGACGAGACCTCGATCGTCGGCTCCATCGGGGTGATCTCGGCGGGATTCGGCTTTGACGAGCTGATCCGCCGTCACGGAATCGAGCGCCGCGTCTACACCGCCGGCAATTCCAAGAGCACGCTCGATCCCTTCGCGCCGGAAAAGACCGAGGACGTGGCTCGCCTTCGCCGTTTGCAAGAGCAGATCCACGGCGCCTTCATCGACCAGGTGAAGCGGCGCCGGGGCGGAAAACTGACTTCCGAGATTGATCTTTTCAACGGCGAGTTCTGGATCGGGCAGACCGCGGTCGAGCTGGGCCTGATCGACGGGATCGGCCATATGGTCCCGGTGCTCAAGAAGCGTTTCGGGCCCGATCTGCGGCTGGCAAACTACCAGCAGCGACGCCCCTTCCTCAGCCGGTTCGGCGCGGGCTTGGCGGACAGCGCGCTCTCTACCATCGAAACGCGCATCGCCGCCGCCAGGTACGGGCTTTGATACGATGATCAAGGTGGTCACACTCTTTCTCATCGGCATGGTCATCATGGCCATGTTCGGCAAGCTCCGCTTTCCCGGCCAGCAGAAGCTGCGCAGCATGAAATGCCCCGGTTGCGGGCGCTACGCGATCGGCAAGGGCCCTTGCGCTTGCGGTGCCGGAAAGGGTTGACATGGAATTCCTGGTGGCCGCGCTCGGCCTAATCATTCTGGTCTTCGCCGGAGACGCCCTTGTACGGGGCGCGGTGAACATCGCGCTCAGGCTCGGGATCCCGGCACTGGTCGTCAGCCTCACCGTGGTCGCCTTCGGGACCTCGGCGCCGGAGATGCTCGTCTCGATCCGCGCCACCCTCGACGGCGCGCCCGGCCTCGCGCTCGGCAATGTGGTGGGCTCGAACATCGCGAACATCCTGCTCGTGCTGGGGGTGCCCGCGCTGATCTCGGGGCTCGACATGTCGGGCAGCGACACGCGGCGCAGCTACGCGGTGATGCTCGGGGTGACCGCCATCTTCATCGCCGTCTCCGCCTTCGGCCCGATCGGCCTGCCGCACGCGCTGCTTCTGCTGGCTGTCTTGGCGCTCGTTCTGGGGGACCAGTTCCGCGACGCCCTCGCCCATCGGCGCGCCGGCGAGGCAGCCCCCGAGGAGGTCGAGGAGGCCGACCCGGAGATGCCGTGGTGGAAGATCGGGGCTTTCACGCTCGGGGGGTTGATCGGCCTGCCGCTCGGCGCCAACCTGCTGGTCACCTCGGCGACCGAGATCGCCAGCCGTTACGGGGTCAGCGATTCGGTTATCGGGCTGACCCTCGTGGCGGTCGGTACCTCCCTGCCGGAGCTGGCGACGACGGTGATGGCCGCGATCCGCCGGCAGGCCGATGTCGCCTTGGGGAATGTCATCGGCTCCAACGTCTTCAACCTCCTCGCGATCCTCGGTGTCACCGGCCTGATCGCGCCGATCCCGGTCGATCCGCAGTTCCTGCGCTTCGATCTGTGGGTGATGGCGGCTGCCTCGCTGCTCATCTTCCCCTTCGTCATCTGGCAGTGGTCGATGACGAAGCGCTGGGGCATCCTCTTCACCGCCCTCTTCGCCTCCTACATCTACGCAACCATCATGTGACCGGCGGGCGGGCCGCCGCGCGGGACACCGGACCCTCCCCGGGTCACAGAAAGGATCCCTGACCATGCACAAGCGCGCACTCGTCACCGGCGCCGGATCGCGGCTCGGCCGCGCAATGGCTCTCCATCTCGCCGGGCGCGGCTTCGATGTGGCGGTGCATTACAACAGTTCCGAAGCACCCGCGCGTGCAGTCTGCAAGGAGATCGCGCATGCCGGGCGCCGCGCCGTGCCGTTGCGGGCCGACCTGCTCGACGCGGATGACGTGGAGACGCTGGTGCCCCGCGCGGCCGAGGCGCTTGGCGGGCCGCTCGGCGTCCTGGTGAACAACGCCTCGATCTTCGAGCATGACACGGTCCAGACCGCGACCGCGCGAAGCTGGGACCGTCATATGGATTCGAACCTGCGCGCGCCCTTCATGCTCACCCAGGCCTTCGCGGCGCAGGTGCCCGAAGCCGCGCACGATGCGGCCGGTGAGCCCGTCGCATCGGGGCTGGTGGTCAACATGGTCGACCAGAGAGTGCGCAAGCCGACCCCCGAATTCATGACCTACACCCTCGCCAAGATGGGACTCTGGGCCTTCACGCGCACCGCGGCGCAGGGGCTCGCCCCGCGTATCAGGGTCAACGCGATCGGGCCCGGCCCCACCTTGCGCGGCGCGCGCCAGTCGCAGGCGCATTTCGATGCGCAGCGCGCCGCCACAGTGCTTGGGCGCGGCGCCGATCCGCAGGACATCACCGCGGCGCTCGGCTACCTGCTCGATGCGCGCGCGGTCACCGGACAGTTGCTCTGCATCGATGGCGGGCAGCATCTGTGTTGGCAGACGCCGGACGTGCTCGGGGTCGAATGAGACGGCACGGCGCAGCCGCCTGGCGTCCTGCCGCGCGGGCGTGCGCAGCCTCGCGGCAGGGCAGGCCTCCGGCGCGCCTGGCTCGCGCGCGCGGCGCGCAGTTGTGCACGCCGCGCGCGAAACACATCCGCGATGGGATTTATCCAGCAAGAACAACGGCGCATCCTGGGCATGAATCAAAATCACGCATGGTTTCAATGGCTTGCAATAGTGCCTATTATTTGGGCGAATCCGCGAAACCCCAAGGGAACAAGGGAAAAATTCGCCTACACAAAAGCGCCCCCCAGACTTATCCCCAGAAAGCGGGGGTTTCTTTTCCCTTGAACAAGACCTGTGGATGCTCGGTGCGGAGCAGAATCGACCATGGCTGAACAGTCTGACAAGAACCTGACCGGATTCGCCCGGATCCAGGAATACGTGAAGACGCTCGACAACTCCCCGGGCGTCTACAGGATGCTCGATGCGCAAGGCGCCGTGCTCTATGTCGGCAAGGCCCGCAGCCTGCGCAAACGGGTGTCGAACTATGCCAATCCGAACGGGCATAGCGGGCGGATCTCGCGGATGATCCGCGAGACCTGTTCGATGATGTTCCTGACGACGCGGACCGAGACCGAGGCACTGCTGCTCGAGCAGAACCTGATCAAGCAGCTCAAGCCGCGCTACAACGTCCTGCTGCGCGACGACAAGAGCTTTCCCAACATCCTCGTGACCAAGGATCACGGCTATCCGCAGATCCGCAAGCATCGCGGCGCCAAGAAGGAAAAGGGCAGCTATTACGGACCTTTCGCCAGCGCGGGCTCGGTCAACCGGACGCTCAACCAGCTGCAGAAGGTCTTCTTGCTGCGCAACTGCTCGGATTCGATGTTCGAGACCCGCACCCGGCCTTGCCTTCTCTACCAGATCAAGCGCTGCAGCGGGCCTTGCGTCGGAAGGATAAGCCAGGAGGAATATTGCGGGCTGGTGGCGGATGCCGAACGCTTCCTGCAGGGCAAGTCCACGAATGTGCAGGCCGATCTCGGCCGGCAGATGGAGGAGGCGAGCGCCAACATGGAATTCGAGCGCGCGGCCGCGCTGCGCGACCGGATCAAGGCACTCACGCAGGTGCAGGCCGGGCAGCACATCAATCCGCAAGGGGTGGCCGAGGCGGATGTGATCGCGTTGCACATGGAGGGGGGACAGGCCTGCGTGCAGGTCTTCTTCATCAGGGCCAACCAGAACTGGGGCAACCGCGATTTCTATCCGCGCACCGGCAGCGGGGCGGATGCGGCTGAGGTGCTGCGCGGTTTCATCGGACAGTTCTACGAGACGCATGAGCCGCCGAGGATGCTGCTTCTGTCAGACGAGATCGAGGAGGCCGAACTGATGGCCGAGGCGCTCGGCGAGAAGGCGAACCGCAAGGTCGGCATCCTCGTCCCGCAGCGCGGCGAGAAGAAGGATCTCGTGGCCGGGGCGCTGCGCAACGCGCGCGAGAGCCTGGCGCGCAAGATGGCCGAGACGGCGACGCAGGCGAAACTGCTCGAAGGGCTCGCCGAGGCCTTCGATCTCGATGCCCCCCCGAAACGCATCGAGATCTACGACAACAGTCACATCCAGGGCACCAACGCGGTCGGTGCCATGGTGGTGGCCGGCCCCGAGGGCATGCTCAAGAACCAGTATCGCAAGTTCAACATCCGCGGCGACAGCCTGACGCCGGGCGACGATTTCGGCATGATGAAGGAGGTGCTCACGCGCCGCTTCAAGCGCCTGCTGAAGGAGGATCCGGACCGCAGCGAGGGGCACTGGCCCGACCTGCTTCTGATCGACGGTGGCGCCGGCCAGGTCAGCGCCGTCGCCTCGATCATGCGCGAGATGGGGGTCGAGGACATCGCCATGGTCGGCGTGGCCAAGGGCGTGGACCGCGATGCGGGCAAGGAGGAGTTCCACCGCGCCGGGCAGCGTCCCTTCGCGCTGCGCCACAACGACCCTGTCCTCTATTTCGTCCAGAGGATGCGCGACGAGGCGCACCGCTTCGCCATCGGGGCGCACCGCGCCAAGCGTGCCAAGCAGGTCGGCGCCACCCCGCTCGACGAGGTTCCCGGCGTCGGCGCGACCCGCAAGCGCGCCCTGCTGACCCATTTCGGCAGCGCCAAGGCGGTCAGCCGTGCGGGCCTCGAAGATCTCAAGGCGGTCGAGGGCATCTCCGACAGTCTTGCCGAGACGATCTATGGCCATTTTCACGAAAGGGGCTGAGCGCGTCTGATCTGGAATATCGCCGCGATCCGCGCTAGATGCGTTTCATGAGCTGGACCTTGCCCAATATCCTGACCGTGCTGCGGCTGCTTGCTGCTCCCGGTGTCGCCATCATGTTCCTCTATTTCGCCCGGCCCTGGGCGGACTGGTTCGCGCTTGTGCTCTTTGTCGGGGCCGCGATCACCGACTGGTTCGATGGCTACCTGGCGCGTGCCTGGAAGCAGGAGAGCCGCTTCGGCGCGATGCTCGACCCGATCGCCGACAAGGCGATGGTGGTGATCGCGCTGCTCGTCGTGACCGGTTTCTCCGGCATGAACCCGTGGATCTTGCTGCCGGCGACCGTCATCCTCTTCCGCGAGGTGTTCGTCTCCGGCCTGCGCGAGTTCCTCGGGACCACGGCCGGCCTGCTCAAGGTCACGAAACTGGCCAAGTGGAAGACCACGGCGCAGATGGTCGCCCTCGCGGTGCTCTTCGCCACCGGCATCTTCACCCATAACCTCGTGGACCGGACCACCGGGATGGACGAGCTGATGGTCGAGCAGATCATGGCCGGCGAGATAGAGGATGTCGTGGGGCTGCGCTGGAACATGCTGGCGGCGACCGTGACCTGGTGGGCGGGCGTCGTGCTCCTGTGGATCGCGGCGGTGCTGACACTGATCACGGGATACGACTACTTCCGCAAATCCCTGCCCTACCTGAAGGAGGAGGACGCATGATCGACATCGTCTACTTCGCCTGGCTGCGCGAGCGGATCGGCCTGCCGCGCGAGCGGATCGAGACGGATGCGACCACCGTGGGCGCCCTGGTCGAGGAGCTGCGCGGGCGCGAGGAGCGCTACGCGCTGGCCTTCTCCGATCTGTCGGCCATCCGGGTCGCGCTCGATCAGGAGCTTTCGGATTTCGACGCCCCGATCGCCACGGTGCGCGAGATCGCCTTCTTCCCCCCGATGACGGGCGGCTGACCATGACCGAGGTCAGGGTCCAGGAAGCGCCCTTTGACGCGGGCGCCGAGCTCAACCGCTTCAGCGCGGGGCGCTCCGATCTTGGCGCCGTGGTCAGCTTCACCGGCCTCGTTCGCGGCGGGCCCGATGGCGCGTTGATCCGCATGGAGATCGAGCATTACCCCGCGATGACCGGCCCGGCGATCGAGGCGATCGTCTCGGAGGCCATGCAGCGCTGGTCGCTGGGAGACGCGCTCGTCATCCACCGCTTCGGCCCGCTCGAGCCGGGCACCCAGATCATGATGGTCGCGACCGCCGCGCGCCACCGCGCCGATGCCTTCGCCGCCGCCGAATTCCTGATGGATTACCTCAAGTCCCGCGCGCCCTTCTGGAAGAAGGAGATCACGCGCGAGGGTGCGGCCTGGGTCGAGGCGCGCGCGGAGGACGAGGACGCCCTGTCGCGCTGGCGCTGATCCGCCACCCCCACGGGCCGGATACGCGGCGGGGGGGCCGGGCCGGGGCAAGGCACCGCGCGGCATCACCGGGGCCGGACCGGCCACCGCGCAGGAGCGTTCAGCGCCCGCCGTTCATCCGCTCGACATAGGCGCGCATTTCCTCGGCCTCGTGGCGCGCATCGCGCAGGCCTTCCATCGCCGCACGCAACTCCGCCTCCGTCTGGCTGAGCTGGTTGGACATCTCCGCCTCCCGGCGCTTGAGCGTGGCGAGGGCGCGGTCGCGCTCCTCTTCGGCCTCGTGCATGGATTGCGCCATCGCGTCGAGCTCGCCCAGATCGGATTGCGTCACCCGGCTCAGCCGGTGCACCAGCCAGCTTGCGAACCAGCCCAGGATGAAAGCGACGAAGAGGACCAGCGCGGTGGCGATGATGAATTCACTGCGGTTCATTGATTGTCTTCCGTTTCCTGCCCATCGTTCGCGGCCTCCTCGTCGGTACCGTCGCCCGCGCCCTCGTCATCCGCGGCCTGCGCCTCGGCGGCCGCGCGCTCCTCATCGGACAGGATCCGCTTGAATTCAATACGCCGGTTCGCCTCGCGCCCCTCCGCGGTGCCGTTATCGGCGACCGGCTGGGCCTCGCCATAGCCCTTCGCGCTCAGGTTCCCGATCAGGACGCGCCGTGCCGCGAGGGCCGCGAGCACCGCTTCCGCGCGGCTACGGCTCAGCTCGAGGTTCATCGTCTCCCGGCCCTGGCTGTCGGTATGCCCGCCGATCTCCATCGGCACGCTGTCGCAGCTCTTCATCAGCTCGGCGATCTGCTCGAGCGTACCGCGCGCCTCGGCGTCGATCGTGTCCGAGCCGGGGGCGAAGGTGATCTGCCGCGCATCGAGGACCGCGTTGATGCTCGCCGCACATTCTTCGGGGCTGGGAAGGGAGGCGACCGGATCGAGGGCCTCGTCGTAGCTGACTGCGATGGTGTAGTTGCCGTTCTCGCCCAGCTGCGCCGTGAGAATGCGGGCGATCTCGGCCCGCGCATCCTTCTGGCCGGTCACGCCGCCGATCTCGATCACGTCGGGACGCACGACGACCCGCCCCTCGCCGAGAAGCGACATCGCGTCGAGCGCGGCGAGCAGGCGCGGCGACCAGCCGGTCGGAAGTCCCGCATCCCCGCGCGTGGCGTCGGTCACCGCCTCGATGCCGAACAGCGACTTGGCAAAGCTGCGCACCACCCCGCGCGATCGGTCGTCGCCGACGCGCCCGCGCAGGACGACCGTGCCATCGGCGGCGCGCACCGCCTCGAACTGCGGCACCCCGGCATCGCGCGGCTCGGCATTCTCGACCTCCGGCAGAACCGCGTCGAGCGAGAATTCCTCGGGCAGCGCCCCGTCGAGACGCCCCGCAGCCCGCTCGAACGTCTCGGCATCGCTTCCTTCGGCGGCGATGAGGGAGATGTCGACATCGGACATGGTCACGGTCCCGGCGCCGATGGCGGCAAGCGCCTCGATCGACTGGACGGCCGCCGCGGGCCATTCCGGGCTGGGCGCGCCGATCCCGATGCGGCAATCCTCCGCCCCCGCCTCGCCCATGCCCGCCGCCGTGGCGGCCGCGACGATCCGGCGGCGTCCCTCGGCGCTGTCTGCCGAGCAGGCATCGAAGCGCGCGCCCGCCTCGTCGATCACGAAGCGCAGCGTGAAGGGGGTGATCACCGGCCGGGGCGCGCCGATCCGCAGCACGGTCTCGAACCCGTCGGGCGCCATCCGGCGCAGCTCGGCCTCGATCCGGCGCTGGTCCTCGGCGCTTTCGGCCATCGAGAGCACGCCGATCCGCTCATCCGTCACAGACACCTTCACGCGCGGCAGACGGCTCGTGGCGGCGACCCCGAACTCGACCGCCTTGCGCCAGCCCTTGGGCTCCGGGAAATCGGCGATCTCGAGCAGGTCGGTGATCTGCGGCGTGCCCTCGATCCGGCCGAGCGCTGCCAGAAGACCGGCCCTGTCGGTGCGTGCGGGGGCAAGGCCGATCAGGGATATCCCCTCGTCGCCGCGCAGGATCTCGATGGAGAAATCCGGCGGGACGACAGGCTCGGCCTCGCTGACCTGCATCGAATCGATCACCCGCGCGGGATCGACGATCGTCCCGGCGAGCGACAGCGCGCGGAAGCGCGTGGCCTCGTCCGCCGCCGTGCCGAGGAGTGCCAGCTGCAGCCCGTCCGCCGTCACCTCCACCCAGTCCTGCCCGTCTTCCTGCAAGGCGAGGCGCACATCCTCGGCCGATTGCGCCTCGATCTGGGTGACGGCGAGCCTCGCGGCGAGGACCGAAAGCCCGCCCGCCGCGGCGAATGCGAGGAGAGCTGCGATAAGGGGGGTGGGTTTCATCGGGTATTCCGTGTGCTGGGCATCGCCACCAGCGGATACGCCGCCCGGCCGGGACGCACAATCACGGCAGTTGCGCCATGGCGAGAAACAGCGCGGCCAGAAGGCCCGCGTCCCGGTTCGAGCGGAAAAGGCGCAGGCAGAGCCCCTCATTCTCGATATCGAGCCGCCCGAGCTGCCATGCCATGTGCCAGCCCATCGCCCAGGGCGCGGCGAGGGCGAGGGCCATGGCCAGCGCGTTTCCGGCCGGGATCAGCGCCAGGATGATCGCAAGGCTCATCAGCAGCACGGTCGCCACCATGAAGCTGCGCAGCCAGGCCGGCGAGCGGGTCCCGAAGAGCCGTGCGGTGGATTTCACCCCGATCAGGGCATCATCCTCGGCATCCTGATGGGCATAGATCGTATCGTAGAAAAGCGTCCACGCGATCCCCGCGAGATAGAGGATGACGGCAGGCCAGCCCAGCGCGCCGTCATGCGCCGTCCACGCCAGGAGCGCGCCCCAGTTGAAGGCCAGCCCGAGAAAGACCTGCGGCCACCAGGTGAAGCGCTTGGCGAAGGGGTAGACCGCGACCGGCAGCAGCGCCAGGACCCCCAGCGCGATGGCCGCGCCGTTGAAGGTCAGCAGGATACCGAGCGCCAGGAGCGCCTGCAGCACCATCCAGACCGACGCGCGGCGCGCCGTGACCTGCCCCGAGGGGATGGGGCGCGAGCGTGTCCGCGCCACCTGCCCGTCGATATGGCGGTCGGTGATGTCGTTCCACGTGCAACCCGCGCCGCGCATCAGGAAGGCACCCAGCGCGCATCCCACCGCGATCCACGCGTCGTAAAGCCCGAAGCGCCCGCTCGCCGCCGAGGCCAGGAGCAGCCCCCACCAGCAAGGCAGAAGCAGCAGCCAGGTGCCCACGGGGCGGTCGGCGCGGCTGAGCCGCAGGTAGGGCCGCAGGGCCGCAGGGGCGAGCCGGTCGACCCAGTTGCCCTTGACGGCATCGGCGACCTGCCCTTCTGTCGGGCTGGCATCAACAGGCATCAGGCATCCCATGGTAGCGAAGGTCCGGCTCTTTGTAGAACATCCCCTGGCACAGGGGCAAACCGTTCCTCTGGAGCGCGACCAGGCGCATTACCTCTTCGGCGTGATGCGCCTTGGCACAGGCGACGAGATCGCCCTCTTCAACGGCCGCGACGGCGAGTGGCAGGCGGTGGTGGAGGCCGCGTCGAAGCGCGGGGGCGTGCTCAGGGCCACCGCGCAGAGTGCGCCCCTGCACATGCCGCCCGACCTGTGGCTGCTTTTCGCGCCCATCAAGAAGGCGCGCACCGACTTCATCGTCGAGAAGGCCGCCGAGCTGGGCGCCGCGCGCATCTGTCCCATCGGCACCGACTTCACCAATTCCGAGCGCATCCGCCAGGACCGGCTGCAGGCCCATGCCACGGAAGCCGCCGAGCAATGCGGCGGAACCTACGTGCCCGAGGTCGCGCCCCTCGCCAAGCTGGACAAGGTCCTGGCGGAATGGCCCTCAGGGCGCCACCTGCTTTTTTGCGACGAGACCGCACGGGGCGCGGCGAGCGATTTCACGGCCTTGCCGCGCGGTCCCTGGGCGATCGTCATCGGGCCGGAGGGAGGCTTCTCCCCGGCGGAGCGCGACCGGCTGCGCGCCCATCCCGCCGCCCATGCCGTCAGCCTCGGCCCGCGTATCCTGCGCGCCGACACGGCCGCGGTCGCGGCGCTCACCTTGTGGCAGGCCGCGCTGGGGGACTGGTCATGAGCTTCTTGCGCCCCGAAGCCCGCGCGGCGCTGTGGCGCTGGCGCGAGGCGCTGTGCGGCGGCGCCGTCACCGCGCTGGGGATCTACTGGATGGTGGGACCGGGGCGGCTTCTCTTCTGGGTCGGCGGCACGGCGACGGTGATCGGCGCGGCGCTGATCGGTGCCGGCATCCAGCGGGGGCGTTTCCGCCCGGCGGGGGGCGGGCCGGGGGTGGTGCGCGTGGTCGAAGGCGAGCTGGCCTATTTCGGACCCTTCGACGGCGGCACGCTGATCATCGAGGACCTGACCTATGTCGATCGGCAGGGCGATCTTTGGATCCTGCGCGCGGCGGGGGGCGGCACGCTCGAGATCCCGGTGGATGCCGAGGGCGCCGAGGCCCTCTTCGACGTCTTCAACCGCCTGCCGGGCTTCTCGATGGCGCGGCTTCTGGCGGAGCGGGAAGCGCCGCAGGGGGCACCGGCGGCGATCGGCGGGCCGAATGCGCATCCCGGCACGGAGCCTGTGCGCCCGATCTGGCAAAGGCGGGCCCCTCGTCTACATTGACTTCCCGGGCGCCGCGCTTCACCACTCGGGGCCAAACCCTGCGCCAGCCGCGACAATACCGGAGAGCCTACATGTCCATTCCCCAGTCCGGCGGCGGGCCGATCGACCATCACGACCAGTTGGCGCAATACCTCGCCGATGGCTGCAAGCCCAAGGCCGATTGGCGCATCGGGACCGAGCACGAGAAGTTCGGCTATCACAAGGACACGCTGGCTCCCCTGCCCTATCGCGGCGAGCGCTCGGTCGAGGCGATGCTGACCGGGCTGCGCGACCGCTTCGGCTGGACCCCGGTGACCGAGGCCGGCAACCTGATCGGCCTCGAGAAGAACGGCGCCAATGTCAGCCTCGAGCCGGGCGGCCAGCTGGAGCTGTCGGGCGCCCCGCTCGAGACCATCCATGGCACCTGCGACGAGGTCAACGACCACCTGCGCGAGGTCAAGACGGTCGCCGACGAGATCGGGGTCGGCTTCATCGGCCTGGGCGCCGCGCCGCATTGGACCCATGAGCAGATGGAGATGATGCCCAAGGGGCGCTACCGCCTGATGACCGACTACATGGACCGGGTCGGCACCCATGGCACGCAGATGATGTACCGGACCTGCACCGTGCAGGTGAACCTCGATTTCGGCTCCGAGGCGGACATGGTGCAAAAGCTTCGCGTGGCGCTCGCGTTGCAGCCCGTCGCCACCGCGCTCTTCGCCAATTCGCCCTTCTTCGAGGGGCGCCCGAACGGGCACAAGAGCTGGCGCAGCCGGATCTGGCGCGACCTGGACGGCGCGCGCACGGGCATGCTCCCCTTCGTCTTCGAGGAGGGCATGGGCTTCGAGCGCTGGGTGGATTACGCGCTCGATGTGCCGATGTATTTCGTCTACCGCGACGGCGTCTATATCGATGCGCTGGGGCAGTCCTTCCGCGATTTCCTCAAGGGCGAGCTTCCGGCCCTTCCCGGCGAGAAGCCGACGCTGAGCGATTGGGCGGACCACCTGACGACCGCTTTTCCCGAGGCGCGGATCAAGAAGTTCATCGAGATGCGCGGCGCCGATGGCGGGCCGTGGCGCCGGCTTTGCGCGCTGCCGGCGCTCTGGGTCGGGCTGATGTACGATCAGGGCGCGCTCGACGCGGCATGGGATCTGGCACGCGGCTGGAGCGCCGAGACGCGCGAGGCGCTGCGCGTGGCCGCCTCCGTCGACGGGCTGCAGGCGAAGGTGGATGGCATCTCGATGCACGCGCTGGCCGGCGAGGTCGTCGCCATCGCTGAGGCCGGGCTGAAGGCGCGGGCGCGTCCCGGCTCTGGCGGGCTGGTGCCCGACGAGACGCATTTCCTCAATGCGCTGAAGGAATCGGTGGAGACGGGACGCACCCCGGCCGACGAACTGCTCGAGCGCTACGAGGGGCCTTGGAACGGCGATGTCACGCGCGTCTTCGGCGAATACAGCTACTGATCCCGCACGAGGCCGAGGACGAAATCGCACACCTTGCGCTCCGGCATCTCGCAGGGGCGCAGGAGCGCGCGCCCGCCGCGCAACCTGTAGAGGTTGAGGCTGATGTAATCGGTGCCGTCCACGGCGCGGGCGACGAGCTTCTGGCTCGCGCCGCCGGCATGAAGGCTCTTGCTCAGGATGTAGCGGCGGCCCTCGAACCTGCCGTCTGACGCCCCTTCCGGCAGGGCGTCGAAGGCGGTCAGGAACGCCTCCATCAGCCCTTGGCGCCGATCTTCGGCTCCTCGCCCCGAATGAGGCGCCTGATATTGGTGTGATGGCGCAGGAAGATCAGGACCGCCATTCCCGCCAGCACCCCCGCAAGAGCCCCCTGCCCGCCCAGCAGGGCGTAGAGGGGCGCGAGAGCCGCCGCCACCAGTGCCGCGAGCGAGGAAATCCGCATCAATCCCGCGATGACCGCCCAGGTCACGCAGACGGCAAGCCCCACGGGCCAGGACAGCGCGAGGGCGGTGCCGAGGAAGGTCGCCACCCCCTTGCCGCCGCGAAACAGCAGGTAGACGGGGAAGCAATGGCCGAGGAAGGCGCCCAGGCCCGCGATCATCGCCGCGCCCTCGCCGATCAGCAGCCGCGCCAGAAGCACCGCGAAGGCGCCCTTGCCCACGTCGAGAACCAGCGTCAGCAGCGCCGCGAGGCGGTTGCCTGTGCGCAGCACGTTGGTCGCGCCGATATTGCCGGAGCCGATCTTGCGCAGATCGCCCAAGCCGAAAAGGCGCGCGACGACGATGCCGAAGGGCACCGCCCCGAGGAGATAGGCCAAAACGAAGATCAGTCCGGTCATGGCGGCGCGATCCTTTCAGGTGGCGATGCCCCGGCCGGAGAGCCGGGCGGGGGCACCGGGGAAAGAGAAGGGTTGCGGGCGGGCGGGGTCAAGCGGCCGGGCTGCCGGGATCGGCCGCGAAGACCTGCCGGCCCGCGACCCATGTTCCCAGCACCCGCCCCTCCATCCGTTGTCCGTCGAAGGGGGTGTTCTTGGATTTCGAGTTCAGTGCGAAGCGATCGAGGACGAAGGGCGCGTCGGGGTCGAAGAGCACCAGGTCGGCCGGCGCGCCCGCCGTGAGGCGCCCGCTATCGAGCCCGAGCCGGCGCGCCGGGTTCAGCGACATCGCCCGCCACAGGCCCGGCAGATCGATCATCCCGGCGTGATAGAGCCGCATCGCCGCCGGCAGGAGGGTCTCGAGCGCCACGGCGCCGCTCGCGGCCTGCTCGAAGGGCAGGCGCTTGCTCTCCTCGTCCTGCGGCGTGTGCATCGAGCTGATGATGTCGATGAGGCCGCTGGCCACGGCCTCGACCATGGCGATGCGGTCGGTCTCGGCGCGCAGCGGCGGCTTGACCTTGAAGAAGGTCCTGTAGTCGCCGATGTCGAGCTCGTTCAGGGTCAGGTGATGGATCGACACGCCGGCCGTCACGTCGAGCCCGTTATCCTTGGCCCTGCGCAGCGCGGGAAGGCTGCGGGCGCTGGTGACCTGGTCGGCGTGATAGCGCGCGCCGGTCATCTCGACCAGCACGAGATCGCGGTCGAGCCCCATGCGCTCGGCCATCGGCGAGACCGCCGGGAGCCCGCGCAGGGAGGCGAACTTGCCGGAGGTGACCGCCGCGCCCTCACTCAGTCCCGGCTCCTGTGGATGGCAGATGACGAGCGCCCCGAGGCTGCGGGCGTAGCTCATGCAGCGCGACAGCACCTTGGTCGAGACGATGGCCCGGTCGCAATCTGTGAAGGCGACGGCGCCTGCATCGAGCAGGAAGCCGATCTCGACCATCTCCGCGCCCGCGCGCCCCTTGGTGAGCGCGGCCATCGGAAGCACCCTGACGGCACTGTCGAGATTGGCGCGGCGATTGACGAATTCTAGCACCTCCGGCGTGTCGATCGCGGGCTCGGTATCGGGCCGGGTGACGATCGTGGTCACGCCCCCCGCCGCGGCCGCGCGGCCGGCGGAGCGGAAGGATTCCTTGTGCCGCTCGCCCGGCTCGGAAACCTTGACGCCGATATCGACGATGCCGGGCGCCAGGCAGTGCCCGCCGCAATCGATCCAATCGCCCTGCCCGCGCGGCGGGAGCCGATCCAGGATCACGCCATCCTCGACCGCGAGTGCACCCAAGCTGTCGGTCCCCGCCTCGGGATCGATCAGCCTGGCATTCTCGAACACCTGGAGGGTCTGGCTCATCCCGCCGTGCCGATGAGCAGCCAGAGCCCCAAAAGCAGGATTGCCGTCACGGCGACCCACATCCAGGTCCGCCCGCCGCGCCGCCGGGGCGGCACCGCCTCGCCCTGCGGCACGCCTTCCGCGGTGCCTCGCGCGCCCGCCACCGGCGCCTGCGCGGCCGGCGGCACGGTGCCCGATTCGCGGTAGCTTGCCACCGGCAGGAGGGGCTCGCGCGGCGCAAGCTCCCTCTCGCGGCCACTGAAGGCGCTCGATGGCACCACCAGCACCGTGCCCGTCAGCCCGGACAGCCGCGCGCTGTCCGCGGCAACCTCCTCGGCATCCGCGCCGAGCCCGTCGATGAGGTAGTTGGACAGGCCCACCCCGGACAAATCGGCCGGGTCGATCAGTTCGAGCCGGCTCTTGTCGATGCCGCTGATTCCGAGGAGAGCGGGCAGTCCCGGCGCGCCGTTGCCGCGCCCATCGACGAGACTGCGCGCCTGTGCGATCGGCATGTCGAGCGAGAAGACACGGATGACGCCATGCTCTCCCTGTGCCACGTGCGTTTCCATATCCATCGTCAGGACCTCGCTGTTTGCATCGGTTTGCCAAGGTTGCGTGCCAGAAGGTCCATGACGGCCATGCGGACCGCAACGCCCATCTCGACCTGCTCCTGGATCACGCTGCGATTGATGTCATCGGCCAATGTGCCATCGATTTCCACGCCCCGGTTCATCGGTCCCGGATGCATCACGATCGCATCGCTCCGGGCATAACCGAGCTTCTCGGCATCAAGGCCGAACCGATGATAATATTCACGTTCCGAGGGGATGAAACCGCCATCCATCCGCTCCTTCTGAAGACGCAGCATCATCACCACGTCAGCGCCCTCGAGCCCGGCGCGCATGTCGTCGAAAACCTCCACCCCCCAGTCGGCGACGCCGGCGGGCATCAGGGTGGGCGGACCGATCAGGCGGATGCGACTTTCCATCTTGCCCAGCAGCAGGATGTTGGAACGGGCGACGCGGCTATGGGCGATATCGCCGCAGATCGCGACCGTCAGCCGGTGCAGCCGGCCCTTCGAGCGGCGAATCGTCAGCGCGTCCAGAAGCGCCTGCGTGGGATGCTCATGGCGCCCGTCGCCGGCATTGAGCACCGCGCAATTCACCTTCTCGGCCAGCAGGTTGACCGCTCCCGAATGGGGATGGCGCACCACCAGCAGGTCGGGATGCATCGCATTAAGCGTCATCGCCGTGTCGATCAGCGTCTCGCCCTTCTTGATCGAGCTGGCCTGCATCGACATGTTCATCACGTCCGCCCCGAGGCGAAGGCCCGCCAGCTCGAAGCTGGCCTGGGTCCGGGTCGAGTTCTCGAAGAACATGTTGACCTGCGTGCGGCCGGCCAGCGCGTCGCCATGCTTGTCGCTGGCACGGTTTAGCGTGACGTAGCGGTCGGCCAGATCGAGGATGGTCGTGATGTCAGACGGCGCGAGCGGCTCGATGCCGAGCAGATGCCTGTGCCGATAAGTCATCCGGTATCCTCTTTTTCCAACAGCCTTATAGAAAAGCTCCCGGCGAGCGGCAAGCCGCCCATTGTGAAGCCCCCCCGGCGCGCATAATCTTGCCGCCATGGATCCCGATCTCGATCATCATGCCGCGCGTGCCCTTCTCGAATGGCAGATCGAGCTGGGCGCCAGCGAGGCGATCTGCGAGCAGCCAATCGACCGCTACGCACTCGATCCCGCGCCGCCGCGCGCCGATCGCGCCCCCGCCGATCACGCCCCCGCCGAGCAGACCGGCCCCGCGCAAGCCGGGCGGACCGGTCCCGCGCAAGCCGAGACGCGCGATCCGAAGGCCGAGGCCTGCGCGGCCGCCGAGGACGCGGCGCGCCTTGCCGATGATCTCGACGGGCTGCGCGCGGCCATGGCGGCCTTCGAGGGCTGCGAGCTGAAACGCGGGGCGCGCAATCTCGTCTTCGCCGACGGCCGGCCCGGCGCGCGGGTGATGATCGTGGGCGAGGCGCCGGGGCGCGAGGAGGATCAGGCCGGGCGTCCCTTCGTGGGCAAGGCCGGGCAGCTCCTCGACCGCATGTTCGCGCAGATCGGCCTCTCGCGCGGAGCGCAGCAGGCGCATGATGCGCTCTATATCACCAACGTGCTGCCATGGCGCCCGCCGCAAAACCGCGACCCCAACGCCGACGAGATCGCGATGATGCTGCCCTTCCTGCGCCGCCACGTGGCCCTCGCCGATCCGGAGGTGCTCATCCTGATGGGCAATGTGAGTTGCCAGGCGCTCCTGGGCCGCAAGGGCATCTTGCGCTTGCGCGGCGGCTGGACGCAGGCGCTGGAGCGTCCGGCCTTGCCCATGACGCATCCGGCCTATCTGCTGCGCATGCCCGCGGCCAAGCGCGAAGCCTGGAGCGACCTGCTGGCCCTGCGCGCCCATCTCGAAGGAACACCCGAACCATGAGCGACACCCGCGACTTCCTGCCCGCCCGCATCGCGGTGCTGACCGTCTCGGACAGCCGCGCGCTTGCCGATGACCGCTCCGGCGCGGTGCTGGTCGACCGGCTCACCGGGGCGGGGCACCAGCTCGCGGATCGCCGCATCCTGCGCGACGAGCGCGAAGAGATTGCCGCACAGCTGCGCGCCTGGATCGCCGATCCCGAGATCGACGTGGTCCTGAGCACCGGCGGCACCGGCCTCACGGGCAGGGACGTGACGGTCGAGGCGCATCGCGACGTCTACGAGAAGGAGATCGACGCCTTCGGCACCGTCTTCACCATCGTGTCGATGAAGAAGATCGGAACCAGCGCCGTGCAGAGCCGCGCCTGCGCCGGGGTTGCGGGCGGCACCTATCTCTTCGCGCTGCCCGGCAGTCCGGGCGCCTGCAAGGACGCGTGGGACGAGATCCTCGCCCTGCAACTCGACTACCGGCACAAGCCCTGCAACTTCATCGAGATCATGCCGCGCCTCGACGAGCATCTGCGGCGCAAGTAGACTGGTGGCGCATGCGCCCGGGCGCGCGGTCTTGCGCGATCGAGACGGTGGGCACGGCGTCACATCACGCTCTTGTGGCTCGGCCGGGCGCGCCATGCCCCTAGCTTGTAGCGCGGCGAAAGGCGGATCATGCGGTTTCTCGGACGCTCCCTGACAGGGCTCATCCTGCTCAGCGCGACACTCGGGCTCCTGGCGCTTGCCGGCGGCACGATCCTCGGCGCCATGGGGGACCGATCCGGCGGTGGCGGCGGCGCGGGCCGTGCCGCGCGCGAGCAGATCTTCACCGCGCGGGTGGTGACGGCCCTGCCAGAGCGGATCACGCCGAGGATCGTCACCTATGGCGAGGTGCGCAGCCGTCGCCGGCTCGAGCTGCGCGCGGCCGCTCCCGGCGCCGTCTCGCAGATCGGGCCCGGCGTGGTGGAGGGCGGCAGCGTCGCGCAGGGTGAGCTGCTCTTCCGCATCGACCCCGCGGCGGCGCAGACCGCGCTTGACCTGGCGCAGGCCGACCTGTCCGATGCGCAGGCCGAGCTGCGCGAGGCGCGGGGCGCCGTGGAGCTGGCGCGCGGCGAGCTGGCTTCCGCCGAGGCGCAGGAAGCCCTGCGCAGCCGGGCCTCGGCGCGCCAGGAAGACCTGCGCGGGCGCGGCGTGGGCACCGAGGCCGCGGTCGAGGCGGCCGATCTTGCCGCCGCCGCCGCCCGCCAGGCGGTCCTTGCAAGGCGCCAGGCGCTCGCCCAGGCAGAGGCGCGGATCGACCAGGCCAGCGGCCTCGTCGCCCGCCGGACCATCACCGTGCGCGAGACCGAGCGCAGCCTTGCCGAAACCGAGATCCGGGCCGCCTTCGACGGTGTTCTGACGGAGGTCGATCCGGTGGTGGGCCGCCTCGTGAGCGCCAACGAGCGCCTTGCCGAACTCATCGATCCCGAGGCGCTCGAGATCGCCTTCACCGTCTCCACCTTGCAATATACCCGCCTTCTGGGGCCGGGCGGCACCCTGCCCTCGGCCCCGGTGACCGCGCGGATCGAACTTGGCGACGGCGAGCTGACGGCCCGTGGACGCATCGACCGCGAGAGCGCGGCGGTCGGCGCCGGACAGACGGGACGCCGGCTCTTCGCGCGCCTCGGGGCGGCGCCGGGCTTCCGGCCGGGCGATTTCGTCACGGTCATCATCGAGGAGCCCGCCCTCGCGGGCGCGATGCGCCTGCCTGCCGCCGCTCTCGACAGCAACGGCGCGGTGCTGGTGCTGGGCGCCGGCGACCGCCTCGAGGCGCAGGATGTGACGGTCCTGCGCCGCGAGGGCGAGCAGGTCATCATCGACGCCGAACCGATCACCGGCCGTGAGATCGTCGGCACCCGCACTCCGATGCTCGGCGCCGGGATCGCCATCCGCCCGCAACGCGCGGGAGGTGATGCGGAACAGGGCGAGGCCGGCGCCGCCGGTGATGCGCGGCCGGGGGCGCAAGCCCGCGACGCGGAGGAGGACAGGCCCGAGGGCGCGCGCGGCACACCAAGGGAGAAGAACGCTCCGGTGGCCCCTGCCCCCTCCGGGGGCGCCGCCGTGGCACCGCCTCGGATGCCGGGGAAAGATACGGCTCGGCTGGGTCCGTCTCCGCTCCTTTTCGCGCCTTCGTTCACGACCACGGCCACGCGCATTGGCTCCGCGCCCGGTGGCGCGCGATTCGCGGCGAGAATGGGCGGATGAGGGCGCGCGCCGCGCCGCCGCGGCTCCTGAGCTATTTCACCAGGCACCGCACGGCGGCCAATCTGCTGCTGCTCGTCCTGCTGGCGCTTGGGGCGGCGGCCTTGCCGCGGATGCGCGCGCAATTCTTCCCCGATGTCGTGCTCGACAGCCTGTCTGTCACGGTCGCCTGGCCCGGGGCGGGCGCCGAGGATGTCGATCTGGCGCTCGTGGGCGCGCTCGAGCCCGCGCTGCTGGCGGTGCGGGGCGTCACGGATGTCTCGTCACGCGCCAGCGAGGGGAGCGCCTCGATCTCCCTCGAATTCGAGCCCGGGCGGGACATGTCCGCCGCCACGGAGGACGTGCAGGCCGCCGTCGACGCGGTGCGCGACCTGCCCGATGCGGCGCAGGAGCCGGTGGTGCGCCGCAGCGCCTGGAGCGACAGGGTCACCGATACCGTCATCCACGGCCCGATCGCCCCGCAACAGCTCGCGCGTCTCGCCGACGCGTTCACCGCGCGGCTCTTCGCCGCCGGGGTCACGCAGGTGACGATCGAGGGCATCGCGGCGGCCGAGATACGGGTGGAGGTCCCCTCCATCTCGCTCATCCGGCACGGGCTCAGCCTGTCGCAGATCGCCGCCGCCATCGCCGAGGAGGCCGAGGCCGATCCCGCGGGCGACATCGCCGGCGCCGCGCGGGTGCGCACCGGGGTCGCCAAGCGCAGCGCCGAGCAGATCGCCGGCATCGCGCTGCGCTCCGGGATGGATGGCACGCGGCTCGAACTGGGGGACGTGGCGCGGATCACCCAACCGGGCATCGACCGCGACCGTGCCTCCTTCGTGGGTCCGGATCCCGCCCTCACGCTGCGTGTCGAGCGCAGTGCCGAAGGGGACGCGATAGAGCTTCAGCGAAGGGTCGAGGCGGTCGCCGCGCAGATGCGCCCCACCCTGCCCGAAGGGGTGGAGATCACCCTCGTGCGCACCCGCGCGGAGGCGATCACCGGGCGGCTCGACACGCTGATGGAGAATGGCCTGATGGGGCTCGGACTGGTGGTGGGCCTGCTGTTCTTCTTTCTCAACGCACGCACCGCCTTCTGGGTGGCGGCCGGCATCCCCGTCGCGATGACGGCTGCGATCGCGCTGATGTATGCCGCCGGGCTGACCTTCAACATGATCTCCCTCTTCGCGCTGATCATCACGCTGGGGATCGTGGTCGATGACGCGATCGTGGTCGGTGAGCATGCCGATTTCAGGGCGAGGCAGCTTGGCGAGGATGCCAAGACGGCCGCCGAGAATGCCGCCGGCCGGATGTTCGCGCCGGTCTTCTCGGCCACGCTGACCACGGTGATCGCCTTCTTCGGCCTGGTGGCGGTCGGGGGGCGCTTCGGCGATCTCATCTCGGACATTCCCTTCACCGTGATCGTGGTGCTGATCGCCTCGCTCGCCGAATGCTTCCTGATCCTGCCGAACCACATGGCCCACGCGCTCTCGCATGTCGGGCGCGGCCATTGGTACGACTGGCCCTCGCGCACCGTGAACAAGGGGTTCGGCGTGCTGCGCGACAAGGGGTTCCGCCCGCTGATGCGGCTGGTCGTCAAGGCCCGCTACCCGGTTCTGGCGGCCGTGATCGCGATCCTGGCAAGCCAGGTCGCGGTCTTCATGCGCGGCGACGTGCAATGGCGTTTCTTCAACGCGCCGGAGCGCAGCACGATCACCGGCAATTTCGTCATGCGCGACGGCGCCACGCGGGCGGACACGCTCGAGATGATGCGCGCGTTGCAGCGAAGCGTCGCCGAGACGGGCGCGGCCTACGAGGCCGAGCATGGGCGCGATCCGGTCGATTTCGCCATCGCGCAGATCGGCGGCACCGCCGGGCGCGGCCTTGCCGGAACGGAGGAGACCGAGCCCGAACGCCTCGGCGCGATCTCCATCGAACTCATCCCCGCCGATGCGCGCCCCTATTCGAGCTTCGCCTTCCTGGCCGCGCTGCAGGAGGCCGTGCCCGAACATCCCCTGCTCGAGACGGTAAGCTATCGCGGCGGGCGGAGCGGCCCGGGCGGGGATGCGCTCGACATCCGGATATCGGGCGCCGCGAGCCAGACGCTCAAGGCGGCGGCCGAAGACCTCAAAGCGCGGCTCGGCACCTTCCCGGAGGTTTCCGCGCTCGAGGATTCGCTGCCCTATGACAAGGAGGAGATCATTCTCGAGCTGACCGCGCGCGGCAGGGCCCTCGGATTCACGATCGACGCGCTGGGCGACGTGCTGCGCGACAGGCTTTCGGGGATCGAGGCTGCGAGCTTTCCGGACGGGCCGCGGGCGGCGACGATCCGGGTCGAGCTGGCGCCGCGGGATCTGACGCCCGACCTGCTGGACCGGATGCTGCTGCCGACGGCGGAGGGGCAGCAGGTCCCCCTCGCCGATATCGTCACGCTGCGCCGCGCGGCGGGCTTCTCGAGCATCCGCCGCGAGAACGGGGTGCGGCTGGCGCGGGTCACGGGCGATCTGTCCGAGGACGACCCGGCCCGCGCCAGCGAGATCATGCAGGCGCTCGAAACGGTCATCCTGCCCCGGCTCGAGGAGGATTTCGGGGTCAGCACCGCCTTGTCCGGCCTCTCCGAGCAGGAGGACGCCTTTCTCGCGGATGCCGCTCTCGGCCTCGCCTTCTGCCTGACCGGGATCTACCTGACGCTCGCCTGGGTCTTCTCGAGCTGGCTGCGCCCGTTCGTGGTGATGGCGATCATTCCCTTCGGCCTGGTCGGCACGATCTGGGGCCATGCGGCCTGGGACGTGCCGCTGAGCCTTTTCACCGTGGTCGGATTGCTGGGAATGACGGGCATCATCATCAACGATTCCATCGTTCTGGTGACCACGATCGACGAACATGCGCACGATCGCGGCCTCGTTCCCGCGATCGTGGACGGCGCGGCGGACCGGCTGCGCCCGGTGCTGCTGACCACCCTGACGACCGTTCTGGGCCTCGCGCCGCTGCTCTACGAGACCTCGGCCGATGCGCAGTTTCTCAAACCCACGGTGATCACCCTCGTCTACGGGCTGGGCTTCGGAATGCTCCTGGTGCTCCTGGTGGTGCCGGCGCTGATCGGGATGCAGCATGACGCGCGCCGCAGCCTCGACGCGGTGCGCCGCAGCCTGCGGGGCGGCCGGCGTCACCGTGCGGTGCGCCGCGCGGTGAGCCTGACCGGCATGGCGGCGCTCGCGGGGTTCGCCCTCGTCCTGCTGCCGGCCATCTTGTGGGAACGGTTGCCGATGGCGCTCGGCGGGGCCGCGCTCGGCCCGGCAGCAGGCTTTGCGCTCTATATGGGCCTGACGGTCGGGACCGCGCTTCTGGCCCTTATCGGCACGGCCCTCTCGCGCCGGCGCCGCTGAGCCATCACCCCCCGGTGCAGCCTTGCATGTCCACCGCACCGCGCGGGCCCAGCACCGTGAGGCGCACCTGCGATCGGTCGAGCATGAAGGGCGCGCCGCGCGGCGGCACGACATCCACCTGCGAGGAGAGCCTGTCGCCGTCCCGGACCAGCTCGGCCTCCGAGACCCATGCCCCGGCGCGCCCCAGCTCGACCACCGCATGCTCCCCCGCGCCGCGCGGCGCGAGCGTCACCTCGACATTCAGGCGCAGACCGCCCTCGGTCGGGGTGACGGCGCAGGTGAGCGGTCCCGCCCCGGCCTGTGCGCCGGACGAAGGGCGCGCGTCCATCGCGGCCACGATGCGCGGATCGGCGGAGCGCGCCCCCGGCTCGAGCGCGGCCGAGACCTTCATGGAGACCGGCACGCAGATATTCTCGCAGACACCGAGATCGACGCGGCCCTCCAGCCTGATGGGACGGTCCGGGTCGCGCGGCGTGAAAACGATCGGAAGGATTACGTCCGAGACGTAGCCCACGGAGGTCAGCCCGTTCGAGGTGAAGACCTCGGGCGCGGGCCAGAGCACCTCGGCCCCGGCGATGTTGCGCGATCCACTCCAGTCGAAATGCGGCGGAATGCCCGCATCCCCCGGCGCCCGCCAATAGGTCTTCCACCCCGGATCGAGCGAGATGCGCAGCCCGGCGACATGGCGGCCGGAGCCGTCGCGCCAGCCCGGCAGGATCTCGAGTTCGGCCATGCTCGGCATGGGTTGCGCGGCGGCTGGCGCGGCGAGGCGCAGCTCGCCATCGGACCCCGGATGGGGAGCGGCGAGCAGCAGGGCCGCGGCGCCGAGAATGGCGGCGGCACGGCGCGGGCGATGGGTGGAGATGCATGTCATCGGCCATACAGTAAGCACGCCTCGCCGGGATGGAAATCACGACTTGGCGAGAGCCCGCTCCCACGCCCCCTTGCAACGTGGCAGGCCTGCTGCATTATCCATGGAATGAATCAATCCGATCCAGCCCAGACGCTCGCCGGCAAGCTGCTCGTGGCCATGCCGGGCATGGGCGATCCACGCTTCGACAAGAGCGTCATCCTGCTTTGCGCGCATGGCGAGGACGGCGCGATGGGCCTGATTGTCAACAAGACGGCGCAGCAGATCACCTTTCTCGACCTGCTCGATCAGCTTGGCATCGGGGCGCGTCCGGGGCTGCCGGCCCATGCCGTCCATGTCGGCGGGCCGGTGGAGACCGGACGGGGCTTCGTCTTGCACCGCGCCACCGAGTTCGAAGACGAGGCGAGCCTGCGAATCGGCGCCGATTTCGAGATGACCGCGACACTCGATGCGCTGCGCCGTCTTGCCGAAGGGAAGGAATCGGGCGATTTTCTGCTCGCGTTGGGCTATGCCGGCTGGCAGGCCGGGCAGCTCGAGCAGGAGATCGCGCGCAACGGCTGGCTGATCGCCGATGCCACGCCGCAGATCGTCTTCGGCACGCCCGACAGGCTCAAGTGGAGCGCTGCGCTCGAGGGGATCGGGGTCGATCCGATGCTTCTGTCGGGCGCCGCGGGCCGGGCGTGAGCGCGCCCCTCAGCGCGGCGCCGCCGCCCGCGCCAGCCGGTCGTTGATCGCGCGCCCGAGTCCGATGCGCGGCACCGGCGAGACGGCGATGCGTGGCACGCCGGCACGGTCGAGGGCCTGCAGATGTCCGAAGAGATTGGCCGCCGCCTCGACCAGGTCGCCCGCGGACGACAGATTGTAGGCAGCCTCCACCGGACCGAAACCGAGGAGCACCTCGCCGGGCTCGGCGGCATCCGCGTCGAGACGGATGCGGCCGGCGGGCGCGTAATGCGAGGCCAGCTGTCCCGGCGCGGTCACCGCCGGCGTCTCGCCATCCGTGCCCCCCGGCGCGGGCGGCGGCAGGAGCGGCGCGCCAAGGCAGGCCTCGACGGCCTCGGCGGCCAGCCCGCCGGGTCGCAACAGGCGCACACCGCCACCCTCGCATGCGGACCGCGGCTGCAGGATGGTCGATTCGAGGCCGACGGCGCAGGGGCCGCCATCAAGCACCGCGTCGATCCGCCCCGACAGCCCCCTCAGGACATGCGCGGCCCGCGTCGGCGAGACGCGCCCGGACGGGTTCGCCGAGGGCGCGGCAACGGGAATGCCCGCCTGCGTCAGAAGCGAGCGGGCGAGCGCGCCCGAAGGCACCCTGACCGCGATGCTCGGCAGACCGGCGCTGACGAGCGGCGACAGGCCCGCCGCCTCCCGCCGCGGCAGAACGAGCGTCATCGGGCCGGGCCAGAAAGCCTCCGCCAGCCGGGCCGCGTCGGGGGACAGCTCCGCCACGGCCTCCACGGATGCCATATCCGGCAGGTGGACGATCAGGGGGTTGAACTGCGGTCGGCCCTTGGCCTCGAAGATCCGCGCGACCGCGATATCGTCGCGCGCATCGGCGCCCAGCCCGTAGACCGTCTCGGTGGGGAAGGCGACCAGCCGTCCCTCGCGCAGCAGGCGCGCCGCCTCTCCGACCTCGCCCGCTTCGAGCTCCAGGGTCCGCATGTTTCGCACCTTCCCTCGTGACGCTGCGTCCCGGTTGCCGGTGCAACAGGCCTCGCCCATCCTCTGGCGCAACCGAACAAGTGCATATGCGTTGCGCCGCGCTCTGCCAAGATGTCGCCGCAGCCAGGAGATGACCCCATGACCTATACCGCGCCCACGGGCGAGTTCACATTCATTCTCGAACATCTGGTGGGGCTCAACCGGGTGACCGAGACCGAGCGTTTCGCCGATGCCACACCCGACATGGCCGCCGCGATCCTGTCCGAGGCCGGGAAGATGTGCGAGGACAAGCTCGCGCCCCTGCAGCGGTCCGGCGATCTGCATCCCGCGCGGCTTGAGAACGGCGTCGTGCGCACCTCGCCGGGCTTCGCCGAGGGCTACCGCGCGGTGGCCGAGGGCGGCTGGGTGGGAATGGCCGCCGATCCCGAATATGGCGGTCTCGGCCTGCCCATGGCGCTTGCCACCGGGGTGAACGAGATGATGGCCAGCGCCTGCCTGTCGCTGCAGCTTGCTCCGCTCATGAGCCAGGGCCAGATCGAGGCGCTCGAGCATCATGCCAGCGACGCGATCAAGTCCATCTACCTGCCCAAGCTGATCTCGGGCGAATGGAACGGCACGATGAACCTGACCGAGCCGCAGGCGGGCTCGGATGTCGGCGCGCTGCGCAGCCGGGCGGAGCCGGTGGGCGACGGCACCTACAAGATCACCGGCCAGAAGATCTACATCTCCTGGGGCGACAACGACTTCACCGACAACACCTGCCATCTCGTCCTGGCCCGCCTCGCGGACGGGGCGCCCGGCACCAAGGGGATCAGCCTCTTTCTCGTGCCCAAATACATCCCCGACGCGGCGCGCAATCCCGGCCGGGCCAACGCGCTGCGCGTCATCTCGCTCGAGCACAAGCTCGGGCTGCACGGCTCGCCGACGGCCGTCATGGAATATGACGGCGCCATCGGCTGGCTCGTGGGCCAGGAGCATGGCGGAATGGCGGCGATGTTCACGATGATGAACAACGCCCGCCTCGGCGTCGGGGTGCAGGGGATAGGCGTGGCCGAGGGCGCCTACCAGCATGCGCTCGCCTATGCCCGCGATCGCGTCCAGGGCCGCAACAACGAGCCCGGCGGAAGCATCCTCGGCCATCCCGACGTGCGCCGGATGCTGCTCGAGATGAAGGCCGACATCTTCGCCGCCCGGTCGATCGCTCTGGGCTGTTCGGTATCGGCCGACATGGCGAGCGCGACCGGCGAGCAATTCTGGAAGGACCGTGCCGCCTTCCTCACCCCGATCGCCAAGGCCTTCGGGACCGATGTGGGGATCTCCGCGGCGCAGACCGGCATCCAGGTCCATGGGGGCATGGGTGTCATCGAGGAGACGGGCGCCGCGCAATTCGTCCGCGATGGGCGGGTGCTCGCGATCTACGAGGGCACGAACGGCATCCAGGCGATGGACCTCGTCGGGCGCAAGCTGATGGATGGCGGGCGGACCGCCGGCAAGATCCTCGACGACATCGAAACCGGCGCCGAAACCGCCCGCGCCACCAATCCCCGCCTCGCAAAGCGGGTCTGGAACGCCGCCGAGACCCTGCGCGAGACGACCGAGTGGATGGTCGCGCAAGAGCGGATGGACGACCGTTTCGCCGGGGCGGTTCCCTATCTGCGGGCCTTCGCACGCGTGCTCGGGGCCCATTTCCACCTGCGCGCGGCGACCAGCGCGGGACCGGGGCCGCGCACCGAGCTGGCGCGGTTCTACATCCGCCGGATGCTGCCGGAATATTCCTGGCTGCTGACCCAGGCGCGCGAGGGTGCCGGCGGGCTTTATGCGAATCGCACAGAGGACCTGTGACCGCCGCGCGCTCCGGCGCGGCGATCCGCATGCCCTGGGCGGAGCCGCCCGCCTTCGGCCGCCCCTTGCGGGTCGCCGAGGCGATCCACTGGGTCCGCCTGCCCCTGCCGATGGCCCTCGATCACGTCAATGCCTACATCCTCGAGGACGAGGAGGGGCTGACGCTCGTTGATCCGGGCCTGTGCGATCCGGCCACGCGGTCGATCTGGACCGCGCTTCTGGATGGTCCCTTCGCCGGGCGGCGCGTGCGGCGGGTGATCGTGACCCATCACCACCCCGATCACGTGGGCCTTGCCGGCTGGTTCGTGAGCGATCACGGCGCCGAGCTGATGATGTCGCGCACGGCCTGGCTGCTCGCGCGGATGATGATCCTCGATGTCCAGGAGCGCCCGGCACGGGAAACGGTGCGCCACTGGCGCAGGGGCGGCATGGCGCCCGATATCCTCGAGCGCCGCCGCAACGAGCGGCCCTTCAACTTCGCCGATGTCTCGGCGCCCCTGCCCCTCGGCTTCACCCGGCTTGGCGAGGGCGACACGCTGACCGCCGCGGGGCAGCAATGGCAAGTGAGAATGGGCGCGGGACACGCGCCGGCGCATGTCACGCTCTGGTCGAGCGATGCGCCGCTGGTGATCGGGGGGGATCAGCTTCTCGCCTCGATCTCGCCCAATCTGGGGCTCTACGCCACCGAGCCCGAGGCCGATCCCGTGGAGGACTGGATCACCGCCTGCACGCGGCTGCTGGACTGCGCGCGCGACGATCAGCTCGTGCTGCCGGGGCACAAGCTTCCCTTCACCGGCCTGCCCTACAGGCTGCGCAACCTGATCGACAACCATCATGCGGCGCTTGGCAGGCTGACCGATTTCCTCGCCACGGCGCATAGTGCCGCGGAATGCTTCGACCTGCTCTACAGGCGGCCCATCAGGGGGGGCGAATACGGGCTCGCCCTCGTCGAGGCGATGGCACATTGCCAGCATCTGCACCATCGCGGCATCGCCTGGCGCCGCGAGCGTGCGGACGGGGCCTGGATATTCGGCACCGGTCCGGCACCGCAGGGATCACCCGGCCCTTCCGGGTAGGGCCGCAGGCCCGGTCAGACCGGCCTCGCCGAACGCGGGCCCGAACGGACCCGGCGCGATTGGGCCCAGCGCTTCCATGATTGCCGCTTCAAGCGGGGCGCGCGCTCGCCGATCGCCGGGCCGTCCCGCGCGCGGTCAGGCTTCGGGCGCGAGCGGCCTGTCTCCGGCGGGCGGCGCGTCGGCATGCCCCAGGAGATCGCGCATGATACGCTCGAATATGGCGCTTCCCACCGGGAGCAGCGCATCGGGAAAGTCATAATCGGGATTGTGCAGCGCGGGATGATCCTCGCCGGGGCCAAGGCACAGCATGGCCGCCTTGGCGCCCCAACCGAACACGCCGAAATCCTCCGAGGCGCGCATCGGAAGACCGGCTTCGCCATGCGTGATCCCGGCCGCCCCCATCGCCGCGGCGGCAACCGCGACGGCCTCGGGGTCGTTGATCGAGGCGGCGAACCTGTCGCAGGTCTCGAAGCGCAGGCCGAGCCCCGCATCGCGCGCCGCCGCGGCGGCAAGGCCGCGCGCCGCGGTCTCGAGATCATCGAGCTGTGCATCGCTGGCGCTGCGCAGGGTTGCATAGAGTTCCGCCTCTCCCGGGGCCACCCCGAAAGACGGCTCGCCTATCCTGGCATGGGTGATCGTGACCAGGCGGAACCCCTCATCGACCGGCCCGTCACGTCCGAGCGCCTCGAGGTCCGGGATCAAGGAGGCCACGGTTCGCGCGGGGGAGAGCCCGGCCCCCGGATCGGCGGCATGGGCGGTCTTGCCCGAAAGCGCGATCCGCAACCCCATGGAGGCGCAATTGATCAGCCCGGCGCGGGCCGCGACATGGCCGAACGGGTGACCGGGCAGGACATGGATGGCAAAGGCCCAGTCCGGCCTTATCGCCGCGAAGGCGGGATCGCGGATCACGGCCAGCGCGCCGCTGCCATCCTCCTCGGCCGGCTGGAACAGCAGCACGGCCCGCCCGCGCGCCACGGGCCGGCGCGCCGCCATGCGCCCCAGCGCCAGCAGCATCGCCATATGGCCGTCATGGCCGCAGACATGGCTCTTGCCGGCATGGAGCGAGGCCCAGGCGATGTCGTTGCGCTCCTCGATCGGCAGGCCATCGAGCTCGGCGCGGAAGAGGACGGTCGGCCCCTCCCGGCCACTGTCGAAGACGGCGGCCACGCCATGCCCCCCGAGCCCCGTGAGGATCCGGCTCGGGGACAGGTCCCGCAATGCGGCGGCGATCATGGAGGCCGTCCCGACCTCCTGCCCCGAAAGCTCCGGATGACGGTGAAGCTCCCGGCGGAACGCGGTCAGCTCGTCAAGGTCCGTTCCAGTCAGCATGCAGCCCTCGTCATAGCGGTGCGGACCCGATCCCAGGGCCCGTGCATGGATTTGGCCATCAGCGCCGGAGGGCGGATAGGCGGGTGCGGGTGCGGCGGGTGCGGCGGCGGGGCAACGGCGCCTCATTCCAGAAAAGACAGGCGATGATCAGCCCGACGCCGAGCCACCCGAGGGGCGGAAGCCGCTCGCCCACGACGGCGATGGCCAGCAGCGCGGCGACGACCGGCTCGAAGAGCGTGAGGGTCGTCACCTGGCTGCTCGGCAGGCGCGACAGCGCGATACCGAAGGCGACATAGCCCAGGAACATCGGCACGGTTGCCATGTAGATCCCGACCATCAGGTTACTCGCGCTGTCGAGGAACGGATCGCCCGCCGCGAAGAGAACCGGCATCAGCAAGAGCCCGCCCAGACCGAATGTCGCCCCCATCGCGGCGCGTGCCTCGATGCCATGCTGCATCAGTCGCCGCGCGCACCAGGCGTAGAGCGCGTATGTCATGCCCGCCAGCAGGCCGAGCGCCACGCCCAGCGGCACGTTCGGCGCGAGCGCCTCGTGATTGCCCTCCATGGCCCCCAGAAGCGCCATGCCCCCGATGCCCAGCGCGGCCCCGATGCCCCAGCGCAGGGTGAGCCGCGTCCCCTCGACGCGGTTCTCGATCAATGCCGAGATCAGCGGAGCGGACCCGATGGAGATGACGGTTCCGATGGTAACGCCGGCCAGACGCATCGAGGCGTAGAAGGCCAGCGGATAGATCGCGACGCAGATCGCCCCCACCAGAAGCGGGCGGCGGTGGCGCAGGAGGGCACCGCGCTCCGAGCGGATCCCGCGAATGGCGATGAGCGCCTGCAGCATCCCGCCGATACCCATCGCCGCGGCGCCGATCGCCACTGCCGGAACCTCCGGCGCGAAGGTGGCCGCGGTTCCGGTGGTGCCCCATGCGGTGGCGGCCAGAAGACCGAAGAGGACACCGATCATGCGGGCCGGCGCGGCGGGGGCGGGGCGCGTTGTCATCACCGGTCCGGCCGGTCCCGGCACGGGCCGCGCGCCACAGGGGGCGGGGTGTTCGGCTTTGCCATCACGGGCGCCCCTCTCATCTGCATGGACCCCTGCGCGTGGGCGGGGCCGCACGTGCTTGACCGCACGGGCCTGTTCGCACGGGTCTGTTCGCGCGCGCCCATCTACCTGCTATCCCGCGCGCCTGTCCAGAAGGGGCGATCACGGGGGCGCAAGATCGCGCGCGTCTTTCCGGCAAGCCGACGGCACCCGCAGCCCCGGACCGATACCGCGCCGTTCGGCGGCCATCCCGGGAGGAGGCGGGCCGTCCTGTCCGGGGATTATATCCGGAAGGCGAATTCTGAACTCCAGAGTTTGCCTTTTCTGTCTTTCCCGCAAGGCTTACCCATGACGGCAAGTGAACATGATCTGGAGACGAAACGGATGAAAGCCATTGGATACGATACAGCCGGCCCGATCGACGCCCCCGGCGCATTGGTCGAAGTCACGGCTGCGCGCCCCGAGATCGGCCCGCATGACCTGCTGGTCGAGGTGCGCGGTGTGTCGGTCAATCCGGTCGACACGAAACTGCGCGCGGCCGCAGCGCCCGAGGCCGGCCACCGGATCCTTGGATTCGACGCGGCCGGCATCGTGCGCGAGACCGGCGACGCGGTCACGGTCTACAAGCCCGGCGACACGGTGTTTTATGCCGGCGACGTGACCCGCCCCGGCACCAATGCCGAGCTGCATGCCGTCGACGAGCGCATCGTTGGCCGCAAGCCCGAGAGCCTCGATTTCGAGGAGGCCGCCGGTCTGCCGCTGACCGCGATCACCGCCTGGGAGATGCTCTTCGACAGTTTCCGCATTCCCGAGGGCGGCGGCGACGGCGAGGCGATCCTGGTGATCGGCGGCGCCGGCGGGGTCGGCTCGATCCTGATACAGCTGGCGAAGGCGCTGACCGGGCTGACGGTGATCGCCACCGCCTCGCGCGACGAGACGCGCGCATGGGTGCGCAAGATGGGCGCCGATCACGTGATCGACCACCGCGAACCGCTTGCCGCGCAGGTGAGCGCGCTCGGTCTCGCGCCGCGCTATGTCGCGGCCCTGACGGCCACCGGGCAGCACTGGGAGCAGATCGTCGCGCTGATCGCCCCGCGCGGGCATGTCACGCTGATCGACGATCCGAAGGATTTCGACATCAAGCCGGGCAAGCCCAAGGCGCTGACCATCTCCTGGGAATTCATGTTCACCCGCTCGATGTTCGGCACCGAGGACATCGCCGCGCAGCGCGATCTGCTGAACCGGGTATCGCAGATGATCGACGACGGCACCCTGCTCTCGACCGTCACCCAGCGGCTCGGGCCGCTGGAGGCCGGGAGGCTGCGCGCCGCCCATGAACGCCAGGAGAGCGGCCGGGTGATCGGCAAGCAGGTGCTCGGCGGATTCTAGGCCGCCCTGCCCCGCGGCGGCCCCGCCGCACCAGGCGCGCCGCCCGAGCGCGACGATGACCCCCCGGGGCCGGCCACGATCGGCCCGCGCCGGGGGGCGAAATCCCCCCTTGCGGCCTTCGCCGCGCCCCGCCTGCCGAGGAGACCGACATGAAGACCATCCTGATCACCGGAGCGAGCGACGGCATCGGCCGCGAGACGGCCCGCCGCCTCGCCACCGAGGGCCATCACCTGCTCTTGCATGGCCGCGATCCGGGCAAGCTCGATGCGGCGGCCTCGGAGCTGCGCGCAATCGCCGGCGCCGGCCCGGTCGAGACCTATCGCGCCGAGATGTCGCAGCTTGGCGAAGTGGCCGGCCTGGCCGAGAAGGTTGCCGCGCGTCATGACCGCCTCGACGTGCTGATCAACAATGCCGGCGTGCTCAAGAGCGCGGATGCGCGCCTGCCGGGCGGGCTCGATCTGCGTTTTGCGGTCAACACCCTTGCCCCCGCCCTTCTGACCCGCCGCCTGCTGCCGTCGATCCCCGCCGGCGGACGCATCATCCATCTTTCATCGGCCGCGCAGGCGCCGGTCGATCTCGGCGCGCTGACGGATGGGCGCCCCCTCGCCGCGATGGACGCCTATGCGCAGAGCAAGCTCGCCCTGACGATCTGGTCGCAGGCCCTTGCCGCCGAGCTCGGCCCCGACGGTCCGGTCACCGTGGCCGTGAACCCCGGCTCGCTCCTTGCGACCCGCATGGTCAAGGAGGGCTTCGGCGTTGCCGGAAACGATATCGGCATCGGCGCCGATATCCTTGTGCGCGCGGCCCTGTCGGACGCCTTCGCCGGCGCCTCGGGCCGGTATTTCGACAATGACGCCGGGCGTTTCGCACAACCCCAGGCGGAGGCCGGGGATCGCGAGCGGGTACGCGTCATCGTCGAGGCGATCGAGGGGCTCATCGCCGATCACCTGCCGCCGCGGCGATAGGAAACCACGGCGCTCCGGCAACCCAAGGCGCATTCGCCGGCGGGCGGAGCCTTGGGGCGGCCGTCACGGCGAATGGCACGGATCTGCCCGAAAGATCGCGGCCCGCCCGCGCCGGGTTCTGCCGGGCCGGGCCGGGCGGGAGCAGCCCCGCGCCCGGTCGCCGGCGGCCGCCGCGCCGTCCATGGCCAGCCTCCCCTGCCGCCACGGGGGCGACGAGGGGCTGCCCCCGTGGGGACGGCAAGAAGGCGGAGGCGGGGTCACAGCGACCAGGTGAAGCCTGTGTCCCGCTCCGAGCGCTCCCAGAGCCGGACCATGACCGGCTTGTCATGGGCGTGGGGCTCCAGCGTGCCGCGCCCGACCGGACCCACCCATTCCATCCGCCCGGTGGGCCCGTAGAGCGCACGCTCCGCAAGCCCGTCCTGCGTGGCGCACATGACTTCCGGGTAGGCGCCCTTCTCGGCCGACTGCACCATGGGCGAGAGCGACATCAGCTTGAACATGATCCGGGTGCCCCAACCGCCGCTGGTGGTGATGAGCGAGGTGCGCGAGGAACCGGGATGGCAGACACGGATCTCGACGGCGCGGCCCGCGGCGCTCACCCGGTCCTGAAGCTCGTAGGCGAACATCATCTGTGCCAGCTTGCTCTGGCTGTAGGCGGGGTTCGCGCTGTAGCCCTTCTCCCAGTTCATGTCGTCGAAACGGATGGTGCGCAGGCCCATCTTGTACCCGAGGCTCGCCACGACCACGATCCGGCCCCGCGTCTCCTCGATGCGGTCGAAGAGCATCCCGCACAGGGTGAAATGACCGTAATGGTTGGTGCCGAGCTGACTCTCGAAGCCGTCCGGCGTGAGCTTGCGCGTCGGCACCTGCGCAATGGCCGCGTTGCAGATCAGCGCGTCGATGCGCGGCACGGTCCTCAGCACCTCTCGGGCGGCGGCGCGCACCGAGGCCTGTTCAGCCAGGTCCATCCGGACGAAGCCAATCTCGGCATCCGTGCCGAATTCCTGTTTGAGCTCCTGAACGGCCGCGGCGGATTTCTCGGCGCTTCGGTTGAGCATCACGACCCGGGCGCCCTTGCCCAGCAGGATGCGCGCGGCCTGAAAGCCCGCCCCGGCATTGGCGCCGGTAATGACATAGGTCTTGCCGGAAAGGGTGCCGAGGCGGCCCGGCGTCCAACCCTCGGGTCCGAATTGGGTCTGTTCCATCGTCTTGATCCTTCGATGCGGTGGCGGCCGGATGCCGGTTGTCCTTGAGCGTGCTCAGCCGGCGCGGCGGGCGAAGAGGCTGTCGCCGCGCCGCATCCGTGGCAGGTAGCCGGGATATTCGGGCCTCAGCGCGCTGACCGCGTCGAGCCGCGCCATCTCCTCGTCGCCCAGCGCGATATCGGCAGCCCCGAGATTATCGACCAACTGCTCTTGCTTGCGCGCGCCGACGATCACGCTGGTCACGCCCGGCTTGTGCAGCAGCCAAGCCAGGGCGACCTGCGCGACCGAGGCGTTCTTCGCCTCGGCGATCCCGGCCAGCACATCGAGGATGCCGAAGCCCTGATCCTTGTCGACCGGGGGAAAGTCGAAGCCCGAGCGCCGGCCCGCGGCTTCGCCGTCACGGGCGTACTTGCCGCTCAGAAAGCCGCTTGCGAGCGGGCTGTAGATAAAGGTGCCGAGCCCGAGATCGCGCACCGCCGGGAGGATCTCCCGTTCCAGCTCGCGTCCCACGAGGCTGTAATAGGATTGCGCGGAGACGAAGCGTTCGCAGCCCAGCTGCCGCGCCAGCCCGTCTGCCTTGGCGATCTGCCAGCCGGCGAAGTTCGACAGGCCGATATAGCGCACCTTGCCCTGCCGCACGAGGTCATCCAGCGCGCGCAGCGTCTCTTCGAGCGGGGTGGTATAATCGAAGGTATGGACCTGATAGAGGTCGATGTAATCGGTGCCGAGCCGCTTCAGACTTGCCTCGACCTCGCGCATGATGGCGAGCCGGCTGCTGCCCAGATCGTTCGGCCCGGTGCTCAGGGTGCTGGCAAGCTTGGTGGCGATCAGCATGTCCTTGCGCCGGGCACCCAGCGCGCGGCCGAGCATCTCCTCGGAGACGCCCGAGCTGTAGACGTTGGCCGTGTCGAAGATGTTGATCCCCGCCTCGATCGACAGATCGACCATGCGCGTGGCCAGCTCCTGCCCCGTGGCGCCCATGATGCCCGCATAGCTGCCGCCCTCGTTGTCGAAGGTCATGGTGCCGAGCGTCAGCTCCGACACGTAAAGGCCAGACTGCCCAAGTTGCCTGTATTTCATCACGATACCCTTTCGCGCCGCGGCGCTTGCGTTTGTAAACCGTGGTGTTTACATAGGAGAGAGCGGCGCAAAATGTAAACCCTAGTGTTTACAAAGATGCAGTTCGGCGGAACGGAATCGATGAAACTGATTGAAAAGAAGAGAAAAGATATTCTGGATGCGGCGATCCGCGAATTCCGCGAGCAGGGTTTTCCCGCCGCGCGCGTGAACCGCATCGCGGAACTGGCCGAGGTGTCCAAGCGAACGCTCTACAAGCATTTCGAAAGCAAGGAGGTGCTGTTCCAGGCGATCACCGACATCCTGCTCGAAGAGATCGCGGCCACGCCGAAGCTGCGCTACCTGCCCGGCGCGCCCCTGCGAGGCCAGCTGTTCTCGGCAGTGCAGGACTACGTTGGCCATCTGACCGGCGAGGAATACATGGGTCTGAACCGGCTGGTCATGTCGGAGCTTCTGCGCGATCAGGATCTGGCGCAGGCCTTCTTCGCCAGGGCCGCGATGCAGGATGGCCCGATCCAGGCCCTGATCGCGGAGGCCATGCAGGCCGGCGCGCTGCGGCAAGGCGACCCCGGTTTCGCGGCAGGCCAGCTCCTGTCGATGGTGAAGCACTTCCTTGTCTGGCCGCAATTCCTAATGGGTGCGAAGGCGGGGGTGGATGCCGATGCCGTCATCGCCGACTGCATCGACATGGTCCTTGCCCATTACGGCCCGCCGGACTGATCGCGCGTCCGGCCCGCGGGAATGGGCGGGGCGGCATCATGGCGCGATGTGACCCGGCGAGGCCAGGAGAGGGCCGGGATCCCGCGTCAGCCTGCGACCGCGATCCCGATCTTGCCTATATGCGCCTTCTCGAGAAACGCCTCCTGCGCCGCGCGCAGCTCGTGCAGGGGATAGGTTTCGGCGAGGACGGGCCGGATCTCGCCGCGCTCGATATAGCCTACCAGATCGGTGAAGACGCTCGGCGCCTGCCGGGTGCTGCCGGTCAGCGTCAGGTCCTTCAGATAGAGCGTGCGCAGGTCGAGCTCGACGATCGGCCCGGCGATCGCACCGGAGGTCACGTAACGCCCGCGCACCGCCAGCGCCTCGAGCAACATGGGCCAGCGCGCACCGCCCACCAGATCGAGCACCACGTCGAAAGCATCCTCGGGCACCGTGTCGTCGCGGCGCAGGATCGCGTCGGCGCCGAGGCCGCGGAGCGCATCCGCCTTGGCCGGACCGGTCACCGCCGTGACATGCGCGCCGCGCCGCTTTGCCAGCTGCACCGCCGCCGAGCCGACACCGCCAGAAGCCCCGGTGATCAGCACCCGCTCGGCCCCGAGGCCCGCGCGCTGGATCATCCCCTCGGCGGTCGAGAAGGCGCAGGGAAAGGTGGCGAGTTCCACGTCCGAAAGCACGCTGTCGACCCGGATCGCATTCTCGGCGCCGATTGCCGCGTATTCGGCAAAGCCACCGTCGCGCTCCGAGCCAAAGGTGACGAGCGCGTCGGCGTCGCCGCCCTCGGGCCGGTGCATGGGCCGCACCAGCACCCGCTCGCCGATGCGGGCCGGGTCCACCCCCTCGCCCACCGCGGCGATCTCGCCGCAGCAATCGGCGCCCTGGATGCGCGGAAAGCTCAGCGCGCCGGACCAGCCCCCATCGCCGTCGGAGGCGCCATCATAGCCCCGGGCCGCCGCCGACCCGGTATCCCCGCGCACCGCCTTGGAATACCAGCCTGTGCGGGTGTTCACATCGGTATTGTTCACCGCCCCGGCGCCGACCCGGATCAGCACCTCGCCCGCCTGCGCATGCGGCACCGGCACATCCTCGCGCCATTCCAGCCGATCGAGGCCGCCATGCCCGGTCAGGACCATGGCCTTCATCATATCGGGGAGGATCATCGGATTGCTCCTTTGGTAGAAGGGTTGCTCTACTTGCGTAGGTAGAGGGACCACTCTACATCGTCAAGCATGACCGATACGATGATCAGAATTGCCGCCGGACTGGAGCGGGCCTTCGCCGCCCGCGGCTTCGCCGAGCCCAGCGTCGAGGATCTGCGCGATGCGGCCGGCGTCAGCCTGCGCACGCTCTACAAATACATGCCCTCGCGCGCCGACATGGTGCTGGCGGCGCTGGAGCATCGGCACGCGCGCTACCTGGCGCATCTTTTCGACCGGCTGCCGGACGGGCCGGAGGCCGCGCTCGACGCGCTGCTCGAACGTGTCGGGACATGGTTGGCGACAGAGACCGCGCATGGCTGTCTGTTCCACGGTGCGGTGGCGGCCGATCCGGGAAGCGTGCCGCTGCGCGAGGTGCTCTCGCGGCACAAGGCCGAGGTGGCCCATCGCGCGGGAGAGGCCACCGGGCTTGCCGGGCGCGAGATCGAGCTTCTGGTGCTCATGGAAGGCCTCACGCAGGCATGGTCGCTGCACACCGATGCCGCGGTGATCAGCGCCAAGCGCCTCGGGCATGGTTTGCGAAGCCGCGAGGCGGGATAACGGCGATACCCGCCATACCCAAGGGCCGGCGGGGACATCCCTCGAGGTGGGGCCATCCCCCCGGTTGCGTGCCGCGGCTACCGTGACCGGCATGGCCCGCGACGGGCGGATCGAAGCGAGCCGGAGAAATGGCGTGCACCGCGTAGCGGCTGCGCATTCGCGCGGCACGGGTTTCGGCCCTCTTGGCAGCCGCTGGCAAACCTACCGCCGGGAAATTCCGTCGCAGCGCGTTTGGGCCGCGCCTCGCCGATCCGGTCTCTCCGCGAGCTCGGTCTCCTCGCTCCGGGAACAGGCGAGCCCGGATCGCGGACGCTTCGGGAGAGCCGATCGTTATCGACCGGGCCCTGGCAGGGCCGCCTGCAGGGCTTCGACGGCAACACCGAGCCGGTCCGCAACCACCCTCAGATCCGCGTTCCGGCCACCGGCCTCTTCCATGGCCTGCCTCAACAAGGCGGGATCCACGCCCAGGGTCTCGGCCATCGCGCCGAAGTCGGGACCCGCACCGGGCCCCCCGCCGCCATTGGCGGACCCCAGACCGCCCGCCGCGTTTGTCGAGAAGTTGTCTTGCGCAACCACGCCCATCAGGCAGGCCGGCAAGTTGGGGAACGTGTCTCCCGAATGGTAATGGTAGACGGGATCTCCGCCATCCTCGGCAAGGCCGATATGGCCACCGCATTGATCCAGATCGCCGGGCACCGACCCATCGTGGTTCAGCGGGCCGAACATCGCGAACCCGTCGAAGGCATAGCCGAACTGTGCCGTCTGATCCTGCTCGACATTCACGCATTCCGCATCGACGCCTTCGATCTCGAAGATCGCGTTCACATCCGTGGCCGTCGCGTGCCAGTGATACCAACCGCCGGGATCGACATGCCCGCCGCAGGTGTCGAGCGCCGGCATATGCCCGGTATCGAGGACGGAGGGCGCATCGCCGAAGATCGGAACACCGTCCAGCCCGATCCCGACCTGCGCGACGGTCTCAAGGCTGGTCGGCTCATCCGCCATGACGGGGTTCGCGGGGATAAGGACTGTCATCTCGACCTGCGGATCATCCGAGCCCTGGATGCACTCGTTCGTCTCGGTCGGCGCTTCAAGGCGGATGTCGAAGGAATGGACCTCTCCGGCCTCGTTGAAGAAGGTGTAGCCCTGCTCGTCCAGCAGCCGCAGGAAATCACCGTCGATCCGGTAGAGCCCGGCCTCCGCGCCGTCCCAGTGCCAGATGCCCCCCTCCTCATCCAGGGTCGCGGGACAGAAGGGACCGATCTCGAGATCGTCGGGCAGATATTTCACCACGTAGCGCGCGCATTGCGAGCCTTCACCGTTCGCGAGGGTGCAATCCACGATCTCGCTCGGGGAAACCAGCGCGCCATCCGCCACCGATTGCGTGTCGGCATGCGCGTGGGCGCCGGTCGCCATCAGCAAGCCGCCAAGCGCGCTCAGCACGAGCCGGGTGCGCTGATCCGGCTGTCGGCGCGGTTTCGGGGTGATCGGCATCCTCAAGTCTCCTTTTTCGCGGTCTGGCGATTGCATCGATGCTCGGTCGCGCCCACCCCATGCGAAAGCGGGCAGTGGCAAGGACCTTGACCCCCCGCATGGAAGCTGCGGCTGAAACGATTTCGCAAAAATTAGTTAGCATGCTAACTTCATGCTGACGAAGAAACAAGGTGCCGGATTTTACCTGGTGCTTCGCAGCGCGCATCTGCTGGAGGATCGTCCGCGCGGGCGGCTCAAGCCTCCGGCCTTCATGCCGGCCGGGCGCGGTGCATCCCTGCGCGGGAGCGTGCCCGAGAGGCATCCTGGCGGCGGCTTTCACCCAAGTTCAACGTGACCCCGCGGTTACCGGCCCATGCATGGATCCCGCGCTTCCGCGGCGCAGGAAGACCGGCGCGCCGCGGAAGAATACCCGCCTCCCGGCGAAAGGCTCAGAAGTCGAGGTTTTCCACGTTCAGCGCGTTGGAGCGGATGAAATCGCGGCGCGGCTCGACCACGTCGCCCATCAGCTTGGTAAATATGTCGTCGGCTTCCGCGACATCCTCGATCTTCACCTGCAACAGGGTCCGCGCCTCGGGATCGAGCGTCGTCTCCCAGAGCTGATCCGGGTTCATTTCGCCCAAGCCCTTGTAGCGCTGAAGCGACAGTCCCTTCTCGCCCTCGGCGAGGATCGCGTCGAGCAGGTCGAGCGGGCCGTGGATCTCGACATGGCGGTCCTTGCGCACGAGACGCGCCGGGGCCGAGTAGACATCTTGCAACTGCTGGGTCATCGACCCCAGATGCCGCGCCTCGCTGGAGCGCAGCACCGGCCCGTCCAGCGTGCGGACCTCCTCGACGCCCCGCACCTGCCGGGTCAGGCGGAATCCCTGATCCTGCGTCGGGCGCCCTTGCCAGCCGCGCTCGTATTCCACCGCCACCTGGTCGAGGCGGCGCGCCACCGTGTCGGCCGTGCCCTGGAGGTCGGCGTCGATCTGTCCCGGCGCGAAGGCCCCGGCGATCGCGGCCTGCTCGAGGATGGCATGGGGGTAGTGGGTCGGGAAGGCCTGGAGCACCCGCCTGACGCTGCGCGCCTCGTCGACGATGCGCGCGAGATCCTGACCGATGATCTCCTCGCCGGAGCCGAGCCGCAGGATCGCCCCCTCGACACCCTGCTGGATGAGGTAATCCTCGAGCGAGGCCTGGTCCTTGAGGTAGACCTCCGACTTGCCGCGCGCCACCTTGTAGAGCGGCGGCTGCGCGATATAGAGATAGCCGTGCTCGATGATCTCCGGCATCTGCCGAAAGAAGAAGGTCAGCAACAGCGTGCGGATATGCGCGCCGTCCACGTCGGCATCCGTCATGATGATGATCTTGTGGTAGCGCAGCTTGGAGATGTCGAACTCATCGCGGCCGATGCCGGTGCCGAAGGCGGTGATCAGCGTGCCGATCTCCTGGCTGCCGAGCATCCGGTCGAAGCGCGCACGCTCGACGTTGAGGATCTTGCCCCGAAGCGGCAGCACCGCCTGGTTGAAGCGCGCGCGCCCCTGCTTGGCCGAGCCGCCGGCGCTGTCACCCTCGACGAGGAAAACCTCGCGCTGCGCGGGGTCCTTGACCTGGCAATCGGCGAGCTTGCCTGGCAGGTTCGCCACGTCCAGCGTCGACTTCTTGCGCGTCATCTCGCGTGCCTTGCGCGCCGCCTCGCGGGCCAATGCGGCCTCGACGACCTTGGTGATGATCATCTTGGCGTCGGCGGGGTTCTCCTCGAACCACTCTGCGAGCTTCTCGTTCATCAGCCCTTCGACGGCGGGGCGCACTTCCGAGGAAACCAGCTTGTCCTTGGTCTGCGAGCTGAACTTGGGATCGGGTACCTTGACCGACAGGACGCAGGTCAGACCCTCGCGGGCATCGTCGCCGGTGAAGTTGACCTTCTCCTTCTTGGCGATGCCGCTGGAGCCGGCATAGAGGTTCATCGTGCGCGTCAGCGCCCCGCGAAAGCCGGCCATATGCGTGCCGCCGTCACGCTGCGGGATGTTGTTGGTAAAGGGCAGCACCATCTCGTTGTAGCTGTCGTTCCACCACATCGCGACCTCGACGGTGATCCCGTCCTTCTCGCCGGTGATGTAGATCGGCTCGGAGATCATCGGGTGCTTGTTGCGGTCGAGATACTTGACGAATTCGCGCACGCCGCCGTCGTAATAGAGCTCGGAGCGCAGATGCTCGGCATGACGCTCATCCGCGAGGATGATCCTGACGCCGGAGTTCAGGAAGGCCAGCTCGCGCAGGCGCGCCTCGAGGATCTTGAAGCTGTAATCGAGGTTGCTGAATGTGTCGGTGGAGGCGAGGAAGCGCACCTCGGTGCCCTTGCGCCCCCCGGCATCGCCGACCACCTCCAGGTGCTTGACCGTGTCGCCGCGCTCGAAGCGGGCGACATGCTCCTTGCCATCGCGCCAGATCCGCAGCTCCAGCCAGTCCGAAAGCGCGTTGACCACCGAGACGCCGACGCCATGCAGGCCGCCCGACACCTTGTAGGAGTTCTGGTCGAACTTCCCGCCGGCATGCAGCTGGGTCATGATGACCTCCGCCGCCGAGACGCCCTCCTCCTCATGGATCCCGACCGGGATGCCGCGGCCGTTGTCGCTCACCGAAACCGAGCCATCGGCATGCAGGGTGACGTTGACGGCGTCGGCATGCCCCGCAAGCGCCTCGTCGATGCCGTTATCCACGACCTCGTAGACCATGTGGTGCAGGCCGGAGCCGTCATCGGTATCGCCGATATACATGCCCGGCCTCTTGCGGACCGCCTCCAGCCCCTTGAGAACCTTGATGGAATCGGCGCCGTATTCTTCGACGTTGCTCTGTGCCTCGGCCATGGAAACCTTCCCGGTGAATTCGGGCGCAATATATAGGCGTATCGGGGCATTGTCACGCGACACACACACCAGATTTCGCGGATCCGCCCCGGCATGCGGATCCCCGTGCCGCGCGCCGGCTCACTCGCGCCTGGCACGGTCCATGTTGAGCGCGCCGCCCATCCGGGCATCGGCAAGACCGCGCAGATCGACGAGCCTGGCGCCGGTCATGTCGGCACCTTCGAACGTCGCGCCCGCAACGCTCGCCCGGCTCAGATCCGCGCCGGCGAGCAGGGCGGTGTCGAGATTGGCCCCGTCCAGCCGGGCCTCGCTCAGATCGGCGAATTCGAACACCACGCGCAGCATCTGCGCATCGGTGAAATCCGCCCCGCGCGCATCGGCGCCGCGCAGCACGCCGCGCATGAGCCCCATCGACTGGTTGGTGGTATCCGCGCCCAGATCGGCGGCCGTGAAGATCGCCCCGCGCAGGTCGGCCTTGGTGAAATCGGCAGGCGCGCGCGCGCCCGAAAGGTCAGCCCCCCTGAGCGAGGCGCCGGTGAGCTGCGTCTGGAACAGGCTTGCCCCGCGCAGCCCGGCCCCGTCGAGCACCGCGTCCAGAAGCCAGGCCTGGTCGAGCGTCGCGCCGTCGAGATCGGCCCCGGCGAGATCGGTGCCATTGAGCCGTGCCGAGCGCAGGATCGCCCCTCCGAAATCGAGACCCGAGAGATCGAGACCGTTCAGCCGCAGACCCGTGAAATCCGCGGGCGCGCCCGGCACGGCCGCGGCGAGGCGCGCCTCGACCTCGCCGCGGGTAAGCTCGGCCTGCGTCATCGCCGGCCCGTCCACCGCGATCCCGGACATCATCGACTGGGCCGCGGCGCCGGGCCCGAGCGGGGCGAAGGCGCCAAGGAACGCTCCGGCCGCAAGCAGCGGGCCCAGGTGGCGGGATGGCATGAAGGTCATCGGCGGGCTCCTCTTGTGCCCGCCAAGCCTAGCATCCCGGCGCGGGCGCGCCCGCAACTTTTCGTGAGCCTCAGACGAAGGGAAGCAGCAGACCCACCCCGATCAGGAGCACGCCGCTTGCGCGTGTGACGCGGCGCATGACATGCGGTGCGGTCAGGTATCGCCGCGCACGGTCGATCGACAGCCCCGTCAGCAGGTTGCCGGCAAGCGGCACCGCGAAGCTCGCGGCGCAGATCGCCGCGATGTCGCCCGCCGTCAGGCGCTGCAGATCGAAGAAGCCCGGCAGCACCCCCATGTAGAAGAGCACCGCCTTGGGATTGCCGAGGATCACGGCGAGCCCGGTCGCAAAGCCCGCCCATGCGCCCGGCCGGGTCAGGCGGCCATCGCGCCCCGGCACGCCGCCCTCGCCGCGCAGCAGCGCGATGCCCATGAAGATGAAGACAGCCGTCGCCACCCAGCGCAGAACCGCAAGGAAGCCGCCGTAGAGCGATACGGCCCAGGACAGCCCCAGGATCGCCAGCAGCGGCCAGAGCACATCCCCCACCGCCACGCCCAGCGCCAACGGCCAAGCCGCCCGGAAACCGCCCGACAAGGTGCGCGCGACCAGGCCGACCCAGACCGGGCCGGGGGTCGCGAAGAGCGCGAGGAGCGCCGCGCAGTAGAGGGCCATCTCGCCCCATCCGATGGTCATTTCCGCCGCCCCCTCAGCCTTCCTGGCGCATGCCGCCATCCGCGTCCATGGTCACATGCTGCCCGCGCGCGCCGAGCCCCTCGAAGAGATCGGGCTCGGTTCCCGTCATCCAGGCCTGCGATCCCAGCGCGCAGATCTCGTCGTAGAGGGCGGCGCGGCGGCGGGCATCCAGATGGGCCGCCACCTCGTCGAGCAGCAGGATGGGTGCGGCACCCAGATCGGCGCGCAGGGCCCTTGCATTGGCGAGGATGAGCGAGATCAGCAGCGCCTTCTGCTCGCCGGTCGAGCTTTGGGCGGCGGGCATGTCCTTGCTGCCGTAGATCGCCACGAGGTCGGCCCGGTGCGGGCCCCGCAGGCTGCGTCCGGCCGCCATGTCGCGGCCCCGCTCGCGCTCGAGCAGGACCCCCAGCCCCTCCTCGCCCAGATCCTCCTGGCTCATCGACAGGAGCGCGACGGGAAACTGCGTGGCCGCCCCCTCCTGCGCGCGGCCGATCCGCTCCAGCGCGTCGCGGCGCCGACGCTCGATCAGGGCGCCGCTGCGCGCCATCTGCCCCTCGAGCGCGCGATACCATGCCGGGTCGCGTTGCTGATCGCGCAGCAGGCGGTTGCGCTCGCGCATCGCCTTCTCGTAGCCGAGCACCGCCTCTCCATGGGCCGGCTCGAAGCTGAGTGCGAGGCGGTCGAGAAAGCGCCGCCGCCCCTCGGCCGCCTCGGTCCAGAGGCGATCCATGCTGGGCACCAGCCACAGGATGCGCGCCAACCGGCCGAGCGCGAGCTGCGGCGCGGCCTTGTCGTCGATCCTGACCGTCCGGCTCTGTCCGGGCTCGGCGCGCAGCTCGATCTCGTGGTGGCGCGCCCCGGCGCGGAGGGTCGCGGCGATGCGCCAGCCAAGCGCCTCGGGAAGGCGGGCGAGATCCTCGGCCGCCGCGCGGCGCAGGCCGCGGCCCGGCGAAAGCAGCGAGACCGCTTCGAGCAGGTTCGTCTTGCCCGCGCCGTTCGGGCCGTGGATGGCCACAGGGCGCCCATCCAGCATCACCTGCGCGGCGCGGTGCGATCGGAAATGCGACAATCTCAGCTCGGTGAGTGCAAGCCCGCCGCTCATCACCCCGTCCTTTCACCCCGTCTTTTCGCCCTGTCCCTTCACCCCGACCTTTCGCCGCAAGGTCTTATCAGGGGTGCCGGCCGCTCAGACCCGCATCGGCATGACGACATAGACCGCCGAGGTGTCGTTGCCCTCGCGCATCAAGGTCGGATCGCCAGAGGAGTTGAAGAGGAAGACAGCGTTCTCGCGGTCCACCTGGCTGGCGATCTCGAGGAGATACTTGGCATTGAAGCCGATCTCGAGCCGCTCGTCGGCATAGGCGACGGCGAGCTCTTCCTCGGCATTGCCGCTGTCGGGCGCGTTCACCGACAGGATCAGCCGATCCTCGTCGAGCTGCATCTTGACCGCCCGGCTGCGCTCGGAGCTGACCGTTGCCACCCGGTCCACGGCGCGGGCGAAATCCTTGGCATCGACCTCGAGACGGCGGGTATTGCCTTTCGGGATGACGCGGGTGTAGTCCGGGAAGGTGCCGTCGATCACCTTGGAGGTCAGGGTGATGTCGGTCGTGGCGAAGCGGATCTTGGTCTCGCTCACCGACACGCCGATCTCCGCCTCGTCATCGTCGAGAAGCTTGCGCAGCTCGCCCACCGTCTTGCGCGGCACGATAATGCCCGGCATCGCTTCGGCGCCCGCCGGAAGGGCCGCGTCGATCCGCGCCAGGCGGTGCCCGTCGGTGGCCACGCAGCGCAGCATCCGCCCATCCTCGCCGTCGGCGACATGCATGTAGACGCCGTTGAGGTAATACCGGGTCTCCTCGGTGGAGATGGCGAATTTCGACTTGTCGAAGAGCCGGCGCAGAACGCCCGACTTGGCGGTGAACTCGGCGCTGTATTCGGCGCTCGCCATCACCGGGAAATCCTCGCGCGGCAGGGTCGCGAGCGAGAAGTTCGACCGCCCCGCCTCGACCGTCAGCCGCCCCGAGACACCGTCATCGGTCAGGCTGACCAGGGCGCCATCGGGCAATTTGCGCACGATCTCGTGCAGCGTCACGGCGCCCACCGTCGTCGCGCCCGCGCGCTCGACCTTGGCCGGGGCACGGTCGACCACCTCGATGTCGAGATCGGTGGCGCGGAAGCTGGCCGTGTCGCCCTCCGCCTCGATCAGGACGTTGGCAAGGATCGGTATCGTATTGCGGCGCTCAACGACCGATTGCGCCTGGGCGACGGCGCGCAGCAGGGTGGCGCGCTCGATGCTGATCTTCATGTCACTCTCCACACGGGATGGCAGGAAGGCAAACCTATCGGTTCGCCGCTCCGGCGCAACAGTCTTCGTTGATTTGCCGGATGTTTTGCGCCTCGATCGCGCGTTCCGGGGGCGTCTGCCCCCGATTTCAGTCCGCGCTCAGCGCCCGGCGCAGCATTTCGAGATCCTCGGCGATCTGGCTGTCGGTCGATTTCAGCGCCTCGATCCGCTTGATCCCGTGCAGGATCGTCGTGTGGTCCCGCCCTCCGAAATGGCGCCCGATCTCGGGCAGGCTGCGCTGTGTCATCTGCTTGCACAGGAACATCGCGATCTGGCGGGGCCGCGCGTAGATCCGAAGGCGCTTCGGCCCGATCAGGTCCGCGAGGCGGATATTGTAGTGGTCCGAGACCTTGCGCTGGATCTCGTCGATCGTGGTCTTGCGGTCGGAGCTGCGCAGGATGTCGGTCAGGCATTCCTGGGTCGCGGCCACGTCGATCTCCCGCCCGATCAGCGATCCGAAGGCGAAGAGCCGGGTGAGCGCCCCCTCGAGCACGCGCACGTTGGAGGTGATGCGATGGGCGAGGAACTCGAGCACCCCGGAGGCGAGGCGCACATCCGAGAACTGGGTGCTGTATTGCTCGACCTTCTGCTGCAGGATGCCGAGGCGCAGCTCGTAGTTGGTGGGATGCACATCGACCACGAGACCCGATTGCAGGCGGCTGGCGATCCGGCCCTCCAGCCCCTCGATCTCCTGCGGCGCGCGGTCGGCGGAGATGATGATCTGCTTACGCTGGTCCACCAGGGCATTGAACGTGTGGAAGAACTCTTCCTGCGTGCTGTCCTTGCCAGCGATGAACTGCACGTCATCCACCATCAGCACGTCGACCGAGCGGAAGAGCTGCTTGAAATCCATCATCTGCTTGTCGCGCAGCGCCTGGACGAAGCGGTACATGAACTGCTCGGCCGACAGATAGAGCACCCGCGTGCCGCGCTCGCGCGCCTGCAGTTCCCAGGCGATCGCATGCATCAGGTGGGTCTTGCCCAGGCCCACGCCGCCATAAAGAAACAGCGGGTTGAAGGTGACGGGGCCGCCCTCGGCGACGCGTCGGGCGGCGGCATGGGCCAGTTCGTTGGGCTTGCCGACGACGAAACTGTCGAAGGTGTAATTGCGGTCGAGCGATGCGCCCTGGATCTCCATGCCGCCGGGGCGGGCGGGCTTGGCAGGGGCGGGCGCGCGTGCGTCGCCGGGGGCGGCATCGGAAGCCTTGGCAGTGGGCTGGGCCGGGGCGCCGGGGTCGGCGGCAACGGGCGGCGCCGATGCCGCCGGGCGCTCGACACGGAAGTCGATGCGGCGGGCGGATGCCCCCGAGGCGGCGATCTCGCGGATGATCTGCTCGCCGTAATTGCGCGACACCCAGTTGCCCACGAATTGCGATGGCACGACGAAGGTGGCGATCCCGTCGGTGAGATCGGCGAATTCGAGAGGCTCGATCCAGGTCTTGTAGTTGTTCTGCCCGACCGCGTTGCGCAGACCTTGCCGAATGTCGCTCCAGATATCGTTCGTCATCGCTTCCACTGCCCCTTGTCGCCCCATGGCAGCCCGGACCCCCGCCCGGACTGCAAACCTGTTTTCTCGATGCGCACTTCGGCAAGGCAACCGGACAGATCCCGGGCGGCCGGTCCGCACGGGGGCGGATCGGGCACACAGGCCTGGCGGCGCTGCTTTGACCACGGCAAAGGACGGCCCGGCGATCCACCGGGCATTGCTGCCCAGTCGCCTGGCGCCGCTCGCGGCGGACGTTACAATACGGACATGTCCGGAGCGCAGCGCCCCGGAAAAGCAAGGCAGTCGGCACCCCCCATAGGTGCCTCGGGCCAGCTTCGATACAATTGATCCGGCGCCTAGCGGTGGCCGGGCATGCTGTGCCCTTGGCTCCGATCTGCGCCGCGATCTGGCAGCATCTTCGTCATGTCCCCCCAACGAAGTGAATCGCAGGGCCAAGGTAGCAACGCCGCTTGGATTGCCGCAATAGATCAATCACCTTGACTCAGGCCTTGGCCGAGTCGAATCCGGGGCCCGCACAAATCTGTGCTTTTCATGTCATCGGGGATCGCGCCGAACGCGAAAAAGCACGCTTCGACGAAGCGTGCTTTCACATCGGGTCATCCATGGACCGCCGAATGCCGGGCGCCGCGACGGGCGGCGCCGGACGGATCAGGCCAGCGCCTTGACCCGCGAGGACAGGCGCGAGATCTTCCGCGATGCGGTGTTCTTGTGGACGATGCCCTTGGAGACGCCGCGCATCAGCTCGGGCTGTGCCGCCTGCAGCGCGCTCTTGGCCTTCTCCTGGTCGCCGGAGGCGATGGCCTCCTCGACATTGCGCAGGAAGGTACGGATGCGCGACCGGCGGGCCTTGTTGATCGCGGCGCGGCGATCGTTCTGGCGGGCGCGTTTCTTGGACTGGGGCGTATTGGCCATGTGCAGCTCTCTTTCGCAGAATCTTCGAATGTCGTCTGCGTGCGAAGCCGCGCCCGGACAAAGGGCCGGGACAGTCCGGCCAGAGCGGGCCTCACGCGCATGTATCGGGGGCCTATAGACCGAAATCCGTGCGCTGTGAAGCGGCAATTTCTCTCGCCGCTTGCCGCACGCCCCGCTCCGTGACCGGCGCGAGCAGCCAGGCCGCGCGGGCGTTCACTTGTCGCGGAACTGCGCCTCGCGCTTTTCGAGGAAGGCGGACATGCCCTCCTTCTGATCCTCGGTCGCGAAAAGCGCATGGAAGAGGCGGCGCTCATGCAGCAGGCCCTCGGAGAGCGTCGTCTCGTAGCTGCGGTTGATCGCCTCCTTTGCCGACATCGTCGCCAGCATGGATTTCTCGGTGATCTTCTGGGCCGCGGCCATCGCCTCGTCCATCAGCTTCTTGGCCGGCACGACACGGCTCACGAGGCCCGAGCGCTCGGCTTCCTCCGCATCCATGAACCGCCCCGTCAAGTGCATCTCCATGCTCTTGGACTTGCCCACGAGACGGGTCAGGCGCTGCGTGCCGCCGATCCCGGCGATGACGCCCAGATTGATCTCGGGCTGCCCGAACTTGGCGGTATCGGCGGCGATGATGAAATCGCACATCATCGCAAGCTCGCACCCGCCGCCGAGCGCGTAGCCCGCGACGGCCGCGATGATCGGCTTGCGGCAGCGTTCGATCACCTCGGTCTGCGGGCCGAAAAAGTCGGAAGAGAAGGCGTCGACGAAGGTCTTCTCCGCCATCTCCTTGATGTCGGCGCCCGCGGCGAAGGCCTTCTCCGAGCCGGTCAGGACGATGCAACGCACCTTCTCGTTCCGGTCGGCCTCGGTGATCGCGCGCGCCAGCTCGTCGAGCAGCGCCTGGTTGAGCGCGTTGAGCGCCTCGGGCCGGTTCAGCTTGATGAGGGCGACGTGATCGTCGATCTCCACGATTATGGTCTTGAAGGCCATGATTACGGGCTTTCGATTGTTCCGTCAGGTGAGCAGCCTTACCACTCTGTTGCGCCCGATCAAGCTATCTTTGACACTGCGGACAGTAGAAGCTGGAGCGTCCGGACTGGACGATGCGGCGGATCGTGCCCGCACAGCCCTCGCGCGGACAGGGCGCCCCGGCCCGGTCGTAGACGGCGAAGCGGTGCTGGAAATACCCAAGATCGCCATCCGCCTGCCTGTAGTCGCGCAGCGACGAGCCCCCTGCCTCGATCGCCTCGCCCAGGACCTGCCGGATCAGCGGGACAAGCCCCTCGATACGGGCCGCCGCGATCCGCCCCGCCTTGCGCAGCGGCGAGATGCCCGCCCGGTGCAGCACCTCGCAGACATAGATGTTGCCAAGGCCCGCCACGACGCGCTGATCGAGCAGCGCCGACTTGATCGGGGCGGCCCGCCCCGCAAGGGCGCGCGCCAGGTAGGGACCGTCGAAGGTGTTGCCGAGCGGTTCGGGCCCGATCTTCGCGAGCAGCCAATGGGCCTCCAGCCGGTCGCTCGCGATCAGGTCCATCGCCCCGAAACGGCGCGCGTCGTTGAAGGTGATCCGCGTGCCCCCCTCCAGATCGAGCACCACGTGGTCATGCTTGGCCGGGGCCGGATGCGCGTGGACGAAGCGCCCCGGCGCCGCACCGCGCGACACCGCGTCATTCCCCGCCCCGGCCGCCGGCGGGGCGATCAGCATCCGGCCGGTCATCCCCAGGTGCACGAGGAGCGTCTCGCCGCCGGAGAGCGCGATCAGCAGGTATTTCGAGCGCCGGCGCAGCGCCGTGATCCTCTGCCCTTCGAGCCGCCCGGCCATATCCGGCGGAAAAGGCCAGCGCAGATCCGGCCGGCGCACCTGCGCGGCCTCGATCACGCGCCCTTCCATGACCGGGGCGAGCCCCCTTCGGACGGTTTCCACCTCTGGCAGTTCGGGCACGGGCATCTCCTTGGCTGCGCGGCCCGGTCGCGGACCTTCCTCGCCGGCTGCGCATTGTCACGCCCCCCCGGCGCCCTATAAGAAAGCCCCAGCAGCAAGGACCGCAAGACCCATGCAGGACAACGATCCCAAGACCACGCATTTCGGCTTCGAGACGGTGCGCGAGGAGGAGAAGGCCGGCCGCGTGCACGGTGTCTTCACCAACGTCGCGTCGCGTTATGACATCATGAACGACGTGATGTCGGTCGGCATCCACCGGCTGTGGAAGGACGCGATGATGGATTGGCTGGCGCCGCGCGCGGGCCAGAGGCTGCTGGATGTGGCGGGCGGCACCGGCGATATCGCCTTCCGCTTCCTCGGACGCGCGCCGCAGGCCAGCGCCGTCGTCTGCGACATGACCGAATCGATGCTTGTCGAGGGCAGGAAGCGGGCCGAGGCCGAGCGTCTGGCGGGGCACCTGGACTGGGTGGCCGGGGATGCCATGGCCCTGCCCTTCGAGGATGCCAGCTTCGACGTCTACACCATCAGCTTCGGGATCAGGAACGTGACCCGCATCCCCGATGCCCTGTCCGAGGCGTTCCGCGTGCTGCGTCCGGGCGGCCGCCTCGTGGTGCTGGAGTTCAGCCAGCTTCCCGTGCCGCTGATGCAGAAGGCCTATGACCTCTACTCGTTCAACGTGATCCCGCGCATGGGTGAGGCGATCGCGGGGGATCGCGACAGCTACCAGTATCTGGTGGAATCGATTCGCCGCTTCCCCGATCAGGAGACCTTCGCCGCAATGATCCGGGCGGCCGGCTTCGAGCAGGTGAAATACCGCAACCTGTCGATGGGCATCGCCGCGCTTCATTCCGGCTGGAAGCTCTAGGTGAGGGGCCCGCACAACATCTGGCGCCTGGTGCGCACCGGCGCCACGCTCGAGCGCACGGGGGCGATGAATGTCGTGCTCGATGCCTTCCGCGCGCCGCGATCGCTGCGCATCGCCGCCCGCCTGATCGGCTGGCCGTTCAAATGGCTGGGCTATGCCGGCGATCCGGCCCTGCCGCCCGCGACGCGGGCGCTCACCGCGCTCGGCCCGGCCTATATCAAGTTCGGGCAGGTCCTCTCGACCCGTCCCGACGTGGTCGGCGAGGAGCTCGCCGCGCAGCTCAAGGTGCTGCAGGACAAGCTGCCGCCCTTCCCGCGCGCCGTCGCGCTCGAGACGGTCGCGCGCGAGCTCGAAGCCGATCCGATGAGCATCTTCGAGGAGTTTTCCGAGCCGGTCGCCGCCGCCTCCATCGCGCAGGTCCACCGCGCCCGCCTGAAGGAGAATGGCCGCGATGTCGCGGTGAAGGTCCTGCGCCCCGGCATCGAGAAGGCCTTCCGCCGCGATGTCGATGCCTTCTATCTCGCCGCCCGCATGGTCGATCTGCTGGCACCCTCGGCGCGCCGCCTGCGCCCGATGGAGGTGATCGCGCATTTCGAGGGCGTGGTGCTGGGCGAGCTCGACCTGCGGATGGAGACCGCCTCGAGCGCCGAATTCGCCGCCAATACCGCCAGCGATCCGGGCTTTCGCGTTCCGGCCGCCGAATGGTTCCTCTCCACGCGCCGGATGATGACGCTGGGCTGGGCCGAGGGCATTCCGGCCAACGACATCGCCGCCATCGAGGCGGCCGGGCATGACCGCGCCGCGCTTGGCGAACGGGTGCTGACGCTCTTCTTGCAGCATGCGCTGCGCGACGGGTTCTTCCATGCCGACATGCATCACGGCAATCTCAAGATCGCGCCGGACGGCGACATCATCGCGCTCGATTTCGGCATCATGGGGCGGCTCGACGAATATACCCGCCGCGCCTATGCCGAGATCCTCTTCGGTTTCATCCGCAAGGATTACCGCCGCGTGGCGGAGGTCCATTTCGAGGCTGGCTACGTACCCGCCGACCGCGACATCGACGAGTTCGCCCGCGCCCTGCGCTCGGTCGGCGAGCCGATCTTCGGAATGGACGCGACCCGGATCTCGATGGGACGCCTGCTCAACTACCTTTTCGAGGTGACGGAGCGCTTCGGGATGGAGACGCGGACCGAACTGATCCTGCTCCAGCGCACCATGGTCGTGGTCGAGGGGGTGGCCCGCTCGCTGCATCCGCAGATCAACATCTGGCAGGTCGCCCAGCCGATCGTCGAGGAGTATATCCGCGACAATGTCGGGCCCAAGGCGCTGCTGCGCGATTTGACACGCACCGCGCAGGTGCTCTCGCGCTTCGGGCCGAAGCTGCCGCATCTTGCCGAGGAGGCCCTGATGCGCGCCTCCCAGCGCCGCGAACCCGAACGCCGCCGCCCCCGCTGGCAGGCGGCCGGGCTCGTCGGTCTCGGGGCGGCCGGCGCCGCGGTGCTGATCCTGATCGGGCAAGGGCTCGCATGAGCCGCCAGGCGGTTCCGGTCGACGCGGCGCATGGACGGATCCCCGCATGGGAGGACGATGTGCTGCGTCCCGTGGACAAGCTCGAGGTGCATCTGCGCGGCCTGAGGCACAAGGCCGTCTCCGTCTTCGTCAACCATGGCGGCGAGACACTGCTGCAACGGCGCGCGGCGGGCAAGTATCACACGCCCGGCCTCTGGGCCAATGCCTGCTGCACCCATCCCGCCTGGGGCGAGACGGATGCCGATTGCGCCCGGCGGCGCCTCGGCGAGGAGCTCGGCCTGTGGCATCTCCACCCGTGCCCGCGTGCGCCGATCGAATACCGCGCCGATGTCGGCGGCGGCATGACGGAACACGAGGTCGTGGCGCTCTTTGTCGCCGAACCGCGGGAGCGCCCCCTGCCCCGCCCGGACCCGTCCGAGGTCGCGGACACGCGGTGGATCGGGCTCGACGCGCTGCGCGCCGAGATCGCCGAGGCGCCGGAGCGCTTCACCCCGTGGCTGCGGATTTATCTCGACCGTCATGCCGGGGAGTTCGACCCCGCATAAGCGCGCGCGCAGACGAGTGCGCGCAGCGCGTAGGCCCTCTGGCGCGGATCGCCCCGGCGGGTGCGCGACATCACCCAGCCCGCCGAGGCCAGGGCCCTGAGCAGGACGAAGAGGGACAGCCGGCGCGCATCACCCAGCCCGTAGCCTTCGGCGATCGCATCGCGCCGTTCGCTGAAATCGGCGGCACCGACCGATTCGATCAGGGCGGTCCCCAGGTCGTAGAGGCGCCAGCCCCAACCGCCATCGTCGAAATCGATGATGACGGGCCCCCGCTCCCCGTGCAGCAGGTTGCCGCTCAGCAGGTCGCCGTGGATGAGACCCCAATCGGCATCCATGCCCCGCAGCGCATGGCGCAGTTCCGGCCGCAGCGCGCCGAGCAGCGCCGCCTCGCCGGGATCGAGGGCGGGGTTCTCCCAGAAGCGGCCCCAGAGAGGCTCCTCGCCAAGAAGCCCCTCGGCGGACCAGGCGGGGCGCTCGAACCCCTCGGGCAGCGCGATCGCGTCGCTGGCCCGGTGCAGCGCCGCGATGCGCGCCCCGAGCGCGTGGAAATCGGGCGGCGCGGCGGGCGCGAAGGGCGCGGCGTCGATCCACCCGGTCACAGAAGCGCGCGTGCCGCAGGGCAGGCATTCGAGGAGGGCGTTCGACAGGCTGCGGATCGGCGCGGGACAGGGGAAACCGGCCCCCGCGATCGCCTCGGTCCAGGCCAGCTCCGAGCGGATATGCGCATCACCCTGGTAGCCGCCGCGATGGAGCCTGAGCGCGCCGCGCCGGCCATCACCGAGTGCCAGCAGGAAGACCGCGTTCTCGCGATGCGCGATCAGCCGGGGCGGTGCCGGCGCCTGCGTCCAGTGGGCCGCCGCGCGCAGCGCCGTCAGCGCGAGCCCCGCGCTCATGCCCCCCGATCCCCCAGCTCTCCCAGCACCTCTTGCAGCATGTCGCAGGCGAAGTCGATCTCGGCGAGGGTGATCGGCAGCGGCGGCCTGATCTTGAGGATGTTCATCTCGCGCCCGATCCGCCCGATCAGCACCCCGCGCCGGCGCATCGCCTCCACCGCCCGCTGCGCGATGTCGGTTGCCGGCACCCCGTTCCGCTCGAGCACCAGGGCGAGCATCAGGCCCGCGCCGCGATGCTCGGCGATCAGGGGGCTTCGCAGCGCGGCGAGCCGCTCGCGCGCATGGGCGCCGGCCCGCGCCGCATGGGCCACGAGCCCCTCGCGCTCGATCACGTCGAGCACCGCCATTCCCGCCGCCGCCGCGACGGGCGTTCCGCCGAAGGTGTTGAAATAGCCGAAAGCGCCACGAAAGGCGGCCATGACATCGGGCCGCGTGACCACCCCGGCCACCGGGTAGCCGTTGCCCATGGGTTTCCCCAGCGTCACGACATCCGGCACGATGCCGAGACGCTCATGGCCCCACATCGTGCCGCAGCGCCCGAAGCCCGACTGCACCTCGTCGCAGATGACGAGGCCGCCCGCCGCGCGGATCGCGGCCTGTGCGGGGGCGAAAAAGCCGGGCGCGACCCGCGGCACCCCTTCATTGGCAAAGACCGGACACAGGATCATTCCGGCGAAGCCGTGCCCGGCCGCCTCGAGCGCGTCGATGGCGCGGGCGACCTGCCGGCCGAACGCCTCGGCCAGCTCTTTCGGAGCGGTTCCGGCGGGGGCCGGGCTTTCGGGTGCCGGGACGAGCCTGACATGATCGGGGAAGCCGCCGATGGGCGGCCGCCGCGTCCCCAGCTGCGAGGTGGCGCTCGTGTTGCCGTGATAGGTGTTGTCCGTCGCGATCAATCCGGTGTGGCCCGTGACGGCGCGTGCCATGCGCAGCGCGACATCGTTGGCCTCCGAGCCGGTGCAGGCAAGAAGCGCCTGCGTCAGGTCGTGGCCCATGGTGGCCGTCAGCCGCTCGATGTAGTCGAGCACCCCCTCATGCAGGTAGCGATTGTGGATGTTGAGGCGGGCAAGCTGACCGGCGATCGCGGCCACGACATGCGGATGGCCGTGACCCACATGCGGCACGTTGTTGTAGCAGTCGAGATAGCGCCGCCCCGACGCATCGCGGAGCCAGACGCCCTGCCCCTCGACCAGGTGCAGCGGGGGATCGTGAAAGGTGGGCACGCCCGGCCCCATCAGACGGGTGCGGCGCGCCCCGAGGGACGCGCCGTCATCCGTATCGCCATTCACGTGCATTCCCGGCCGCACCATGGATGCCGTCATGCGCCGGTCAGCCGTTGACGCTGTCCTTGAGTGCCTTGGCGATGGTCATCTTGACCACCTTGTCGGCGTCCTTCTTGATCTGCTCGCCAGTGGCCGGGTTGCGGACCATGCGCTCGGGACGCTCGCGGCAGTAGATCTTGCCGACGCCGGGCAGGGTGACGGCACCGCCGCCGGAAACCTCTTCGGTGATGACGGCGATGATCGCGTCCAGAGCCTCGTTGGCGGTCTTCTTGTCGCTGTCCATCTTTTCGGACAGGGCAGCAACGAGCTGCGTCTTTGTCATCGGTTTGGTCGCCATGGTCTTCTCCTCGCTGCCCCTGAATAGGGAATATCGCCGGGATTTAACGTCATATAGCGTTTTAACACAACGATTAGTGGGCGGCCGAGCACTAAAAACTAGGACTATCGCGGCCCCGCAAGAGGATTCCCGCCGACCAATCACCCCAAAGCGGGCCTCGGTGCGGCGAGAACATGGCGCGAATGTGGCAGCAGGGCCACGGGGGCAGGGCCACGGGGGCATGGCCACGGGGGCAGGGCCACGGGGGCATGGCCACGGAGGCACGGCCACGGGGGCGGGGCGATGGACGCTGCACGGCGATCAGAGGAACGCCGTCTCCTCGAAGCTGCGCAGCTTGCGCGAATGGATCTTCTCGAGCGGCATCTCGCGGATCGCCTCCATCGCCCTGATCCCGATCAGCAGGTGCCGCGCCACTTGGGTCGTGTAGAAATCGGTGGCCATTCCGGGCAGTTTCAGCTCGCCATGCAACGGCTTGTCCGACACGCACAGCAACGTGCCATAGGGCACGCGGAAGCGGAAGCCGTTGGCCGCGATCGTCGCGCTTTCCATGTCGAGCGCGATCGACCGGCTCTGGCTGAGCCGTTGCACCGGGCCCGAATGGTCGCGCAGCTCCCAGTTGCGGTTGTCGATCGTCGCCACCGTGCCGGTGCGCATGATGCGCTTGAGCTCGAACCCCTCGAGCGCGGTGACCTCGGCCACCGCCTGCTCGAGCGCGATCTGGATCTCGGCGAGCGGCGGGATCGGCACCCAGACCGGAAGATCGTCGTCGAGCACGTGATCCTCGCGCAGATAGGCATGAGCGAGGACAAAATCGCCCAGCCGCTGCGAATTGCGCAGGCCCGCGCAATGCCCGACCATCAACCAGGCATGCGGGCGGAGCACCGCGATATGATCGGTCGCGGTCTTGGCGTTGGAGGGGCCGACGCCGATATTGACCAGCGTGATGCCGCCACCGCCCGCGCGCTTGAGGTGATAGCTTGGCATCTGCGGCATCTTGGCAAGCTGCCGCAGCGGCGCGTCGCGCGTCTCGATCACCACGTTGCCGGGTCCCACGAAGGCGGTATAGCCGCTTTGCGGATCGGCGAGGGCGGCGCGGGCGAAGGCCTCGAACTCCTCCACGTAGAACTGGTAGTTGGTGAAGAGGACGTGGTTCTGGAAATGCTCGGCCGCGGTCGCGGTGTAATGCGCGAGCCGCGCGAGCGAGTAGTCGATGCGCTGTGCGGTGAAGGGCGCGAGCGGGTCCGACCCGTCGGCATGGGTGAAGCCGAAGCCGTTGACGATGTCGTCATGGGTGGTCGCGAGATCGGGCACGTCGAAGACATCGCGCAGGGTGAAATCCATCACCCCCTCATGCGGGACCGTGACATTGGCGTCGTTGGCCACGGCGAAATGCACGGGCATCGGGGTCGCCGAGGCCCCCACGATCACCGGGGTCTTCTGGTTCTCGATCAGCAGGCCGATCTGCTGCGTGAGATAGTTGGAAAAGAGGTCGGGCCGGGTGATCGTCGTGGAATAGGTGCCCGGCTCGGCGACATGACCGAAGCTCATGCGGTTGTCGGCGCTGGCATAGCTCGTGGTCGTCAGGCGCACTTCGGGATAATAGGCACGGTAGCGCGCCTGCGGGCGGCCGCCCCGCGCGGCATCCGCGAATTTCTCGGACAGGAACGTCGCGGCACCCTCGTAGAGCTCCTTCAGCCGCTCCACGGCGGCGGCCGCATCGGTGAATGCCTCCGGCTCGGGCACCGGTGGGGTCACGAGGGGCAGGCTGGTCTCTGGGGTCATGACGGCTCCTTCACGCGTTTTGACCGGCATAGGCCAAAGCGGGGCGGCGCGACAAGCTGTCGCTGCGCGCCCGGCCGGCGTATCACCGGCCGCCGTGCCGCAACGTATCCCGCATGGCCGGGGATGCAGATGGCCGCGGGCCGGGCGCGGGCGCCGGGAACCGCGTGCGTGCCTTGCCCGTTTGCCGATCATGCCGACAGCACCGCGCAGCCTCGTCTACTATCCCGATGCCAGACCCGGCATCAGCCGCCGCCGGGCGGGGCGGGGCTTTTCCTACCGCGCGCCGGACGGCACGCGGATCGAGGACAAGCTCGAACGGCGCCGGATCGACGGGCTCGGCGTGCCGCCCGCCTACGAGGACGTGTGGATCTGCCCCCTGCATAACGGGCATCTGCAGGCGACGGGGCGCGATGGCCGGGCGCGCAAGCAATATCGCTACCATGCCGAATGGACCGCCTTCAGGTCGATGGACAAGTTCGGCGATCTCGCCGGCTTCGGGGCCGCCCTGCCCTCGATCCGCCGCCATATCCGCCGCGATCTCAACGGCGAGGCGGGTGAGCGCGACTATGCCGTCGCCGCCATCCTCGCGATGATCGACAGGATGGCGATGCGGATCGGCCATGCCAGCTACAGCGAGGAGAACGGAAGCTACGGCGCGACGACGCTGCGCCGCAAGCATCTCGATCTCGGCGATGACGGGCTCAGCCTCGATTACGTCGGCAAGGGCGGCAAGCGCATCCGCAAGCACCTGCGCGACAAGCGCCTCGCGCGGGTGCTGCACGATCTGGGAGAGCTGCCGGGCGCCGGCCTCGTCAGCTGGACTGATGAGCGGGGCGAGCCGCACGAGGTCACGTCCTGCCAGGTGAACGAGCGGCTCGCCGAGATCACCGGCGAGGCCGGGTTCACCGCCAAGACCTTCCGCACCTGGGCCGGGACCGTCGCCGCGCTCGACCTTGCGCTGAAGGATGCGCGCGGTGATGATGACGGGAACGAGGAAGCCGCTGCGGGGCCGAGCATCGCCGAGATGTCGCGCGCCGCCTCCGCGCGCCTCGGCAACACCCCCGCCATCGCGCGCAAGAGCTACATCCACCCTGATGTCATCGCGCTGAGCACGGCGGCCCGCGCCGAACGCCGCGCGATCATCCGCGCCGCGCCCGCGATCCGGGGCCTGCGCGCCTCCGAGCGGGCGCTTCTGGGGCTGCTCGAGGGCTGAGCGGGCCCGGGGGCCGTTTCCCCGCTGGCACAGTGCGTCCGGCACGGTCTATGATCGTGGCGCATCGGAGGAGGACCAGATGACCGCGAGCGACGAGCGCCATGACATGACCGGCCGGCACCGGCGCGCCGATCTCGCGGCGGCCTTCCGCTGGGCGGCCAGGCTCGACATGCACGAGGGTGTCGCCAATCATTTCTCCCTGATGACGGGGCGGGGGCGGTTCGTGATCAATCCGGCCAACCGCCATTTCTCGCGCATCAGGGCAAGCGACCTGCTGGAGCTTGACCTCGCCGCACCGCCCGCCTCCGACCAGTCTTCGGCCAGCCAACCTTCCGCCGGCCAGCCTTCCGATCTGCCCGATCCGACCGCATGGGGCCTTCATGCGGGGTTGCACCGCGCCTGCCCGCACGCGGTCTGCGCGATGCATGTCCATTCGCCCTATGCCACCGTGCTCGCCTGCCTGGCCGATCCCGTCCTGCCGCCCATCGACCAGAACAGCGCCGCCTTCTTCCGCCGGGTGGCCGTCGACACGCATTATGGCGGCCTGGCCCTCGAGCAGGAGGGCGCGCGCTGCGCGCGGCTTCTGGACGATCCGGCCATCAAGGTCCTCCTTCTGGGCAATCACGGGGTGCTCGTGATCGGCGCCGATCCGGCGGAGACATTCGACAGGCTCTATCACTTCGAACGCGCCGCGCGGACCTATATCCTGGCGCTTCAGACCGGGCGCCCCCTCGCCATCCTGAGCGACGAGGTCGCCGAGAGGACGGCCCGGCAGATCGAGGCATATCCCGAACAGGGCGCCGGCCATCTTGCCGAGCTTCGCGCCATGCTCGACGCAGAAGGGTCGGATTACGCCACATGAATCTCGAGCGTTTCACACGGGCCCAATCGGGCGTCTATGCCAATGCCGTCGCCGAGCTGCGCGAGGGACAGAAGCGCGGCCATTGGATGTGGTTCATCTTTCCGCAGCTTCTCGGCCTCGGCAAATCGACAACCGCGCGCCATTTCGGGCTGGCCGGCCTGGCCGAGGCGGAAGCCTATCTCGCCCATCCCGTTCTCGGCCCGCGTCTCATGGATTGCGCCAGGACGATGATGCGTCATTCCGAGCGCGATGCGCAGGACATCCTCGGGCCGGTCGACGCGCTCAAGCTGCGCAGCTGCGCGACGCTCTTCGCGGCCGTTCCCGGCGCCGATCCGGTCTTCGCCGCCCTGCTCGACACGTTCTTCGCGGAGCCCTGCCCGGGCACGCGGCTGGCGCTTTTCCCGCGGAGCGGATCATGAGCGGCACGCTCCTGTCCATCGGCCACGGCTACAGCGCGCGGGCGCTCGCGGCGCGCCTGCGCGCCGAAGGCTGGCGCATCATCGGCACCACCCGCGATCCGGGCAAGGCCGGCACCCTCGCCGGCGAGGGGATCGAGCCTCTGATCTGGTCCGCGCCGAGCGGCGGGGATCCCGGCACGGGCGCGGCGGAACTCGGCGCGGCCCTTGGCGAGGCGGACCATGTCCTCGTCTCCGCCGGACCCGACGAGGAGGGCGATCCGGTGCTGCGCAGCGTCGCGGGCCCCCTTGCCCGGCGCGCGGCGCAACTGGGCTGGCTCGGCTATCTGTCGACCACGGGCGTCTACGGCGATCACGGCGGCGGCTGGGTGGACGAGGACACGCCGCCCGGCCCGGCCACCCGGCGCGGCGCGCTCAGGGTCGCGGCGGAGCGGCAATGGCGCGACATGCAGGACCGGCACGGATTGCCGCTGCATGTCTTTCGCCTGGCGGGCATCTACGGACCGGGCCGCGGCCCCTTCGCCAAGCTGCGTTCCGGCAGCGCGCGCCGGATCATCAAGCCCGGACAGGTCTTCAGCCGCATCCATGTCGATGACATCGCCCAGGCGCTCGCCGCCTCCATGGCCGCCCCGGCTCCGGGCGCCATCTACAACCTGTGCGACGACGATCCGGCGCCGCCGCAGGACGTGATCGCCCATGCGGCCGAATTGCTCGGTCTGCCCCTGCCGCCCGAGGTCCCCTTCGAGACGGCCGAGCTGTCGCCGATGGCGCGCAGCTTCTATGCCGAGAGCAAGCGCGTCTCCAACGCCCGGATCAAGCGCGATCTGGGCCTGCGCCTGCTCTTTCCCGACTATCGCAGCGGGCTTGCCGACCTGCTGGAGCGCGAGCGGCCGGCGGAGGGCTAGACCGGCGCCGCCCTGCCGCGCAGCATCCGGCCCCGCGCCCAGGTCACGATGGTGCCGAGCGCGATGAAGACGAGCCCGGTCACCGTCGTCGTCGCGTAGAACTCGAACCGCCCGCCAAGGGCCAGGTCGTTGAGGAAAGGATAGGGCAGCCCGCTTGTCACCAGGCCCGCGGGCTCGGCGTTGCGCGGCCCCACGAGAAGCTCGATCCAGCCGACATAAAGGACGATCCCCGCCAGCGTCGCGGCGACGGTCGCCAAGGGCCGCCGGAACGCGCCGAAAAGCAGCAATGCGTCGATGATCTGGAGCACCGGCCCCGCGCCGTGAAGGTAGTATTCGCGCCAGGCGACGATCTCTCCCGAGCCGTTCACCAGGGCGGGATCGGTGAAATAGAGCCGCCAGTAGAGCAGGAGCACCAGCGCGTTGAAGATCGCCGTCGTCGCGGCCAGCACGTAAGGCGGCGACCCGCCGCGCATGTGGCGCAGCATCATCGCCGCGGAGACCACGCTCAGGCTCAGCGCCCATATGGTGAGGTAGCGGAACTGCCAGCCGAACGTCTCGGGTTCGATACGCCTGAACAGCTCCAGCCAATAGAACGCGGCCAGGATCAGGACGCCCCAGCGAAATATGCGCAGCCCGTCGGTTTTCTCGTGCATGTCGGCACCTCCCCGCATCAGAGGGTGCCGGCCAGGCATGCCCCTGTCCAACCGGACCCCGCGTCAGCTCCTTTCGAGTGACGCAGGGTTGCGCCGGCCGCGCGGCGATCAGGCGCGGCGGTCGAGCCGGTCGATGCCAAGGACGTCCAGCACCTTCGCCTCGATATCCTCGGCGTTGAGGGCTGCAACCGCGTACATGTCGCGCGGGCTGGCCTGGTCGATGAACGTGTCGGGCAGCACCATCGAGCGGAACTTGAGCCCGTGATCGAAGATACCCTCCTCGGCCAGAAGCTGCGCCACATGGCTGGCGAAACCGCCGATCGCGCCCTCCTCGATGGTGATCAGCGCCTCGTGGTCGCGGGCCAGCTTCAAGATCATGTCCCGGTCGAGCGGCTTTGCGAAACGCGCATCGGCAATCGTGGGGGTGATGCCGCGGGAGCGCAGCGATTCGGCGGCCTTCTCGACCTCGGCAAGGCGGGTGCCGAAGGACAGGATCGCAACGCCCTTGCCCTCGGCGATCATCCGGCCCTTGCCGATCTCGAGAACCTCGCCGCGCTCCGGCAGGGTGACGCCGGTCCCCTCGCCGCGCGGGAAGCGGAACGCGATCGGCCCGTCGTCATGGGCGGCGGCGGTGGCGACCATGTGCTTGAGTTCCGCCTCGTCGGCGGCGGCCATCACCACCATGCCCGGCAGGTTCGCCATGAAGGCCGTGTCGAAGGCGCCGGCATGGGTGGCGCCGTCGGCTCCCACGAGCCCGGCGCGGTCGATGGCAAAGCGCACGGGAAGCCGCTGGATCGCGACATCATGCACGACCTGGTCATAACCGCGCTGCAGGAAGGTCGAGTAGAGCGCGCAGAAGGGCTTGAGCCCTCCCGCCGCCATGCCGGCGCTGAACGTCACGCCATGCTGCTCGGCGATGCCCACGTCGAAGCAGCGCGAGGGATACCGCTCGGCGAAAAGGTCGAGCCCGGTCCCGTCCGGCATCGCCGCGGTCACCGCGGTGATCCGCGCATCGCGCGCGGCCTCCTCGATCAGCGTCTCGGCAAAGACGCGGGTATAGCTCGGCGCATTGGACTTCGCCTTGGACTGCTCGCCGGTCAGCACGTTGAAGCGGGCGGTGGCATGCCCCCTGTCGCGGGCCGCCTCGGCGGGTGCGTATCCCTTGCCCTTGCGGGTGATCGCATGGATCAGGATCGGCCCGGTGGCGCGGTCCTTGACGGTGCGCAGCACCGGCAGGAGCTGGTCCATGTCATGCCCGTCGATCGGGCCGAGATAGGAAAAGCCGAGCTCCTCGAAGAGCGTGCCGCCGACGGCCATGTGCTTGAGCATGTCCTTGGCCCGGCGCGCGCCCTCCTGGAAGGGCGGCGGCAGGAAGCTGACGGCGCCCTTGGCGATCGCCTTGAATTCCTGGAACGGAGCGCCGGCGTAAAGCCGCGACAGGTAGGAGGACATCGCGCCCACCGGCGGGGCGATGCTCATCTCGTTGTCGTTGAGGATCACGATCAGACGCTTGCCCAGATGGCCCGCATTGTTCATCGCCTCATAGGCCATGCCGGCGCTCATCGCCCCGTCGCCGATCACCGCGATCGCATCGCCCAGGGCGGGATCGGGCGCGCCGCCGAGATCGCGCGCCACGGCAAAGCCCAGCGCCGCGCTGATCGAGGTCGAGCTATGGGCCGCACCGAAGGGATCGAAGGGCGATTCGGAGCGCTTGGTGAAGCCCGAAAGGCCGTCCTTCTGGCGCAGCGTGCGAATGCGGTCGCGCCGGCCAGTCAGGATCTTGTGCGGATAGCACTGGTGGCTCACATCCCAGATCAGCCGGTCGCGCGGGGTGTCGAAGACCGAGTGGATCGCGACCGTGAGCTCGACCACGCCGAGACCCGCACCAAGATGCCCGCCCGTCTCGCTGACGGCTGAGATCGTCTCCGCGCGCAATTCGCCGCAGAGCGCCTTGAGTTCCGGATCGCTCAACCCCTTGAGGTCGGACGGGCTCGCCACGCGGTCGAGCAATGGGGTGGCCGGCTTGTCAGTCATCTCTCGCCCTTTCGCACAACGCGCTTCACATACAAGGCCAATCGGCCCAGCGCAAACGGCGTCTCAGCGGTCGCGTCCCACGACATAGCGCGCCAGTTCCCTGAGCGGATCGGCAGCCGCGCCGTAGGAGGCGAGCGCGTCGCAGGCCGCCTCGTGCAACCCCTCCGCCCGGCGGCGCGCGCCCCCGAGCCCCAGCAGCGAGACGAAAGTCGCCTTGCCGGCGGCCCCGTCCTTGCCGACCCGCTTGCCGACCGCCGCCTCATCCCCGGTCACGTCGAGGATGTCGTCGGTGATCTGGAAGGCGAGACCGAGCGCCGCGGCATAGGCGTCGAGCGGCGCGGGATCGGCGCCGCCCAGGATCGCCCCGGCGCGCCCCGCCCAGCGGATGAGCGCCCCGGTCTTGCCATCCTGCAGGGCGGTGATCTGCTCCAGATCGAGCGGCATGGCGCTCGTCTCCGCCGCGATGTCGCGCGCCTGGCCCAGCACCATGCCGCCGCCGCCCGCCGCCCGTGCCAACTCCAGCGCCAGTTGCGCGCGGACCGCCGGGCCCGGATGGCAGCGCGGATCGCAGAGCAGCTCGAAGGCAAGGCTCTGCAACGCGTCGCCCACCAGGATCGCCGTCGCCTCGTCCCATTCGACATGGACGGTGGGACGGCCCCGGCGCAGGTCGTCGTCATCCATCGCGGGCAGGTCGTCATGCACCAGGCTATAGGCATGGAGCGCCTCGATCGCCGCCGCCGCCTCGAGCGATCGCGGCAGGTCGAGCCCATGCAGCGCGGCCCCCTGGACGGTCAGGAAACCGCGCAGCCGCTTGCCGCCCTGCAACGCGTAGCGCATGGCGGCATGGAGAGGCTCGCCGCCGCTCGGGATGGCCTCGTGTAGGCGCGCCTCGATCGCCGCGGCGCTTGCCGCGCGCGCCGTCTCGAAACTCATGCCGGGTCGAGCGGCTGGACACCCTTGGGCTGGCCCTGCTCGTCGAGCGTGATCGCCGCCACCTTCTCCTCGGCGCGGCGCAGCTCGTCCGCGCAGCGTTTGCGCAGTTCGGCGCCGCGCTCGTAGAGGCGGATCGAATCGTCGAGGCTCGCATCGCCCGATTCAAGCGTGCCCACGACACGCTCGAGCTCGGCCATCGCATCCTCGAAACTCATCTCGCTCACGGGGGTGTCGGTCATGTGCTCGGCTCCTGCAAAATGGCGACATGCGCCGCTACGCAGCGCTCCAGGGCGGCAAGATCATAGCCGCCCTCCAAAGTCGAGACCAGCCGGCCGTTGCAGGTCTCGTCGGCAAGCGCGCAGAGCTTCCGGGCGATCCATGCGAAATCCTCGTCCTGCCAGTTCAACTGCGCCAGCGGATCGTCGGCATGGGCATCGAAGCCCGCCGAGACGAGAATCAGGTCCGGATCGAACCTGCGCAGCGCCGGGAAGACCTCCGCCTCGTAGAGCTGCCGCATCCGCGCGCCGCCGCTCCCCGCCTCGAGCGGCAGGTTCACGATCTGCCCATGCGCACCGGTCTCCGAGCGCGCTCCGCTGCCCGGGTAGAGTGGCATCTGGTGCGAGGAGATGAAAAGAACCCGCTCTTCGTCCCAAAGGAGATCCTGCGTGCCGTTGCCATGGTGCACGTCGAAATCGACGATGGCCACGCGCTCCAAGCCGTGGTGATCGAGTGCGCGCCTTGCCGCGATCGCCACGTTGCCAAAAAGGCAGAACCCCATCGCCTGCTCGCGCTCGGCGTGATGTCCGGGCGGGCGGCAACCGCTGAAGCCGCGACGCGCCTCGCCCGACAGGACCGCGTCGACCGCCGCCGCGCAACCGCCGACCCCGCGCAGCGCCGCCTCCAGCGTGCCGGGCGACATATGCGTATCGGCATCGAGCACCACCGTGCCTTCGCGCGGCGCGGCCTCGCGCAGCCTCTGCAGGTAACGGGCGGGATGACAGCGCAGCACCTCGGCGTCATCGGCGCGGGGGGCCCGGCGCCTTGGCATATCCCCCAGCGCGGCCTCGACCGCATCGAGCCGGGCCACCTGTTCGGGATGGCCATGCGGGGTCACGTGGGCGCGCCCGCCCTCGTCGGTGAACACAGCGAGCGTCATTGCCCCTCTCCTTCATCTTCGTTCAAAATACCTTCGCCGAAGGCACGGCCGCCGCCGGCGCCCCCGGTTGCATGTCTTCCCCGCCCCGTGCGGCCCTTTTCCGGCACGATCAGTCGGGCGCCAGCATGTACCCCGCCCCCCGGACGGTCTGGAGATAGCGCGGCTGGCGCGGATCGGCCTCGATCTTGCGGCGCAGCCTGGTGATCTGCACGTCGACCGCCCGGTCCTGGGCGCCGCCGCCCTCGGGGCCGCCGCCGCGTCCCAGGTCCTCGACCAGTTGCGAGCGGCTCACGACCTCCCCGGGCACCCCCGCGAAGATCCGCATCAACTGCGCCTCCGTCGATGTCAGGCGCACCAACTCCGTGCCGTTCCACAGCTCACCGCGCTCGGCATCGTAGCGCACCGCGCCCAGATGCAGGACCTTGGGCAGGTTGTCGGCCGGCGCCTCCTGCGGAATGCGCCTCAGGATCGCATTGACCCTGAGCAGAAGCTCCTTGGGCTCGAACGGCTTGGGAAGGTAGTCGTCCGCCCCGGCCTCCAACCCGGTGATCCGGTCGCCCGCCGCGCTCTTGGCCGTCAGCAGTAGGATCGGAACCTGGCTTTGATCGCGCAGCGCCCGGGTGAGGGAGATCCCGTCCTCCCCGGGCATCATCACGTCCACCACGAGCAGATCGAATTCCAGCCCGGCCAGAAGCCGGCGCGCATGGGACGCATCGCGTGCCGCGGTCACGAGGAAGCCGTGACGCTTGAGGAACCTGCTGAGCAACGTCCTGATGCGTTCGTCGTCATCGACGATCAACAGGTGCTGGTCGCTCGCCTGGCTCATCGCACCCGCTCGCAACTGCCCTCGAACTGGCGCTGCATCTCGGGGTCCATCATCGCCTCGAGAACCTGGCGGAAGCCGGCGACGGCCTCGGGCCCCGCCCGGCGATAGGCCGCGCGCATCCGGCTGCGCTGCGCGTCGCTGAGCGCCTGTTCGAGCGCGCTTCCCCGCTCGGTCAGGAAGAGGTGACGCTCGCGCTTGTCGCGATGCCCCACCCGGCTCTCTACAAGGCCGTCCTCGATCAGGGTCCTGAGCACCCTGTTGAGCGATTGCTTGGTCACGCCGAGGATCCCGAGCAGGTTGTTCACCGTGGTTCCCGGCCAGCGGTTGATGAAATGCACCGCGCGGTGATGGGCCCGCCCATAGCCGTGGCGCGACAGGATGCGGTCCGGATCGGCGGTGAAGCCGCGATAGGCATAGAACATCGCCTCGATGCCCTTGCGCAGCTGCACATCGGTCAGGAACAGAAGATTTTCGCCGCCAGGGCCGCTCACGCGTTCGGACATTGCCCCCTCCTTCAGCACCGTGCCACTTTCGCAGGCAGCAGTCTAGGTCAGCCTTATTGACATTCCAACCCTTCACTGTTAGCGATTGCCCATATTCGGCGCAACATTATGTCCGTTTCGGGCCTTGTTTTGAAACTTGCGGGAAATCCGACTTCAGGGAGACGACTCATGTCTGGTGGTTACGATGACAAGGATGGCAAGATCTGGATGGACGGAGAGCTGGTCGACTGGCGCGGCGCCAACGTCCACCTGCTGACCCATGCGCTCCACTACGCCTCGTCGGTCTTCGAGGGCGAGCGCTGCTACGACGGCAGGATCTTCGAATCGCGCAAGCATTCCGAACGCCTGCATCGCTCCGCCGAGCTGATCGATTTCGAGATCCCCTGGAGCGTCGATCAGATCGAGGAGGCAAAGGCCAAGGTGCTTGCCGCAAACGGGCTCGAGAATGCCTATGTGCGCGCTCTTGCCTGGCGCGGGGCGGGCCCCGACATGGGCGTCGCCAGCGCGCGCAACCCCGTCCGCCTCGCGATCGCCGCCTGGGAATGGGGCGCCTATTACGGGGATGCCAAGATGAAGGGCGCCAAGCTTGACATCTCGAAATGGAAGCGCCCCTCGCCCGAGACCGCGCCGAGCCAGGCGAAGGCCGCCGGCCTTTACATGATCTGCACCATGTCCAAGCACGCGGCCGAGGCGAAGGGCTGCTCGGATGCGATGATGCTCGATTACCGCGGCTACGTGGCGGAGGCCACGGGCGCCAACATGTTCTTCGTCAAGGACGGCGAGGTGCACACCCCCGATCCCGACTGTTTCCTGAACGGGATCACCCGGCAGACGGTCATCGGGATGCTCAGGGAGCGCCAGGTCAAGGTGCATGAGCGGCATATCATGCCCGAGGAACTCGAGAGCTTCGAACAGTGCTGGCTCACCGGCACCGCCGCCGAGGTCACCCCCGTCGGCAGCATCGGCGATTTCAGGTTCGAGGTCGGCGCGCTGGCGCAGGGCATCGCGGCCGATTACGAGAAGCTCGTCCGGGCGTGACGCCTCAGCCCGGCGGCTCCCTGCGCGACGCCGCGGGCGTCACGGCGCGCGCATGCGCGGCGAAGGCCCGCAGCCTGCCGCCCTGCCCGGCGCGCGGCAGGCGGCTAAGGAACCTGATCGCCGCATGCGGCCCGTGATGGCGCTCCCGGCGCTCCAGGCCGAGGTAATGGCCCAGCCTGGCGCCGGCGCCGTGACGGCTTTGCGGATCGAGTGGATGTCTGGTCATGGGATCACCTCTCCAATGTCTCCCCCGTGGACGAGCATAGCACGAATCGCGCCGCCGATCCTCCCGCGCCATCCGGGGCCGCCGTGAAGGCGCGGCATTTCCGGCGCCATCCCGCCGCCCTCCTGCACATGCCGGGCGCCGATACCGCGCCCATAGAGCAGCTCCTGCGCGCGGCCCCCGATGGCGATGTCGGCCTGCGCGAGGATGGGGGGCGGCTTTCGCTGATCCACCGTCCGGGCCCCGAACCGCGCCTGCTGGCCGCCACCTCCGGCTCCACGGGGCCCGCCAAGTGGTTCCATCGCGGCCAGGAAAGCTGGATCGCCAGTTTCCATGTCAATGCGGACCATTTCGGCATCGGGCCGGCGCGCCGGGTGGCCACGCTGGGCGGGCCCGGCGCGACGCTGCCGCTCTACGGTGCCCTCGAGGCGCTGCATCTCGGCGCCCGCCTGTGGATGCTGCATGCGCTGCGTCCGGACCGCCAGATGCGAACGCTTGCCTCCGAGCGGGTCGATCTGCTCTGGGCGACCCCGGTGCAACTGCGGCAGCTTTCCCATGCCGCCGCGCGCCGCGCCCTGCCCCCGGCGCCCTGTCTGCGCGATCTGCTGATCGGCGGCGCGGCGCTCGACGATGCGACGCGCACAATGGCACGCACCCTTTTCCCGAACGCGGCGCTGCATCAGTTCTACGGCGCCTCCGAGACAAGCTTCATCGCCCTGTCGGGCCCCGATACCCCGCCGGGCGCCGTCGGCGCGGCCTATGCGGGGGTCGAGATCGTGATCCGCTCGCCGGAGGGCGAGACGCTGGGCCCGGGGCGGGAGGGGGTGATCTGGGTTCGCAGCCCCTATCTTTTCGGCGGTTACGAGGGGGGCGATGCGGCGGGAAACCCCGACCTGCGGCGCGAGGACGGATACCTGAGCATCGGCGAGCGCGGCATCCTCGATCCGGCGACCCCAGGGGCCGCGCCGGTGCTCAGGCTGACCGGCCGGAGCGGGCGGGTGGTGCAGGTCAATGACCGTGTTTTGCGTCTCGACATGGCCGAATCGGATCTGCGCCGCATTCCCGGCGTCGAGGAGGCCGCCATCGTGCCGCTGGCCGATGCGCGGCGCGGCACCGTGATCGAGGCCCATCTCCTGCTCGCGCCGGAGGCCGGGTATCGCCCCTGGGGCGCGCTGCGCGCCTGCCGCGCGGCACTCGGACCCCGCTGCGGGCTGCGCCGTGCCGTGTTGCATCGCGACTGGCCGCGCCTGGCATCCGGCAAGACGGATTACGCCGCCCTCGCGGCGGATTCCGGCGGAGATACGGATGCCGGCGGGCATGCGGATGGAGCGCGAAAGATGCCCGGCGAGGCCCGCGGATGAGCCGCGCCTACATCATCGCGGCAAGACGCAGCCCCGTCGCCCCGCGCGGCGGCGCCCTGTCGGGCATCGCGCTGCACGACCTGGGAGCTGCCGCGGCGCGGGCCTGTCTCGCGCAGGTGGGCGCCGCGGCCGGCATGGTCGACGATCTGCTCGCAGGCAACGCGCTTGGCGCGGGCGGCAATCCGGCGCGCGCCATCGCGCTCGCCGCCGGCCTGCCGCTCGGCGCGGGCGCGATGAGCATCGACCGGCAATGCTGCGGCGGGCTCGATGCGATCGGGATCGCGGCGATGATGATCGAGACGGGACAGGCCGATCTCGTCCTTGCCGGCGGGGCCGAGAGCTACTCCCGCCGCCCCCTGCGCGCCGAGCAGGATCCCGATGGCGGCCCGCCCCGCTTCTACGACCAGGCCCGCTTCACACCCTGGCCCGATCGCGATCCGGCCATGGCCGATGCCGCCGCGGCGCTGGCCGAGACATGCGGTATTTCCCGCGGCCAGCAGGAGCAATGGGCAAGGCGCAGCCATGAGGCGGCGCTGGGCGCGGCGGCGCGCCTGGTCCGGGAGATCGCTCCCGTGCCGCCCACTGCCCTGCGGCATGACCCTTTCGCCCGCCACCTGGGGGAGCGCCTCCTGTCCCGCGCGCCGGTCCTGTCGGGCAACATCACCGCCGCCACCGCTGCCGTCGCGGCGGACGGGGCGGCCTTCTGTCTCGTGGCAAGCGCGCGGGCGGCCGAGCGGCTCGCGCATGCGCCGGGCGCGATGCGCATCGCGGTAGGGCCTTGGGCCGCGCTGGGCGGCAATCCGGAGCTGCCGGGGTTGGCCCCCGTGGCCGCGATCGAACGCGTGCTCGGGCGGGCGCGGATCGCGGCGGCCGATCTCGCGGTTGCCGAGATCATGGAGGCCTACGCGGCGCAGGCCATCGCCTGCGCGCAAGGAGCGGGGCTGCCGGCCGGCATCGTCAATCGCGGCGGCGGGGCATTGGCGCGGGGGCATCCCGTGGGCGCGTCGGGCGCCATCCTGGCCGTGCGCCTGTGTGCCGAACTCGCGGCATCTCCCGCCGGGGCGTCGGGGCTCGCGGCGATCGCGGCGGCGGGAGGGCTGGGATCGGCACTTATCCTGACGCGGGATCGGTAAAGCCGCGCAGCACGGCGTAATCGTCGAGCGGCGCGCGCTCGGTCCGCACGCCGTTGACCGGATGCGCCATGTCGCCATGGCCAAGGGCGATGCCGCAGACCACGATCTCCTCCGCGCCGAGGCCGATCTCGCTGGCCACCAGGTCGCCGTAATGGGCCAGCGCACCGATGCCGCAACTGTGCAGCCCGGCCCGGTGTGCAGCATCAAGCAGCGCATGGATCGCCATGCCCAGATCCATGAAGCCGCCCTTCCCGTGACGCCGGTCGATGCTGACGACGATGCCCACGGGGGCGCCGAAGAAGTCGTAGTTCCGGTCGAACTGCGCCCGCCGCCCGGCCAGATCGCGCCGTGCGATGCCCAGCGCGGCATAGAGCGCGTAACCGGCCGCGCGCTGGCGCGCCTTCAGCTCCGGCGGCATCGGCTCGGGGAAGTAGGAATATTGCGACACCTGCGGGCGCCCATCCGCGATCGCCCGGCGCAGCGCCGCGGACAGATCCGCGAGCGCAGCGCCCGCAAGGGCATGGAAGCGCCCCGGTTGCAGGTTCCCCCCGCTCGGCGCGCGCCGCGCCTCCTCCAGCAGACCGGCCACCGTGGCGCGCGGCACGGGCGTGGGCAGGAAGGCCCTGACCGAGCGGCGGGGGGTCACGAACGCGACAGGACGGCGCCCGGTCGCGCACGGGCGAGCGCCGCCGTGACCAGTCCGGCCAGCACCGCCTTCACCAGATCACCGGGGATGAAGGGAAGCGCGAGCAGGGACGCCTGCGGGAGCGTCTTGTCGAGCATCGCCGCCATGCCGATGATCCCCGGAACGTAGAGCACCACGATGCCGCCGATCACGGAGGCGATCCCGGCCGTCAGCGCCAGGGGCTTGCCCGCGCCGAAACGCTCGGTGATCCAGCCCGTCGCATAAGCCGCGATCGGCCAGCCGATCAGGTAGCCGACGCTGGGGGTGAAAAAGACACCGATCCCGCCGCGTCCGCCCGCCAGCAGCGGCAGGCCCAGCGCCACGAGGCCGAGAAAGAGCAGGACGGCGAGCGCGCCGCGGCGTGCGCCCAGAACGGTGCCGCAGAGCATGATCCCGAGGGATTGGGCGGTGATCGGCACGCCGGACATCAACGTGATCTTGGGGATCAGGCCGAGCACGGCGATCAGGGCCGCGAAGAGGGCGACATAGGCGAGGTTGCGTTCCATTGTTTATCCTTTCGATGAGGCGGGGGGGCGGACGCCGCCGCGCGCGCGCAGGGCATCGGAAACATGTTCGGCATCGTCGATCGCGAGAAGCGCGAGCGGGGTCACGAGGCGCCAGCCGGGGCGGCGGCGCGAGCGGGCCCGCCAGGCTTCGCCCAGGGCGGCCGCGCGCTGCAACTGCACAGGCACGAAGCGCATCACCAGGGCAAGGCTCAGCGCCGGGAGGCGGGGCTCGATCCCCAGCCGCGCGAGCGGCGCGGCCACGCGCTCGACCAGGGCGATCATGTCGTCGAGACGGGTCGTCATGGTCACGAGATTGGCCAGGCCGAAGGCGGCGGCGAGCTTGCCGATCACCAGCGCGCCCTCGGCCCATTCGCCCAGGATCCCGTGCCACAGGGCCACGATGGCGACGAAGAAGACCAGCGGGCGCAGCATCCGCAGACCGGCCGCCGCGAAACGCAGCCCGCCTGCGAGGTAGAGCCCCGCCACCAGCGCGGCCGCGCCCCAGACCGCGCGCGGATCGCCGCTCAGGGTCACGGCGAGGGTGAAGACGCAAAGTGCCAGTAGCTTCGTCGAGGCGCGAAGCGCATGGTAGGGCGTGCGAATTGGCGAGGTCAGAGAGAGCATTCATCCGCCCCCGCCCGTGCCATCCGCTCGGCGTATTCCGCGAGCACCGCACCAGGGTCTCCATCGCGCAGGATGCGGCCCGCCTCGATCCAGATCACCCTGTCGTAATCGGCGAGCGCCGCGAGATCGTGACTGGCATGCAGCAGGTTCTGCTCGACCGCGCCCAGGCGCCGGGTCAGCTGCGCGATCGTGGGCGCGTCGAGACCGGCGAAGGGCTCATCGAGGATCACGAGGCGCGGGGCCATGGCCAGCACCGCCATCAGGCAGACCAGGTGACGCTGCCCCTGCGACAGGGTGGCGATCGGGCGCTCGGCCCAGTCGGCCTTGCCGAAGGCCGCGAGCGTCTCGGTCGCACCGGCGCGGGCGGCCCGGCGCCCCAGGCCCTGCTGCGTCAGCCCGAAGGCCAGCTCCTCCTCGACGGTGGGGAAGATGATCTGGTGGTCGGGGTTCTGGAAAAGGATGCCGACGAGCCGGATCGCCTCCGCGCGGTCGCGGAAGATGTCCGCCCCCTCGATCCGCACCTTGCCGTGATCCGGCGCGACGAGCCCGGCGGCAAGGCGCGCGAGCATCGACTTGCCCGACCCGTTGCGCCCGACGAGGCCGACACGGCGCTCGCGCAGCTCCAGATCGAAGCCGTCGAAAATCCGCCTGCCGTCAAGCGTCAGCGTCACATCCTCGAAGCTCGTATGCACCGGGTTCACCATGCCCCTTCTATGGCGCAGTGATGGGACGGAAACCAGAGCTTACGCATGGGTCATCCGGGGTGCCCGCCGGTGGTGGTGGCGGGGACGGAAGGGGGGGGCGCCGGCTTCAGCCCTGCGGCGTCATGCCGGGACGGGCCTTGCCGCGCGCCAGCCCGAGCTGGCGCTCGCGCCAGATGATCAGCACGCCGGCGGCGATGACCAGCAGCGCGCCGCCGATCACCCGGCTGCCCGGGATCTCGTCGAAGGCCCAGTAACCGATCGCGATGGCGAAGAAGATCGAGGCGTAGTCGAAAGGCGCGACCACGGCGGCATCGGCATGGCGGTAGGCCGAGGTGAGGAAAATCTGTCCCAGCCCGCCAAGCAGGCCCGCGATCACCAGCATTCCCGCCGCCACCGGACCGGGCATCCGCCAGCCAAGGGGCAAGGTCAGCAGCGAGAGCACCGTCGCGCTGACCGAGAACCAGAAGACGATGGCCGCGGTGCTTTCGCGCGCGACGAGGCGGCGCACGAAGACCTGCGCGAGCGCGGCGCAGGTTGCCGCCGCGAGAACCAGGAGCGCGCCGAGCTGCTGGCTCCTGTCGAGCCCGTCCTCCCCGAGCGCCGTGAGGCGCGGCGACAGGATGACCACCACGCCCGCCAGTCCCAGCCCGACCGCTGCCAGCCTGAAGAGGCGGACCTGCTCGCCAAGAAACATCGCGGCGAAGATCACGACGAGGAGCGGCGAGGCATAGCCGATCGCCTTGACCTCGGCGAAGGGCAGCAGCGCGAGACCGGCGAAGCTCGCCCCCATCGCCATCGAGCCCACGAGCCCGCGCATCAGGTGCCCGACCGGATCGCGGGTACGCAGCCCATGGGACAGATCGCCCCGCCAGAGCAGCCATGCGAGGATGACCGGGATCGCGAAGAGGGAGCGGAAGAACACTGCCTCGCCGGGGGGCACCGCGTCCGAGCTGGCCTTGATGAGGGCGGACATGGCGACGAAGAGGGCGACCGAGACGAGTTTCAGCCCGATGGCCCTGAGCGGGTTCATGATCTTCCCGGCCCGATCCCGCTGCGCTCGAGCGCCTCTGCAAGGCCGTAGAAGTCGCTGCCATGCTCGACCCTGAGGCCAAGGCGTTTCATCGAGGCCATGGCCACCCGGCTCGCCTCGTCGGGGCCGGGGCCGGGCTCGCGCAGGATCACCGCCGCGATGCGCCCGCCATGCCTGTGCGCGGCCTCCAGATAGACCTCCGCGTCATGCTGGCCCGTATCGCCGATCAGCACGAAGGGCAGGCCCGGATTGGCCTCGAGGATCAGGTCGATCGCGGCGCCCTTGTGATCGCCATGGGTGTTGGTGATGAACTGCCCCTCGCCCAGACCGTAATCGCGCAGGAACATCGGCCCCGCCGTCAGCCCCGCCTGCGCGAAGACGCGAACCAGGAAACTGTGCAGGTTCCATGGCGAGGAGCTGACATAGAAGACCGGGTTGCGGCCATGGCCCGAGAGGTGGTCGATCAGCACCACGCTGTCCTCGAAGACCTTCCGCGTCAGGGAGGAGCCGGTGAAGGTGGTCCAGAGGTTGAGCGCGAGGGAATAGGCCCCGGTCTGCATCATCGTATCGTCGATATCGGAGATCACGCCGATCTCTGCCCGGCTGTCCGTGACGAGCACCGGGCAGCCGACCCGCGAGGCGGGAACCCCGTCGACCTCGAGCGCGATCTCGTGCCAGCCGGGCAGATCGCCGGCCGCCGAGCGCGGCACGACGAGCGAGAAATATCCTTCCTCGTCGCTCACCGCGCGCACGTCATGCGCCGGGGCGCAAACGGTGATGCCGGGAAGCTCATCGGTCAGGAAGAGCCCGGCCATCTGCTTGAGATTGTCGAGCAGGCCGTGATCGGGATGCGGCGCGGTGCTCCGCAAGGAGGCCAGCACGCGGCCACGCAGAACCAGCCCCTCCGGCGTGCTGTAGCCCCTGTGGGGGTCGATCACGGGGGTGTCCGACTTGCGGGCCGGGCGAATTCTGTCGATCCCGCGTTCCGCCGCGAGCGCTGCACGGTGCAGCCAGCTTCCCTGCGCCACGGCGCCTCCGATCCTTGGCCGGCCGCTTGCGCGGCGGCGTTCAGCTCTCCCCCGCCCTGCCGGGGGTCAGTCGCATCCTAGCCCAGTGGGCGGCATCGGCAACCGCCGGATCGGGATCGTCCAGAAGCGGGATGAGCGCGGGCAGGAGGTCGGGCCGGCCCGAATTGCCGATGGCGTAACAGACGTTGCGCACGAACCTGTCCCGCCCGATCCGCTTGATGGGAGAGCCCGAGAACTTCGCGCGGAATGCCGCATCGTCGAGCGCGGCAAGCTCGCGCAGCGGCGGTGCGTCGAGATCGGGGCGCATCGCATAGCGCGTCTCCGAGGCCTCGACCGCGAACTTGTTCCACGGGCAGATCGCGAGGCAATCGTCGCAACCGTAGATCCGGTTGCCCATCAGGGGCCGCAGCTCGGGATCGACCGGGCCGCGATGCTCGATTGTCAGATAGGAGATGCAGCGCCGCGCATCGAGCTGGAACGGCGCGGGAAACGCGTTCGTCGGGCAGATGTCGAGACATTTGCGGCAGCTTCCGCAACGCTCCTGCGCGGGGGCATCGAGGGGCAGCTCGAGCGTTGTGAAGATCGCGCCGAGAAAGACCCAGTTGCCGATCTCGCGGCCGAGCAGGTTGGTATGCTTGCCCTGCCATCCCAGACCCGCGGCCGCCGCGAGGGGCTTCTCCATGACGGGCGCGGTATCGACGAAGACCTTGATCTGCGCTTGCGGCGCCCGGGCGATCAGCCATCGGCCCACCCGCTTGAGCGCCTTCTTGACGATGTCGTGGTAATCCTTCTGGCCGGCATAGACCGAGATCGCGGCCCGGTCCCGCTGCGACAGGACCGCGAGCGGGTCGTGCTCGGGCGTGTAGCTCTGGGCCAGCATGATGACGGAGCGTGCCTGCGGCCAGAGGGCGGCGGGGTCGCCGCGCCAGCCCCTCCGCTCGGCCATCCATTCCATCTGGCCGTGGCGGCCCTCGCCGACGAAGCTGGCGAGCCTGCCGGCGGCCTCGGGGATCGCGTCGGGGCGGCAGATACCCATGAGGGTGAAACCGGCTTCCCTCGCCTCGCGGCCCAACGCGTCCTTCAAGGCGCCGGCATCACCGCTCATGGGAAAGGCCGGGGGCCGTCCGCCCCCGGACCCCCGGAAGGTATTTGCACGAAGATGAAGGGGCGCGCGGGATGCGAAGACATGCGGGGCGCCCCCGCCTCGGCGCGGGGCGGCGTCTCAGAAGTCGAGATTGGCATAATGCCTTGGCGGCAGGAAGCCGGGAAGCTGGTCGGCGAGGATGCCCCTGAAGGCCGGGCGCGACTTGATCTTGGCATACCAGTCCTTGACCGTGGCCGAACGGTTCCAGTCGACATCGCTGATATAGTCGAGGCAGCTCAGATGGGCAGCGGCGGCGAAATCGGCGATGCTCATCTGATCGCCCGCGAGCCAGCGGCGCTGATCCAGAAGCCAGCTCATGTAGTCGAGATGGAACTTGATCGCCTTGGCACCCTTCTTGACATTGGTGCTGTCCGGGTAGCCCTGTCCCATGACCTTCTTGTTCACCCGTTCGTAGAGCAGCTTCTTCGTGACCTCGTGAAAGAACTTGTCGTCGAACCAGGCGGTCAGGCGGCGCGCTTCGTAGCGGCCCTGCGCGGTGCTCGGCAGCAAAGGGGGATCGGGCTGGATCTCCTCGATATATTCGCAGATCGCCTGGCTCTCCGCCAGGACCATGCCGCCCATCTTGAGCACAGGGACCTTCCCGGCGGGATTTCGGCGAAGGAAGTCGGCGTCCTGCTCCCAGTAGCGCTCCTCGACCAGCTCGACCTCGATCCGTTTCTCGGCGAGCGAGAGCCTGACCTTGCGGCAGAAGGGCGACAGCGGGACGTGATAAAGGCGATTCATGTGAACTGCGATCGTTCTGTGGGACCTGCTCCTGCATGCCGGTTTACGGCCGGCAGTTCAACTCTCGAAGCAGGCGCTGCGCCCATCGCCGCGGATCGTCGCCGCCCCGTCGGCGATCTGCCTGCCGCGCTGGCGGACGAAGTCGCTCGGACGCGAGGCCGAGCGCCCCTTGGGATCGGGCAGGATCGCGGCGAGCCGCGAGGCCTCCGTCGCGCTCAGATCGGCGGGGCCCTTGCCGAAATAGTGCCGGGCGGCCGCTTCGATGCCGAAGACGCCGGCGTCGAACTCGGCGATGTTGAGATAGACCTCGAGGATGCGCCTCTTGCTCCAGACCGCCTCGACGGCCGGCGTGATGACCGCCTCCATCGCCTTGCGGAACCACGAGCGTCCCTGCCACAGGTAGACGTTCTTGACCGTCTGCTGGCTGATGGTCGAGGCGCCGCGATTGCCGCCGGCCGCGATCGCGGTGCGGATGGCGGCCATGTCGAAGCCCCAGTGAACGCAGAAATTCGCATCCTCCGCCGCGACGGCGGCACGGGCCATGACAGGCGCGACCTCTTCGAGCGGGACCCATTGGTGATCGATGCTGCCGAGACGCGCGCGTTCGGCCATCATGTATGGCGTGATCGGGGGGTCGAGCACCGTGTAGAGCGACACCGCGAGGGCCAGGATCGCGATGACGGCCAGCACGAGGCGCCTGATCCAGATCAGGGCCGTGATGGCGGGGCGCCGGCGTTTCGCGCGCTTGGCCCCTTTCGGGGCTTTCTTGACGGTCTTCTGGGCCATGCGCCCATGAACACGGATGCGGCGCGCCGGTCAAGCGCACGGCGGGGCGGGGGGTCTGGGCGGCGGGGTGCCGAGCCTTCGGTGCCGTTTGAGCGCCTGGCCGCCGAGCCATCTTTCGGGCGGCCCCATGGATGAACCTGTTCGCGGGGGACGACGTTTGCTCCCTGTCAGTAACCAGAACGGAGACGTATCATGATCCGGAATTACATCGCACCCGCCCTCGTCGGTCTCGCGCTCAGCAGCGCGCCGCTCGCCGCGCAGGTCAATGCCAACAATCTCGTCAGCGTCAATCTGAGCAACAACGACATCGCCAATGACATCGCGCGCGATCTCGATGTCAATGTCAGCCAGATCCCGGTGACGGTGCAGGTTCCCGTCGGCATCGCGGCCACCGTCTGCGACGTGCAGGCCAACGTCCTTGCCCAGGGCAAGAAGGACGGGGACGCCGCTTGTGATGCGACCTCGTCGAGCCAGGCGCTGAACCAGGCTGTCCAGAAGCAGATGGTTGCGCAGTAACCACGCGCCCTCCCTCTCGGACGAAGCCAGGAGAACGGCGGCCCCTAGGGGTCGCCGTTTGCCGTTCGAGAGGGGCGTTCGGCGCGGCGCTGTTCGCGGCGCCATCCCCCCGCCGGCGCTGCCAGCCAGCCATGAAGAAGGGCGGCCCCCGCAAGGAGCCGCCCCTTTCGCCGTCCCGGTATCCGGGCGCCGCGCCTACTCGGCGGGAATCGCGGCTTCCTCGATGCCCAGGGGATGCTCGAGATGGGCAAGCATCTCCTTGGGGCAGATCTGCAGGAAGTTGCCCCGCTCCTCTTCCCAATGCTGCAGGATCTCCGCGGCCTTGCGGCTTCCGGTCTCGGCGGCGTGGCGCTCCACGAGGGTCTTGAGCCGGTTTTCCCAATGGGCCGCGCCGACCGGGTTGATGACCAGCGTCTCCTTGTTGATCAGCGCCGGCGCCCGGCCCTCCGGATCGTAGAGATAGGCCATGCCGCCGGTCATCCCCGCCCCGAAATTGGCACCGATGGGGCCGAGGATCACCGCCGTGCCCCCGGTCATGTATTCGCAGCCATTCGAGCCGCAGCCCTCGATCACCACCTCGGCCCCCGAGTTGCGCACCCCGAACCGCTCGCCCGCGCGGCCGGCCGCGAAGAGCATCCCGGCCGTCGCGCCGTAGAGGACCGTGTTGCCGATGATCGTGTTGTCGGCCGCGACGAGTGGGCTCGACATCGGCGGCCGCACCACGACGATGCCCCCCGAAAGCCCCTTGCCGACATAGTCGTTGGCATCGCCGGAGACCTCGATCTTAAGGCCGGGCGCGGCGAAGGCGCCGAGCGACTGGCCGGCGCTTCCGGTCAGCTTCACCGTCAGGTGATCGGGCTGAAGCTGGTTGCGCATGCCGAACTTCTTGACGATGTGGCTCGAGATGCGGGTCCCGATGGTGCGGTGCGTGTTGCGCACGGCGTATTGCAGCTGCATCTTCTCGCCATCCTCGAGGAAACGCGCGGCATCCTTGACGATTTCGGCGTCGAGCGTGTCGAGAACGGCGTTGCGCTCCTTGAGCCGGTCGTAGGTGATCCGGTTCGCGCCGTCGACGGTGATCAGCAGCGGGTTGAGATCGAGATCGTCGAGATGCGCGGAGCCCCGGCTGACCTGGCTGAGCAGATCGGCGCGCCCGATCACCTCGTCGAGGCTGCGCGCGCCGATCGAGGCGAGGATCTCGCGCACTTCCTGGGCATAGAAGGTGATGAGGTTCACGACCTTCTCGGCATTGCCGGTGAACTTGCCGCGCAGCGCCTCGTCCTGGGTGCACACGCCCACGGGGCAGGTGTTGGACTGACACTGGCGCACCATGATGCAACCCATCGCGATCAGCGCGGCGGTGCCGATGCCGTATTCCTCGGCCCCCATCATGGCGGCCATGACGATGTCGCGCCCGGTGCGAAGGCCCCCGTCGGTGCGCAGCGTGACGCGGCCCCGGAGGTTGTTCATCGCCAGCACCTGGTGCGCCTCGGTCAGGCCCATCTCCCACGGCAGGCCCGCATATTTGATCGAGGTTGCCGGCGAGGCGCCGGTGCCGCCGTTATGGCCGGAGATCAGGATCACGTCCGCCTTGGCCTTGGCGACGCCGGCGGCGATCGTGCCGACACCCGAGGAGGCCACAAGCTTCACCGTCACCTTGCAGCGCGGGTTGATCTGCTTGAGGTCGTAGATCAGCTGCGCGAGATCCTCGATCGAATAGATGTCGTGATGCGGCGGCGGCGAGATCAGGGTCACGCCGGGGGTGGAATGGCGCAGCCGCGCGATCAGCTTGGTCACCTTCATGCCCGGAAGCTGGCCGCCCTCGCCGGGCTTGGCGCCCTGGGCCACCTTGATCTCCAGCTCCTCGCACTGGTTGAGGTATTCGGCCGTGACGCCAAAGCGCCCCGAGGCCACCTGCTTGATCTTGGCGGAGGGGTTGTCACCGTTGCTCTCGGGCACGAAATGCGCCGGATCCTCGCCGCCCTCGCCCGAGTCGGACTTGGCGCCGATGCGGTTCATCGCGACGTTCAGCGTCTTGTGCGCCTCGGGGCTCAGCGCGCCGAGGGACATGCCGGGCGTCACGAAGCGCTTGCGGATCGAGGTGATGCTCTCGACCTCCTCGATCGGGATCGCCTCGCCCATCGGCTTGATCGCGAGCAGGTCGCGCAGGTGGATCGGCGGGGCGGACCGCATCTTGGCCGAGAACTGCGTCCACATCGCGTAGGACGCCTTGTTGCAGGCCATCTGGAGCATGTGCATCGCGGTGGCTTCCCAGGCATGGGTCTCGCCGGAGCGGCGGGCCTTGTAGAAACCGCCGATCGGCAACACGTCGAGACCGCCCTGCCATCCAAGCGCATGGACCCCCTCGAGCTTGTGCTGGATACCGTTGACGCCGATGCCGCTGATCCGGCTGTGCATGCCGGGGAAGTATTCCGCCGCCATGGCCCGGCTGAGCCCGACCGCCTCGAAGTTCAGCCCGCCCCTGTAGGAGGAGATGACGGAAATGCCCATCTTGGCCATGATCTTCAGCAGCCCCTGGTCGATGGCGTTGCGGTAGCGCGCGACCGCTTCCGTCAGGGAGCAGTCGAGCAATCCGCGCTCGATCCTGTCGGCAAGGCTGTCCTCGGCCAGATAGGCGTTCACCACCGTCGCGCCGCAACCGATCAGCACCGCGAAGTAATGCGGGTCGATGCATTCGGCGGAGCGTACGTTCAGCGAGCAGAAGGTCCGCAGGCCCTGCTTGGTAAGCCAGCTATGCACCGCGCTGGTGGCCAGGATCATCGGCATGCCGACCTTGTCCTCGCCGCTCCCGGCATCGCTGAGCACCAGGTGCCCGGCGCCCGAACGCACCGCGTCCTCGGCCTCTGCGCGGATGCGCTTGAGCGCCGCCGTCAGCGTGCCGAGGCCCTGGCCGGCGGGGAAGGTGCAGTCGATCAGAGCCATCGGCGCGTTGAAGGCCTGTGTGAGCCGCTCGAACTGCGCGTTGCCGACGAAGGGGCTGTCGAGCACGAGGATCTCGGTCTGGCTGCTATCCTCGTCGAGCACGTTCTTGAGGTTTCCGAACCGGGTCTTGAGGCTCATCACCCTGTATTCGCGCAGGCTGTCGATCGGCGGGTTCGTCACCTGGCTGAAGTTCTGCCGGAAGAAATGCGACAGGGGGCGGTATTTCTCGCTGAGCACGGCCGACGGGGTGTCGTCGCCCATGGAAGCGAGCACTTCCTTGCCGTCCTCGGCCATCGGGGCGAGGATTTGCTCCAGCTCCTCGATCGAGTATCCGGCCGCGATCTGGCGGCGGCGCAGCTCGCTGCCGGCATAGACGGGGGCTTCGTTCACGGCCGCGAGCGCGCTGTCGAGCTCGGTGATCTTGCCGACCCAGTCTCCGAAGGGCAGCGCCGCTGCGAGCTTGTCCTTCATCTCGGTGTCGTGGAAGAGAAGGCCCTTCTGCATGTCCACGGCGAGCATCTGGCCGGGGCCGAGCGCGCCCTTCTCGACGACGCTGGCCTCGTCGACCGGAACCATCCCCGCCTCGGAGCCCGCGATCACCAGCCCGTCGCCGGTCACCACGTAGCGCATGGGCCGCAAACCGTTGCGGTCGAGCCCGGCGCAGACCCAGCGCCCATCGGTCATCGCAAGCGCGGCCGGGCCGTCCCACGGCTCCATCACCGAGTTGCAGTAGGAATACATGTCGCGCCAGGCCGCGGGCAGCTCCTCGGCCTGCTTGGACCACGATTCGGGCACCAGGAGCGTCTTGGCCATCGGCGCCGAGCGGCCAGAGCGCACCAGCACCTCGAAGACCGCATCGAGCGCGGCGCTGTCGGAGGCCCCATGCGCGATGATCGGCTTGATGTCCTCCGCCAGGTCGCCAAAGGTCCCCGACGCCATGCGGATCTCGTGACTGCGCATCCAGTTCTTGTTGCCCTTGAGCGTGTTGATCTCGCCGTTATGGGCCAGCATCCGGAAGGGCTGCGCCAGCCACCATTGCGGGAAGGTGTTGGTGGAATAGCGCTGGTGATAGATCGCGAAGGCACTCTCGAACCGCTCATCCATCAGGTCGGGATAGAAATTGGCCACATCCTGCGCCAGCATCATGCCCTTGTAGATGATCGACCGGCAGGACAGCGAGGCAAGGTAGAGCTCGCGCACGCCGGCGGCCGCGGCGGCCTTCTCGATGCGACGGCGGATCACGTAAAGCTCCCGCTCGAAGGTTTCCTCGTCCACGCCCTTGGCATTGGAGATCAGGATCTGCTCGATCTCGGGGCGGGTCGCATTGGCCTTGTCTCCCAGAACGGAGACATCGACCGGCACGTGGCGCCAACCGTAGATGTAGTAGCCCATCCGCAGGACTTCCGATTCGACGATCGTGCGGCAGGTTTCCTGCGCGCCGAAATCGGTGCGCGGCAGGAAGACCTGCCCCACCGCCATCAGCTGATCCTTGCGCGGCGCATGGCCGGTGCGCTTGATCTGGTCATAGAAGAAGGCGGCGGGGATCTGCACGTGGATGCCGGCCCCGTCGCCGGTGCGCCCGTCCGCATCCACCGCGCCGCGGTGCCAGACCGCCTTGAGCGCGTCGATCCCGTTCTGCACCACCTGGCGCGAGCGGCTGCCATCGATCGAGACCACGAGGCCGACGCCGCATGATCCATGCTCGTCATCCTCGCGGTAGAGCGAGTTCTCGCTCATCCAGGCGCGGCGGTTCTCCTCGGCATTCGCCCAATCGGCATCGAACTTGGTCATCTTCATCTTCCACTTCGAAGGGGGCATTCCGTGCCGGTGCCCTGTCAAACGTGATCCGCCCCGCCGGCCATCCCCCGAAGGGTGCCGGCGCGCGGCGCTGGATGGTTGCGCGCCGGGCGCGCCTATTCGGCGGCCACCCCGGCGGAGGCCGTGTTGATCTGGGTGAGGATCGCATCGGCGGCCTCGCGGCCGTCGCGGATCGCCCAGACGACGAGGCTGGCGCCGCGCTGGATGTCGCCGCAGGCGTAAACCCCCGGCAGGCTCGTCTCATGCGTGCGGAAATCGGCCGTGACCGTGCCCCAGCGCGTCACCTCAAGCCCCTCGACGCCCCAGAGCTTGGGCAGGTCCTCGGGCTCGAAACCGAGCGCCTTGATCACCAGATCGGCCTCCTCGACGTAATCGGCCCCCTCGATCAGTTCGGGCATCCGGCGGCCCGTCGCATCGGGCGCGCCAAGGCGCATCTTGTGCACCATCACGCCCGAGACGCGCTCGCCGTGAAAGCCGCGCGGACCGGAGAGCCAGACGAACTCGACCCCCTCCTCCTCGGCATTGGCGACCTCGCGCTGGCTGCCGGGCATGTTGTCACGGTCCCGGCGATAGAGACATTTCACGCTGCTCGCGCCCTGCCGGATGGCGGTGCGCACGCAATCCATCGCCGTATCGCCGCCGCCGATCACGACGACCTTCTTGCCTTCGGCATTCAGCTCGCCATTGTCGAATTCGGGCACTTCGTCGCCGAAGCTCTTGCGGTTGGACGCCGTCAGGTAGTCGAGCGCCCGCACGATCCCCTGCGCACCGATCCCCGGCGCCTCCAGGTCGCGGCTCTTGTAGACGCCGGTGGCGATCAGGATGGCGTCATGCTTGGCACGCAGCTCGTCGAAGCTCACGTCGCGGCCGACATCGCAGCCGAGCACGAAGGTGACGCCGCCATCCTCGAGCTGGGCGATGCGCTTCATCACGACATCCTTCTCGAGCTTGAAGCCGGGAATGCCATAGGTCATCAGGCCGCCGGCGCGGTCCTGCCGCTCGTAGACGGTGACCTGCACCCCGGCGCGGCGCAGCATGTCGGCCGCCGAAAGCCCGCCGGGCCCCGAGCCGATCACGGCGACGCTTTCCTCGCGCTCGTAGGCGGGGCGGATCGGCTGCACCCAGCCCTCCTCCATCGCCGTGTCGTTGATGTATTTCTCGACCGCGCCGATGGTGACGGTGCCGTGGCCGGATTGCTCGATGACGCAATTGCCCTCGCAAAGCCGATCCTGCGGGCAGATGCGGCCGCAGATCTCGGGGAAGGTATTGGTCGCCTGGCTGATCTCGTAGGCCTCGCGCAGACGCCCCTCGGCGGTCAGGCGCAGCCAGTCGGGAATGTTGTTGTGCAGCGGGCAATGGCTCTGGCAATAGGGCACGCCGCACTGGCTGCAACGCGAGGATTGCTCGGCCGCCTTGGCATCCGCGAATTCGCGGTAGATCTCGCCGAAATCCTCGCGCCTGAGCTGCGGCGGCCGCTTTTCAGGCATGTCGCGGTCCACAGTCACGAATTTCAGCATGCGCTGCTCGGCCATCTCGTTTCTCCGAATGCAAGGTCCAAAGCCTTCTATACCGAAGCGCGGAACGATAAAAGGCAGCATTGCTTACCTATATAGCGAATTGTGGCAAGAAATGGCACAGGGCCGCGTGAATTTTCACTGTAATAGGTCCGATGTGGATCTTTTATTGTCCTTACCCCCGCATGGCAGTCTGTTAGGTTGGCCGGGATTCTCCCGGCTCGCATGGTGACATGACCCTCCTCCATCTGCTTCTCGTCGCCCTTATCCAGGGCCTGACCGAGTTTCTTCCCGTCTCCTCCTCCGGTCACCTGATCCTCCTCCCAATGCTCAGCGGGCTCGCCGACCAAGGGCAGACGATCGATGTCGCGGTGCATGTCGGCACCCTTGGGGCAGTGATCGTCTATTTCCGCCGCGAGGTCGCCGAGGCACTGGCGGGCATCGCGTCTCTGCTGCGCGGGCAACTCGATCGGCGCGAGGCGCGGCTTGCCGGGGGGCTCGTCGTGGCGACCATCCCGGTGATCCTCGCCGGGTTCGCGCTCCATGCGACCGGGCTCGACGACGCGATGCGCTCCGTCGCGGTGATCGGCTGGACCATGATCGTCTTCGGGATCGTTCTTTACTGGACCGACCAGAAGGGCCCCGAGCGGCGGGAAACCCGCGACTGGACGCTGCGCCATGCGCTCGTGATGGGCCTGTGGCAGGCGGTCGCCCTGATCCCCGGAACCTCGCGGTCGGGGATCACCATCTCCGCGGGACGCTACCTGGGATACGCGCGCGAGGACGCGGCACGGCTCTCGATGCTGATGTCGATCCCGACGATCATGGCATCTGGCGCGCTTCTCGGCCTCGATGTGCTCGGTGATCCCGCCCCGGGATTGCTGCGCGACGGAGCGATCGCGGCGCTTCTGGCCTTCGTCGCCGCGCTCCTCGCGCTGATCTTGATGATGCGCCTGCTGCGCAGCGTCAGCTTCACCCCTTACGTGGTCTACCGGCTGATCCTCGGGGCGGTGCTGCTCTGGGTCGCCTATGCCTGAACGGCCCGGCGGCACGCCATTCGCGGACGCGCCGTCCGGGACGCCTCACTCGCCGCGCAGGTTCTTGGCGCTCTTCATGATGTCGGCATACTGGCCGTCGCGCCGGAAACGCCACAGGTATTCGGGCAGGATCGCACCCATCGCCATCGGCGTGATGCCCAGGTCCTCAAGACCGCGCGCGCCGGGTGACACCACGTTGTCCCGGCGAAGGTTGCGCACCTGATCGCGGGTGATAGGGCCGGCGATCAGACCGCCACTGAGCGTCTTGAGAAGATCGAAACTCGCCCCCATGATCCCGCCGAGCCAGAAGGGCAGGCCGATCACCGCGCGGCGGCGTCCTGTCACTGCCAGCATGCGGCGCATCAATCCGCGGAACGTGTCGACCTCCGGCCCGCCAAGCTCGTAAACACCGCTGACCGACGAATCGCGCAGTGCGGTTTCCGCCGCTGCCGCCACATCGTCGACGAAAACGGGCTGGAACCGCGTCTGCGCGCCCACGAGGGGAATGATCGGCATCGTACGGGACATGGCGCCGAAGCGGTTGAAGAACGAATCTCCCGGCCCGAAGATGATCGAAGGCCGCAGGATCACCGCGTCCGGGAATGCCTCGAGGACCGCCTTTTCGCCCTGTGCCTTGCTGCGCGCATAGGCGCTGTCGCTCTGCTCATCGGCACCGATGGCCGAGATCTGAACCAGTCGTCCGATGCCAAGCTCGGCGGCAAGCTCGGCGACGCGCGCCGCGCCCTCCCTCTGCACCGCCTCGAAGCCCTGCTTGCCCCCTTCGGCGAGGATACCGACGCAGTTGACCACGGCATCGGCGCCGCGCATCGCGGCACGCACGCTCGCGGTGTCGCGGATGTTGCACAGGATCGGCTCGACCTGCCCGACCACGCCATAGGTCCGGACGAACTGCGCATCGTTGGGCCGCCGCACGGCAACCCGCACGCGCCAACCCGCCCGCGCCATCCGGCGTGCGATGTTGCGCCCCAGAAAGCCCGAGCCGCCGTAGATCGTGACGAGTTTCGACATGACAAACCCCTCTTGCGTGGTCCTTCACGGGTTTACGCATCGCCCCCCCGCCATACAAGCCTCAATCCCCGGAGGGGTCCCGCGCGCGCCCCGCCGGGCCTGCGCGTGCGGTCCGCAGCCCGGCGGCGGCCTTATCCGCGCGGGCTCTCTGAACTTCTTCGGATTGCGCGTTGACAGCCCCGCGCAGGCTCTGTAAATCGCCCCTCACGACACCTGCCCAGGTGGCGGAATGGTAGACGCGCTAGCTTCAGGTGCTAGTACTCGCAAGGGTGTGGAGGTTCGAGTCCTCTCCTGGGCACCATCGTCAAGCTCGAAAACCCAGCAATGCTGGGTTTTTTGCGTGTTTGCAGGTGTTTCCTTCGAAAACTGCCCCACAAGTTGCCCCACAGATCACCTCGAGCGCCTCGCTCGGCCCGCGGGAAGAACCTGCGAGTCCCGCCATCCCATCGTTTTCCGCACCGAGGTCATCAGACCGATCTTCCCTCCGACATCAATCTGGAAGGCGGAGCAGATGAACGAAGCATTGGAAAGGCTGGAGGCTGCGCGAAGCGTAATGGTGCGCGTCGTGCAGGCGAGAGAGGACCGGGTGAAGTATGTGGCAATCGTCCGTGAGCTCGAGCGACAGATTGCGGCGCAAGCAGACCTCGACGACGATCTCGCACGTATTATGGGGGAGGTGGCATAGCGCGTCGCTCAAGTTCGATCCGAGCATGGCGCATGGCCTCACGCGGGTTCTCGGTGATGCGCCAATAAGAGACAGCACCGCACCCGCGCCCAACACCACACTTGCCAGAACCCATGCGGCTCCAGCCAGCGTGCCCGCGATGGCACCCAGGACGGCGGCGATGTTGATCTTCGATCCGTATTCACGGTCTATCCCCCTGTTTTTTGGGATAGGCCCCGGCCGCGCGGCTCGGAAACTTCGCTGCGAGATTACTCGGCAGCGACCATTGCAGTTTGCGGCGAAGCCTCCGACTCGACGCCTTCATCGACCGGATACGAATTCTCGACCCTTTGAAGAATGCCGAGAGCCATTTGTCCGGCTGCTCTTCCGAGCAACGGAGGGACAGCATTTCCGATCTGTTTCAGCATCTGCCACTCAGATGTCCGAAAAACAAAACCATCATGAAATGACTGCAAGCGCGCGGCTTCTCTGACGGTTATCCAACGCTCCGATTTGGGATGGACCCATTCCGAAAGGTCACGATGCATCTGTGCGAGAATAGTGTATGATGGCAAGTCAGGATGCAGTCGACGCCATTTCTCCGGGCGGGCACCGTCCCAAATATGCTTCGGAAGACTATTAGCCTTTTGGCCTGGCTTCAGAAATGAAATTAGGTGGGCGCGGCGAGCTTGGATTTCCTTGGTATGATGATTGTGGAGCATGGGAACTCCGCTTTCATCGAAAGCAAGCTTCTTCGCTCTTTTCCTGCGGATCGAGAATGGTCCAGATCTCCCATCAAGGCGGACCTTCTTCATGAAGTCGGAGGGAGTTTCTGCCTCTGGATAACCAACGACCTCGCCGGAGTCGACGACGCCAGAAGGCAAGTCACCTATTGCCTCCCATACGGTAACCGGCCTTCTCACTTTCTGCTTTGCAAGAAGAGAACGCGCCACTTCTTCGAGACTTCCCTCAAACTTCAGATCGTCCCTCGTCCCAAAAAAGAAAACCCTCTCCCGCGTCTGCGGCACTCCAAAATCAGCAGCGCTGACTTTGATGAAAGCTGTGTTCGAGTAGCCAAGTCTCATGAAATGAGAGATGATTGCATGCTTGAAATGACCACGGTTCATCAGAATCATGTTTGGAACATTCTCCATGATGAACATTTTGGGCTTCAGAGTTTGGACTACGCGAGCATATTCCAAATACAGGTCGTTCCTCTCATCGCCGATGTCCCTTGGCCCAATTTGGCTGAAACCTTGGCAAGGAGGGCCTCCAAAAACAACTGAAACGTCATCACCACAGAATCTGTGATGATCCTCGTGCTTCAGAAAATCGTGGATGTCGATTTCGAGGAGCTTTGTCTCGGGAAAGTTCGCCCTGTATGTCTCGCAGGCGAACCGGTCGTTTTCCACGGCGACCCTCACGTCGAAGCCCGCCACTTCCATGCCCTCGCAGAAGCCACCACACCCTGCGAAGAGACTGACTGCAACCGGCTTCTTGCCCGCCATGCCCCGCTCCCTGCCCAATTTGTTCACCTTTTATCCTATCTTAGCCCACACCATCGTGTGGATCAACTCGGAACCACTATAACCTTGTGAGTTTCTTCCCTTTCAGGCAGTCTCTCGCGCATGCCGTTCACGTTCCCAGCAGCACCACATGCCGACTCGCAAGCAAGCGTCTGCGCCGCATGTCATGCGGCGGGCACTGGCTGCCTGCTTGATGTGCGCCAAGTAAAGAACAACCGAAGCACGAAGTTTCAGATAACGCAGCATCGTCTCCTCGCCTGCGCATTCGAATCGTTCACACCAGGTTCCATCGGAGACCCTGACCCTACGAGAACTTTCAAGGCTTACCGCGAGCAGGGCTACAAGAATTTAGAGGAAGCCGGTAAAATCATCTTTCCGAGCGATTTCGAACTGACGACCGCGCAGAAGGGCAAGGTCGACGGTGATGTTTTCGAGATGCTGGAAGCCGCCGCGCTGTGGAATGTCGCTGCCGCCTGGAACTCCTTCATGGATACTGGGGTTTGGTCGCACCCGACGCTTAAAAAGCCCCAAGGCGCCGTTCCGACTCCGAAACGCAAAGTAGCGATCATTAAGATGCCGCGTGGAGGCGACACAACGCAACTTCTGACACCGTCAGCTCGTGCGGAATATCAAGCTTTTGAGGCTTCGCTATCCGGCCGGGGAATGGAGTTGAGGCTGAGCACTCCGGACATTCTTGGTATGCGGATTCCCGACCCTGCGCCGCCCGGGTTCGAGATATTCGACCGACCCATCCCCAATCTGACGATTGCTTCTCAGCAAAGGATTGAGCGCGCGCTTGATACTGTCCGTGGAGCTTTCGAAGGGCGACATTTCCTTTTCGCGATAGCGGTCAAGACCAGCGTCAGAAGTGATCGACTGTATCAGGCTCTCTTTGAGGCGAATGTCCTCAAGTATATCCTGGGTTATGTTCTCCGAGGCCCTGCGATACGCTTCTACGCTCACATGGAAAGTTTGGAGGGCGCCGACGTTCGGGGTCGATACAGCGCGGCCTCCATGACCTCGCTTCTCACCGGTGGCACACCGACGCGCGCGATTGACGAAACCTATCAGGCTCTGAAGCCATTGGAGACGTCGCAGCGAGTTTTGGATGATCTGCCTACATACGTGCTTTGAGTAAACAAAAGCACCCACTCACCCGATCGGAGAACATGTCGCGAATCAGGTCCGTCGACACGAAGCCTGAGGTGTGGGTTAGACGTGAGCTTCACGCCAGGGGTTTCAGATTTCGAATTCATCGGCGAGACTTGCCAGGCCGGCCGGACATTCTTTTGCCGAAATACTCGGCCGCTATACAAATCCACGGCTGCTACTGGCATGGACACAGTTGCATTAAGAGATGGCCCAGAACGCGCACTGAGTATTGGGTCGACAAGATTGGCAGGAATATCTCCCGCGACGACAAAAACTTGGGCGCACTGATTGAAAAGAATTTTCGAGTCTTAGTCGTATGGGAGTGCGCCCTTGGTCGCAGCGGACAAGCAACCTCTGATGTCGTCGACAGTGTAGTTGCTTGGCTTCACGGCGACGGTGTAGTTGGAACGGTGGACACCAACGGGCTTCATCAAAGTTTTCTGCGTTAAGTCCGTCGCGTCAGCAAGTTGCCCGCAGCGTCCACCACCTCAGCCCGGGACCACGCTCCCGCGCAGGCGAACTGCCCGATCTCGCCGATGTCGAGCACCACGGCCGCGAACTCATCACCCCGTCTCAGGACCCGCTCGCCGAGGCGGGTGGTTTTCATGAGGGCGTGGCGTGGGGAATGTCGGCAAGCCCAGGTTATCAGTCTCCTACAGAAACCGCTTCACCTCGTCTCCGGCCTCTTCATCGACGCCATCGCGATATCGCTCGTGGCCTTCCCATTCGATGACAAGGTCTTAGACGCCAGTCTCAAGTCGCTCGATGAATACCGTGGGACGCTGATCATCTGCACTCGTGAGTAGATGAGATTGGCATTCGGCATGCCAATCTCATGGTCGAAGTCCGAGTAAGCGATCGTGCGAAGATCCTCCTCGCGATTTCCGAGGCGATCCAGAATCCACTGGCCGCGTAATTCCAGACCCGCTCCTCCGAGCTGGTGATACTCATGCCCAACCTCGTATGGTTGATTCTGTCGTGGCGGGTGGGCATGAAGAACCCCCGATCGGAGGACCGGGGGTAAGTTAACCTATCTGGATGGGACTTGGCCCAGTCGCCGGGGTCTCGTGGGATTACTCGGCGACAGTGGCCTTCGCCTTCTCGATCTGACTGTTGGTAAAGATGTTGCGGTTCCACCGCGGCTTCTGGATCTCCAGGGCGGCAGTCCTCCAAGACATGCCATTGAATGCGAGGCCGACAACTTCGTTCGGTGCTCTGCTGATCTCGTCAAAATCGCGCACCGCCCAGAGGCGAACCTGCTTGACCGCGCCGCTTACGTTGATCCGAGGCTTGCCGAGGTCACCGCCACCAATGCGCTCCTTCTTCAGGAAGGCCGTGATCGCTTGGACCGTCATCTGGCGAGGTGCGCCAGCATCCTGGGCAGCCTTCAGTGCCTCGCGCGTGTTGATCACGTCTTTTTCGAACGGCGCAGCGCCGGACTGCCACGCGTCCTCAAGCCAAGCCTCGACGCCGTTCTGGGTCGCGTTTCGCACGGTATCCTTGTGCTCGGTGTGCGGAGCGGGGGCTTTCGGGTTGAAGTGCGACAGGTCGCGGTTCATCAGGACATGCGCGAACGCAGCGATCTCGTCGCCCCAGATCTTGCCGTAGAAATCCTTAAAGTAGTCCGGCGACTTCGGCTTCTGGCGGCAGATGATCACCAAGTAGCGGCGATCCTCGTCTTCGATAAAGGCGGCGTTCTCATAGTTCGAGAGCATCATGAAGTTGGCCTGGTTCATGATCCTGTAGGGCTTCACGTTCTTCTCGTTGACCCGGATGACCTCCTGTGTGATCAGGGGCTTGAGCTTATTCGCCACCTCGCGGCGCTCGCCACACATGATCTCTGGAACGACGACAAGCGAGGTCGATTTCATGAAGTCGAAGCGGCCATCTGCAATGGCGCCGTCGTCGAGGAAGTAGGCATTGTCATACCCAATGATCCGCGCGAGGGCGATGCAGATCGTATCCTTGCCGACGCCCTGAGCCGGCGAGATCAGGAGAGGGGCGTAGTTGATCTTCACGCCGGGGTTCTGTGCGGTGAACGCCATCCAATCGAGGAGCTGGCCCGCGATAGTTTTGTCGCCATTGCAGAGGTAAAGGATGTGATCGAGCATCCATGCCGCATCACCCTTCACGGGTTTCACGTCCGAAGAACTGTAGGTGTTCAGCCAGTTCACGCCGTCTTGCTCAACAATCTCTTCACGCGCGCCGGGGATAAACCGCTCATTGTGGACGCGGTCGGCGACCGGATCTTCCCGCAGCACCTTGAAGGCGTCCAAGCGGTCGCCCCTCTCAGAGTTCGGGTCGATCGGCATGTTGTGCGCCTCGCTGTTCGAGAGCGCCTTCGTTGAGATCCAATCTTCAGCACGTCGGTCCCAGATTTCATCGCGGAACGCGGCATAGACATATCGCTGGCGGAGATAGTGGGCGACGTTGAAGCTTTCCCGCTTCTCTTTCTGCTCCTGCTCGCCGGTGCCGAGTTCGGCAGCCCTGCGCTCCTCTACCTCACGGGTCTCGAGGCACCACCAGACATGGGCGGGCTCGACCGAAGTCACCGATGCCAGGAACTCACGGGCAACACGCCTGTCGTCATCGTCATCTCCGCCGGAATCGCCGTCCTCATCATCGCCTGCTTCGACGATCTCTTTCACCGCGGTGGCCTTTACGCCGGCGCCTTTCTTCTGGATCGCCGCGACGTCGGACTTGGTGAGCGCGGAAGGCTTGCGGCCGAGCGCGGGGAATTTTACTGTTTTGCTCATGATAGGTATCCACTTGTTTTTGTTTGCCTGACCTCCTCCCGGGCCGCTCCCGGTGGCCAAACCGGGAGCTTCAGGTCCAAGTGGAGTGCGCGACTTCATCAGCCGCAGGAGGGATATGGTCCCCGCGCTGGGTGTTCGTGAAATGTTCTTAGAATAAAGTTGACGCCGGGCGGAATTTCTGGGGCGTGGGGCATTGGGACGGAGGATCAGCCCGTGGGACAGAGGCTGTGTTTAAGAGTATGTCTCTGAAAAGAAAAAGGAAAACAGCTTGGGACAGACTGGACAGAGGTCTCGCCACTCATCCTAATGCGCACACATACATAGTTGCGTCTATGTATGGCCAAATGATTATGTTTCATGCGCAAGAGTAGTATGGATTCCTCTGTCCCGTCTGTCCCAAAGAATAAAGTAGCAGTAAACAGAGGATGTTATCGTGGGACAGAGGGCGGATTGGGTCTCTGTCCCGTCTGTCCCAGCCGCGTTCATGTTCCAGATCGATCATGGGGATCGCGACGCCCGACCAGTTTCCCCATCGACCAGGAAATCCGCACCTCCTTCGCATGATCCGCATCCTGATCCCGCTCATACTCACCGCCGGCACCCTGGCGTTCAGCCATGGTCAGATTGGTGCCGCCATACCGTGATCACCGATACCGATCGCCTTCCTGCTTGCATTGCTCGATCACCCTCTCGATCCAGCGGTCATACCAAACCCAGGTGCCCTTGTAGTCGCCTTGGCATCCGTAGCCTTTGTCCGGGTTCTTCGCATCAAGCTCCTGCATGAGCTTCGTGTGATCGCCCTGGCCGAACCCCGGATAACCTGCCTTCGTCACCGCAGCGAGGACGTCCTTGCGGATATACCTCGTTCGGTTGACCTCCTTGAAAATCACGTCCCCGACTTTCTCGGCCTCCTCGCTGCCGGGCTTTACCGTGACAACCGCCATGTCGGCACCGGCGGCCTTCTTGGCGGCCACCGGGACGAACGCGACCTTCAGCCTGAATGCGGGGTCCTTCACCTGCTCGTCGGTCAGGCCGTTCTCGAACGCCTTGATGAAGGACGACACATGCGTCGGTAGAGACGACGCCCTCTTCATGGCGCTGCGCTGCTCGGGGCCGAAAGAGACAAACTGAAGCGCGATGGGTAGTCTTTTTTCAAGACCGAACTGCTTCCCGAACAGGTCCTTCAAAGCATCATTGAAATTGAGAGCACACGACTGGAGCTCGGCTCCGATCGCATCGTCAATCCGGCTCGTCGATTGATGCTCGATCTCATTGCGGAGTTCGATCAGGAACTTCAGGTTGTTCTTCGCGCCTTCTGAGACCGGGCATTTCCCAGTGCTGAGGCATTTGCTGAGGTCCCAGTATCGTTCGGCACCATGTGCGGTCTTCTTGTCGTTGTAGACGTAGGGGATGCCCTCGCGCTTGTAGTAGGCGTGGAGCAAGTAGGTCCATGCGATGACGGCTGTGGTGATGAACAGCTCGGCGCGGAACATGAGCCCTGCCGAGTTGAAGATATGGACTGCCGCGATCATCGCTTCCCTGGCCTTGATCAGGAGCTCATCGCCCCTGGCACTCAGTCCCGTTTCGTGGTCCACGTCCGGCCAGGCCGAAAGGAAGGCGTCGAGCTCTTCAGGATCGGCCGCCTTGGTCGCCTTGTGCTTCTTGCCGATGTGAATTTCGTGGATCGTCCGGCCATTCAGCGACCGTGTGGGGCGGGTGAAGTATGCCAGGATATCCTGATCGCTGTATTCGCCGCACCCGATCATCGCCTTCACCAGAGCGACCTCCCACCTTTCGAGGGTGTTGCCCCGGCGGCGCTTCCTTTTGGGCTTCTCTTTCTCAACTGCCATTCATCACCTCCTGGTAGAGCAATAGCTACGGGAAGGATTCGGGCAAAGTGCTGTTTTAGCTGGCAAGTAGTGATATACTGCTGGCGTGACAGAGGATGATGCACCCCGCGAGAACACGTCTGGTGAAGGTCCCCGCCGGTTCGCCACCGGTCGTGAGATGCATGAGCGCCTCGCCCGTAGCGGACCGCCGCATCCGGTGACCCTCGAGGCGACCGAGCGGGCCGCCCTCCGGCGCCGGCCTGGCCAGAACATCGAGCGCAAGGACGATTGAGCGTGGCGAAGTCGCGCTGTGCCCGTTCCTTGCGACCTCGCGAAGTCGCGCTCTGCCCGTGTCGCGCCACCTGGTTTTGGATCGGCCCCGGCGGTCACCTGTTCCTTGAAAGGCGGGGAGAGAGACAATGAGACGATTTACAGTCGCTGCTACCTATCAATAGAGCTTGCTGAAGGCCCCTTTTCGGCACCCCGATATCGAGAAGCAGCAGGTAATCGGTAAGCGTTTCCTGGCCCGCACCTTCCCAATTCTCACCTGACCTGAGATTTCGCACCTGACGGAGATTAGGGCAGGAGTTTCG
>NZ_APKE01000002.1 GCF_009835145.1 Profundibacterium mesophilum KAUST100406-0324 | reverse complement strand
CCCGCAAAGCCGCCTCGACGACCTGCTGCCGTGGAACTTCAAGCCGTCAAGCTGAACCGCTGGTGCTGTTCAGCTAACGCTTACTCGCAGTCGCGGCCGAGGATGCGAGATTCGGTGTGAACGGCGTGAATATCGGGCTTTTCTGCTCGACGCCGATGGTCGCCCTGACCCGCGCCGTTCCCGCCAAGCAAGCCTTCGAGATGTTGGTCGGCGGCGAGTTCATCACCGCCCCCCGCGCCGCGGAGATCGGGCTCATCAACCGCGCCGTCCCGGCAAAGGAGCTTGCCGCGCAGACCCATGACTACGCCGCGAAAATCGCCGCCAAGTTCGGGATCGCGGTCTCGATCGGCAAGCGGGCCTTCCACGAGCAGCGCGAGATGAGCACGGCGCAGGCCTACGCCCATTGCGGCGACGTGATGACGCGCAACATGCTCGATGCGCAGACCGAAGCCGGGATCGAGGCTTTCCTGGCGAAAGCGCCCCCGCAATGGGATCAGTGATCTGTCAGAGCGCCCTGTAGGCGGCCTGCTGTCGCGCGGTCCAGGAAACCTGCAACCGGGTATCGTCCTCGCCCTGCCGCTCATCGGTCACCACGCCCTGCTCGAAGAGCCAGGCCCGGCGGCGCCCGTCGGCATGCGCGATGACCAGCTCCTCGTGCATTCTGACATCGTCGAGAAGGGCCGTCATCTCGCTTGCCAGCGCATCCACGCCGCTGCCATCGAGCGCCGAAACCGCGAGAACCCCGTCGGTCCGGGCCGCCAAGGTCAGCGATGCCTCGCGATCGGCCGGCTCCAGAAGGTCGATCTTGTTCCAGACCTCGATCTGCGGCACCTCGGGATCGACGCCAAGCTCGGTGAGGATCGACCGGACATCCCTGGCCTGCGCATCGGTTTCCTCATGCGCGATGTCGCGCACATGCACGATCAGATCGGCAGCGAGAACCTCCTCGAGCGTCGCCCGGAACGCGGCGACGAGCTGCGTCGGCAGGTCCGATATGAACCCAACCGTGTCGGACAGGATGATCCGTTTTCCCGTGCTCAGGTCGACGGCGCGCATCGTCGGATCGAGCGTGGCGAAGAGCATGTCCTCGGCCATCACCTCGGCGCCCGTCATCCGGTTGAACAGGGTCGACTTGCCCGCGTTGGTATATCCCACGAGCGCGACGATCGGGAACGGCACCTTGGCCCGCGCGGCGCGGTGCAGCTCGCGTGTCTTGACGACCTTCGCAAGCTGCTTGCGCAGGCGGTTGAGCTGATCGTCGATCGCCCGGCGATCCGCCTCGATCTGCGTCTCGCCCGGCCCGCCGACGAAGCCGAGCCCGCCGCGCTGACGCTCGAGGTGGGTCCAGGCCCGCACGAGGCGGGTCCGCTGATAGCTCAGCGCCGCCATTTCCACCTGCAGCACACCCTCGCGGGTGCGGGCCCGGTCGGAGAAGATCTCGAGGATCAGGCCGGTCCGGTCGAGAAGCTTGACCTTCCATTCCTTCTCCAGGTTGCGCTGCTGCACCGGGGAGACGGACCCGTCGATCAGGACGAGGTCGATCTCGACCTCCGACAGACGCTCCTTCAACTCGGCGATCTTGCCGGTTCCAAAGAGCAGGCCGGGATGCGCGCGCGGCAGGCGCACGACCTCGCCTCCGACGACCTCAAGCTCGGGCAAGGCCGCGCCGAGGGCCATTGCCTCGGCCAGGGCCGGCTCAGGATCACGGCGCTCGCGATCCGACTTGATCTCTGGATGCAACACCCAGGCTCGGGTCATGCCCATTCAGTGAAGCTTCCGCGTCATGACGAGGCGTCGTCGCCATCGTAGAGGTTTATCGGCTGGGATGGCATGATGGTGGAGATCGCGTGCTTGTAGACAAGCTGGCTCTGGCCATCGCGGCGCAGAAGGACACAGAAATTGTCGAACCAGGTGATCACGCCCTGCAGTTTCACGCCATTGATGAGGAAGATGGTAACCGGAACCTTGGTCTTGCGCACGTGATTGAGAAACGCGTCCTGCAAATTCTGTCTGTCACCGGCCATAACTCTCCCTCTCTTCTTTTTCTTGGCAAGACCGGCATGCGTCGCGGTCTGCGTTACCCGGCAAGAGTATGGGGGTGGGAGGGACGAGTTTCCAGTGCGAAAAAGCGATATTGTTGCCAGTTTCGACACTCGAGCGACCGATAATGCGCATCAGGACCGCCAGAAGGCAGGATTGAAAAGCGCGATCAGGGCAAGCGTCTCCAGCCGGCCGAGCACCATGGCGCCGGCCAGGATGATGCGGGCGGGGTCGCTGAGCCCCGAATAGAGGATCGGCGCCTCGCCCACGACCTCCGCCAGAGGACCGGTCGTCGAGAGCGCCGCGATGGTGAGGACCGTCGCGCTCTCGAAATCGAGCCCCGCCAGGGCGAGCGCCCCCATGACGAGCGCGACCGACAGGGCGAAGAGCATGAAGAAGATCCAGGCGACGAAGGCGCCCTGCCGCCTGATGCGCCGCGCGACGCTTCCGGCCCCGCCCACCGAGTTGGGATGCACGAGCTTGTCCATCTCGCGCAGGCCATGCTTGTAGAGCGCGTATATCCGCAGCAGCTTCACCCCGCCGGCCGTGGTCGCAACGCCCCCCCCGATGAGGGCGAGCCCGGCCAGCACGAGGCCCGGCGTCTCGAGGCCGGACCAGCTGCGCGCATCCACCCAAGCCGTACTCTGGAACCCGGTCGTCGTCAGGAATGACAGGGTAGTGAAGGTCGCCCCCCACAGGGCCTTCAGCCCGGCACCCAGATCCTCCACCTCGTTGACATCATAGGCACCCATCCAATGGCGCAGAAAGAGGAATGTCGGCAGAAGCGCGACGCAGACGAGCCCCATCTGGACCTCCGGATCGCGGCTGAGCTTCTGGTTGGCCGGATCGCCGCCATCGCGGCTGAAGGTGAGGCGCGAGATCGCGAAGAAGAGAAAGACGAAGATCGCGGGCTCGGCGGTCCAGGGCGGGCGGCCCGCGGGCCCGATCGTGATGCCGCTCGTCGACAGGGTCGACATGGCCGTCGCGGCGGCATAGAGCGGCCGCTGCCCCAGGACGACCAGAAGCACCCAGAGCAGGAGCGTCAGCCCGACATAGATCGGCAAGAGCTGCTGGGTGAACCGCGCGAGCCGTTCGGAGGGGTTCGCCACGCGGGTGATCTGCGTGGCGTTGTTGCCGGCGCCGACCTCGCGCGAGGACAGCACCTCGAAGCCGCCGAGGTTGAGCGGCGCGAGGATCGCCACGGCGCTCACCCAGATGAGGAGCCCCCCGAGCCAACCGACGATGGCGCGCCACAGGTGCAGCGTGTCGGGAATCCGGTCCATCCCGTCATAAAGGGTCGCGCCCGTGGTGGTTATGCTCGAGATCATCTCGAACCAGGCGTTGAGAAACCGGACATGGCCGACGGATTGATGGAACGGCACGGCGAGCATGATCGGAAGGACCGTCAGCGCGAGGACCATGGCGATCAGGTGGCCGCGCGCCTGCTGTCGTCCCGACCGGGTGCCGAGCGCCACGCCGAGCAGCGCGAAGAAGGTCAGGAACAGGATGCCGGAATAGAAGAAGGTCCGCGCGATCTGCAGGTCGCGCTCGGTATAGGCATGGATGGCGGGCACGAACATCGCGACGGCGCCGATGCCGCCCATCTGGACCGAGAAGGGAAGCCTGTCGATCGGGATGCGCATCAGAAGTAGTCGATCGAAACCTGGAACAGGCGCTCGACCTCCGGCACGTCATCCGTCAGAGCGAAGATGACGATCACATCGCCCTCCTCGATCCGCATGCTGCCGCGCGGCTTGAGCACCTCGTCGCCCTTCTGCACCGCGCCCACGAGCGCCCCTTCGGGGAAGTCGATGTCGCGGATCAGCTGCCCCGCGATCATTGAGGTCGAAAGCACCTGCACCTCGATCACCTCGGCCTCGGCATCCCCGATCGAGTAGACCCCGCGAACGCGCCCGTGCCGGATATGACGCAGGATCGAGCTGACGGTCGTGGCCCTCGGGTTGATATAGGCATCGATGTCGAGCGGACCCATCAGCGGTTGCAGCGAGGGATCGTTGACGAGACAGATCGACATGGCGCTGCCCGCCACCTTGGCTCGGACCGCGGCCAGGAGGTTCGTCTTGTCGTCATCCGTCACGCACAAAACCGCGTCGGCCCTGCCGATATTGGCCTCGTTGAGGATGTCGATGCTGAGCCCGTCGCCGTTCAGGACAATGGTCCGCTCGAGCGCGTCGGCGGCCTCCTCCGCCGTCGGCCGGTGACGCTCGATCAGCTTGGCGCGCACACGCTCGGTCCGGCTCTCGAGCGCCTTCGCCACTGCCAGGCCCACATTGCCGCCGCCGATGATGACGACGCGCTCCTGCTTGCGCACCGTCTTGCCGAAGATCTCCATGGTCCGGTTGACGTCGTCGACATGGGCCAGGAGGTAGATCTCGTCATCGGCGAAGAGCTGGTCATTCGGCTCCGGGGTGAAAAGGTTGCCGTTGCGCCGCACGCCGGCGACGATCGCGCGCAGCGTCGAGAAAAGATCGGTGAGCTGCTTGAGGGGGGTGTGCAGGACCGCGCAATCCTCGTCGAGCGAGATGCCCAGGAGCTGCAGCCGGTTGTCCATGAAACTCTGTGTGTCGAAGGCCGATGGCGCCGAAAGGCGGCGCAGGGCGGCATCCGCGACTTCGCGCTCGGGCGAGATGACGACATCGATCGGCATGTGTTCGCGCCGATAGAGATCGGAATAGATGGCGGTGGTATAGCTCTGACTGCGCAGGCGCGCGATCTTGCGCCGGATCGCGAAGATCGAGTGGGCGACCTGGCAGGTCACCATGTTGACCTCGTCGCTATGGGTGGCGGCGATGATCATCTCGGCATCGCGCGCACCTGCCCGCTCCAGAACGTCGGGATAGCTGGCAAATCCCGCGATGCCCTGCACGTCGAGCGTGTCTGTGGCGCGGCGCACCAGATCGGCGTTGCTGTCGACGACGGTGACGTCGTTACGCTCCCCGGAGAGATGCTTGGCGATCTGCCAGCCGACCTGTCCCGCACCGCAGATGATGACTTTCATGATCCCGCCCGTTCCCTTGCGGTTGCAACAGTTGGCGCAGCAAGGCTCGCCGCCGCCGCCAGACCTTTTCGATTAGCAGCTTAACGCGCGGCGCAACAGGGCGTTTCAGGGATCGTGGGAAGACGGGCCGCGCCCCGCGCCGAGGAACTCCCAGATGATCTCGTTGAACGGACCCGGCAGCTCGCGCATCGGCCAGTGCCCGGTTTCCAGAAGCGCCAGCTCGGCGCCGGGAACCAGCCGCGCCGCGGCGCGCGCGTGGCGCACCGGCACGAGGCGGTCATGGGTTCCGTGGATGAAAAGCGTTGGCGCGGCGATCTGATGCAACCGGCCGACAAGCGATCCGGCAAGGCCGCCGCGGAGCAGCTCCCCGGCAAGGAAGGCATCGAAACTCTGGCGCTCCAGCTGATCGCGCGCCACCGCCATCAGCTCGTCGACCACGCGCTCGGTGATCCTCGATGGGCGCGCGTAATGCAGCCCGAGACCGAAGCGCGCGAGCGCCCGGCTGCCGGAGGCGGCGCGGTAGACGAGCCCCCGCGCCCGGCTTGCCGCGAAGATCCTGGCGAGCGGATGGAAGGGCGCCCGCTCCATGATCCCGTAGCTGCTGACGGGAACCAGCCGCCCCACGCGGTCCGGGTGATGGATCGCGAGCCACAAGGCGATGCCGCCCCCCATGGAGACCCCGGCCATGTCGACCCGCGCCAGCCCGAGCGCATCGAGCAGGCGCAACGTCCAGGCGCCGAGTTCATCGATCCCGTGCGGGCTTCCGATCCCCTCGCTCTCGCCATATCCCGGCAAGTCGGGCGCGATCACCCGCATCCGCCGCGCCAGGTGCGGCAGGGTCAGCCGCCAGCTCAGCTCGGCATGATCGAACGCCCCGCCATGCAGCAGGACGCAGACGGGCCCGTCGCGCGGGCCCGCATCCACGTAGCCCACGCGCCGGCCGTCGAGGCGGAGTGTCCGGTCGGCGAAGGGCATGGCTCAGGCGTCCGCTTCGCCCAGATGCGCCACCCTGCTGCCTTGCTTGTTCGTCGTGACGACGTTGAGAGACTTGAGCTTGCGGTGCAGCGCGCTGCGTTCCATGCCCACGAAATTGGCGGTGCGGCTGATATTGCCACCGAAGCGGTTGATCTGCGTCAGCAGGTATTCACGCTCGAACAGCTCGCGCGCCTCGCGCAGCGGCAGGGTCGCGAGACTGCCGGACAGGACCACGCGGCCATCCTCGTCCGGGGCCGCGCCCTCCGCCGAAGGCAGCTCCGCCGCGGTGATCTCGCCCCGGTCGCCGCCCAGGATCAGCACCCGCTCGATGACGTTCTTGAGCTGTCGCACGTTGCCCGGCCAGATCATCGTCTGCAGCAGCGCCACCGCGTCCTCGCTGAGCTTGCGGATCGGCAGGCCCTGGCTCTTGTTGAAGCCGTCGATGAAATGCTCGGCCAGCTCGGGAATATCCTCGCGCCGCTCATCCAGCGAGGGCACCGCGATGGGCACCACGGAGAGGCGGTGGAAAAGCTCCTGGCGGAAGCGGCCGGCGGCGATCTCGGTATCGAGATCGCGGGTGGTCGAGGAAATCACCCTGATATCCACGCGCACCTTGTCATTGCCGCCGACACGCTGGAACGCCTGCTCCACGAGCACGCGCAGGATCTTCGATTGCGTTCCGGACGGCATGTCGGCCACCTCGTCGAAGAAGAGAACGCCGCCATCGGCCTGCTCCAGAAGGCCCGGCTCGATGCCGCGCTCGACGCTCTCGCGTCCGAAGAGAACCTCCTCCATCCGGTCCGGCTCGATCGAGGCGGAGCTGACCGAGACGAACGGCGCCTCGGCCCGGTTCGATTGCGCATGGATGAAACGCGCCGCGACCTCCTTGCCGCTGCCGGCCGGCCCGCTCAGCATCACCCGCCCGTTGGAGCGCGTGACCTTCTCCAGGTTGCTCCTGAGGGTCTTGAAGGTCGCCGACGAGCCGATCATCTCCGTCGGGACCGCGTCGCGCCGGCGCAGCTCGAGGTTCTCGCGCCGCAGCCGCGATGTCTCCATCGCCCGGCCGATCACCACGATCAGCTGATCGATGTTGAACGGTTTCTCGATGTAGTCATAGGCGCCCTGCTTGATCGCCGCGACCGCGATCTCGATCGTTCCGTGACCGGAGATGATGATGATCGGGATGCCCGGATAGTCGCGCTTGACCGCCTTGAGGATATCGATCCCGTCCATCTCGCTGTCCTTCAGCCAGATATCGAGCACCATCAGCGCGGGCGGATCGTTCTTCACCTCGCTCATGCATTCGGTCGAATTGGCCGCCAGGCGGGTGCCGTAGCCCTCGTCCTGGAGAATGTCGGAGATGAGTTCGCGAATGTCACGCTCGTCGTCCACGATAAGAATATCGCCCATCAGTACTGCCCCTTAGTCAACGTTTCTTCATGGACCTGCTCGCTGGCGGGGCGTGGTCCCCCCTCCAGACGCGGCAGGCGTATTTCGGCCCTCGCACCGGGTTGCGCCCCGGCATCGAAAGGCTCTGCATCGGTCAGCGTCAGTGTGCCGCCGTGTTCCTCGATGATCTTCTTGACGATTGCCAGGCCAAGGCCCGTCCCCTCGTCGCGGGTGGTCACATAGGGCTCGAAGAGCCGGCTTCGATCCTCCGGCAGCCCGATCCCGTTATCGCTGATCGAAAGCGTCACCTCGTCCTCCCCGGCATTCATCTGGACCTTGATGCGCGGCGCGTGTTCGGGATCGCGACCCGCATCCACCCGCGCCTGCACCGCCTCGCCGGCATTCTTCAGAAGGTTGGTCAGCGCCTGCCCGATCATCGTCTCGTCCAGATCGGCCATCACGGCATCCGCGGGAAGCGCGCTTTCGATGCTCACCTGCTCGAGGCCCGCCTGCTGCAGCAGGACCGCGCCGCGCACCAGCTCGGTAAGATCATGCGGCTTGCGCTGCGGCTCGGGCATGCGCGCGAACTGGCTGAACTCGTCAACGATCCGGCGCAGGCTCTCGGTCTGGCGGACGATGACATCGGTCATCTGCTCGAGCGATTCGGGATCCTCGACCTGCCGGGCGAACTTCCGGCGGATGCGCCCGGCGCTCAGCTGGATCGGGGTCAGGGGGTTCTTGATCTCGTGCGCGATGCGCCGCGCCACATCGCCCCAGGCGGCCATGCGCTGGGCCGCCACAAGGTCGGTGACGTCGTCGAAAGTGATGACGTAGCCTTCGAGCTTGCCCTTGCCGTTGCGCCGCGTGGCGACCCGCACGAGCAGGCTCTCGAGCGTGCCGCCGCGCATCAGCTTGATCTCCTCCTGCGCGGTCTCGGCCTTCTTGCTGCGCACCTTGTCGAAGAGATCCGCGAATTCCGGCACCGCCTCGCCAAGGATCGCGGCCTGCCCGCCGGCGGCATCGAGCTGCAGCAGCCTTTCGGCGGAGCGGTTGACGAAGGCGACACGCCCGCGCGCATCGAGCCCGATCACCCCCGCCGTCACCGAGGCGAGGACCGAATCGAACAGCCGCCGGCGGCGCTCGATCTGCGCATTGGTGCTCAGAAGTGTCGCGCGCTGCGCTTTCAACTGCCGCGTCATCTTGTTGAAAAGACGCCCCAGCATGGCGATCTCATCGTCGCCGTCCTCCTCGACGACCTGCACGTCCAGATCCCCGCTTCCCACGCTCTGCGCGGCGCCGGCGAGCCGCCCCACGGGGCGCGACAGGCGCTCGGCGAACCACAGCCCCAACCAGATCGCCGCAAGGATGAGAATCACCGCAAAGCCGAGATAGAGCAGCCCGAACTCGAAGAGGATACGGCCGCGCTCGCTCTCGAGCTGTGTATAGAGCCGCACCGAATCCTGCGTGTCGTCGAGCAGGGCGAGCAATTCGCCGTCCACGTCCCGGCTGACATAGAGGAACCTGTCGCCCAGCCCCGTCAGGGCGATCAGGGCCCGGAACTCGTTGATGTCCCAATCCTCGACGATCGCGGTCTCGCCCTCGCGGGCGCGGTCGAGCGCCGCGGCGGGGGGCGCGTCGTAGTCGAACAGGTAGCTGCCCTCGCCGCGGGCCCTGATCTCGGCCTCGCCGTCGATGATATAGGCCTCGCGCAAGCCGCGCTGGATCTGGGCCTGTCCCTGGCCGAGCAGTTGGCGCAGCTCACCATCGCCGACCATGAAGGAGTTCGACTGCGCGGCGCTGAGGAACGCGGCCAGCGCCTCGGCATCGGTCTTCAGATCTTGGCGCTGCTCCTCCTCATAGGCCTGCGCCGCCGCGAGCGAGGCCCCGACCACCTGCCGCACACGATCGGAGAACCAGCCCTCGAGCCCGACATTGATGGTCAGCGCCGCGAAGATCGCGACCGTGATCGTGGGGATCAGGGCGATGAGCGCGAAGACGCCTGTCAGGCGCAGGTGCAGGCGCGAGCCGGCCGATTTCGCGCGGCGCGCCGCGACCATGCGCGCCAGCGTCGTCAGCACGAGCGCGGCCACCAGCAGCACGTAGATCAGGTCGGCCAACAGGATCAGCCGCAGCGACAGGCCCGACGCGCCCTGGTCGAGCGGCCCCAGCACAAGGAAGGTCGCGAGGGCCAGCAGGGGGCCGAGGACGACCAGTCCGAAGGTGGCGAGATTCTGCACCCGCCTCTTGCGCCTCAGGCGCACGAGACGTTCCCAGCTTGCCATCCGCAAGGGATGCGACACTGACAGGACTCCTAATCGATGTGACGCTGTGCGCCGACTGCTCCATTCAGCGGCTTATCCGATCTCGTGCCGGCTTGCCGCTTCCATGTTGCGGTTTTACATCAACTTGCGCCGCCGTGTCACGCGGATATCGAGTTCGGTGATCTTCTTGCGAAGAGTATTCCGGTTGATCCCCAGAAGATCGGCGCATTTGGCCTGATTGCCCCCCGTCGCCTCGAGGGCGATCTCGATAAGCGGCGTCTCGATCTCGCGCAAAATCCGCGTATAGAGCCCTGCTGGCGGCAATTCACCGCCATGCAGATCGAAATAGCGCCGCAAATGGGCGGCGACGGATGCGGAGAGCTTCTCGCCTTCGCCGCGTCCCGAGGGCGGCTCCATCGCCGGCTGACCGCGCAGCACCATTTCGGCCTCGCTTCGCGAAATCACGGCATCGCTGCCCGTAACCGCAAGCCTGCGCATGATATTTTCGAGCTGCCTGACATTTCCGGGCCAGCTGTAGCCGCGCACGAGATCAAGCGCCGGCGCGTCGAGCCGGCGGTGCGGCAGACCGTCGCGCTCGGCGCGCTGCAGGAAATGCTCCGTGAGGCTCTCGATGTCATCGACCCGTTCGCGCAGGCCCGGAACGGCGATGCTCATCCCCGCGATGCGGTAGAAGAGATCGCGGCGGAACCGCCCCTCATCCATCGCCAGCGACAGGTCCTCCTGGCTCGTGGCCATGATCCGCGGCGGACGCTCGCCCAGCGCGTCGAGCATTGGCACGATTCGCCCCTGCCCCTCCGCATCGAGATCGCCGATCTCCTCGAAGATCACCGTCCCCCCCCTTGCCCGCGCCAGGATGCTCGACGGGCCATCGGCCCCTGCCAGCATGTCCGCGCCGGCGGAAATGAAGGGCAAGGCCTGGCGGTCCGAGAAGTCGTGGATCGCGCGCGCGATCAGCGTCTTCCCGGTGCCCGATTCGCCCGTGATGAGCACCGGAATGTCGGTGTTCATCACCCGCGCGACCAGCCTGTAGAGCATCTGCATCGCCGGGGTGCGCCCCACCAGCGGCAGATCGTCCGGCGGCAACTCGCCCGGCTCGGCGCGCGGCCGCGGGCTGCGGCGGCGCAACTCGAGCGCGCGCGCCGCCCGTTTCATCAGGTCCGGCAGATCGAACGGCTTGGGAAGGTAGTCATAGGCATCCGCCTCGGCCGCCTGGATCGCCGTCATGATCGTGTTCTGCGCCGAGATCACGATCACCGGCAATCCCGGCCGCGCGGCCGCGATCAGCGGCAGCGCCTCGATCCCGTTCCCATCGGGCATGATGACATCGCAGATCGCCAGATCGCCCTTCCCCTCCTCGATCCAGCGCATCAGGGTGACCATGCTCGACGTCGCATGGACCTTGCAGCCGGCACGCGTGAGCGCCTGCGTCAGAACGGTGCGGATGGTGCGGTCGTCATCGGCGACGAGTACGGTGCCGTCCATGGTTTGGCCTCTTGGGGTGCTGCGGTCAGTCTGTGTCGCCGCGCGGGGCGACGGGGAGGGAAATGCGGAAGGCGGTGCGGCCGGGGACCGAGTTGACGGTGATCCATCCATCGTGGTCGGAGACGATCTTTCCCACCAGGGCGAGACCGAGCCCGGTGCCGTTCTCCCGGCCCGACACGAAGGGCTCGAAGATGTCGGCCGCGATCTCCGGCGGCAGTCCGGGCCCGTCATCGACGATCTCGACCTGCAGGGGGAGCGCGGCGCCGGAGCCGTCGGCGCGCCGGAGCCGCAGCGACAGGTCATAGAAGGAGCGGATGGTGATCGTCCCGCCGCCCGTCCCGGCCGCTTCGGCCGCGTTGCGGATCAGGTTCTGGAACACCTGCACAAACTGATCGCCGTCGACATGGGTCGCCGGAAGCGAGGGATCGTAATCCTCGACCAGCCGCATATGTGCGGCAAAGCCGACGGCGGCGGTCTGCCGTGCGCGGTTCAGGAGGTCGTGGATGTTGACTACCTGCCTTTGCGGCGGACGCAGGTTTCCGAACTGCTCGACCTGATCGAGGAGCGCGACGATGCGCCGGCTCTCGGCCACGATGAGATCGGTCAGCTCGCGGTCCTCCGCCCCGAGCCCCATCCTGAGAAGCTGCGCGGCGCCGGTGATGCCGGCGAGCGGGTTCTTGATCTCATGCGCAAGCATCTCCGCCATCCCGATCGCGGACCGCGCCGAGGATTTGACCGACCCTGCCCGTCCCAGCCGATCGGCGAGCTGTCGCGGCTCCATCAGGACGAGGACATGGGCCTCCATCCCCGACATCGGGGCGATCTGGATGTTGCATTGCTGCGAGGGGCGATTGCCGCCGCCCACATCGACATTGTTCACGAAAAGCGCCGCATCGCTCTTGCGCACGCGGGCGAAGGCCTCCTCGATCGGGGCGTCGATATGCAGGCGGTCGAAGATCGGCGCCCCCAGAAGCGAGCGGCGCGAGGCGTTCATGAAATCCTCGGCCGAGGTGTTGATCCGGGAGATCCTGTCCTGCGGGTCGAGGAGGAAGGCGGGAACGGGAAGCGAGTTCCACAGCAGATCGTCCATGCTCATGCGGCCACTGCCGGTTGGTCGAAGGCCGATCGCAGACAGGCCTGCAGGCGTTCGGGCGGAGCGGTCAGGACCTCGCGTCTGAGCGGTGCGGGTGTTCCGCCCACCTGCATGTACCAGCCCAGGTGCTTGCGGATCACCCGGCCGCCCAGCGCCGTGCCGTAGAAGCCGAACGCCGCGTCGACATGGCGCCCGGCAAGCTCGGCGAGGGCGGACCCGCGGGGCGGCTGCGGGACGGCGCGTCCCTCGAGCCCGGCGGCGATCTGCGACAGCAGCCATGGCCGCCCCTGGATGGCGCGCCCGATCATCACGCCCGAAGCCCGTGCCTGCGTTCTGGCGGTCTTTGCGCTCGCGGCGCAAGTAATGTCGCCATTGGCGATGACGGGGATCGAGACGGCATCGCGCACCGCCGCGATCGCCCGCCAATCGGCATGCCCTTTGTAGAACTGGCAGCGCGTCCGGCCATGGATGGTGATCATCGCGATACCGGCCGCCTCGGCCCTTCGGGCAAGCTCGGGCGCGTTGTGCAGTCGGTCATCCCAGCCCAGCCGCGTCTTCAGCGTGACCGGCACGCGCACCGCCGCGACCACCGCCTCGATCAGGCGGAGGGCATGGTCGAGATCGCGCAGCAGCGCCGAGCCCGAATAGCCGTTCACCACTTTTTTCGCCGGACAGCCCATGTTGATGTCGATGATCCGCGCGCCGTTCGCCTCGACCATGCGGGCGGCCTCGGCCATCCAATGCGCCTCGCGCCCGGCGATCTGCACCGCCGTTGCCGCCTCCCCGAATCCCAGCTCCGCGCGCTCGCGCACGCCCGGCTTGGCCTGCACCATCTCCTGGCTCGCCACCATCTCGCTGACGACCAGCCCGGCGCCGAAGCCGGCGACGATCTGCCGAAAGGGAAGATCGGTGATGCCGGCCATCGGCGCGAGCAGGACGGGCGATTTGAGGCCGAGCGAAGCGAGCTCGCCGGGAAGGGTCATGGTCATGCCTAATCCATGTGCAATTGTTCGATCTGGTAGCGCGCATCGCCGCCCTTGGCAAACCCGGCGCCCGCCCCGCCGGGGATGAAACAGTGTGTGCACAAGTTTTAGGCGGGCGTTTCCAGCACTTGCGGTCATGTTCGTCACTGGGCACAGACGCCGCTAGAATGACGCAGCCGGCGCCGTGGGTGGGGGGACGACAGATGAAGACAGCAGCCGTGATCGTCGCGGCCGGACGTGGACGACGTGTCGGCGGACCGGTTCCCAAGCAATGGCGCATGCTGTCGGGACGGGCGGTGCTGGCATGGACGCTCGATGCCTTGCGCACCCATCCCGGCATCGACCTCACCGTGCTCGTGCTCTCGCCGGACGATATGGGCATGGCGGCGGGATATGCCGCGCATGAGGGGGTGACGGTCGTTCCGGGGGGCGAAAGCCGCAGCGCCTCGGTGCGCGCGGGTCTTGCCTCGCTCGAGAACAGGGGCATCGGGCGCGTCCTCATCCATGACGTGGCCCGCCCCCTCGTCTCGCCCGCGCTGATCACGCGGGTGATCGCGGCACTCGAGACCGCCTCCGGCGCGGCCCCTGCCCTCGCGGTGACCGATGCCCTCTGGACGGGGGAAGAGGGCCGGGTGACGGGCACGCGGCCACGCGCGGGGCTCTACCGCGCGCAGACCCCGCAGGGCTTCGATTTCACCGCCATCCTCGCCGCCCACAGGGCCCATCGCGGCGATGCGGCCGACGATGTCGAGGTCGCCTTGGCGGCGGGGCTGGACGTTTCGATCGTTGAGGGCGAAGAAAGGAACCTCAAGATCACGGTCGAGGGCGATTTCGCCCGCGCCGAAACCCTGATGGAGGCCCGCTTGGATATCCGCACTGGAAACGGCTTCGACGTGCATGCGTTCGAGGAGGGAGACCACGTCACGCTCTGCGGCATCGACCTGCCGCACCACAAGGCGCTCAAGGGGCATTCCGATGCCGATGTGGGGATGCACGCCGTCACCGACGCGATCTACGGCGCGCTCGCCGAGGGCGACATCGGACGGCATTTCCCGCCCTCTCAGGAGCGCTGGCGCGATGCCGCCTCCGAGATTTTCCTGTCCCATGCCGTCTCCCGCATCGCGGCGAGGGGCTTCACCTTGGGCAATATCGACCTGACGCTGATCTGCGAGACGCCGAAGATCACGCCCCACGCGCAGGAGATGCGCGACAATCTCGCCCGTATCGCGGGCATCGACATCGACCGCGTGAGCGTCAAGGCGACCACGTCCGAGCGGCTCGGCTTTGCCGGACGCGAGGAGGGCATCGCGGCGATGGCCAGTGTCACGCTGGTGGCGTCATGAGCCGCCTCATCGCCAGCTTCTTCTATATCGGCCTGCTGCGTCCCGCTCCGGGGACCTGGGGCTCGCTCGCGGCCCTGCCGGCGGCCTGGGCGCTGCACCTCCTTGCCGGGCCATGGGGGCTTGCCTTCGGCATCGGCGTCGTCTTCGCGGCCGGCTACTGGGCCACGGCGGTGCAGACGCGCGGCGCGGTGGAGGAGGATCCGGGATGGATCGTGATCGACGAGGTCGCCGGCCAGTGGGTCGCCCTGCTCCCGCTCTCCTTCGGAGCGGCCGCGAACGGCGTCGCCATCACCGCGCTCTGGCCCGGCTGGATTGCCGCCTTCTTTCTCTTCCGGCTCTTCGACATCTGGAAACCCCTTCTTGTGGGCTGGGCCGATCGGCGCGGCGATGCGCTTGGCGTGATGCTTGACGATATCTTCGCCGGTATGCTCGCGGCGCTGGGCGTGGCGGCGCTTGCGGGCATCGCCCATAGCGGGTTGCTGTGACAGGCAAGGCCCCGCCCGGCCCTTCGGCCCATATCGCGCGGCTCGCCACGCGGGCGCTCGACCTGGCCCGCGACGCCGGCGCGACGATCGCCACGGCCGAAAGCTGCACCGGCGGGCTGGTCGCCGCCAGCCTGACCGCGATTCCCGGCAGCTCGGCGAGCGTCGAATGCGGCTTCGTCACCTACAGCAACCGCGCCAAGCAGGAGATGCTGGACGTGCCCGCTGCGCTGATCGGGGCGCATGGTGCGGTCAGCGAGCCGGTTGCCCGTAGCATGGCCGAAGGCGCGGCGGCCCGGTCCGGTGCCGGTATCTGCATCTCCGTCACCGGGATCGCGGGCCCCGGAGGCAGCGAGTTCAAACCAGAGGGCCGGGTCTGTTTCGGCATTTCGGTCGCGGGGGGCGCCGCGCGCGCCGTTACGGTCGAATTCGGTGCGCTTGGCCGTGACGCGGTCCGCGAGGCCGCCTGCGCGCATGCATTGCATCTCATTGCCGAAGTCACGTCCGGTTTCCGCTCATCATCCGGGCAACCGGAGACCTGAGCGACTATTTTTTGCGCAAATCACACTCTGCCAGAAATTTACGCAGCGCTACGACCCTTCGTCTCTTTTCCGGGCGGCGCACAGACGGTTGAACCGCCGCCAAGCGGTTTGACAAGGAGAACGACATGGTCGCAGCGGATACTGCATGGATCATCGTGGCGACGGCACTCGTGCTGTTCATGACATTGCCGGGGCTGGCGCTGTTCTACGGGGGGCTCGTTCGCGCGCGCAACGTGCTCAGCGTTTTCATGCAATGCTACGCCATCGCCTGCCTTATGAGCGTCCTGTGGCTCGCGGTGGGTTACTCGATCGCCTTCGGCGGCGGCGCGAGCGGCATCTGGGGCGGACTGGACAAGATGTTCCTGATCGGCATCGACGCCGAAACCCTGTCGGGCACCCTGCCCGAGATACTCTTCTTCGCCTTTCAGATGACCTTCGCCATCATCACCCCCGCGCTGATCGTCGGCGCCTATGTCGAGCGGATCGGCTTCGGCTTCGTCCTGCTTTTCTCGGGGCTCTGGATGCTTCTGGTCTACGCGCCGGTGGTGCACTGGATCTGGGGCGGCGGAATGCTGTCGGATGGCGGTATCTTCGGCGCGGTCGGGGCGCGCGATTTCGCCGGCGGCGTGGTGGTTCACGAAACCGCCGGAATCGCGGCGCTGATCATCGCCGTGATCCTCGGACCGCGCCGCGATCGCTCCAAGCCGCCGCACAACCCCGGCTTCGTGATGATCGGGGCGGCCATGCTTTGGGTCGGCTGGTTCGGCTTCAACGGCGGCTCGCAGCTTGCCGCCGACGGGGGCGCGGCCATGGCGATCACCGTCACCCATATCTCCGCCGCGACCGCATCGCTCAGCTGGGCTCTGTGGGAGCGCATCAAATACGGCAAGGCGTCGCTGGTCGGGATCGTGACCGGCACCATCGCGGGCCTGGCCACGATCACCCCAGCCTCGGGCTTCGTCGGGCCGATCGAGGCGCTGATCCTGGGTGCAGTCGCGGGCGTGCTCTGCCAGGAGGCGGTGAACCTGGTACGCAACCGCTTCAAGATCGACGATACCCTCGATGTCTTCGCCGTGCACGGGGTTGGCGGCATCTTCGGAACGATCATGATCGCGGCATTCGGCGCGGGGAGCTGGATCGCACAGCTCGGAACGCTCGCCATCGTCGGGGTCTTCACGACTGTCGTGACAGTCGTCCTCGTGAAACTCGTGGCCATGATCACGCCCTTGCGCGTCGATGCCGAAACCGAGACGAGCGGCCTCGATCTCGCGGTGCATGGCGAGCGGGCCTATGACATGACCTCCTGAGGCGCGGCGGGCGGCGCAGGGGGGGGACCCTGAACATGTGCCGCCCTTGCCGGGCAGGACAAACGATAACGGGCCGGGGCAGCGATGCCCCGGCCCGTTATCGTTGTGTGGATAAGGCTCGCGGTACCGGGTCGATGCCGCGAGATGGCCCGGTCAAGCGCGAGCGTCGATCCGCTCGCCATCTGGCTCGGAGGCCGCCCGGGTCGCGGGGGCCGACTTGCCCTCGGCATAGGCCGCCTTGCTGCTGGCTTCCACCGGCGCGACCATCTCGAGCTCGATGCCGGGCTCGGGGGCCTTGGCGATCTGCGCGACGAGAAGCTCTTTCTTCATCTTGTCCACCGAGGCTTGGGCAGCGGCGCGCTCGGCAGAGACCTGATCGGTGTCGGGGCGGCGCATCTCGCCAAGCGTGCCGCGCGTGGCATCGGAGCGCGAAACGCTGGTATCGGCGCGGACACGCCCCGTCTCGGAGGCGCCGAGGCCGCCACCGCTCGTGCTTGCGGCGGAAACGCTCTCGCTCGCGGCATCCGTGCTGCTCTGCGCCGCGTCGGTGCTCGACTTGGTCGCGTCCTGAAGTGACTTTTCAGTATCAGTTTTGCTGACCTGTACGAAAGTACTGGTCACGCCTGATAGAGTCCCTGTAATGATCGACATGCGAGTATCCCTTTGCAAATTTTGCTCGGGGAACTTTTCGCTCTAATTTTTGTCGAATTTCTTACGAACCGGGGACCATTTTGCGCCAGCAAAATGGACTCATTGTGTTGTCAATACATTTAGACAGGTTTTTGCGCCGAGTTGGCCGTCGGATCACCCGGACAGGACGGAAACCAGTGCCGAAAGATCCGACCCTTCGACGGCTGCCTCCAACGCGCGGGCCTGCGAGTCGGGCAAGAGCGCCCGCAGCTTGCCCGCGATCAAGGTCCTGCGCTCCGGCAAATCGAGCACCCTGGCCGTGTCCCGCTCGGCAGTCAGCGCCTCTCCCCCTTCGAGGACGAGCCTGACCCGCGCCTGTGTCTCGGACAGATGCGGATCGGGCAGGACATGGACCCGCGCACGCATCGCCGAGAGCGCTGGAACGTCCAGAGCGGTATCGCAGAACGTCTCCAGCGCCCCCGTATCGCGCCCCGTGATCGCCATCGCCGCCGTCTGGGCATAACTGAACTTCGCCTCGAGCCCGGTGCGCGGCACTGCGATGTTGCACACGCTCATCCAGCGTGGATGGGTGGCGATCTCGATCCGCGCGACATCGCGCCCCGCGCATGGCTCTCTCAGCGAGGCGACCGCATCGATTGCCGCGTGAAGCCCGTGGCAGCAGGCGTGGAACTTGTGCGTCACCCGCTCGAAAGCCCAGCTCGTGCCGATCCCGTCGAGCGCGGCAAGATCGCCCTCCCCGTGATGGGTTGCGCCGAACCCCTGCACGCAACTGAACCCGTCGGGGCGCGAGGTCATCCCGGCACCGGCGAGCAAGGCCGCCTCGACCCCGTTCGAGGCCGCGATCCCGGCATTGAAGGGCTTGCCATCCGTCCCGAACTGGGACTTCAGACCCGATGCGCGTGTTGCGACCAGTCCGAGCGCATGGGCGGATTGTCCGGGGCTCAGCCTCAGCAACCGCGCCGCTGCGAGGGCTGCCCCGACCGCGCCGGAGGTGGAGGTCTGGTGAAAGCCGATCTGGTAATGGGCACGGCCCAGCCACAGCCCCATCCGGATCGAGGCTTCGGCGCCGATCAGCGCGGCCTCCAGACAGTCATCAAGGCTCGCCCCGCAACGCTCGGCGAGGGCAAGCGCGGCGGGGATTACCGCGACAGAGGGATGGCCTATATGGGCGAAATGGGTATCATCGTAGTCGAGCGCGTGGGATGCGGTGCCGTTCAGGAGCGCAGCCCCGCGCGCGGGCGCCCGGCCGCCGCCGACCAAAGTGGCCTCCGGGGTACCGCCCTCCGCACGGATCAGGCTTCCAACCGCGCGCGCCGAGGGCTCCTCGGCGCCGGCCAGCGCGCAGGCGGTCCAGTCGGCAAATGACAGCCGCATGACCTCGCGCGCGGCGGCGGGCGGACGCGGTCCCGATCCTAGTGCGAGCAGGCCTTCCTCGATCGTCGTCATCGCAATGCTCCTCCCGGAAATCCCCCTGCCCGCCACGGGCCCGCCCGCGGCCGGACCTCTCCTGCGTCCGTCAGCCGTAGAGCACCGCGGCGCGCCGCTCGAAGGCGCGGACGACACGCTGCATCGCATCGTTGAAAAACATGCCCGCCGCGCCTTGAAGCAAGCGGTTGCGGAACTCGAAATCCACGTCGAACTCGACCTCGCAGCCCCCCTCGACATCGCGGAACTGCCAGTTCGACAGCATGTGACGGAACGGGCCGTCGATATACTCGGTCTCGATGCGCTTGCGCTCGGGATGCAGGGTAACGCGGCTGCCGAAACGCTCGCGGAAGACCTTGAAGCTGATCACGAGGTCCGCCTCCATGATCTCGCCCACACCATCGGGCAACGGCGCGCGCTCGCGAATGCGGGCCGCCGCCGTCCACGGCAGGAACTGCGGATAGCTTTCGACATCGGCGACGAGATCGTACATCTGCTGCGCGGTATAGGGCAGCTTGCGGGTTTCGTGATGTGTAGGCATATCTGCTCGCGTTCGGGACGGACCCATAGGATGTCGAACGAAACGCCACAGGATTCAAGGGGGGCGGAGGAGATGGAGCAACCAGCCTACGTCATCGACGAGATGATCTCGGCCAAGGCGATCGCGGCCCGGATCGAGGAACTGGCCCGCGAAATCGCGCAGCGTTTCGAGGGCACGGACAAGCTCGTGGTGGTCGGCCTGCTGCGCGGCTCCTTCGTCTTCATCGCCGATCTCGTGCGCGAGCTCGACCTGCCGGTGGAGGTCGATTTCCTGGAGGCGTCCTCCTATGGCAACGCGACCCAGAGCAGCCGCGAGGTGCGGATCCTCAAGGACCTGCGCGGCGAGATCGGCGGGCGCGACGTGCTCGTGGTCGAGGATATCGTAGATACGGGCTACACGCTGCACCATGTCCTGACGCTTCTGCGCGCCCGGGCACCGCGCAGGCTCGAAACCATCGCCCTCCTCGACAAGCCCGCCCGGCGCGAGGTGGGCATCAAGGCAAGCTGGACCGGCTTCGAGATCCCCGATGCCTTCGTCGTGGGCTACGGCATCGACTACGCGCAGCGCAATCGCAACCTGCCCTATATCGGGCAGGTCCGCTTCACATGACCGGGCGCCCCCGATGAACCCCGCATGGCTGCTTCGCATGGTGCGCTGGGCCCGCCGGCCGCCGTCGCGCAAGCGGGTGGCGCTGATGCTCGCCGTCGCGGCGATCGCCCTGGCGATCGCGGGGCTCGAGGCGGCGGGCCTGTGGCCCGAATGGGCAACGCTCGATCGCGGCATCTCGCGGCGCGGGCCGTAGGCGCATACCCACGCGGCGCGGGCAAAGGGGGCTGGACGCGGCTTCCGCGCTGCGTCACGCTGGCTCTACATTTTCCTGTTCGGAGTTGATTTCGAGATGACACATACCATTCCACTTCGCCTCGCGCTGGGACTTGCCCTGCCCTTCGCGGTCCTCGCCGGGATCGCCACCGCCGAAAGTCATGCCGACAAGGCCGGTATGGCCGCGATGAAGGCGCGTCAGGCGCATATGTCCCTCTACGCCTACAATCTCGGCCAGCTTGGCGGGATGGCCAAGGAGCAGATGCCCTACGACGCGCAGGCCGCGGGCGCCGCCGCGTCGAACCTCGCCGCCCTCGCCCGCCTCGATCAGCAGGGCTACTGGCCCGAAGGCACCGCGCATGGCGAGATGGAAGGATCGGACGCGCTTCCCGAGATCTGGACCAGCATGGAGGATTTCGATGCGAAATCCGAGGCGCTGGTGCAGGCTGCCGATACGCTCGAGGCGCAGGCGGGCACCGATCTTGCCGGGCTGCAATCGGCGATGGGCGATGTCGGAAAGGCCTGCGGTGCCTGCCACAAGCTCTATCGCAAGTCCGACGACTAAGAGGGTCGGCGCCGGAACGGCACGCGCGAGGGAGAGCGGAACATGGGGCCAATGCTGCGCTGGGCGCTCGCCTTCGCGGCCGTGCTGGGACTTGCCGCGTGGTTTCTCACAGCACCCGGACGGATAACCGCGGCCGAACTGTCGCAATTCGAGCCCGACGTCGAGCATGGAGAGCGCATCTTCCTCGCCGCGGGATGCGCCTCGTGCCACACGGCGCCCGAAGGCACCCAGAGGGGGAACGGGACGGATGGACCGGGCGGTACCGGCCCGGTCCTCGCGGGCGGGCAGCGCTTCGTCTCGGATTTCGGGACGTTCCTTGCGCCCAACATCTCCTCGGACGAGACCCATGGCATCGGCGCATGGAGTGATGCGGCGCTCGTCACCGCGATCATGGAGGGCACCTCGCCCGACGGGGCGCATTACTACCCGGTCTTTCCCTACGCGGCCTACGGCCTCGCCGAGCGCGGGGATATCGTCGATCTCGTGGCCTACATGCGCACCCTTCCCGCGTCGGACGTGCCCAGCCAGCCGCATGAGGTTTCGTTCCCCTTCACCCTGCGCCGGGGCATCGGGCTGTGGAAACTGGCCTTCCGGCAGACCGATTGGGCGGTGCCCGGTCCGCTTTCTGAACCCGCCGAACGGGGGCGATACCTCGCCGAGGCGCTGGGTCATTGCGCGGAATGCCACACGCCGCGCAACAGCGCGGGCGGGCTGCGCTTTTCCGAATGGCTCGCCGGGGCCCCGGTGCCGGACGGGCCGGGGCGCGTTCCGGGCATCACGCCCGCCCTGCTCGACTGGTCGCAGGCCGACATCGCCTATTATCTCGAAACCGGCCTGACCCCCGATTACGACAGTGCCGGAGGGCACATGGTCGCCGTGATCGACAAGCTCTCGCAGCTCCCGCAGGAGGATCGCGACGCGCTTGCCAGCTATCTCGTGGAGCTTCCCGGCCGGTAGGCGGCGCGGGACATGCGCACCGCCCGCAGCGTCAGCGGCATGCCAGCTGCGCCGCGCGGGCGGCTTTCAACCGGGCGAAATCGTCGCCCGCATGATAGCTGGAACGGGTCAGCGGCGTGGCCGAGACCATCGAGAACCCCTTGCCATAGGCGGCCTTCTCGTAAGAGGCGAACTCCTCGGGCGTGACGAAACGCGCGACCTCGTGGTGCTTGGGCGTCGGCTGCAGGTACTGGCCGATGGTCAGGAAATCCACGTCCGCCGCCCGCATGTCATCCATCACCTGGCGCACCGATTGCGCGTCCTCGCCGAGGCCGACCATGATGCCCGACTTGGTGAACATGCCCGGGTCGATCTCCTTGGCGCGTTGCAGCAGCCTGAGCGAATGGAAGTAGCGCGCGCCCGGACGCACTTCGGGATAGAGCCCCGGCACCGTCTCGAGATTGTGGTTGAACACGTCGGGTCGCGCGGCGATCACCGTTTCGAGCGCCTCCGGCCCGCATCTGAGGAAGTCGGGGGTCAGCACCTCGATCGTGGTGCCGGGGGCCTGCCGGCGCGTGGCGCGGATCGTCTGCGCGATATGCTCGGCGCCGCCGTCATCGACATCGTCCCGGTCCACCGAGGTGATCACCACGTGGTTGAGGCCCAGTTTCTTGACCGCATCCGCCACCCGGCCCGGCTCGAAGACGTCGAGCGCATCCGGGCGCCCCGTGGCGACGTTGCAGAAGGTGCAGCCGCGCGTGCAGATCTCGCCCATGATCATCATCGTGGCATGGCCCTGCGACCAACATTCACCGACGTTGGGGCAGCTGGCCTCTTCGCAGACAGTGACCAGCTTGTGCTCGCGCATGATGTCGCGCGTCTTGCGATACCCGTCCGACGAAGGCGCCTTGACCCGGATCCAGTCCGGCTTGCGGGGCTGGGCGTTGTCGGGGCGGCGGGCCTTCTCGGGGTGGCGCTCGCCCGGGATCTTCAGATCACGCGGCATGAAATGGGCTCCTCTCGCTACGCGACCTACATAAGCCCGCGCCACCCCGCGGGACAAGCATGCAATGGAATGCGGTCCGCATCGCGGCCATGCGCCGGGCGCAACCGTCGACCCCAACCGCCGGCCGCCGCGCCTTCGGTCAGATCGGGAAGACGACCTCGATGCCGTAGCCCGGCCCCTCGAGGGTTTCGAGCTGGCCGTCGAGCTGCTCGACCGCGCTCTCGATGATCAGCGCGCCCAGCCCGCGTTGCGCGCTGTCCGGCGAGCCCACGCCGTCATCGCGGCAGACAAGGCTGTAGGACGCCTCGCCGCGCCGCGCGCCGGTGAACGTGACCTGACCGGCGCGGTCATCCGGAAAGGCATGCTTGAAGGAGTTCATGGCAAATTCGTTGACAATCACTGCAAGCGATCCGGCACGCGCCGATCCCACCAGGATCGCCTCGGCCGCGAGCGTCAGGTGCACGCGTTCCGGCCCCCCCTCCGAAACCAGCCTGCCGATCGAGGCGAGGAAGGGGGCGATGTCGATGCTGCCTTCGCCGGCATTCGTACGGTAGAGCTCGGAGTTCAGTGCCGCCACATTCTCGAGCCGGCGCTGCACGACGTCGAGCGCCTCTCGCGCCTCGTCACCGACCACCCGGCGCGCCTGCATCCGCGTGAGGGAGGCAACTGTCTGCAGGGAATTCTTCACCCGGTGATCGACCTCCCGGCGCAGCACGTCGGCCCGGCGCAGCGTCCGGCGCAGCTCGAGCTGCGCCATCACCTGCTTTGCCATGACGCGCAGCGTCTCGATCTGAACGGGGGTAAGCGTGCCGGGAACCTCGTCGAGCAGGCAAAGCGCGCCCAGCGCGTCACCATTGGGCGCGATCAATGGCGCCCCGGCATAGAAGGCCATCGGCGGCGTGGCTTGGCGAAGGGGATTATCGCGGGTGCGCGGATCGAGGGCCGTATCGGGGATCACGACCACCTCGCGCTCGTTCATCACGCGCGCGCAGACCGACTGCCCGATCGGCATCTCCCTGCAGCCCAATCCGACTTCCGACTTGATCCATTGCCGCTCTTCGTCGATCAAGGTGATCATGGCGATCGGCTTTCCGCACAGCGTCGCCGCAATGGCGGTGATCTCATCGAACGCGGCCTCAATTCCCGTGTCGAGAATGTTGTACGAGCGAAGCGTCTGAAGACGGCGCGCTTCGTTGGAGGCATGCAATGCGTTCATGCGCAACTAGTGAACAATAGCATGACCCTTGTCAAACATGACCCAGCGCCCTCGAATCTTCCCTCTCGCATTTCCAGAATTGAAAGCTAGAATGATTCCAAATTCGAATCATTGGACCAACGTGTAAAGGGACATGACAATGACTGACAGACCGCGTCTCACGACCAGCTCCGGCGCGCCGGTTGCCGACAACCAGAACGCCAAGACGGTCGGCCCGCACGGCCCCGTGCTGCTCGAGGATTACCAGCTGATCGAGAAGCTGGCCCATCAGAACCGCGAACGCATCCCCGAGCGCGTTGTGCACGCCAAGGGCTGGGGCGCCTACGGCACGCTGCGCGTGACCGAGGATATCAGCAAGTATTCGCGCGCCGCCGTCTTCAAGCCGGGCAGCGAGACCGAGATGCTGGCACGCTTCTCCACCGTGGCCGGTGAGCAGGGCGCGGCGGATGCCGAGCGCGACGTGCGTGGCTTCGCGCTGAAGTTCTACACCGAGGAAGGCAACTGGGATCTGGTGGGCAACAACACACCCGTCTTCTTCGTGGCCGACCCCTACAAGTTCCCCGACTTCATCCACACCCAGAAGCGCCACCCGCGCACCAACCTGCGCTCGGCTACCGCGATGTGGGATTTCTGGTCGCTCTGCCCCGAAAGCCTGCACCAGGTAACGATCCTGATGTCCGACCGCGGCATCCCGACCGATCCGACCTTCATGAACGGCTACGGCTCGCACACCTTCAGCCTCTGGAACGAGCAGGGCGAGCGGTTCTGGGTGAAGTTCCACTTCAAGACCCAGCAGGGCCACAAGCATTTCACCAACGACGAGGCCGAAGGTGTCATCGCCAAGTCGCGCGAGAGCTATCAGGAAGCGCTCTACGGCAAGATCGACGGCGGCGAGTTCCCCAAGTGGGACATGTTCATCCAGGTCATGCCCGAGGGTGAGGAGAAGAACTTCGAGGAGAAGACCGGCTGGTCCGCCTTCGATCTGACCAAGGTCTGGCCGCATGGCGACTACCCGCTGATCAAGGTCGGCGAGATGGAGCTCAACCGGAACCCCGAAAACTATTTCGGGGAAATCGAGCAATCCGCCTTCAACCCGTCCAACGTGGTGCCGGGCATCGGTTTCTCGCCCGACAAGATGCTGCAGGGGCGTCTCTTCAGCTACCCTGACGCGCATCGCTACCGGATCGGCACACATTACGACACGCTCGACGTGAACAAGCCGCGCTGCCCGGTTGCCCACTACCATCGCGATGGCGAGATGCCCCGCGGCCTGATGACCAACCCCGATGCCTATTACGAACCCAACAGCTTCGGCGGACCGGTCGAGGATCCGTCGGTCGCCGAGCCGCCGCACCGCTATGCCGGCGATGTCGACCGCTACGAGTTCCGGGGCAAGGCCGATCACTACAGCCAGCCGCGCGCGCTCTTCGCGCTCTTCGACGAGGGTCAGCGCAAGCGTCTCTTCTCGAACATCGCAGGCGCGATGGCCGGCGTGCCCGATGAGATCGTCGAGCGCCAGCTCGCGCATTTCACCAAGGTCGACGAGGCCTATGGCGCCGGCGTGCGCGAGGCGCTGAAAACCGCCAAGGACCAGGCAAGCCTGAGCACCAGCCACGCGGCCGAGTGATCGCCAACGGTGGAGGGCGTCATCATGGGCCGCCCCCCTTCATCTTCGGATGAAATACCTTGCGGGGGTCCGGGGGCGCATGGCCCCCGGCTCTCACGATCAGCCGATACGCGGGCGCAGGGGGCCTTCGGCAAGCTCGTAATGGCTGCGAAGCCTCTGCAGCGCGATCCGCAGCACGATCTTGCCGGAGCGGGCCGCCCAGCCCATGCGCCTCTCGATCGCCTCCATTCCCTCCAGGTGACAACAGCAGCGCAAGGCCACGTCCCCGAGGCCGGGCCCAAGCTCGCTGAGTGCCGCCTCCACGCGGCCGAGCGCCGCCTCGGGTCCGGGCACGGTGCCTGCCCCGCGATCGGCGGGCATGATCCTGATCCCCGGTGACAGGGCGGCCTCGAAGGCCTTCGCGCCCCTCGGGCTCATCCGCGCCAGTTCGAAATCCTCGCGAAGACGCTCGCCCGCCGCCACCAGCTCGGCCGACAGGAACGGCTTGCCCGACTTGTCGCGGCGCCGGGCAAGTGTCAGGAGCGGGTTCTCCCCCAGGTCATAGCGCTGTGTGCCTCCCTGCCCGGACTGCAACCGCAGGCCGCCCGCATCCTCCTCCTCGCCCCGTTGCTCGGCGATCAGGCGGCGCAGCGCCGCGCGCCCTGCCGACGTGATCCTGTAGCGTGCGATCCGCCCGCCGCCGTCACTGCCGATCCAGTCCTTGAGCGCCATCGCCTCGGCGATCTCGCGATCCACCACCGCCGTGCGCACGGTCTGTCCATCGGCGGTCTCGCGCGCGACGACCGCCTTCTCCATGCCGGCCGCGACGGCAAGACAGGCGCCCGGCTCGCTCAGTCGGCGGAGGATACGGCGGCCCTCCCGCTCGATCAGCTTCTGCGCGGGGCCGCCATGCGGGACGGTTGCGGTTCGGGGTTCATGGGCGACAAGTTCCATCTTCGGTGCTCCAACATCTTCGCCGGGCCGCAGCAGCCCGGCTCCCTGCTCGCCGAGACGACGCAAGGCGTGATCGACAAGGGGGTCATCGCGGCGCTGTTCGCATCGGCGGACCTGGCGCAGGACCGTCGAGGCATGGCAGCCCGAACGGCGCGCAAGTTCGCGTATGGGCACACCGTCGACCACATGCTGCAGGTAGGTATGGGCGCTGGCAGGCACCCAGTCAGGCAGCGTGGCATGTGCCAGCTTCATCGCCATCGATCATATCCCCCGTTCCATCGCGATCCCCGAGTCAACGCTCGATGTTCTCCGCAGGATGGTAACAACCCTTGGTAGAAAAGATTATCGAAGCATTAAACTTAAGGTCGCTCAGTGCAGATTGATATAAAATGATAAACACTTTTAACGTGCACCGCACGCTGGCGTTGCGTGGGGCGCAACGGGCGATCCGGCGATGGCATGCTTGTCCCATGATCCAGCAAGTATCGGAGCCAGTGACATGAGCGATCCCATCACCCTGATCTCGACCCTGCGCCGCCCCCCGCTGATGGTCAGCGCCGCCAGGCATGGCGCCGCGATCTACGACCGCGCCACGATCCTGCCGCGTCTCCTTGAGGGGCGGATGCCCGAAAGGGCCATCGACGCGCTCCAGGAACTGATCGGCCTCGAGGCGGCGCATGAGGAGGCCCGGCGGGAGCGCTCCTCCGGCTATTCCATCGCCCGTCACGTCGAGACGCTGATCGCGCTGATGGCCGAGGCCCGTCTCGTGCACCGCCCGGGCGCCGCCTGAACCCGCCCCCCAAACCGCTCCCCATACCGCGCGGACCCGGTGCGGCGGGGCCGCCGGGCAGGCAAGGGGCGCGGGGCGTTCTAGCCGAACGCGTCGCTCATCGATCCCTTGCGCTTGGCCACATACGCGCCCAGCGCCTCCTCGATGGCGGGGTCGATCGCGGGCCTTTCGTAATCGGCAAGCAATTTGGCGACCCGTGCCTGGGCAAGGGCGCGGGTATCGCGCGCGCCCTCCTCCAGCCACGTCTCGTATGGCTTGTAATCGAGGAGCTGCGTGCGCCAGAACGCGTCCTTGAAATTCGCATGCGTATGGGCGCATCCGAGGTAATGCCCGCCGGGCCCGGCCTCGCGCAGAGCGTCCATGGCCTGGCCGTTCTCGCTGATATCCACCCCCCGAGCTATGCCGTGCAGCGCCCCGAGCTGATCGGCATCCATGACGAACTTCTCGAAATCGGCGACCAGTCCGCCTTCCAGCCAGCCGCAGGCGTGGAGCATGAAGTTGACCCCCGCGAGCAGTCCCATGTTGAGCGAATTGGCGCTTTCGTAGGCGGCTTGCGCGTCGGGGAGCTTCGAGCCGCAGAAGGCGCCGGCGCTCCTGTAGGGCAGTCCGAGCCGCCGGGCCAGCTGCCCCGCGCCATAGGTGATCAGCGCCGCCTCGGGGGTGCCGAAGGTCGGTGCGCCGCTGTTCATGTCGATCGAGGTGACGAAGGCACCCATGATGACCGGCGCCCCGGCGCGCACGAGCTGGCTGTAGGCGACGGCGGCCATCGTCTCGGCAAGGACCTGCGTGAGGGTGCCGGCCACGGAAACCGGCGCCATCGCACCGCCGACAATGAAGGGGGAGACGATGCAGGCCTGTCCGGCCCGCGCGTAGATCTCCAGCGCCCCCATCATGGTGGCGTCGAAGGTGAGGGGCGAGTTTATGTTGATCAGCGACGTCATCACCGTGTTCCGGGCGACGAACCCCTTGCCGAAGAGGATCTCGGACATCTCGACGGAATCCTGCGCCCGGCCGGGCTCGGTCACGGACCCCATATAGGGTTTGTCGCTCAGCGTCATATGGGCGAGCAGCATGTCGAGATGGCGCTTGTTGACCGGGATGTCGGTGGGCTCGCACAGCGTTCCGCCCGAATGGTGAAGCCATTGCGACATGTAGCCCAGCTTCACGAAGGTCCTGAAATCCTCGATCGTGGCATAGCGGCGGCCGCCATCGGCATCGCGCACGAAGGGCGGCCCATAGACCGGCGCGCAGACGAGGCTGCGCCCGCCGATCTCGACGGTGCGCTCGGGATTGCGCGCATGCTGCACGATCCGGCCGGGCGCGGTGCTGCACAGCTGACGGGCCAGGCCGCGGGGGATGCGCACGCGCTCGCCGTCGATCTCCGCGCCGGCCCCGCGCCACAGCTCGAGTGCGGCGGGATTCTCTGCGAAGACGACGCCGATCTCGGCGAGGACCGTCTCCGCATTCGCCTCGATCACCTCGATCGCCTCGGCGTCGAGGACCTCGAAATCGGGAATGCGGCGCTCGATGAACTTCGCCATCTCGACGCGCACCGCGCTGCGCTCGGCGCGTCTGGCCGCGCCTCCGCCGCCGCGTCCGCGCCTGCGTGCTCCGAGCTCTGCCATGACTACCCTCTCCTCATGCCTTGTGCTGACGGTCTAGAGGCTCGCGCAGAGGGGGCGCGGCACTTTTCCGTCCTCTGACGTGCAATTGCGACATGCCGGTCCGTTTTTGCCCCATGCCCGCGCTTCGGGAGACTTGCGCGGCGTGCGGCCCTGCCCTAACCACGCGGTCATGACAGACGCGCCAATCGCTCCCGCCCTCGCCGCAGACCACGACCGCCTGCTGATCGTCGATTTCGGCAGCCAGGTGACGCAGCTCATCGCGCGCCGCTTGCGCGAACTCAACGTCTACTGCGAGATCAAACCCTTCCAGTCGGTGACCGACGCGCTGCTCGACGAATTCGCGCCGAAAGCGGTCATCCTGTCGGGCGGTCCGGCCAGCGTGCGCGACGAGAACAGCCCACGCCCCCCGCAGAAGGTCTTCGAGCTGGGCGTGCCGGTTCTGGGCATCTGCTACGGCCAGCAGGTGATGATGCAGATGCTCGGCGGTCATGTCGAGCGCGGCGACGGAACCTCGGAATTCGGCCGGGCCTTCGTCACCCCGACCGAGGCGCGCATCGACCTGCTCGATCGCTGGTTCGCCGCCGACCGAGAGCAGGTCTGGATGAGCCATGGCGATCACGTCGCCCGCCTCGCGCCCGGTTTCGCGGTCTATGGCACCTCCCCGGGCGCGCCATTCGCGGTGACGGCCGATCTGGAGCGCCGCTTCTACGCGGTGCAGTTCCACCCGGAGGTGCATCACACGCCCGCCGGGCGCACCCTGCTCGAGAATTTCGTGCGCGATGCCGGCTTCTCCGGCGACTGGACCATGGGCGCCTACCGCGAGGAGGCCATCCGCCTGATCCGCGAGCAGGTCGGCGATGCCAAGGTGATCTGCGGCCTCTCGGGCGGTGTCGACAGCTCCGTCGCGGCCGTCCTCATCCACGAGGCGATCGGGGATCAGCTCACCTGCGTTTTCGTCGATCACGGCCTGCTGCGCCAGGGTGAGGCCGACGAGGTCGTCACCATGTTCCGCGACAATTACAACATCCCGCTGATCCATGCCGACGAGCAGGAGCTCTTTCTCGGCGAGCTCGATGGCGTCTCGGACCCTGAAACCAAGCGCAAGATCATCGGGCGCCTCTTCATCGACGTCTTCCAGAAATACGCCAACGAGATCGAGGGTGCCGCCTTCCTTGCGCAGGGCACGCTCTATCCGGACGTGATCGAAAGCGTCTCCTTCAGCGGCGGGCCGAGCGTCACCATCAAGAGCCATCACAACGTGGGCGGCCTGCCCGAAAAGATGGGCCTGAAGCTTGTGGAACCGCTACGCGAGCTCTTCAAGGACGAGGTTCGCGCGCTCGGCCGCGAGCTTGGCCTGCCCGACAGCTTCATCGGCCGCCATCCCTTCCCCGGTCCGGGTCTCGCGATCCGCTGCCCCGGCGAGATCACCCGCGAGAAGCTCGAGATCCTGCGCCGCGCCGACGCGGTCTATATCGATCAGATCCGCCGCCACGGCCTCTATGACGAGATCTGGCAGGCCTTCGTGGCGATCCTGCCGGTGCGCACCGTCGGCGTCATGGGCGATGGCCGCACCTACGACTTCGCCTGCGCCCTGCGCGCCGTCACCTCCGTGGACGGCATGACGGCCGATTATTACCCCTTCACCCACGAATTCCTCGGCGAGACCGCGACCCGGATCATCAACGAGGTGAAGGGCATCAACCGTGTGACCTACGACATCACCTCGAAACCCCCGGGCACCATCGAGTGGGAATGACCCCCGGCGGTCTTCGGCGCGCCAGCGCGGTCGATCCGCGCCCTGCCGGCCGAACCGCGCGGCACATCCCCGGGCCCGGCACGTGTCGGACCCCGCGTCTCACCGGCCCCTGTACCATGTGAGCAATCGAGGCCGCTGGAGGGTGCGGATCGGGGCCATTCCTCGCATTGCAAGCCGCGTGAGCCACCATGCCGCATGGCACCGGTCCACCCGGCGCGGCCCTGCTCCGGGCCGGGCCGCGACGTCGCCCGCCCGGCCCCTTGCGTCACAGAGCGCCCTTAGCGTCATGTGACGCTTGGTTATAGCTTGACCGCGCCGGCATAGCCGCCAACCGTGGTCTCGCACATCATCTAGGGGAGGTACGGATGAAGGCGAGTTACCTGGGCGGCGCCATGCTGCTGATCACCACACATTCGGTCGGCGCCGTCGGGCTGGATCGTTCCGGACAGAATATCGATGTCCTGTTCGAGCCGGGAGGATATGCCGAGTTGAGCTTCGGGCGGATCATGCCCGATGTTGATGGAACAGACGAGGCCGTCTTCGGAGGGCGCGACAGCGGCGGCATCGCCGGCGACTACAACCAGATCGGCCTCGGGCTGAAGATGGACATCGACGAGCGGCTGTCCTTCGCCGTCATCCTGGACGAGCCTTATGGCTCGGATGTGAACTATCCCGATACTGGCTCGGTCGCCCTGGGCGGCACCCGCGCGATCGTGGACAGCCGGGCATTCACCGCGCTCGCCCGTTACCGCTTCAACGACGCGATGAGCGTGCATGGCGGCCTGCGCTACCAGACGCTTGAGGCGGATGTCACGCTGCAAGGCGCGGCTTACGGTCCCTTGAGCGGCTACAATGCCCGCTTCGGCAGCGATGACGGGGTCGGCTTCGTGATCGGCGGCGCCTATGAACGTCCCGACATCGCCCTGCGGGTCGCGTTGACCTATTCCTCGGCGATCGAACATGACCTGCCGACGACCGAAAGCATCGGCGGCATTCCGGTCAACCTGATCGATCCGCGCCTGTCTGCCGTCAGCCGCACCACCGTCGAGACGCCGGCCTCGATCAATCTCGACTTCCAGACCGGGATCATGGCCGATACGCTGCTCTTCGGAAACATCCGCTACGCGATGTACGAGGATACCATCGTCTCCCCGGCTTTCTTCGACGGCGCCTTTCCCACCACCAGCCGGGACAGCCTGACCGATATCGACAATGGCACCTCCTTCAACCTCGGCATTGGCCGGCGCTTCAACGAGACCCTGAGCGGCTCGATCGCGATGGGCTACGAGGAGAAGGGCGAAGACCTGGTCTCCCCGCTCGCACCGACAAACGGCAACTACTCCGTGTCCGTGGGCGTCGCCTACAACATCAACGAGACGATGACCGTCTCCGGCGGCGCGCGCTACACCTGGCTGGGCGACGCGCAGCCCGAGACCGGCACGCCCGACACCGCGCGCGCCAGCTTCACCGACAACAACGCCGTCGCGGTCGGCATGTCGATCGCCTACCGCTTCTGAACGGGTGCCGCGCCCGGATCGTTTCCGGGCGCGGCACGCTCGCGCATAATCCGGGTTGCGCCCTGCCGGCGATCACGCCGATATGGCGCGATGATCTCGCAAAAATCCCTCACATCCCGAAGCTGGGCCGAGCTCGTCGTTCTGTCGGCGATCTGGGGCGGCTCCTTCATGGCGATCCGCATCGCACTGGACGAAATGGGTGTGGCGAGCGTCGTGGCGCATCGCGTGTTCTGGGCGGCGGTGATCTTGTGGGGCGCCGTCGCCTGGATGCGCATCCCGGTGCCCGCCGCGCCGAGGGTCTGGGCCGATTTCGCGGTGATGGGCCTTCTCAACAACGTGATCCCCTTCACGCTCATGGCCTGGGGCCAGAGGACGATCGAGACCGGTTTGACCTCGATCCTCAATGCCTCGACCGCGATCTTCGGCGTGATCGTCGCGGCCGTCTTCTTCACCGACGAGCGCCTGACCGCGCGCCGCGCGGCGGGTGTCGGGCTCGGCTTCGCGGGCGTGATCACGGTGATCGGGCCTGGCGCCCTGACGGCGCTCGATCTGCGCTCCCTCGCGCAGATCGCCGTGCTCGGCGGGACCCTCTCCTACGCCCTCGCGGGCGCATGGGGACGGGCGCGCCTGTCGCATCTGCCGCCGGTGCTCTGCGCGGCCGGAATGCTCAGCGCGTCGGCGGCTATCATGGTCCCCGCCGCCCTGCTCATCGACGGGATGCCCGGCCCGATCTCAGGCGGCGGCATCGCGGCCATCGCCTATTACGCCCTTGCCGCCACCGCGCTCGCCTACCTGCTCTATTACCGAGTGCTGGCGGCTGCGGGCTCGGGAAACCTCATGCTGTGCACCTTGCTGATCGCGCCGATCGCGATCCTTCTGGGCGCGGTCTTTCTTGGCGAGCAGCTGGCACCGGGCGCCTATGCCGGCTTCGCCCTGCTCGCGGCGGGCCTCGCGATCATCGCCCGCCGCCCCCTACCCAAGACGCCCGAGCCGGGCTAACAGGAGGCGCGGAACAGAAGGCTGGAACCCTACCATGATTTACGAAAACGCCTCCGACTGGCATGCGTCCACCTCGCGGCGCGTCATGCTCTTCGGGATGTCGGGGCTCGGCAAGACCCACCTGTCGAACATGCTGCGCGCCTCGGGCGGCTGGTTCCATTACTCGGTCGATTACCGGATCGGCACCCGCTACATGGGCGAGCATATCGCCGACAACTTCAAGCGCGAGGCGATGAAGAGCCCGCTCCTGCGCGAGCTGCTCCTGAGCGATTCGATCTATGTCGCGAGCAATATCACCTTCGACAACCTCGCGCCGCTTTCCACCTACCTGGGAAAGCCGGGCGATCCCGAACGCGGCGGCCTGCGCTTCGAGGAATACATGCGCCGGCAAGAGCAGCACTGCGAGGCCGAGATCGCCGCCCTGCGCGATACGGTCCACTTCATCGACCGTGCGCGCAAGCTCTACGGCTACGAGGATTTCGTCTGCGACACCGGCGGATCGATCTGCGAGGTCGTCGATCCCGAGAACCCGGCCGACCCGGTGATGACGGCGCTCGAGCGCCACGTGCTGCCGGTCTGGATCGAGGGGAGCGAGGCGCATACCGAGGCGCTGATCCGGCGCTTCGACAAGGCGCCCAAGCCGATGTACTACCATCCCGACTTTCTCGCCGCGGCCTGGGATGCCTACACGCTGGGCGCCGGGCGGGCGCCGGACGAGGTGGATCCCGATGCCTTCGTGCGCTGGACCTACGCCCGCGCGCTCGGTCACAGGCAGCCGCGTTACGCCGCCATCGCGCGCCGCTGGGGCGTGACGATCACCGCCGAGGAGGTCGCTGGCGTCACCACCCCGCAAGCCTTCGGCGCGCTGATCGGCGCGGCACTTGAGCGACGCGCCTGAGACGACTATCTCCCACACTCCAACCTCTTGCCGTCAGGACCTCCGCAATGCCGATCAAGCTGCCAGCCGACCTCCCCGCCTTCGACAAGCTGAAGGGTGAGGGCGTGATGGTGATGGCCGAGGCGGAGGCCGCCCGCCAAGACATCAGGCCGCTCAGGATCGCGCTGCTGAACCTGATGCCCAAGAAGATCCAGACCGAGAACCAGTTCGCCCGGCTGATCGGCGCCACGCCGCTGCAGATCGACCTGCACCTGATCAGGATGAGCGCGCACCAGGCCCGTAATACCGCCGCCGAGCATATGGAGGCCTTCTATCACCCCTTCCAGGAGGTGCGCGACGAGAAGTTCGACGGGCTCATCATCACCGGGGCGCCGATCGAGCATCTTCCCTTCACCGAGGTGAGCTACGGCGACGAACTTGCCGAGATCTTCGCCTGGACCCAGAGCCACGTGCATTCGACCTTCGGCGTATGCTGGGGCGGGATGGCGATGATCAACCACTTCCACGGGATCAACAAGCACGTCCTGCCGCACAAGCTCTTCGGCTGCTACAGGCATGACAACCTCGACCCTTCCTCGCCTTTCCTGCGGGGCTTCTCGGATGACTGCGTGATCCCGGTCAGCCGCTGGACCGAGATGCGGCAGTCCGAGATCGACGCGGCAGGCGGGCTCAGGACGCTTCTGGCCAGCGACATCGCCGGCCCCGCCCTCGTCGAGGACCCGGCGCATCGGGCACTCTATATCTTCAACCATTTCGAGTATGACAACGACACGCTGCGCGAGGAATACGAACGCGACATCGCCGAGGGACGGCAGATCGACGTGCCGGTGAACTACTTTCCCGACGACAATCCCGCCATGCGGCCACTCAACCGCTGGAGAAGTCACGCGCATCTTCTATATGGAAACTGGATAAACCAAATTTACCAGACTGTGCCGTATGATCCCCAAGAAATTGGCCTCTAGCCTCCTCATCGTCGCTCTCGCCCTGCCGGGCTGCGGCCTCGTCCTCGAGAACCGCATAGAGCGGCGCGAGGCGGCCGCCGAGGCCGCCTATCCCTCCGAGGGCCGCTTCGTCGAGGTTGCCGGGCGCCGCGTGCATTACGTGCAGGAGGGCCGCGGCCCCGACCTCGTCCTGATCCACGGCGCCAGCGGCAGCACGCGGGATTTCACCGCCGGCTTCATGGAGAGGCTGACGGACCGATACCGCGTGACCGCCTTCGACCGGCCGGGCCTGGGCTATTCCGACAATGTCTCCGAGGCTTATGAGGGTCCGTTCAACACCCGTTCCGCGAGTCCGGCGGAGCAGGCGGCGATGCTGCACCGCGCCGCCGGCATGATCGGCATCGAGAACCCGATCGTGATGGGTCATTCCTATGGCGGCGCGGTCGCGATGGCCTGGGGGTTGCGGCACGATCCGGCGGCGCTGGTGATCGTTTCGGGCGCGACACAGCCCTGGCCCGGTGATCTTGGCCTGCTCTACAACGTGACCGGCTCTTCGTTGGGCGGCGCGGCGCTGGTGCCCCTCCTGACCGCCTTCGCGCCCGAGGCGCAGGTCGAGCGGACCATCGCCTCGATCTTCGAGCCGCAGGAGCCGCCGCCGGGTTACGAGGCCCATATCGGCGCCGCCCTGTCGCTGCGCCGCGCCAGCTTTCGCACGAATGCGCGGCAGGTGACCGGGCTGCGCCCGCATGTCACCGCGATGTCGCGCGACTACCCGGCATTGCGGCTGCCGGTCGAGATCGTGCATGGCACCGCCGATACGATCGTGCCGATCGACGTCCATTCACGCCCCCTCGCCCGCCAGATCCCCGGCGCAAGGCTGACCGAGCTGCCGGGTATCGGGCATATGCCACATCACGTCTCGGCCGGCGCGGTCGTGGCCGCGATCGACCGTGCCGCGCGGCAGGCCGGCCTGCGCTGATGGCCCTGTTCCGCCACCCAATGACCGGCCGGGAAAACCGAGGCTTCAAGTGACACGTCCCTTCGACGGCGCGATCAGCGCCTTCTACCGCCAGGAGGCCCCCGCCGAGGTCCGGCGCAACATCGAGAATGCCGGTCCCGGGGACATCATCTCCCAGACCTACCCCTATCCCACGCGCATGAAACGCAAGGAGTACGAGGCGCAGATGCAGGCCTTGCAGCTTCAGCTCATGCGTCTGCAGGCCGATCTGCGCGACAGCGGCAAGCGCGTCGTGGTGGTCTTCGAGGGGCGCGATGCGGCGGGAAAGGGCGGGACGATCTCGCGTCTGTCGGCGAACCTCAATCCGCGCATGGTGCATTCCGTTGCGCTCGGCACGCCGACGGAGCGCGAACGCGGGCAGTGGTATTTCCAGCGCTACGTCGACCATCTGCCCAGCGCGGGCGAGATGGCGCTCTATGACCGCTCCTGGTATAATCGGGCGGTGGTCGAGCATGTCTTCGGTTTCTGCACCCAAAGCGAGCGCGAGGTCTTCTTCCAGCAGGTTCCGAGCTTCGAGAGCATGCTCGTTCAGGACGGGATCATCCTGATCAAGATCTGGCTCAATGTCGGGCGCGCCGAGCAGCTTCGCCGCTTCCTCGCCCGCGAGGCCGACCCGCTCAAGCAATGGAAGCTGAGCCGGATCGACGTGGATGGGCTGTCGCGTTGGGACGCCTATTCGGCAGCGATCCGCGAGACCTTCGCGCGCAGCCACACGCAGGGGGCCCCCTGGACGGTCATCCGGTCCGACGACAAGCGGCGGGCGCGGCTCGCGGCGATCCGCGCCGTTCTTTGCGCCGTGCCCTTCAAGGGGCGCGATACCGACATCGCCTGCCCGCCCGATCCCGCGATCGCCGGTGGACCCGAACTCTGGGATGGCTAAGCGCGGCTATCACCACGGCAATCTGCGCGAGGCGCTGATCGCGTCTGCGCTTACACTGATCGAGGAGAAGGGTCCGACGGGGTTCACACTGTCGGAGGCAGCAAAGCTCGCCGGGGTCACGCCCGCGGCCGTCTACAGGCATTTCTCCGGACGCGAGGACCTGATCGCCGAGGTCGCGCGGCTGGGCTACGAGATCTTCGCCGAGTTGATGGAGCGTGCCTTTGCCGGCGGGCAGCCCTCCGCCCTTTCCAGCTTCGAGGCCACGGGCCGCGCTTATCTCGCCTTCGCACGGCGTCACCCCGGACATTACGTCGCCATGTTCGAATCCGGCATCTCGATCCAGCGCAGCCCCGAGCTCCATGCCGTGGCACGGCGCGGGCTCGGCGTGCTCGACCGGGCCGCGGGACAGCTCGCTGCCCAGATCCCCGAGGACCGGCGCCCCCCGCCGCAGATGTTCTCGGCCCATATCTGGGCGATGAGCCATGGCGTGGTCGAGCTTTTCGCGCGGGGTTCGCCCGGCATGCGCTCTCCCTTCCCGCCCGAAGACCTGCTCGAGACGGGGATCGGCATCTACCTGCGCGGATTGGGTTTGCTGCCGCCGGACCGCTGACCCGCGCCAGCCGTGTCGCTTCCATGGTACTGAAAGGCATCCGGTGCTCTTATCGTGGCAACTGCGTGCGGAAAGGGGTCGCAGAGGAACACACGAACGGGAGGAAGCACGATGCCGAGGATTTCGACTTACGGAACGGCCTTGCTGGCCGCGATCGCCATGAGCGCCGGCGCGGCCTTCGTACAGGAGAGTGCGGATGCTGAAGATCACCGACCTGGTTAAACGCTTTGACCGTGGCAACCCGGTTCTCGAGATTCTCGACCTGACCATCGAAGGCGAAAGCGTCGTGTCGATCATCGGCTCGTCCGGCGCCGGAAAGTCGACGCTGCTGCGCTGCATCAACCGCCTCGCCCGATCCCAAGACCTCCGAACAGATCATGGGCCTGCTGCGTGATCTGGCGGGCGAGCTGAAACTGCCGGTGCTCATCAACATCCACAACGTCACCGAGGCCAAGGAATACACCGACCGGATCGTCGGAATGCGCTATAGCCGCATTATCTTTGACGACGTTCCCGCGCAGCTCGACCAGGCCGCCATGGACGCGATCTATTCCGGCAGTCCCCATGCCGATCGCAGCGGCGCCCCGGTGGCCGCGCAATGAGCGGTCATCCCGAGAGCTGGAGCCGGCCGCCCTTCATTGCCAATCCGTGGCTGCGCTGGGCGACCTATCTTGGCGCCGCGGTCTACGTGCTGTGGATCATCACCACGATCCCGATCGACTGGACGCGGGTCGTCGAGGGGATGGACCGGGCCGCGCGCATTTTCGGCGGGGCCTTCCCGCCCAACTTCGAGCGCAGCGGCCTGCTGATCGACGGTTTCCTCGAAAGCATCAAGATCGCGATCCTCGTGTCTGCCGGCGGCGTTGGCCTGTCGATCCCGATCGCCTTCATGGCGGCGCGGAACGTGGCGCCGCTGCCGATCTTCTACCTAGGGCGCGCGCTCATCATCCTCGCACGCAGCTTCCATCCGGTCATCGTCGCGATCATCTTCGTCAAGGCGGTCGGGTTCGGCCCCTTCGCGGGTGTCCCGACGCTCATCGTCTACTCGATCGGCTTCGCGGCCAAGATTCTGGCCGAACGGATCGAGGAGATCGACACGGGCCAGGTCGAGGCGATGCGTGCCGCCGACGCGCCGTTCCTCCCCACCCTCTTCTATGCCGTCTTCCCGCAGATCATGCCGCGGCAGATCGGCCTGACCATCTACCAGCTGGATTCGAACCTGCGCGCCTCCGCCGTCGTGGGCATCGTCGATGCGGGCGGTATCGGCGCCACCCTCGCCAACGCCTTCGGCCGCTACGACTACGATTTCGCCCTCGCGATCACCATCGTCATCGTGGGGGTCATCCTCCTGTCGGAAGGGGTCAGCGGCTACATCAGGAAGCATGTGGGATGACAAGCATTTCCGAACAGTTCGGCCGCGAGGACTGGAGCCGTCACAGCCGCAGTCAGAAGGCGCGCCGCTTCGCCATCCTCGCGCTCTGCGCGGCCGCGAGCGCCTGGGCGCTCGGCTCGATCGAGGTGATCTGGGCCTGGGTGTGGGATTCGCCGGCGCAGATGGGCGATCTCTTCGGGCGGATGTACCCGCCCGATCCCACCAATCTCGGCGCGATCCTGCGGGTGCTGATCGAAACGGTGAACATCGCGACCATCGCAACGGCCATCGCGGCCGTCATGTCGCTTCCCGTCGCCTATATCGCCGCGCAGAACACGACGCCGAACAAGGCGACGCTCGGGCTCGTCCGCGTGAACCTCGTCAGCTCCCGCTCGGTCAATACCCTCATCTGGGCGCTTCTCTTCGTAGCCATCTTCGGCCCCGGCGTGCTGGCGCGCATCGTGGCGATCATGTTCCGCTCGATCGGCTTCATCGGCAAGCTGCTTGGAGAGGCGATCGAGGAGATCGACAGGCGCCCGGTGGAGGCGCTGGAGGCCACGGGTGCGTCGCGTTTCAAGGTGATCGTCTATGCCATCGTGCGTAAGCGTTAGCTGAACAGCACCAGCGGTTCAGCTTGACGGCTTGAAGTTCCACGGCAGCAGGTCGTCGAGGCGGCTT
>NZ_APKE01000019.1 GCF_009835145.1 Profundibacterium mesophilum KAUST100406-0324 | reverse complement strand
GCAGGACCCACAAGTTCATGCAAAAGACCGTCCGTCTCGATCCGCGACCCTGCCGGATCGATCACACCCCGAGGCGGTCGCGAAGGCCGTACCACCACGAGCCGGCAACCGAATAAGGCACCCGCAAGGCCCGGCCCCCCGGGAATGGAACCCACGGCAATCCTGCGAATACGTCGAAGCGGGACAAATCCCCTGCAAATGCGCCCAAAGGTATGCGAGCCCGTCACGCCGTGACCGCTATAGCCATGGGCAAAATAAACATCGTCTCCCAAGCGGCCCAGCCCCTTCATCGACAGCAGATTCACCAGTTCTGTCTCCCACTCGGCTGTTTGCGAGAAAATATCTCTGCCGTAGCGCGTTCACGAATACGAGTCCGCAGCCATGCCCGCATCGGGGAAAGCTTCTCGAAAGGCGGCCCGATTTTACGGACCTTTGTCGAGCAAGATTGGCCGAAACCCGTTTGGCCTGTTAGAAGCGAGAGACTTGGGTCATCGTCAGGCCAGCGCATTAGATAAGGTAAGGAGCGCGGTCCGAATGCCGAACATCCAGCTCGACTCGATTGACCTGAAGATCCTCAAGATCCTGCAGGAAGATGCTGACATCTCCAATGTCAGCCTCGCGGACCGGGTGGGTCTGTCGCCGTCTCCATGCTTGCGCCGGGTTCGCATTCTCGAAGAGGCGGGGATCATAAAGAAGCGCGTGACGCTGCTCGACGCATCGGCGTTGGGGTTGCACGTATCGGTGTTCGTCTTGGTCCAGCTTGAGCGACAGATCAAGGAACAGCTGGCCGCGTTCGAGACCGAGATCCGCAAGCGGGCCGAAGTGGTGGAGTGTTATCTCATGACCGGCGAGAGCGATTACCTGCTGCGTGTTCTCGTGCCCGACCTGGCGACTTACGAGCGCTTCCTGAAGGACAGTCTGACGCGGATCGAAGGGGTGGCGAACATCCGGTCGAGCTTTGCGCTTCAGCAAGTCAGCTACTCGACCGCGCTGCCACTCGTCCACCTGCAATAAGGATCACGCCGCGCGGTTTCGCGGAACCTGCCTCAGATGACCCCCCACGACGCCACCAGGCAGGGCGGCAATGCGATCGGCGACCGAAAGAAGCCCGTCCATGTCGATCCCCGTATCGAAGCCACCTTCGTTGAATGCGAAAACCAAGTCTTCGGTGGCCGTGTTGCCGGTAGCGCCCGGCGCGAAGGGGCAGCCACCCAGTCCGGCGGCGGCGGTATCAAACGCATCAACGCCGGCGTCCCACGCCGCCAGCGCATTGGCCACACCCTGCCCAAAGGTATCGTGGCCGTGATAGGCCCAGACATTACCGGCCGTCCCCTCCACTGCCATCGCGGCGTGAAAGCGATTGCGAACCGCGAACGGATTGGCCCGGCCGGTGGTGTCGCACAGAGCGATTTCGGCCTCTGGCGCGATCTCGGCGCAGCGGCGCACTGCCGCTAATACATCGTCGAGCGGCACGGTCCCGTCGAACGGACAATCGAAGGCCGTCGCCACGTCGATCCGGAGCGCGACATCGCTCGGCAGGGCCGACGCCACGGCGGCTAAACCGTCGAGCGACTGCGCGACAGTTTGGCGAACGTTGCTTTGGTTATGGGCCTCGGATACCGAGAAAACGTAGCAGACCTCCTTCACGCCGGCGGATATGGCATTCTCCGCGCCGCGAATATTCGGGACCAGGGCGCAGAGCCGGGCCGGCAGGTCCATCACGGCCGCCGCAATCTCGGACATGTCTGCCATCTGCGGGATCGCCTTCGGTGACACGAACGAGCCTATTTCCACGCGCGGGCAGCCAGCGGCCACCAGATCGCGGATGATGCCGATCTTGATATCGGTGGGCAGCGGGTCGGCGATGGATTGGAACCCGTCGCGCGGGGCGACTTCGCAGATATGGGGACGGCGGGTCATCGGAATATCATCCTCTCAGGCGGCTTCGTTGCGGTCGCGGATCCAGTTGATGACGCCTCCCGCCATCAGGATACCGCGTTGGCGGGGGCTCAGATCGTGCTTCAGGGTGATCGCACGGCCTTCGATCTCGGCCCGGATGTCATTGCCCTCGGCAATCTGGGTGCGCAGGTCCTGGATGCGGACCCTATCGCCGCGTCCGACGCGTTTGCGGTCAGCGGGATCGGCGAAGGTCAGCGGCACGACCCCGAAGCTCACAAGGTTCTGCCAGTGGATGCGCGCAAAACTCTCCGCGATCACCAGCCCGAGACCCATGATCGCGGGAACGAGGGCGGCATTTTCACGGCTCGATCCCTGTCCGTAGTTGCGTCCGGCGACGATGGCATGTCCGTTCTTCTCGGCGGCGGCCTTCGCGGGGTAGCTTTCGTCCACCCGTTCGAACGCGAATTGCCGGGTGGCATAGACGTTGGACCAGTAAGGCAGCGCATGGCCCGCCGGGATGATATCGTCGGTCGAGATGTCATCGTCGACCGTCAGGATAACCGGCAGATCGATCCGGTTCGGGATCGGATCGAGCTGCGGCAGCGTCGGGGTGTTGTCGGTCGACAGCAACGCGGGACGGATCGCGGCGTCGTCCCGCGGGCCGTGGGCGAAGCCCGCATCGGGCATCGGCATCGCGGCAGGCTCCGTGATGCGCGGATACGGCATGTCGAGCGTCCGCGGATCGGTGATCTGTCCCGTCAGGGCCGAGGCGCCGGCGGTCTCGGGCGAACAGAGGAACACCGCATCCTCGCGCGTGCCTGACCGGCCGGGAAAGTTGCGCGTGACGGTGCGCAGGCTGTTGCGTCCGGCCGCGGGGGCCTGTCCCATTCCGATGCAGCCGTTGCACCCCGCCTGGTGCAGCCGGGCACCCGCCTGGATCAGGGGGCCGAGCTTCTTTTCGGCGATCAGGGTCTCGAGGACCTGGCGCGACGAGGGATTGATGTCGAGCGACACGCCCTCGGACACGCGGCGGCCGGCCACGATATCGGCCACGACCGCGAAATCGCGATAACCGGGATTGGCGGAAGAGCCGATATAGGACTGCCAGCAGGGCTCTCCGGCGACCTCGGCCACCGCCGCGACATTGCCGGGCGAGGAGGGCAGGGCGATCAACGGCTCCAGCGAGGACAGATCGACATGATCGTGCAGATCATAAGTGCAACCCGGATCGGCAGCGAGCGGAACGAAATCATCGTCCCGGCCGCGTGCCTCTAGGAACCGGCGCACCGCGTCGTCCGAGGGGAAGACGGTGGTGGTCGCACCCATCTCGGTTCCCATGTTCGCGATGACATGACGATCCATGGCCGACAGGCAGGCAAGCCCTTCGCCGTAAAACTCGAGGATGCAATTCTTGGCCCCGGCAACGCCGTGGCGGCGCAAAAGCTCAAGGATCACGTCCTTGGCCGAGACCCAGTCCGGTAGGGCGCCCGTGATCTCGACCCCCCAGATCTTTGGCATCGGGATGAACAGCGGCTCCCCGGCCATGGCCAGCGCGACCTCGATCCCGCCCGCGCCGATGGCGAGCATTCCCAGCGAGCCGGCGGCGGTCGTGTGGCTGTCCGAGCCGACGAGGCTTTGGCCCGGAACGCCGAAACGCTCCATGTGTACGGGATGGGAAATGCCGTTCCCAGGTCCCGAATAGGTGATCCCGAAGCGCGCGCAGGCGGATTTCAGGAACAGGTGACTGTCCGCGTTCAAATGGTCGGACTGAACGAGCCCGTGGTCGATATATTGCACCGAGGGACGCGTCACGACCTGCGTCACGCCCATGGCGTCAAGCTCCAGCATGACCAGGGTGCCCAGCACATCCTGCAACAAGGCCTGGTCCATGCGCAGCGCGATCTCCTCGCCCGGCCGCATCTCGCCGGAAACGTATTTGGCGGCGATGAGCTTTCGGGAGAGGTTTTCAGACATTCTGCAGATCCTCCCTGTCGTCCTGGTTGCGGCCGGTAATCGCGTCGAGGACGTTCAGTGCAAAGCGGACCGCGAGCAGCCCGAAGCCGATCGGGATCATGGCATAGGGAAAGACCATCGGCGTGCCGAAACTCGACGACACCCGTTCGCCGTAGTCCCACGCTTGAAAGGCCATCAGGTAGCCGCGCCAAGCCATGATGCCGGAGAACGCCACCCCGAAAAGACCTATGACGACCCGCGTCGCGCGTTGCCCGCCCTTGCCCATCATGTCCGAGAAGAAGGAAATGCGGATATGGCTGTCGGTGCGCTGCACGTCCGCGGCGGTCATGATCGCCACGTAGATGATAAGAAAGGTGTTGATCTCGAGGGACCACGACGTCGGCGCGGTGAAGAGGTAGCGCATGATCGCGTCGTAACAGATCGTCACCACCATGAAGGCCAGGACGATTTCGCCTCCCCCGCGGCTCAGTCTCTCCAGACCTTCGAATATCTTTCTCATGGGCGCTGTTCCTTGCCGAACGATCCTCGGGGACCGGCCGCGCGGAGGGTGCCCGCGCGGCCGGTGATGCATTCAGGAGCCGTTGCCCAGGGCCAGCGCGATCGCGCGCTCTCCGACCTCGGCGCCGACCTCCTCGATCCAGGCGTCCCGGACCGCCTGCGCGACCTCGTCCAGTCTGGCCAATTCCTCCTCGGAGGGCTCGACCACCTCGAGGCCGGCCTCCTCGATCATCGGCCAATATTCGTCAACGTAGATCGTGTCGTTGGCCTGTGCCGCGCCGTTCTCCTCGAACCATGCGGCGGCCTCGTCGAAGGCGGCCTTCTCGGCGTCGCCCAGACGCTCCCAGCGTTGCGTGGTGGTGAACAGGCCAATGCCGTAAGCGGTCATCGGCAGCTTGTAGACCACGTCGAGCTGTTCCTGCAGCGACCGGCCGATGACGGTCGAGATGTTCGCCACCGCCGCGTCCACTGTGCCGCGCTGCAGCGCGAGGTAGAGTTCGGAAGACGGAATGCGCACCGCGGCGGCCCCGAAATCCTCGGCCACCTTCGTCGCCTCGAAACTGACGACGCGGATCTTCTTGCCCTCCATATCCCCGATCGAGCGGACCGCGCCGCCCTCCGTCGACCAAAGATATTCCGGCTCGAGGATGTTGCCCATCATCGAAGCCATGTAGAGGTCCTCCTTGGCGAGTTCCTCATTGATTAGCTCGAACAGGGGCGAGCCCTTGGCGATCCGGCCGGGATTTTCGTAAAGCGCCTCGACCACCCCGGGCAAACCGGTGATCCCGAGGATCGGGATCGATCGGGTCACGTAGCTGGTGGTGTGGAACATGAAGTCGATTGTGCCCGCGCGCAGTGCAGGAAGTTGCTCATCGGCCTTGAGCAGTTTGCCGCTGTCGTAATAATCGACGCTCACGGCGTCGCTCTCGTTCAGGCGCTCGACGAAGCCCGCCGAGCCGTAGGACAGCGCCTTGTAGCTCGGTGGCAGGTAACTCACGCCGGTCAGCGTGGTCTCGGCGGCGGCAGAGCCCGCCAGACCGAAGACTGCGAACATCGTGCCACCAATCAGCATGGCCGTGTTGGACAGGAAAGTGCGTCGCGTCCGTGTCATCTCAATATCCTCCTTTTTGAGTGAACGACGAGTGGTTAGAGCAGTCCGGGCAGCCAGAGGCTGATCCCGGGGAACAGGACGAATATCATCAGGACGAAGAACTGAACGAAGACGAACGGCACAACGGAGCGGATGATGTCCTCGATCTCGAGTTGTGGACAGACCCCCTTCAACGCGTAGAGGTTCAGCCCGACAGGGGGCGTGACGACCGCGATCTCCAGGTTCATCACCAGCACGATGCCGAACCAGAGCGGGTCGTAGCCGAGCGTCTGGATCAGCGGCAGCAGGATCGGTGTCGTCACGACGATCAGCGACACGGCGTCGACCAGCATCCCCAGAAGGACGAGGGCGATCATGATGAGCGTCAGGATCGCCCAGGCGGGCAAATCCGTGGCGGTCAGTGCCGCGGAGACGGTCTCGGGCACACGCACGAGGTTCAGGTAGTCGCCGAAAATCTTCGCGCAGCCGATGATGAGCATGATCGCACCCGAAACCCGGATCGAACTCACGAAGATCTCGCGCGCCTGCGCCCAGCTGAGACAACGGAACACCACCGCGGCGATGAACATCGCGCCTGCCGCGCCGAACGCGGCGGCCTCGGAGGGCGTGGCGATACCGGCATAGATCGCGCCCAGCACGATGAAGACCAGCAAGAGCGCGTGCCAGACGCCGCCGAGCGCGCGGACCTTCTCGCCCGTCGAGGGCGCCGGGCCATCCTGTGCGGGTGCCTCATCGGGGTTCCGGCGCACACGGATGTAGATGTAGAGCGACAGTGCCAGCGCCAGCACGAAGCCGGGGAGGATGCCGCCGATGAACAATGCACCGACCGATACCCCCGACACCGCGCCGTAGATGATGAAGGGAACCGAAGGCGGGATCAGCATGGCCAATGCGCCCGACGATGCAACCGAGCCGGCTGCGAGGGTGCGCGAATAGCCACGCTCGAGCATCTGCGGCACCGCGATCGCGCCTACCGCCGCGACGCCCGCGACCGAAACACCCGAGACCGCGCCGAAGATCGCCGAAGCGCCAACGGTCGCGATGGCCAGGCCGCCACGCAGCCATTGCAGCCACAATGACGCGGCATGGAACAGGTTGCGGCCCACCGGCGTCGCGCCGAGGATGTTGCCCATCAGAATGAACAGCGGCAGGGCGATCAGCTCGAAACTGTTGAGTTGCCCGAAGAAGGAGGTGGGCGCGAAAAAGAACGCGATGGACCCTCGCGCCATGTAAAGACCCAAGAGACCCGATGCCCCGAGCGCAAGGAAGATCGGCGCCCCCGCCCCGATCAGCCCCAGCAGGACCACTACCACCGAGATCGGCTCTAGCACGGCCGCGGCCTTGTATCTCGCATCTGAATGGTCATCGCTTTCCTCCCGCCTTTTATGTCGTTCGTGCCCCGCCGCTTCGCTAGATCACGCCACGTTCGCGCATCTTCGCAAGAGTGGCATCGTCGTAGCCGAGGGTCGAGCTCAGCACTTCGTCGGTATCTTCGCCCAGCTCCGGACCCAGGCCGCGAATGCTGCCGGGACTGGCAGACAACCGTGGAAAGACGTTCTGCATCGCAAGCGATCCGCGCTCGGGGCCGGACACGCGCACCACGCTCTCGCGGGCCGCGAAATGCGGATCGTTCAGCATGTCTGCCGCGGTATAGGCCAATCCCACGGGCACGCCGGCCTCGGACAATTGGTCCACGATCTGCTGCGCGGGAACCGTCCGCGTCCACTCGCCCACGCGCGCATCCAGTTCCGCCTGGTTGCGCCCGCGCGCCCGGTGGTCGGCATAGCGTTCGTCTTCTGCCAGTTCGGGCGCGCCCATGACCGCGCAGAGCCGTTGGAACACGGTGTCCTGGTTGGCACCGATGATGACTTCCTTGTCGTCGGCGGTCGGATAGGCGTTCGAAGGCGCGATGCCGGGCAGGGCGGATCCGAAACGCTCCCGGATATGCCCGCCGGAATCGTATTCGGCGACCAACGCCTCGGTCAGGCTCAGCACCGCTTCGTAGATGGCGCTGTCGATAACCTGGCCCTTGCCGGTCTTGTGCCGATGCTCAAGCGCCAGGAGGATGCCCAGGGCGGCGTTGAACCCCGCCATCGTGTCCCCCAGGCTGAGCCCGACCCGTACGGGCGGGCGGTCGGGATAGCCCGAGACGTAGCGCAGGCCGCCCATGGCCTCGCAGACCGAGGCGAACCCGGCTCGTTGGGAGTAGGGTCCATCCTGCCCATATCCCGATACCCGCGCCATGATGAGACGCGGATTGACCTTGGAGAGGTTATCGTAGCCAAGGCCCCAGCGTTCCATCGTGCCGGGGCGGAAATTCTCGATCAGGACATCCGCCTCGCCCACGAGATCGCGCAGGATATCCTGACCCTCGGGGGTGCGAAGGTCCAATGTCACCGAGCGTTTGCCCCGCGCGATGACGTTCCACCATACCGGCGTGCCATTCGCGTCAAGACGCCCCCATTGCCGCATGGCGTCACCCTTGCCCGGAGGCTCGACCTTGATCACCTCGGCGCCGAAATCGGCCATCATCTGCCCGGCAAACGGGCCAGCAATGAGCTGACCAAGTTCGATGACGCGAATGCCTTTCAAAGGACCCATTAATACTCCCTCCCAACGCATTTTACCCTATTGCGCGTACCGGGCCCTGAAATTGCGTATTGGATCGAATAACTTGGAAAGATTGGTGCTTTCCATCACGACTTACGTATCATTAAATATTTTGTGCTAACATTTGCGACCCCAGTGGTGAGCAGTCCTGCCGTTCACGCGGTTTGCGGCATCCGGGATCATTCGACATTTCATGCGGGTTCCGGCGTGGGTTCGCAGTCGTAAGGTGGCGATCAAGCCAGTCGACGGGCGCTGCGGAACGGCAAAAAACGCACGCTGCGCAAATGGATCACCCAGTTGCCTCAAGCCGTCTTCCAAAAACGCCAACCGGACAAAAGACACCGATGCCAAAACCATGCCTGTCCGCAAGCCGCGCTTCCAACTCGCCCTCCCGCGTGATCGCCTTTCGCCCTATCCTACTCCGGACGCATCGGGGAGGCGCGTGTGTTCAGCCCGGGCGGCCGCAACCGGATCCTGGAAAACCGGACTTGACCCTGCGCGAACGCGCACAGCACCATGCCCATCGAAACCGATGGACACTCAGCATGAAAACGAAGTCGCGCAGCCTGCTCACAAGCACCCACTGGGGAACATACAGGGTCGATGTCATCGACGGGAAGCTTCGCGGTCTTCGCGACTTCGAGCATGACCGGGATCCGTCACCGATCGGACAGGGCATCGTCGATGTGCTGACCGGTCCGACCCGCATCACGCAACCGATGATCCGCAAGGGCTGGCTCGAGAACGGGCCTGGCCCCGCATCGGGCGGGCGGGGGGAGGACGCGTTCGTCGCGGTGAGCTGGGAGGAGGCGAACCGGCTCGTCGCCGCGGAGCTCCGGCGCGTCATCGAGGCGCATGGCAACAACGCGATCTATGCCGGCTCCTACGGATGGGCCAGCGCCGGACGCTTCCACCACGCGCAGGGTCAGCTCAAGCGGTTCCTCAACTGTATCGGCGGCTACACGAGTTCGCGGAACACCTACAGTTTCGCCGCGGCGGAAGTCGTGGTTCCGCATGTTCTCGGCAGCTTCCGCGGTCCCCTGGACGAGACGAGCGGCTGGGCCACGATCGCATCCGATTGCGAGCTCTTCGTGGCCTTCGGCGGGGTTCCGTTGAAGAACGGTCAGATCTCGCAAGGCGGTCTCGGCCGGCATGTCCAGAAGGCCGGGCTGAGCCGCGCGATGGAGGCCGGGGTTTCCTTCGTCAACATATCCCCCCTGAAATCCGACCTCATGGACGGGCCCGACACGCGCTGGATCACCCCGCGCCCCTCGACCGATGCCGCCCTGATGATCGGCCTTGCGCATGTCCTGCTCGAGGAGGGGCTCCATGACACCGGCTTCCTGAACGATTACACCGCCGGTTTCGCGCGCTACGCCGCCTATCTTCGCGGCGAGACGGACGGCATCCCGAAAACCGCCGAATGGGCCGCCGAGATCTGCGCGGTGCCGGCCGACACAATCAGAGGCCTTGCCCGCGAGATGGCCGGGCGCCGGACGATGATCTCGGTCAGCTGGTCCTTGACGCGGCAGGATCACGGCGAGCAACCCTTCTGGGCCGCGATCGCACTCGCCGCGATGCTCGGACAGATCGGCCTTCCGGGCACGGGGATCGGGTTCGGTTATTCGGCGATGAACAACATGGGGCTGAGCCGGCGGAAGATTGATTATGCCGCGCTCCCCCAGGGGCGCAATCCGGTCCGCGACTTCATTCCCGTCGCAAGGATCACGGACATGCTCGAGCGGCCCGGGGAGACGATCGATTACGACGGCGCCCGCATCACGTATCCCGACATAAAGCTCGTCTGGTGGGCAGGCGGCAATCCGTTCCATCATCACCAGGACCTCAATCGGCTGCGCAAGGCATGGCAAAGGCCCGATACGGTGATCGCGAATGAATGGTGCTGGAACGCCCTTGCCCGTCATGCCGATATCGTTCTGCCTTGCACGACGCCGCTCGAGCGCAGCGATATCGCGCTGACGCCGAAGGATCCGTTCCAGGTCGTCATGGACCGTGCCATCGAACCCGTTGGCGAGGCTCGAGACGACCATGACATCCTGCGCGGGATCGCGGCCGCGATGGGTGTCGAATCCGCCTTCACCGAGGATCGCAGCCCCGAGGAGTGGCAGCGTTGGCTCTACGACATTTCCCGTCAGTCGGCGGCACGAGAGGGGGTCAGCCTGCCCGATTGGGACACATTCCAGGCCGAGGGGTATTTCGAGGTGCCCGACCCTGAACAGGAAACCGTCCTGCTTGCGGCCTTCCGCGCCGATCCGCGCGGCGCACCGCTTTCCACCCCGAGCGGACGGATCGAGATCTTCTCCGAAACGATCGCCGGGTTCGGCTATGACGATTGTCCGGGCCATCCCGCCTGGATCGAACCGCTCGAATGGCTCGGTGCGCCCTCCGTCTATCCGCTGCACATGATCTCCAACCAGCCGAGCACGAAACTGCACTCGCAGCTCGATCATGGCTCGGTCTCGCAGGCGGGCAAACGCGGCGGGCGCGAGCCGGTCCTGATGAACCCGTCGGATGCCGCGGCGCGCGATCTGTCGGACGGTCAGACGGTCCGCCTCTTCAACGGCCGGGGGGCCTGCCTGGCGGCGCTTTGCATCGACGAGCGGATCATGCCTGGCGTGATACAGATCGCGACAGGCGCCTGGTTCGACCCCGATGGATCAACCTGCCGGGCCGGCAATCCCAACGCGTTGACCCCCGACAAGGGAACCTCGCGCCTTGCCCAGGGCCCGATCGCCCATACGTGCATGGTCGAGGTCGCGGCTTTCGAGGACGATCCCCGATTCTCTTCCTGACCGATCACCATCACGCCATTCGCACCCAGACATACAAGAGATAACGCTCCATGCCCCTTCTGTTCGAACCCCTTGATATCGGCCCCCTGCACTTGGACAACCGGATCGTCATCGCGCCGATGTGCGAATATTCCGCGGAGGACGGATCGGCCCAGGACTGGCACATGATCCACCTGGGCTCCCTCGCCCTGTCGGGTGCCGGCCTGATGATCCTCGAGGCGACGGCCGTCTCGCCGGAGGGGCGTATCTCGCCGGGCGATCTGGGCCTGTACAACGCGCAGAACGAAACGGCGCTTGCTCGGGTGCTCGGCGCCCTGAGGAAACATTCCGCCATGCCCGTCGCGATCCAGCTCTCGCATGCCGGACGCAAGGGGTCGAGCAAGGCGCCATGGGAGGGCGGCGCGCAGATCCTGCCGGACGAGCCGGACGGGTGGAAGACGGAAGGCCCCTCCGACATTCCCCATGCCGAGGGCGAGGATGCGCCGCTCATGCTCGATGCCGAGGGGCTCGCGCGCGTCAGGGAGGATTTCGTCGCGGCTGCCCGCCGGGCCGAGGCGCTCGGCCTGCAGGGGATCGAGCTTCACATGGCGCATGGCTACCTGCTCCACCAGTTCCTCTCGCCCCTGTCGAACAGGCGGGAGGATGACTATGGCGGCAGTCTCGAGAACAGGATCCGTTTCCCGGTCGAGGTTTTCGAGGCGGTGCGTGCGGCCGTCTCGCCGCAAATCCCGGTCTGGGTGCGCGTCTCGGCCACGGATTGGGTGCCCGGCGGCTGGGATGTCGAAGGAACGGTGACGCTGTGCAAGGCACTGGGCGCGGCGGGCTGCGCGGCGGTCCATGTCTCTTCGGGCGGGCTGTCGCCCCGGCAGAAGATCGCACTGTCTCCTGGCTATCAGGTCGACTTCGCCCGCCGGATCAAACAGGAGACCGGCCTGCCGACCATCGCCGTCGGTCTCATCACCGAAGCCGGGCAGGCCGAGGAGATCCTGCGCTCCGAAGGGGCCGATGCGATCGCCTTGGCACGCGCTATCCTCTATGATCCGCGCTGGCCCTGGCATGCGGCCGCCGAACTGGGGGCACAGGTCAGCGCGCCGCCGCAATACTGGCGCTCGCAGCCGCGCGAACAGAAGGACCTCTTTGCGGGGGCATCTGTCGGCCAACGCTGAACGCGCCGAAGGACGGGACCGTTATCGAAATCGCGGCGGCATGACACGGATGCCGCCGCGAGCGCGTCTCAGCCGCCGCGGATCAGCACGGCGAAGCTTTCATAGGGTGCGAGCGTCATCATGGGTTCGATCGCCGCGCGCGGTTCATGTGACGCGATCAGCGCGTCTCCCGCTCCGCAAACCGCCTCGGGCATGCACACATCGCAGGGCTCGCCCGTGAAATTCGCGATGACCACGGCGCACGTCTCCTCCTGCACGCGGCGATAGGCGAAGATCGCCGGATCATCCGGCAAAAGCGGCTCCGTCCGGCCGTGAGTGACAATGTCATGCTCGCGCCGCAGGGCGATCAGCTTGCGGTAGTGGGAGAAGATGCCGCCCGGATCGGCCTTGTCGCCTTCGACATTGATGATCGGAGCATTGGCGTTGGCCTCGAGCCAAGGCGTGCCCGAGGTGAAGCCGCCATGCGCGCCGTCGCTCCATTGCATCGGCGTGCGGGCGTTGTCGCGGCTGTTGCGGTTGGCCCCGGCGATGAACTCGGCCGGATCGACCCCGAGGGCGATCTGCTCCTCGAAATGGTTCAGCGTCTCGAGGTCACGATACTGGTCGATCCGCTCGAACCGGGCATTGGTCATGCCGATCTCCTCGCCCTGGTAGATGAAGGGCGTGCCGCGCAGCAGGTGCAGCACCGTCGCCAGCATCTTGGCGGCGGCGACGCGGTGCGCGCCGTCATCGGCATAGAAGGACACCTGCCGCGGCAGGTCATGATTGCTGAGGAAAAGCGCGTGCCAGCCATCGCTCTCGGTCAGGTCCTGCCAGTCGAAGAGCGCCCGCTTGAAACCACGCAGATCGAAGGGTTTCGGCGCGAACTTGCCGCGCTCGGGGTGCCAGCCCTCGCGGATATGCGAGAACTCGAACACCATGTCGAGCTCACCGCGATCGCGCCCGCAATAGAGCAGACCCGTTTCGGGCGAAACCGACCAGCTTTCGCCGATGGTGACGATGTCGCGCCCGTCGAGCACCTCGCGGTGCATCTCCTGCAAGAACTTGTGCAGATCCGGCCCCTCCTCGTAGAGCCCGGCATCCACGTCCTTGCCGATGAGGCTGATCACGTCCATTCGGAAGCCGGCGATGCCCCGGTCGAGCCACCAGCGCATCATGTCGTAGATCTCTTCGCGCAGGGCGGGGTTCTGCCAGTTGAGATCGGGCTGCGCCGGACTGAAATGGTGGTAGTAATATTGGCCCACCTCCTCGACATAGGTCCATGCAGGTCCGCCAAAGGCCGCGCTCGCGGCATCGGGCGGCCCGCCATCCGGGGCCGGATCCCGCCAGATGTAGTAATCGTGCTCGCGGCAATCGCGCGTGACACGCGCGGCCTTGAACCACTCGTGCAGCGAGGAGGAATGGTTCACCACGAGATCCATGACGATCCCGATATCGCGTGCGCGCGCCTCCGCGATCAGGTGGTCCATATCCGCCAGCGTTCCGAATTCGGACGCGATGTCGCGGTAATCGGAAATATCGTAGCCGTTATCGACCATCGGCGAGGTGAAGACGGGCGAGAGCCAGATGAACCCTATGCCCAGGTCGGACAGGTGTCCGAGCTTCGAGACGATGCCGGGGATGTCCCCGACCCCGTCGCCGTTGCTGTCTGCGAAACTGCGCGGATAGACTTGGTAGGCGGTGGCGCGATGCCACCATTTCTCGTCTTGTCGGGATCGGGTCATGTCGGTCCTTTTCGAGTTCGGCTCGCGAGGATCAGGCCAGCGCCACGCAGGACAGGGGTGCGAGCGTCAGCCGATCCTTGTCGAGGGTGAAATCGCCATTGGCGAACTGGGGCTTGAGGCAGGAGCGCGGCAGGGTGACCTCGGCGCTATCAAGGCCGAAATTCGCGGCGCAGAAGATGGATGTTCCGCCCTTTTCGCGCTCGAAGACGATGGCCTCGAGTGGCGTATCGGTGAGGATCGTTTCAGGCGCCGTGCGCAAGATCGGCACATCGCGGCGCCAGCGCAGCAACCTGCGCACGAAATGCAGGACGGAATCGGGATCGGCCTCCTGAATGTCCACCGATTTTTCGCAATAGGCCTCTGGCACCTCGTGCCAGGGCGCATCGCTTTCGGAGAAGCCGCAATTCTTGGCACCGCTCTCCCAAGGGAGGGGGCAACGCACCCCGTCCCGGCCGGTGAAATCAGGCCAGAGTGCCTTGGCCCAAGGGTCTTTTATCTCGTCGAAGTCAAGCTCCGGCTGCTCAAGGCCGAGCTCTTCGCCCTGGAACAGGATCGTGCCGCCAGCAAGGGTGCATTGCAGGAAGAGCAGCAGCTTGGCCGCGTCGCGCTCGCGGCCGGCTTCGCAGGCCTTTGGCATGAGCGCCGAGACCGACCGCTCGCTGTCATGGTTGGTAAAGACATTCATGCTCAGGCCGGGCACCAGCAGGCGGGAGCGGATATCGATCATCCCGGTCCATTCTTCCATCGTGTCCGCCCGGTTGATCAGGTCGAAATCGTAGACTGCGTGCAGGCGATCCTGGTCGACTGTGTATTTCGGCGCGAGCCGTGAGCTGTCCACATCGGCAAGCTCGCCGATCAACACCCGCTGCGGCGTGTATTCGTCGGCGACCGCGCGAATGCGGTGCAGGATCGGAATCGCCTCGGGCACGTCACGGTCGAAAAGATGGATCTGCTGCTTGAAGGGATTGTTGGCGCCGCCACCGACGGAGGGATTCTCGCGGCTGCGCGCAGGAGGGTTCGAGCGCAGCTCGCGGTCGAAGCCGAGACACTGGATCGCATCGATGCGGAACCCGTCGACGCCCATATCGAGCCAGAACCGCAGGTTGTCACACATCTCGTCCAATACGTCGGGGTTGAAGAGGTTCAGCGCAGGCTGGCTTTCGAGGAAGGGGCGATAGACAAATTGCGCCCGGCGCGGCTCCCATCGCCACGCACGCCCCCCGAAGGAGCTGATCCAGTTGTTGGGCGGCCCGCCATCGGGCGCCGGATCGGCCCAGACATACCAATCGGCCTTGGGATTGTCGCGGCTCGACCGGCTTTCCTCGAACCAGGGGTGCTCCTCGGAGGTGTGACCGAGGATCTGGTCGAACATGATCTTGAGCCCGCGCGCATGCGCCGCGTCGATCAGCTCCTGAACGTCGCCAAGCGTGCCAAAGGGGGGGTGCACCGCCCTGAAATCGCTGACATCATAGCCGTTATCGGTTTGCGGAGAGGCGTAGAAGGGCGAAAGCCAGATGCCGTCGATCCCCAGGTCGCGCAGGTAATCGAGCTTTTGCGTGACGCCGGGAATGTCCCCCATGCCGCTGCCTGTCGTGTCCTTGAAGGAATGGACATAGACCTCGTAGTAAACCGCGCCGCGCCACCATTCGGGCGGCTCCGGCACCTCGCCCTGGTGCGTGATGGCATAGATCAGTTCGGCATCCCGTTCGGTCGTCGACATATCGGTTCTCTTTTTGTCGGGACACGGGGGAGGGGCGCTGGCCCTGTCGCATCCAAGGGGTCATCGAGGGCACCCGGGGCGCAAGACGGCGCGCGGCTGCGCGAGCGTCCCGGCGCACTCATGCCCCCGGGTGCGATCCTTGCCGCGGTCCCGGGGCCCGGAGCCGTTTCGAGCTTTCCAACGATGCGCCGGCGGTGGAGTTCCGAGCAGCGCGCCGCCTGAAAGGGCTCGCAAAGACCGCCGACGGATGCAACCATTGCGCCGAACCCATCACGGCCGCAGAGGATCGAAGATGCCCCGATTGCGCAACACCCGCCGCCTCGGCGCTCTCTTCGGGGGCGCGCTTGCCCTCTTCGCGCTCGCAGGCTGCGGCAGGGAAGCCGCCGCGCCGAACACGATCGGGGTCGGCCCGTCCCCGGCGCTGCCCGCCCCGCGCGAGACGGTGATCCCGACCGTCAACATCGCGCCCGCCCGCGGCTGGGCCGAGGGACAGATGCCCTCTCCCGCCGCCGGGCTTGCGGTCACGCGCTTCGCCGCCGGTCTCGACCATCCACGCTGGCTCTATGCCCTGCCGAACGGCGACGTGCTGGTGGCCGAATCGAACGCCCAGCCCAAGCCGCCGAAGGGCCTGCGGGACATCGCCATGCGCATCGTGATGGGACGCGCGGGCGCGGCGACCCCAAGCGCGGACCGCATCTCGATCCTGCGCGACGGCGATGGCGACGGGATCGCGGAGAACCGCGGCGTCTTTCTCGACGGCCTGACCTCGCCGATCGGCATGGCCCTTGTCGGCAGCACCCTCTACATCGCCAATACCGACGGGATCGTCACCGTGCCCTATCGCACGGGAATGACCCGGGCCGAGCAGGCGCCAGAGCCCTTCTTCCCCCTGCCGGCCGGGCCGATCAACCAGCATTGGACCAAAACTCTCGTTGCGAGCCCCGACGGGCGCACGCTCTATGTCGGCATCGGCTCCAACAGCAATGCCGGCGAGAACGGGATGGAGGCGGAGCAGGGGCGTGCCGCGATCTGGCGCGTGGATATTGCCAGCGGGCAAGGCGCCCTGTTCGCAAACGGGCTGCGAAACCCTGTCGGTCTCGATATCGACCGCTCGAACGGCAAGCTTTATGCTGTCGTGAACGAGCGCGATGCGCTTGGCGACAATCTCGTGCCCGACTATCTCACCTCGGTGCGCGAGGGTGCGTTCTACGGCTGGCCCTACAGCTATTTCGGGCAGAATATCGATCCTCGGCCGAAACCGCGGCGTCCCGATCTCGTCGCGGCGGCGGTGGCGCCGGATTACGGGCTGGGATCGCATGTCGCGCCGCTCGGGCTCGACATCTCCGACCGTCCGCAAGACGGCATCGCCGCACGCTACGGGCGGGGGGCCTTCATCGGGCTTCACGGCTCATGGAACCGACGGCCGCGCGTTGGCTACGAGGTGGTTTTCGTGCCCTTCGACCGGGATGGCCCCACCGGCCGGCCTGCGACGGTGCTCGGCGGCTTTCTCGATGGGGAGGAGGCACGCGGGCGGCCCGTGGGGGTGATCCTCGACGAGCGCGGCGGCCTTCTGGTTGCCGATGATGTCGGAAACGTCGTCTGGCGGGTGAGCATGGATGCGCGGGGCGCCGGCGAGGGCCGCTGAACCAATCGATTGGTTGGCCTGAAATCGCCCCTGCTCGACCTCGCCGTTTTAGTTTCGGCACGATCCGGAGTCGTTCCCCACAGTTTATTGCCCTATTTCTCGGCATTTGTACGAAAGTTGCGTTTGGCGCGCCATGCAGGCTTGCCAGACCATTCTCGATGATCCACCAATAACGGATTGGTTCGGTCAAAGGTTTGATGGGAACGCACGCATGACGACACCGCTTCTTGCTGTCGAGGATCTCAGCTTCCGGTTCCGGGGTCATGACCAAGACGTGGTGCAGAACCTCTCCTTCGCGCTCGGGCGCAACGAGACGCTGTGCATCGTGGGCGAGTCGGGCTGCGGGAAGAGCGTGACGGCACTCGCGCTGATGGGGCTCTTGCCTTCGGATGCGGTGCGCTTCGGCGGTGGCCGCGTTACCTTCGACGGGGACAGCTATGGCATCGAGGACGCGGGTCGGATCGCGTCGATGCGCGGCGACCGCATGGCGATGATCTTCCAGGAGCCGATGACCTCGCTCAATCCCGCCTTCAGGATTGGCGACCAGATCGCGGAGGCAGTCGAGCGGCATCGCCGTTGCGGAACCGAGGCGGCCCGGGCCCGCGCGCTCGAGATGCTGCGCCGGGTAGGCATTCCCGCGCCGGAGCAGCGTCTGGACGAATACCCCCATCAGTTGTCCGGCGGAATGCGCCAGAGGGTCATGATCGCCATGGCGCTCGCCAACGATCCCGAGGTGCTGATCGCCGACGAGCCGACGACCGCGCTCGACGTGACGGTGCAGGCGCAGATCCTCGATTTGATCGCCGAGCTGCAGACCGAGACGGGCATGGGCACGATCATGATCACCCACGACCTTGGCGTGGTCGCCGAGATCGCGACCAACGTGGCGGTGATGTATGCGGGGCAGGTGGTCGAATACGGCTCCGTGCAGGCGATCTTCGACGATCCGCAGCATCCCTACACGATCGGGCTGATGTCCTCGGTGCCGAGCCTGACCGGACCGCACCGCCGGCTCTCGACCGTTCCGGGAACGGTTCCGTCCATCGGGCAGATGCCGCCCGGCTGCCGGTTCTCGAGCCGCTGCCCCTTTGCCGCGCCGATCTGCGCCGAGCGCCCGCCGCTCGCCCCCATCGGTGGTGCGGATCATCAGGTCGCCTGCCATTTCGCCCCCCTCGAGACGATGCAGGAGCGCCGGGCATGAGCGACGTGATCCTCAGGGCGACAGGGCTGCGCAAGCATTTCCGCACCGGTGGCGGCATGTTCGCCAGGCAATCCACGGTGCGCGCCGTCGACGGTGTCACGCTTGACGTCCGGCGCGGCGAGACCTTTGCCATCGTCGGCGAGTCGGGCTGTGGCAAGTCCACCCTCGCGCGGCTGCTGATGCGGCTTCTGGAGCCGACGGATGGACGGATCGATTTCGACGGGCGGGATATCTCGGACCTGAAGGGCCGGGACCTGCGGGATCTGCGCCGCGAGATGCAGTTCATCTTCCAGGATCCGTTCTCCTCGCTCAATCCGCGGATGAGCGTCGGACGGCTGGTGGCGGAGCCGCTCGAGACGCATCATCCCCAGATGGGTCGCGAGGAGCGCCGCGAGGAGGTCGCGCGCCTTCTGGGCATCGTCGGCCTGCGCCCCGAACATGCCGATCGCTATCCGCACGAATTCTCGGGCGGCCAGCGCCAGCGCATCGGCATTGCCCGCGCACTGGCCTCGCGTCCGCGCCTCGTGATCGGGGACGAGCCGGTCTCTGCGCTCGATGTCAGCGTGCAGGCGCAGGTGGTGAATCTGCTGCACGATCTGAAGGCCGAGTTCGACATGACGCTGGTCATTATCGCGCATGACCTCGCGGTGATCCGCCATATGAGCGACCGGGTCGCGGTGATGTATCTGGGCCAGATCGTCGAGACCGGAACCACGGACGACATCTTCGCCCATCCCCGGCACCCCTACACGATGGCGCTCCTCTCGGCGATCCCCGAGCCCGTGCATGGCCGTGCCCGCACGCGCCTTGCCCTGTCCGGCGAGACGCCGAGCCCGGCGAACCCGCCCTCGGGCTGTCGGTTCCACACCCGCTGCCCCTTCGCCCGCGAGGATTGCGCGCAGCGTGTGCCCGAATTGCGCCCCGCCGGGCCGGGCGGCCAGCACGCCGCCTGCCATTACTGGGAAGAGATCGCGGCGGAACGCCCGGATGCGGGCACACCGCCGGCGCACGAACGCAAACCGCAGGCCGCCGCGCGCTTCGCACTCTACGAGGCGGCCATAGACAGGCTCAACGACAGACCCGAAACGGCGGTCAACGCCGGGGCGAATGACATGACGCAACAGGAAGAGGACAGAAGATGACATTGAGAAAAACCACCCTGCTCGCTGCCCTGCTCGGCAGCGCCGCGATGAGCGCGCATGCGGCCGATCTGCGCATCGCGCTGCAATCCGATCCGGACGTGCTCGATCCCGACCAGTCGCGCACCTTCGTCGGACGCATCGTCTATACCGCGCTGTGCGACAAGCTCGTGGACATCACGCCCGAGCTCGAGATCGTCCCGCAGCTCGCCACCGAGTGGAGCTGGAACGAGGATGGCACGCAGCTGACCATGAAGCTGCGCGAGGGGGCCATGTTCCATGACGGCACCCCCATCGACGCCGAGGCGGTCGCCGCCAATATCGACCGCTCGCAGAACCTCGAGGAAAGCCGCCGCAAGTCGGAAGTCGCCTCGATCACCGGAACCGAGGTGCTTGGCCCGAACGAGATCCGCATCGATCTCGGCCAGCCCGACGCGACCCTCCTGGCGCAGTTCGCCGACCGCGCGGGAATGATGGTCTCGCCCACCGCCGCCGAGGAAGCCGGGGCCGATTTCGGGCTCAATCCCGTCTGCTCGGGCCCGTTCAAGTTCGACGAGCGCGTGGCGCAGGACCGCATCGTCCTGAGCAAGTTCGACGATTACTGGAACGCCGAAGAGATCAATTTCGACACCGTCACCTATCTTCCGATCCCCGATACCACCGTGCGCCTGGCCAACCTGCAATCGGGCGACGTGGACATCATCGACCGGCTCGCCGCCACCGATCTGGAGCAGGCCGAGAGCGATCCGAGCATCAAGGTCGAGAGCGCCGTCTCCCTCGGATACCAGGGGATCACGTTCAACCTCGACAATGGCGAGCGCGGCGACAACCCCTGGGGCAATGACAAGCGGCTGCGCCAGGCGCTCGAGGCGGCAATCGACCGCGACGCCCTCAACCAGGTCGTGTTCAACGGGGCCTTCGCCGGGGGCAACCAGTCCTTCCCCCCGAACTCGCCCTGGTATGACAAGGATCACGAGAGCCCGGCACGCGATGTCGAGAAGGCGCGTGCCCTTCTGGCCGAGGCTGGATACGAGGACGGCATCGACCTCGAGGTGCAGGTGCCCAATTCGCCGGTGCCCATGCAGGTCATGCAGGTGATCCAGTCGATGGCCGCCGAGGCGGGGATCAACATCACGCTGACCTCCAAGGAATTCGCCACGATGCTCGCCGATCAGAGCGCCGGCGATTACACGGCGAGCCAGGTGGGCTGGTCGGGCCGCGTCGATCCCGACGGCAACATCCACCAGTTCATGACCACCGATGGCGGCATCAACGATTCCAAGTTCTCGAACGAGGAGGTCGACCGCCTTCTCGACGAGGCGCGGGTCGTCACCGATACCGACAAGCGCAAGGAAAGCTATGATGCGGCGCGCGACATCCTCGTCGAGGAACTGCCGATCATCTACCTCTATCACCAGACCTGGATCTGGGGCCTTGCCGACGAGATCGAGGGCTTCACGCCTTATCCCGACGGCATGATCCGTCTCGAGGGCGTCACCAAGTCCGAGTGATCCGATTAGCGCGCCGCCGAAGATCCCGATTTTCGGCGGCCCGCACCCACCCTCCCCTTTCGGAGCAGTGCAGATGCTCAGCTTTCTCCTGCGGCGGATCGTGATCGCGATCCCGACCGTGATCCTGATCTCGATCTTCGTCTTCGGACTGCAAAAACTGCTCCCCGGTGATCCGATACTCGCCATGGCGGGCGAGGAGCGCGATCCCGAGGTGATCGAGTTCCTGCGCGAGAAATACCGTCTCAACGATCCGATCCCGGTGCAGTATCTCAACTGGATCAAGGGGGTCCTGACCGGCGATCTGGGCATATCGCTCAGGACCAACCAGCCGGTGACCGAACTGATCGGGGAGAAGCTTCCCGTGACGATCCAGCTCGCGGTCATGGCACTGATCTTCGCGCTGGTGATCGGTATTCCCGCCGGGATCCTCTCGGCGGTCAAGAAGGGCACCGTCACCGATTACATCGCCAACGTGGTCGCGCTGTCTGGTCTCTCCATTCCCAATTTCTGGCTCGGGATCATGCTGATCCTGCTCGTCGCGGTGAAATGGCGGCTCCTGCCGGCGTCCGGCTACGTGCCCCTGAGCGAGGATTTCTCCCGCTCGATCACCACGATGATCATGCCGGCCTTCGTCCTTGGCACGGCGCTCGCGGCGACATTGATGCGGCACACGCGCTCGGCGATGCTGGGGGTGCTGAAATCCGATTACGTGCGCACCGCCCGCGCCAAGGGTCTCGCCGAGCGGCGCGTGATCCTCAAGCACGCCTTCCGCAACGCCCTCACACCGATCGTCACGCTGACCGCGCTGCTCTTTGGCGAACTGGTCGCGGGCGCCGTGCTGACCGAGCAGATCTTCACCATTCCGGGCTTCGGCAAACTGGTCGTCGATGCGGTTTTCAACCGTGACTACGCGGTGGTGCAGGGGATCGTTCTGGTCACCGCCGTCGGGTTCATCGTGATGAACATCCTCGCCGATGCCGCCTATTTCGTCCTGAACCCGCGCCTGAGGAAACAGTGATGGCCCAGCCCGCGACACCGCAAACCATCGACCCGCAAAGCGCCGCCGATCCCGTCCTCTCGGCCCGCCCCGAGAACCGCGTGTGGAAGAAGTTCAGGAGCCACAAATCCGCGATGCTCGGCGGCTTCCTCGTCGGCTTTTTCATCTTGATGGCACTTATGGCGCCGATCCTGCCGATCCCCGATCCGGTTGCGACCGATTGGGGCGCCGTGCGCAAGGCGCCTTCGGCAGCACACCCCTTCGGCACCGACGAGATCGGACGCGACGTGCTTTCGCGCCTTGTCTGGGGCGCGCGCGCCTCGCTGATGGCCGGCGTCGTCTCGGTGGGGATCGCCCTTCTCGCGGGCGTCCCGCTCGGCATTCTCGCGGGATATTTCGGCGGCTGGACCGACAGCGTGATCTCGCGCTGCACCGAGGCGTTGCTGGCGGCGCCCTTCCTGATCCTCGCGATCGCGCTCGCCGCCTTCCTGGGCCCCTCGCTCGGAAACGCGATGATCGCCATCGGCCTTTCGGCTACGCCGATCTTCATCCGCCTGACGCGCGGGCAGGTGATCTCGGTCAAGGCCGAGGATTATGTCGAGGGCGCGCATGCGACCGGCCTGCCGACGCACCGCATCCTCACCCGCTACATCTTTCCCAACATCCTGCCTCCCGTCCTCGTGCAGGCGACGCTGACTATCGCCACCGCGATCATCGCCGAGGCCTCGCTCTCCTTTCTCGGGCTCGGCCAGCAGCCGCCGGCGCCCTCATGGGGCTCGATGCTCAATACCGCCAAGAACTTCCTGAGCCAGGCGCCCTGGATGGCGCTCTGGCCGGGCATCGCGATCTTCCTGGTCGTTCTTGGCTTCAACCTTCTGGGCGACGGGCTGCGCGATGCGCTCGACCCGCGCGAACACTGACCTTCGAAAGAGAGACCATGACAGGCTTCACCACCCGCCCCGAGATCCGCGGCACTTTCGGCACCGTCACCTCGACCCACTGGATCGCGAGCGCCGTGGGCATGGGCATCCTCGAGCGCGGGGGCAACGCCTTCGACGCCGCCGTGGCAACCGGGCTCGTGCTGCAGATCGTCGAGCCGCACCTGAACGGGCCGGCGGGGGACATGCCGGCGATCTACCGATCGGCCAAGACCGGGCAGGTCGAGGTGCTCTGTGCGCAAGGTCCGGCCCCGGCGGGGGCCACGATCGAGCATTACCGCGCGCAGGGGCTCGAACTGATCCCCGGCACCGGATTGCTCGCGACGGTGATCCCCGGCGCCTTCGACGGCTGGATGCTGATGCTGCGCGATCATGGCACGATGGAGCTTGCCGACGTGATGGCGCCCGCGATCGCCTATGCCCGCGACGGCCATCCGGTCCTGCCGCGCGTCGCGGCGACGATGCAGGGGCTCGTGCGTTATTTCCAGGACGAGTGGCCGACATCCGCGGCGGTCTGGGCGCCGGAGGGCCGGGCACCCGAAGCGCACGAGCTTTTCCGCAATCCCGATCTCGCCGCGACATACCAGCGCCTTGCCGAAAGCGGCGGCGACACGCGAGAGGCCCGCATCGACGCGGCCCGCACCGAATGGGCCGAAGGCTTCGTCGCCGAAGCGGTCAGTGCCTACCTCGCCGATGCGGAGGTGCATGACGTGTCCGGCGGGCGCAACCGCGCCGTCCTGAGCCGCGAGGACATGGCCGGCTGGCGCGCACGCAGCGAGCCGCCGGTCTCGGCGGAGTATCACGGCTGGACCGTGCACAAGACCGGGCCTTGGGGGCAAGGGCCCGTCTTGCTGCAGGCGCTCTCGATCCTCAAGAACTTCGACCTGGCCGCGATGGATCCGAACGGGGCCGAGTTCACCCATACCGTCATCGAGGCGATGAAACTGGCCTATGCCGACCGCGAGGCCTATTACGGCGATCCGGACCATTCCGAGATCCCGCTCGACCGGCTTCTGTCCGATGATTACGGGCGCGATCGTGCGGCGCTGATCGGCGAACGGGCATCGACCGAGCAGCGGCCCGGCCGCATCGACGGCTTCGAGCGACTGGCCGATGCCGCGATCGAACGCGCCGGCCGCCAGTTCGACATCAATCCCGACGCGCCGCCGCAAGAGCCGACGATGGCCCATCTGAGCGAGAAGCGCGGTGACACGGTGCATCTCGACGTGATCGACCGCTGGGGCAACATGGTCGCCGCGACCCCCTCTGGCGGCTGGCTGCAAAGCTCACCGGTGATCCCCGGACTTGGCTTTCCGCTCAACAGCCGCGCACAGATGTTCTGGCTCGACGAGGGGCTTCCGACATCGCTGGCGCCGGGGCGTCGTCCGCGCACCACCCTGACACCGACCCTGGCCGAGAAGGATGGGCGCGCACTGGTCTTCGGCACGCCCGGCGGCGATCAGCAGGACCAGTGGCAGCTTGTCTGGTTCCTGCGCTTCGTGCATCACGGGCTCGACCTACAGGAGGGGATGGACGCGCCCTTGTTCCACTCGATGCATTTCCAGGGATCGTTCTATCCGCGCGCGGTCAAGCCGGGCGAGATGATGATCGAGCCATCGGCGGGCGAGGAGACGATTTCCGCGCTGCGTGCGCGCGGCCACGAGGTGACGGTGGCCGAGCCATGGTCCGTGGGACGCCTGACGGCCGCGCTGCGCGAGCCGGACGGCATGTTGCGTGCGGCGGCGACGCCGCGCCTGATGCAGGCATATGCGGTGGGGCGCTGAAGGATGACCTATTCGATCATTGCACATGACCGGGCCACGGGCGAGATCGGGATCGCCGTCGCCTCGCGCTTCTTCGCCTGCGGCGGGGCAGTGCCCTATGTCGGCGCGCGCTGCGCCGTCGCCACCCAAGCCTTCGTCAACCCGCTCTGGGGCAGCCAGGGGCGTGCGCGGCTGGCCGGCGGGGAAAGCGCCGAGGACGTGCTCGCCGATCTCGTCGCCCGCGACGAGGGACGCGCCGCGCGGCAGTGCCACATGATGGACGCGCAGGGCCGCTTCACCGCCCATACGGGGGCCGACTGCATCGATTGGGCGGGCCACCTCGTCGGCGAGCGGCATTCGGTTGCCGGCAACATGTTGACCGGGCCCGAGGTCGTGCGGGCCTGCTTCGATGCCTATGCCGGGGCGCAGGGCTCGATGGCCGAGCGCCTTCTTGCGGCGATGGAGGCCGGCGAGGCGGCGGGCGGCGACAAGCGCGGCCGGCAGGCGGCGGGCCTGACGATCCACAGGGGCGAGGATTACGCCTACCTCTCGCTCAGGGTCGATGACGATGCCGATCCACTCGCCGAGCTGCGCCGACTGCTCGACGTGGCGGGCGAGCGCTACCTCCATGTCGCCGAGGCCATGCCCACCGCTGCGAATTTCTCGGGCATCGTGGATCGCGGACCGATCGACCGCGCCATAGCCGATGCCGAGGAGCGGCGCATCGCCGCGGGACGCCCCTCGCAATCGCGCGCCACCAGCACGGAGACCTGAACGCATGGATTTCGGCACGATCGCGACGCTTCTTGCCATCGCCGTCTCTGCCGGCGTCGCGGGCGGCATCCTTGCGGGCCTTCTGGGCGTTGGGGGCGGCATCGTCATCGTTCCCGCTCTTTATTTCGCCCTGTCCTTCACCGGGATGGAGCCCGGACTGACCATGCAGCTTTCGGTCGGCACCTCCCTGGCGACGATCGTCTTCACCTCGCTGTCCTCGGCGCGCGGTCATTACAGGCGCGGCGCCATCGATACCGCGCTGCTCAAGCTCTGGGCGCCGTCGATCCTCGTCGGTGTCGTCCTGGGGAGCTTCACCGGCGGGCTGATCGACGGGCGCATCCTCATCGCGGTCTTCGCGATCGTTGCGGCGGTGGTGGCCGCCGACATGATCCTGCGCCGTCCGGGCGACGGCGCGGCGCCGCGCAGTTTCTCGAAGCCGGTCTGGGCGGGCTTCGGCGTCTTCGCGGGGGCCGTATCGTCGATGATGGGGATCGGGGGGGGGACGGTCTGCGTGCCGCTGCTCAATTTTCTCGGATACGACATCCGGCGGGCGGTCGGTACATCGGCGGCGATCGGCTTCATCATCGGGCTCCCCGGCGCGATCATCTACCTTTTGACCGGGCTGGACGCGGAAGGGCTGCCGCCATTCTCGGTAGGCTACATCAATCTCGTGGCGGTTGCCGTGATCATTCCCCTGACGACGACCTTCGCGCGGGTCGGTGTACGGATCGCCCATACGATCCCCCAGCGTGCGCTCAGACTGGCATTCGGGCTGTTCCTCGCGATCACCTCGGCGCGCATGTTCTGGGACCTCGCCAAGGCCATGGGCTGGTGAGCGGCGAGCCCGAGGAGGCCGAGCTGCTCGCCGGGCTGCGTGACGGGCTGCGCGACGGGACATTGCTGGCGAACGGGCGCGTCCTTCCCGAGCGGCAGCTCGCCGAACGGATGGGTGTCGGGCGCACTCGGCTGCGCCGGCTGCTCGACGTGATCGAGGCCGAGGGCGGTATTTTCCGGCGCCAGGGGCAGGGGACCTTCGCCGCGCCGCCACCCGCCGCCGGTGCCGTGCGGACGCTCGCGCGCCAGGTCACGCCGCAGAACGTCATGGAGGTGCGGCTGGAAGTCGAGCCGGCGCTCGCCGCGCTCGCCGCGCAACGTGCCAGCGCCGAAGAGCTGCAACTTCTGCGCCGGCTCATGGGCGCGACCTTGCGGGCGCAGGATGTCCGCAGTTACGAGACCGCCGACGATATCTTTCACTTCAAGATCGCCGAACTGGCTCATAATCCCCTCTTTCTCACGATCCATCAATCGATCCGCTCGGTGCGCCGTCATGCGCAATGGACAAGCCGTCGCCGCGCCACGATGACACCCGAGCGGCTGGCGGAGCTGGGACGCCAGCACGAGGAACTCGTCACGCACATCTCCGAAAGGCGCTCGGCCGCGGCGGCCGGGGCGATGGAACGTCACCTGATTACCGTGTCGAACGCGATGCTGCGCGAGCGCAAGATCTGGAGCGGCGAGGGGCCCGTGCCGCAAGAAGCGTCGTCTCAGCGCACCGATACCCGGCGTGGCGCGCCATCGGATACGCTGCGGCCGAAAACCTGACAGTACCGGCGCCTTCCTGCGAACTGCTTATCCTCATAATCAGCATTATGTAATTTTCATATCAGAAAAAGAACGCGACGATCACGGGAACGATCACCGCTGTCAGGACCGCGTTCATTCCCATCCCGATCCCAGAGAACGCGCCCGCCGTGCCGTGGATTCGGAATGCATGCGCCGTGCCGATGCCATGCGCGGCCACGCCGACCGCGAACCCCCTGGCGCGCCAATCCCTGATGCCCAGGGCATTGAGCATCGGCGTGGCGACAATGGCGCCGATCACCCCGGTCACGATCACGAGAACCGCGGTAAGCGAGGGGATGCCGCCGATGGCCTCGGCCACGCCGAGCGCCACCGGCGCGGTGGTTGATTTGGGTGCGAGCGAGAGCAGCAGATCCCCGCGCACGCCCAGGGCCCACGCGATCCCGAGGGCCGAGAGAATCGCGGTCAGCGAGCCGGCCAACAGGGCCGCGAGCATCGGAAAGACCGCCCGCCGCACGGTGCCGAGATTCTCGAAAAGGGGCACCGCAAGCGCGACCGTCGCGGGACCGAGCAGGAAGTGGACGAATTGCGCCCCTTCGAAATAGACCCTGTAGGGCGTGCCGCTCACGTGCAGCACCGCGCCGATCACGATGACGGCGATCAGGACAGGATTGGCCAGGGGATGACGGCGCGCGCGCTCGGATACATGGTCCGCCAGCACATAGGCCAGAAGCGTCACGGCGAGCCAGAGCAAGGGCTCCTCGGCCAGGTAGCTCCACAGGATCACCGGATCATTCATCGCGATGCCCGATCATCCGCGCGACGAGGAGGAACGCGCCGACGCCCGCGAGAATGGCCAGGATCGTGCTCAGCACAAGCGCCGTGAGCAGCGCCGGACCGTCGCTTCCGAAACTGTCGAAATGGTCGATAGCGCCGACCCCGGCGGGCACGAAAAGCAGCGACATGTTCGCCAAAAGCGCATGTGACGGTGCCGCGATCCGTCCGGCCAGCCCGGGCCGCAGCGCCAGAAGGGCCAGCAGGGCCAAAAGCCCCAGAACCGGTCCGGGAACGGCCAGGCCGAAGGCCCGCGACACGGCGGTTCCGACCAGTTGACAGCTCAGCAGGATGGCGGCGGCCTTGATCATCGCGATGTCCTCCAGCAATGGCACACCCATCATGCGCGCATGGCCCCGAACCGCCCGCAACCCCCTTTTTGGGGGCTTGCAAGATCCGCCCCTGCAAGGCACCAACATGGCTGCCGGCTGCCGCACGGCCCCAATAAGTAACGGTTGCCATGAATTTCTATAACAAGATGCCGGGAGGGTTTGCCCGCCTCGCACGCAAGATGCTGCAGGACCTGGCACGGCTCAGCTGGCGCGCGGCGCTCGTGCTGACGACACTTCATGTGTCCATCTCCTATGTCGGGCTGTTCTTGCTGGGCGAAACCGAGCTGACGCAGAACTGGGCCCGTTATCTCTACTTCTATGTGGTGACCGGATCGACCGTGGGATACGGCGATCTCAGCCCCGGCACCCGGTGGGGTGCGATTTTCACCGCGCTTTTCGTGGTGCCCGGCGCCATCGCCATCTTTGCCTCGTTCCTCCTCGGACGGGTCTTCATCGCAATCCAAGAGGGAGTACAGACGATCATGAACGGGCTTGGGGATTTCACGGACCGTTACGGCCATGTGGTGATCGTCGGCTACATACCCGGCGATACGGAACGGCTCCTGCGCGAGACGCGGATGCATCACGCGGGCAAGGACGTGATCGTCATCGCCGCGGGGGCCAATGCGCCGCGCGGCCGCAGCGCGTTCACCTCGGTGCACGCCAACAGCCTCTCGAGCCTGCGTGATCTGGAACGGGCGGGAATCAAGGGGGCCGCGCATGTCGTGATCATGCCCGGGAACGACGATGAATGTCTCGCGGCGGGTCTCGCGGTGGGCGCGCTGGAGCCGAAGGGCCATGTCGTGGCCTATTTCGAGGATCGCGAAAAGGCGCAACTGCTCGATCATCACGTGGCACAGATCGAATGCGTTTCTTCGACCTCCGTCGAACTGGTTAGCCGGGCCATGGTGGATCCGGGTGCCTCCGCCGTGCTTGCCGACCTGTCATCGGCCAGCCGCAACGCCACGCTGCACTCCATGCAGATCCGTCCGGGTGGAAGCGCGGCCACCGATCTGCAGGGGTGGATCCGGCGACTGCGCAAGCGGGGCGCCACCCTCATCGCGCTGCGCCGGCCGGGCGAGACGGAAACCGTGAGCTTCGATCTGTCGGATCCGATCGCGGACCTGACCGGCTACACCCTCTACTACATTGCAGCGAAACGTCTTCCGCGCAACTGACGGAGCGGCATGCGGGGGGCGGAGCGACAAGCCCCCCCGTCCCGCGAGATAACGCGATCAGCCGCTCTCGGGCGGACTTGTATCGGGGGCCGCCGCGCCGGGCGGTGCCGTGCAACCGTTGACATAGGTCACGATCGGCCATTCGGCCTGCCGCACCGCCGCCTTGCCAAGCCATGCCTCGGTCTCGCCGAAGCGTGCCCGGCACCACAGCCCGTCCGAGGCAGCGAGACACTGGTCCACGATGACGCAGTTTCCTTGCGATATGACACCGAGGCTCGCGCTGCCACGCCGGGGTTGGCTATAGGCGGTCAGGTTCACCGACAACTCCACCTGTGCGGTGCCGTCATCATCGAATACCGGCCGATCGCGGTCCTGCGTGTCACTGCATTCGGCGCTCGTCCCCAAATAGAAGCATGTATGGCGGCGCAAGGCATTCGACAGGAATTGCGCATGGGCATCCCCCTCGGCACGCTCGAGGATGACGCCGCGGCCGCTTTGACTGGCCAATCCGGTGATCCGTGCCTGGTTGCCGCCAAGCTGCGCGAGGGTCCGGCCCTGCGCATCCGCCAGCATGAGATTGGCGTTATCGATGCTCCAGCTTTCCGCGGCGGCGAAAATGTCCGCGCATCCCTCCGGCATGGCGGTGTATTGCCCGTCGGCCCCCGGCTCGGGTGCGAGATCGATCCTGCACGGACCGTCGCCGCTCGAATAGGCGGGATCGAAGGCATACCAGCTTCCCGAAAGCGCCGCGATGAACTCCTGTGCGCTCTGCGCTCCGGCTTGCGGCGCCGTGGCAAGCCCCGCGATCAAGGCGGCGAGCAGTGCCCCCCCGTTCCCTGCTTCGACCGTCATCCTCATTGCATGCGCTCCCCGAATTCCCGTTCGAGCCGCCCGACCTCTTCCCCGTTCTCCAGAAGGACGAGGCGGGCCGACCCCCATGCCTGCGGCGTGACCGAAACCCGTGTCGTGGCAACGATCTCCCGCCCTCCCGCCGAAAGATCGATTTCCCGGCTCTGCCGGGTTCTCATCCGCCCCGAACCGTCTTGCCGCTCGAAGGTGAAGGCGGCGGTGATCGGGGTTTCATGCCACCCCTCGACCACCGCTTCGATCGACAACATCCCGTCGGAGTGATCGAAGATGATCAGGGGGGCCAATCCCTGCGTCTCGCCCGCGGCCGCGGCGCCTCCGATCAGCGCGGCGGCGAGGGTGGTGAAGCCTTTGCGAACCCTGTGCATCGCTCAGAACCCGCGCTGCACGATGCGCACGGTCTCGCCGTTGGAGATCACCCGCACCGTGCCGGTGGTTCCATTGCCGTTCCCGGTCTGGATCACCGTGCCGGAGGTTCCCGCACCCTCGACTTCCAGCGTCATGATATTCGCATCCCCCATCTGGGAGATCTGGCCCGACGCCCCTGCTCCCTCGACGCGCAGCGATGCGATATTGCTCGATCCCTCCTGCTCGATGCGCCCGCTGCCGGGCAGAAGTCCCGGCACCGAGAATATGGTCAGGTCGGCGACATTGCCCTGTCCCGACTGGATGAGCTCGCCGATGCTGGCACCGCCGATCACCGCGAAGGCCTCGTTGCCCCGCCCGAGCGCGCCGCCGGTGTTGACCTGCGACAGTGACAGGCGGCCGTCGGCCCCTTCCATGAGAACATCGGCCGTGTTGCCACCACCGCTCTGCAGCGCCGGAAGAAGACCATCCTCCGATCCTGCGAGGCGTGTGCCGAGCGCGTTCGACTGATCGAGGGTCAACGTGTTGCCGCCGGTGCTGCCGCCCGCGCCTTCCTGGATGAGAAAGAGCAGGTTACCGCCGAGCGATTGCGCATTCGCCGCACCGCTTCCGGCGGCAAGGGCGATTCCGGTGCTCAGAAGGAGCCTCCGCAAAATCCGGTGGGCCATCGACCATCTCCCATGAATATAAAATAAAATCTTAAAGAATCGTGGCGATCATACCATCACCGGGGCGCGAATCAAAATGCATCCGGCGGGGGCGCTATTCGCTACCTCCGCCAGATACCCTCGTGTCAGATCGGCGCGCCCGCTGCCCTGCTGATCACTTCCCCCGGATCGGCGGGCGGCGGCACGGGCACCGTCTCGCGCGCGGGCGTGCGGCTTTGGGCGGGTGAGGAGACCCTGCGGACCGTCGTGGCTTGCGCGCGGCGTGGACGCGTCTCGACGACGCGCGCGGCATCGAGCGTATCGGGCGGGCGCACGGTCAGCCCGCGACGCTTCAGATCGGTGCCCCGGTAGCGTTCGGCGCGGAAGCCGTCGACGAGGGTGCGGCCGCGCGCGGGATCCGAGAAGGACCAGATGCCCCGCTCCGCCCCCGACAGGATCAGGCTGTAGACGGCCTTGTCGACCGCCATGCGCACCGCGAGCTGTTTGGATTCGTTGACCGCAACGCCGCTTTCGATCTCGAGCAACTCATCGAGCGCGATATAGCGGAACACTCCGCCACGCAGCGAGGTGGAGGCGATCGGCTTCTCGATCATGACGCTCGCCAGAACCTCTCCCGATCCGCTCGACACCGCCCGCAGGCTCACCGTCACGACGTCCAGCTTCCATTTCGTATCGCCGCCGATTCCAAGGTAGCGGGCCCCGAAGCCGCCGGTCTGCAGGTTGCTGTCGTAACCGACGATGCCACCCTGGATCAGGATGCCGGCATGGCGCAGCGGCCGGATGGCATTCGGGTCGGGCAGGGTTTCGCCCCTGTAAAGCCGGCGCATCTCGGTGGCGATCTGCCGCTCGCGCAACATGCTGTCGAGATCGGAGCGGTCAAGGACCGAGAACCAGCGGCCCTCGCCCGCATCCTGCAGCGCTTCGATCAAAAGAGGGGCGCCGCCTTGTGTCACCGCGCGCGAGAGCGTCTGGAAGTTCTCGGCTTCGCGGTATTGCCCCGTCAGGTCGGGGAAGTCGTAGACGCCGACGGTAATGCGGCTCTTGGGCGCGGGCAAAAGGCGTAGCGCATAATTCTGTTCGGTGATCCGGCTTACCGAGGCGGGATACGGGCCGATCAGCGGCTTGTCGAGCTGGGCACAGCCCGCAAGCAGCATGAGGCCCACGGCGGCGGCGAACCTGCGGCGGAACCCGGGTCTGGGGCGTTCAATGGGCATCGCGGTCGATCCTTTCATGTCCTTGGCATCGTGCCTTGTCGCGCCGCGCATCAGTTCACGACGAGTTGCGGAACGACGATCTCCGTCACCGTTCCGGCCAGGTTGTCGGTGATGATGAGGGTGATCGCCTGCGTGGTGCGGTCGAATTGCACGGTGGTATCGCCGAATGTGATGAGGCCGTTATCCTGTGCGCCGTCGCCGAAGATCGCCTCCGAGACCTGTCGCGACAGATCGGAAAAGAGGCGCGACTGCAGCTGGCTGACAAAACGGTCCGCCTCGGTCTGCTCGGCACCTCCCGCCGTGGCATCCGTGGCAACCGGCGCGTCGCGTGCCGTGGCCATGCGCTGCGCACTCGCGATCGCCTGGAGATGCGACGAGTTCAGGGGGCTTCCGCCAAAGGACGGGTTGATAGGCTGATAGGTCAGATCCTGCGCCGTCAGCGGCACGGCAATGAAGACGAGACCTGTGGTCACTACGAGCTGAAATGCTCTCATGATACTCTCCTCGGTCTAAGAAAAATCTGGGAAATCAATGATACTGTAAAGGAACTGTTAAGGATCATGCTGCACGCCACGGGGTGAAGGTCAAAGCTTCTCGCTCAAGCACGGCACCGGGACGGTTTCCGTCGATCAACCTGTTGCGATTTTACGACTCGCCTCAAGGGTTGCCAAGATACCGCATACTCAACCTATTACCGCCGGCTTTGTGAACAGCCTGTTCGCCTCGATGCGATTGTGTCAAGAAGAAGGCGGATTAAAGGAATCATTTGATAATTTCGGATTAACCTTTTATAAGTGAGTTTGTGGGACGGAGATTTATCGTCTTTTAGATTTTTGAGTATTCAGCCAAACCAGACGCCGGACTGTTTTTTCACTGGCATCGCCAGCACGGTCCCAAGTCACTTATCGGCATTTTACCGGGATGGCATCGTGGCCAGCCAATTGAAGATCTTTGCCTGCAGCTCTGTTGAGAAACGGCGCAGCACAGACCGATTGCGTCGCTTATCGACACTATATTTAAGTGATGGGAGATAATTATGACTTTCGCTAAAATCATCCTGATGTCCAGCACGGCGCTCGGCCTTTCCCTTACCGCCGCCGCAGCACAGAACATAACGGAGACCCTGCAGACCGGTGACTGGAACTCGGCCGGCGTCTGGCAGACGGGCGACGGGAACACGGCTGGCAACCTTTCGATGCCGCTGACGCAATCGGGCGACAGCAACGATCTGTTCGTGACGCAATCGGGTGACGACAACACCCTTGGCCTCGGCTCGAACGCCACCGTCGCGGCTGACGGTGTCCAGCAAATCTCCAGCTCCAGCCTCGGGTCCGCGATGCGGCAGAACGATGCAACCGTGCTGCAAAGCTCGGATGACAACAATATCGACTCGATCGTCCAGCACGCGGAATCGAGTGCCGGAGCGATCAGCACGCAGAACACGCTCGACATCACGCAGGGCGGCGGCGGCAACCATGAGCTGACCTCCGTGTACCAGTACAAATCTTCTGCCGGGCGCAACGATGCCACCGTCATGATGACCGGCACAACAAACACGATCAACGAGATCTGGCAGGACACCGATTCCGGAACCGGAACCGTCAACACGCTCGACATCAATATCAGCGGCAGCAACAACAATGATCACAGTATCTGGTACGGCGGCGTCGGCGCGGACAGCGTAGGCTCCGTCCAACCGGGTGTCTTCATCCAGGCGGTGGGAGGCAGCGGCCTGACGACCGGCGACAACAGCGCGACGATCGATGTCTCGGGCAACGGCAACGAGTTCGGAACCATACAGCGTGGTATGCGCAACACGGTCGGAACGCTGCAGATCACCGGCAATTTCAACGATCTCGCGACGCGGCAACGCGGCAACGACAACACCATCGTCGTCGCCTCGATCGATGGCTGGTTCAATGGCCTCGGTATCCGCCAGATCGGTAACAACAACCTCGCCGATGCGCAGATCATCGGCGGCGCAAGCGACGACAACCGCGCGTTTATCCACCAGACGCAGGATAACAACGAAGCCTATCTGACCATCGAGGGCGATAACAATGGCGCAGCGTTCGGCTTCACGTCCGGCTCGATGGCCGAAATGGCCGCCGCACCTCCGGGCACGGTCCAGATGGCCGGGGTCATCCGCCAGAACGCGACCCTTCCGGGCGGCAATGTCGCCGATCTCGATGTCGACGGGAACAACAACGCGTTTCGTGTTCACCAGATCGGATCGAACACCTTCGACGGCATGATCGACGGCAACGGGAACCAGATGTCGGTCTATCAGAACGGCGCAAACAATTCCTCCGGTAACACGCAGATCGGCAACGGAAACAACGTCGGTATCTATCAATAGGGTTGTCCCGGTGCTTCGGGCCGCCGCTCCTGCGGCCCGGGCGCTCAACTCGGGCGGGCCCACACGATGCGGCCCGCCCTTTTTTCCGGCACCCCCGATCCGATTGGAGCCGACAGATGTTCCACCATCCCTTGATGAGATGCTGCGGCCTGCTTGCCCTCGCCTTTCCGACCGGCACGCTCGCAGGCAACTCGGCCACTCTCCTGCAAGCCGCGCCGGCCTTCGGCACCCAGGGCAACGAAGCCCTGATCGACCAGGGCGCGGGCACGGGCAACAGCGCAGGCACCCGATTGGCACCCCTTTCGCAAACGGGATCGAATAATGACTTGTCGATCATCCAGGCCGGCACAGGCAACCGCGCCGGGACCGGCGACAGCGTTTCGGGCCAGATCGCGCAGCGCTCCGATGCGGGCGCGGGACCGCGGGCCAACCTGCTTGCGCTCGAGCAGATGAATGGCGCGAACCTGCTGCGCTCGGCCTTGCAGGTGACCGCGGGCGGCGCGGACGTGCCCGTCAACATGTTGAAGCTGACACAGAAGGGCGCCAACCGCATCGGCCATGCCGAGCAGCGGTCCGTGCTCAATGTCGCGGGGAACATCGCGACCCTCGTGCAGGACGGAGCGCGCAACCGGGTCCGACGCCTGTTTCAGGAAAGTCGCGGTAGCGGCACGGCCCCCAACGAGATCGACGCCACCTTCATCGGATCGTGGAACGGGCGGGACGCGTTCGCCGGCGCCGCCCTGATGCCGGATGCGCCCAATGCGGGCCTCGTGCAACGCGGCTCGGGCAACCGCCTGGAGCTTTTCGTCGATGGCGACCGCGCGGCATTCGGCACCCGGCAGATCGGCACGGATAACGAGGCGCGCATCACGGCGGCCGGTCACGACCTGTCCCTTGCCAGCGTGCAGCTCGGCGATCAGAACAGGATCGAATTGCAGATCGACGGCACCGCGAGCACACTCGGCCTGTTGCAGGACGGATCGCGCAACAGGATCGGCGGCCATCTATCGCATCCGGACCTGTTCGCCGAGCTGACCCAGGTCGGGCGCGGCAACGCCGTCGACCTCGATGTCACGCAGACCGGCAACCGGATCGTCACCGAGCAGCGCGGCCCGCGGAACCATGTCGACATCACCCAGGCCACGGCCAACAACACCGTCAACGTCACCCAGCTCGCCGGCGGGAACAGCGTCACCGTCCTGCAATAGCCGCGCCGCGCGCCGTCAGGGACCGAGCCCGAAGACCCCGATGCCCACGTAGACGAGCGCTGCGAGAAAGAGCGTCTCGGAAAGGATGAGGACGATCGCGCCGGGCCCCACCTGCAGCATGTGGCGCAGATCGGTCTTCATCCCGACGGCCGCGATCGCGGCAAGCAGCGACCAATGCGACACCCGCGCGAGAAAGCCCGACAAGGCACCGGGCAAGAGGCCGAGCGAATTGAGTGCCGCGAGCGCGAGGAAGCCGGCCACGAAGAGAGGTACGATGGGCGGTCTTTGCCCGACGCCGCCGCCCGCCTCACCATGGGCAGGACGCCACCACAGGGCGATGAGCACCACCACGGGCGCCAGGAGCGAGACGCGGATCAGCTTGACCAGCGTCGCCACCTCCCCTGCCCTGTCGGAAATCGAGAAACCCGCTCCCACCACCTGGGCCACGTCATGCACTGTCGCGCCGATGAAGGCGCCGGCCGTCGTATCGTCGAAGCCGAGCACCCCGACGAGGATGGGATAGACGATCATCGCGAGGGTCGAGAGGACCGTGACCCCGAGAACGGTAAAGAGGAGATTGCGTTCGGAGCGTGCATCCTTGGGAAGGACGGCCGCGATCGCCATGGCCGCCGACGCGCCGCAGATGGCCACCGCCCCGGCGGTCAGGAGCGCGAAGCGCGGCCCCTGGCCGATGAGACGTCCGGCGAGGATACCGAAACCGATCGTCGCCGCGACCGCCGCCAGGATCAGGGAAACCATGGGCAGGCCGAGATCGCCGAGCATCTCGGTGCTGACACGCGCGCCGAGGATCGCCACGCCGAAACGCAGCACGCTGCGCGCGGTGAAACCGATACCCGCGGCGGTCGGGCCCGGATCGCTCAGCGAATTGAGCGCGATCCCGAATAAAAGCGCCATGAGCATGGCGGGCGCGCCGTAATGGTCGGCCACGAACTGCGCCGCGAGCGCGACCAGGACCGCGACGAGGACGCCGGGCATGAGCTCGCGCAAGGCCGTTATCCGATGCGCCGCGATGCCCTGGATGAGCTCACGCATCGCCGGGACGCCCCGGCCGGCTCCCCTGTCTCATCCGCCGAAGCTGCGGCTGCCGCTAGAGGTGCGCGCGGCCCCGAACCCGCCCGAGCGGGACACGGTCGCCCGGCTCATCGGCCGGGCGTTGATGGTCGAGCTTGCCCGCGTCAGCGAGGCGGGGCTGAGCCGTGTCGACCCGCTCGCGCGTGCGAAGCGCGTGGTCCCGCCGGCGGTCGCGAACCCGCCGCCTTTCGCGGCATAGAGCGGCTTGGCGCGTTTGCCGCTCAGGGCGTTTCCGATCATGTAGCCGGCCATCAATGGCAGGAATATCGATCCGAACCCGCCGCCCTGGCTGAACTGGTCCTCCTGGCACATGCCCTCGCCATGCTGCTCCTCGCAGACCTCGAGAGCATCATAGCGCGGGGCCGCTTCGGCATGTTCGGCGCGGGCCTGCGCGAAACCCTCCTCGCAATCCTCCGGCGTCCACCAGCTTCCGCCCTCCTGGCCCTGCGCCTCGCATTGCGCTTCGCTCTCGAAGAGCTGCGCCTCGACGGTATCGTCCTCGCAGGCGGCCAGCGTGAGGGCACTGAACCCCAGCAGAACGGTGCAGGCCGTCTTCGATCTCTTCTTCGTGCGAACGCTCATCGCGGGCTCCTCGTCTGGTGGCGTTGCGTGCATCCTTCACAAGTATGCACCGTGCCCGGCTCAGTCCAATATGCAATGCGGCTTGAAGCGGCTCAAATCCTGCGTGATCCGGGCCTGGTCCTCGCGGATACCGAGCCCGACGCATTCGCGGCCGACCACCCAAGCGCCGAGAACGGGATGGAAGCCGTCGAAGACCGGGAGCGGATGCAGCGCCTGGACGATCCTGGGATGCGCGTCGTAGCTTCGATCGGCGGCCCGTTCGGTGATCTCGCCATTCTCGCGGATCTCGATCGAGGCACCCTCGCGCGAGAAGACCGGCTTGCGCACATGGGCGCGGTCCAGCTGGGCGAAGGCACGATCCAGAGCCGCACCGCCCGCATCCATGTCCGCCTCGAAGAATGCCGGCAGCAGGTTGGGATGCCCCTCGAACATCTCCCACAGGACCGCGAGAAGGCCCTTGTTCGACACGATCGCCTTCCAGGGTGGCTCGAGGATGAGGCAGCCGGAGCCCGCGATCGCATCGGCGAACTCATCGCGCAGCATGTCCTCCCAGGGGTAGAGCTTGAAGAGGGCGCCGATCACCCGGCTCTCCCCATCCGTGAACTGCCCGCGATCGGACAGGCCGATCTCCTCCAGCTTGGTATATTGGGGCACCATCCCGCCCTCGCGCGCGGCCCAGCCCATGGCTTCGGCGGTGGCGTAATCCTCGAGATTGTCCTCTCCGCCCACCGAGGCGAAATGGACATCCGTGCCGGCGGCGAAAATCTCCGCGAACCGGCCTGCGAGGCGTTCATGTATCGCGTTGAACTGGTCGGCGCCCTCCGGCAGCACGCCGGCGGCAATCTGATCCTCGAGCCAGCTCCACTGGAAACTGCCGGCCTCGAAGAGGGAGGTCGGGGTGTCGGCATTGTATTCCAGCAATTTGGCGGGGCCGGTGCCGTCATAGGCAAGATCGAACCGGCCATAGAGTTCGGGATCGCCGGCTGCCAGGCTTCCGGCCACGAGGTCGCGATGCGCCTCGGGGATGCAGAGCCGTTCCATCAACTCCTGCGAAGCCGCGACCTTCTCGGCGGCCGCGCGGCACATCTCGTGCAGCTCGGTGCAGGGATCCTCGATATCCTCCTCGATCTGCGCGAGCGTGAAGGCATAGGCGCTGGTTTCGTCCCAGTAGGGCGCATCGTGCATCTCGTGAAAGTGGAACCCGGCATCGCGTGCCTTTTCGCGCCAGTCGGGACGGGCCATGCCCTCCATGCGGCGCATCAGATCACCACCTTGCCGCCCGGACCGGCCGCGCCCTGCGCCGCCTGCGTCACGGTCTCGCGGGGCCAGGCCGCCGGATCGATATCGAGATCGCCATAGCTCGCGGGATCGAGCACCGGCTCCTCGACCCCTGCCGCGAGCTGCTGCCGGTAATCGCGCAGAAGACGCATCCCGACCGGAAAGAGCATCGTCACCGCAAGAAGGTTGACGATCGCAAGCAGCCCCATGAGCGGATCCGAGAAGAAGAAGACCGAGGTTGCCCCGGGCGCCGCCGCGCCGAGAAAGACCACGAGGGGGATCGCCAGGCGCAGCACGAGCCGGGCCGGAGGCGTGTCAGACAGAACCGTCAGCGCCGTCTCGCCCAGGTAGTAGTTGTAGATGATCGAGCTGAAGGCGAAGAGCAGCACCGCGCCGGTCAGGAAATACTGCGCCCAGGCCCCCAGATGCGAGGCGAGCGACTGCTGCGTCAGGGCGACGCCGTCGACCCCTTCCGCGCCGGGCACGTAGACATCGCCCAGCAGGATCACGAGCGCCGTGCACGAGCAGATGATGATCGTGTCGATGAAGACCGACAGCGATTGCACGATACCCTGCGTTACCGGATGGGGCACCTTGGCGACGGCCGCCACGTTCGGCGCCGATCCCAGCCCGGCCTCGTTCGAGAAGAGACCCCGCCGCATCCCTTGCGCCACCGCGGCACCGATGCCGCCGCCAACGGCCTCCTCGAAGCCGAGCGCGTTCGCGACGATGGTCCACAGGACACCGGGCACCGCGTCGAGATTGAGCACGATCACGATCAGCGCCAGACCGATATAACCGAAAGCCATGACGGGTATGATCACGTCGGACACGCGCGCGATCCGCTTGATCCCGCCGAAGACGATGAGTGCCGTGAGCACCGCGAGACCCGCACCCACCAAGATCGGGTCAAGACCGAGGCTATCCTGCGCCGCGACGGCGACGGTGTTGCCCTGGAACGCGCTGAAGCCGAGACCGAAGGCCGCGATCAGGCAGATCGCGTAGAGGACCGCCAGCCAACCGAAGTTCTGGCCCAGGCCGTGCAGGATGTATTGCGCGGGACCTCCGCGATAGGTCCCATCGGGCTCGGCACGCTTGTAAAGCTGTGCGAGCGCGCATTCGAACAGGCTCGTGGCCATGCCGATAAGGGCGATGACCCACATCCAGAAGACCGCACCGGGCCCGCCGAGGGTGATTGCCACGGCCACGCCGGCGATATTGCCGCCGCCGACACGGCCCCCGATCGAGACGAGCAGCGCCTCGCGGGAGCTGACACCGCCATCCCTGGGCGACTGACCGGGAAAGAGGACACCCCACATCCGGCCGAAATAACGAATTTGAACGAAGCCGGAGACCAGTGTGAACGTGACGCCGAGCACCACGAGGAACGGGATCAACGCCCACCCCCAGGTCGCATCGCTCAGAAGACCGAAAAGGCCCTGGATTTGCTGCATCGGTGAAAGCTCCTCACGCGGAAAACCAATTGACACTCCGTGTCATGGGATGTCGCGCAGATCACGCCGGCATGCAATGCCCCGCCGGCAGCGCAGCGGGGCACGGGCCCTTGCGCGCCGATGCGGGACCGGGAGAACCCCGGTCCCGTAAAAGGTCACTCGGAACGCTCGAAGTTGCGCCCTGCAAAGATCCGGCACGAGCGATCGCTCTGCTCGGAGATGGCAAAGCCCTCCGGGCTCGCCACAAGCGTGCAGGTCATCGGGAACTTGACGCGGCGCACGTCGCCGGTGGCTTCCTCGAAGGTCAGCGTGTCGCCCTCGACCGTGTAGCGCCCCTCGATGTTCTGCAGCCTCTTGCTGCCATCCATGCGGAAGTTGCCATCGGCACCGAAGGCGGCGGTGACTGGACCCACGCGGTAGACACCCGGCGCGATGCCGGTGGCCTCGGGGCTCGCGGCGGCATCGTCCTGCATGCCGCCCTCTTGCGCGGGTGCCGGCTGCGCAGGGGTCTGCTGGGTGGGGGCCTGCTGCGCGGGGGCCGGTTGCGTAGCGTCGTCGCCCTGCGTGCCTGCGGCCGGTGCAGTGGCGCGATTGGACGCATCATCGCCCGCCGCGTTCTGGTCCGCGTTCTGCGGCTCGGAGCCGGGCTCTGTGGCAGTGGCCGGAGCCTCGCCCTGCGCATTCGTGGCCCCGGCGCCTTGCTCGGCGCCTTCCTTGTCGGCGCCGGCATCGGCCGGTCGCACGGGTGCCGCATCCTGACGGGTTGCGGTGTCACCGGACGCGTCTTCCTGCGCGGGCGCCGCGTTCTGGCCGGTCTCGGCGTCACCGGAGGTGCCGCCTTGCGCGGGTGCCGAGGCTGCGGGCTTCGCTTCATCGTTCGCAGGCTGGGAGAGGTTGGCCGCGCCGTTGCCGCGCTGCTCGCCTGCGGCGGCCTGAAGCCCGCGCAGCTGTTCCTGGGCCTCGGCGATGCGCGTCTCGATCGCGGCCAGGTCATCGGCGCGCGCGGCGAGGTTCTCGGCCAGCTTGGTCACTTCCTGTTGCAGGACCTCGCGCTGCTCACGGGCCGCCGTGACATCGGTCACGAGCTGCTCGCGCTCTTCCGAAAGGGCTGCGACATCTTCGGCGAGACGGGTCTTGCGCTCGTCCAGCATGTTCACATCGCTGCGGATCTGCGCCATCTGCTGCTCGAGTCCGGCGCTCTCGTCGCGCAACGTGCCAAGCCGGTTCTCCGATTGCGAAACCTGCTCGCTGAGCGTGGCGGCCTCCGCGCTCAACGTCGCGATGAGGGTACGCAGCTCTGCTTCCTGGTCACGTGCATCATTCACCCGCGCGCCGACCTCGGCCAGCTCCTGCTCGGCCGCATCGGCCGCCTCGGTGGCAGTGGCGCGGCGGGTCTCGAAATCCGAAAGCTCGGCACGCAGGGGCTCGATCTCGGCCATGAGGGCCTCGCGCTCGGCTTCTCGCGCGCTCAACTCGGCATCGAGAAGCTGGTTGCGCTCCTCGAGCTCGGCAAGACGGCTCGCCTCGGGCTCAATCTGCTGCGACAGCGCCGTGCGCTCGGTCTCGAGCGTGGCGCGCTCGGCGTCGAGCTCCACGATCTGCGCCTGCAGCGTATCGATCGCTCCGACGGCCTCGGTCTGCTCCGCAAGCTGCGTCTCGACCAGAACAAGCTTCTGGTTGGTTGCTTCCAACTCGTCGCGGGTCGATGCCCCGGACGTGACCATCCAGCCAAGTATCAGCCACCCGAGGGCGGCAACCACGACCGCAATCCAGAATTTCGCGGCACTTGGCCGTTTGGCAGTGTCATCCATCACGTAGATCTCCCCTATAGACCGCGCCCTGCGGCCGTCTCCTACCAGTCTGCAACGGAACGCGCCGAGCTGAGGTTCCCCCGCACGCGGAACGAAAGCCCTCCGGCGCGGTTATGAGCAAGGAGACAGGGGGGGGGATGCGCCATGACCGATATCGCGATCGCCATTCCGGCGACCAACGAGGAAGACCTGATCGGTGCGGCCCTTCGCTCCATCGCGGTCGCGGCTCGGCAATGCTCCGGCCACGTCGGGGTTCTCGTGCTCGCCAATAACTGTACGGATGGAACGGCGCGTCTCACGGCGCGGCATGGCGGCGAAGGCGCCTTCACGCTCAAGGTTGTCGAGACCACGCTCCCGCCGGAGCGCCGGGATGCGGGCCGCGCGCGGCGCATGGCGATGCAGGCGGCCTGCCAAGCCTGGCCCGATGCCGGCCTGCTCTTCACGACCGACGCGGATTCGGAGCTTTCGCCGATGACGCTCGCGGCCATCGAACGCGCCGCGCGCCACGGGGCCGCGGTGATCTGCGGGCGGATCGAGACGTCCCTGCCTGCCGCGATGCTGGCCACCCCGTCGATCCGCAGGATCAACGAGATCGAGGGCCAATACAGACCCTTGGTGCATGAGATGCGGCACGCGCTGGACATCCGCGGCGCGTTGCAGCTCTCCGGCCCCTGCCCCCATTACATCGAGTCGGGCGCCTGCATGGGCCTGACACGCGATCTGCACGAGCGGCTGGGAGGGCTTCCGGACATCCGCGCCGGCGAGGATCGCCAGCTGGTGCGCGAGGCCGAACGGATCGGTGCCACGGTGCGCTACTCGACACAGGCCCTCGCCCGTGTCTCGCCGCGCATCGCCGGGCGCGCGCCGGGCGGCATGGCCGAGGCCCTGCGTGGCCGGCTCTCCGATCCCGACCCCCAGGCCGATCCCCTGCTGCGCAGCGCCGCCGATCTCGCCGCCGACTGGAGCGCCGCGCAGACGCTCGGGCCGAGCCTGCGTCCGCCGCTCCTGAACGCCGATCCTCCCTTGCGGGCAAGCGATCTCGAACGCGACCTCCCGGCCCTGCGCACGCTCGTCGAGACGGCGATACGCCCCTTGACCGGGCGTGTGGGCCGCCGCGCGGTCGCATGATCAAGGAAAGCTGCGACGCAGTTGCCGCCCTTGCCGGACCCGAACGCGCCGATCTCGACATGGTCGCAATGGTCGAGGCCATGCGGCGCGGCGGCCTGCTCGGCGCCTGCGCTCCGGGTGCCGATGGCGCAAGCGGACTTGCCCATTATCCTGCCGATCCCGCGCAGTTGCACGAGGCGCTCGTTTGCATCGGCGAGGCCGACCTTTCGGCGGGGCGGATCTTCGAGGGCCATGTCAACGCCGTCAAGCTGGTCGACATGATGGGCCGCGGAGAAACCCGTGCCGATTTGCTGGAGGCCGCGCGGCACGGCGCCCTCTTCGGTGTCTGGGGGGCCGAGGGACCGGCGCCGGTCCGGATCAAGGATGGCAGGCTTGCCGGCGAGAAGCTTTTCGCCTCGGGCGCGAATGTCATCGATCACGCGGTGATCACCGCGAAGGGTCCGGACGGGCAGATACAGCTCGTGATCCTGCCGAAGGACCGGCTCGAGGGCCGTCTCTTTCCCGAGGAATGGCACATGTCGGGGATGCAGGCGACGGCCTCGGGGCGCTGCGATCTGAACGGGATCGCGCTTCGCGGCGAGGATTTTCTCGGGGCGCCGGGTCAATACCTGTGCGAGCCGCATTTCCAGGGAGGGGTCTGGAGATATGCCGCGGTGCAAGCCGGCGCGATGCGGGCCATGACACGCAGCTGCGCGGCGCAGCTGGACGCGCGCGGGCAGCTTGAGGATCCGGTGCAGATCGAACGCCTGCGGCAGATGACGGTGGCCTGCGAGACCTGCCTGATGTGGACCTTGCGTGCCGCGCGCGCGGTCGAGGCCCCCGATACGGCGCCGGTCGCCGCCGCGACCTCGATCATGGCCAGGTTGCAGACCGCCCGGGAGGCGACCGGCCTGATCGCGATGATGGACGATGCGCTCGGCGCGGCCTCCTTCGCCATAAGTCACCCCGTCGAGCGCCGGCGCCGCGATCTGCAGGTCTACCTGCGACAGGCCGGCCCGGATGCCATGGGCCGGCGCGCGATGCGGATGCTTCTCGATGATCCGCAGGCCGCCGGGGATTGGGCCTTGGCATGAGCCCCTTTCTCGAACGGGCAGCAACCGCGCCGCAGCTAGCGGTCGTCGATCTGCTGAAAGGATGGAAGTCGCTTGCCGTGATCGCGCCGCATCCCGACGACGAAACGCTCGGCTGCGGTGCGCTTCTGCATGGCGCCCTGGAAATGGGCATCCCATGCCGTGTGATCTGCATGACGGATGGATCGGCATCCCACCCCAACTCACGAAGTCACGATCGCGACAGCCTCGCGGCCCTGCGGCAACGCGAGCTTCGCGCCGCTCTCGCCTGCCTGACGCCGCCGGGCGCGGCGCCGATCGAACTGATCGCGCCGCCCTGGCCTGACTGCGGCATGCCGCAAAGAGGGGAGCCGGCCTTCGAGGCGGGCACCGCCTGGCTGTCCGGGCAGGTGCCGCAAAATGCTTTCGTCCTGTGCAGCTGGGGCAAGGATCCGCATGTCGATCATGACCGAAGCGCGACCATCGCGGCGGCGGCGGCGTGCGGACGGCCCGACATCGCTTTGTGGCATTACCCGGTCTGGGGCCGCTTCGGCCCCGCGCCGGCCGAGGATACGCGGATGCATCTTCTCGTGGCGGACGATGCCGCGCGCGCGGCCAAGCGGCGGGCGCTTGCCTGCCACGCCAGCCAGATGAGCGGTCTGATCCCGGATGATCCGGGCGGGTTCGTGATGCATCGCGATCATCAGGCCCATTTCCTCGATCACCCGGAGATCGTCATTGCCCCTGCCTGAAACGCTCGCCCACCTGGAACACCTCTATGCGGCCGAGGCCGACCCCTGGGGCCATCTGACGCGGCCCTACGAAGCGGAGAAATACGCCGCGACGCTCGCCGCGATCGGGCCCGGCTCCTTTACCTCGATCCTCGAGATCGGCTGCGGCATCGGGGTTCTCAGCGCACGGCTCGCGCCCCTGACCGGCAGGCTCGTCTCCCTCGATTGTGTTCCCGCAGCCCTCGAAAAGGCCAAGGCACGGCTCGGGGAGCAGGAGCATGTGCAGTTCATCTGCGGACCCGCGCCTTCCGCCATTCCGCCGGGCTACGGACGCGAAATCCCCCAACCGCAGGTCGTCCTCCTGTCGGAGGTGCTGTATTTCATGACGCCGGAGGAGATCGGTGAACTCGGTGCCTGGATCATGCGGAACGCGGCCCCCGCCGCGCGCGTCGTTCTCGTCAACTGGCAAGGCCCGACCGGCGAGGCGCTCGGCGGGGCGCAGGCGGCCGCTCTCATGCGGGATGCCCTGCCCCGTTGGCATTCGGATGTAGAAAGGCGCGAGGGCTACGATCTGGAGCAGCTCCACGCGCCGGCGCGTGAGGCCTGAACGGGCCTACTCCGCCGCGGTCGACAGCATCTGCCGCTCGACGACACCCGCGACCGTGCGCAGGAAAACCGCCCGGTCCGAGGTCGACACCGCCTTGGCGATCCGCTCCATGTTGTCCTTGAAGCCCTGCCAGGAGAATTCCGGCGTCGCGCGCATGTCCTGCACACGCCAGCGCAGCACGCGCCAATGCGCGGCGGTCAGGGCACTGCTCAGGATGTCGTCATCAGCCGAGAGCGCCATGGCGGAGACGATCTGCTTGGAGTAGCGGATATAGCTTTCGGGTGTATGCTCGGACTGTTCGATCACGAGATTGGCCAGTCCGATCAGTTCGACCTTGATCCAGTCGGGAAGCGGATCTCCCTCCGAACAAGCGGCGGCGGCGGAGGCCAGCTGGTTGTACACGGCGAAGGCGTGGGCGCGGCGCTTGGGATCGAGACGCTTGGCAATCGTCCCGATACCCGGCCGCGTCTCGACCATCTTGTCGAAGGCGAGACGTTGCAGGATCTGCCGGATCGGGGTGCGGGAAATGCCGAACTCCTCGGCGAGGACCGGCTCGCGCAGGACGAAGGGATCATCGATAGGGGCAAGGCATATACGTTCGCGAATGGTGTCCGCTATCTCGTGATACCCGCTCTCATTGCCCGTCATGCTCGAAACTCCAAAGAACCGTTTTACACGCGCGCGGCCAACTGGCCCGCACTACACAGGTATACTTATGATAACGGATTTACACAATAGTAAGTTGTGCGGCCCGAGGCAAATGACCGGACCCCGCGTCGCCTTCGCGTTCGAGCTGGTACATGCTCCGGAACCCGAGCCTTCGCGGTATGCATGGCCCTTCATGATGTGTTGTCAGCCCTTCTCGAAGCGCGATAAGCCTTGATCCCGAGAGCAAGCAGAAGGCCGCCAGACATGCCAGACGATTCCGAATCCGTGATCCGCGCACGCATCGCGGCTCGCCGCCGCGAACCCGGCCGGCGCGCCGTCTTGCTGGGGGGCGGCAGCCTCCTTCTGGCGGGATGCGCTGCACCGGTTGCGCGCGGCGTGGTCGATGCCGCGCCCGATCCGGTGGAGCGCGCGGTTCCGAATGCCGGGTTCGACATCTACATGCGCGAGCTTGGCGCCAAGGCGCGCGCGCAAGGCATCTCGGCCGATGTGGCGAGCCGCGCGGTCGCGATGGCCGGGTATCTGCCCGGCGTCATCGAGAAGGACGGGAACCAGTCCGAGTTCTCGCGCTCGCTCGAGGATTACATCGCCCTCGCCGCATCCGAAAAACGGGTCGAGGCCGGGCGCGCGGCGATGGCCCGCAATGCGCGCACTCTCGCGGCTATCGAAGCGAAATACGGCGTTCCGGCCGAGATCGTGGCGGCCATCTGGGGCGTGGAAAGCCGGTTCGGCGCCCGGCGCGGGACGATCCCCGTCGTCTCGGCGACCGCGACGCTGGCCTATGACGGGCGGCGGCGCGCCTTCTTCGAAAAGCAGTTCATCGCCGCCCTGCGTATCGTCCAGAACGGTGACATCGCGCTCGAGCGCATGACCGGAAGCTGGGCGGGCGCGATGGGCCATACGCAATTCATCCCGACATCCTACGAGGCTTTCGCGGTCGATTTCACCAATGACGGCCGGCGCGACATCTGGTCCGAGGATCCGGCGGATGCCCTTGCCTCGACCGCCGCCTACCTGGCGAAATCGGGTTGGCGGACCGGCCTGCCATGGGCCATCGAAGTGTCCATTCCCGCGGGGTTCGACATGGCGCGCACGGGACGCGGCGCGCCGCGCAGCAGTGCCCAATGGGCCGCTGCGGGCCTGCGTCCGGCGGCGGGCGGCACGTTGCCCGATCTGGGACAGGCCAGCCTGATCGCGCCCGCCGGCCCGAACGCACCGGCCTTCCTTGCCAGCCGGAACTTCACCGCGATCACCCGCTACAACAATTCCGAAAGCTATGTCATCGGCGTGGGTCACCTGTCGGACCGGCTGCGCGGCGCGGGGCCACTGCGGATTGCCTTTCCCCCGGATGCCAACGGGCTGCGCCTGTCGGACCGGCAGAGCCTTCAGGAAAGGTTGAGCGCGCGGGGCTTCGACACCGGCGGCACCGATGGCGTGATCGGTCCGCAATCGCGTGCGGCGATCGCCGCCTACCAACGCAGCCGGGGCCTGCCTCCGACCGGAAACCCGTCGCTCGGGCTGCTTGCCGGGCTCTGAGCTGACCTCTGATGTCAGGATTATGGTAACACCCTTGCCGTTATGCTTCCGGCAAGGGCGCCATCCTTGCGCGTCCGCAGGAGGACGATGTCTGTTATCACGAGAAACAATGTCAGCGAGTTCGGGCATGGGCCCGCGATCATGCTCGCCCATGGATTCGGCTGCGACAAGACCATGTGGCAGCATATCCTGCCGGATCTTGCCCGCGATCACCGAGTGGTCAGCTACGACCTGACCGGTTTCGGAGCCTCCGATCTGGACGCTTACGACTTCGAGCGTCATGGCAGCCTCGATGGTCATGTCAGGGACCTGATCGAGATCATGGACACGCTCCATATCGATCAGGCAACGCTCGTCGGGCATTCGATCAGTGCCAGCATGGTGATGCTCGCCGCCGAACGGCTCGGACCCCGAGCGAGCGGCGTGGTCATGGTTTCTCCTTCGCCACGCTTCATCGACGATCCCGCCACGGGATATGAGGGTGGGTTCAGCATGGAAGACATCGACGGCCTCCTCGTCTTCATGGAGGAAAACCACCTGGGCTGGTCCATGCAGATGGCCCCGACGATCGCCGGTCAATCTCCCGAAGCTCCGGAGGCGGTCAAACTGACACAGAGCTTCTGTCAGACCGATCCGCGGATTGCGCGCCATTTCGGCCGCCTCACCTTCCATTCGGATCAACGGGAGGCGCTTTCGCGCTCCACCTGCCCCTCCCTGATCCTGCATTGTCTCCACGACACGCTCGTGCCACAGAGCGTGGCCGACTGGATGCAGCGGAACGTGCCTCAAAGCGAGGTCGCCTTTCTCGACGTCTCGGGGCATTGCCCGCACATGACGGCGCCGGACAAGACCATCAACGCGATCCGAGGCTTCCTTGACCGGCGCTGAGCGGCACGGGGGGTGCGGCCCGCTCTCCGGCGCATTCGCGGCGGAACTCCTGGAAGATGCCCCCTGCGGCATCGCTGTCAGTGACCCCGCCGGCCGCCTGACTTATGTCAACGCAACACTGTCGGCTTGGACGGGACGCCATGCCGCCGAGATCGAGACCATTGGCGGATTGTTCACCAAGGCCGGGCAGATCTTCTACGACACTCATATGGAGCCGATGCTGCTGCTGCAGGGATACGTGCGCGAGATTTCCTGTCACCTGCGCGGTCCGAATGGCCCCTGCCCCGTCGTCGTGAGCGCGGTCGCGCGCCATGACGAAGCAGGGGCGATCGTTCGGTGCGACTACACGCTGTTCGATGCGCGCGAGCGTCACGGCTATGAAAGCGCCCTGCGTCATGCGCAGCGGGAAGCAGAGGATCTCGCCGCTATCGTGCGGAATGCCTCCAACGCAATCTTGCGTGTCGGCGAGGATGGCCATGTGCTCAGCTGGAACAGGGGGGCCTGCACCCTTTTCGAAGAGGATGAGAAGAGCGGTATCGGAAAGCGGATCGAGGACCTCGTGGCCCTTCAGGACCGCTCAAGCTGGCATGCGGAAGGGCGCCTGCAACTTTCCAAGGGGCCTCAGGAGGAACTGCTCTTCGAAGCGCGCGATCAGCACGAGACCGACCTGGAGATCTCTCTAACGCTGGCGATGAGCGAACCGGGAAGCGGTACCGCGCGCGACACCGTCGTCACCTTGCGTGACATATCCGAGCGCAAGAACGTCGAGCGCCATCTGATCGACCTCGCACGGGAGATGAACAGCCGGGTCAGCACCATGCTCGACATGGTCACCGGCATCGCGCGCCAATCTCTGCCTCCGGAAATTGCCGGCGAATTCATCAGCCGGATCAGCGTTCTGGCACGGACACATGACATGTTGTCCAGCAATCGCTGGACGCGGGTCGACCTTCATTCGATCCTGAACTTTGCGCTCTCCGAGGCGGGTGGCCCGGAGCGGTTCCGTTTCAGCGGTCCGGCGGTCAGCGTCTCGCCCCAGCAGGCGACCTGCCTTTCGGTCGCGCTGAACGAACTCGTCTCGAACGCCTTGCAGCACGGCGCGCTCAGCCGGCCGTCGGGTCGAGTGGATATCGAGTATGACCTCGCGACCGGCGAGCACCTGTGCATCCGCTGGTCCGAAAGGGGCGGGCCGGTGGTCGTTGCGCCCACGCGTGCCGGTTTTGGCGCCCGCATGCTGGAGACCGTGCTTGCGCGCGATTGCGATGCAAAGGTCGATTTCGACTTCCAGCCCGAAGGTTTCCGTTGTCGGATGAGGCTGCCTCTCGAATCGGGCATCTGATCCATCGGGCCGCGCGGATCCCCCTCACCGCCTCCTTCACGACCATCGAGGGGTGCGCGTTCGGGTTGCCTTACGCGAGCGACGTCATGATCGATGCATCGACAATCCGCGGGCTGTTCAACCTGCGGAAACGAAGCTGCTTTACGAGTATTCGATCCGCTGTGCCGTCCATCCGGCATGTATGGACGGGGCCCTTCCCGGCTCGCGCTTGCTTGGCGCGGCCTGCTGTGACCGGCCGCCTGACAGCATGACGCAGCCGGCGCTGCTTGCGCCGACCGCGAAATATTCCGTATTCGTCCGTCTCTACCGATCAGGGTTCCGGATCGAAGCCGAGCCGGCGTCCGAGGCGCGACCGGTAGAACTCACCCACGAGGCCCCGGCGGAAGACCAGCACGCAGATCATGAACACGGCACCGATCACGATGGTCACCGGAACATCCGATGTCGCGAGGTAGTTCTGCAAGGTCACGACAAGCGCGGCGCCCACGATCGGTCCGATCAGGGTTCCGATACCGCCCAGAAGCGTCATCAGGATGACCTCGCCTGACATCTGCCAGGCAACGTCCGTCAAGGTCGCGAACTGGAAGACGAGCGATTTCGTCGCCCCCGCCAGACCCGCGAGAGCGGCGGACATCACGAAGGCCCCCAGCTTGTAGCGGTTCACCGCGTAGCCGAGGGAGATGGTGCGCTGCTCGTTTTCACGGATCGACTTGAGGATCATGCCGAAGGGCGAATTGACGAAACGCCAGATAATTCCCATCCCGATCAGGAAGATCGCCAGAACGAAGAAATACATGGTCTCCGTATTGTTCAGGTCGATGAACCCGAAGAGCTTGCCGCGCGGCACCGACTGGATGCCGTCCTCGCCATGGGTCCAGCTCGACTGCACGGCATAGAAGAAGAACATCTGGCTCAGGGCCAGCGTGATCATCGCGAAATAGATCCCCTGCCGCCGGATCGCGATGAGACCCATCACGAGACCAAGCGCCGCGGCGCCCAGCACCCCGAGCGCGATGCCCATCTCGGGCGACCAGCCCCATTCCTTCACGGCATTGGCGGTGAAATAGGCGCCGCCCCCGAAGAAGGCCGCATGCCCGAAGGACAGGAAGCCGGTGTACCCGAGCAGCAGGTTGAACGCCGCCGCGAAGAGCGCGAAGCACAGCACGTTCATCACGAAGATCGGGTAGAGCATGAACGGCGCGATCAGGAGGGCGACGAGGAGGGCCAGCAGCATGACGATGCGCACGCCCCGTCCGCGGCGTCCGGGCGCGTTATCCATGGTTTGCGAAGCGTCACTCATCAGACGTCCTTTCCGAACAGTCCCGCGGGCCGCAGCACCAGGACGATCGCCATGATGACGAAGATCACGATGTTGGAGGCTTCGGGATAGAAGACCTTGGTCAGCCCCTCGGCGATGCCGAGCAGGTAGCCCGTGACGATCGCCCCGAGGATCGATCCCATGCCGCCCACGACGACCACCGCGAAGACGATGATGATCAGGTTGCTGCCCATGAGCGGCGAGACCTGGTAGATCGGTGCCGCGAGCACCCCCGCGAACCCGGCAAGCCCGGCCCCGAGCGCGTAGGTCAGCGTCAGCAGAAGCGGCACGTTGACGCCGAAACTCTGCACCAGGATCGGATCCTCGGTGGCGGCCCTCAAGTAGGAGCCGAGCTTCGTCTTCTCGATCAGCAGCCAGACGGCCATGCAGACGATGAAGGACGCGACGATGACCCAGCCGCGATAGATCGGCAGGTACATGAACCCGAGGTTGACCCCCCCGGAGAGGAGAGAGGGCTGCGGATAGGGTTGCCCCGACGCACCGAAGAAGTAGCGGAACGTCCCCTCGATCACGAGCGCGAGCCCGAAGGTGAAGAGCAGACCGTAGAGCGGATCGAGACCGTAGAGCCGCGAAAGCATCGAGCGTTCGACCAGGGCTCCGGTCAGGCCGACGACCAGCGGTGCCAGAAGCAGGGCGGGCCAGTAGCCGAGGCCGAGATAGACGGAGAGCAGAAGCGCCGCGAAGGCACCCAGCATGTAGAGCGCACCATGGGCGAAGTTGATCACCCTGAGCAGGCCGAAGATCACCGCGAGACCGAGGCTCAGCAGCGCGTAGAAGGATCCGTTGATCAGGCCGATCAGCAATTGTCCGAGGAAGGCCTGGATCGGGATGCCGAAGATGGCGAAGGACATCAGACCCCCAGTTCTTTGTTCAGCATGGCCATGTTGGCCTGCAAGTCTGCCACCGGGAAACCGGCGGTGATGCGGCCGTGATCCATCAGGTAGAACCTGTCGGCAACACGGCTGGCGAAGCGGAAGTTCTGCTCGACGAGAACCACGGTCATGCCGCGTTTCTTCAGCTCGCGCAGGATGTCCCCGATCGCCTCGATGATGACCGGCGCAAGCCCCTCGGTCGGCTCGTCGAGCAGAAGGCAACGCGCGCCTGTCCGAAGGATGCGCGCCATGGCCAGCATCTGCTGCTCGCCGCCTGACAGCTTGGTGCCCGCGCTCGAGCGCCGTTCCTTGAGGTTGGGGAACAGCGTGTAGATCTCCTCGACGCTCATCCCGCCCTTGGCGGTGACGGGCGGCAGCATCAGGTTCTCCTCGACCGTCAGGGTCGCGAAGATGCCGCGCTCCTCGGGCACGAAACCCAGGCCGGAGCGCGCGACGTGATGCAGAGGCATCTTCATCAGGTCCTGCCCCGCGAAGGTCGCGGTGCCGCTGCGCTTGCGCAAGATGCCCATGATGGTGCGCAGGGTGGTCGTCTTGCCCATCCCGTTGCGCCCCAGAAGGCAGATCGTCTCACCCTCGTTCACATGCAGATCAACACCATGCAGCACATGGCTCTCGTCATACCAGGCTTCGAGCCCGGCCACGTTCAACAGCGGCTCGCTCATGCCTCGCTCCCCATGTAGGCGCTGCGCACTTCGGGGTCGTTCGACACCGTGGCATAATCTCCGCTCGCGAGGATCTCGCCGCGCTGGAGCACCGTCACCTTGTGGCACAGGTCCGCCACGACCGACAGGTTATGCTCGACCATGAGGACGGCCCGGCTGCGGGCGACCTCGCGGATGATCCCGGCAACCATCTGCACGTCCTCGAGACCCATTCCGGCCATCGGCTCGTCGAGCAGGAGCACTTCGGGATCGAGCGCCAGCGTGGTCGCGATCTCCAGCACACGCTTCCGGCCATAGCTGAGATCCGCGGCGCGGCTGTTGCGGTAGCCCGACAGGCCCAGCTCCGAGATCAACTCGTCGGCCCGCGCGTCCAGCCGCTCGAGCGCGGAGAGCGGACGCCAGAACTGCGTCGCCAGCTTGTTGGGACGCTGCAGCGCCACGCGCACGTTTTCCAGCACCGTAAGGTGGGGGAAGACGGCGGAGATCTGGAAGGAGCGGACCAGCCCCATTCGCGCCACGCGGTCAGGCTTGTATCGCGTGATGTCCTGCCCCAGCAGCGTGATCTTGCCACGCGTGGGCATCAGGAACTTCGTCAGAAGGTTGAAGACGGTCGTCTTGCCGGCCCCGTTCGGACCGATCAAGGCATGAATGCGCGCATGTTCGACATCGAGATCGACATCGTTCACGGCGGTGAACCCCGAGAAGTCCTTGCCAAGGCCGCGGGCGGACAACACCACCCGCGGCTCAGGAGTCTCGGTGACCCTTTCAGCGGTCACGGAAGCCATCGAACTCAGTTCGAGACCAGCGAGCAGCCGCTATCGGCTTCGGAGATGAAGGCTTCCTCGCCCGGGATGGTCGCAAGGACGTTGTAGTAGTCGAAGGGGCCTTCGCTCTCCTCGGGCGACTTCACTTCCATCAGATAGACATCGGTATAGAGCCGGCCGTTCTTGCCGACGCTGGCGCCGTTGGCGAAGAGATCGTCAACCGGCATCTCGTGCATCTTGGCGGAAACCTCTTCCGTCGCATCGGTGCCGGCGGCCTCGATCGCCTTGAGATACTGCGTCACGGCCGAATAGGTCGCCGCATGGACCATGTTCGGCATCGAACCGGTGCGCTCCATGAACCGCTCGCCGAAGGCGCGGGTCTCATCGGTGCGATCCCAGTAGAAGCTTTCGGTCAGCGACAGGCCCTGAGCGGCCTCGAGCCCGAGACCGTGCACCTCGGACAGGGTGAAGAGCAGCGCGGCGAGACGCTGTCCCGACTGCACGATGCCGAACTCGGCGGCCTGCTTGATCGCGTTCTGGGTGTCCTGACCGGCATTGGCCAGGCCGATCACGTCCGCGCCCGAAGCCTGCGCCTGCAGCAGGAAGGAGGAGTAGTCGTTCGTCGCCAGGGGGTGACGCACGGAACCGACGACCTCGCCGCCCTTGCTCTCGGCGAACTTGCCGGTCTGCTCTTCGAGCGAGTAGCCGAAGGCGTAGTCGGCCGTCAGGAAATACCACTTCTTGCCGCCCTGCTCGACTAGCGCGCCGCCTGTGCCGACAGCCAGCGCATGGGTGTCGTAAGCCCAGTGGAAGCCGTTGGGCACACATTGCGCGCCGGTCAGCTCGGTCGTGGCCGCGCCCGTGGTGACGGTGATCTTGTTCATGTCATCCGACAGGGCCTGAACGGCGAGGGCGACCGACGAGGTGGTCAGCTCCATGATCGCGTCGACCTGCTCGGTGTCATACCACTGGCGCGCGATGTTGGAGGCGATGTCGGCCTTGTTCTGGTGATCCGCGGTGACGACCTCGACGGGGGCACCGGAGACGTTTCCGCCGAAATCCTCGACGGCCATCTTCGCAGCTTCGTAGCTGCCCTTGCCGCCGAAATCGGCATAGACGCCGGATTGGTCGTTCAGGATGCCGATCTTCACGACATCATCGGAGATCTCGGCGACGGCGCTGGTGCCGGCTGCGATGGTCGCGAAGGCCGCGACTGTGGTCAGAAATCTGTTCACGTGTTCTCTCCCTATGTCAGGGAGTTCCCGGCTGGACCGCTCCGCCGCGACGCGTTCCGCGAAATTCGGAACGTTGCGTCAGCGGTGATCCGTCTCCCCCCGGAACCCCTCTTGCAATGTGATACCTGCAATCCTTTCCGGCGGGAATGCAACCGCATACTCGTGCCGGACCGCATGTTACCGCCCTCATCAGGGCATCCGGAAAGGAAAACGGGCCGGGAAATGACGTTGCGTCGGATCGAGCCCCATACCCGGCCGTATCAGGGGGAGGGCGCGATCGCGGCGAGGAGGCGCGGCGTCATGAAGTCGAGGAAAAGCCGCAGCTTGGGATCGGGATGCTGGCGGTGGGACTGCTGGAAGAACAGCGCGGTCGGCACGGGGGGCGTCTGCTCGGCCACGACCACAAGCTCGCCCGAACTTATATAGGGCGCGACCTCGAAGGCGGGCTTCAGCGTGATGCCGTGCCCCGCGAGGGCCCAGTCGGTAAGCACGTCCCCGTCATCGGATTCGAACCGCCCCTTCACGGCGAACCGGCGCGGCCCCGTCGATGTGCGCAGGTTCCAGTGGCATTCGGGACTGCCAGAGGAGCGCAAGGTAAGGCAGCTATGCGCGTCCTTTTCCAGATCGGCCCCCGTTCCGGGCATGCCCGCACGCGCGATGTAGGACGGGCTCGCGCATAGAAGGCGCGGACATTCGGCGATGCGCTTGATGCGCTGGCCGTCCTCCTCCGGATCGCCCAGCATGAAAGCGATATCGAGCCCTTCCGCCGCGAAATCCAGACGCCTGTCCGACAATCGCAGCCGCAACTCGATCAGGGGATACAGTTCGGAAAACTGCGGCACATGCGGCGCGATCAGCCGCCGACCCAGGCCGCTGGACGCGGCGACGTGCAGAATGCCGCGCGGGCTGGTCGTGACCTCGCTGATCGCCGCCTCGGCGGCCTCCACCGAGCCCAGGATCCGGCATGCCCCCTCGTAGAACAGGCGCCCCTGATCGGTCGCGCTGAGACTGCGGGTAGTCCGCTCGAACAGGCGCACACCGAGATGGGCTTCGAGCTGCGCCACGCGCGATGAGGCCACCGCCGGCGATATATGCTGATCGCGCGCCGCGGCAGACATGTTGCCCAGCTCATAGACACGCACGAAGGTTCTGACATTGTCTAAATAGGACATCTGCTCGTTTTTTTTTAAGATTCCTGAACGTTCTTAGAAATGGCATTCAAATGGGGCGTCATATAGGCTTGCTCCAAGCGCAAATGAGGGCGTTTGAAGACGACTGTCGGAAAACCATCCACGGCGGCATCGCCCCGCGGAACCGGTCTCCAGGGCGCGTCCGGGTCGAATGGTGCGTTCGGCATATGGGTACGCCTCCACCCGGATGAATCCCTGCGCGGCCGGACATGACGGACATATCCGGCCGCGCGGTGCAAGCTCACGGCATCGTCAGGCTGATCACGACTGGGCTTTCGGTGCCCTCCCGGCGCGGCCAGACACGGCCCTCGACGGGCGCTTGCGGCAGTGCCTTGCCGGTGGAGACGCAGACTTTCAGGGTCGTGCCCTCATGGGTCCGGGTGAAGCCCAGCAGGCCGGGTGCCGGCAGGAAGGGCGTGTAGGCCCCTTGCGCGAACAGCGCGGGATGCTCGCGCCGCAGCCGCAGCAGCGTGCGGGTCAGGGAGAGCTTCGTCCGATCGAAATCCGGCAGGGCGGAAGGATCGTCGAGCGCGGCCGCGAGGCGGTCGAAATCGATTGCCGCGCGGTTGTCGGGATCGGTCAGAAGGAAACTGCCGATCTCGCATCCCTGGTAGATATCGGGAATGCCCGGCACGGTGAGCTTGAGCGCCGTCTGCACCAGCGACAGGCGCTCGGCGATCTCCGTCAGGGGGGCGAGGCTTTGCGGCAGCTCGGTGAAATGCTCCGCCAGGGCCGCGCCATAGGCGCGCGCCGCGTCCTCCACCTCCGGATCGGGCGCGGTCCAGAACGTCACCCTTTTCGCTTCGCGCAGCGCCTTTTCCACGTGGCCAGAAAGACGCCGCTCGAGATCGGCGCGCGGATCCTCCGTCGCCGCGCTCGCGGGGTGCATCGCCAGCAGGGTCTGCGCCAGATACCACTTGAGATCGTCGCCGACGCCGGGCCCGGCCAATGCCGCGCAATCCTCATGAAAACGCTCGAATATCGCCGGAGCATGGGTGATCGCCGCGATCCGCAGGCGCGCATCCTCGCTGCGCTTGGTGTCATGCGACGAGGTCAGGGTCAGTCCCTGCGGCATGTCCTGCGCGCGCCGCTCCATGGCCTCGTGGAACCCCTCGGTGCCGAGCGTTGCGGCATCGGGCTCGCCGCCCACCTCGTTGGCCGACAAAAGCCGCGTGTCGCGATAGAAGGCGGTGTCTTCCTGGCTCTTGGCAATGGCGGCGCCAGTAACCTGCTGAAAACGCAGGCGCAGTTGCGCGTTGAGTTCACCATCATCCAGCAGTGCCTGCGCAAGGAAGGGGATCGCGCCGGGATCGGACGCGGCCTCGATCGCCGCGGCGGCGGTCTCCTCGATCAATGCCCTGTCCTCGTCATGCACCGTCTCGTCGGTCATGTAGGTCCGGTAGCGCGGGAATCCGGCGATGAAATCCACGATCGCCCGGCGGAGCATCTCCGGTCCGAACTCGGCGGCGACTGGATCATCTACCGCGATGCGCGAAAGCATCGAATGCAGACGCCACAGCTCGGCCGACAGGTCATGGGTGATGATCTGCCTCTTGGCAGTGTCGAGCACCTCGCGGAACTGGCGCTGCCGGCCCGTCCGGCTGCGGTAGAGCGCGTCGATATGCGTCAACCCGCGCGCATCCGTCAGCAGCCGTGCGAAGGCCCGCGCCGCGACATAGCCCGTCGTGCCGGCGACCGGCCAATCCGGCAGGCTCTCGGGACCGGTCAGGATCTTCTCGACCCAGACCGGAACATCGCCCAGCTTTCGGGTCAGCTTCTCCAGATAGGCCGAGGGATCGGCGAGCCCGTCGATATGGTCGATCCGCACCCCGTCCACGGTGCCGTCGGCCACCAGTTCGAAAAGAAGCGCATGGACATCGTCGAACACCTCGGGGGTTTCGACCTTCACACCGATCAGCCCGGTCACGTTGAAGAACCGCCGATGCGTGATCGCGTCGGTCTCGGTCTTCCAATGCGTCAGCCGCCAGGGTTGCGCGTCATGCAGCGCCGAGACTTTGTCGGCATCGCCGCCCCGTGCGGCCTCGAAGGCCGCCCCGCCGGCGACGGGCACACGCAGGTCTCCGCAAGTCAGGACCGGGCCGTCATCATCCTTGTCCACACCAAAGGCACCCTTTTCGAGAAGCTCCGCGAAGGGAGCCTCGAGCCAGGGCAACAGCAGTTTGGGCGCCGACCAGTCGATATCGAAATGCGCACCATACCGGCTCCTCTGGCCATGGCGCAGAACGTCGCGCAACCACGGCGTTGCGACCGAGAAGGCCATGTGGTTCGGAACGATGTCCAGGATCAAACCCATCCCCGCCTCGCGCAAGGCTTGCGACAGACGGGACAGGCCCGCGCGGCCGCCGATCGCGGGCTCGATCTCACCCGGATCGGTCACGTCATATCCATGGGTGGAGCCCGGCGTCGCGGTGAAGAGCGGCGCGGCGTAGAGATGGCTGATCCCGAGCTCGCGCAGGTAGGGAACGAGCGCTGCGGCACGGTCGAAATCCATCTCCTCGCGAAATTGCAGGCGGTAGCAGGCCGTTGGAAACTGGCTCACGAGGAGGCTCCGTTCATGTTGAGAGTGTAGAAGACGCCGAAGGGCGCTCCGGGTCGGTCGGCCGATCCCAGGATGGTCTGACCATCCGCACCGGGCAGCGAGACCGCGTCCTCGCCGAGATTGGCCCTGAGCGACAGCACGGCGCCGGCGAAATGCCAGTCCACCGCGAGACATCCCTTCGAGGCGGCGAGGACTTCGCCGCGAAACGCCGCGCCCTGCCCCGCCTGCTTGATCAGGGGAACGACATGCTCGGCGCGCAGCGTCAGAAGATGCGCGATCCGGCTGCGTGTCTGGCGCCCCGCCTCCGTCTGCGCGCGATCCCAATCGAGCTTGGATGCCTCGAACGTACTGCGTGCGATGGGATCGGGCACCGGCCGGGCGCCATGATCGCCGAAGCCGGCGAAACTGCTGAATTCCGCACGTCGACCTTTGGTGACCGCCTCAGCCAGATCGCCCTCGAACCCGGCGAAGAAAAGGAAAGGCGCCGTCTCGCCGTATTCCTCGCCCATGAACAGCATCGGAATATGTGGCGACAGCAGCAAGATGGCCTGTAGCGCGTCGAGCATGCGCGCATCGGCAAGGGTCGTCAGCCTGTCGCCGCAGGCGCGGTTGCCTGTCTGGTCGTGGTTCTGCAGGAAATCGATGAAGGCATCCGGCGGCAGATGACCCGAAGGTGCCCCCCGGCCCGGGCCCGTCTCACCTTGGTCCACTTCGCCCTGGAACGCGTAACCCTGGGCCAGAGCGCGGGCGAAGAGGGCAAGGGGATCCTTGGCGAAGCTGCCGTAATATCCTTCTGTCTCGCCGGTGGCGATGACATGGGCGGCATTGTGCATGTCGTCGTTCCACTCGGCGCTATGCAGCGGCACGGCCCCGTCGGGACCGCGTTCGTGGAGGAAGGTCACGTTGCGGTTGTCCTCGGTCGTCAGGTGGATGGGCCGGTTTGCATGCGCGCGCAACTCCTGTGCCATCTCGATCAGCAATTCGGGATCGGAGGGGTCCTTGATCTGGTCGATCGCGTCGAACCGCAGGCCGTCGAAGCCAAACGTGTCGATCCAGTAGCGCGCGTTGTCGATGAAGAAACGGCGAACCGGCTGACGGGTATAGTCGATGCCCGCGCCCCAGGGCGTCTGGCGGGCGGGATCGAAGAAGTCGGGCGCATAGCGGCCCAGGTGATTTCCCTCGGGGCCGAAGTGGTTGTAGACCACGTCAAGAAGAACGGACATGTTCAGATCATGGGCCCGGCGGATCAGGGCCCGCAGCTCGTCCGGCGTGCCGTAGGACGGATGCGGCGCATAGAGCAGCACGCCGTCATAACCCCAGCCCCGATCGCCCCCGAACTGCGCCAGCGGCAGCAACTCGATCGCCGTGATGCCGGTCGCCGCCAGTTCCTCGAGCTTCCCGGCCGCCGCGGTGAAAGTGCCTTGCGGTGTAAAGGTGCCGACATGCAGCTCGTAGAGCACCGTCTCCTCCCATGGGCGGCCGGTCCAGGTGCCCAGCTTGGCACGGTGCGGTGCGGTCAGCCGCGAGGGACCGTTCACGTCGTCGATCTGCCGGCGGGCGGCCGGATCGGGAACGGTGTCACCACCGGGCAGAACGAAGGAGTAGGCCAGACCCGCGCGCAATCCCGGCACAGTCGCCGTGAACCAGCCCTCCGGCGCCGGCGACATCTCGTGATCCTGTCCCTCGATCCGCAGGGACAGGTGCTCAAGGCCGGGCGCCCAGAGAGCAAAATCCGCGCTTCCATCCTCTCTCAGTTCGGCGCCCCAACGCGGCGCCTTGCGCCCCTCGTTGCGTCCCTCATCCTGTAGGGTCATGATCGTCCTCGTTGCTGTGGGAACCTGTTCGAGAAAGGGCGGGGCCCGCGATCCGTAACACCCGCATCCCCGCAAGCGTTCCCGTGACATGGCTTGCACCCTTCGCCGGCAGGGCTATAGCGATGGAGGTCACAGGGACATGAAACGGGGTATCCCGATGCCCCTGCCCCGTCGCCGCGGCCGATGCCACGTGGCTCCGGGCAGCGCATCGTGGCCGGCCGCGGTGATGCTCCCGTCCCCGCGCCGGGAAACGTGCGCGCCTTCGCCGCAAGGAGACACATGATGAGATACGCGTCCGTCACCAAGAGGCTCGCCGGGCTGGGCGGTGCAAAATGGGATCTCCATGCGCGGGCGCGCGAGATGTCGGCGGAGGGGTTCGACGTCATCGAGCTGACAATCGGGGAGCCCGATTGCGCGCCGCCCCCCGAACTCGTCGAGGATGTGTGCCAGGCCCTCAGGAACGGCCGGAGCCGATATTCCACGGGCGCCGGCGAGCCCGGATTGCGGGCGGCGCTTGCGCGGCGCTACACGCAGCGGGCCGGGCGCCGTATCGGCGAGGAGCAGGTGCTGTGCTTTCCCGGCACGCAGACCGCGCTCCATGCCGTGATGTGCGCCGTCGCGGAAACCGGTACGGAGGTGCTCGTCGGCGATCCGATGTACACGACCTATGAAGGGGTGATCGCCGCCACCGGGGCGCGGATGATCCCGGTTCCGCTCCGTCCTGTAAACGGGTTCCTTTTGGATGCGCGCGAGGTTGGAGCACGGATCACGCCGCGCAGTCGGGCGATCCTGTTGAACACTCCACACAATCCGACGGGCATGGTTCTTGATCGCCGGAGCCTCGAGGAGATCGCCACCCTCGCGATCCGGCATGACCTCTGGATCATCTGCGACGAGGTCTATGAGGAGCTGATTTTCTCCGGCAGGTTCTGCTCGCCGCTCGAACTGGTCCCGATCATGGAGCGGACGGTCGTCGTCAGCTCGATTTCGAAGAGCCATGCCGCGCCGGGGCTGCGCAGTGGCTGGTGCATCGGGCCGGCGGAATTCTGTGCGCGCCTCCTTCCCCTCTCCGAGACCATGCTCTTCGGCAACCAGCCATTCATCGCCGATGCGACCCGGGCGGCGATCTCGGCCCCCTCCCCCGTCGCGCGGCCGATGGCCGAGCGCTTCGCGGCCCGCGCCGCGCATCTTGTACGCAGGCTGCATGCAGAGACGCCCTACCATGTGCAGATGCCCCAGGCCGGTATGTTCGCCCTTGTCGATATCGGCGCGAGCGGCATGAACGGCGCGGATTACGCCGCCGATCTGCTGGAAACGGCACTGGTCGCGGTGATGCCGGGCGCGGCCTTCGGGCGGACTCTCGATCGCTGGGTGCGGGTGGCGCTGAGCGTTGATGACGCGCGGCTCGATCTTGCGATCGACCGCATCGCCGCGCATGCCGGCAGCGGGTCGGACTGACTGAAAGGCCCGAAGCGCGGAGAACCTCGCGCGCCGGGCGGAACGCGGATGCCCGCCCGAGGGTTCTGGCCCCGTGGCGGGTTCGGACGGTGCGGTGCGGGCCCACGGCCTCCGTTCCAGTTTCCGGATGAGTATCATGACCCAGAATCTCCGTTCCGCCCGTCCCTCTTATCCCGCAGGTGCCCCTCCTCTCCGGATTCCTCCCACCATCGGTCTCGTCGATCCCTGCTGTCCGCGTCCCTACATGCCCAGCGACGTCGATGACGGCGGGCTTGGCGGAACCGAGGCGACGGTCACCCGCATCGTTGTCGGTTTGCACGGACGGGTGCGGTTCGTTCAGTTCCAACAGCACCGCGCCGCACCCGCGCGCGACGGGATCGGCGGGTATGACAGGTTGGACCGTGCCGGCGATGCGGGCGGCCTCGACGGGCTGGTGGTGATCAATTCATGGAAGCTCGCCTGCCGGCTTCGCAAGAGCCATCCGGACCTGCCGATCTACCTGTGGCTCCATGTGCATCCCGGACGGCACAACCGCAAGATGGGCGCGGCACTCCACGCGGCGGGGATCGTTGTCATCTGTGTCTCGGCGAGCCACGCGGCCACGCTGCGGGCATTCCTCGCCCCCTGCCGGGTCGATATTCGCCATGTGTTCAATCCGATCGCCGACGATCTTCGTCCATCGAATGTGCCGCGCGATCCCAACCGGATGCTGTTCGCAAGCGCGCCCCACAAAGGTCTCGACCAGGTCTTCGACGCATTCCGGCGGCTCAGGGGACGCATTCCGGACCTCATCCTCGACGTGGCAGATCCGGGCTATCTGGCCTGGCGGACCGGGCCCGCGCCGGAGGGTGTGCGGTTCATCGGAACGCTGCCCCATGACATGCTGATGGCACGGATGCGCAGATCGCTTTGCCTCTTCTATCCGCAGAGCCGTTTTGCCGAGACCTTCGGCCTCGTCATCGCGGAGGCGAACGCCGTCGGAACGCCTGCCCTTCTGCATACCGGTCTGGGCGCCAATGACGAGATCGCACGGTCAGCCGGGCAGTGCATCGATACCGGGGACATGGATGCGGTGCATGGGACGATCGCGCGCTGGCGTGCCAATCCGCCCAGGATCAACCTGCCCGAAGAGTTCAGGCTGATCCGGGTTCTCGATCAATGGGAAAGCCTTCTCGCCCCCGAGATGCCGGCTCAGGCGATGTCGTCATCGGAAAGGTCGGGAGAGATCTCGCACCAGAACCTGTAGATCTCGGCCGCGTTCAGCGCGCTCGACCATCCGTGACGTTGGAATTCCTCCCGCTCCAGATCGCTGGTCAGGCTCGAGAGGAAAAGTTGCCGGTCGGCATCGCGCTGCGTCGGGTTTCGCCGCGAAACCGCATCTTGCACCTGCGCGAAACGGCGCTTGCGCTCGGCCTTCTCCGCGGCGCGGGCATCCTCCTGTTCGGCGGCGCGCGCATTGGCGGCATCGCGCGCCGCGCGGGCCGCGACGGCTTCGGGGCTCGGCTCGCTCGGCTTGGCCTCGGAAATTCCGTAGCCGTTTTCCAGCGCGGAACGCAGGTAGCCCGCGGGGTTCTTAACATTCTTTTGCCGCACGACAAGGGAGAGCTTTTCGGTCACTGCCCGCTCGCCATGCTCCGCGATCCATTGCCGCGCGAGGCGGTCGCTAATCCCCTGAGCCATCAGCGCCCCATAGACCGCGCTTCCCCGCGCGGCATCGTCATCGTCGATCTCGAACATGGGAAGCTGGGGGTTTTCGCGGATGGCGAAACGGATCTCGCTGACGGCGCGGCCCTTCTTGCTGAACTCCGGTGTCACCTCGATGTTCGAGTTGCGGTTCACCTCCTCGACAGCCGGTTTGATGATCTTCGCATTCAGATGCTTGAACGTCTCGTAATAGGCGCTGCCATCTATCCCCATGAGGCGGCGGAATGTCTCCAATGACCACCAGCCGGTGCTGCCGGTCCGAACGAACCGGTAGCAATTTTCGTAAAGGGCAAGACCGTGCCCGCTTGTGAAGCGCTTCTGGATATTCAGGTTGATAAGCGCGAAAACCTTCGGGTCATGAAGCTTTTCCGCAAGAGCGGGCGAGTAGGCATATTCGCATACGCCGCCACGCAGCTTGGCATAGGAGAGAAGCGCGCTGACGCCCCATTCCTGCCGCCCGCGATCATCGAGCATATCCCATTCCGCCACGGTCTCGGCAAGGCCGCGCAATGCACCCTGCAATGTCTTCATGTCGTTCGAGTTGTAACCGATCATCATCGCCAGGGTACGCGCGTCGATCGTATGCTTCTGCTGAGTGATCAAGGTATCGTAGGCGTTGAGCAACAGCACATTGGACAGCTTGCGCTGCAGCAGGGTAAGCTTGCCCGATACATGAATCGCGGCCACGTTCTTCTTGACGGAATTGCGCTTGAGCGCTCCGGTCAACTGCTTGCCGGCGACCTGTGCCATCAGCGCTCCATTCCGCGTCGAGAGGTTTCGGGCGGACTGGCGAATCCGCTGTGTCTCAGGCTGGGCATCATGGCTCAAAAGGAACCCGGGATCAACGCATGTTCGGGTGCCCGCCGATTCGGCCAGTGCGATCCTGTAAATTGGTGCCTTTTGATTCGCTGCAGCCACGGAGACCCCGCGCTTCGGACGAAACGGGTGCCGATAGGCCTCCCAGATCATTGTAGATCGTCATTTCCGCTGCGATCCAGCCGGCCGGACCCGATCCCGTAAACGGGCACCTCGTTTCACGCAGCGAGGCACCTTTCGTCCCGCAAACGGAGCCTTTCCATCCCGCATGAGGGTCCCCTTCAACCCGTTAACGGGCTCCCAAAGCAGAACAAACCACTGATACAAATAGCTTTTATAGATGCAAAGACTCGTAATATCTGAAAGATTCTAATCTTTGATTGCTGTCTTCATAAGTTTGTTGAACTGAGGCCTGTTTCGCCACGAAACCCCATCTCTCGCAAAACCGGTTCCTTCTCATGCGACAATGTGCCATCAATCGATGAACAAGCGCCGGTAGAGCGCATGTCGCGGCAGTGACCGGCACAGGGGCAGACGATGAGCAAGAAGCCGGATACGGTTCCGCCACCCTATCACAACATCGATCCTGCGAAGGCGGCGGGAAAGCTCGGCGAGCGGGTCGACACGGCACGATTCGCAAAGGCCGCGGCCTTCTGTACCCGCGGGCGGGACGATCTTGCCAAGAGGGGATATGCCCCCGATGGACGCAAGCGATTGCGCCGTTTCTCCATCTGGGAGATCACGCGGTATCTGATCCCCGTGGCGCCGGCCCATATGCGCCGGGTGCTCAAGGCCAATCCCGATCTGCCGCAGGGCGAGGGGGAGGCGGGCTCGAAATGGTTCACCCTGGAAGAAGTGCTGACCCTGCGCCGGTTCCTTCACAAGGAAGGCTCCGCCGCGAAGGAATATCTCCCCTACAGACCCGAGAATGCCGCGGCCAAGATCGTGGCGGTGGCCAATTTCAAGGGCGGATCGGGCAAGACGACGACCTGTGCCCACCTGGCCATGTCGGCCGCGCTCGACGGCTACAAGGTCTTGGTAATCGACCTCGACAGCCAGGCTTCGATGACCTCGCTCCTGGGCGCACGCGTCGAGGACGAGTGGCAGACGATCTTCCCCCTGATCGCGCGGGATTACGCCCGTGCCGTTCGCGCCGAGAACGAGGTCCGTGCGGCCCAGGGTGCCGCGACGCTGCCCCTCGACGAAACCTTGACCGAAGCGCTGGAGGTTTCGTCGCGAAACCTCATCCAGTCCACGCATTGGCCCAATATCGACGTGATCGGGGCGCAGCTGAACCTTTACTGGGCAGAGTTCCAGATACCTGTCTGGCGGATGGGGTTGCGATCCTGGCCACTTTGGGACGCGCTGAGCAACTTCCTTTCCGATGATGGCCTGCTGGACGAATATGATATCGTTTTCCTCGATACGCCTCCTGCACTTGGGTACCTTACGATCAATTCCCTCGCAGCGGCTGACATCCTTCTGGTTCCCCTCGGCGCTTCCTTTCTCGAGTTCGATTCCACGGGCCGTTTCTTCGATATGCTCTATTCGACCTTTGCCAGCATCGAGGATGGCGAAAACGCGCAGCGCAGGGCCGCGGGACTCGACGAGGTCAAGTTCGAATGGGACGTGGTCAGGGCGATCGTGACCCGGTTCGATGCCTCCCAGCAGACCGACCTTGCTAATGTCATCCAGGCTTATTTCGGCGATTTCATGAACGCCTATCGGCAGGAATACACAGCTCTCGTCGGGCAGGCGGGCGAGCAGATCAACGGCATCTACGAGGCCGATTACCGGGAGTTCAACCGCGACACCTACCTTCGGGGACGCGAGGCTTTCGACCGGACCTATGCCGAGTTCAAGGAATTGCTTGTCGGGTGCTGGTGGCGCGACATGGCGGAGAAGGAGACCTGAGGATGGCGAAGCGTCGCAAGCTCGAGGCGCCCGATGCGGCGGAACTGGCCAAGTTCGAGGAGGGCTTCGCCATACGCCCGGTCCAGGACCGGCTCGGGGTCTCCGCGCCGATCGCGCAAGTCGCGGGCGAAGCCGCGCAGGCGGGCGATCCACGCGGCGCGGATGCGCGTATCGGTGCGGCGCGCGAAGAAGCGGATGCCGGCGCATGGCGGCGTGCGATCGAGGAGGGCAGGGTGGTCGAGGACATCCCCCTCGCCGCGGTCGAGATGGATCACGTGGTCAGGGACCGGATCGTTGCGGATCACGATGCCCTGGAGGAACTCGTCGCCTCGCTCCGGCTGAATGGCCAGCGGCTTCCCATCGAGGTGATCGCGCTCGGGACGGGGCGATACGGGCTCGTGTCGGGCTGGCGCCGCATGGAGGCGCTGCGGCGTCTGCACAGCGAGGGCGGGGCCGGAACGGTCAAGGCGATCGTGAGGGCAGGGCAGGAGGCCGGCGATCTTTATTCCTCGATGGTGGAGGAAAACGAGATCAGGGCGCAGCTCACCCCCTATGAGCGTGGCAGGATCGCGGTCGTCGCCGCTGACCAGGGGGCGTTCGAAAGCAGCGATGCGGCCGTCGAGGGCATATTCGCAGTCGCTTCGAAGGCCAAGCGCAGCAAGATCAGGAGCTTTGCGCTCATCCACGAGGAATTGGGCGATCTGCTGATCTTTCCCACGATGCTTTCCGAACGCAACGGGCTGCGCCTGGCGGGGGCCCTGCGCAGCGGCGCGGGACCGGACATCAGGGCCCGGCTCGAACGGTCGCAGGGCGATGATGCGAAGCAGGAATGGGCCCTGATCGAGCCTGCCGTGAAGGCGGCGGAGAGCACGGGCCAGGGCAGCACCAAGGGGGGGCGTCCGCGCAGCATCGCGCCCGCCGAGCGAATGGGGCTCGGCCACGGGATCACGGCCGAGCTTAGCGCGTCGAAGGAGGAGTGCGCGATACAGCTGCACCTTCCGGGCCGCAGCGCGGACGCTGCACGGCAGATCGGCCAGCAAATCGCGCGTCTGCTCGAAGCCAATCCCGCGATGTTCGACACTCCCTGACCCCCGAGATTCTCGGCCTCGCATATGGAACCGCGCGCGCGTGGGGATCGTTGACGGCCACAGGGTTAACGAAGGGGAAATTCGATGTCCGACGCTCCGAAGCACACGCTCACGCGTCGCAAGGTCCTGGCCGCCGCGCCGCTCGTGGGTGCCGCCGCCGTCCTTCCTCATGAAGCGCAGGCCGATGAGCCCCGGGCGGCAAGCACGGACCCGCGGCATGTCCAGCTTCATGACACTGCGCATATCCGTAAATTCTACGAACTGGCGCGCGGGTGACGCGCCAGTTTCCTGATCGGTTTAAATAGGTATCCGGGACATGTTGAAGCGTAAGACGAACGGTCGTCACTCCCTTTTTCCCGTGGAGGGGGCGGTCCCGGCGAAGGGGCAGACCCGCCGGGATTTCCTGAGAAACAGCGGGCTTGCGAGTGTTTCGCTCGGCGCCTTCGGAATGGGCGCCTCGCGCGTCAGGGCCCAGACCCCCGAAGAGGTCGGGCTCGTCCAGACCCCCGTGGTCCGCAAGACCATCTGCCAGTATTGCTCTGTCGGTTGCTCGATGTGGGCCGAGGTCGAGAACGGCGTCTGGACCGGGCAGGAGCCCGCCTTCGAGAGCCCGATCAACCAGGGCACGCATTGCGCCAAGGGCGCGGCTATGCGCGAGGTCGCACTGGGCGAGCGTCGCCTGAAATACCCGATGAAGAAAGTCGACGGCCAGTGGCAGCGCATCAGCTGGGACCAGGCCCTTACCGAGGTCAGCCAGAAGCTTCTGGCGATCCGTGAGAAATACGGTCCCGATAGTGCCTACTGGCTGGGCTCGGCGAAATACTCGAACGAGCAATCCTACATCTTCCGCAAGTTCGCCGCCTACTGGGGCACGAACAACGTCGATCACCAGGCCCGGATCTGTCACTCGACCACCGTGGCCGGCGTTGCCAACAGCTTCGGCTACGGCGCGATGACCAACACCTTCAACGACATCCGCAATTCCAAGTCGATCATCATCATCGGCGGCAACCCCGCCGAGGCGCATCCCGTTTCCATGCTGCACGTTCTGAACGGCAAGGAAAACGGCGCGAAGATGATCGTCGTCGATCCGCGCTTCACCCGCACCGCGGCCCATGCCGACGAATACGTGCGCATCCGTCCGGGCTCCGACGTGGGCTTCCTCTGGGGTCTGGTGAAGATCATCCTCGACAACGGCTGGGAGGATGCCGAATTCCTCCAGCAGCGTGTCTGGGGCATCGAGCAGGTGCGCGCCGAGGTTCAGAAATGGACCCCCGAGGAGGTCGAGCGCGTCTGCGGCATCGCGCCCGAGCAGACCCTGCGCATCGCGCAAACCCTCGCCGAGAACCGTCCCGGCACGCTGGTGTGGTGCATGGGCCTGACGCAGTCGACGATCGGCTCGTCCAAGACGCGCGCCGCCTCGATCCTGCAGCTTGTGCTTGGCAACATGGGCAAGACCGGCGGCGGCACCAACATCTTCCGCGGCCATGACAACGTTCAGGGCGCCACCGATCTGGGCGTTTCCTGCGAAACCCTTCCCGCCTATTACGGGCTCGAGGAAGGCGCATGGAAGCATTGGTGCCGCGTCTGGGGCACCGATTACGAGTATATGAAGAGCCGGTTCCAGACGAAGGAGCTGATGGAGAAATCCGGCATGCCGCTGAGCCGCTGGATGGACGCCGTGCTGGAGGATGCCGAGAATATCGAGCAGCCCAACCCCGTGAAGGCGATGACCTTCTGGGGCCATGCGGCGAACTCGATCACCCGCGGCCCCGAACAGCTCAAGGCGATGGCCGATGTCGAGCTTCTCTGTGTCATCGACCCCTACCCGACGCAGGTTGCGGCGATGGTGCCCAAGGAGAACGATGTCTACTTGCTGCCGGCGGCCACCACGGCCGAGCTGCACGGATCGGTCACCAACTCCTCGCGCAGCGTCCAGTGGCGCGACAAGGTCGTCGAGCCGCTCTTCGAGAGCAAGACCGACTACTGGATTACCTACCAGCTAGCCAAGGCCTTCGGCTTCGCGGACGAGATGTTCAAGAATATCGAGGTCGAGAACGGCGAGCCTGTTGCCGAGAGCATCCTGCGCGAGATCAACAAGGGCACCTGGACCATTGGCTATACTGCTCAGAGCCCCGAGCGGCTGAAGCTGCACATGCAGCATCAGGACAAGTTCGATTCCATCACCCTCGAGGGCAAGGAAGAGCCCGTGAAGGGCGAGTATTACTGCCTTCCCTGGCCCGCCTGGGGCCAGCCCGAGCAAGGCCATCCCGGCACCCCGATCCTCTATGACACTTCGAAGAGCGTGGCGCAGGGCGGCTTGCCGTTCCGTGCACGCTGGGGCGTGGAATACGAGGGCGAGAACCTTCTGGCCGAAGACAGCTACACCAACGACTCCGAGATCCGCGACGGCTACCCTGAGGGTACGCTGGGCATGATCGAGGCGCTTGGCTGGGCGGACGAGCTGACGCCCAAGGAAAAGCTGATCATCATCTCGATCGGAACGGACGCCTTCAACCTGGGGCTTCTCGATCTCGATGACGTGGAGGCTTCACGCCAGTTCACCGAGATAGAGACGCAGCTGCGTACCGATCTCGAGGATATCCGCTCCGAAGCCGAGGTGCAGGATGTCGACGAGGCCTGGCAGAATGGCAGCAATGACGAGGGCGGCGATGACAGCGCCAATACCGCCGACAACGGCAATGGCGGAGCGAAGGGTGCGGGCGGCACCGCCGCGAATCCCGATCAGGGCGAGCGGGTGGCTCAGCGCTTCCCCGACTATCCGCGAAACGCGCAGATCGCGATCCGGTCCTACCTGAAGGCCAACCCGCAAAAGAGCGACGAGAACGAGCAACTCTCCGTGGCCGACATGATCCGGCGGGTGAACTGGAAGACCGACCTTTCGGGCGGGATCCAGAGGGTGATGATCAGTCACGGTCTCGCTCCCTACGGCAACGGCAAGGCCCGCGCCGTGGTCTGGAATTTCCCCGACAAGGTGCCGCAGCACCGCGAGCCGCTCTATACCGTGCGCCGCGACCTGCTTCCCGAATACGAAACCTACGAAGACAGGCGGATGTGGCGCCTGCCGATCCTCTACAAATCCATCCAGGACGTGGATTACAGCCAGGAATTCCCGATGGTGCTGACCTCGGGCCGGCTGGTCGAGTACGAGGGCGGGGGCGACGAGACCAGATCGAACATCTGGCTCGCTGAATTCCAGCAGCAGATGTTCGTCGAGATCAATCCCGCCGATGCCGGCGTGAAGGGGATCACGGACGGGAATTATTGCTGGGTCGAGACCCCGGTCGGCCGGATCAAGGTGGCCGCTCTCGTCACGCCGAGAGTGGGACCCGGCACCGTGTTCCTGCCGTTCCACTTCGCCGGCATGTGGATGGGCGAGGACATTTCCGACCGTTATCCCGAAGGTGCGCGGCCATTCGTGATCGGCGAGGCGACCAATACCGCCCAGACGTATGGCTACGACATCGTCACGCAGATGCAGGAAACCAAGGCGACGATCTGCCGGATCGAAGCTGCTTGAGAGGTTACGATGGCACGAGTAAAATTCCTTTGCGATACGGATCGCTGTATCGAGTGCAATGCCTGCGCAACGGTTTGCAAGAACGAGCATGAGGTTCCGTGGGGTATGGTCCGGCGCCGTGTCGTGACCATCAACGATGGCGAGCCCGACGAGAAGTCGATCGCCATCTCCTGCATGCATTGCACTGACGCGCCCTGCGTGGCGGTCTGCCCGGTCTCCACGCTCTACCAGACCGATCTGGGCATCGTCCTTCATGACAAGGACACCTGCATCGGTTGCGGCTATTGCTTCTACGCCTGTCCCTTCGGGGCGCCGCAATACCCGCGCGCCTCGCTCTTCGGCAGCCGCGGCGTGATGGACAAGTGCACCTTCTGCGCTGGCGGCCCCGAGGAGAACGGCTCGGAGGCGGAGTTCCGCAAATACGGACGCAACCGCATCGCGGAAGGCAAGCTGCCGATCTGTGCCGAGGTCTGCTCGACCCGTGCATTGCTCGCCGGTGATGGCGACACGATCGGTGAAATCTACCGCGAGCGGGTCATCCACCGCGGTTATGGCGCCGGCGCCTGGGGATGGAAGACCGCCTATTATCCGGAGAACGAGACATGAAGACCGAAGTCAGGGTCCGGGGAAAGGACTTTACCGGCTACAGGATCGTCGGCGCGATCGCCGCGCTTCTGCTCGCACTGGTTTTCGCATGGCAGCTCTTCGAGCTTTTCGACGATGACAACCTCACCGTTCCCGAAGTTCGATGGGGCGCGGCCGGCGATGATAGCGGCGTTGCCGGCGTGCTCGCCGACGATCTGATCACCGCGCGCAGCCGGCTGCAGGACGAGCGTTACCGCACCGGGCCCGCGCCCGATGGCGAGGTGCCGGCCAATGCACTCGGAAACGAGATCTTCCTGACCGATGAACCCTTGCCGCGCGACACGACCCTGACGCGCTCATGGGCGATGCTCGACGAGGACACCGGGCAGATGCTTCAAGAGCGGCAGAGGGTGGTTGGACGTTCTTCGCTTCCCTATGCCAATGCGGAGCTGTTCGAGCGGCCCTTCGCCCGTGACTGGCGACTTGGCCTCGCCGATTTCGCCACGCATCTGGGCGCGATCGCCATCATCGGCTTCTCGCTCCTGCTGGCGCTCATCCTGGCGATCAGGGGGCGCGTGCCGATCCTGGAGGGCCGGGCGCACCGGACCGTCAAGCGCTTCAACCTCTTCGAGCGCGCGACGCATTGGATGACGTCCTTCTCCTTCATCATGCTTGCGATCACCGGTGTCTCGATCGCCTATGGCGACACGCTCATTCGTCCCTTCGGTGACGAACTTCTGGGCGCGACCGGTTGGATTTCGACCTGGGGCCATCCGATTTTCGCACCGCCCTTCGCGCTCGGGATCGTCTTCATGGCTGTCATGTGGACCATGCGGAACTTGCCCAGCCGGCTCGATCTGCATTGGCTCTCCAAGGGTGGCGGCTTCTTCAGCGATGACGGGCACAACCCGCCGGCGCGCAAGTTCAATGCGGGTCAGAAGCTGATCTTCTGGTCGGCGATCCTGGGCGGCATCACGATGGTGCTTTCGGGGCTGACGCTGATGTTCCCCTACTACTGGCTCGATCTCGAAGGCATGAGCTGGGCGATGCTGATCCACGCGATCCTCGGCGTCCTGCTGATCGCGATCTTCATCGGCCATATCTACATCGGAACGGTTGGAATGCAGGGTGCCTTCTGGGCGATGTGGGGCGGCAATGTCGACCGGAACTGGGCCAAGGAGCACCACGAGCTCTGGCTGGCCGAGATCGAAGACGGCAAGCAGGGAAAGGCCTAGTCTCATGGGAAGCTTCATCATCGGTGCCGGCACCGCGATCGGCCTGGCCATCGGCACCTTCTTCGTCCTCGAATTCGCGACGATTTCGGTCATCGAGAAATCCTATAACCCGTCTCTGAACCTCGAGGGGGTGCATATCCAGTATCCCGGCGTTGAGCGGGTCAATCCCGCCGAGCGCGTCGCCGAGGACGAGGAATAGGGTCTGCGCAGTATTGACCGCGCAAGAAAAGGGGCGGCCGGGCAACCGGGTCGCCCCTTTTTCTGCCTCGGGCCGGATATGCGGGTGCGTGGTTCCATGAAAAGAATGTGACGCATACATGGACCATTCTCCCTTTTCGAAGCTCTTGGCATGACTATTTCGATAAGCAGACGCCTTGTTACCAAAGGCACTAATTGGAGATATGTTATGAAAATGCAGACCAGTATCCGCAGTATCGCGGCCGGCACCGCCGGCGTCCTCGCCCTGACGGGCATGGCTGCCGCCGAAAAGCACAGCGACGCGATGACGCCGGGTAGCAATGTCACCTTGGCGCCGCAGACGCAGGAATTCATCGACAGCCTCGAGGGCACGGAGCCGATCTACAAGCTGTCGCCCGAGGATGCGCGTCAGCGCCTCATCGACGCGCAGACGGACAGCGCGGAGCTTCCCGCCGCGAGCGTCGAGGAAAAGACGCTCGAAGTTGGTCCCACCGGCGAGGTGAAGGTCTATATCGTGCGTCCCGAAGGAACCGAGGGTGAAGCCCTTCCGGGCGTGGTCTACTTCCACGGCGGCGGCTGGATCCTCGGGAACTTCACCACCCATGAGCGCCTGATCCGCGAGCTCGCGAACGAGACCGAAGCGGCTTATGTATTCGTCGAATACGCTCCCGCGCCCGAGCAGAAGCATCCCGTTCAGATCGAACAGGATTACGCCGTTCTCGATTACGTCGCCAAGAACGCGGACGAGTTCGGCATCGATGCCGAGCGTCTCGCGACCGCCGGTGACAGTGTCGGCGGCCAGATGGTCGCATCCGTCGCCATGATGGCCCAGCAGAATGGCGGCCCCGAGATCGACGCGCAGGTGATGTTCTACCCGGTGACGACCGCCGAGCTGGACAGCCCCTCCTATGACGCCTTCGCCGATGGCCCCTGGCTGAGCAAGAAGGCCATGGAATGGTTCTGGGACGCGTATCTGCCCGAGGGCGCCGATGCCTCCGATCCGATGATCTCGCCGCTGAACGCAAGCTCCGAACAGCTGGCGAAATTTGCTCCCACCCTCGTGATCACCGATGAGAACGACGTGCTGCGTGACGAGGGCGAAGCCTTTGCCGGCAAGCTGGTCGAGGCGGGCGTCGAGACGGAGACCACGCGTTATCTGCACACGATCCACGATTTCGTCATGCTGAACGCGATCACCGAAACCCCCGCGCCGCGTGCCGCGATCGAACAGGCGGCAGGGTTCCTCAAGGCGCATCTTGCCGAAGACGGGCAATCCGCCGGCGGTAAGGAGGCCGAAGGCGAGCCGGCCGATCAATAAGGCAAAGGTTTCTACGCCGACGGTATGGAACGAGAAGGGCCGCGCATCGAGCGCGGCCCTTTTGCTGTCGTTAGATTGAAAAACGCGCGGTCACCGGGAGATGTAGCGGCGCTTGCGTTGCTCGGTCTCCCGGCGGCGGTCGCCCTCGCCGAGCTCCTCGCGCACCTGTCCATAGGCGAGAAGGGCAAAGAGACCCGTTCCGCCAAGGATGTTGCCCGCCAGCGCAGGAAGCAGCAGGCCGAACACGCCCGCGAGCAGGCCCAGCTCGTGGTTGAGCACCAGCATCCAGACCTCGGTCGAGCCGGCAACCACGTGGCTGAAATCCCCCATGGCGATCAGGTAGGTGAAAAGCATGATTGTCAGGATCTCGAACCCTTCCGAGGAGGGCAGCATCCAGACGACCGCCGCGACGAAGAAGCCCGCCGGAATGCCCTGGATAAAGCTCTGCCAAGGCGTCTTCTCGGCGAAATGCCGCGAGATCTCGAGCATCGCCTCGAGATGTTCGGTCTGTATGATGTCGAGATAGATGGTAATAACAGCCGTCACGAATGTCCCCGCCATGTTCGCGACGAAGACGATCCCCCAGAGCCTGCCGAGGGCCGAGAACTTGGCACGGCTCGGGCGATGCAGGATCGGCAGGATCGGCGTGATCGTGTTCTCGGTAAAAAGCTGTAGCCGCGCCAGGATCACCAGCACGAAACCAAGCGTGTAGCCCAAGTTCTCGATCGCGGTGACGTAGAGGTGCCCCTCGAATGTCGCGCTGAGGATGCCTTCGGCAAGCACCGAGGTGGAGATCCCGAGGCCGGCGGCGATACCGGACCACCACAGGGACGAGGAGGGCCGGTCGAGTTCCTCGACCCCTTCCGCGCGGATCACCGAATAGATCGCGACCGGGGAGAGTTCCCGGTGTTCGCGCACCTTCGCCTCTTCCTCTTCCGAAAGCTTCGGCGCTTCCTCGTCCTCCGGTTCGGGCGTCGAATCGATGTCGTTCTTCTCTTCGATCTCTGGCTCGGTCGCGGCGGCGCCGCGGGGATGCTCGTCCTGCATGTCGTCTCCTCATGCCCGGTGCGGATGGCCCCAGGGTCCTGCGCGTTGATAAGGTCAAGGAATAGGGCGCGGGGGACCCAGTTCAATGGAGGATGCCAAGCGTATGCGACCTCTCCCTGTCCCGGCAGCCATCTTGCCCCGGCTCTCGTAGAGGGTTAGCGAGTGGCAATGCGATGCGCATGGAGGTTGGGCACGGCATGAACGGTCTGGGGGTCTATCTCGCGGTCGCGGGACTTCTCATCGCGGCGGGTGTCGTCCTGCCTTATTTCGTCATCGGGGGGGGTGGTGCGCCGGGCTTCGGGCTCGTCCTTTTCTGGCTTGGTTTCGCGGGGGCGGTCATCGCTCTGATCGCCTCGGGCGTTTCGGGATGGAGGCGCTGAGATGATCCCCGCCGGAATGATCTGGGCCGCCGTTGCCCTCTTTGCCGTCTTCGGTGGCGTGATCGCCATCGCGGCGATGCGTGCGAATACCGGCACGGCAAATGACTACTATCTCGGCAGCTCGGCCCTGGGCGGTGCGGTCGCGGGGCTGAGCTATGCCGCGACGACCTATTCGGCCTTCATGCTGATCGTGCTGACAGGGCTGACCTATCGCGGCGGCATCGGCGCGCTCGGCTTCGAGCTGATCTATTTCTCGGGGCTGACGCTTCTGGTGATCTTCGGGCCGCGCTTCTGGCTGGCCGCGAAACGCTGGGGTTTCATCACCCCGTCCGAGATGCTGTCGGCCCGCTATGGCAGTCAGACCGTCGGGCGGCTCGCGGCGCTCATCGCCCTCGTCTTCCTCATGCCCTACTGCACGACCCAGCTTGCGGGGATCGGCCTGCTGCTCTCGGGCGTGACGGGCGGGGCCATCACGCTTCCCGTCGCGGTCGCCACCGGCGCGGGGCTCGCGCTCTTGTGGACCCTCTTCGCCGGGCTGCGTTCCGTGGCATGGACCGATGCCGCGCAGGCGGCGGTGATGCTGGTCTCGGCGCTGCTCGCGGTGGGGTTCGTCATCGCCCATCTGGGCGGCCCGTCGGCATTCGCACAGCGGATCGGATCAGAGCATGCGGCCTGGCTCGACATGCCGGGGCCGGGATTGTGGTCGCTGCCGACCTTCCTCGCGCTGGCCCTTCCGTGGTTCTTCTTTGCCCTGTCGAACCCACAGGTCAGCCAGAGGATGTTCGTCGTCAGCGATCTTGGCGCGATGCGGCGGATGATCTTCTGGGTTCTCGGCTTCGGGGTGATCTTCACCTTCATCTCGGTGATCTGGGGCTTTGCGGCCCTGCTGATCGCGCCCGATCTGGACAATCCGGCGGGTGCCACGCCCGCGCTTCTGGGCTCCGGGGCGGTGCCCTTGCCGATCGGGCTGCTGCTGATCCTCGGGATCCTGTCGGCGGCGGTCTCGACCCTCGACAGTATTTCGCTGACCCTGGGCGCAATGGTGGCGCGCGATCTGCTGGGCAAGCGCGAGGGGCAGGACGGTGCGCAAATCCTCATCGGCCGGGTCACGGTGATCCTCGTCGTGCTCTTCGCCTCTGTCTTCGCGTTGCGCGATGCGCAGATCGTCAGTCAGCTCGCGGCCCTCTCGGCGGCCGGGCTCGTGGTCACCGTGCCCGCGATCATCGGGGCCTTCTTCTGGCGGCGCGGCACCGCGGCAGGGGCGATCGCATCCCTGATCGGGGGGGCGGCCCTCGCGATCTGGATGTCGATGATCGCCGGGGTCAGCGTCTTCGATCCGCGTCTCGCCGGCAGCGTGATCGGGGTAGCCACCCTGCTGTTCGTGGGGGGAAGCCTCCTGAGCACGCCGCGCAGGAATGCAATCGATTTCAAGAGCGAGCTGGCCGCGCCGCTCGCCGCCCACGGGGTCCGCTAGACAGGCGTCGTCGCGGCTCCCGGCACGCCGCCGCGATGATTGCGCCTTGGAATATCACTCCGGCGGTGCCACTCTCGCCCTGTCCGATGGATGGGCCGCTCCCCTGCCGGTGATCCGCGCGGACCGGGGCGGGGCGCATGTCCCGTCCGGCACCGAACGCAACATGACTGGCAGATTTGGGAGAGGGTGAATGGAACTTAGCGACAGCAAGCTGATCGAGGCATCGCCGGAAGCGGTCTGGGAGGCGTTGCTCGATCCGGATGTGCTCAAGTCCTGCGTGCCGGGCTGCACCGAGATGACCGGCTCTCCCGAAGAGGGGTTCGAGGCCACCGTGGTCCAGAAGGTCGGCCCGGTGAAGGCGACGTTCAAGGGTGCCGTCACGCTGAGCGAGCTCGATCCGGGTCAGGGCTGCGTGATCACCGGGGAAGGCAAGGGGGGGCCTGCGGGCTTCGCGAAGGGCGGCGCGCGGGTCCGGCTCGAGCCGGTGCCAGAGGGAACGCGGCTGCATTACGATGTCGAGGCGAAGGTCGGCGGCAAGCTGGCGCAGTTGGGCAGCCGCATCATCGATGGCTTTGCCCGCAAGATGGCCGAGCAGTTCTTCACCTGTTTCAAGGAGAAGGTGGAGGAGCCGTCCGAAACCGAAGGCGGGACGGATGCCCCCTCCGAGGGCGGGACCCCAACAACGAAAGAAGGACGGCAGGGCTGGCTGAAGGGCAGGTTCGGCAAGGCCGAGGGCGGCGCGGGCTGACGGAAGGCGCCGGGGCCCGGCGGTTGACCTTGCCGGCCCGGCGCTTTCAATTCGGACGCGAACAGCCCCCCTCCCGGAGACGTCATGACCCCGACCCAAGATAGTTCGCCGCGCAGCGCAGGGCGCATCCTCGTCGATCAACTCCTGATCCACGGGGCCACCTGCGGCTACTGCGTTCCGGGGGAAAGCTACCTCGAGGTGCTCGACGCGCTGCATGACGTCTCGGACCGCTTCACGCTGATCAATGCCCGGCACGAGGCGGGCGCGGCGAACATGGCCGAAGCCCATGGCAAGCTTACGGGTGCGCCCGGCATCGCCTTCGTCACGCGGGGCCCCGGCGCCTGCCACGCGGCAATCGGCGTGCATATCGCACGGCAGGATTCCACCCCGATGATCCTCCTGGTGGGGCAGGTCGGCCGCGACATGATGGACCGGGAGGCGTTCCAGGAAATCGACTACCGCGCGATGTTCGGATCCGTCGCCAAATGGGCCGCGCAGATCGACGACGCGGCCCGCATCCCCGAATACATGGCGCGCGCCTTCCGCGTCGCCACGTCCGGCCGGCCCGGCCCGGTGGTTCTCGCGCTGCCCGAGGACATGCTTGCCGAGGAACGCACGGTCGCCGACAGCCCGCCATACCGGCCCGCGCTGCCAGAACTGGGCGAGGACGGCGCGGCGCGCATCGGAACGCTTCTACACGGCGCGGAGCGACCGCTCCTGATCGTGGGTGGGGGCGGCTGGAGCGATGCGGCCAGCGCCGACATCACGCGGTTTGCAGAGTTGGCCGGCCTGCCGGCGATCTGCTCGTTCCGCCGGCAGGATATCATCGGCGCCGAGAGCGGCAGTTATGCCGGGGACCTGGGAACGGCCTCGGATCCCGCGCTCACGGCACGGATCGCCGAGGCGGACCTGCTGCTCGTCGTCGGTGCGAGACTGGGCGAGATGACGACGAAGGGTTACAGCGCGATCAGCGCCCCGACACCGGCCCAGAAGATCATCCATCTGCATCCCGATGCCGACGAGCTCGGCCGTGTCTACGCCCCCGCGCTCGGCTGCGTCGCCGCGCCGGGTCCGGCCGCCGCCCGGTTGGCGCGGTTGGCCGGGGAAAGCTGGCCCGCCGGACGCTGGCGCGATCGGTGGCGCGTCTGGCGCCGGGCTCTGCGCGATGCCTGGCTGGCCGATACCGCCGCGCCGGCCCGGGAGGCGCATGCGCTCGATTTGTCCATGGTGATGGACGCGTTCCGGCAGATCCTGCCGAAGGATGCGATCATCACGCTCGATGCGGGCAATCATGGTGGCTGGGCACAGCGGTTCCTGCGCTACGGCCGGCCGGGACGGCAGCTCGGCTCGACCTGCGGGGCGATGGGATATTCGGTGCCCGCCGGCGTGGCCGCGTCCATCGCCGAGCCGGGCCGCGTCGTGCTGTCCTTCGTGGGGGATGGCGGGTTCATGATGAGCGGCGCGGAGATCGCCACGGCGGCGCAGCATGGCGGCCGGCCGATCGTCGTCGTGATCAACAACGCAAGCTACGGCACGATCAGGATGCACCAGGAAAAGGCGCATCCCGGACGCGTCGTCGGCACCGACCTCGTCAATCCCGACTTCGTCGCCATGGCACGCGCGATGGGGGCTCATGCCGAACGGGTGGAGACCACGGCGCAGGCCGGTCCCGCCTTGCGCCGGGCCATCGCCTGCGGCGCGCCGGCGGTGATCGAGCTGGTGGTCGAAGCCGAGCAGATCAGCAGCCGCACGACCCTGTCGCGGCTGCGCGGCGGCTGAACCGGTACTCGCGACAAGCCGTGGACCGGCTCCGCGACTGGCCCCGGAATTGGCCTTGGGATCAGCCTTCGGATGCGACCGGCATGGCCCGGCTGCGCAGGATGCGGGCGCGGGCCTTCGCGGCATTGTCGAGATGGGCGGTGGCGATCCGGACGAGGGCCGCGCCGTCCCCGGCTTCCATCGCGTCGAGCATCGCGTGGTGATCATCGCGCGAGCGCTCGAGGGCGGCGCGGTCCTGAACGCCCGAGAACCGGACGGCATGGGCCTGCAGCGCCGCCCCTTCGACCGCGTTCACGAGGAACGGGTTGGGGCAGAGTGCGAAAAGCGCCGTGTGGAAAGCCGCGTTGCTGCGAAAGACGGCAGCAAGATCGTTCTTGGCCACGGCGGCATCGTGCCGGCCTTGCAACTGGCGCAGGCGCGCAAGCGCGTCGCGGTCCGGCGGCAGGGCGATCATCTGCGCGGCGGCAGGCTCGATCAGGCGGCGGAAATCGAACAGCGCGGCGACCTCGCCATCGCCGTAAAGACGGACCAGCGCCCCGCGATTGCGCGGCCTGTCGACAAGCCCCATGCGGGTCAGGGTATCGAGGGCGCTGCGCACGACATGCCGCTTCGCGCCGAAGCGCGCCATCAACGCATCCTCGACCAGTCGCTCTTCGGGTTGCAGCCGCCAGAGAACGATGTCTTCCTCGAGCTGGCTGACGATATCGTTCAAGTCGCTCTTCATGCCAAGTTCCGTCGTTTTGATGCGTTGCCGCAAGCCGGGCTTGCGACGCGGAGCCTTCCGGTATCAAAAAGCTCCGGGCTTATCCACCCCGTAGCGCAAGGCGGGCCGAATCGCCGCGCCAACCACGCTGGATTTCGGCGGCTTGCCGCCACTCCCGCGACGGGGCAGAACAGCATGAAGGCCGCCCGGTCCGGGCCGGTGATGCGCTGGAGGATAGCACGATGCTTGGCGGAAATCCCGAGATTATCGACGAGGTGCGCGCCCTGTTCGCACAGGTCGACCACTGCCCCGAGCATGGCAGCCGTATCTTCTTCGAGAATGCCGGCGGTGCGCTGACGCTCAAATCGGTCGTGGCACGCTCCGCCGAACACGCGGCCATTCCCGACAACCAGGGCCGCGACAATCCCGGCTCCCACGCCCTGACGCGGATGATCGCGGCGGCCAAGGACGACATACGCCTGCTCTTCAATGCCAAGGGCGGGCAGGTCCTGGCCGGCGAGAGCGGCACGGAGCTGCTTTTCCGCCTGATTTCAAACGCGGCCCTGTCGCATCGCGCGGCTGGCGGTGCTGTGCTCGGCTCCACCTTCGAGCACCCCGCAAGCGCCTCGGCGCGCACCCGCTGGGCCGAGATCGCGGGGCTGCGCGCCATCGACGTGCCGCATGACGATGCGACGGGCCGCGTGACGCCGGAGGCTTATGCGGCCGCGATCACGCCCGACACCCGTGTCGCCACCGTGCTGCACACCTCGCCGGTGACGGGCATGGGAGTGGACCTGCCGGGCATCGCGGCGGCGATCCGGGCCACGGCGCCGGATTGCCTGATCATCGTCGACGGCATTCAGCACGCGGCCCACGGCCATATCGACATCGAGGCCGCTGGCGTCGATGGCTATGTCATCTCGCCCTACAAGATGTTTTCGCGTCACGGCTACGGTCTTGCCTGGATCTCCGATCGGCTGGCCGCGGTGCCGCATGACACGCTGATCGGCGGCCCCGGGGAAAACTGGGAGCTGGGCACGCGCGATGCCGGCGCCTACGCCACCTTCCGGGAAGTGGTGTCCTATCTGGAATGGCTGGGCGGGCGCGTCGGCGATCTGCCCGAGACGGCACGCAGGGAGCGGATCGAGGCGGCGGGTGCGGCGATCCGCGCGCATGAGGGCGATCTCGTTCACGCGATGCTGCACGGGACCGGGAACCAGGCGGGGCTGGCCGATCTGCCCGGGGTGGACATCCTCGGCGGGCTCGACAACCCGGCGCGCGAGGGGCTCGTCTCCTTCACGCTCGAAGGGCGCGAAGCGCCCTGGGTGGTGGCCGAACTGAACACGCGCGGCATCAGGACACACGCGCGCAAGGCGGACCATTACTCAGGCAACATCCTGCGCCCGCTCGGCCTGGAGGATTGCACTCGCGTCTCGATGTGCCATTACAACACCGAGGCCGAGGTGGCCGCCTTTCTCGACGCGATGCGCGAGATCGCCGGCGCGCCTTCCGGCAAAGCGTGAAGAGGAGAGAACATGCTTACCATCAGACGGCTCGATATCGAGGATTCCCGCAAACTCATCGCCGGCGCCCGCGCCAAGGCCGACGAGATCGGCGTGCCGATGTGCATCGCGATCACCGACGAGGGCGGCAACCTCGTTGCCTTCGAGCGCATGGATGGCGGCAAGGTAACCTCGATCACCATCGCCATCGACAAGAGCTTCACCGCCTCGGCCGCCAAGAAGGCCACCCATGCCTATGGCGAGATTTCGGGCCCCGGCGGTCCGACCTACGGCATCGACAGCGCCATCGGCGGGCGGCTGATGGTTGTGGGCGGCGGCCTGCCCGTCGAGGTCGAGGGCGCCGTCGTCGGCGGCATCGGTGTGAGCTCCGGCACCCCGGCGCAGGACCGCGAAGTCGCGCAGGCCGGTATCGACGCCTTCCTGAAGGGCTGAGCCGTGACGGAGTTCGCGTTCGCGCCTCCGCCGGTGCCCTTCGTGCCGGTGGCCGGCGGGCGGCGTTTCGCGGTCAGGCGCATTTTCTGCGTCGGGCGCAACTACGCCGATCATGCCCGCGAGATGGGCCATGACCCCGAACGCGAGCCTCCCTTCTTCTTCTGCAAGCCCGCCGATGCGGTCCTTCACGACGGCGCGACGCTGCCTTATCCGCAAGGGACGCAGGAGCTGCATCACGAAGGCGAGCTGGTCGTGGCGATCGGCGGAGCGGGCCGGAACATCGACACCGGCTCCGCGCTCGGTCACGTCTTTGGCTACGCCGCCGGCAACGACCTGACGCGGCGCGACCTGCAGGCGCGCGCCAAGGCCCTCGGCCGGCCCTGGGACATGGCCAAGGGTTTCGACGGCTCGGCCCTGATCGGCGAGATTTCCCCGGCCGAACGGATCGGTCATCCCGCACGCGGCCGGATTACGCTCAGCGTCAACGGCGCGCCGCGGCAGGAGGCCGATCTTGCCGATCAGATCTGGTCCGTACCCGAGATCATCGCGCACCTGTCGGCGCTCGTGGCTCTCGCGCCGGGCGATCTGGTGATGACGGGAACGCCGGCCGGGGTCGGGGCCCTGGTTCCCGGCGATTTGTGCCGCACGCAGATCGAGGGGCTCGCCCCGGCGGAGCTGCGGATCGGCGAGGGCGGACCACCGCAGGCGGGCTGACGCGTTGACATTCGCGGCGCGCGTCAGCTTCATCACCGGGGGAGCGGCGCCACTCGGGCGGCGCGAAGGGCAGGAGCACCGATGAGCACGCAGAACGGTTTCGTCTTCAACACAACGCCAAGCCTGCACATGGGCGCGGGAAGTCTCGGCAAGCTGGGCGATCTGTGCACGGCACTCGTCGCAGGTCCGGTGCTTCTCGTGACCGATCCGGGAATGGTGGCGACCGGGCTGGTCGCGCGGTGCCGCGAGGCGATCGCCGCGGCCGGGCACGAGGTCGTGCTTTTCGCCGATGTCTGCGCCGATCCTCCGGAGGCCGTGGTGCTCGACGCGGCCCGTCTCGCGCGCGGCTGTGGCGGTGTCGTGGGGTTCGGTGGCGGCTCCTCTCTCGATGTGGCCAAGCTGGCGGCGCTTCTCGGCGCGACGGATCAGCCGCTGCAATCGGCCTATGGCATCGGCAATGCCAAGGGGCCGCGCCTTCCGCTCATCCTGGTGCCGACCACCGCGGGCACCGGCTCCGAGGTGACACCGATCTCCATCGTCACGACCGGCGCGAGCGAGAAGATGGGCGTGGTCAGTCCGCTTCTGTTGCCCGATGTCGCCCTGCTCGATCCCGAGCTGACCCTGGGATTGCCGGCGCATGTCACCGCCGCGACGGGCATTGACGCGATGGTCCATGCGATCGAGGCCTTCGCCAGCGCGAGCCCCAACAACAACCCCGTGAGCCGCGCCCTGGCCTGCGAGGCCTTGCGCCTCATGGGCGCTTCGCTCGAACGGGCCGTCACCGCCCCCGGCGACATGCAGGCCAGGGGCGACATGCTTCTCGGCTCGCTTCTGGCGGGGCAGGCCTTCGCCAATTCGCCCGTCGCGGCGGTCCATGCGCTGGCCTATCCGATCGGCGGCCATTTCAAGGTGCCGCACGGCCTGTCGAATGCGCTCGTGCTGCCGCATGTGTTGCGCTTCAACGCGGCCCATGCGCCCGCGCCCTATGCCGCGCTTGCCCCGATCGTCTTCCCGGCCATCACGGGCGGAAGCGAGAGCGACAGGGCGCACGCCTTTGCCGACGGCCTCGCGGCGCTGGCGATGCGCTGCGGCCTGCCCCAAGGGTTGCGCGATGTCGGGATCGCGGCGAAGGACCTGCCCTTGCTCGCCGGCGACGCGATGAAACAGACACGGCTGCTGGTCAACAATCCCCGGCCGCTCGCCGAGGCGGACGCGGCCGCGATCTACGAGGCGGCGCTGTGAGGGCGGACCCGGGCCGGCTTGGCGACTATCGCGCGCATCGCCTTCTCGGCACGCGCTGGGGCGACAACGACGTCTATGGCCACATGAACAACACCGTGCATTACACACTCTTCGACACGGCGGTGAACGCCCATCTTATCGAGGGCGGCGTGCTCGATCCGCACGAGGGCGCCTGCGTTTTTCTCGTGGTCGAGACGGGGTGCCGCTATTTCTCCGAACTGGCCTTTCCACGGCCCGTGACCGCCGGGCTCAGGGTTGCCACGCTCGGCACGTCCTCGGTGCGCTACGAGATCGGCTTGTTCGGCATGGAGGAGACGGCGGCGGCGGAGGGGCATTTCGTGCATGTGAACGTGGACCGCGAAACCCGGCGCCCCGTGCCGATCGAGCCGCGGACGCGCGCCATGCTCGAGGCGCTGCGCCCGGAGGGCGGCGACGGCTGAACGATCCGGCGGATGGCGGCGTTGAGAAGGGGATGACAGCGCATGAGGGAGAGCGTCATGACCAATCAAGACCCCGCAGCGGCACAGGCAGGCTTCGACGAGGCGTTTCGTGCCTCCGTCCTCGAAGGGTTGACCGGAGCGGTGAAGACAGCCGACCCCAAACATTTCTACGATGCCGAGGGCTCGCGCCTCTTCGATCGGATCTGCACACTTCCCGAATATTACCCCACCCGCACGGAAACCGCGATCCTGACGCGCCACGCGAGCGAGATGGCGCGGGCGATCGAGACGGTGATGCAGCGCCGCGGCGGCCCGGACGGGGCGCGCGACATGGCACTTCTCGAGCTTGGGGCGGGGTCGAGCGTCAAGGTCCGGCGGCTTCTGGGGGCGATGCCGGAGCTGCGCTGCTACATCCCGCTCGACATCTCCGCCGACCATCTCGCGGCCAGCGCCGCCCTGCTCGAAGCCGATCATCCCGGGCTGGAAGTCCGCCCGGTGGAGGGGGATTTCACCGGCGCCCTGAACCTGCCGGCCGATCTTGAGGATTGCCCGAAGGCCCTTTTCTTTCCCGGCTCGACCATCGGCAATTTCGACCCGGACGCGGCGCGTGATCTGCTTGCGCGGATGCGGGCCCTGAAGGGGGCGGGCGCCTTCCTCATCGGCATCGACCTGGTGAAGGACGCCGATGTCCTCGTCAGGGCATATGACGATGCGCAAGGCGTCACCGCCGCCTTCAACCGCAACCTGCTGAAGCGCTTCAACGCCGAGCTCGGCGCAAATTTCGATCTTTCTTCCTTCGACCATGAAAGCCGCTGGAATGCCGCCGAAAGCCGCGTCGAAATGCATTTGGTAAGCCGCAAGCGCCAGTCCGTGGCGATCGCCGGGCAGCGGATCGAATTCGAGGCGGGTGAAAGCATCCATACCGAGAACAGCTACAAGTACAGCGTCGAAGGCTTCGAGCGGCTCGCGAAGGAGGCCGGTTGGCATCCAGAGCGCCATTGGAGCGATCCCGAGGACCTTTTCGCGGTGCATCTGCTGGCCTGAGCGCCCGTGACCGCGCGCCGCCGCGTTCCGATTGAAGGGCCGGCGCCGCCGCGCGAAAAGCATTGGCGAAACTGACCTTGCAAGGAAGCGGCCTCATGCGCCAGACCATCACCGAGCCCGCGCGCCAAGTCGACGTGATCCACGAAACCGATGTGCTCGTCGTGGGCGCCGGCCCCGCAGGGCTTGCCGCCGCACTCGGTGCCGCGCGTGCGGGCGCGCAGGTCAGCCTCGTCGAGCGTTTCGGCTGCATGGGCGGCAACATCACCGTCGTCGGGGTCGAGGGCTTCGCGTGGTATCGCCACGAGGCGACGGTCGAGGCGGGGGGCATCGGCCGCGAATACGAGGAGCGCGCGAAGGCGATGGGAGCGGCCGTGCCCGAAAGCCAGTCGCTGAGCTACGAGCTCGACAGCGAAGGGTTCAAGCTGGTGGCCGACGCGCTGATCGAGGAGGCCGGCGTGCACCCGATGCTGCACCGGCAATTCGCGGCGCCGCTGATGGATGGGCCGCGCATCACCGGGATCGTCACCGAATCCAAGGCGGGGCGCGAGGCGATCCTTGCGCGGCGGGTGATCGACTGTACCGGCGATGCCGATGTCGCGCATCGCGCCGGCGCGCCCACGCGCATGACCCCGCGCGAGGAGATGCAGGCCGCGAGCGTGATGTTCCACCTCGCCGGGGTGGACAAGCGCGCCTTCATGGAAGGCGTCCGCCGTGATCCGCAGACCTATGGCGACTGGTCGAGCGGCGAGTGGCAGATCGAGACCTCGGGCAAGGAGGATGCGATGTTCTCGCCCTATCTCGGCAAGCCCTTCGAGCGGGCGATCCGTGAGGGGCTCATTCCGGCGGTGCTCAACACCATCGCCGGCACCTGGGGCGCGGCGCATGATACCGGCGAGCTGACCTATATGAACCTCATCCACCTTGCCGGATGCGACGGCACCGACCCCGACAGCATGACCCGTTTCGAGATCGAGGGACGCCGGCAGGCGATGCTCGCCATCGAAGCCCTGCGCGCCTATGTGCCGGGATGCGCCGGAGCAAGGCTGCGCAATTTCGGGATGAGCATCGGCATTCGCGACACCCGCAAGATCGACGCGGCCTATAACATGACGGTGGCCGACGTGCGGCACGAGGGGCGTTTCGAGGACAGCATCGGCATCTATCCCGAGTTCATCGACGGCTACGGCATTCTCATTCTGCCGACCACCGGGCGCTACATGCAGATCCCCTACCGCGCGATGCTGCCGCGCGGGGTCGAGGGCCTGCTTGTCGCGGGACGTGCCATCGGGGGCGACGCGATCTCGCATGCCGCGACGCGCAACATGGCCTGCTGCGCCGTGGCGGGGCAGGGGGCGGGGATCGCCGCGGCCCTGTCGTTGCGCCAGGGGCGGGAACTGGCGGAGGTCGAGCTTGGAGCGGTCCAGTCCGAGTTGCAGCGCCAAGGCGTGCGCGTCTTCTGAGCCGCGCTCAGAGCAGGTAGGCGTAACTCAGCACCCAGATCGACAGGAGGCTGCCACCCAGGAGCGTGTAGACCCCGTTCCAGCGCAGCCCGACATGCGCCGCGCTGACCCCGCCGAAAGAGCCCACCAGCAGCGTCGTCGCGGTGTAGGGCGAGCAGGCGCCGCTCATGGTCCAGCCGGCGGTAATGGCGATCAGCAGCGCCGTGGGACTGACCCCGAGGCTCTGGGCGTCGGGCAGAAGCGGCACCAGCAACGAGACCGCGAGGATCGGGTTCATGCCGACCTGTCCCGCGGCCGGGATCACCCAGACCAGCGAGAGCAGGATCAGCCAGCCGGGAAGCGCCGTCAGGTCGATGTCGCCATGTGCCACCACCGGCACGAGCAGCGCGCCGCCGACCGAGCCGATGAAGCCGGCCATCATCAGCAGGACCAGCTCGTCGCGATAGGCCGGCAGTTCGGTGAAGGTGAACCGCGCGCTTCTGTGCCGGAGTGCGGCCAAGGGGGCGTCGCGGTTCTGCAGGGCGATCCAGCCCGCGGCGATGGCCGGAACGATCATCATCACGAGGCCGGGCACCCGGATCCGCGTCGCCAGGAAGAGAATGAGGACACAGATCGCAAGAAGGGCGAGCAGCGCCACGAGCGGCAGCAGGAGACGCCATGTGCCGTCTGGTGCGCGGCGCTCCGGCACCTTCGTCGACAGGCGCGGCTTGAAGGCGGTATCGAGGAGCCATCCCAAGCCGGCAACGAGACCGCCGGTGACGAGCGAGGGTAGGACCGCGCCGGTCCAGGATGTGCCGGGAATGAGCGAGGTGCTGATCGCGACTGCGAAACTGAGCGGTGACCAGGCCAGGACCGAGATGAATCCCCGTTGGATCGCCAGAAGCATCCGCCGGGTGCGCACCGCCCGGATCTCGGGGTTCTTGTCCTCATCGGCATTGGCCACGGCGAGGCTGCCCAGAAGGGCGATTGCGCCGTAGTTGAGCAGGAGGGCGAAGAGCTGTCCGCCAACCGTGAGGGCGGCATAGCGGCGCCCCGGCGGCTGTTGCGCGAGATAGCGGCCGCAGGCCCTGATCGACGGCGAGCTGTCGGCCGCGCTGCGCAAGGTCGCGAGTGCCGAGAAGAAGCCGGCGATGAAAACGGATGTGCCGAGTGCCGAAAGCAGCACCGTCTGCCAATTCTCGAGCAAGACTAGCGCGGCGGCGCTCAGCAGGAGCGCGACAAGCACGAAAATGCGTCGTCCCGGCCGTATGCTGGTCGCTAGAAGCGCGACGCTCACCGGCAGCAGAACCGCAACTGCCAGTATCACGGCCTGCGGCGCGGCATTCCATTCGCGGGCGATCGCAAGGCCCGTCAGCGCGATCAGGAGAGGGCCGGCGAGCCTGTCGGCCCTGAATTTGGTCTCTATCAAGAAATCCTCGCAATCCCGGGCGCAGGCCGTCTTGCGGCAGCGAAACACGGACCCCGGCAGCTCCGCTCATGGCTAGTATCAATGGCTTGAAAGGGCAATCATCGAGCCCGGTTGCATGGCGGCTATGCAGCATGGGAATGGCACCCGGAAAACCGGGCGGAAAAGGAAAACGATATGGACATCGAGGGAACGGCGGCTTTGGTAACGGGGGGCGGTTCGGGCCTCGGAGAGGCGACCGCGCGGGCGTTGGCGCAGGCCGGCGCGCAGGTTGCGGTGCTCGACCGCGACGCAGAGGCGGCGCAGGCTGTCGCGATGCAGATCGGCGGGGCGGCCTTCGCCTGCGACGTGAGCGACGCGGCCTCGGCGCAGGAGGCGATCGAGGCGGCGCGGCAGGCGCATGGCACCGCGCGCATTCTCGTGAACTGCGCGGGTATCGCGCCGGTGCGCAAGATCCTCGGGCGCCAGGGCGTGATGGCGCTCGAGGAGTTCGCCGGCGCCGTCACGGTCAACCTTGTCGGCAGCTTCAACATGCTGCGCCTGTTCAGCGACAGGGTGCAGCATGCCGAGCCGGGAGCGGGCGGCGAGCGCGGCGTCGCGATCAACACCGCATCGATCGCGGCCTATGAGGGACAAATCGGGCAAACGGCCTATGCCGCATCGAAGGGCGGGGTGGTGGGAATGACCCTGCCCGCCGCGCGCGAGCTGGCGCCGCTCGGCATTCGCGTCTGCGCCATTGCACCCGGCATCTTCGAGACGGCGATGCTCAAGGGATTGCCGGAAGCCGCGCAGGACAGCCTTGGCGCCTCGGTGCCCTTTCCCTCCCGGCTCGGCCGGCCGGCGGAATTCGCGGATCTCGTCTGTGCCATCCTGCGCAACCAGATGCTCAATGGCGAGACGATACGCCTCGACGGTGCGCTTCGGATGGCGCCACGCTGATCGCGGGGGCCTCCGGCGGTGCGGGCTCCGCTGGCGATCCGACGCCAAGCTGGCGCGGCGCGAATTGCGGGTCCGGCATGGCGGGTCCATGGGCGGCCCCGGCGATCGCCGCGCGGTAGAGGCGCTCGTAGCCGTCGATCATCCGATCGATCGAGAAGCACGACACCGCGCGCGCCCGGGCCTGCGCGCGGGGGATGCGTATGGCCTCGCGCAAAGCGGCCGCGAGGGAATGGGGATCGTCGGGCGCCGCATAGCATCCCGCCGGCCCGATCACCTCGCGCACGGCGCCCATCTCGACCGCCGCGACCGGCGTGCCGCAGGCCAGCGCCTCGATCGCGGCAAGGCCGAAGGGTTCGTCCCAACGCGGCGTGAAGAGCATGACCGCCGCGCGGCCAAGGGCGTCGGCGAGGGTCCGCGCTTCTGCATGGCCCATATACCTGATGTCTTCGCCTAGGTGGGGCGCGACCTCGGCGTCGTAATAGTCCCGGTGCTCGATCGTGCCGTAGATATCGAGCGGGACCTTCGCGATCATGGCGGCCTGCACCGCCAGATGCGTGCCCTTGTTTGGCGTGATGCGCCCGGACCAGATCGCGCCGCCGCGCGCCGCGTTGCCGCGATAGGGCCAGAGCTCGGGATCGATGCCATTATGGACGACATGCGCCTCGTTCGGCGCGCCCTCGGGCCACCAGGCGCCGCGCTGCCGCTCGGAGGTGACGGTGAAATGCGACCAGGGCGCCGCGCTTTCCTGCACGGCGCGGTGCAGGATGGTGAAGGGCGGAACATGCAGCGAGGTGACCATGGCGATCCGGTCGCGCCGCGCGAGGCGCGGGGGATAGCGGTGCAGCGTATTGTTGTGCACCACGTCGAACCCGCCGCGAGGCAGCGCATCCATGGCCGCCGCGAAGGCCGTGTCGACATGCAGGTTCAGGATGTCCGTTCCATGGAAGGCATGCCATGGAAAGGCCCGGTCGTAATGCACCGGCACCACGCCGCGAAGCGGCAGCGACGGATCGCTGTCGCCGGAGGCAAAGAGCGTCACCGCGTGCCCGCGCGCCTCCAGCGCCCGGACCAGATGCCAGGAATGCGCCTCCATCCCGCCCTGGAAGGGCGGGGCGATCGGATGCCGGATATGGGCAAGAACGGCGATGCGCAGGGGGCCGCCTGCCGGATCGCCGGCCTGCGGGGTCGAGGCGGCCGAGAACCCGCGCTCCATCACTCGGCCGCGGTCGCCGGCCGCGCCAGCAGCGCGTTCTGCGCCTTCTGCATCCGCGTCCAGCTTTCGTGCTCGTCGATGGGGGTGCCGCCTGCGCGCGCCTCCAGCAGCTTGAGAACCCTGCGCGTGTTGGCATAGGGCTGATGGCTCTGCTGGCCCGACAGCTCGAACTCGGCCTCCCCGGGCTCGCGCAGGACACGCAGGCCATCGGGGCCGTTCTCGATCAGGCCCATCATGCGGAAGGCGTGGAGCCAGTGCTCCATGGTCCGGTATCCCCATTTCTCGGCAAAGAGCTCGGCGTTGCGCAGGACGGAATGGAGATGGTGCACCGGCGGCATGTGATGGGGATGATACTGGTGGTAGACGCGCCCGCGGGCCATCCAGTTGATCGCGATCCCACGCATCGACAAGGTCTTGCCGAAATCGGTATCCTCGCCGCCATAGCCGCGGAACCGCTCGTCGAAGCCGCCCGATGCCGCGTAATCCTCGGCATGGAGCGCGAAGTTCAGCGACCAGAAGCAGCGATAGTCGTTGCAGGGCTCGGTGCCCTCGGCGGGGGCCGCGCGCCGGTCCGAATGACGCTGGCAGATCGCGTCGAACGCGGCGTAGTCGATGCCGTCATCGAGCGCACCGCCCGGAAGATACATGACCTCGCCCATCATCAGGCCCGCGCCGGGCGCGGCATGGCGGGCGTAATCGGCAACGAGGCTGGGCGCGGGAATGCAATCGATATCGAGGAAGGCGAGCACTTCGCCGCGCGCCGCGGCGGCGGCCGCATTGCGCGCGGCAGCGAGGGGCAGATCGCGGCCGCGCGATGCGCCGGGCACGCGCACCTGCCGGATCGGGAAGCCCGTTTCGGGAAGCCCCTCGTAAAGCTCCTCCTGCATGACGCCGATCACGAGTTCGAGCGGCGGTTGCATCTGTTTGTCGAGCCCGCGGATCACATTGGCCAGATGCGCAGCCCTGCCGGATGCGATGGTAAGCACCGAAACGGAGCGTGGGGGCGTGCCATGAAGCATTTTCGAGGGTCGTGATGGCATCTTTACTCTCCTGCGACGGCGATCAATGGGGGGTTGGGGTTGGATGGTGACGGCACGGCCGCATCGACGGTATCGGTCTTGGCGGTGCCGCCGGAAACGAGCCGCGCGCCGAGTGCCTCGAGCCAGCGCGCCGCGTCCTGCGCGGGCGCCTTCGCGATCATCGAGGCCTGCAGCCGCGGATCATGCGCGCCTCGGGCGGCCGAGACGGCGGCCCGCCAGGCATGGGCCGATCCGGGCAGATGCGGCAGGTGAATTGCGGCGCCGGCCCGTGCGAGCGCCTCCGCCTTGGCGACCTGCTCGTCGAAGTAGCGCCATTCCGGCACGGCGATCCACGGCTTTGACGCGGCGAGGATCTGCTGGCAGGTCGTATTGCCAGTCGAGGCGATGACGAGATCGGCAGCCGCGATCCAGGTCCCGGCATTCTCGACCCAGCCCATATGGTCGAGATTGGCCGGCTCGGTTGCGTGCCAGTCGCGCTGCACCTGTCCGATCGTGACCCAGCGGGCGGCGGGCATGGCGCGCGCGCCCACACCGAGCGGGGCCTGCGCCATGCCGCTCCCGCCGCCCCCCGAGACGGCGAGGATCAATTCCTCATCGTCGGCGATGCCAAGCGCGGCGCGCGCCTGCGTCTTGCCGGGCAGGGCCACGGGCACGCCCAGACCGGGTGCGAAATGGCAGCGCGCCAGCATCGAGGCGGACCAGTCGTGCTGCGCCAGCCGGGCATCGAAGGGCGCGAGCAGACCGGCGGCGCCATCATAGGCGGCCCGGTGGCCCGGATCGCTCCGATCGCCGTGCTGCAGCACCTTCACATGGGGCACCGAGCAGATCCGGCACAGCTGTGCGATTTCGGCCGAAACGTCGCAGACCATCACCAACGGTCGCGCCTCGGCGAACCAGCCGGTAATCGCCGCCATCGCCTCGCGGATCCCCGGCCAGCCGAGGGGCGCGCAATGCAGTGTATCGGGCGTCGGAACCCAGTCGCCGCCCGTCTCCTCGTCGCCCGTCGGCTCGAAAAGCGAGGGAATGCGGCGGATCTCGACCCCCTCGCGCAGGGGAGGAAAGATGTCGTCGCGGGCACAGAAGATGGTGACCGGGCGCGCATCGGGGAGGGCGTTGACCAGGGCGGCGCACCGCTCGGCATGGCCGCGCCCTTGGTGGTGGACGAAATAGCCGATCGGCCGCGCCTGCGATCCGTTTGCGGGCAGGGACGTCACGAGGGGACCGCCAGCGTGCCGGAATCGCCATGCGCGAAGCGGGGCATGGGTCTGGGCATCCTGCCGATCCGTGCCAGACCTTCAAGAACGCCGTCGGCATGCCGTTCGGCCGTGCGCAGCAGCCTGGGTCCGGATGGCAGGTCGTCAAGCTCGGGGAGGGCATTGGCCGGCACGATCGCATGGCCACAGGCCATGAGCATGTCACGGTCGTTACCACTGTCGCCGGCGGCGATGCAGTGGGACAGATCGAGGCCGAGCCGCGCGGCGACATGGGCGACCGCGTTGGCCTTGCCGGCCGCGCGGGGCATCACGTCGATGAAGCGCCCGTGCGAGGCGATCACACGAACATCGAACCGCAACATCTCCAGCGTCCTGTCCAGCAGAAGCGCCGACGCGGCACTGCCGAAATAGCTCAGCTTCCATTCGCGCTGCTCGAGCGGAGCCTGCGGCGTGATCGCGAAATCCTCGCTCAGATCGGCGATGGCACGAAGCAGTTCGGCGCGCGGCCAGGCTGCGTCGAGCTTTTCTGCATAGGACATGTCGAGGGTCAGGCGCCCCTTGGGATCCTCGGACCAGATCTCGGTGCCGACCGACGTGATGAACGTGTCGGGACGGGGCAGGTCCCATTCGGCGAGCACCCGCTGCGCCTCCCCGATCGAGCGACCGGTCGCGACCACATAGCCGCAGGACCGCTCCCGCGCCCAAGCGCTGAACCGTGCCGCACCCGAAGCGGAGCCGGTCAGGGTCGCGTCGATGTCGCTGGCCAGGATCGATCGGGGCACCAGGCGCGGACGCGGCGCGGACTTGCCACACAGCCGCGCATAAAGGGCGACGGAGCGCGCCGCATAGCGTGTCCAGTCGTAAAGCCCGGCACGCTCCTTGCCCGCGCGTGCGGCCTTGCTCCACGCGGCGCGGTCGCCGATCAGCCTCTCGATCGCCGCGCCGATGGCCGCGTGATCCTGCGGATCGACGGTGACGCCATGGCCGATGCGCTCGACGATGTCGGCGGGCCCGCCGCGATCCGTGGCCACGACCGGAAGGCCGAAGCGTGCCGCCTCGATGAGGGTGAGGCCGAACGGCTCGTGCAAGGCGGGATTGACGAAGACGCCGCCGCCCTGCGCAGCCAGCCGGTAAAGCTGAACCACATCGGAGGGGCTGTGACGGCGGGGCAGGGCCATGTGCCCGTAAAGATCGTGCCGGTCCATGGCCGCAAGCAGGCCGGTGATGACCTCGCGCTGCTCGGCGTTTCCGCTCTCGATCCCGTCGCGCAAGCCGGCGCAGATCACCAGGTTTGCCCGATCGCGCAGGGCCGGGTTCGATGCGTAGGCCTGAACCAGGGCGACAAGGTTCTTCTTGTGCACGGGGCGGGCGATGGCCAGGATCATGGGCTTTCGCAGATCGCGCAGGAAAGGGGCGATCCGTGCCTCCGCGCCCGAGGTGCCGGCAGCGTCGGTTTCGGTCAGCATCGAGCCCGGCGCGATGCAATGGACCCGTCCGCCGCAACGGATGCCGTAGGATTCAACCTGGCGCTCGGCCTCGTCGCGCGAGGAGACGATGATGGCGTCGCTTGCGCGCAGGGTTTGCGCCTCGGCGGCGATCCGGGCCTCGAGCGCGTCATCGCGGTGCCCGCAAGCGCCCTTGTCGATGCCAAGGGAATGCGGCGTGTAGACGACGGGAATGCCGAAGCGCGTCCCCGCATGGCGGGCGAGGTCGGCGGCATCGGCGAAATGAGCATGAAGCACGTCCGGGCGGCGCGGCATCGCGGCGAGCATGTCGCAGAACGCCCGTCGAAGGGCGGGAAGCTCCGCCTCGAGGGCGGATTTGCTCAGGTAGTCGCTCCGTTCGGTCCGCAGGCGCAGGATGCGGCAGCGGTCGGCCACGGCTTCCTCGGCCTGCGCATGGACCGCGCCAAGCTCGGGCGCATCGAAGGCCCGTGTCACGATATCGACGTGGTTCGATGGATCGAGATCGACCTGCGCCATGGCCGCGCCAAGGACGTAGGCGATATGACCGCCCGTATCTTCGGTGAGCCCATAGGACACCGGGGGGGCTTTCAGACAGCCCCCCAGAGCAATATGCATGGCATACATGACAACCTCGTCTGGATTGCGGGTGTAACGTCGCTTGGTAAATCGAGTTCCCCCCTCGTCGGTATGGCAGGCCGAGGCCGCCCCGTCCGCAGGTCCGGACTTGACAGATGACCGTATCGAAGCAGCTGCCTTGAACCGGCGCGTTTGCCGGCTTGCCGGGCTGCGATCGGGCGGGGTGCCCATGCGGGGAGAGCGACATGGAACCGAGACACAGATACGTCTTCGTCGGCGGCTTGCACCGCTCCGGCACGTCGCTGACCGCGCGGCTTCTGGCGCGTCATCCTTCGATCAGCGGGATCGAGGGCGCTCCGGTCCCCGAGAACGAGGGTGTCTATCTGCAAGGCGCCATTCCCCACACGGCGCGCCACGGGATACCTTGTCATTTCGCGACCGACCCGGCGCAGCACCTGATCGAGGGATGCGTGCATGACCGGCTTGAGACGCGCATCCGTCTCGAGGCGGACTGGGCGCCATGGTTCGAACCCGATGCCCCTTGGCGGGTGGAGAAATCACCGGTGAACCTGACGCGGATGCGTCTTTACCAGCAGCTCTTCCCGCTCTCGCAATTCGTCGTCGTCCTGCGCCATCCCCAGGCGGTGGCGGCGGCCATGGCCAAGTGGACGGGCCGGCCCGTGCACGAACTCGTCGCACATTGGATCGAGGCGCATGATCGCCTTCTGTCGGACTTGCCGCATCTGCATGCGGTAATGGTCATGCGCTACGAGGACCTCGCAGCCGATCCCGCGGGATGCGCGGCGCGGCTCCACGCATTTCTCGATCTTCCCGCATCCGGCGCGGTCATGGAGGAGGATATACGGGACGGAAACCTCGACTATGCCTCCGCGGCCAAGCCGATGGAGGCGGAGATGGCCCGCGCCGTGTCGCGGTGGGGATACTCCGACGCGCTACGGGCGGATCCGTCATACCGCGGCGAGCTGCGCCATCCGTTGCGCCGGGTCGCCGAAGCCGCCGGTGCGGCGTGATGAGAAAGGCGGCCACGAGAACGCGCCGCCACGAAGTTCAACAGAGTCACAATGGAAAGACCAAGCACAATGCCCCGACCCAACCCCCTCGCCCTTCTGTCTATTTGCGCCGCGGCCATGGCGACGCCGTCGGGCGCGCAATCTTATGATGTCGTCCTCGGGGGGCGCACACTCGGTCAGATCGCGCTTCGCGACGCGGGAAGTCAGCAGCGGTTGCAGGCGAACCTGAACAACACGCCCTTCGGCGTGTTCGACGGCAGCTTCGTCGCAACCTCTTCGGACGCGCAGGCGCCGCATGTCTACACGGGGATCAGCCGATCGACTCGCAAGTCGCGGGACATCACGACAATCGCCAGCGGCGGACGGATCATCGAGACGCGGATCGCCCCGCATGACGAGCGCACCGCCATGTCCGATCCTGAGGCGGTGCCGAAGGGGGTTCTCGATCCGGTGGAGGCTTTCGCCGCCTTCGCCTCCACAAGCGAATGTCCGGCGGCCCTGAGATTCTACGACGGCCGGAGGGTGATCGGGATCACACCGGAGAAGCGCATGACCGAAGGCGAGGCGGTGACATGCAGCTACGCCTACCGCGTGGAGGCGGGGCCGGGGCATCTTTCACCCCTGCGGATCTCGTCCTTTACGCTTCATGCCACCTATGCGCCGGCCGGAGCGAGTCGCGGACTGGCCTCCCTGGCGGTGAAAACAGGGCCGTTCTCATTGAGAATCGAGCGATAGAGCGGCCTCGCAAACCGGTTTTCGAGTGAGAGGTCAGTTTCGGTCCCGATCACCTTCCGGACGGCAATGGAATTGCCCAGATGGGGCCGGCGGGACGCCTAAAATGTCGCCGGAGAAAACTTCTCGTTTTCTGTTAGAATCTGCTTGCGGGTTTTGTTGGGTAGTCTTAGACACCCCTTCACCGGCGGCGCTGAGGCG
>NZ_APKE01000018.1 GCF_009835145.1 Profundibacterium mesophilum KAUST100406-0324 | reverse complement strand
TCGCGCGGTAGACCGCGTCCGCCGAGAAATCCTCAGGGTAGGCCCGCGCCAGAGCGGGATAGGCAGACCCCGAGGACGGCGGGGTGGGGGCAGGGGAAGCATCGGCGGGAGAAGCCAGATTGGCCAGGCGAGCGAGAAGCGCCGCACGCTCGGTGCCGGTGGCCTCACTGGCCCAGTTTTCGAGATCGGCAATCGCTGCATCGACCTCGACCGGAATTGGATTCGATCGAATATTCAATGGTCTGTCCCTTTCATTATCGCTTGGCAATTAACTTGCCATTTCAATCAATACTTCGGGTTTTCAGCGATATGACAAGCTTCTTTATCGGCTGGACCGACCAAAAAGTTAATCTTGTGTGGATTTTGTGGCGTTTTCTCGGGGCTCTATACCACATGGGGAGGTAGGAAGGTGTTAACCACGAAAAAGGCCGAAGCCAGCGCTTCGACCTTTGTATTCCCGTATTGTGCGGCCATCATAGCCCTTGCCCGACTGCATCGCGGCAGGGTGGCGATGCGGCCGACGACGCGCAGGACCCAGGGAGGATTGCGTCAGCCTCGCCACTGGAACGGATCGCGGCGTTTCCGGCCGCTCGTGATCAGCGGCTGGCGATTTCCCAAGGTGTGCTGAACCCGCCCAGCGCCTTGGAGATCGCGGCTTCATCGGCTCCCTTCGGGTCGATCCGCGCGACGAGGCCGCGTTTCTTGTCCTCGGTGACTTCCGATACCTTGGCGCCGCATTGCGACAGGGCATCGTCGAAGACCCGCACGATGGCTTTGCGCCGCAGGTCTGGCTTGAAGATCTTGCCGACCGCCGTCTTCGGAAGCTCGTCCAGAACCTCGAGATACTTGGGATGCGCGGCACGCTCGGATATCCGCGATCTGGCGTAGTCAAGCAGCTCTGCCCTGTCCACCGAAGCACCCGAAACCAGCTCCACATAGGCGCAGGGTACCTCGCCCGCATGGGTGTCCGGCTGACCGATGGCGCCGGCGAAGGCGATCGCCTCATGCCCCGCGAGCACTTCCTCGATCTCGGCGGGATCGATATTGTGACCGCCTCGAATGATCAGGTCCTTGGCCCGTCCGGTGATCCACAGATAGCCATCGGCATCCTTGCGTCCCAGATCCCCGGTCCGCAGGTGCTTGCCGCGGTAGAGATCCCGGTTCTTGTCCGCCTCGGTATAGGTGTTGCCATCGGCAACGCCCGGATTGGCCACGCAAATTTCGCCGATCTCGTCGGTCTCGCATTCCGAACCATCCGAAACCTTGAGCAAGCGCACGTCGGTATAGGGGAAGGGCAGGCCGATCGAGCCGATCTTCTTCTCGCCATCGGGCGGGTTGATGCTGACGAGACAGGTCGCCTCGGTCAGGCCGTAGCCCTCGCAAATGGTCAGCCCGGCTGCCTGCTCGAAGCGCCGGTAGAGCTCGACCGGCAGCGGGGCCGACCCGCAGAACGCCATCTTCAGGGTCGAGATGTCGGCATCCACCGGCCTTTGCATGAGGGCCGACATGGCGGTCGGAACGGTGATCATGAAGGTGATCTTGTGACGCTCGCACAGCTTCCAGAAATTGTCGAAGACACCGTCCCCGCGATAGCCCTGCGGCGTGGGGAACACGACATGCGCCCCGGAGGCGAGGCTGGCCCCCATCACGACGATCGCGGCGAAGACATGGAACATGGGGAGGGGACAGATCAGGTTGTCCTCCTCGGTGAAGAGCAGCCGCTCGCCCAGCCACGCGTTGTAGATGATTCCCGAATACCGGTGCTGCGCGACCTTCGGCATGCCCGTGGTCCCGCCGGTATGGAAATAGGCCGCGACCCTGTCGCCGGACGAATCGGGAAAGGCCAGTTCCTTGGGCTGCGCCGCGATCGCGTCGTTGAAATTTTGCACCTTCGCCTTGTGCGAAACCGGGTTCTTGGGCCGGATCAACGGCACGATGAGCTTCTTGGCCCCCGTGAGATAGCGGTGCAGGTCGACCTCGAGCACATGCTCCACGTTCGGGGCAAGCTCGACGGCGCGGGCGGCCTTCTGCGCCACGTCCGTCTTGGGGAAGGCCCTGAGCGTGACGAGGACCTTCGCATTCGTCTCGCGCAGGATCGCCGCGATGCTCTCGGGCTCCAGCAGCGGGTTGATTGGGTTGACGATCCCCGCGACGGCGCCGCCGAGATAGGCAAGGATCGTCTCGTTGCAATTGGGCAGGAGGTAGGCGACCACATCCGTCTCGCCGATGCCGAGCCCGCGCAGCAGGTTGGCGGTCTGCGCGGTCTTCATGCGCAGCGCGTCCCAGCTCAGCGTCTCGGCGCTGGCCTTGGGGTCCGAGAAGAGCTGGTAGGTGACGGCGGGGCGTTGCGGAAAGGCGCGTGCGGTCCGGTCCAGCTGCTGCCACATGGTGGCCGGCAAGTCCCGCGCCTCCCACGGCATTTCGGCTTCAATCGCGTCGCGATCCGCGACATTGGCATAGGTCATGGTAATTTCCTCCCTAACCTGTCCCTGCAGGCTTGTCGTCTTGATCGGAAAATATCGAGCTTGCCGCAAGATTTACGCTGCGCAACCGCCCAGCGGGCCGCCGCTCGCGCGACAGTGTCGTCCTTTTGCCATCGTGCGAACCGCTGCGCGGTCCCGTGTGCCGCGGGGGCGGCGCGGGATCACTCGGCTGCCAAGCCTTCGGTGAATTGCAGCCGCGCAAGGCGCGCGTAAAGCCCGCCCTCGGCCACCAACTCGTCATGCGTGCCCTGTGCGACGATGCGCCCGCCTTCGAAGACGAGGATGCGATCGGCCCGCTTCACGGTGGCAAGGCGATGGGCGACGACGATCGTGGTCCTGCCGCGGGCGAGCTTGTCGACCGCTTGCTGGACCAGCTGCTCGCTCTGCGCGTCGAGCGCGCTCGTCGCCTCGTCCAGAAGCAGCACCGGCGCATCCCTCAGGATCGCGCGGGCGATGGCGATGCGCTGTTTCTGGCCGCCCGACAGCATCACGCCGCGCTCGCCGACCTGCGCATCGTATCCGTCGGGCAGGGCGGCGATGAACTCATGCGCCGCGGCCGAGCGTGCGGCGGCCTCGACCTCCGCGTCGCTCGCGTCAGGACGCCCGAAGCGGATGTTCTCGCGCGCGGTGTCGGCGAAGATCACCGGATCCTGCGGGACGAGGGCGATATGCCGGCGAAAATCGGATCGCGACATGCTGTCGAGCGTTATGCCGTCGAGTTCGATCCGGCCGGAGGTGGGGTCGTAGAAACGCAAGAGAAGCTGGATGATGGTCGTCTTTCCGGCCCCCGACGGACCGACGAGGGCGACCGTCTCGCCGGCGGCGACATCGATGTCGATACCGCGCAGCGCGGGGTGATCGGGCCGCGAGGGGTAATGGAAGCCGACATCGCGAAAGGCGATCTCGCCGCGCAGGCGGCCGGCCGGGACGACCGGGCTTGCCGGGTCGGCCACGCTGTCGGCGGTGGCCAGGAGTTCGGCAAGGCGTTCGGTCGCCCCCGCCGCGCGCTGCAGCTCGCCCCAGATCTCCGAGAGCGCCCCGACGGCGCCCGCGACCATCACCGCGTAGATGACGAACTGCACCAGCTCGCCCACGCTCAGCACATCCGCGCGCACGTCGCGCGCTCCGACCCACAGAACGCCCACGACGCTGCTGAAGATCAGCAAGATGACGATCACCGTCATCACCGCGCGGGTGCCGATCCGCCGGCGCGCGGCGTCGAAGCTGCGTTCGGTGACCTCGGCAAAAGCGGCACGGGTGCGCGCCTCCTGGGTATAGGCTTGCACGGTCTGCACGGAGCTCAGCGCCTCCGAGGCGCTCCCCGACGAATTCGCGATCCAGTCCTGGTTCTCGCGGCTGAGCACCCTGAGCCGCCGGCCGAGCACCACGATGGGCACGATGATGACGGGGACGACCAGAAGGACGAGCCCGGTCAGCTTGGCCGAGGTGACGAAAAGCAGGACGAGACCGCCCAAAAGGATCAGCAGGTTGCGCAGCGCGATCGAGACCGAGGAGCCGATCACCCCGAGGATCAGCGTGGTGTCGGTGGTGATCCGGCTGAGCACCTCGCCGGTCATGATCCGCTCGTAAAAGCTCGGGCTCATGCCGATCACCCGGTCGAAGACGGCCTTGCGGATGTCGGTGACGACACGCTCGCCGAGCCTGGTGACAAGGTAGTAGCGCAGCCCCGTGCCGACCGCGAGGAGGGCCGCGATGCCGAGGGCCGCCGCGAAGTAGCTGTCGAGGAGCGCCTCGGCGGAGGTTTCGAAGCCGTCCACCACCCGGCGCACCGCGATCGGCAGGATCAGCGAGATGCAGGCGGTCAGGCCGAGCGCGGCAATCGCCGCGAGAAGGAGCGCGCGATAGGGCTTGAGAAAGGGCCACAGGGCGGCGAGTGCCGAGACGCGCTTCGATTTCTCCCGGTCGTCGTTGAGTGTGCGTTCTGCCACCTGCGGCCTCCCGTTATTGCCCGATGTGTTTAGGGCGTCGGCGTTTGCGCGGCAAGGCGGCAGCCCGCCGCGCGGAGGGCGGAACGTCGGGGCCGGGGCGGCTTTCACGCCCGAGCGGATATTGATGATAGCAAATAGGGCATTTCATGCATGCAGCCTGCTGGCTGCTGGAACTTCTGACCAAAGCGCGACGTTATCGAACCAAGTTAAGAGTAACAGCCGGCATCGGACGTCGAGGCCGGGTGCAAGTTCCCCACAATTACGTAGCCAGGCAGCGCAGGTACCTGATGATGAAGGACAGCTCGGATTTTACCCCATGCAACCAAGCGGTTCTGGTTGTCGAGGATGAGTGGCTCATCGCGATGGATATCAGTGAGCAGCTCGAAGAGGTCGGCTATCACATCGTCGGCCCGGCCCATAGCGTCAAGGAGGCCCTCGCGTTGATCGACAGCGATCTCGTCGATCTGGCGCTACTCGACATCAACCTCGCCGGAGAGCAATCCTTCGACATCGCCGCGCGGCTCGAACGCGAGGGGATTCCCTTCGCTTTCCTGACCGGCAACACGGCCACGGCCCATAGCCGGAATTTCTCCGCGGCAGCCGTCCTGTCGAAGCCGGTCCAGTCTGCCGAGCTGGTCGAATGTGTCCATTCGATCGCACCTTTGCGCGTGGGATAGGCTCCGAGAGGGGCGGATCGTCTCGGGACGTTAGGTTATTACCAAGTTCTGATCAGGCATTGGTATAGAAGGGCTTTGCCCGTTCCCGGCAAGATTGATTGGTGGAAGGATGTTGCCGTGCGTGCGGAGTTGACGAGAATCTCGACGGGCATTTCCGGGCTCGATACGGTTTTGGGGGGTGGCTATCCGGAGGGTCACGCGATCCTGCTCGAAGGGGCACCCGGCACGGGCAAGACGACCATGGCGTTGCAATTCCTCTCGAAATCCTGTCGGGACGGGGCACGCGGGCTTTTCATAAGCGTGGCGCAGACCCGGAAGGAAATTGACCTCATCGCCGATTCCCATGGGATTGACTTGGCGAATGTCGAGATTGTTTGTCCCGATCTCGATGTCTGGAGCGGGGCGGTATCGGTGCAGACAGATGATGCGCTGCTCGACATTCTCGTCGCCCAGACCGAGGAAGCCCTGGTCGAGCATCGGCCAAGGTTCTTCGTCTTCGACAGTCTTCTCGAACTGCGCTTGCTTTCTGCCAATACCGTTGCCTACAGACGTCATCTTCTGATCCTGCGACGCAGGCTTCAGGAGATGGAGGCGACGGGCCTGCTTCTCGACAGTCTCGACGGCGAGATGGAAGATCGCCACGAGCGCGGCATTGTTCATGGCATCATCAAGCTGGAAGCGAGGATCCCGAATATCGGAACGATCCGTCGCCGCCTTATGATCCCGAAGATGCGCGGGATGGTCTTTCTCGAAGGCTATCACGATTTCCGCATCGAGCATGGCGGTCTGAACGTCTATCCGCGTCTCGTGCCGACCGAGCGGCCCGCCGACGCACAGAGGTTCGAGCCGCTCTCCCCGAGCGATCCGCATCTCGAGAAGATGCTTGGCGGCGGACTGGAGCTCGGGACGACCGCGCTGATCGCGGGGCAGGCGGGCTGCGGCAAATCCACGATGGCCACGATCTTCGCCGTGGGCGCGGCAGGGAGCGGCGTCAATGCGGCCCTGTTCCTCTTCGAGGAACGCCCTGAGGTGTTCAGGATGCGCTCCCAGGCGCTGGGCTTGGGCCTCGAGCCGCTCGAGGCGTCGGGCAACCTGACGTTGAACCATTTCGATCCTGCCGAAAGCTCTCCGGGTGAGTTCTCGCGCCACGTGATCGCGGCGGTTGATGGCGGGGCGAAGGTCGTCGTGATCGACAGCCTTTCCGGCTATCTCAACGCGCTTCCGGATCACGACAACGTCCTCACCCACCTGCACACGCTGTTGCAATATCTCGCACGGCGCCGCTGCCTCGTCATCATCACCCTCGCGCAATCCGGGCTGCTCGGTGAGCCGCCCCACACGACGATCGAGGCGGGTTATCTCGCCGATTCGATCATCCTATTGCGTCACTACGCGGTTGGCCCGAGCATCCGCCGTTCGGTCGCGGTGGTGAAGAAGCGGCACAGCGCCCACGAGCGCGGCATCAGCGAGTTGGTGATCATGCCCCACCGCGTCGAGGTGCGTCCCTTCGATGGATCGGACGAGGAGGCGTTCATCGCGCAGGAAGGATACTCCGAAAGCACTCCCGGGCAGTCGCTCGGCGCTCGCCCTTCGGGACACGTTCCGGGCGGCGATCGGTGAAATGGCGGCGAGCGATCATCCAGCGGTCCTGATCTGCGCGCCGCTGCGCCAGGATGCGCTGCAGATCGCGACCTCACTGGGTGCGGATTTCCCGCAGCCCACGGTGATCTGCGAGGATATCGTCCAGGTCCGCGAACGGGTGGGCGATCTGGATCATCCCGCGGCGGGGATGCTGATCATCTCGCAGGAAGCGGCGAGCAAGGAGATGCGCGACCTTCTCGACGAGATCCTCGCGCATGAGCCCGCCTGGTCCAGGATGCCTGTGCTTTTCCTGGTTTCTGCGAACCGCGCTTCGCCACCCGCCTGCGGGGCGGGGGGATATGGCGGCCACGAGCATCATTACGTGGTGCTGGAGCGGCCGGTCCGTCCGGACGTGCTGCGGCGCCTGTGCGCTTCGTTATGCGCGGCGCGACGGCGGCAGTTCGAGATGGCCGCCCTGCTCGAAAAACTGCGTGAGGCCGAACGGAATCAAAGGTTTCTCTTCGACGAATTGCAGCACAGGATGCGCAACATGCTGGCCGTGTTGCAGGCGATATTCAAGCTATCGGCGCGGCGTGCGCGCGATCTGAACAGTTTCGTCGACAGTTTCGAGGCGCGGCTGGCGAGCTTCGCGAGCACCCATTCCGCCCTGTCGCGTGACAGGACGCAGCGTATGGATCTCGCCGATCTCGTCAGGATCAACGTGGAGACCTATTCGGCGCATGAGGGTCAGCTGAGCATCGACGGGCCGCCGACGGAGCTTCCTGCGGCCCTGTCCTTCGAGATCGCGATCATCGTGCATGAGCTTGCGACCAATGCCGCCAAATACGGCGCTCTCTCCACCTCCAATGGCCGTGTCGAGGTCAAGTGGCAGGTCAGGCAGGGCGCGCAGGGTGGGCGCAACGTCGAGATCGACTGGCGCGAGCGCGGCGGGCCCCCGGTCCATGCGCCCGTGCGCAAGGGGCTGGGCAGCGCGCTGATCAAGGGGCGCAATCTGGCGGGAGCGAGCCGGATCGAGGTGACATACGATCCGGACGGGCTGCACTGGCACGGGTGGATCGATCTCGATGCGGCCTGACGGACGACGTGGTCGATGACGTCTGGAGCGCGCAGCCTGCGGGACGAATCCCCGAATGCGCCATGCGACGCAGGGAAGTTTCCTGACTTGGGAGGGAAAACGTCAAAAAACGGCCCAAAACCTTGCAATGCGATCGCGCCTTGGGTTTAGTCCATACCCGAGAGATCGTGACCGAACACGACCAGATCAGGGGGAATTAGGTGGCATCCACCAATACCGCGAAAGCGTTCGTCGAATTCGAGCGTGTGCAAAAGAGCTACGACGGCGAGACACTCGTCGTCAAAGATCTCAACCTGTCGATCGGGAAGGGCGAGTTCCTGACCATGCTCGGACCCTCCGGCTCGGGCAAGACGACCTGCCTGATGATGCTTGCCGGCTTTGAGACGGCGACGCATGGCGAGATCCGTCTCGACGGCAAGGAAATCAACAACATCCCGCCTCACAAGCGCGGCATCGGCATGGTTTTCCAGAACTATGCGCTGTTCCCGCACATGACGGTGGCGGAGAACCTCGCCTTTCCGCTCGAGGTCCGCAAGATCGGCAAGTCCGAGCGGGAGAAGAAGATCGCGCGCGCCCTCGACATGGTGCAGATGGGCGATTTCGGCGGCCGCCGTCCCGCACAGCTTTCGGGCGGGCAGCAGCAGCGGATCGCGCTGGCCCGCGCGCTCGTCTTCGAGCCCGAGCTGGTGCTGATGGACGAGCCGCTCGGCGCGCTCGACAAGCAGCTGCGTGAGACGTTGCAGTTCGAGATCACCAAGCTTGCCCACGATCTCGGGATCACCGTCGTCTACGTGACGCATGACCAGACCGAGGCGCTCACCATGTCCGACCGCGTGGCGGTTTTCGACGACGGGCGCATCCAGCAGCTCGCGGCGCCGGACGAGCTTTACGAGCGCCCCCAGAACAGCTTCGTGGCGCAGTTCATCGGCGAGAACAACACGCTCGACGGACGGATCAAGGAGCTGACGGGCACGACCTGCGTGGTCGAGCTTGAAAGCGGCGAGGAGATCGACGCCGTTCCGGTCAACGTCTCCAATGTCGGCGACCGGACCCTGGTGTCGATCCGGCCCGAGCGGGTCGAGATCAATCCCGATCTGGGTCCGACGGCGCATACCCTCAACGCCGAGGTGCTCGAGTTCATCTACATGGGCGACGTGTTCCGCACCCGCCTGCGGGTGGCCGGGCGCGATGATTTCATCGTCAAGACCCGCAACCGCGCCGACCAGGTCCGCCTGACCCCCGGTCAGAAGGTCAAGATCGGCTGGTTGCCCGAGGATTGCCGCGCTCTGGACGCTTGAACCCGGCGCAGCGCATCACCCTTCGATCCTGCCCGGGGGCGGAGGGGGAAATACCAAAACGGGCGTGTACAAGGAGAGAACTATCATGAAATTGAAGACCCTTCTGGCATCTACCGCCGCGGCGACGTCCCTGGCGGGCGGCGCCTTCGCCGAAGCGCACATGGCCGACAGCATGACGATCGTCAGCTGGGGCGGCGCCTATCAGGAAAGCCAGAGAAAGGCTTATGCCGAGCCCTACATGGAAGCCAATCCCGGCGTCGAGGTCATCTGGGACGAAAGCTCGGCGGAAGCCGTGGCCAAGCTCCGGGCGATGAACGAGTCGGGCTCGATCAGCTGGGACGTGGTCGACGTTGTCGCTTCGGACGCCATCCGCCTGTGCGACGAGGGCCTCGCGATGGAGATCGACGCCGACGAGCAGCTGGCGAAGGGCGATGACGGCTCCGACGCATCCGATGATTTCGGCGACCTGCTCGTGTCCGACTGTTTCATTCCGCAGATCGTGTATTCCACGACCATCGGGTATCGCACCGACATGCTGGACAAGAAGCCAGAGAGCATCTGCGCGATCTTCGACACCGAGACCTATCCGGGCAAGCGCAGCCTCGAGAAGCGTCCGATCGGCAACCTCGAATGGGCTCTCCTGTGCGATGGCGTCGCCAAGGAGGACATCTACGACGTGCTCGAGACCGAAGAGGGGCAGGATCGCGCCTTCGAAAAGCTCGCCACGATCAAGGACGATGTCATCTGGTGGTCCGCCGGTGCCGACACCCCGCAGCTGCTCGCCGATGGCGAAGTGGTCATGGGTTCGGCCTATAACGGTCGCCTCTTCAGCCTGATCGAAGAGCAGGATCAGCCCGTCGCCATGATGTGGGACGCGCAGGTCTTCGATCTCGACGGCTGGATCATCCCCGAGGGGCTCTCCGACGAGCGCAAGGCGCGTGCACTGGATTTCATCAAGGAATCCACCAACACGCAGAAGCTCGCGGACCAGGCCAAGTACATCTCCTACGGTCCCGCGCGCCAATCCTCCGCTCCCCTGGTCGGCAAGCATGCCGAGCTTGGTATCGACATGGCGCCGCACATGCCGACCGATCCGGCAAACGCGACCAACACCTTCCTCTACAACTATGAGTGGTGGGCCGATTACCGCGACGATCTGGACTCCAAGTTCCAGACCTGGCTGGCGCAATAAGCATTGCCGTGTCCTCCGGTCGCCCCGATCGGCGGCCGGATGACCGATCTTTCCTGCCGGGCGCACGCCGCGCCCGGCAGTCTTTTGTCAGACCCGCATGCGTCAAGGGAGTATCGATCATGCCCAAGGGCTATCTCATCGGCCATATCACGGTCACCGATCCTGACGCCTACAAGGCTTATGTCGAACGCGACACGCCGATCCTGGAAGGCTTCGGCGGACGATTTCTCGTTCGCGGCGGACGCTCCGAAGCGCCCGAAGAGCCGATGAAGGATCGCCACGTGGTCATTGAATTTCCGGATTTCGAAACGGCCAGGAAGGCCTATTATTCCGAGGCGTACCAAGAGGTCTTAAAGATCCGCCTGAAGAATGCCGAAAGCGATATCATCCTGGTGGAGGGCGTCTGATGAGCAATACAGGCCCAGATGCCATCACCGGCCCGACCCCCGACAATGCAATCAGGCAGGCCGACATCGCCGAAAAGGAGGCCGCGGGCGGTGACGCCGCGCATGCGGGCCCCGTTCTCGCCGCGGACGGCACGCCGCTCAAACAATCGCTGAACCGCGCGTTGCGGCGTCAGAAACTCAGGGCACTTGCCCTGATCGCGCCGCTTCTCGTCTTCATCCTCGTCACGTTCATCGCTCCGATCGCCGACATGCTCTTCCGATCCGTCGAGAACGAGATCGTCGAAGAGACGTTGCCACGGACGATCAAGGTTCTCGAGGACTGGGACGGGCAGGGCGTTCCCGGCGAGCCGGCCTTCGAAGCGCTGGCCTATGACCTGATGATCGCGGCCGAGTTGAAGAACCACACCCGCCTTGGAAGCCGTCTCAACTACGAGACGACCGGTGTTTCCTCGCTCTTTCGCAAGTCGGGCCGCAGGGTCGATGACATCGGCGAGGTCTATGCCGACCAGTTCATCGCACTCGATCCGGCCTGGGAGGAACCGGCCACGTGGATCGCCCTGATGGCGGCACCCGGCTGGAGCGCAGGCGAGGGCGAGATCCCGGCCGCGTTCGAGATGCGCGACGGCGTCGCCGAGGTTCTTCCGCGAACCGCCGACATGTATGGCGCCTTCGCGGATGTGATCCGGACCGAGGACGAGGAGAGCGTGGCCGACGAAGAGCCCTGGAACATCGTCTACGAGGCCCTTTACCGCGACCTGTCCGAGAATCCCGAAGCCGCCATCGCCTTCGACGGCGAGAATGCCGCGCGCCTTGCGGCGGCGGCCGAGGCGGTGCCGGGCTTCGAGACCACGACGATGTCCGAGATCTTCATCGACATCGACAAGGATTGGGGAAGCAACAACACCTGGGGCACGATCGAGGCCTTCTCCTCGCGCTATACCTCCGGCTATTTCCTCGCCTCGGCGGATTACCAGCTGACGCCCGACGGGATCGAACGCCAACCCGAGGATCAGCAGATCTACGGCCTGCTTTTCCAGCGCACGCTCTTCATGTCGATGACGATCATGATCAGCTGCGTTTTGCTGGGATACCCGGTCGCCTTCCTGCTCTCGAACCTGCCGATGCGCACCTCGAACCTTCTGATGATCTTGGTGCTCCTGCCGTTCTGGACCTCGCTTCTGGTGAGGACCTCGGCATGGAAGGTGCTGCTGCAACAGCAGGGGGTGATCAACGACATCCTCGTCTGGATCGGGCTCGTGGCGGACGACAACCGGCTCGAGTTGATCAACAACCAGACCGGCACGATCATCGCGATGACGCATATCCTGCTGCCATTCATGATCCTGCCGCTCTACTCGGTGATGAAGACGATCCCGCCATCCTATGTCCGCGCGGCAAAATCGCTCGGCGCGACCGACTGGACGGCGTTCTGGCGGGTCTATTTCCCGCAGAGCGTTCCGGGGATCGGGGCGGGCTGCATCCTCGTCTTCATCCTGTCGATCGGCTACTACATCACGCCGGAGCTCGTGGGCGGCACCACCGGGACGTTCATCTCGAACCGGATCGCCTATCACATCTCAAGCTCGCTCAACTGGGGCCTCGCCGCCGCGCTGGGAACGATCCTGCTGGCCGTCGTGCTGGTGCTCTACTGGATCTATGACCGCATCGTCGGCATAGACAACGTCAGCCTCGGATAGGAGAAAGACACATGGGACTTCCTCCCTATGCCACCACCGGCCAGAAGATCTGGCATTACAGCTACCTCGTGATCTGCGGGCTGATCTTCTTCTTCCTGATCGCGCCGATCCTCACCATCATCCCGCTCAGCTTCAACGCCGAGAACTTCTTCACCTTCACGCCGGGAATGCTGTCCTTCGATCCGGATGCGTACTCGCTCAAGCATTACGAGGATTTCTTCACCAATCCCAACTGGCAGCAGGCCTTGTGGAACTCGGTGAAGATCGCCCCGGTGGCCACGCTCCTGTCGGTCGCTCTCGGAACGCTTGCCGCGGTGGGACTGTCGCAAAGCCACGTGCCGTTCCGCCGGGCGATCATGGCGATCATGATCTCGCCGATGATCGTTCCGCTGATCATCTCGGCGGCCGGGATGTACTTCTTCTACAGCCGCATCGGCCTGCAGGGCACCTATCTCGGCGTGGTCTTGGCGCATGCGGCGCTCGGCATTCCCTTCGTGATCATCACCGTGACGGCGACGCTTGTCGGCTTCGACCGGTCGTTGACACGGGCCTCGGCGAACATGGGGGCGGGACCGGTCCGCACCTTCTTCCGCATTCAGATGCCGTTGATCATGCCGGGGGTGATCTCGGGGGGGCTCTTCGCCTTCATCACCTCCTTCGACGAGGTCGTGGTCGTGCTTTTCGTCGGCAGCGCCGGGCAAAAGACGCTGCCCTGGCAGATGTTCATCGGCCTGCGTGAGCAGATCAGCCCGACGATCCTCGCCGTCGCGACCCTTCTGGTGGTGATCTCGATCGGCCTTCTGACCACGGTGGAAATTCTGCGTCGGCGCTCCGAGCGGCTTCGGGGCATGTCGCCGGGCTGATCCCGGCGGGCGAATGGCGCTTGTGGAACGCGGGGCGGCGGGGAAACCTGCCGCCCCTTTTCCTTGGCTGCGGCCTCAGGGCAGGACGGCCAGCCAGAAGGACACGCTGAAAATCGACAGTGCCGTGCCGATCAGCACACCCGACGCGGCGACGCGGCGGGCGCGACCGTAGAGATTGGCAAAGATATAGGTATTGATCCCCGGTGCCATGGCGGCGGTGACGACGGTGGCGCGCAAGGCCTCGGTGGACAGGCCGAGCAGGGTCCCCGTGCCGAAGGCGATCGCGGGATGCACGAGCAGGGAGGTCGCGCAGATCCAGCCGATCACCCGCAGATCCCCTTCAGGGCGATAGCGCATCAGGATCCCGCCCAGCGCGAACAGGGCGGTCGGCAGGGCCGCGCGGGCCATCAGGTCGACCCCCTCCCAGATGACCGGCGAGAGGGTGAGCCCACTGAGGTTGAGCGCCAGTCCGGCCGTCAGGCCGATCACGAGGGCGTTGCGGAACATCGCCCCGAGAACCCGGCGCGGCAGTGAGCTCGGCGCCGTGCCGCGCGAGCGGATGATCTCCATCGCCGTCACGCCGAGCCCGTAGCAGAAGGGGGCATGGATGGAGATGATCGCGAAATTGTAGTGCAGCGCCTCGGTGCCGAAGGCCCGTTCGGAGATCGGCAGTCCGAGCAGGATGGAATTGGAGAAGAGACCGCAGAAGCCGATCGCCACCGCGTCCTCCCAATCCCGGCCGAAGATGTAACGCGCGCCGAGAAGTCCGGTGGCGAACCCCGCTGCCGCCCCGAGGTAGAAGCTCGCCAGAAGGCGCGGGTCGAATTCCGTATCGAGATCGAGCCGCGCCATCGCGGCAAAGAGCAGGACCGGGATCGCGAAGGTCTGTGTGAAACGCATCAGCGCATCGATCGAGGCCGCGTCGATCAACCTTGTCCTGGCGCTGCCATAGCCGAAACCGATGACGAGAAAGACCGGAAGGATGACCCCGACGAGATCGCCCATCAAAGGGGAAAGCGCAGGATCATCCCGTCATGCGCCGGTGTGACATGCGCCGGCGTCTCCTCGGCAATGGTCCGGTAATCCAGATCGACATGCATGTTGGTGAGCACGGCGCGGCGCGGGGCGGCGCGCTCGATCCATTCGAGCGTCCGCGCCAGATGTGCATGGCTTGGATGCGGGGTCCGGCGCAGCGCGTCCACGATCCAGGTATCCAGACCGTGCAGCACCGGCCAGGCATCGTCGGGTATCTCGGCGACGTCCGGCAGGTAGGCCAGATCGCCGATGCGGAAGCCGAGGGCGTCGATCTGTCCGTGATTGACCCTGAACGGGGTCAGGTGGATGGTCCCGCCGGCACCATCGACCGCGATATCCCCGTCGATCTCGTGCATGTCGAGGATCGGCGGATAGCTCGAGCCCTCAGGTTGCACGAAGGCATAGCCGAAGCGGTCGAAAAGGTCGCGGTGGGTGGGCGCGTCCGCCCAGACCCGCAGCCGCGCGCGGATGTTGAAGACGATCATCCGCAGATCATCGAGCCCGTGCACGTGATCGGCATGGGCATGGGTCCAGACGACGCCGTCAAGCGTGCCGATGCCGGCATCGAGAAGCTGCGCGCGCAGGTCGGGAGAGGTGTCGATCAGGACCCGCGTGACGCCTTCCGCGGTCTCGCGCTCGATCAGCATCGAGCATCTGCGCCTCGTGTTGCGCGGCTCCGACGGATCGCAGGCGCCCCATTGGCCGCCGAGGCGCGGCACCCCGCCCGAAGAGCCGCAGCCCAGGATCGTGAACCGCAGCTCGCCGCTCATCTGGGTGCCGTCCAGGCCGCGGCCTTGGCGAAGAGACGCTCGAAATTCTCCTCCGTCCTCGCCGCGAAGCTTTCGAAGTCGAGCCCGAAGGTCTCGGCGCCCCGGGCCGCGGTATGGGCGGCATAGGCCGGCTCGTTGCGCTTGCCGCGATGGGGGGGCGGCGCGAGATAGGGGCTGTCGGTTTCCACGAGGATCCGCTCGATCGGTGCGGCTGCGAAAATCTCGCGCAACGCTGCGCTGCGCGGGAAGGCGGTTATGCCGGACATCGACAGGTAGAAGCCCAGCTCGAGCGCGGCCTGCGCCAGCTCGGCTCCACTCGAGAAGCAGTGCATCACGCAGTCATAGGCCCCGGCGGCATGCTCCTCGCCCAGGATGCGGGCCATGTCCTCGTCGGCGGCACGAGCATGGATGATGAGCGGCAGGCCGGTGCGCCGCGCGGCCTCGATATGGATGCGCAGGCTCTCGCGCTGGATATCGGCGCTCTCGGCCGTGTAATGGTAATCGAGGCCGGTCTCTCCGATGCCGACGAACTTGGGATGCCGGGACATGCGCACCAGCTCCTCCACCTCGGCGAGCGGCTCCTCGGCGGCGCTCATCGGATGGGTTCCGGCAGCATAGAAGACCGGATCATGCGCTTCGGCGATCGCCCGCACGCTCGGCTCGTTGCGCAGCCGGGTACAGATGGTGACCATGCGTGCGACCCCCGCCTCGGCCGCGCGCGCGATCACCGCCCCGCGTTCTTCGTCGAAGTCGGGAAAGTCGAGGTGGCAATGGCTGTCGGTAATGCGGGTCATGTGGCCTCAGGCTGGAACGAGCCCTGCTGCGGTCTCGTCGATTGCGAGCATCGTATCGAGGATGAGCGAGGAAGGGTCAAGGTTGACCGCCCGCCCATGAGCCATGCGCGCTCCGAGTTCCTGCTGCAAGCTGGCCCAGCGACGGGCGGCTGCGATGTCCGGAGAAAGCCGCAAGAGCATCTCCGCCTCGCCGGGCGCGGCCTCGGCATCGGGAGGGTGGCCGGCGCCGTTGCGTGCCAGGCGCGACAGGGCGAGCCCGATGAGCCCGCTCACCGTGTCGAACCCGGCAGCGTTGGTCGGGCCGCCGGCGGTTTCGGCGAAGCGCAAAAGGCGCGGTCTGTCCATGCCGGGGGCGCCGCGCAGCAGATCGGCAAGCGCGCCGTAGAGCGCCGGTCCATCGGCGTCGATGAGCCGCGCGGCCATGCCCACCGATCCCGAGGCGAGCTCGGCCAGGGCAGCCGGCGCCGCATCGGGCGAGAGGCCGGCGCCCTCCAGCGCGGCCGCCATGTCGCCGCCGCCCAAGGGTAGGCAACGCAGCGTGCGGCAGCGCGAGCGGATCGTCGGCAGCAGGCGGGCCGGCGCATGGCAGACCAGCAGCAGGGTGGTGCGGGCGGGCGGCTCCTCCAGCAGCTTGAGGATCGCGTTCGAGCTTGCGGTGTTGAGATCGTCGGCCGCGTCGATGAGCACGACACGGCGCCCGCCATCGGTCCGCGAGAGCGTGAGGTAACGGCGCAGCTCGCGCGCCTCCTCGATCGTGATCACCTGCCGAAGCTTGCCGGTCTTCTCGTCACGCGGCCGCCTCAGGAGGAAGAGCCCCGGCTCGGACAGGGCGCGCAGGCGTCGGGCGGCGGGATGATCCCATGCCACGTCGAGTGTTTCCTCGGCGCGCGCTTCCCCGGCATCTCGGCTCAGGAGGAAGCGGGCGATCCGCCAGGCCAGCGTGGCCTTGCCCACGCCGCGCGGCCCGGTGATCAGCCAGGCATGGTGAAGCTTGCCCCCCCGCCATGCGGAGAGAAAGTCCCGCTCCGCCGCGTCCTGCCCGAAAAGCGTCCGTGTCTCGCGCGGATGGGGCGTGCCTTCGACCTGGTCCGCTTCGGTGACAGGATCGCTCATGCCGCCGGCCCCGCATGCGCGGCAAACGCGGCGTCGATCCGGGAGGCGACATCCTCGATACTGCCATTCCCGTCGATCACCACGATGCGTCCCCCCGCGTCCCTGGCGAGATCGAGAAAGGCGCGGCGCATCCGCTTTTGCATCTCCAGCCCGAAGGATTCGAAGCGTTGCTCGCCGTCGCCGCGCGCCGCGGCCCTGGCCAGCCCGGTTTCGGGATTCATGTCGATCAGGAAAGTCACATCGGGCTCCAGCCCGATCATCAGGCTGTGCAGCGCGTCGACCGTGGCGCGCAGATCGCCGCGCGTCGCCCCTTGATAGATGCGGGTGCTGTCGGCAAAGCGATCGCTGATCACGATCTTGCCCGCGCCGAGTGCCGGCGTGATGACACGCTCGAGATGGTCGCGCCGCGCGGCGGTGAAGAGCAGAAGCTCCGTTTCGGGGGACCAGCGGGCAGCCTCGCCTTCCAGGACGAGCCGGCGGATCTCCTCGGCGCCGGGACTGCCGCCGGGCTCGCGGGTCAGGACGACCTGGCGCCCCTCACCGCTGAGGCGGGCGGCGAGCCGCCTGGCCTGCGAGGACTTGCCCGAGCCGTCGATTCCCTCGAAGCTGATGAACCGGCCCGGGGCGGTCACTGCGCGGCGGCTCCCTCGGTCTCGGTTTCGGGTGCGCCGGCACTCTCGGCCTCCGGCTGCGGAGCGTCGTCATCGCCGCGCAGCGCGCTCAGCGCGTAATCGTCGAAGAGACGGAAGGCCGTGGTCTTGATCCGCGGGACGAACCCGCCGCGCGCCACGTCGCGATCGGCCACGAGCGGCACACGGCGGTCGGGAAGCCCGTCTAGACTGATCAGAAGCTCGCCCATCTTCGCGCCCTTGGCGATCGGAGCGTCGAGCGGTCCGGTATGCACCGCCCGCGCGGTGAGCGCGTCCTGCTGCAGGGCGGGAACCAGCAAGGAGACATCCTCCTGCGCGACGAGCCCGACGGAGCCTGCATTGCCCATCCAGACCTTCGCGGTCGCGACCTGCTGACCCTTGCGCAGGACCGTCTTCTCGACGAATTGACGGAACGCCCAGTTCACGACGCGCTCGGCCTCCTCTGCGCGGGCCTTCTCCGATTGCAGGCCGGTGATCACGAAGACGATGCGCCGGTCTCCTTGCGCGGCGGACCCGACAAGCCCGTAGCCCGCTTCGGACGTATGGCCGGTCTTCAGCCCATCCGCGCCGATCCCAAGCCCCAGAAGGGGGTTGCGGTTGCGCCGGTTCTGCGGCGCGCGGCCGTCGAATTCAAACTCCTTTTGCGAAAAATACCCGTAATATTCGGGGAATTCGCGGATCAGCCGTGCGGCAAGAATGCCGAGATCCTGCATCGACATGCGATGATCGGGATCGGGCCAGCCACTGGCATTGGCGAAATGCGAATCGTTCATGCCCAGATCGCGCGCCCGCTGGGTCATCAGCTTGGCGAACGCATCCTCGCTTCCCGCAAGCCCCTCGGCCACCACCACGCAGGCGTCGTTGCCCGATTGCACGATGATCCCCTGGATCAGCTCCTCGACCGTCGGCCGGTCGCGCTCGGTAAGGAACATCGTGGAGCCGCCCATCGCCATCGCGCGGGACGAAACCCCGAACTCGGTCTGCATGGTCACGCGCCCGTCGCGCAGCGCCTCGAAAAGCATGTTCAGCGTCATCAGCTTCGACATCGATGCGGGCGGCAGCGGCGTCTCGGCATTCTTGGAGATCAGCACCATGTCGGTGGTCATGTCGTAGACATAGGCGGCGCTGGCGCGGGTCTCGAAGGCGGCATGGGCGGGCAGGGCGACGGTCAGCACGGCAACCGCCGTGAGGGCCAAGCGCTTGAAGGTTGTGATCACGGACATGGATGATGTTCCTTTCGGGGGCGAGGCTCTAGTCTGACACCGCATATGCGTCGGTAAAGCCCAGGGACTTCACTTTGCCGAGAAGACGGCTGCGCATCTCCTCGCTGCTTGAGGGGCCGACGACCACGCGCCAGTAGCCCTTGCCGTTGAGGCTCTGCTGACGGACGGAGCCGCTGTCGATGCCGGCGGCCTGCATCTTGCGCACGGTATTGAGCGCGTTCTGCTCGACGCTGAAGATGCCGATCTGGATGAAGGGACGCTGCAATGCCGAGGTCGAGGCGCGGTCCGGTGCGGGGTCCGTCGCTGTCACGGAGGCCGGGGCAGGCGCGAGGTCAGGGACAGGCGCGGGATCGGGCAGGGTGGCCGAGGCGATCTGCGTGCCGGTATCCTGCGCCGTGTCATTTCCTGTCGGGATGTCGAGCGCGCTCTCGGCGATCTCCTCCGGCTCGCCGAGCACGGCAGTGGGCGCCTCGTCGGGATCGGTGGTCTCGTCGCGGCGCAGCGCGGTGATGTTGAGCGGGACAGGCTGACCCGCGAGCATTCCGAGCGCGTCGGCGGCGTCCGAGCTGACCTGCACGGCCGGTCCCGGATTCTCGCGCTCGCGGCGGAAGAGTGCGCCGATGACGAACTTGCCGTTCGTCTCGTTCCGGATGATCACCCGCTCGGGATCCTTGATGCCGGGATAGGCGACCCAAACGCCGCCGAGGGAGGGGCGGCCATCCCAAAGACCCTCCTCGCTCGCCTGGAAGACCTCCGGCGCCTCGATGTCGCGCTCGACCAGCCGCGTGCTCGTGGGCGAGACCGATTGCGTGTCGGCCGATTGCTGCGATGTGGTGCATCCGGTCAGCAGCGCGGCGAGCGCCGCCGCCCCGCCGAGCCGCGCGGTGAATGTCATCCGATTAGCCCCAGACATGACTGCTCCCAAAACTTGCCACGGACGGTGCCGCGAACGTGCCGGCCCGCGGCCGTTATGCTGCCTCGCGCCGTGCCTTCTGACGGGCAAGCGGCGCCTGCAGCCTAGCGGTTGCGCGGGACCAAGAAAAGACGGCGCGCAAGATCGGTGGCATTTCGCGCGCCCTCTTCCAGAATCGATCCCCGCCCTCTAAGCAAGCGGCGCCGGAGGAGTGGCAGAGTGGTCGATTGCAACGGTCTTGAAAACCGTCGTGCGTGAAAGCGTACCGTGGGTTCGAATCCCACCTCCTCCGCCATTATCCCCATTGCGAACCAATGACACCGCCCTGACGGGCACGGATTTTTCCGGGTTATCAAAGGGGTTTGCGTGAACAGACCGAACCTCATAGACGCGCTGCCAGACCAAGGCTGGGCTCAGAATGGCCCTCAGTCTCAGTTTGGGCGAACCTCGTCCGTTCCGGTTCGGCCCACTTTTAGCATTACTTTTCAATGACCTGACTTCGAACCCCGCCAAAACCCAAACGCGCGGTCCGAACGATATCCATGCCAACGGAGATCGAACACGAGGTAGGCGCATTGCTCAGGATCGCCGCGAAAACCCGGGCGGCGTTTGGGGTGCCTATGGATGAGGAATGGGATCGAGCGACAGTCTAACCGTGAAGCGCTCATTCAGCCGGTCATTGATTTCGCCGATCGCGTGAGTGTCATCCTCTTGCAGCGAAATCACTGCACGAACTTGGGTCTCAACGTCTTTCGCCAGCTGATCGAGTGGCTTCAAGATGGGATTGCCCGGGCCAGTTGATCGAGCGCCAGCAATGGCAATCAGCGCCGCATACCTCGTGAAGGCTAGATATTCTAATACGCGATGGTGTTCGCTTTCGTCCGCTTCGACGTCGAGGGAATGAAGAGCACGCATCGCCTTGAAGTGCTGGTTGAGCAGACGCCCAACCAAACGCGGCCAGTCGCCGTTTTTTCCACTGATTGGCAAGACGTGAAGATCGCTGTCGTTACCTCCTGCAGGCTGAGCATATGCCAGTATGATTTGCAGCAAGGTTCTTAACCGCACAAGCTCTGTGGTGGTGATGCGTTGTCCGGCCAAGTCTTTGCTACGCGCCTCAAAGGCTTTTACAGCTTCCTCGATCTTCTTTGCTGTCGCTTTCACGCGCTGTCTCGCTGCTTTTTCTTCGGCGGCCTTTGCAAGCTGAGCAGTTTCCGGTTCGTCGTCGCCTTCGGATGAAGGCTCGGTATTTCGGAGGTCAATTTCTGACTGTCGCCGAAGATCATCCTCATCCTCGCTCGACAAATCACTCGCCATGAGGCCGATTAGTCTGTTCAGGCACATGCTGACAAGATCGGCGGCCCCATCCTGGCGCTTTGCCAAAACGAAGGCATTGCGGCTGTCCTCGGCCTTTGCTCGGCTACGAGCCCGGACAAAAGCTTCATAGGACAGCACCCGGAGTTCGGGTTGCTCATCGCTTCCACTGGCTTCGACCACTGCTCTGCCGACATGCTCCGCAGAGACCGGTTGTTCTCCAATATCAAGCATTTCCAACTCGTTGATGGCCTGGAGCAGGAACAGGGCCTCGTAGGTCGTCTCCGAAAGGAAATCTGCGATCTTACGCTTCTTGCCCCGGTGCGGAGGCAAGGTTCGGATCAGAAGCGCGTCAAGATCGACAATGATGGTCGGTACTGAAAGCCCGCCCTCAAACTGAATCCTTGCCGTTCGAGGGCGCAGGACTGGATTGGGAAGGTCCCATTCAAACCGAGACGATGCGTCGATCTGAATTGGGTCACCTAACTCGACGCCGTCTCGATCGTATAGCTGCAGTGACAAGGCGCGATCCGAGGCTGGAGCAGGCGGGGTCCAGTTCAGTCGATGTCCCTGCAAGGTGAACGCGCCGCCATCCCGTGCCTGTAAGCCATCATTGATGTTGGTTGTAATCAGCCGCGGGAGAATTTCGTCCCGATCCAGTGGAGTCTGCCGATATCCGTCGAGTTTCAAAGCGCGAAGGGCCATGCCGGGGGCGTTGTTGCGTAACTCACGCCTGAGACATGATGCCCCCTTTCCCCGCCGTCATCAGTCCACGCGGACGATCTCGGCCGTTC
>NZ_APKE01000017.1 GCF_009835145.1 Profundibacterium mesophilum KAUST100406-0324 | reverse complement strand
CTAAAATCAAACAAACGGCTCAATCCAAACTGGCCTACTTTTACGCCGCCCTAATGGACCAATTTTGCACCGCCCTTGACACTTTATTTACCATAAACTTCATTATGCGACTTTACTCTTGGCCGACTGCTATCTCATGGAAGCACTCAGCAAGGAAGGTTCCTAGAAGCGACATAATGGCTGGTGCGAAGCCCGGGTCTCCCGGGCGGTTGCTCCCTGACTGGGGAGACAACAATATGCTCGTCATCAGCCGCAGCGTTCTCAAGCTGCGTGATTTCAAGATCATCGTCGGCCTTGCCGATATGAGCTGCACGACCGCCAACATCCCGCTGGTCGAGGGTGCCAGAAAGCGGCACGCAGCATCCATTGCGGCGTCTACCCCGAAATCCGTTTGAGTTCGGCAGCGCGGGGATCATAGCGATAGCTCGTTATTGTGCCATCCCTGATCTTTTCAACAGCGTCGTTGATGACGAAGAGGGGTACGAGGAACCATTCTCGTGGGACCACAGGCCTTCCAAAGCGATCCATGATTTCGATCTCGAGCCGTGCGGGTTCGAAAATGCGATGGATCAGGTTCTCCAGTTTTGTTCGGTTGATGTTGTAGAGTTCATAAGTTGCAACCACCTCGACGTTCGCCATCAAAAACGTCGGCTGCAAGTGCGCGCCAGCAATCCGCTTATCAACGCTCATATTGGTGACGCCGATCTTATGCACGAGTTCCCGGTTTGCCGTGACGAGTGGATGATCGGATTTGCTGCGAAGAACATAAATGATCCCGCTCGCCTCATCACCGTCGAGTGTCTGATCGGAAAAAAGTGGCCCTGCCGAAGGATCGGTGATCCGCCGTCCGGCGTCGTCCTTGTTCAACGCGCGCTGAAGCGAGCGCATCAGCATGTTGCTCTCGGTCCCGTTGTCGAAAATCACCCGCAGACGCGCATCCGTGCGACCTTGCTCGTTGGTGATGGTCTCGCCCTTGTCGGCGACATAGGCCTTTTGACCGCTGACGATGAAGAAGCGTCCCTTCTCGATCTCAGCTTTCATCTCGAACGGGCGAGTTTCGCGCAAGCCGCTATCCAGTTCTTTCTGGACCTGCTCGAACAAGGGTTTGAACGTCGCGAAATCCTTGCATTTCTCGCGGTTTGCGACTTCATCGGCGGCCTTTTTCTCGGCTGTTGACCGGACATGCTTCAATTCCGTGAGAGGTGATTTAGCAACTTCCACGCCCAGTTCGGCGAGGAGGGCATCGTCATCGAGGTCATCGGAGTCTGATGCTGAGGGCGCAGGAGTGTTTGCTAGGAGACCCTGCTCGTCGAGTGGGGCAAGGAGGTCGCGGCATTCCTGCAAGTCGCGGATCCGATCAAGACGCACGGCGTAGAGGCGTTCAAAGATATCACGATCCTCCCCGTGCTGGGGAGGCCGGCCATGCTCATCTGCAAATCGCAAGATTTCCTCAAAACCTGCGATGATGCGTTCTTCGCGTGGTGTGCGGCTGAGCTGCTTCTTGACCTCGACCTCGACGCCAAGCTCAGCAAGGAGGGCGTCGTCTTCGTCGGTGAAACCCTTAGCCATTGGTAGCCTCCTGCTTCATGCGCGCGAGATAGGCGACGCCTTCGGCCATTTTCTTCTCCCACGGATCAGGCGATGTGATGGAAGGCAGACGGCCCCGCTCCTGCTTGAACTTGACGGCGCGTTTCGCCAGATCTCGCGCCTCGTCCGGTGACAGTTGCACCTTTTTCGCCGAGATGACGGCCTGAACCTGCCGAAGGCTTTCCTCGCTCATCGTCTTTGCCAGAATCGAGTAGGCTTCGCCGAACGGATTGATGCGATCAATCAGATCGATGTCGAGTTCGCGCACGTCCATTGCGAATTTGCGCACCCCGTCGATCAAGGCGGTATTGCCGGTTGTTTCTGTGTCATCGCGGTTCGACAGCGCGATCTCTTTCGCCTTTTGGGTCAGGTTCAGCGCAGCAACTGCGTGTTGGCGCACCGCTTCCTGATCCTCTGCATCTAGCTCTGGGAACCTGGCACCGACAATCTTGCCCATGCGAACCTGCGTCAGTTCCTCCGGCACCAGCTCTTCGTCGAAGAGACCCCGTTCGATCGTAGTCTTGTCCTGAACGAAAGCTGTGATCACCTCATTGAGGTCCTCTTGGCAGATGCGCTTGGCTTCCTTGCTCTTGGGTTCGACCAGGCCTTTGATTTCGATCTGGAACTGTCCGCTGGCCTCGCTGAAGCCAACGTTCTCTTTGTTGGGGTCATAGCCGCCCTCGCCGTAATCGAACCCTTCGACAGGGCCACTTTTCACGGTCTTGGGCGCGAAGTTGAAACGTGGGGCCAGCACCTGCTCCATCAGCAGGCTTGCAGCGATCGCCTTCAGTGTATCGTTGACTGCCTCGGTCACAGCTTCGGCCGCGGCGTCGGGCTCCGCGATAAGGTTGGTGAACCGCGCTCGGGTCTTGCCCTCGGCATCGCGGGTGGCGCGGCCGATGATCTGCACGATCTCCGTCAGGCTGGCACGATAACCCACCGTCAGGGCGTGTTCGCACCAGATCCAATCGAACCCTTCTTTCGCCATACCCAGGGCGATGATGATGTCGACATGATCGCGGTTGTTCTTCTGCGTGGAGTCTTTCAGCGCGGCGGAAACCTTGTCACGCTTGGATGGCTCGTCGTCCACCAGATCGGCGATGCGTAAGACTCGCTCGTCGGGCGTCTTGACCAGCTGAAAGCCTGTGATGGGATCCGCTCCCTGCCAATCGCCCAGGGCGTCAATGATATGCTCGACCTCGCGATGCTTGTCCTTGGTGCTTTCGCGCGAGTTCACGTTCGGGATGTGAAGGATTGTCTTCTCGGTCGGATCCAGAACCTTGAGGATGTCGTCCGCATAGGACCCGGAATAGAAGAAATACCCGATGTCGAGCGTCTTGAGGTATTTGTAACCATTCAACTGCTGATAGTAGGTATAGGTGAAGGTATCGAACTTTGCCTCATCTTCGGGCGACAGAACGGCTTCGGCATCGCCGCGGAAATAGGACCCGGTCATCGCAACCAGATGCACCTTGTCGCGCGCGACCAGTGCGCCCAGATGCGTGCCCAGCTTGTTATCAGGGTTGGCAGAGACGTGGTGAAACTCGTCTACCGCGATGAGCCGATCATCAAACGCTTCAATCCCGAACTTGTCCACGGCGAACCGAAAGGTCGCGTGGGTGCAGACCAGAATCTTGTCGTCGCTCGCCAGAAACTTGCCGACAGCGCCGACCTTGCCGTCATCCCCGCCGGGAGCGTTGCATAGGTTCCATCGCGGTTGCACGGTCCAGTCTGCCCAGAAGCCGTACTTGCTCAGCGGCTCGTCGTTGAAGCTGGACCCGATGGATTTTTCCGGCACCACGACGATGGCCTGGCGCAGGCCCTGATTGTGCAGCTTGTCGAGCGCGATGAACATCAGCGCGCGGCTCTTGCCCGAGGCCGGGGGCGACTTGATCAGCAGGTATTGCTCGCCCCGCTTCTCATAGGCACCCTCTTGCATTTCGCGCATGCCAAGCTCGTTCGATTTGGTCGAGCTTCCATTGGCCGCGTAATTGACAGAGACGGAAGGAACCTGCTGTGTCATGATGTTTTCCTTCTGAGGGGCGCGGAATCATTCGCTTTGGGGCAGGCAATCAAAACCCGATCAAGTAGCGATACCGCACCCTGCCTATCGTAACAGTATGATTTATATGTATTTTCCAATTTACGCCCTCTAGCCCACATACGCACAATCAAAACCCGATCAAATGTTGTCCCTGTCACGCCCATGAGGGGACATATCCGGCCCGAGGGCGTTCAGCATCCGCAGGACGGATCAGATCAGCATCCAGCGTTGCGCGAATAACCCGCGATGCCTGCGCAGCGTTCTGGTCGTCGATGCCAAGCCGCTCCCGAAGTGTCGCGTTCGTCATCTTTTGACCGCCTACGTATTTGAGCGCGGCATGTTGGTAACACGCTCGCACGGCTTCTTCCGGTGTCATGTCCGCAAATCGGCGTGGTGCAAACAGAACCACGCGCACGGCGTCTCCCTCCATGCGGAAATCCGGTGGGGGCAACTGGTGTAGCTCAACCGCCGAGATCACCTTGTCGATGCCGGTGCCTTGTTCTTCGCAAAGTTTCATGCGCCGCATCAAGGAAGCAAGAGCTTCATTTCGGGAACGCGGGGGCGAGTCCAAAAACCGGTCGGGGCTAACCAAGGGGGCGCCCGGGTTCGTGATCTCCATGCGATCGCTGAATAACTCGATGAGTGGACCGGCACCGGTGATCGTCATGTCCTGGTGGATCAATGCGTTGGCGATCAATTCGCGGATCGCTATCGACGGGTAGAGCGGACGCTCCTCGCGGAATGCTTTACCAATCAATTCGTTGCGGGGCAGAAGGCCGTCGATGTAATCCACCAGCCCCTGAAATCCCGCTGCATAGCCGCGCTGGCCGTCCTGGCGGTGGCTCACGTCATCTGCACGTCCGGTGCCAGCATAGGCCACGAAACGAACCCCTTTGCGCTCTACAGAGGGGCCGAAATCGGAAAGTTTCTTGGCATACAGGATTGCGCCCAGATTGGTAATGTTCCAGCGGTCGCTTACATCTTTCTGGATCAGACGATCTGCCAATAGCTTGTCGAAGATCCCCTGCCTGTTATCCGGCAAGGGCTGGCCCGTAAGATCGAAGTAGTTGGCGTAATTCAGCCGCGCAAGAACGTCGTCACCGGACAGGAACTGCGCCGCGACGCCTGTCTCCCAAGCGTAGGGCTGCAACTTGCTCCAGAGGGCACGCAGGCGTTCCGGATGGTCGGACAGGCGCGGCGTGGCACTGCCGATGCGCAAATAGGCGGTCCGGTCAAACTCTACCGGAGCGGTTGCGGCGGCGGGGATAGTCAGCAGGATCAGGCGCTGCCCGTCATGATCGACCTCTTCGAACCGGAACTCGATGCCCGGCTGGAGGTGGTTGGCCACCCACAGTTCGAGCGGCTGCCCCTTCTCCTTTTTCACGGTCGGCTCGAAACTCGTGCCGACAACCGCATGATCGCCGTCGCGCACCCCCCAGACCACATAGGCATAGTGCTGATCGGCCAGCCGTGCAGCATTGGACAAGGCAGAGATCAGCTTGCCGATCAACGGCCCGTCGGCATTGTTTTCCTTGAACTCGATCCATGTGGTTTCCGCTGGTTTGGCACGCAGATCGTCCACCAACCTGCGGGTGCGTTCCGCGCTCATGACAGGGTCAAGGGTCATAGTGTGTCCACTTTCTGACCCACCACGCCTGGGTAGCGTTTGTCGTAGGGGCATTCCTGTATTGCCCGCCGGCCCAGGTCGTTCGGCTTGGCCGGGCTACCGTTGGTGGCATAAATAATCGAAATGGAGGGAAAACCTTTGATCATTGACCTCTCACCCGCTTATCAAAACGTCTTAAAAATATGCGGGCTGTGATCAGGATTATTTGAAACCGAAAAGCACAATCTTCTTCATCTGACAGGCCCGGATGGCTGCCGTGCGGATGCAATCTTGCCCACAACCCCAATACGTACGCAGGTTTGCCTCTGTCGTTCTCCCACTCATTGTATTCGTGAAGTAGGAACGGTCCCGATTTTGTATCTGCAAGATATTGCCTCTTTGCGTCATCGCTAACCTTAGGATCACATCCAAAATACTCCGCAATTTTGTCCAGCAGTTCCTGATAGAAATCTCTGATCATCGCGTTGGCGGAAGACCAGTTCCCTTGCGAAAAGTTCTGAATCGCTTGATCCAAATGCCCCTTGGCGGCGCCCAACCCGTGCCGACCAAGTAAGGCCTCAATTTCGCTTGTCGCCTCTCGAAAATCTGTCTCAGGTACATCCTCAGGCAGCATCCGCCTGAGAACAGTCTGTGTAATGACCCTTGGAGCGTCATCGAAAATGGAAGATCTGCCCATTGGGTCTGGAACCTCCTCTTCCACAAGTGTGAAGCCATCCATTTTCAGACCAGCAAGAAGTCGCAACCAGACATCTGGCTTGTTGCACTTGCTTTGCTCGGATGCCGTAATTGCATGCTCAATCATGGCTCTGCTTAGGTCACAGTTTCCGTTGACCGTCGGAACAGAACGTCCCCCCATACTGCTTCTTGCGAACCTAACCAAATCATTGGCCTTCGAAGCGACCGATCCAGAGCCACAGAATTCCTCGACACCCCACCCTAAAATAAGAGACGAGAACGCGGCTTGCGTCGACATTTCAGCAATCATCTCGCCCGCTGCCATCAGCGTCATGCTGTTAAAGTCACTCATGCACTCACCTTCGTCGTCATCTTCGTGTACATCTCGAACAGTTTTTCCAGTCGTTCAGTGTCGTTGCGAAAGCGGCGGCCGATGTAGATGCGTTCCAGCACCTCGTCGTTGTGATCATGCGCGGCGCGCAGGTTGGCGGGCATTTTTTCGGGGTCGTAGAGGTCGGCGATGGTGGCGGGGAAATGCGCCTCGCGGGCCAGAAGGATGCCTTCGGCCGCCGCAGTCAGATCGGCGCGGTTCTTTTCGGTCAGTTTCGGGACGGGGAAGGTGTTCCAGCCCATGGTGTTGGAGTAGCGATATCGAGTTTCCAGCTTCCCGCAAACCGTGGCGATCCAGACCAGATGCAGGCGCGAGGCGATCAGCGCCATGTTCCAGAGCGGGGCATCGTATAATGCGAGAGCGAGATTGGATACGCGAACGTCACTGGGCATCAAGCCACACGGCAGGTATTCTCGACGTTCAGAGGATACGCTTGGAACGACGATGGAATTTACTTCTCCAATGATTGTTCGCTCGAACTTGTACGGCGTCAGCAAGCCCGCTTTGCCGCGCTCGCTCCCACCCTGTCGGTAGATTCGAATGCGCTCCAAACGTTCTGCAATCGGAGGTATTGAGAATGCAAGTTCTGCTTGGTGATCTTCAATCCAAAGACAATATCTTTGTTGCCCATTGATGAACTCGCTCGATCCTACAATTGGCTTCACGAGAGGAGATGCCTGAGGGAAACCTTCCAAGAGATCGTTCGCTTCGTCAGGCGACAGTAACAGGTTGCCCTGATCCCGCGGTATGTTGCCGCCGAACATTGTCGCTATCTCTGCAATTGGTTCAGAGGCACGTTCAACAATAATATTGGCCCCTTCGGTGAGGTATGCATTTATGGCTTCGACTGACTTCATGAAGTCGGCTCCATAAATAGCTTTGGACCGTTCACCAACAGCGGCGATCCCAACGATCACACAGGTGACCTGAGCATTCTTGCTCGCATTATTGCCCCAAAGAAAGTTCTGATGTCCGAAAAATATTTCTTGTCCGTTCTGAAAAATTCGGGGCCAGATCAACGGAACTTGGACACCTTGGCAAATCGAGTTTGTAGAAACAAACGCGAAACAGCCGCCATACTTGATGAAGTCCGATGCCTTCCAGAACCAACCCGCGATGTAGTCAATTGCACGTACTTTTTTGTTTCCTGGTAGCAGCGCGTTCAGATCGTCCTTTTGCTCCTTGGTCTGATATTTGTCGCCGACATAAGGCGGGTTTCCGCAAACATACGTCTCGCCTCCTTCATTCGCGAAATCGATCTGCGCCTGATCCAGCGGCGACATGAACAAGTCATCCGCTTGAAACTTCACCCCCGTCCCCGTGGGCGGGCAGACCGACAGCCAGTCCAGCCGCAGGGCGTTGGCGCAGGTGATCCAGTTCTGCGCGTCCAGCGGTAGGAACTCGGCCAACGCCTCTTTCTGGCCGCGATAGGTCACGTCGCATTGGTATTCCGCGATGATCAGCGCCAGCCGCGCGATCTCGGCCGAGAAATCCCGCAGCTCGATCCCGCGGTAGTTGGTCAGGGGAATGTCGGTGCGGCGTTGCGGCTCGCCCCGGCGCTTGTTGATCTCATATTCCAGCGCGCGCATTTCCTTGTAGGCGATGACAAGGAAGTTGCCCGACCCGCAGGCGGGATCGAACACGCGGATCTTGGCCATGCGCGCGCGCAGATTGGAGAGCCTCCGCGCGTTGTCGCCCGCCGCCTCCAGCTCTGCCCGCAGGTCATCAAGAAAGAGCGGGTTCAGCACCTTCAGGATGTTCGGCACCGAGGTGTAGTGCATGCCGAGGACCGAGCGTTCCTCTTCATCCGCCACGGCCTGGATCATCGAGCCGAAAATATCGGGGTTGATCTGTGTCCAGTCGAGGCTGCCGATATGGGACAGGTAGCGCTGCGCGATCTTGGAAAAGCGCGGCACATCGGTGCTGCCCGAGAAGAGGCCACCGTTCACATAGGGAAAGGTGTCGGCCCAGCGGGGCAGCTTGGCCTCGGCCCGTTTGGGGATGGCGGTGTTCATCGCACGGAAGATCTCGCCGATGACTTCGTGCGTGTTCGACCCGTCGCGGTTCGCCATCTGGTCGATGGTGGCGGTGAACAGGTTGTCGCTGACGAAGATGTCGGTGTCTTCGGCGAAGAAGCAGAAGATCAGCCGCGCCATGAAATGGTTCATGTCGTGGCGTTTTTCGGCGCTGCCCCAGTCGGGGTTGTCCTTGATCAGCTCGACATAGAGCCGGTTGAGGCGGCTGGTGGCGCGGATGTCAAACGCACTTTCGCGGATCTGCTTGACGGTAGAGATGCCGGCGAGCGGCAGGAAGAAGCCGAAGTGATCGGGGAAATCGGTGTAGCGGCAAGCGATGGTCTCGCCGGTGGTGATGTCCTCGGCCTCGAGGTCGATGCCGTCAGTGGCGAGGATGAACTTCGCCTTGGCGCGGGAGGTGGCAGGGCTTTCGCGCAGGGCGGCGAGGGTTGCCGCGATTTCGCCCGGGACGCAGGTCGCAAGGTGGATGTTGTTGGTCTGCAGGACGCCGCCGATGTCGGACTTGTTCGATGCGCCGGTGCGCAGGCGCTTGATTGTCGTCTCCTTGTTTCCGAAGGCCATGAGGAAGGCATAGGGGAACTCTGCCGCATCAAAGGGCTGCTCGGCGAGTTCGGAAACGGCTTGTTCAATCTCAACGGCGTTCATGCGGTAGTCCAGGGGTTGATCAGGTCGATCTCGCAACCCTCGAAGTCAGGCGTGTTGCGCGTGGCGACGGAGGCACCACGGGTGTGGGCAATTGAGGCAATCTGGCAATCGGCCTGGGCGATCGGTCGCCCGGCGGACCGTCGTGCGGCGGAGATGGCGGCATAGGACTGCGCGGCGGCGCTGTCGAAAGGCAGAATGCGCCCCGCAAGGTCCTCACGCAGGATGCTGTCCACTGCATCAACCAGCGCGGCGCGCCGCTTGCCGTTTCCCATGATCGCGAGGCCGTAGCGCAGTTCCGCTTCCGATATCGAGGTCAGGTAGACGTTGAGCCCGTCCTGCGCCGACAGCCATTGCTCGACCCTCGGCTCGGGAGCCGGGCGCAACAGCTCAGAGAGGACATTCGTGTCGAGGATGATCATGCGTCAGGCCTGGTCGAACGCGGGCGGTTCACGCATGGCTTCACGCTGCGGAAGGTCGAGATCAACGCCACCCAGAGGCGCGACCCGCGCGCGGATGGCCGCGGCAAGATCGTGGGATGGCTTCGCTTCGCCGACAACATGGCGCAAGATCTCGCGCGCCTCCTCTTCCATCGAACGGCCGTGCTCAGCCGCACGGATGCGAAGGCGGCGCTTCACGTCATCGTCAAGGTTCCGGATGGTAATGCTTGCCATGATCTCCTCCTGATAGGAGTGTAATCATCGCAATCAATGCGATCAAGGCTAATCGCTGGAACGCATGGTTTCCTCAGGGTGGGCAAGCCGACGCTGTCGGCTCGCGATCTTGCCGACCACCGCAACCGCAATACACATCACCAATGTTGCAATAGTATATTTTCGTATGTATGCTGGGTGAAGATCGTCAAGGGTCCTTGCCATGCGTTTCGAATTCAAAAACCTCCCTCTGGTGGCCTTTTTAGCTCTCGCCTTGACCGGCCCAACAGTTCCGACGCAAGCACGCGCCCAAACCTATCAGATCGATTGCGCCATCCTGCTGTGTTTGTCCGGTGGGTGGCCGGCTTCCGTGCCATGCGCACGCGCGCGGGCCGAGTTCATCCGGCGCATCACACCTTGGCCGGTGGAGCCGCCGCTGCAGATTTGGCGCTGCCCCATGGGTGCGTCTTACGATGGGCCTGCCAGGTCGCGCCCCACGGACCGGATCTTCGATACCCTATATGGTGGTTCAGGAACCCCACCAAACTCTTCAGCCGCGCTCTTCGATCAGGCAGCCGAGGCTGGCGGAATGCTCGGGCTGAAAGGCTCCGACGCTGTCTGGGGGAGCCTCGTGCGGGCTGATTACGCCCTCCAGCTCGTAGAAGACCGCGCCGATATCGATATCAGCGGGCCGGAATTCAATTTCGTGCGCTCCATCCGCGTCTTTGACGTTCGTTATGCCCGCCAGCACGAATCCGGGCGAGATGGCGACTGCAACCGCAGCGCCGTCGTTGTCCTCGGCACCTACGGGATCCAGGGCGATTTTTCTTGGAGGGCGTCGTCACCCGCAGCGCTTCCTGCTGCGCATGCCGGTCTCGAGCGGTGGGGCGAGCACTGCCCGAACATTTATCACAGATCCGTCTTCGTTGAGTGGCGTGACTATAGCGGGAATTACGGCTTCGAGCAGGTCAATTACTGACTGTTGAGGCGCCGCGACGTCGCGCAGAGCCTTGTACGAAATCAAACCTGCAACGCAGGCACACTCACACAATCGAGGGCCATAAAGGCCATATTCTACCATGTCAGTCGTTGCGACAGGGCAGCTGCGTGAGAGATGCGAAGTCAATTTCAGCTTTATCCGCATCGCAGAGATCCGGGTAAATCTTTGAGACACGCTGCGGGCCATGGATGTCCCACCGGATTGCCAGAGCACCTGTGTTCCAGCGATATACCCAGCCGACAATGGTTTCTTCATCGGCTGCAATCAAATTGGCGATTGCGACGCCTTCGACCTCATTTTCGTTCACTGTTTACTGACTTCCTGCAATTTGGCGTTGCGGATAGCAGCTCAGATCCAAAGCGTTTGCTGCAACCGTGTGCCGGGCCTCGTTAAAATCGGTTACTGTTCGTCCTCGCGGTAACGAATTCACAACGGGAGAAGTCAGCTCCCGTGTTCTCGAAATATGAAATGGATCAAATCCGGTGGTCGGGCTCCGTGGCGGCTTCGACGATCGCCAAAACCTCGAAGGGGTCAAAGCCGATGGCGCGCGCAAGGACGACCAGCTCGACGACGTCGATCCGGCGTTCGCCGCTCTCAATGCGTGCCACGAGAGATTGATGGCACTTGAGCCTGTCCGCCAAGTCGTCCTGGCCCAAGCCTGCGCTTTTGCGCGCGTCGACCAACGCCTGGCAGAGTGCCACCTGCCCTTTGCTTCTGATTGTTTTTGCCACGCGTCACATACCTTTTGTGACGTCGCTAGCGGATGAAATCTGTTATCTAAAAAGT